>CBHWCZ010000013.1:0-66064 GCA_966112355.1 uncultured Polaromonas sp.
CGCTGGGCCGCAACCAGCTGGGCATCAACACCTTCGAGAACTTCATCCAGACCGATGCCGCCATCAACCCCGGCAACTCGGGCGGTGCACTGGTGGACGTCAATGGCCACCTGATGGGCATCAACACCGCCATCTATTCGCGCTCCGGGGGGTCCATGGGCATCGGCTTTGCCATTCCCGTCTCCACTGCCAAACAGGTGCTCGACGGCATTGTGAAAGACGGCCAGGTCACCCGGGGCTGGATCGGCGTGGAACCCCAGGACCTGAACCCGGAGCTGGCCGAAACCTTTGGTTTGAAGCCTGCCGTGGCCAAAAACGGCGGCGTGATCATCACCGGTGTGCTGCAGAACGGCCCGGCAGCGCAGGCCGGCATCCAGCCAGGCGACGTGGTCACAGCCGTGAACGGCAAGGCGGTGGGCAATGTGAGCCAGCTGCTGACCGCCGTGGCCGCCCTCAAGCCCGGCACCCCGGCCCCGCTGACGGTGCTGCGCAAGGACAGCCAGGTCGAGATCGCCGTGACACCCGGCAAACGGCAGCGGCCCAAAGTGCAGCGTTGAGTCGGGGGCGAGACACCCCCACGCCTCAGGACTTGGCGGCTTCGGTGTCGCCGTCGGTATCCGGCGCCTTGGTCTGCTTCACAAAAACCTGCGCGGCCAGAATGCCGACCTCGTACAGACCGCCCACCACGCCCAGCAGCATGATCATGGAGCCAGCATCCGGCGGGGTGACCAGCGCCGTGCCGATGGCGGCGATGACCCAGAAATAGCCGCGGTATTCGCGCAGCTGCTTCACGGACAGCACACCCATGCGCACCAGCAGGATCACGGCAATCGGAACCTCGAACGCCAGCCCGAAGGCCAGGAACATGCCGAGCACGAAGTTGAGGTATTCCTCGATGTCTGGCGCTGCGGTGATGGACTTGGGTGCAAAGCTCTGGATGAACTTGAACACCTGGCCAAAGACGAAGTAGTAGCAGAACGCCACCCCGAAAAAAAACAGCAGGGTGCTGGATACCACCAGCGGCAGCACCAGCTTCTTCTCGTGCGAATAAAGACCCGGTGCCACAAATGCCCAGACCTGGTAGAGCACCACGGGCAGGGCGATCATGAAGGCCGCCATGAAAAGAATCTTGATCGGCACCACGAACGGCGAGATCACATTGGTGGCAATCAGCGTGGCACCTTTGGGCAGCGAGGCCACCAGGGGTGCCGCCAGCAAGTCATAGAGCGCGCCAGGGCCGGGAAACACCGCCAGGATCGCGGCGGCAATGCCGATGGCAATCACCGCCTTGATCATCCGGTCGCGCAGCTCCATCAGGTGCTGCACAAAAGGCTGCTCGGTGCCCGCGAGTTCGTCGGGCTTGTCGGTCTGGGGGTCGCTCATGAGAAAGGTTTGCGCTGGATGGGTGGCGCCGGAATGCGCGGAACAGGAAAATTGCGGGACAGGGCGTCAGGCGTTATGGCCCGGCCGCGGCCGAAAGCGCGCCACACGCGCAGCACCCGACTGCGCCTTGGTACGCACGCCTGAGCGGGCCTTGAACCACTGGGGCGTCGCGCCCTGCTTGAGCCGCCACTTCTTTTTCGGGTGGCGGTACTCGGGGAACACTTCAAAACCGGTGGTGCCGCTGCTGCCGATGGCGTCACCGGTGGCCTCGGTCCAGGATTTTTCAAAGTCGCTGGCGTTGGTCTGGATGGAGTTCTCCACATCCCGTGCAGCGCCCTCCACCGTGTCTTTCATCTTCTTGAGCTCGTCGAGCTCCATGGAACGGTTGACTTCCTGCTTGACGTCGGCCACGTAGCGCTGCGCCTTGCCCAGCAGCGTGCCCACGGTGCGCGCCACACGCGGCAGCTTCTCCGGCCCGATGACGATCAGGGCCACAGCGCCGATGAGGGCCAGTTTCGAAACGCCAAGATCAATCATGAGGCATCAAGGCAGGAGTCGTTCGATACCAGCAGGGACCGCAGGCGCAGCGGCGCCCTCGGGGGCACCCTTCGACAGGCTCAGGGCGAACAGATGGATGAAGCGACAAGCGTGGGGGCATTCAGGACTTCTGGCGTGCTTCCACGTCGATGGTGGTCTTGTCGGCCGCCTGGGCATTGGTGACCTGCCCCGCCGGCGCGGCAGGCTTGTCGTCTGCCGCCGCTTGGCCGCCTTCCTTCATGCCGTCCTTGAAGCCCTTGACGGCACCGCCGAGGTCGCTGCCGATGTTCTTGAGTTTTTTGGTGCCGAACACCATCACCACGATCAGCAGCACGATCAGCCAGTGCCAGATGGAAAACGAACCCATGATTTGCTCCTCATTCAGTAATTGCAGGTTTTGCCGGTCAAGCAGCAACTTTCCCGATTCTAAAGGCCTGCCACCTTCCACAGCGCAGTAGACCTATTGACCTGCAGGTTAGTGTGGCGGGATGCCGCGCGGTTCCCGCGGGCTGGCTACACGGTGTTACCGCCGGAAGTCAGCCCCGAATCAGCCCTTCAACCAGGGCCTGGGCCCGCCGATCACGTGCACATGCAGATGGTGCACTTCCTGCCCGCCTTCTGCACCCGTGTTCGTCAGGATGCGGAACCCCCCGGCAGGGTAGGGGTTGCAGCCCTGTTCCATCGCCAGCCTGGGGGCCAGCACCATGATGCGCCCGAGCAGCCCGGCGTGCTCGGGGCCGACCTGTGCCATGGAGGGAATGTGCACCTTGGGAATGATCAGGAAGTGAACCGGCGCCCAGGGGTGGATGTCGTGGAAGGCGAACAGCTCATCGTCTTCATGGACCTTGCGGCTGGGAATGGCGCCGGAGGCGATCTTGCAGAAAATACAGGTGTCTGAATGGCTCATGTGTCAGCAGGAGTGGATGGAAGCCGCGGGCCGGAACCCGGCACGGCTCAGGAAGGTGCGTGGCTGTTGAAGCGGATCCAGCCCTTGACGCACCGGTACAGGTACCAGAGCCAGACAATGCCGTAGGCGATGGCCCCGGGCAGGAACAGCAGCAACCACAGGGGCGACAGCAGCACCAGCCACAGCAAGGTCCACCAGAAGGTGCGGATCATGTAGTTGTGGTGGTCGATATACAGGGCATCGGACTCGTCCGCGCGGCGGATGTAGTTGACGATGAGCGCAATCACCGCAAACACGCCGCCGCTGAACCACGCCAGCGTGTGCAGGCCGTACAGAAGCTGCATCACCGTGCGATCGCCGCTCGTCTTGGTATCAAATTCAGCCAGATTGGTTTCCATCGTTCACGTTTCTCCACTGTCAAAACCAAACCGCCGAAAGGAGGCGCGTCGGGATTTCGCTCAGGATTTTGCCGGGCTTTCAGCCGCCTCACGGTGCTGCGCCTTGCGCAAGGCCTTTTCCTCAATGCCACTGGTGCCCTCGCGCCGCTCCAGCTCGGACAGCACGTCGGCCGGGGTGAGCCCATAGTACGCCAACGCAATCAGACTGTGGAACCACAGATCGGCCACCTCGCCCACGAATTTTCCCTTCAGGGCATCGGTCGCCCCGCCGGCCTCGACATCCTTGGCCGCCATGACGGTCTCGGTGGCTTCCTCGCCGATTTTCTTCAGGAAGGCGTCCGGCCCCAGGTGCAGCAGGCGCGCCACATAGCTTTTTTCGGGGTCACCGCCGTTGGCCGGCTTGCGGCTTTCAATGACCTCGGCGAGGCGCTGGAGGGAGTCGTTGGAGCGCATGGGCAGCCTATTTGTAAATGCTTTGAGGGTCCTTCAGGACCGGTTCCGTCACGACCCACTGGCCGTCTTTGTAAAGATGGAAAAAACAGCTGTGGCGGCCGGTGTGGCAGGCAATCGACGGCTCATGCGCCGCATGTCCTTCCTGGGTCACCTTCAGCAGGATCACGTCATTGTCGCAATCAAGGCGGATTTCATGCACCGTCTGCCAGTTGCCGGACTCTTCGCCCTTGTGCCAGAGCCGACCGCGCGAGCGGCTGAAGTACACCGCCTGCCCCAGCTCTGCCGTTTTCTGCAGCGATTCGCGGTTCATCCAGGCGAACATCAGCACATCGCCGCTGCCAGCTTCCTGCGCGATCACCGGGATCAGCCCCTTGTCGTCCCAACGGACGTCGTCCAACCATTTCATACCCCTATTGTCCGGGATTTGGATACGGTTACAGAAGCTCTTCAAACCAGTGGCATCGCGGAACCGGCTTCGCCGGGCCGAAGATGCCGTCCCGGCAGGGGAAAAGGCGCAGCGACACGAAGTGCGCGAAGCCGATAGGGGTTGCTAAATTCTGACCGGGATACCACGCGCAGCCAGGTGCTGCTTGGCCTGCTGCACCGTGTACTCGCCGTAGTGAAAAATGCTGGCGGCCAGCACGGCATCGGCACCGCCGGACTGCACGCCGTCGGCCAGGTGGTCCAGATTGCCGACACCGCCGGAGGCGATCACCGGCACGCTCACCGCGTCGCTGACCGCCCGGGTCAGCGCCAGGTCGAAGCCGGACTTGGTGCCGTCGCGGTCCATGCTGGTGAGCAGGATTTCGCCCGCACCGCGGCGGGCCATTTCGGTGGCCCAGGCAACGGCATCCAGACCCGTGTTCTTGCGGCCACCGTGGCTGTACACATCCCAGCCCGGGCCGCGCAGCTTGGCGTCCTCGTCGTTGCGGCGCTTGGCGTCAATCGCCACCACAATGCACTGGGCCCCGTATTTGGTCGAGGCGTCCTCGATCACCTGCGGGTTGGCAATCGCCGCCGAGTTGAAGCTGGTCTTGTCGGCCCCGGCATTGAGCAGGCGGCGCACGTCTTCCACAGTACGCACACCGCCGCCCACTGTGAGCGGAATGAACACCTGCGAGGCCACCGCCTCGATGATGTGCAGGATCAGGTCGCGGCCATCGCTGGTGGCCGTGATGTCCAGAAAGGTCAGCTCGTCGGCACCCTGATCGTTGTAGCGCGCCGCAATCTCGACCGGGTCACCGGCATCGCGCAACTCGACAAAATTCACACCCTTGACCACCCGGCCGCCGGTCACATCCAGGCAAGGAATGATTCTTTTTGCGAGCATTTGCTATCAGATAGAGGGGGAAGGTTTTGCCGCCGGGCCGCCCCAAGGCAAAACGCGGCCCCCTCGGGGGGCAGGAAGCCACACGAAGTGGGCGACCGTGGGGGCATTGTTACCCATTGAGTTCATCGGCGCGGGCCTGGGCTGCGGCGAAGTCAAGGTCGCCGCTGTAGATGGAGCGGCCGCAGATCACGCCTTCGACGCCTTCGTCCTCGACTGCGCACAGGGCTTCAATGTCGGCCATGTTCGACAGGCCGCCCGAGGCGATCACCGGAATGGTGAGTGCCTGCGCAAGCTTGACGGTGGCGTCGATGTTGATGCCGCTGAGCATGCCGTCGCGGCCGATGTCGGTGTAGATGATGGATTCGACTCCGTAATCCTGGAATTTCTTGCCCAGGTCCACCACCTCGTGGCCGGTGAGCTTGCTCCATCCGTCGGTGGCCACCTTGCCGTCCTTGGCATCGAGCCCGACGATGATGTGGCCGCCAAACGCTGTGCAGGCATCCTGCAGGAAACCGGGATTCTTCACAGCGGCCGTGCCGATGATGACGTAGCGCAGGCCGGCGTCGAGGTAGCGCTCGATGGTGTCGAGGTCGCGGATGCCGCCGCCCAGCTGCACATCGATCTCGCTGCCGACTGCGGCCAGGATCTGCTTGATGGCCAGCTCGTTCTTGGGTTTGCCGGCGAAGGCGCCGTTGAGGTCCACCAGATGCAGGCGCCGGGCCCCCTTGTCGACCCAGCTGCGCGCCATGGCTGCCGGGTCCTCGCTGAAGACGGTGGATTGATCCATGTCGCCCTGCTTGAGGCGAACGCAGTGACCATCTTTCAGGTCAATGGCGGGGATGAGTAGCATGTGGCGGTGAGAAGAGGAAACAGTTCAGGTTAACAAAAAATGTAGCAAGGCAGCAGACCCGCCGTCATCACGGCTCAGGGGTTCCAGTGCAGAAAGTTGCGGTACAGCGCCAAGCCGTGGTCTGCGCTTTTTTCCGGATGGAACTGGGTCGCGAAAATATTATCGCGTGCAATGGCGGCTGCAAACCGCCCACCGTAGTCTGCTTCGCCGGCAATGTGGTGCACATCCGACGGCAATGCATAGAAACTGTGCACAAAATAGAAGTAGGCGCCATCGGGCACGCCGGACCACAAGGCATGCGCCGACGCCGACTGGTAGACCTGATTCCAGCCCATTTGCGGCACCTTGAAGCGGCTGCCGTCGGGCTGAAGTCGCCCCGCCAGCTCGAACCTGACCACCTCGCCGTGAACCAGCCCGAGACCCGGCGTGCCGGTGCCCCGAGGGCCTTCGTGGCTGCGGTCGAGCAGCATCTGCATGCCGACGCACACACCAAACAGCGGCTTGTGGGCCGCCGCGTGAAGCACCGCCTCCTGCAGGCCCGATTCGGCCAGTGCGCGCATGCAATCGGGCATCGCCCCCTGACCGGGGAGAACCACCCGCTCGGCGTCCATCACGTCCTGCGCGCTGGCGGTCACGACCACCTCATAGCCACTGCCCTGGGCGACGTGCTGCACGGCCTGCGACACCGAGCGCAGGTTGCCCGAGCCATAGTCCACCACTGCCACACGTTTGGAATGGGTCATTCGGAAGATCGTTTCACGAGGGGTTGGCGCGGAACCCGGCAGTCGTCAACCGCGCACGCACACCATGGGGCTTTCAGAGCGAGCCCTTGGTGGAGGGGATCACGCCGGCCGCGCGCGGGTCAATCTCCAGCGCCATGCGCAGCGCGCGGGCAAAGGCCTTGAACACCGTTTCAGCCTGGTGGTGGGCGTTGTCGCCCTTGAGGTTGTCGATGTGCAGGGTCACAAAGGCGTGGTTCACAAAGCCCTGGAAGAACTCGTAGGCCAGCTGGCTGTCGAACGTGCCGATCATGCCGCTCTTGAAGGGGACGTCCATGACCAGGCCTGGACGACCTGAAAAATCGACCACCACGCGCGACAGCGCCTCGTCGAGTGGCACATAGGCATGGCCGTAGCGGCGCAGGCCCTTCTTGTCGCCCACCGCCTTGGCCACCGCCTGTCCGAGCGTGATCCCGACGTCTTCCACCGTGTGGTGGCCGTCGATGTGCAGGTCACCCTGCGCCTGGATGTCCAGGTCGATCAGGCCGTGGCGGGCGATCTGGTCCAGCATGTGGTCGAAAAAGCCGATGCCGGTGGACAGGCTGGCCTGGCCCGTGCCGTCCAGGTTGAGCTTGACGGTGATGCGGGTTTCGGCGGTATTGCGCGAGACTTCCGCGGTGCGCGGCGGCATGGGGGTGACGGAAGTAGGGGTAGTCATAAGGATTGTTCGAGCGCCGCCAGCATCTGGGTATTTTCTTCCGCGGTTCCCACCGTCAGGCGCAGACAATGGGTCAGCAATGGATGCATTTTAGAAACGTTTTTGACCAGCACCTTGCGGGATTTCATGCCTTCAAAGGTTTTGCCGGCATCCGGCACCCGCACCAGGATCATGTTGGCGTCGCTTTTCCAGGTGGTCACGCCCGGCAGGGCGCCCAGTGCTGCGAGCAGGCGCGTGCGCTCCGCCACCAGCTCGGCGGCCTGCGCGGCAAACACCTCCTGATGCTCCAGGGCGAACAGGGCGCACTCGTAATTGAGGACGCTGACGTTGTAGGGCGGGCGCACCTTGTCGATCTCGGCAATCAGTGCCTGCGGGCCCATCATGTAGCCCAGGCGTACCCCCGCCAGGCCGAACTTGCTCAGGGTGCGCATCAGCAGTACGTGGCTGTGGCGCGTGATGCGGCCTGCGTAGCTCTTGCTGGAAAAAGGCTGGTAGGCCTCGTCCATCACCACCAGACCGCCCTGCTCGCCCACGGCCACGATGATCTTCTCGATCACCGCGTCGTCCCACAGGTTGGCAGTCGGGTTGTTCGGATAGGCCAGATAGGCAATGGCTGGCTTGTGCTTGGCCACTGCGGCCAGCATCGCGGCCTCGTCGAGTTCAAAGTCTGCCGTGAGCGGCACGCCGACAAACTTCAGGCCCTGCAGCTGTGCGCTCATGCCGTACATCACAAAGCCGGGCTCGGGCGACAGCACGGTGGCGCCAGGCACGTCGCACACCATGGCCAGTAGAGAAATGAGTTCGTCCGAGCCATTGCCCAGCATCAAACCGTAGCCCTCGGGCATCTGCGCGTAGGCCGCAAGCGCTTCGCGCAGGTCATTGACGCGGCCGTCCGGGTAGCGGTTCAGCGCCAGTGCACCCAGGCGTTGGCCGAGATGCGCCTGCAGTGCTGCCGGCAAGCGGTGCGGGTTCTCCATCGCATCGAGTTTGACCATGCCGGTGGAGTCCTGGACGGCGTAGGCATGCATCGCCTGCACGTCGGGGCGTATGCGCTGCTTCAGCTGTGGGCTCAACTGGACGGTGTTGGATTTGTCGGGCGTTGTCATGGCTGGGTCCGCATCGGTGGCACAGTGTTCAGGCGCATCTCGGCTGCCCGCGCATGGGCCTGCAGCCCTTCGCCGTAAGCCAGTTCGGCGGCCACGGTGCCCAGCACCTGGGCGCCGGCCTCACTGACCTCAATGAGGCTGGAGCGCTTCTGGAAATCGTACACGCCCAGCGGGCTGGAAAAACGCGCGGTGCCGCTGGTCGGCAACACATGGTTGGGGCCGGCGCAGTAGTCGCCCAGGCTTTCGCTGGTGTAGGCACCGAGGAAAATCGCACCGGCATGCTTGAGCAGCGGCTCCCAGCGGTGCGGGTCGTTGCTCGAGACCTCCAGGTGTTCGGGCGCGATGCGGTTGCTGATCTCGCAGGCTTCTTCCATGCTGCGGGTGTGGATGAGTGCGCCGCGACCCGTGAGGGATTTGGCAATGATGTCCGCGCGTGGCATGGTGGGCAACAGGCGGTCCATCGCCGCCTGCACCTGGTCGATGTAGGCCGCATCCGGGCACAGCAGAATGCTTTGCGCCAGCTCGTCATGCTCGGCCTGGCTGAAGAGGTCCATCGCCACCCAGTCGGCCGGTGTGCTGCCATCGGCGAGCACCAGAATCTCGCTGGGACCCGCGATCATGTCGATGCCGACGATGCCGAACACCCGCTTCTTCGCGCTGGCCACGTAGGCATTGCCGGGCCCGGTGATCTTGTCGACCTTGGGCACGGTGGCGGTGCCGTAGGCCAGCGCCGCGACAGCCTGCGCGCCGCCGATGGTGAAGGCCCGGGTGACGCCCGCCACATAGGCCGCCGCCAGCACCAGCGCGTTTTTCTCGCCTTTCGGCGTGGGCACCACCATGATGATTTCACCCACGCCCGCGACGTGAGCGGGAATGGCGTTCATCAGCACCGACGACGGATAGGCGGCCTTGCCGCCGGGCACGTAAATGCCGACCCGATCCAGCGGCGTGACCTTCTGGCCGAGCAGGGTGCCGTCCTCGTCGCGGTAACTCCAGCTCTCGCCATTGGCCTTGCGCTGGGCCTCGTGGTAACTGCGCACACGGCGGGCGGCAGCCTCCAGCGCACGGCGCTGCGCCGCAGGAATCGCGTCAAACGCGGCCTTGAGCTCGGCCTGTGTCAGCTCCAGCGACGACATGGCGGCTGCATGCAAACCGTCGAAACGGGCGGTGTATTCCAATACCGCCGCATCACCGCGCGTTTGCACGTCGGCCAGGATGTCGGCCACGCGCTGCTCGATTGCCGCGTCGGTATCTGCCGACCAATGCAGGCGCGCCTGGAACTCGGCATCGAAGCTGGCGTTCGTGGTGGAGAGGCGGACGGGAGCAGCCGTTGGGTTCATGAAAAGCGTGGGTTGGGGTGGGTCAGGAGGTGGACGGCACGGGCACGGAAGCTGCCGCGAAGGCGTCGATGAGTGCGCGAATCGGTGCCTGCTTGAGCTTCAGGGCGGTCTGGTTCACCACCAGGTGGGAGCTGATGTCCATGATGCGCTCGACTTCGACCAGGTGGTTGGCCTTGAGCGTGCTGCCGGTGGACACCAGGTCCACGATGGCATCGGCCAGCCCCGTCAGCGGCGCCAGTTCCATGCTGCCGTAGAGCTTGATCAGGTCCACGTGCACGCCCTTGGTGGCGAAAAACTCGCGGGCAATCGCCACGTACTTGGTGGCCACCCGCAGGCGCGAGCCCTGGCGCACAGCGGCGGCGTAATCGAAGCCGTCACGCACGGCCACGCTGATGCGGCATTTGGCGATCTGCAGGTCAAGCGGCTGATAAAGGCCCAGGCTGCCGGATTCCAGCAAGGTGTCCTTGCCCACCACGCCCAGGTCTGCACCGCCATACTGCACATAGGTCGGCACATCCGTCGCGCGGACCAACACTACGCGCAGCTCCGGCTGGTTGGTGCGAAGGATCAGCTTGCGGGACTTGTCCGGATCATCCAGCACCTCGATGCCGGCGGTACGCAACAGGGGCAGCACATCGTCGAAGATGCGGCCTTTGGATAAAGCAAGTGTGATCACAGCGAGGCCTTTAAACAGATGATTTGAGGATCACGCCTTCGCAAGTTCGAGCCGCGGGTCCGGCTTTGCCGGCCCGCAGGCGGGTGGCCCCCTCGGGGGGCAGCGTAGTACGCGAAGCGACAAGCGTGGGGGCTCATGCTTTGACTCGTTCGATGTCAGCACCAATAGCCCGCAGCTTGGCTTCCATCTGGTCGTAACCCCGGTCCAGGTGGTAGATACGGTCCACCAGCGTTTCTCCTTCAGCGACCAGGCCGGCAATCACCAAACTGGCCGAAGCGCGCAGATCGGTCGCCATCACGGTGGCGCCGGAAAGTTTTTCAACACCCTCCATCACCGCCACTTTGCCTTCAATCTGGATTTTGGCACCCAGCCGCACCATTTCGTTGACGTGCATGAAACGGTTCTCGAAAATGGTTTCCGTCACGGTGCTCGGGCCTTGTGCGATGGCATTGAGCGCCATGAACTGGGCCTGCATGTCGGTCGGAAAGCCCGGGTACTCGGTGGTGCGGAAGGACTGCGCCTTCAGGCGCCCTTGCGACTGGATGCGGATGAAGCCGTCACCCGATGTCACCACCGCGCCGGCTTCGCGCAATTTGTCGATGACCGCGTCGAGGTGATCGGCGCGTCCGTGCCGCAGCACCACGTCACCGCCCGCCGCCGCCACAGCGCACAGAAAGGTACCCGTCTCAATGCGATCGGCCACCACCTGGTGGGTGCAGCCGTGCAGACGCTCCACCCCCTGGATGCGGATGCGGCGGCTGCCATGGCCTTCGATCTGCGCGCCCATCTTGATCAGCATCTCGGCCAGGTCGCCGATTTCCGGCTCCTGCGCCGCGTTTTCCAGAATGGTTTCACCTTCGGCCAGGCTGGCGGCCATCAGAAAGTTTTCGGTACCTGTCACCGTCACCATGTCTGTGGTGAGGCTGGTGCCCTTGAGGCGCTTGCGGCCCTGTGGCAGCTTGGCGATCATGTAGCCGTGCTCGACCACGATCTCCGCGCCCATGGCCTGCAGGCCCTTGATGTGCTGGTCCACCGGCCGCGAGCCGATGGCGCAACCACCGGGCAGGGACACGGTGGCCTCGCCAAAGCGCGCCAGCAGCGGGCCCAGCGCCAGGACGGACGCCCGCATGGTCTTGACCAGCTCGTAAGGCGCTTCTGGCGAGCTTAAATTGGCGGCGTTCAAGGTCACCGTTCCGGTGGACGTCTCGCTGCGTTCCGCAGTGACGCCCATGTTGCGGATGAGCTTGAGCATGGTCGCGACGTCCTGCAGGCGCGGCACGTTCTCCAGCGTCACCGTGTCGGCGGTGAGCAGCGCGGCGCACAGCTCCGGCAAGGCTGCGTTCTTGGCGCCGGAAATATCGACGGTGCCGGCCAGCGACTTGCCGCCCCTGATGAGTAATTTGTCCATGGTCTCTGTGTGCCCTCAAGCGGCCGGATGGGCGGCCCACTCGGCGGGTGTGTAGGTTTTCATGGACAAGGCATGCACCTCGTCGCTTTGTATTCTGCCGCCCAGGGTGGCGTAAACGCTCTGGTGGCGCTGAATCAGGCGCTTGCCCTCGAACGCACTGGAGACAATCGTGGCATACCAGTGGCGGCCGTCACCCGACAGCTCGATGTGCTGGCACGGCAGGCCGGACGTGATGATGGTTTGAAGTTCTTCGCTGGTCATGGCTTACTTGTTGGGGAGAAAAACAAATGTCTTCGCCAGCAGGAGCCGCGGAACTGGCTCTGCCAGGCCGCAGGCGGAGCGGCCCCCTCGGGGGGCAGAGAGCGACACGAAGTGCGCGAACGTGGGGGCCATATTTTTAGTGCCGGATTTTGTAGCCGGTTCGCAGCATGTTTACGGCGACCGCACTGACGGCGAGCAGTGCGGCCAGCACGATGCCAAAGCTCAGCCAGGGCGATACATCGCTGACACCGAAAAAGCCATAACGAAAGCCGTCGATCATGTAGAAAAACGGGTTCAGATGGCTCACAGTCTGCCAGAACGGCGGCAGGGAATGGATGGAATAGAACACGCCGCTCAGAAAGGTCATGGGCATGATCACAAAATTTTGGAATGCGGCCATCTGGTCGAATTTTTCGGACCACAAACCGGCAATCACACCCAACGCCCCGAGCATGGCCGCACCCAGCAGCGCAAAGACGATGATCCAGGCCGGCGCCACGAAGGCAGGCGGGCCAAAAAACGCCGTCACGGCGAAAACCCCCAGCCCCACCAGCAGGCCGCGTGCGACGGACGAGCCCACATAGGCCAGGAACCAGTGCCAGTGCGACAGCGGGGTCAGCAGCACGAAGACCAGGCTGCCCATGATCTTGCTCTGGATCAGCGACGAGGAACTGTTGGCAAACGCGTTCTGCAGCACGCTCATCATCACCAGGCCAGGCACCAGAAAAGCGGTGTAGCTCACCTGCCCGTAGACCAGTTCCCTGCCCTGCATGACATGGCCGAAGATCAGCATGTACATCACGGCCGTGAGGACCGGCGCGCCCACCGTCTGGAAACCGACCTTCCAGAAGCGCAGCACTTCCTTGTAAAACAGGGTTTGCCAGCCGATCATGGCAGGACCTCCGCCAGTTCCTGGGCCAGCGGATCCCGAACCGCGTTGTCGTTCATGACATCGAGGAATACATCCTCCAGGTCGGCCTTTCGGATTTCGATGTCTTCCGCCACCAGCCCCGCCTCGCGAATGGCGGCCAGGTACTGCTCGATCTCCAGCGCGTTATGGGCAGGGAACTGCACGATACGGCCGGTGATGCGCGCGCGTGCCGCCAGCGCTGGCGGCAGTTCGCTGTCAATCTTGAAACGCAGCACATTGGACGATGCCGCCCGGAGCAGCTCGGACGTTTGCGCCAGCGCCACCACCCGGCCCTGTTTGAGCATGGCGATGCGGCTGCACAAGGCCTCCGCCTCTTCCAGGTAATGCGTGGTGAGCAGCACCGTGCTGCCCTGCTTGTTGAGTTTGGCAATGAACTGCCAGAGGGTCTGCCGCAGCTCGACGTCCACGCCGGCGGTGGGTTCGTCCAGCACGATCACCTGCGGCTTGTGCACCAGCGCCTGCGCCACCAGCACGCGGCGCTTCATGCCGCCCGAAAGCTGGCGCATGTTGGCATTGGCCTTGTCCGCCAGACCGAGGCTGGCCAGCAACTCGTCGATCCAGTCGTCGTTGTGCTGGATGCCGAAATAGCCCGACTGGATGCGCAGCGCCTCACGCACGGTGAAGAACGGATCAAACACCAGTTCCTGCGGCACGACGCCCAGTTTGCGTCGCGCATGGGCGTAATCGGTGACCACATCGCTGCCGTGCACCGTGACCGTGCCGCTGGAGGCCCGTGACAGGCCGGCCAGGATGCTGATCAGGGAGGTTTTGCCCGCACCGTTGGGGCCCAGAAGGCCGAAAAATTCACCAGCCTCGATGTCGAAACTCACCTGGTCCAGTGCCTGGACTGCCGGTGTGCTGCTGCGCTTGGACGAATAGCTTTTGGAGACGGATCGAAAGGAGATGGCTGGCATGAGCCCGCTATTTTACGGGCTGCTGCCTGTGGAGGCGGCGCCGCAGCAGATAGACCTGCTGGTCGCGGGGGCCGGGTCCGGTCGGCGGGCTTACTGCGGCACGGCATCCATCACCGGCAGCAGCTCCTCCACACCGTAGAGCCCGGCGAGTTGCCGCAGCCGCGGCGGCAAGCCTTTCACGCTGAAAGATTGACCCGCGGCCACCGTCCGGCGACGGCATTCGAGCAGTACGGCCAGCGTGGACGAGTCAAACGCCGTCATGCCGGTGGCGTCGGCCACCACCAGGGCGGGCTGGGTCGCCACCCGTTCGGCCATCGTTGCGGCAAATAACGCCGCATGGTCGTGCGTGAGATCAGCAGGCAGCGTCAGCATGTCAGGCTGTCCGGATCAGGACTTTTTCTCGCCGGCGTTGGACTTGTTGCGCTGGGACAGCGACGAGATCAAGCCATCCACGCCCTTGGCACTGATTTCCTGGGCGAACTGGGTACGGTAGGTTTCCACCAGCCAGACGCCCAGCACATTCAGGTCATAAATCTTCCAGCCCGAGGGGGTCTTTTCCATGCGGTAGTCGAGCTGCACAGGATCACCCCGGCCCAGCACTTCGGTGCGTACCACCACCTCGGTGTCCTCGGCCGCAGCGCGCAGGGGTTTGACATTGATTTTCTGGTCATTCACCTGAGCAAGCGCGCCGGAGTAGGTGCGGATCAACAGGGTCTTGAACTCATCCTGCAGACGCTTTTGCTGCTCGGGCGTGGCCTGCCGCCAGTTGCGGCCGACCGCCGACGCCGTCATGCGGGTGAAGTTCACGTTGGGCATGATCTTGCTGTCAACCAGTCCGATCACCTTGCTCATGTCACCGCCCTTGACCGCCTGGTCGGACTTGATGTTGTCCAGCACCTCGGATGACACGCGCTTGATCAGGGCGTCAGGCGCCTCGTCGGCGGCCCGCACCAGCGGCGCGGCTCCCAGCAGGGTGAAGCTGAGGGCAGCGGTGAGTAGTTTCGCCAGCATTCTGCGGTTCATGGTTTTCCTTCTTTGATGACACAACGAAGCGCTTCGGGAACAGGTGGGCAGCGCCTGCCGCCTTGACTCACGCCTGTTCCAGTTGCACTTGTGCTTGATTGTGCGGGTATGGACCCATACGGCCGGTGAAGTTTTGAAGTCGTAGTGTAAAAGTTGTTCTAAGTCAGAGCGAACACTCACTTAGCCTCTGGCGCCGGTAGGTCGTAGCGTTCTTCTTTTTGCGGCACATCACGTCCAATGAGGCTGGCACGGCGCTGGAGGTAAACATCGCGGGTGAAGCTGTATTTGTCCAGCGCCGCCTGATCCACCACGTCGCCGGCGCCCAGCAGGTTGGCCCGTCCATTGACCACACGCAGCACGGTCAGGGAATTGCGCACCGGGACGTTGTTGCTTCGGCTCACCAGATCGCCCTGGTAATCCACCAGAGAGCCCACCGAATCACGCACCGAGGATGGCCCCAGCAGCGGAATGACCAGGTAAGGTCCGGCATTGAAGCCCCAGTACCCCAGGGTCTGGCCAAAATCCTCGCTGTGCCGCGGAATCCTCAAATCGGAGGCCACGTCAAAAATCCCCCCCACGCCCCACAAGGTGTTGGTCGTGACGCGGAAGAAGCTGTCCATGGCCTCGGCCGGCTTGCCCTGCAGCAGGTTGTTGACCGTGGACCAGACATCCGCAATGTTGCCGAAAAAGTTCGTCACACCGGTGCGCACCAGCGGGGGGGTGACGTCGCGATAGACCGTGGCGACGGGCTTGAGCACGGCCCGGTCCACGCCTTCGTTGAAGCTGAAAATGGTGCGGTTCAGCGGCTCGAGCGGGTCAGCCGGGTTGGCGTTCGGCCCGCTGGCACACCCCTGGAGCAGCAGGGCGGTGGCAAGTGCTGCGGCCGCAAGGCCTGACTTGGAAGGGGTATGAAGTTTCATCATCATTTTTTTTCTGCTGGCGCTGCGGGCGGTGACGAAGCCGGTGGCGAGCTGCTGTCGGCGGCCTTGTTGTACAGGAACTGGCTGATCAGGGTTTCAAGCACCACGGCCGACTGGGTCTGCTTGATGACATCGCCCGGTGCGAGGTTCTTGAGATCCCCGCCGGCCTCGACGCCGATGTACTGCTCACCGAGCAAACCGCTGGTCAGAATCTTGAGGGAACTGTCCTTGGGAAAAGCATACCGGCTTTCCAGCGCCAGATTGACGCTGGCCTGGTAGGCCTTGTCATCAAACGTGATGCTTTCCACACGACCGACGACCACGCCAGCGCTCTTGACCGCGGCGCGCGGCTTGAGGCCGCCGATGTTGTCGAACTTGGCCGTCACGTGATAGGAGGTGTCGAAGTTCAGGCTCAGCAGATTGGCCGACTTGAGCGCCAGAAACAGGACGGCAGCACCCCCTATCAGGACGAACAGCCCTACCCACAGATCATTTTTTGAGCGTTGCATTCTTGTTCTTTCAGTGGCTCACGCCGTGCGGATATTTTGGCATGGGTCTGTGAAAAAGGTTGGCACGGGTCTCACAGGCTGAACATCCAGGCCGTCAGCAGGAAGTCCAGCCCCAGCACCGCAAGCGAGGCAACCACCACGGTGCGGGTCGTCGCACGGGACACGCCTTCGGGTGTCGGCTGGGCCTCAAACCCCTGGTGAAGTGCGACAAAAGTCACTGTGATACCGAAGACGGCACTCTTGACGACGCCATTTCCCACGTCGCGCCAGACGTCCACGCCGCCCTGCATCTGGCTCCAGAACGAGCCCGCATCCACCCCGATCAACACCACACCGACCACCCAGCCACCGATGATGCCGACCGCGCTGAACACCGCCGCCAGCAGCGGCATGGCAATAATTCCCCCCCAGAACCGTGGCGCCAGGACACGCCGCACCGGATCGACTGCCATCATTTCCATGGCGGAGAGCTGTTCGCCGGCTTTCATCAGGCCGATTTCCGCCGTCAGCGCCGTGCCGGCACGCCCGGCAAACAGCAGCGCCGTGACCACCGGGCCGAGTTCGCGCACCAGGCTGAGGGCCACCAGCAGGCCCAGCGCCTCTGACGAGCCGTAGCGCTGCAGCGTGTAGTAACCCTGCAGGCCCAGCACAAAACCGACAAACAGGCCCGACACCGTGATGATGGCCAGGGAATAATTCCCAAGAAAAAAGATCTGGTCGCGCACCAGGCCGAACCGCGCCAGCGCCGGCCCTGTCAAGGACACCAGCCGGGCCATCAAACGGGCCGCATAGCCCATGTCGGCCAGTTGCTGGCGCACACTGAAGCCGATGTCGGACATCCAGCGGCTCAGGCTGAAACCGCTCATGGCCGGCCTCCCTTGCGGCCGGCACCGCGTGCCGGCGGGACGCTGCCGAAATCCGTGGCCACATCGGGGCCCGGGTAGTGGAATTTCACCGGGCCCTCGCTCAGCGCGTTGACGAACTGGTGCACCATGGGATCAGTGGAGTGCATGACATCCTCGGGTGTGCCCTGTGCGGCAATGCCGCCGTTGGCAATCACGATCACCTGGTCGGCGATGCGGAATGTCTCTTCGAGGTCATGCGACACCACGATGCTGGTGATGCCCAGCGTGTCGTTGAGCTGGCGGATCAGCTGCGCTGCCGTGCCCAGGGAAATCGGGTCGAGGCCGGCGAACGGTTCGTCGTACATGATGAGTTCAGGGTCCAGAGCGATCGCACGCGCCAGCGCCACACGCCGCGCCATGCCGCCGGAAATCTCGCTGGGCATGAGGTCGCGGGCACCGCGCAGGCCGACGGCATTGAGCTTCATGAGCACGACGTCGCGGATCAGCGGCTCGCTCAGGGCGGTGTGCTCCCGCAGGGGAAACGCCACATTGTCAAAAACACTCAGGTCCGTGAACAGCGCGCCGAACTGGAACAACATGCCCATGCGGCGCCGGGCAGCATAGAGACCCGGCTGGTCGAGCTTGCCGACGTCCCGGCCATCGAACAGCACTTCACCGCGAGTCGCCCTCTGCTGCCCGCCAATGAGACGCAAAACCGTGGTTTTTCCGCCGCCGGAGGCACCCATCACGGCGGTCACCTTGCCACGTGGCACCGACAGGGTCACTTTGTTCAGGATGACGCGGTCGCCGGCGGAACCGGGATACGAAAACGTCACGTCCTTGAATTCAACCAGCGCAGTAGAGTCAATTTCGGGCATGGGGGATATGAGGCACGGCGATGAAGGTTCATCGCGACAGGGGAAGTCTGGATGATACGGGGTTTGGCCCCGCTTATCCGGCCACCCGGTACCCGCCCTTCGGCCTTGCCGGTACCCGCCAGGGGCGGATGCCGGCCTGGGTCCGTCGGCGATCAGCCAAGCAAGTCGCTGTAGCCCATCAGGAACACGTCAACGGCGCGCGCAGCCTGCCTGCCTTCGCGCAACCCCAAGCGCGAGCTTGGGGTTGACTGAACCGCCCAACCTTCCCTTTGGGGGCGATTGGTGAAGGCCGGACCCGGTACTTAGCGTGGCAAGTCGCTGTAACCCATGAGAAATTCGTCCACGGCACGCGCGGCCTGGCGGCCTTCGCGAATCGCCCATACCACCAGGCTCTGGCCGCGGCGGATATCGCCCGCCGCAAACACCTTGGGCACGTTGGTCGCGTAACCGCCGGTGAACTCGGTGCTGGCTTTGGCGTTGCCGCGGCCATCCTTCTCAACGCCAAAAGCATCCAGGATGGACGCCACCGGCGAGATAAAACCCATGGCCAGCAGCACCAGATCGGCCTTGAGGATCTGCTCCGAGCCCGGAACTTCGGCCATCTTGCCGTCTTTCCACTCGACACGAACCGTCTTCAGCCCGGTGACCTTGCCTTTTTCACCCATCAGTTCCTTGGTGGAGATGGCGAACTCGCGTTCGCAGCCCTCTTCGTGCGACGACGAGGTCCGCAGCTTGATCGGCCAGTAAGGCCAGGTCAGCGGGCGGTTTTCCTCTTCCGGCGGCTGGGGCATCAGCTCGAACTGGGTCACGCTGGCCGCGCCATGGCGGTTGCTGGTGCCCACGCAGTCGGAGCCGGTGTCGCCGCCGCCGATGACGATGACGTGCTTGCCATCGGCACGCAACTGGCCCTTGACCTTGTCGCCGGCGTTGACCTTGTTCTGCTGCGGCAGGAACTCCATCGCGAAATGCACACCGTCGAGCTCACGGCCGGGCACCGGCAAGTCCCGCGACTGTTCGGCGCCGCCGGTCAGCATCACGGCATCAAAATCTTTCTGCAACTGCTCGGGGGTGATGGTTTCCTTGGCCCAGTTCGTGACCTTGGAATCCTTGGGCAGGCTGCCCACCATCACGCCGGTGCGAAAGACCACGCCTTCGGCCTGCATCTGCTCGACGCGGCGGTCAATGTGGATCTTCTCCATCTTGAAGTCGGGAATGCCGTAGCGCAGCAGGCCGCCAATGCGGTCATTCTTTTCAAACAGCGTCACCTCGTGGCCCGCGCGGGCCAGCTGCTGCGCGGCGGCCATGCCTGCGGGGCCGGAGCCCACCACAGCCACTTTCTTGCCTGTCTTGTGCTTGGGCAGCACCGGCTTGACCCAGCCTTCGGACCAGGCGCGGTCGATGATGGCGTGCTCGATCGACTTGATGCCGACCGCGTCATCGTTCACGTTCAGCGTGCAGGCTGCCTCGCAGGGTGCCGGGCAGATGCGGCCGGTGAACTCGGGAAAGTTGTTGGTGCTGTGCAGCGTGTCGATCGCGTTTTTCCAGTCGGCGCGGAACACCATGTCATTGAAGTCAGGAATGATGTTGTTGACCGGGCAGCCGCTGTTGCAGAACGGCGTGCCGCAGTCCATGCAGCGGGCCGCCTGCTTGTTGGCTTGCGCATCGTCCAGCCCGATGACGAACTCCTTGTAGTTCTTCAAGCGCTCCGGCACGGGCTTGTAGCCCTCCTCGATGCGCTCGTATTCCATGAAGCCGGTGATTTTTCCCATGATGACGTCCTGTGCAGTTCTTCAAGCTTTTCAGGCTGCCAGCCCCATGGCCCGGGGCATCAGCAGCCGTTCATTCAACAACGATGGTGTCCAGCCTTACTTGGCTGCAACGGCTTCCTGATTGGTGGCCACCTGGGCGCTGGTCGTTTCCGTCGCCGCTTCGAGGCGGCGCTCCCTGCGCTCCAGCAGGGCACGCTTGTACTCGTTCGGGAACACCTTCACGAACTTCAGGCGCGACTCGCTCCAGTTGTCCAGCAATTCGCGCGCGCGCTTGCTGCCGGTCCAGCGGTTGTGGTCCTGCAGCAGGCGCTTGAGCAGTTCCTCGTCGCTCTCGCCGGCATGCCAGTCGGCCTTGTCGTGGGTGTGCTGCTCGGCAGCGCCCACCACCTTGTCCATCGACACCATGGACGTGTTGCATCGCGTGGCGAACAGGCCGTCCTCGTCGTAGACGTAGGCCACACCGCCGCTCATGCCGGCTGCGAAGTTGCGACCCGTCTTGCCCAGCACAGCCACGGTGCCGCCCGTCATGTATTCGCAGCCATGGTCGCCGGTACCCTCGACGACGGCCGTGGCGCCCGACAGGCGCACGGCAAAGCGCTCACCCGCGACGCCGCTGAAGAAGGCCTCGCCGGTGGTGGCACCGTAGAGCACGGTGTTGCCGACGATGGTGTTCTTGTGCGACTCGCCGCGGAAGTCGATGCTGGGACGCACCACGATGCGGCCGCCTGACAGGCCTTTGCCGGTGTAGTCGTTGGCATCCCCGATCAGGTACATGGTGATGCCCTTGGCAAGGAAGGCGCCAAAGGACTGACCGCCGGTGCCTTCGAGCTGGATGCGCAGGGTGTCGTCCGGCAGGCCTTCAGGGTGGCGACGGGTCAGTTCACCCGACAGCATGGCGCCGACGGTGCGGTTGACGTTGCGCGCCACCTCGATGAACTGGACCTTCTCGCCCTTTTCCAGCGCAGCCTTCGACTTTTCGATCAGGCGCACGTCCAGCGACTTCTCGAGCGCATGGTCCTGCTCCATCACGTGCAGACGGGGCACATCGGCAGGCACGTTGGGCTGGTAGAACAAGCGGCTGAAATCCAGGCCGCTGGCCTTCCAGTGCTCGATGCCCTTTTGCGTGTCGAGCAGATCGGCGCGGCCGATCAGGTCGTCGAACTTGCGTACACCGAGCTGCGCCATCAGCTGGCGCGCTTCCTCGGCCACAAAGAAGAAATAGTTCACCACATGCTCGGGCTTGCCGCTGAATTTCTGGCGCAGCACCGGGTCTTGCGTGGCCACACCCACCGGGCAGGTGTTGAGGTGGCACTTGCGCATCATGATGCAGCCTTCCACCACCAGCGGTGCGGTGGCAAAGCCGAATTCGTCGGCGCCGAGCAATGCGCCAATGACCACGTCGCGGCCGGTCTTCATCTGGCCGTCGGCCTGCACGCGGATGCGGCCGCGCAGGCGGTTGAGCACCAGGGTCTGCTGCGTTTCGGCCAGACCGATTTCCCACGGCGAGCCCGCATGCTTGATCGAAGACCAGGGCGAAGCGCCCGTGCCGCCGTCATGCCCGGCAATCACCACGTGGTCGGACTTGGCCTTGGCCACGCCCGCCGCAATGGTGCCGACGCCGACCTCGCTCACCAGCTTCACGCTGATGCTGGCGCGCGGGTTCACGTTTTTCAGATCGTGAATCAGCTGGGCCAAGTCTTCGATGGAATAGATATCGTGGTGCGGTGGCGGCGAGATCAGGCCGACGCCGGGCACCGAGTAGCGTAACTGGCCGATGTACTCGCTGACCTTGCCGCCGGGGAGTTGTCCGCCCTCCCCCGGCTTGGCGCCCTGGGCCATCTTGATCTGGATCTGGTCGGCCGACACCAGGTATTCCGCCGTCACACCGAAGCGGCCGGAAGCGACCTGCTTGATTTTCGAGCGCAGCGAATCGCCATCCTGCAGCGGCAGATCGACCTCGACCTGCTTGGTACCAATGACGCTCTTGAGCGTTTCGCCCTTTTTGATGGGGATGCCCTTGAGTTCCTGGCGATAGCGTGCGGGATCCTCACCACCCTCACCAGTGTTGCTCTTGCCGCCGATGCGGTTCATGGCAACGGCCAGCGTGGCGTGTGCCTCGGTGCTGATGGAGCCGAGTGACATGGCGCCCGTGGCAAAGCGCTTGACGATGTCCTTGGCCGGCTCAACCTCGTCGATCGGGATGGCCTTGCCCGGATCGATCTTGAACTCGAACAGGCCGCGCAGCGTCATGTGGCGGCGGTTCTGGTCGTTGATCAGCTGGGCGTACTCCTTGTACGTGTTCCAGTTGTTGGCGCGGGTGGAATGCTGCAGCTTGGCAATCGCATCAGGCGTCCACATGTGGTCCTCGCCGCGCGCGCGCCAGGCGTACTCGCCGCCGGCGTCCAGCATGTTGGCCAGCACCGGGTCGTCGCTGAAGGCAGCGCGGTGCATGCGCAGCGCTTCTTCGGCGATCTCGAACACGCCCATGCCCTCGACCTGGCTGGCGGTGCCCGTGAAGAACCTGGCGATGGTGTCGCGATTCAGGCCAATCGCCTCGAACAGCTGCGCACCGCAGTAGCTCATGTAGGTCGACACACCCATCTTGGACATGATCTTCGAGAGACCCTTGCCGATGGCCTTGGTGTAGTTGTAGACCGCCTTGTCGGTGCTGAGATCGCCCGGCAGCCCTTTGGAGAGTTCCGCCAGCGTTTCCATCGCGAGGTAAGGGTGAACTGCCTCCGCGCCATAACCTGCCAGCACGGCGAAGTGGTGCACTTCGCGGGCCGAGCCGGTTTCGACCACCAGACCGGCGGTGGTGCGCAGGCCAACGCTCACCAGATGCTGGTGAATCGCCGACAGGGCCAGCAGCGCGGGGATGGCCACCTGGGTGGCGCTGATACCGCGGTCGCTGATGATCAGGATGTTCTTGCCGTCCTTGATGGCATCCACCGCTTCGGCGCACAGCGAGGCCAGCTTGGCCTCGACACCCTCATGGCCCCAGGCGAGCGGATAAGTGATGTCCAGCGTGTAGCTCCTGAACTTGCCCTGGGTGTGCGCCTCGATGTCGCGCAGCTTCTGCATGTCGGCCACATTCAGCACGGGCTGGCTGACTTCCAGCCGCATCGGCGGGTTGACCTGGTTGATGTCGAGCAGGTTGGGCTTGGGGCCAATAAAGGACACCAGCGACATCACGATGGCCTCGCGGATCGGGTCGATCGGCGGGTTCGTCACCTGCGCAAACAGCTGCTTGAAATAGTTGTAGAGCGGCTTGTTTTTGTTGGACAGCACGGCCAGCGGGCTGTCGTTGCCCATGGAGCCAGTGGCTTCCTCGCCGTTGGCGGCCATCGGAGACATCAGGAACTTGATGTCTTCCTGCGTGTAGCCAAAGGCCTGCTGGCGATCAAGTAAGGACACTCCCCCGTGGCTCCCCACTGCGTGTGGTTCGCCTCCCCCCTCGCCGGGGGCGGCGCCTTGCGTCCGGCCAAGCCGGTCCGCGGCACCCGCTGGCGAAGACTTCACGTCGTCCAGCTTGATGCGCAGGTTTTCAATCCACTGCTTGTAGGGCTTGCTGTGGGCCAGCGTGGCCTTGATTTCCTCGTCGTCGACCATGCGGCCCTGCTCCAGATCGATCAGGAACATCTTGCCGGGTTGCAGGCGCCATTTGCGCACGATCTTGTGCTCAGGCACGGGCAGAACGCCCGACTCGGAGGCCATGATGACCAGGTCGTCGTCGGTCACGCAGTAGCGCGACGGACGCAGGCCATTGCGGTCCAGCGTGGCGCCGATCTGGCGGCCGTCGGTGAACACGATGGAAGCCGGGCCGTCCCACGGCTCGAGCATCGCAGCGTGGTACTCATAGAAGGCCTTGCGGCGCTCGTCCATCGTGGTGTGCTGCTCCCACGGCTCGGGGATCATCATCATCACCGCCTGGCTGATGGGGTAGCCGGCCATCGTCAGCAGCTCGAGGCAGTTGTCGAAAGTGGCCGTATCAGACTGGCTGGCAAAGCTGATCGGGTACAGCTTTTGCAGGTCGGCACCCAGCACGGGCGAGGACATCACGCCTTCGCGGGCCTTCATCCAGTTGTAGTTGCCCTTGACGGTGTTGATCTCGCCGTTGTGGGCCACATAGCGGTAAGGGTGAGCGAGTGGCCACTCGGGGAAGGTGTTGGTCGAGAAGCGCTGGTGCACCAGGCCCAGGGCGGACACGCAACGCTTGTCGGTCAAGTCACGGTAATAGGTTCCAACCTGGTCGGCCAGCAGCAAGCCCTTGTACACCACGGTCCGGCTGGACATGCTGGGAACGTAGTATTCCTTGCTGTGCGTCAGGTGCAGGTTCTGGATGGCGGCGCTGGCCGTCTTGCGGATCACATAGAGCTTGCGCTCCAGCGCGTCCTGCACGATGACGTCATTGCCGCGACCGATGAAGATCTGACGCAGGATGGGTTCTTTCTCACGCACGGTGGGCGACATCGGCATGTCGCGGTTGACCGGCACGTCGCGCCAGCCCAGCAGTACCTGGCCCTCTGCCTTGACGGCACGCTCCAGCGCCTGCTCGCAGGCCAGGCGGGAGGCGTGCTCCTTGGGCAGAAACACCATGCCCACGCCATACTCGCCGGGCGGCGGCAACTGCACCCCCTGCCTGGCCATCTCCTCGCGGTACAGCGCATCGGGCAACTGGATCAGGATGCCGGCGCCGTCGCCCATCAATTTGTCGGCACCGACCGCGCCCCGGTGATCCAGGTTTTCGAGGATTTTCAGGCCCTGCTGAACGATGTCATGCGACTTGTGCCCCTTGATGTGGGCCACAAAGCCCACGCCGCAGGCGTCATGCTCGTTGCCGCCGGCATACAGCCCATGGTCTTCGGAGTGCTTGATTTCGGCGGCAGTGGTCATGGCGGTTTCCTCGTCAGTGCGGGCTGTCGACCTCCGGAAAGAGGCTCAACATGGCGCCCGCGGAATCAAAATTTCTCGAACGTGAGAGCATATTGCACAGCAACAAGAATGCCAAGAACTTTAATTGGGGTCAGATACTTATTAAATTCAATAAAAAGTGAATCATTTATAATTAGGGACATATTAATAAAATCCCAATAATCACCAGAAATTTCGTCGCGGTGACTATCGCAGTGACTAATTTACCGGTGGTTTGGGCCTGGGCGGCCGCCCAGGCCGCTCTTTGCTGACCCGCCGGGGCGTGCTTCGCTGCAGGTCGGCCACAAAGTCCTCACTGCCCAAAGCCCAGCCCGTCAAGGCGGAGCGGGTCAAGGCGTTTTGCTGGTCAGCACTCACGCCGGAACGGACGAGATCGGCATAGGCCGTCTCCCGGGCAAAGGGCGTGTTGGCCAGCGACCAGAACAGCGGATGGGGTGTGACCAGCTTGTCCACACGCAAGCCGGCATAGTGGCCATGACTGGACCACGGATATTCTTTCGCGTCCGGCACCAGATGCGCACGAACCGGGTTGAGGTCCAGGTACACCATGCAGGCCAGCAGATAGCGGTCGGCCTGCATTGGCGACGAGCGGTAGCGCCCTTCCCACAGCGTGCCGGACCGGTGCTGCGTGTCGTTGAAATAACGCACATAGCGCCGGCCCACAGCCTGCATCAGCCGGGGCAGTCCATCGGCCGTGGCAGGGGTTAGCAGCAGATGGAAATGGTTGTGCATCAGGACGTACGCATGCACAGCCACCTCGCATTTGCGGGCATTCTCCTGCAGCAAGGCCAGGAAGAAGCCGTAGTCTTCCGGTCCCGAAAAGATGGGCTGCTGGTTGTTGCCACGCTGGATGACGTGGTGCGGATACCCGGGAAGGCTCAGGCGGGGAAGTCGTGCCAAGGTTATGCCATGAGGTGCTGCGGGCAGCATCGCCCGCGGTGGCGCCATGATAGGGCAATCCAACCCGACCAGGCCAACGGGGGAACCAGCGACTCGGCCCGGTGAGGCCGCGCCCGCCCGCGCTACCGGACGATTTTTCCGTCGGCGGTGATGGTCACCAGGTCGATGACGCGCACGGATTCGTATTTTTTCGGACGGAGATTGACGCGAAACCCGCCGATGTCGTAGTCGGTCATGGACTCAAACACCTTTTGAAGACCCAGCCGGTCCGGCTTGCCCCCGCCGGCCGTGCTGCGCCGGACGCCTTCGGCAAACGTCTTGGCGGCGATGTAGCCTTCCACGCTCTCGTAGCTCGGCGTCTGGTCGGTCTGGTTCAGCACATCCAGGTATTCCTTGATGATGGGCGTTCCCGTGCTCCGGGGTGATGGCACCACCTGCGAGATGACAATCCCGCCGATCTCCTTGCCCAGGGCGCTGAACAGCGGATCGATGCCGACCACGGAAAAGTTCAGGAACTGACCGCCATAACTGGCCTGGCGCATCTTGCGGATGAAGGCAGCCGATGAATTGAAGAGACTCACCTGGATGATGGCCTGCGGCTGCGCTTTCATCAGCTGCGCCACGGCCGCATCCACCTTGTCGCTGTTCACGGGCGACAAGGCACTGGCCACAATCGGCGGGCGTTTCAGGTCCACAAGGGCCTGGTTGACGGCAGCAATGCCCGCGCGACCCATCGCATCGTCTTCGGCAAAAACCGCGATCCTGTCCTGATTCAGCGTGGCGCAGTGGCGAACCACCTTGTAGGCTTCGTCGGCCAATGCGGGACGAACATGGAACACGTTTGAAAGCGCCGACTCATGCAGCGCATCGGAAGCCGCAAAGGGTGCAAAGAACAGGGTTCCGGACGCCTTGGCTACGGCGTAGGCCGCATCGCAGCTGGCGGTACCCGCAAAACCAAACAGCGCATCAACCCCTTCGTCCATCAACTGCTTGGCGTTGGCAGCTGCCTTGGTGGGGTTGTAGCCATCGTCGAGCGCCTTGACCTCGATCTTGTAGCCGCCCGCGCCATTTTTCGCATTGATGGCATCGAAGTACATCTTGGCACCGTTCAGGTAGGCCAGACCGATCTGGTCGGCCGCCCCCGTCAGCGGCACCGACTGGCCGAGCACCAGCTTTCGCGCGGCCTTGCTGGTCTGTGCCATCACCAGAGGACTGGCCACCCAGGCGCTGCCACACAATCCACCCATCACCAATTGACGCCGACTGATACGCATAGAACCACCTTGAAAAAGCTGACCGGCGACGGAGCAGGCTGGATGCCTGCCGGGCGCGAGTGTTACGAAATGTTCAAGGAGGAAGCGTAATCCCGGGCCAAGCCAATTGCCAGCCTTCCAGATGCAAACACGTCATAAGGTGATGCATATCCGTAGCTAAGGATTTCTTTTCATTCATAGACACAACCCCTGCCAGAGGAACCCATCGGATTCAAGCCGCACTAAAGGGAAGCGAACACCGCTCGCCCCTTGATACGCTCATGCTCGCGGCTCGCGAAGCGGTCGGTCATGCCGGCGATGTAGTCGGCCACCACGCGCTCAGGCCTGGCACCGGGCCTGTAGACGGAATCAGCGCCATCAAAACGGTCGAGGTGGGCCTGTGGCATCTGCGCAGGATCGGCCATGTAGGCCTCGAACAACTCCCTGACCACTTGCTGCGCTGCCAGCGTGGTCTGCACCACCTTCGGGTGCCGGTACAGGTTTTTGAGCAGAAAGTGCTTGAGCGCCGCGGACTGCCGGGCCATCTCATCGGCAAAGCAGACCAGCGGCGGACTTTGCCGTACGGCGCCGACATCCGCTGGCGCCGCCTGCTGGATTGCCAGCCAGGTCGCGTCGATCACGTTGTACACCTGCGCGCTGAGCATGCGCCGGATCGCCTCGAAAAGAAGGCGCCGCCCGGCCAGTTTCGGATGCGCCAGCCGCGCCTCGCGGCAGTGCAGACTGAACAACTCCACGTCCTCGAGCTGCTCCAGCTGCAAAAGCCCTGAGCGCACCCCATCGTCGATGTCATGGGCGTTGTAGGCAATCTCGTCGGCGAGGTTGGCCAGTTGCGCTTCCAGACTGGGTTGGCTGCGGGGTACCCCCACTGCCTTGTCTGCGACGAAGCGATGGGCCACACCGCCCGGCTCGCGCGCCTCGATATGCCGGGCATTTCGCAACGAACAGTGCTTGAGGATGCCTTCGCGCGTCTCGAAGGTGAGATTCAGGCCATCGTGCTCAGGGTAGCGTTCCTCCAGAAAGTCCACCACCCGCAGGCTCTGCAGGTTGTGCTCAAAACCGGCGCTCTCGGGATGGTGATGACGCAGGCAGTCGTTCAGCGCGTCCTGCCCGGCATGCCCGAAGGGTGTATGCCCCAGGTCATGCGCCAGGGCGATGGCCTCCACCAGGTCTTCGTTCAGTTTCAGTGTCCGCGCGATGGATCGCCCGAGCTGGGCCACCTCGAGCGAGTGGGTCAAACGCGTGCGGAACAGGTCGCCTTCATGGTTGAGGAAAACCTGGGTCTTGTACACCAACCGGCGAAACGCCGTGGAATGCACGATGCGGTCACGGTCGCGCTGGAAGTCCGACCGGGTCGGCGCCACCGGCTCCGGAAAGCGGCGCCCGCGTGAGCGGGTGGGATCACAGGCGTAAGGGGCCAATGTCATGGTTTCACCTGGTAGATCGGCAATTTCACACCACCCACCACGCCCGTCTTGCGCGGACGATGTGAAGCCTGGGCACGCTCCTCACAACCGCCCTCAAATGCTGTCACGCGCAACACGCATCGATCACTTGACGCACCAGCGCGTCCGGCGCAGAACGGATCACTGCGCGGCCCGGCTGATCGATCAGCACAAACCGTATCTCACCCGCCTCGGACTTTTTGTCCACGCGCATGAGTTCAAGATAGCGGCCGGCGTTGTCTGTCGGCGCCAGCAAGGGGGCCTTCACGGGCAGGCCAGCACGGGCAACGAGGCGCCTCAGACGCTCGGCAAAGGCCTCATCGACAAGACCCAGCGCCGCGGAAAGTTGTGCCGCCATCACCATGCCGCAACCCACGCCTTCCCCATGCAGCCACTCGCCATAACCCAGGCCGGACTCGATCGCATGGCCGAAGGTATGGCCAAAGTTCAGGATGGCGCGCATGCCGGACTCGCGCTCGTCCTGGCTGACCACCCACGCCTTGATTTCGCAGCTTCGCCGGATCGCATGGGCCATTGCCACGGGCTCACCCGCCATCAGCGCATCGAGGTTGTTTTCGATCCACTCCAGAAAAACCATGTCGGCGATCGGCCCGTATTTGATGACCTCCGCCAGACCGGCACTGACCTCCCGGGGAGGCAGTGTCTTCAACACGTCGAGGTCACACACCACCTGCAGTGGCTGATAGAACGCACCGATCATGTTCTTGCCCAAAGGGTGGTTGATGGCCGTCTTGCCGCCCACCGACGAATCCACCTGCGCCAGCAAGGTCGTGGGCACCTGCACAAACGGCACGCCCCGCATATAGCTGGCAGCCGCAAAACCCGTCATGTCACCCACCACGCCACCACCCAGCGCAAAGAGCACGGTTTTACGATCGCATTCATGTTCCAGCAAGGCATCAAAGATGAGCTGCAGGGTCACCCAGTCCTTGTGGGCCTCGCCGTCGGGCAGGGTGACCAGGATCACACGCCGATAGCGCGCCTGCAGGGCACTGGTCAGACGGCTGGCATACAGCGGGGCAACGGTGGTGTTGGAGACCACCAGCGCGCAGTCTGCACGGGGCAACTCGCCGTAGGTGCCGGCTTCGCCCAGGAGTCCGGACCCGATGAGGATGGCGTAGCTGCGGTCCGCCAGATCAATGTTGACGCTGGCGGTTACGGACTGGGAATTCGATTGCATGACTCAAGTGTAGAGTGCTGCCGGGGTCGGCATGTGCGGCCTGTCAGGACGTTGGCGCGAGTCCGGCCAACTCGAGTTGCATGAGGATCATGTTCACAAGTGTGGCCACCGAAGGGCGGCCCGTCTCCACCACGAAATGCGCCGTCTCGCGGTACAAGGCATCCCGCGCCTGGTAGAGGTCACGCAGCTTAGCCAGCGGGTCGGCCACCTGCAGCAGAGGTCGGCTGTGGTCGTGGCGGAGCCGGCGATACACCTCTTCCGGCGCCGAATGGAGGTAGATCACACGGGTGCGGCCGTGAAGGTGGTCACGGTTGATGGAGCTGAGTACCGCACCACCACCGGTGGAGATCACGCCGGAGGCCTCCCGCGTCAACTCGTCGATGACTTGCTGCTCCATCTCCCGGAAAGCACTCTCGCCATCACGCTCGAACAACTCGCGAACAGAGCAGCCTGCGCGGTACTCGATGACATGGTCGGAATCAAAGAAGCGCACACCCAGCCGCCGGGCCAGTTGCCTGCCGATAGTGGATTTTCCCGAGCCGGGCAGACCGATGCAGGAAATCTTCGCCGAATTTGCTTCCACGTCCAGAGCTCTCCAAACCGCCGCCATCAACTGTGACGGCGCCCCTGCATTTTCATGCCATATTGATACAGCTATTGGACCATGGACAGGAATTTTGGCCAGCAGAGCCCCGCCTTGGGGTCACCGCCCTGCAGGCTCACGTCGCCATCAACGCAATGCAGAACTGCTCGTGAGCATCTTGGGCGTGAGGAACACCAGCAATTCCGATTTGGTGGCGGTACGGGTTTTTGTCTTGAACAAGTTACCCACACCCGGCAGATCGCCGAGAAGAGGAACTTTGGTTTCGTCTTCCCTATCGTTTTGCTCGAAGATGCCGCCGATCACGACCGTTCCGCCGTTATCGACCAGCACTTGTGTCTGGATATGCTTGGTATCGATCGCAAAGCCATTGGTGGTGGCACGCCCCACGCTGTCCTTGTTGATGTCCACGTTCAGAATGATGTTGCCCTCGGGCGTGATCTGGGGCGTCACCTCCAGCTTCAGGTTGGCCTTGCGGAAAGCGATGGAGGTTGCGCCGCTGGAAGTGGCCTGCTGGTAAGGCAGTTCGGTGCCTTGCTCGATCAGTGCCTTGACCTGGTCTGCGGTCACGATACGCGGGCTGGAGACAATCTTGCCTTTTCCATCGGCTTCCATCGCCGATATCTCAAGATTCAAAAGACGGGTCAACGAGGAGTTGAACAGTGACACGGCAAATGTAGCAGCCTGGAAACCGTTCTGGCCTACTCCTGGCAGATTGACAAAATCACCTGCGGTAGTACCAACACCACCTAGGACGCCACCCGCACTAACACTCGGCGTGGTGTACGTTGCCCCGAACTGAGTGTTGCGGTTGCCATCCAGCGTAAATGGCCGCCCGCCCAATCGCACGCCCAGCGATTTCCCGAAAGTATCCTGAGCTTCCACGATGCGCGCCTCGATCAGCACCTGGCGCACCGGGATATCGAGCTTGGCAATCAGGCTTTGAACCTGCTCAAGCTTGGATGGGATATCCGTGACGAACAACTGATTCGTGCGCGGCTCGGAGATCACACTGCCGCGGGGCGACAGAATCTTGGTGGCACCGACGCCACCTGAACCAACAAGCCCGGCGGCAATGTCCGCTGCTTTGGCGTAGTTCAGTTTGAAATCCTGCGTACGAACCTGCTCAAGACTCTGGACGGCATTGCGCGACTCCAGATCCAGCTTGTCCTTGGCGGCCAGTTCATCCTTGGGTGCAATCACCAGCACATTGCCGGTTTTGCGCATACCCAATCCTTTGGCCTGCAAGATGATGTCCAGTGCCTGGTCCCACGGCACATCTTTCAAGCGCAGCGTCACCGAGCCCGTCACCGTGTCCGAGGTCACGATGTTGAAGTTGGTGAAATCCGCAATGACCTGAAGCAGTGAGCGAATTTCAATGTTCTGGAAATTCAGGGACAGCTTCTCCCCGTTGTAGCCACTGCCCTGGGTCAGCTTGTTGGGATCGATTTTCTGCTGGCGGACTTCCAGGACAAACTGGTTGTCGCTTTGATAGGCGCTGTGCTCCCACTGCCCTTTGGGTTCCACCACCATGCGCACCCGGTCGCCGGTCTGGAATGTCGTGACCGTTTGGATGGGCGTGCCGAAATCGGCGACATCCAGTCGCCGGCGCAATCCTTCCGGCAACCCGCTCTTGAGGAATTCCACCACCAAGGTCTGCCCCTGCTGACGGATGTCCACGCCCACCTGGTTGTTGGCCAGATCAACCACCACGCGACCCGAATTGTCAGTCCCGCGGCGGAAATCAATATCCTTGAGCAGCAAGACATCACGGTTGCGGTTCTCAGCGAAGACGGGGGGAGGTGCAGCCGACTGCGCTGCCACAGCCACCGGCTCCAGCGTGATCAGCAGCGATTTCCCCTGGATTTCAGCCTTGTAGGCTGTCGGGGCCTTCAGATTCAGCACCACACGGCTGCGGTCACCCGCCTGGACCACATTGGCCGAGCGGAGGTTGCCTACATTGAGGTCGACTGTCGAGCGACCCATGGCGTTGCTGATGCCCGGGAAATCCAGCGCGATCCGGGCCGGCGCCTGAATGCTGAAGCCTGCGGGAACGGCAGTCAAAGGCTCTGCCAAATCGATGCGGATGACTTCCACACCACCCTGGACTGAACCAGTCACACCCTGGATGGAATTGGGCGCCTGGGCCGCAACTTCAAACGTCACAGCCAGCAAAGACAAACCGAAGAGCGCATACGCCAGCACCGCGCGCAGCAATCGCCAGGCACCTCTTCCTACCTCAAGCCCCATGATCATCGCTGTTGGGTTTTTCATTTGGATCCCTCTGTTAGCTGTAACGCTGCTGTTCGCTCTATCCACTCGCCGGCAGCATCCTGCACAATTTCCCTCAGCGAAAGACTCGTTTCGGTGACCTTGGTGACGCGGCCGTAGTTTTGTCCAAGGTAATTGCCCACCTTCACCTGGTAAATCAGGTTGTCCACCCGGACCAGCGCCACGGGCTGCCCGGCTTTGATGAGGCTGCCGACCATCGACACAGCATCCAGGGGCATCGCCTCCAGCGGCTCCTTGCGGCGGCTCAGTTCGGGGGCGATGAGCGCTGCATTGGAGGTTGCCTGGTTGGAATCCCGCTTCAAGGCCTGCGTCAATTTCTGGTTGCTGAAAGGCTCGATCGCCCCTTCCTGGTTGTACGCCCGGGGAGAAAACTTGGTGGGCTCGGGGATAGGCTCCACCCGGGGTTTGGTCGCGTTACGCTGCTCCGTCATCCACTGCTGGAGCTCATCCTGATCGGACGAGCCGCAACCCCCGATCAACAGAACAAACGCAAACGCGCTGCAGCCAGCCATGCATCGGTTGAATGTCATTTTTTCGCACCTTTGGGCGCTGCTTTTCGCTGCAACGCCACCTCTTCGGAGTCGAGATAGCGAAAGGTTTTGGCAGTGGTGTCCAGCACCAGACTTCCGTCCTTGTTCGGCGTCAAGGCCATGTTGTTGAGGGTGACGATGCGCGACAGATTCGCAATATCTGCAGCGAATGCACCGATGTCGTGGTACCGCCCAGAAACGCGAACTGCAATCGGCAACTCAGCGTAATACTCTTTCACACTCACCTGTCCCGGGCGGAAAAGCTCGAACTGGAGGCTGCGGCCCAGGCCCGCCTGGTTGATATCCGACAGCAATGCATCCATCTCCGCCTTGCTGGGCAGCTGTTTCTCAAGCTGTGTCACGTACTGCTGAACCTGCTCACGCTGCTTCTTCAAGGCATCCAGGTTGACAGCCTGCACCAGCTTTTTCTTGTAGTCTTCCTTGAGCGTCACCTCTTTGGCGACCTCAGCGGTGAGCTCTTCGTCCGAGGCACTCAACCAGACAAACCACAGGGCCACCACCACCAGCGCAGCCACTGCCACGCACAGCAGGTAGCGGGGAAGCGCCGGCCAGGAGGGGGGATCGTTCGGATTGAGGCCGGTGAATTGGCCTTTGACCGTTTCCTGCAGTCCAGTCAGGTCAACAGATATTTTGGGGAGTTTTGCCATGATTGATCTGGTGGAACGGCTTCAGGTTTTGGCCGCAGCAGGCCCGGCAGGTGGGGGCAGGGGCGCTGACGCAGCGGTCACCGGTTTGGAGTCGCTGGCTCGCTTGATGGACACACGCATCGAGAAATTGGAGACGCGGCGCTGGTCGCGTTGGGTCAGGGCGACGGTGCCCGCGGTGATTTCCACCAGTTCGGGCTTGGTCAGCCAGGGACTGTTGTTGGCCAGGTTGCGCAACAGTTCGGAAACCCGCTCATTCGACTGGGCAACGCCGGAAATCAGCACCATCTGGTTGTCCTGACGCATGGAATTGATGTACACCCCATCCGGCAGCTGCTTGACGAGCTCACTCAGCAGATAGACCGGCATGTTCCGGTTGCCCTGCAGGTCTTCCACAGCGTTTTGCCGTGCCCGAAGGGCGGCAATTTCGGCCTGGAGCGTCGCAATGTCCTTGATTTGCCCATCGAGACGTGTGATTTCCGCTTTCAGGAAATTGTTTTTCGATGTCTGCTGCTCGATTTGCGCGAGATACCAGGAGTACACCGCCACACTGATGAGGCCACCGATCAGCGCGGCCGCACCCAGGCTGACAAAAAACGCTTCTCGCCGCCTTTTCCGGGCCGCTTCGCGATGGGGGAGCAGGTTGACAAGAATCACTGCAGGAACCTCCGCAACGCCAGACCGCACGACGTCAGGTAGGAAGAGGCCTCACGCCGCATCTTCTTCTCCCGCACACCCTCGCCGAACTCCATGCCTTCGAAGGGATTCACCAGGACGCAGGCGAAGGAAGTTTGCTGCGTCACCGCATCGGTGAGGCCCGGCAAGGCCGAGGAGCCTCCGGCCAGCATGACGTAATCCACCTTGTTGTGGGGCGTGCTGGTGAAGAAGAACTGCAGGGCCCGTCCGATCTCCTGGGCCATGCTCTCCACGAACGGCTTGAGCACACCGGATTCATAGTCATCGGGAAGGTCGCCGCTGCGTTTCTTGCTTTCTGCCTCTTCAGGCGAGAAACCGTACTGCCGCACAATGAGCTGCGTCAGCTGGGCGCCTCCGAAGGCCTGATCGCGCTCATACAGCACATCGTCGTTCTTGATGACCTGCATGCTGGTGGTCAGCGCCCCGACCTCAAACAGCGCCACCATGGTGTCCACACCCTTGTTGGGCAGGTTTTCAATCAGGCGGGCTGTCGCAAGACGCGATGCATAGGACTCGACGTCCACCACGATGGGCTTGAGGCCCGCCGCCTCGGCAAGGCCTTCGCGATCCTGGACTTTCTCCTTCCGGGACGCGGCGATCAGCACCTCCACATCACCGGCCGAGTTGGCGCTGGGGCCGACCACACAGAAGTCCAGGCTCACCTCGTCCAGCGAAAACGGGATGTACTGATTGGCTTCGGACTCCACCTGAAGCTCGAGCTCATCATCGGTCAGGCCACCGGGCAGGATGATCTTCTTGGTGATCACCGCAGACGCGGGCAAAGCCATGGCGACGTTCCTGGTGCGGGTACCGCTCTTCTTGACCAGCCGCCGTACCGCATCGGCCACCTCGTCAAATTTCTCCACATTGCCGTCGGTGATCCAGCCGCGCTCGAGTGGCTCGATCGCACACCGGTCCAGCACCAGATTGCCCGCCTTGTCACGGCTCAGCTCCACCAGCTTGACGCTGGACGAGCTGATGTCCAGACCCAGCAAGGCAGGATCCCGGCGTTTGAATAACGATCCCAAAGAGATCAAGGTGGTCCCCAAATGACGGCTAATATGTAGCCCTGCATACTTAAGAAATCACTTCAATAGTAGCAGTAAGCCCCTTGTACGATAACGATTTTTCCGTTTTCAGGCATCTGGAGCGTTGTCAAAAGCAGACGTTCCGTGGCCACTTCAGCCCTAGGTATTCAAGCGCCGCACGCTCTGTAACGTGAAAGTGTGAGGTTTTCAGATCACGCGGCAGGCGGGAGTGAAGCGGGCATTTTTATAATCGGCACTTCCCTACGATTGCCTTCATGCCCCAAAACTCATCCAAGCCTGATCCTGCCGACACCCCCACTCCTTCAGCAGGAAAGCGATCGACGCCTCCCGGTTGGAAAGGCTGGCTTCTGAAGCTGGCACTGTGGAGCGCAGGCCTGGCAGCGGCAGGGGTGCTTGGCATTCTGCTGTTCGTGGCCATTGCGCTGTCAGTGGCCTACCCCAACCTGCCGGACATCTCCGATCTGTCCGACTACCGGCCCAAGCTGCCCCTTCGCGTGTATTCGGCCGATGGCGTCGTGATTGGCGAATTTGGTGAGGAGCGACGCAGCCTGACACCTATCAAGGACATCCCCCAGGTCATGAAGGATGCCGTGCTCGCCATTGAAGATGCGCGCTTTTTCTCCCACGGTGGCGTGGATTATCTGGGCGTCATCCGGGCGGGCTTTGCCAATGTGGGCCGCGCCAAAAGCCAGGGTGCGTCGACCATCACCATGCAGGTCGCGCGCAATGTGTACCTGTCGGCAGAGAAAAGCTACACCCGCAAGATTTACGAAATTCTTCTGACCTTCAAGCTCGAACATCTGCTTACAAAAGATCAGATCCTCGAGATCTACATGAACCAGATTTTTCTGGGCAACCGGGCCTACGGCTTCGCGGCGGCATCGGAGGCCTATTTCGGCAAGCCACTCAAGAACATTTCCATTGCGGAAGCCGCCATGCTGGCGGGCCTGCCCAAGGCACCCTCGGCCTACAACCCCATCATCAATCCCAAGCGCGCACGCGCACGCCAGCTGTACATCATCGACAGGATGGAAGAAAACGGCTTCATCACGGCCGTGCAGGCCAAGGCGGCCAAAGAAGAGGAACTGAAGGTCCGGAGCGGTCCCGACGCGGGGCGGGTGCATGCCGAGTACGTGGCCGAGACCGTCCGCCAGCTGGTCTACAACCAGTACGGCGACGAGACCTACACCCGGGGACTCAATGTCTACACCACGCTGCGCGCAAGCGATCAGGCCGTGGCGTACAAAGCCCTGCGCCGGGGCATCATGGACTACGAGCGCCGGCAGATCTACCGCGGCCCCGAGAAATTCATCGATCTTCCGGCCAATCCGCAGGAGACCGAGGATGCCATCGACGATGCGCTGACGGAGAACCCGGACAACGGCGACATCATGTCGGCCGTCGTGCTGGAGGCCAGCCCGAAGCGGATCCTGGCGATGCGGCAGAACAGCGAGACGGTGGAAATCACCGGCGAAGGGCTCAAGCCCGCGCAGTCAGGCCTGGCAGACAAGGCCGGGCCCAACATCAAGATCCGGCGTGGCGCGCTGATCCGCGTGGCACAGACGCCGAAGAACACCTGGGAAATCACCCAGTTGCCAGAGGTCGAAGGCGCTTTTGTCGCGCTCGATCCGCGCGACGGCTCCATCCGTGCGCTGGTGGGCGGCTTTGACTTCGAAAAGAACAAGTTCAACCACGTGACGCAGGCATGGCGCCAGCCTGGCTCCAGCTTCAAGCCTTTCATCTACTCCGCCGCACTGGAGAAAGGCTTCACGCCCGCCACCGTGGTCAACGATGCGCCACTGTTCTTCGATGCCGGTGTGACGGGGGGCCAGCCGTGGGAGCCCAAGAACTACGACGGGCACTTCGAGGGGCCGATGAACCTGCGCACCGGCCTGAAGAAATCGAAGAACATGATTTCCATCCGCATCCTGCAGGCCATCGGCGCGACCTACGCCCAGGACTGGATCACACGTTTCGGCTTCGAGGCCGAGAAACACCCGGCCTACCTCACCATGGCCCTGGGCGCAGGCTCCGTCACGCCGATCCAGATGGCGACGGCCTATTCCGTGTTTGCGAACGGCGGCTACCGGATCAATCCCTACCTGATCACCCGCATCAGCGACCAGCGCGGCAAGGTCTTGCTGGAAACCAAACCGCCGGTGCTGGACGAGTCGGTCCGGGCCATCGACGCACGCAATGCCTTCATCATGGACAGCCTGCTGCAGGAGGTGGCCCGCTCGGGCACTGCGGCACGCGCCCAGGCCACGCTCAAACGCCCTGATCTGTTCGGCAAGACAGGCACCACCAACGACTCGATTGACACCTGGTTTGTCGGCTTCCAGCCGACGCTGGCGGCGGCGGTGTGGATGGGCTATGACACACCGAAAAAACTCGGTGACCGTGAAACCGGCGGCGGCCTCAGCCTGCCCATCTGGATCAATTTCATGGAGTACGCCCTCAAGGGCGTGCCGGTGGCGGAATATCCACCGCCCGAAGGGGTCGTCACTGCAGGCGGCGAGTGGTACTACAGCGAATACGCCAAAGGGGCCGGCGTGAGTGCCGTCGGCACGCAGGATCCGGGCGGTGCGCCACCGGCCGGGCCGGCAACACCGGGGACGCCGATCCAGGTGCTGCCGCCCTCGGACGAGCGAAAGCGCATCCTGGACCTGTTCAAGAACTGACCTGGCGCCCCCACCGCGCGAACGGCCTGGGGCCGGGTCAGACCCGGGAACCCGCTGGCGAGAAGGTCAGTGCCTGCCCGGCCTGCGCCGTGGCACAGCGTGACAGCGACGCAAACAGCTCGCTCCCATCCTTGGTGTCCATCCACTGCCCGTTGCTGAACTTGTAGTGAAAACCACCCGCCTTGGCGGCCATCCAGATTTCCTGCAGGGGTTTTTGCAGGTTGATGACGATCTGGCTGCGGTTGGAAAACGTCAGCGTGATCATGCCGCCGGTGCGCTGGTTGTCGACATCGGCTGTCGTCTCGTCGTTGATGCGGTCGCAGGACAACTCGACGGCTTGCAGTGCGCGTTCAGCAAGGTCCTGGTATTGAAGGTCCGTCATTACAATCCTGTGATGGTGTTTTCTCCCCAAATTCTAGGCCGGCTGCGGTCATCAGTCTCATGGCATGGCCTTGCTGCTGTCGTGGTCGGCGCGCTGGCCGTGTCGGGCTGCGGCCAGAAAGGCCCGCTTTTCCTGCCCGTGCCACCCCAGGTTCCACCGGCGCTGAGCACACCGGCGGCCAGCCCGCCGCCCGCGGCCGCCGCCAGCAGTCCTTCCCCGGCAGCTTCATCAGCACGCTGATGAAGCCGGTCCGTCACCAACCAGTCAGGGGTGGCGCAGGGCTGCCGGGTGCTTGCACCCTGGCCCTTGAAGGCCGCAAGCCCGGATTAGGGCCTCCAATGCAGGAAGAAGTGTCTGATTTCCATGAAACCTGCATGGCGCAACGACGCCCGCAAAACTAACATCACGCCCAGGCGTCACCCCTTTCCTCCATGACCTCTCCCCTTCTTCCTTCTGTTCTTCCCGGCCACCCGCACTTCAGCTACCGGAACAACACGCTGTTCGCCGAAGACACGTCGCTGTCAGAACTCGCCCAGCGCCACGCCACGCCACTCTTTGTGTACTCCAAGGCTGCCATGCTGGCTGCGCTGGCCGCCTACCAGCGAGGCTTTGCCGGGCGCCACGCACAGATCTGCTACGCCATGAAGGCCAACTCCTCGCTCGGCGTGCTGCAGGTGTTCGCGGAAGCGGGCTGCGGCTTCGACATCGTGTCGGGCGGTGAGCTGGACCGCGTGCTGGCCGCTGGCGGGACAGCGGCCCGGGTCATCTTCTCCGGCGTCGGCAAGACACGCGCGGAAATGCGCCAGGCCTTGAGCGCCGGCATCGGCTGCTTCAATGTGGAGAGCGAGGCCGAACTGGACGTACTGTCGGAAGTGGCGGCGGCCATGGGACTGCGTGCACCGGTGAGCATCCGCGTGAATCCCAACGTCGATCCCAAGACACACCCCTACATCTCCACAGGCCTCAAGGACAACAAGTTTGGCGTGGCCCACGAGGACACCCTGCGCATCTACCAGCACGCCGCATCGCTGGCGGGCCTGCGGGTGGTCGGGATCGACTGCCACATCGGCTCGCAGATCACCGACGCCACGCCCTACCTGGACGCCATGGACCGCGTGCTGGATCTGGTCACCGCCATCGAAGCCGCCGGCATTGTGCTGGATCACATCGATTTCGGCGGCGGTCTGGGCATCAACTATAACGGCGATACGCCGCCGGAAGCCGACGCGCTCTGGTCCCAGCTGCTGGCCCGGATCGATGCCCGCGGCTACGGCCACAAGAAATTGATGATCGAGCCGGGCCGCTCCCTGGTCGGCAATGCCGGGGTGTGCCTGACCGAGGTGCTGTATGTGAAGCCCGGCGAGCACAAGAACTTCTGCATCATCGACGCCGCAATGAACGACCTGCCGCGTCCGGCCATGTACCAGGCCTTCCATGCCATCGTGCCGCTGCAGCGCAGCCAGGGCGGCGCCGTTGCAGAGGTGCACTACGACGTGGTGGGCCCAGTGTGTGAAAGCGGCGACTGGATCGGCAAGGACCGCGCGCTCCAGGTCGCGGCTGGCGACCAGCTGGCGGTGATGTCGGCAGGCGCCTACTGCATGAGCATGTCCAGCAACTACAACACCCGGGGCCGTGCGGCCGAAGTGCTGGTCGATGGCGACAGGGTTCACCTGATCCGCGAACGGGAAACCAGTGCCGACCAGATGCGCCAGGAGCGTCTCGTCGGCCATTGATCACCCGGCACTGACCGGGAGCCCTCGTTGCTAGCGCTGCGACAGCGTGGCGCGTCCGCCCACCAGGGGCTGCGGTTTTCTTTTCTTGAGAAACTGCTGCAGGCGCCAGCCCAGCAGCACCGCGATGATGGCTGCATAGACGAACACTTCTGCGAAGTTATTCTTGCCGGCACGCATCCAGAAAAAGTGCAGCAGTCCCAGGCCGGCAATCACGTACACCAGCTTGTGCAGCAGCTGCCAGCGCTTCGCGGTCATCGCCTTGATGGCTGCATTGAAGGACGTGGCGGCCAGCGGCGTCAACAACACAAAGGCGGCAAACCCGACCAGGATGAACGGGCGCTTGGCAATGTCCTTGGCGATGTCGGCGACGTCAAAGCCCATGTCGAACCAGCTGTAGCTCAGCAGGTGAACCAGCACGTAAAAGTAGGCAAAGAGACCCAGCATGCGGCGAAACCGGGCCAGCGCCGGGGTGCTGCTGATCACCCGCAAAGGAGTGACCGTCAGAACGAGGCACAAAAAGCGCAGCGTCCAGTCGCCCGTCTGACGGATCAAGGCCTCAGCCGGGTTGGCGCCCAGCCCGTTGGTCGCCGCGTTATAGACCAGCCAGGCCAGAGGCAACAGGCAAGCCAGAAACAGCACGGGCTTGGCCGCAGGATGCAGCAGCCATTTCTGTCGCGCCGCCATCAGAGCCATACGCTGCAGGGCCGCACCCAGGCGGATGATGCGCTCCCGACTGGCAGGGCGCAAGAAGATAGGTGCCAGCAGGCGCCGCGGAACCGGCTTTGCCGGGCCGCAGGCGCAGCGGCCCCCTCGGGGGGCAGCGCAGTACGCGAAGCGACAAGCGTGGGGGCCATCATCGCCATCAGAAGAATTTCTTCAGGTCCATGCCGGTGTAGAGCTGACCGACCTGGGCTTCGTAACCGTTGAACATCAGCGTCTTGCGCTTTTTGGCGAACAAGCCGTCTTCACCGATGCGACGCTCCGTCGCCTGGCTCCAGCGTGGGTGATCCACCTCGGGATTGACGTTGGAGTAAAAGCCGTACTCCTGCGCGGCGGCCTTGTTCCAGGCGGTGCGCGGCTCCTTGTCGGTGAAGCGGATCTTGACGATGCTTTTGCCACTCTTGAAGCCGTATTTCCAGGGCAGTACCATGCGCACCGGCGCGCCGCTCTGGTTGGGCAGGACCTCGCCATACATGCCGAAGGTCAACAGGGCCAGCGGGTTCATGGCTTCGTCCATGCGCAGCGCTTCCACATACGGCCAGTCGAGCACGCGGGAACCGACAAAGGGCATGGTCTTGGGGTCGGCCAGGCTCACGAACTCGACATACTTGGCACTGCCCAGAGGCTCCACCTTCTTGATCAGCTCCGACAGCGAATAGCCCACCCAGGGGATCACCATGGACCAGCCCTCGACGCAGCGAAGACGGTAAATGCGCTCTTCCTGCGGGCTGAGCTTGACCAGGTCTTCGAGCGTGTAAGTTTTGGGCTGTTTGACCAGGCCTTCAATCGCCACCGACCAGGGCTTGGTCACCAGCGTGTGCGCGTTCTTGCCGGGGTCAGCCTTGTCGGTGCCGAATTCGTAGAAATTGTTGTAGCTGGTGACGTCCTTGTAGTCGGTGACTTTCTCCATCGTCACTGCGCCCGCCACCGACGACTTCGCGCCGGGCAGCGCCGCCAGTTTGCCGGGTTTTGCAACGCCTTGAGCCCAAGCCTCGCGCCCCGCCCAGCCAGCCATCGCCGCACCGGCAGCGCCAGTGGCCATCAGCTTGATCAGATCGCGCCGGCCGTGATAGACGTGCTGCGGGGTGATCTCGCTGGGGGTGCGATGGTCAAATCCGTTGGAATGGGTCTTGATGAGCATGGGAAATCCTGGTTCTCGTGAAAGGTTAGTCTGAATACGCAGCAGCTTCTTACAGGGATTCAGCCGTCGTCAGGCAAGGACATGCAGGACCCGTGCAGGCCGCTACAAGGTGCCGTAACTGTGAAGGCCGGAGAGGAACATGTTCACCCCCAGGAAGGCAAAGGAGGTGACCGCCAGCCCCACCAGCGCCCACCAGGCCGCGACGGTGCCGCGCAGGCCCTTCATCAGGCGCATGTGCAGCCAGGCGGCGTAGTTCAGCCACACGATGAGCGCCCAGGTTTCCTTCGGATCCCAGCTCCAGTACCCGCCCCAGGCCTCGGCCGCCCACAGGGCACCCAGCACGGTGGCGATGGTGAAAAAGGCAAAGCCCACGGCAATCGCCTTGTACATCACGTCATCCAGCACCTCGAAGCTCGGCAGGCGCGCGGCAATCCGCTTGCGCCCGAGCAGAATGCCCCCGGTGATCAGCCCCGACACCAGCAGGTAGCCCACCCAGTAGTGGCTGCCACCGGCCTCCAGCGGGGACTTGCGAAAGACGATGGGCACAAAACACATCACGACGCCGAGCATCCACAGGGGCGTCAGGCGGTGCCAGCGCGTTTCGTCGGCCTGTTGCTTGATCAGGTACGAAAGTGACACCATGGCGGACAGCGAAAACATGCCGTAGCCAATGAAGTTGGCCGGCACGTGCAGCTTCATCCACCAGCTTTTCAGGGCAGGCACCAGCGGCTGGATCTCATGCGCCTCGCGCACCACGGTGTACCAGAGCAGAAAGCCCACCGCCGCGCTGACCACCAGCATCACAAAAGCCCCCAGCGCGCGGGTCTGGTACTGCGACTCGAAGTAGAGGTAGAACGCCGCCGTCATCCAGCAGAAGAGCACGAACACTTCATACAGGTTACTGACGGGAATGTGACCGATATCGGCGCCGATCAGATAGCTTTCATACCAGCGCACCATCGTGCCGATGAGGGCCATGCCGATGGCGACCCAGGCGATCCGTGATCCGAGCAGCTCCATCGTGCCGCTCTGGCCGGAGCCAGCGCCGGACTGGCCCTGTGACGCAAACATGCCCAGCCAGTAAAAAATCGTGCTCATGAAGAACAGCACGCTCATCCACAGGATGGCCGACTGGCTGGAGAGGAAGTATTTGAGCCAGAACACCTGCTCAGACCGCGCGAGGTCGCCCTGGTAAGAGGCAATGCCCAGCAGCGAAAATCCCGCCACCACCACCATCAGCACCCGCAGCGGACGCCAGAACCAGCCCAGGGCCACGGTGGCCGGAATGGCCGCAAACAGGATGCCTTTTTCGTACACGTCCATGTAGGCGCTGTAGCGCGCGAAGGCATACAGAAAGCCCCCCGCCACCATGACCGCAAACACCCAGTCCAGCGCGTCGCGGCGGGAAAAATAGCCCGGGTTGAGGCTCAGCGTGGTGTCACCCCTTGAGTTCAAGGTGGTGGTGTGGACGGTTGGCTTGGGGATCGTGGTCGTGTTCATGGACGGGCCTGCAACAGTTTCGCTTTCAAGATATCAAACTCCTTGTCGCCATCCATCGTCTTGCGATTGGTCGACAGCGCCATCGTGGCGCGGCTGCCGGATACGTGACTGTCCGAACCGGATTCTGGCACCGAACCCGTCCCAGCGTTGGGGCCGGGGCCGGCGCCGGGAGACAGCCAGACCCAGATCCGCCGCTCGCGGACGTACAGCATGGCGAAAATCCCGATGATCAGGAACGCACACCCCAGGTACACAATGGTCTTCCCGGGGGCACGCGCCACCTGGAACACGCTGGCCTGCACCTGCGTGAAGTCCTTCAGCTGAAACGCCATCGGCGCGGGGTAATGGTAGGCATCGGACAGGGCCAGCACCATCTGGGACATGAACCCGCGCGTGGCGTCATCCTGCCCCAGCGGCTTCAGCCCGGCCTGCGCACGGGTCATCTGGGTGAGGTCGAACAGCACGCCGTTGAGGATACGGATCAACACCTCGCCGGCGCGGTTGCGCTCTGCTTCCGGCACATTGGTTTCCATGAAGTCGGAAATGGCCTGCAGGCCTGCCACCGGCGGCGTCTTGCCGGCCGGTACGGCCTCGGCACTGCCGGCGAACAGGGCCAGTGCGCGCGAGGCGGAGGCGATCAGTTGCTCGGCCAGTTCCGGTCGGTCAGCGCCCACAGCCTGGCTGGCATAACGCCGCACGGCCCGCTCGCGCAGCGCCGGGTCGGCCAGTGCAGCGCGCACCATCAGGAAGGTCTGCATGCTGCCTTCTGCGTCCGCGGGGATGCGCAGGTACTGGAAGGGATCGGCGGGTGTCTCACGCGCACCGAGCAGAAACACCGCCGGACTGGCCGGGTCGGCATCCAGCTTGACGGGAAGCATGTAGTTGTTGAACTCCCGCGCCTGGCCCGCAGCGTCGCGCAGCTTGTAGCTCACGCTCGGGCCGACGTTGCGCAGCTCCTTTGTCGTGGAGGTCTTGTTGGCGGCGCCGAGGCGGCTGTCGATGGCCTGCTGCAGGTCGACCTTGCGCACGTCGGTTCCGGACCCTGTGGCACCGCCAGAACCGAAGTTCTCGACATTGATCACGCGCAGGCCGGTGTATTCCAGGGTGAGCTTTTCGGCCGCTGCGCCTTCGCCGTTGCTCAGATTGCTGGAGCCGCCAATGGTGCCCTGAATCTCGAACGGTTTGGTGGCCGCAGCCATGGGAATGGCCTTGAGCGTGACGCTGGAGCCGCCGTCGTCAAAGCTCGACTGGTAGATTTCGACGCCCTTGTAGTTCGCCGGGTGGTTGACCTCCACGCGCGCAGACACCGCCTCGCCCGTGGCCTTGTCGTGGATGACGATGTCGCTGGCAAACAGCTTGGGCATGCCGGTCGAGTAGTACTCGACGATGAACTTCTTCAGCTCGACATTGAACGGCAAATCCTGCAGCAGCACACCGCCCGGCTGGTTGAGGATGGCGGTGCCGGACTGTGTGCCTTCTGCCACCAGCAGGTTGGCACGGAAGGTCGGGTTGTTGACGCCCAGCCGGTGTTGAGCGGGCACCTCGGCAATCAGGCCGCCACCGGTGTAGATCGATTTGCCGCCCAGCCACATCTGCGCGCGCACGATCATGTCGCCATCGAGCAGGCCGCCAATGCAGACCAGCACGATGGCGCTGTGCGCCGCGATGTAGCCGAGCTTGTTGGCCGAGCCCTTCTTGGCCGCCACCATCCAGCCGCCGGCCGAGTCCGGGCCTTCCGGCTGGCGGTGCTGCAGCTTGACCTTCCAGCCGCTTTGCACCAGCGTCTGGCCGATGCGCCGGGCCGCGGTCTCCGGTGCTTCGGCCAAAGCGGCCTCAGCGCGATGGCCAAACGCCTTGAGGCTTTGCTCCCGGACGTTTTCCTTGAGATGGTTCAGGTCGGCCAGGATTTTGGGCGTGTTGCGGGCGATGCACAGGGAGGTCGAGAGCACCAGAAAGGCCAGAATGAGCAGAAACCACCAGGCGCTGTACACCGTGTTGAGGCTCAGCAGGCTGAAGGCCTGCGCCCAGAAAGGCCCGAACTGGTTGACATAGTTGCCCAGTGGCTCCTGCTGCTTGAGGACGGTGCCGATCACCGAGGCGATGCAGATCACCGTGAGCAGCGAGATCGAAAAGCGCATCGACGACAGCAACTCGACCGCCGCCCGCAGGCTGCGGGAGCCCCAGTTCACGTTCAAGCCTTGGGTGGAAACTGTCATGGTTGGAGTCAAGCCGGGGGCAGGGTCAGGTCAGGAGGTCGGCGGGTGCAGCAGATGCACCCGAGGGCACCAGAAATTACAAGGAGCGGAAAGCACCGCCGAAAAAAGAAAAAAGGCGGGCTTTCATCAGAAAGACCCGCCCTGGTGTGATTGGTTTTGGAGGCTGGGGTTCAATAAGCCGGGCCGCATCAGCCCGGTTTCAGCAAAAAAGCCTGGTCCGCAAGTCAGCGCAAACCGGCGATGTAGTCACCGAGGGCCTTGATTTCGCGGTCATTGAGCTTGGCCGCGACTTGCGTCATCTGGATGCTGTTCTTGCGGCCACCTTCACGGAAGGAGGTGAGCTGCGTCACCGTGTACTCGGAATGCTGGCCGCTCAGGCGCGGGTACTGGGCCGGAATGCCGGCGCCGGTGGGGCTGTGGCAGCCCGCGCAGGCAGCAATCTGGCGATCCGCCACGCCGCCGCGGTAGATGCGCTCACCCAGGGCCACCAGTTCCTTGTCTTTTGCGAAACCAGGCTTGGCCTTCTTGGAGGTGACCCAGTAGGCAATGTTTTTCATGTCATCGTCGGACAACGCAGCCGCCATGCCCTGCATGATGGCGTTCTGGCGCTTGCCGGCCTTGAATTCCTGCAACTGCTTGACCAGGTATTCAGGGTGCTGCTGCGCGAGCTTGGGGTTGGCCGGGGTTCCCGAGTTGCCATCGGCACCGTGGCAGGCTGCACAAACGGCCGTGAAGCTGGCCTCGCCTTTGACGAGATCCGGCTTGGCCACTTTGGCGGCGGCTTCACCCGCGGCAAAAGAAGACATGGCGGGCACAGCCAGCAAGGCGGCCAGGAGAGAAGTAACGAACAGCTTCATATCGGGGGTTTAATTGGTTGGCGCACAAAACTCAGAACCTTCTGATTTTACAATGGCTTGGCCGACGTGCCGCCCATGCCGGTCTTGCCGCCCTGACCTGCTGGGGTATTGAGCCGCATTCAGACAGCCCGGGGGACGAACCTGCACGCCGCATCGCACCCTTGCCCGGGGCCCCTTATCGCCCGCAGGGCCTGCCGCCGACTTCCAGGAATCGCACGACCATGACTTCAGCCCCACCTTCCCGCGCGCCGGCCCTGTCCGCAGCGCAGCGCCCGGATCCCAAAATCGCGATGGGCTGGCTGCACACGGCCAAATTCCTGACCACGGCGCCGGAACTCAAGCATCTGCCGCGTGTGGAGGTCCCGGAAATCGCGTTTGTGGGGCGCTCCAATGCCGGCAAGTCCACCTGCATCAACACCCTGACCCAGCAGCACCGCCTGGCTTTCGCGTCCAAGACGCCGGGGCGCACCCAGAGCATCAACCTTTTTTCGCTCGGCAAGCAGGGCGTGACAGATGCCGTGCTGGCCGACCTACCCGGCTATGGCTACGCGGCCGTGCCCAAGGAAGCCAAATACCGCTGGCAGCAGGTGATGGGCAACTACCTGCAGACGCGTGACAACCTCCAGGCCGTGGTGCTGCTGTGCGACCCGCGGCTGGGCCTCACGGAACTGGATGAAATCCTACTGGACGTGATCCGCCCGCGGGTCGAAGAGGGGCTGAAATTCCTGGTGCTGCTCACCAAATCCGACAAGCTCAACAAGACCGAAGCGGCCAAGGCGCTGTCCATTGTGCGACTGCAGGCGGGCGGCGGAGACGTCAAACTCTTCTCGTCCCTGAAACGTCAAGGGGTGGAAGAAGTCGCCCAGCACCTGTGGGACTGGGCCCATCCTGCCGGGAACAAACCCGAAACCGCCACCGAACCCAGCGCCTGAGCCCCGTGGTCAGGGGTCGGGTCTACAACGCCAACCGCCCGATGATCGAAACCACCCTTGTTGACTTGCCCCACGGCATCACCCTGTCATGCCGGACCTGTGGCGACAGGGGACGGCCGGTACTGATGTTCCTGCACGGCTTTCCGGAGGCGGCTTTTGTCTGGGACGCGCTGCTGATTCATTTCTCCAGGCCTGAGCACGGCGGCTTCCGGTGCGTGGCACCCAATCTGCGCGGCTTTGAGCGCTCGAGCGCTCCAGCAGATGTCAAGGACTACCGGCTCAAACACCTGATGCAGGACATCGCAGCGCTGATCGCTGTGGAGTGCAACAACCAGCCACTGGCTTGTCTGGTGGCCCACGACTGGGGCGGCGCGGTCGCATGGAATCTGACGGCGGCGCAGCCTGCTTTGATGCAGCGGCTGGCCATCATCAACTCTCCGCACCCCGGCACTTTTATCCGTGAACTGACCCACTCTGCCGAGCAGCAGGCCGCCAGCGCCTACATGAACTTCCTGATCCGCCCGGATGCCGAAGACCGTCTGGCAGAGGACGATTTCAGGCGCCTGTGGGCGCTGTTCAACAACATGGGCGCCACCGACGGCCCTTACCGCTGGCTGACCGGGCCGGTGCAGTCGCAGTACCGCTCTGTGTGGCAACAAGGCCTGCGGGGCGCGCTGAACTACTACCGGGCGTCGCCGGTGCGGCCGCCACGCCCGGGCGACCCGGCTGCGGCAGCCGTCCACATTCCGAGGGAGATGCTGGACATCCGCGTGCCGACGCTGGTGATCTGGGGCATGAAGGACCATGCCCTGCTGCCCGCGCTGTTGGAGGGACTGGACGATTACGCGCCCGACATGACGCTGCACCGGGTGGACGAGGCCACCCACTGGATCGTGCATGAGCAACCCGAGCGGGTGGCTGCGTATCTGCAGGACTTTCTGGCCGGGAAAGCAGGCCCCTGACCGGCAACACCCGTCTGGCGCAGTTCAATACAGCGAAGGCTCGCCTTCAGGGCGCGTCTTGAACCGCTTGTGTACCCAGTAATACTGGGACGGCATGGTGTCGATGTAGTCCTGCAGGCAGGCGTTCATGCGCGCGGCGTCTGCTGTAGCGTCATCCGTAGGGAAATTGTCCAGCGCTGGTCGCACCTCGACTTCATAACCGTCTGGCGTCATCTGCGGCAACAGCGGCACCACCTTGGCACGGCCCAGTCGCGCAAACCGGGACAGCGATGGAACAGTCGCCGCGGGCACCCCGTAGAAAGGCACGAAAAGGGAATCATCCGGCCCGAAATCCATGTCTGGCAGCAAGTACAGCGGCTGGCCGTCGCGCAGCGCGCTCACAATCGGTTTGACCCCTTCATTTCGCCCGAAAAGCCGCAGATTGCCAAAGCGTTGCCGCCCGCGCAGGATCCAGCGGTCCACCATCTGGTTGGACTGGTTGGTATAGATGGTCGTTGAGGGCCGGGGGCTGTTCAGGGCCACGGCCACCCACGCCGCGTCAAGCCCATAAAAATGCGGCAGGAAGATCACGGTAGGTGCGCTTCCCGCGAGCTCGTCCACCGCGCCCACCAGCCGCACCTGGCGGACCACCCGATCCGCTGGCGCGTGCCATAGCCAGGCCCGGTCCAGCCAAGCCTGCGCGAAATACACAAAGGTCTGCTTGACCAGCACCCGTCGCTCCGATGGCGACAAGGCAGGAAAGCAGAGCTGTAAATTGGTGCTCACCACGCGCCGGCGCGAACCCACCACGGCATACAAGACCCGGCCCAGCAAAGCGCCCAGCGCGCGGGTCCACACCAGTGGCAACATGGCCAGAACCTGCATGCCAGCAATGCCGCTGCGGGTCACCGCGCGATGAACAAGCTGCCGAACGGACTTCAAGCAGACTCCTCATGCGGCACTTCGCGACGCGGCGTCTTGTAGCGCGCATAGCCCCACAGGTACTGGCCCGGCTGGCTCAGCACAATGGCCTCGATCGCCTCGTTGATGCGCGTCACCATGGTGAGCAGGCTGATGTCCTTGGCACCCTCGGGCGTCTTGACCGGTGGCCGGATTTCCAGCCGGTAGCCCCGGCCGCCAGACAAGCGCTCGCAACTGACCGGCAACATCACCGCACCGGACTGCAGGGCCAGCCGCGCCGCCAGCGTCATGGTGTACGCGGGCCGACCGAAAAACGGCGCCCACACCCCCAAGCCCTCAGGTGGCACCTGATCGGTGAGCAGGGCCACGGCCTCATTGGCTTTCAGCGCCTTGTGCATCAGGCGAATGCCGCTCAGACTGGCCGGGACGACGGTGAGCCGGGGCCGGTTGCGCGCCATTTGTTCGAGCCGGGCCAGCCAGGGTTTGCGGGCCGGCCGATAGATCGCGGTGATCGGGCCATACAGCTCGGCCAGGGCCTGAGGCCCCATCTCGAAGCTGCCGCAATGGGGACCGAAGAAGATGACCCCGCACCCCTGGGCAAAGGCCTGCTCCGCGTGGGCCTGACCGGACACCTGCACATGGCCCAGGCAGGACTCCGTCACCGGACGCATCCAGAGTCTGGGCAGCTCGGCGATGAAGCGGCCCGCCTCCGCAATGGCAGGCCGGGCCTGCTCAAAGCGCAAACCGGCCTGCGCCACGTTGGCCCGGAACTGCGCCCGGTAGCGGGGGCTGGCCGCCCATACCAGCCAGCCCATGGCGCCGCCCAGGGCATGCAGTGCAGCCAGCGGCCAATGGGAGAAAAAACGGAATAAGAAAACCATGAAAAAGTCGAAGGCCAAGCCCCAGGGCTGGGCGCCCCCAAGACGGCGCCCTTATATAATGCGGACTGTCGCCGAGTTATTGAACAACTTGCAGGGCGACATTAAACCAAACTGCTAAAGCGTTCGCCGAGGCACCCCAAGCCGGCAACGCGCCGACTAACCTGATGGAGTGTACGCAATGGCGAACGATTTTCTTTTCACGTCCGAGTCTGTTTCCGAAGGCCACCCCGACAAGGTGGCTGACCAGATCTCCGATGCCATCCTCGATGCGATTTTCAAGCAGGACCCGCGCAGCCGCGTGGCCGCTGAAACCCTGACCAACACCGGTCTGGTGGTGCTGGCCGGCGAGATCACCACCAACGCGCATGTCGACTACATCCAGGTCGCGCGCGACACCATCAAGCGCATCGGCTACGACAACACCGAATACGGCATCGACTACAAGGGCTGCGCGGTCATGGTCTGCTACGACAAGCAGTCCAACGACATCGCCCAGGGCGTGGACCACGCCAGCGACGACCACCTGAACACCGGCGCCGGCGACCAGGGCCTGATGTTCGGCTACGCCTGCGACGAGACGCCCGAGCTGATGCCCGCGCCCATTTATTACGCCCACCGTCTGGTCGAGCGCCAGGCCCAGCTGCGCAAGGACGGCCGCCTGCCTTTCCTGCGCCCGGACGCCAAGAGCCAGGTGACGATGCGCTATGTCGACGGCAAGCCGCACAGCATCGACACCGTGGTGCTGTCGACCCAGCACAGCCCCGACCAGAGCGAGACGCCGCACAAGATGAAGGCCTCGTTCAACGAAGCGATCATTGAAGAAATCATCAAGCCGGTGCTGCCGAAAGAGTGGCTGAAGGACACCAAGTACCTGATCAACCCGACCGGCCGTTTCGTCATCGGTGGCCCGCAGGGCGACTGCGGCCTGACCGGCCGCAAGATCATCGTCGACACCTACGGCGGCGCCTGCCCGCACGGTGGTGGCGCCTTCAGCGGCAAGGATCCTTCCAAGGTGGACCGCTCGGCAGCCTACGCTGCACGCTACGTCGCCAAGAATATTGTTGCCGCGGGTCTGGCTCGCCAGTGCCAGATACAGGTCGCGTATGCGATTGGCGTGGCACGCCCGATGAACGTGACGGTGTACACCGAAGGCACGGGTGTGATGTCCGACGAGAAACTCTCGGCACTGGTCAACGAACACTTTGACCTGCGCCCCAAGGGCATCATCCAGATGCTGGATCTGCTGCGCCCGATCTATGAAAAGACGGCAGCCTACGGCCACTTTGGGCGCGATGAGCCAGAGTTCACGTGGGAGCGTACCGATAAAGCTCAGGCGCTGCGTGCAGCGGCAGGTCTGTAAAAGTTCCGCTGCTCAGATCAACAAAAGCCCTTGGCAGGCTGTGTAAATAGTCTGTAGAGGCCGGTTGGAGGAATTGCCCCGCAATGCGGGGCAATTTTGTTTCTGGAGTTGAGAAGGAAACGAAAGGGCCTCAGCCCGGCAGCGCCTGGCGCATCCGGGCTGAGGCCTTGCATGTTGAAGACTCGTTTGAAGTTGTAGGCCATCACGGCAAAGCCCTCTTGCCCCGTCGAGTCCACGCAGCGCAATCTTCTGGCTGGGCGGCCTACACCACCCTCTCGTCCCGGATTTGATGGGAACAACGTCGTGAGAAACTACCGCTAGCGCTTCTTATTAGACTATTTACACAGCCTGCAGGGGCGGCTTTTTAACGCCTTGCGGCAGATCAGGCCGAGAAGCTGGAGCCGCAGCCGCAGGTGCTGGTGGCGTTCGGGTTCTTGATCACGAACTGGGCGCCTTCGAGGTCGTCCTTGTAGTCGATTTCCGCACCGACCAGGTACTGGTAGCTCATGGCGTCAATCAGCAGCGACACGCCATTTTTGGTCATGGTGGTGTCGTCTTCGTTGGTGATCTCGTCAAAGGTGAAGCCGTACTGGAAGCCGGAGCAGCCGCCGCCCTGCACAAACACGCGCAGTTTCAGGTCCGGATTGCCTTCTTCCGCGATCAGTTCAGCCACCTTGGACGCAGCACTGTCGGTGAAGACAAACGGGGCGGGCATTTCGGTAGGAAGGACTTCGGCAACTGCACTCATGGGGAAACTCCGTGATGGAAAGGCTTTGAAAGCTTAGAAACCAATACTACAGCAAAACGATCAACCATATCAGGTGCGCGTGATAGGCGAAAAAGTGACGTCTGGTCTGGTAATTTTTGGGAGCATGCGCTCACATCGGCAGCACGTTCAAAGGTTATTGGCCGCCAGCTTCAGCGTCGGCTTGTCCTCCAGTAGCGGCAGGGTTGTGGGCCGCAACTGTCCAAAGATCACGGCGCCCTGGTGCATTTCAAGTGCCTTGTAGGAGACATCGCCCTCGATCCTGGCCTTGGGCTGGAGCTCCAGCAGCTCGGACGCATGCACCGGACCGAACACGCGCCCGTTGATGATGACGTGGTCAGCGTGGATATGGCCGGTCACCGTCGCCGACTCGCTGATGACCAGAATGCTGGCGCCGCCCTCATTGGCGCGGATGTCGCCGATCACATCCCCGTCGATGCGCAGGCCGTCCGAGAACTTGAGGTTGCCCTCTATGCAGCTGCCGTGCGCGATCAGGCTCTTGATGGGTGGTTGCTTCTTTTTGCCAAACATTGCAGATTCCTCAGGAAAAAGCTGCCTCAGCCCTGCCAGGCAGGGCCGTTGAACATGGAATGGGGGACATCCGGCCTCACATCTTGAAGGTCTGGACAGAACGGACCACCGTTCCTTCCATCACCTTGGCCGTGACGGTTTTTACCACGGCTTGGGGGGGCAAGTCGAGCACCCCCTCCACCCGCCGGTACTGCTTGAACTCCAGGGCCTGCGCCCCGCCCGGCAGAGCCATCACCCAGGGTTTGCCGGCCAGCGTGCCGTTGACGGTGAGTTCCAGCCGGCCATTGAAGGTGGGCGCGTTTTTCACCGGCTGGATCACCAGCACCTGCCATTTGAGCTGCGTGGCGGACAGCACCTCGGCCTGCAGGCTGCGGATGGACGCCGCTTCCGTGCTGCTGGCCGGGAGCAGTTTCTCGAAAAAACCCAGGTCATCGCGCAGGCTGCGGTTTTCCACCTCCAGCTGCTTGATCTGGCTCTGCATTTTTTCCTGAGCGGCTTTTTCGGCGGTCAGCAGGCTGCCCGAGGTGTTGGCAATGGATTGGGCCTTGTCGCGGTCCGCGCGCAGCGTGCTCACCTCCTGGCGCAGCATCTGCAACTCCTCCTTCGCACCGGTGTCCAGCCCGGCAATGCCTTTGCCGAACTCGAAGGCCCAGAGCGCGATGGCAGCCGAAAACCCCAGCATCAGCGCGCCGGCCATCCAGCGCAGCGGCCACGGCAGCGAGCTGCGCACCGCCATGCGCGGGGAGCTGATGGTGAGGCGACGGCGGAACAGACGGAATTTCAAATCAGGTCCTGCGGTGAACGATGGCGGGGCGCATTGCGGCCCATGGGCGGCCCGTGCGTGGAAATGCATTGTGCACGGCTGGACGCCCCCAGCCCCCGTTCACACCGTAAAGCCGGGTAAGTACAGGTAAGGACGGAGGCGTCCGCCCATGAAAAAAGCCGCCAGGCGTGAACCGTGGCGGCTTTTTGCAGCAGGACTGCGGGACGTTGATTAACGCTTGCTGAACTGCTTACGACGGCGTGCCGAACGGAAGCCGACTTTTTTACGTTCGACTTCACGGGCATCACGGGTCACGAAGCCAGCCTGGCTCAGGGCCGGCTTGAGGCTTGCGTCATAGTCGATCAGCGCACGGGTGATGCCGTGGCGCACTGCACCGGCCTGGCCGGACTCGCCGCCGCCGTGGACGTTGACCATGATGTCAAACGTCTCGACGTGGTTCGTCAGAAACAGGGGCTGGCGGCAGATCATGATCGAGGTCTCACGACCGAAGAAGACCTGGATGTCACGGTCATTGATCGTGATCTTGCCAGTGCCTTTTTTGATAAACACGCGGGCGACGCTGGATTTGCGACGGCCGGTGCCATTGTTCCATTCACCAATCATCAATAGCTCCTTAGATGTCCAGCACTTTAGGCTGTTGGGCGGTATGCGGATGCTCTGCACCACCGTACACCTTGAGTTTCTTGATCATGGCGTAACCGAGCGGGCCCTTGGGCAGCATGCCCTTGACGGCTTTTTCCAGGGCGCGGCCTGGGTGCTTGGCTTGCATGTCGCGGAAGTTGGTGGCTGTGATACCGCCGGGGTAACCGGAATGGCGGTAGTACATCTTGTCCAGCGCTTTGGCGCCGGTGACACGCAACTGGGCTGCATTGATGATGACGATGAAGTCACCGGTATCGACGTGAGGCGTGTAAATGGCCTTGTGTTTGCCGCGCAAACGGAGAGCAACTTCGCTGGCTACTCGTCCGAGGACCTTGTCGGTCGCGTCAATCACAAACCACTCGTGCGTCACGTCAGCGGGTTTGGCGCTGAACGTTTTCATGAGTTTCTCTTTTTCAAAAGGGTTTGGCGGGTTCCACGTGAGCCCGCGAACGTTGGGTTCTTTTCTGCGGTCGGTGTTCTTCTTTTGAGAACCTCTTAGGCAGTCAATCCGGCCTCTGCCTCAACCATAGTTGGGGGCATGGGCCTTCCTCCGCCGCGGAACCACTTGGCGCTGCAGAGCCTTGGATTATATGAAAAATCAAGGACTTGCGTCAATATGGCCGTCCTTCCGGGCCTTTTCCCTGTGGGGAGCAGGTAGGATAGCCCCATGTTTTCCTACCGCCATGCCTTCCACGCCGGCAACCATGCCGACGTGCTCAAGCACACAACGCTGATTGCGTTGATGAAATACCTGACCCAGAAAGACACGGCCCTGACCGTGATCGACACGCATGCCGGTGCGGGTCTGTACCGGCTGGACGGGGATTACACGGAAACCAGCGGCGAGGCCCAGGAAGGCGTTTTTCGGCTTTTCACCGCCCCGAAAGCGCCGCCTGCTAAGCCCGGCAAAGCCTCAACCGCTACAAAAAATATAGCAACCCCTGCCCCAGTCACACCTGCTGCGGCACAACCCGCCGACACCAGCCAGTGGGCACCTGCGCTGCAGGACTATGCCGAGGTGCTGCGCAAGCTGAACCCCCAGTTTGCCGACACCGGCCACCTGGCCCACCTGAAGATTTACCCCGGATCGCCCTTCATCGAGCAGCAGTTCCTGAGCGGCCGCGACAAACTGAAGCTGTTCGAGCTGCACCCGACCGATTTCAAGTCGCTGGCCGGCAACATCGAGCAGCTGGGCGTGGGCCGGCAGGTGGCGGTGGCGCGGGAAGACGGTTTTGAGGTGCTCAAGACCTTTTTGCCGCCGCCCGCCCGCCGTGCCATGGTGCTGTGCGACCCGAGCTACGAGATCAAGAGCGACTACGCCCGCGTGGCTGCCTGCATGGCCGACGCCGTCAAGCGCTTTGCCACCGGCACCTATGTGGTCTGGTACCCCATCATCCCGCGCCCCGAGGCACACGATCTGCCCCGCAAGCTGAAAACCCTGGCCGTCAAGGCCGGGCGGGCCTGGCTCAATGCTGCGCTGACGGTGAAATCGAGCAAGCTCACCACCAGCGAAACCGGCGAGGTGATCCGACCGGGTCTGCCCGCCAGCGGCATGTTCGTCATCAACCCGCCGCACACCCTCAAGGGCGAACTGCAGGCCGCACTGCCCCAGATGGTGGCCCTGCTGGGACAGGACCGCAACGCCGGTTTCACGCTCGAGCACGGCGGCTGAAAGCCAGCCCCCCCAATCCCGGCGCAAGGACGCACGAGACCCCATGGCACTGATCCTCATCGTGGAAGACGACGATGCCATCCGCAACAACATCGGGCGGCTGCTCAAGCTGGAAGGCTTCGACACCGCCGCTGCACCGGACGGCAGCGCGGGCCTGGAACAGGCACTGGCCTTGCGGCCCGACCTCATCATTTCCGATGTCGGCATGCCTGGCCTGAACGGCTTCGAACTGCTGGCCGCGCTGCGCGCCGAGCCGCTGCTGGCCACCACGCCCTTCATGCTGCTGACGGCGCTGGATGACCGCGAGAGCATGCGCCGCGGCATGACCTCGGGGGCGGACGATTACCTGTCCAAGCCCTTCAGCCGCGCCGAGCTGCTCGACGCCGTGCATGCGCAACTGAAGAAGCGGGCACGGGTTCAGGGCGCCATCGACACCGAACTGGCGGCCGGGGAGCAGCGGCTTCGCGCCGCCTTTGCCACCAGCATCAGCGGTGGCAGGCCGGCCAAGCTGCCGGTGGACATACCGATCTCGGCCGAGACCGAAACCATGGCGAACGCCACCGTGCTGGTGGCCAGCATCCGCAACTTCACCTCGCTGGCGGAAAAGCTCAACGGCAGCGAGGTGTCCGAGCTGCTCACGGAATACTTCGAACGCGCTTCCGAACCCGTGCTGAAGAACAGCGGTCAGCACCTGAAGTTCATCGGCGACGGCCTGATGGCGGTGTTCTCGGACACGGCCACGGGCTCACCGCTGCAGGCTTCTCGCCGCGCCGTCTCTGCTGCGCTGGCCATGGTGCTGGCCACGCACGAGTTCCGGCACTGGCTGGACCAGCGCTACGGCATGCGCGGCCTGCCGCCCTTTGCCGTCGGCATCGGCATCCACAGCGGCCCGGTCACGCTGTGCCGCCTCGGAACGCACCAGAGCAAGGAGCTCACACCCGTCGGCGAAACCGTCACCCTGGCGGCGCGGCTGGAGAGTGCCGCCGAAGAAACCGGATGGACCGTGATGGCCAGCCTGGCCACGCTGGCCGGTGCCGGCGAGGGCATCCAGACGGGTACCCGCACCGCGTTGACGGTGCCGGGCAAGAACCTCGCGGTCGACGTGGCCGAGGTCACCGGTCTGGTCACCACCATGGACGACAAGATCCACGGCATGGCCAGCCTGACCGAGCGCGCCGACGACATCAGCGAGGCAGTGCGGGCCAACTCGGACATCACGGCGCGGGCCGTCAAGAGCGCGCTGGACGCCAAACTCTCGGCGCTGAAGGCCATGCGCTTTGACGCCGACGACGAACCCGTCCGGCTCAAGGGCTACCGCATCACGCGCAAGATTGGCGCCGGCGGCATGACAGAGGTGTACCTGAGCGAGCGCGAGTCCGATGGCCTGCCGGTGGTGCTCAAGGTGCTGGACTCGCGCGGCAAGGAGGCTTCGGAACATCTGGTGCGCTTCATCCAGGAATACGCGCTGCTGTGCAAGATCGACCACCCCCACGTGATCCGCATCTATGACCAGGGTTTCACCGACGAGCATGCCTACATCGCGATGGAGTATTTCGAGCGCGGTGACCTGCGCAATGTCTTCGGTCCGGACATGACCCAGGCGCAAGCTGTGACCCTGGTGCGCGAGATTGCCGAGGCGCTGTCAGCCATTCACCAGCACGGCATCGTGCACCGCGATGTGAAGCCCGAGAACGTGATGCTGCGGGCCGACGGCAGCGCCGCGCTGGCCGACTTCGGCATCGCCAAGTCCATGCTCCAGCCGCAAAACATGGGCTTTACCCAGACGCGCCATGGCGACGTGGTCGGCACGCCCTACTACATGAGCCCCGAGCAGGCCACCGGCAAGGACGTGACGGCCCAGTCTGACCTGTACAGCCTGGGGGTGATGTTTTTCGAGATGCTGGCCAACCGCCGGCCCTTTGTGGCCGAGTCGCTGGAGCTGCTGCTGGCGCGGCACCTGCATGCCGACACACCGGCGCTGCCGCCAGCCCACGCCGCGCTGCAACCCATCGTCAACCGGCTGATGGCCAAGGACCCGCAGAACCGCTACGCCTCAGCCCAGGAACTGCTGCAGGATTTGCCGATGGCCGGAGCCTGACAGCCCGCCGTGCGACAGGCGGGCTGTAAGCGAACACACCTCCGGAGCAACCTTCGACAAACCAAGGACGAACGGAATTCAATACGAGCGTGATGGTCTGTATTCACACCAGCGGAGCCGTGGAGCCGGCTCAGCCGGGCCACAGGCGGACGGCCCCCTGAGGGGGCAGCGACCCACACGAAGTGGGGGAGCGTGGGGGCTAGTACTTCAACGCGACGCTCTTGCCCCAGAACACCCGGTAGGCAAAGATGGTGTAGCCGATGATCATGGGCAGCACCACCAGCGCGCCCGCCAGGATCACCGCCATGGCTTCGGGCGCCGTTGCGGCCTTCCAGATGGTGAGCTGGTCAATCACCAGCCAGGGGAAGAGACTGTAGGCCAGGCCGTAGAAGGCCAGCAGAAACACGCCGACCGTGGCACCGAAGGGCACCCATGCACCATACTCGTTGCCTTGCGCCAACCGCACCGGCAGACGCTGCAGGCTGCGGTAGATCACGGCGAACAGCACCGCCGTGGCCGCGGGAATGGGCATCAACAGCACGATATTGGGGAAAGCAAACCACTTGGCAAAAATGCTGCTGCTGACCAGTGGCGTGGCCACCGAGATGGCGGCCACACCGGCCATGGTAAAGAACAGGCTGGCCTTGGCCCAGCGCACGGCCTGCAGCTGCAGCTCGCCGACCGACTTCATGATGAGCCAGCCCGCACCCAGCAGGCAGTAGGCCGCCACCAGCGCCAGGCCGATCACGGCATTGAAGGCGATGGTCCACAGGTCTGACGAGAAGCCGGTGATCAGTGAACCGAGCATGTAGCCCTGCGACCAGCTCGCCAGCAGCGAGCCGCTGTAGAACATGGTGTTCCACAGGGGCTTGTGCGAGGCCGTGGCCTTGACCCGGAAGTCAAAGGCGACGCCGCGCAGCGTGAGACCGATCAGCATCAGCGCCACCGGCAGATACAGCGCACCGAGGATCACGCCGTGCGCCAGCGGAAACACCGTGAGCAGGATGCCGACACCCAGCACCAGCCAGGTTTCGTTGGCGTCCCAGAAGGGGCCGATGCTGGCGATCATGGTGTCCTTGTCGTCCTCGCTGGCACGGCGCATCAGCACGCCCACGCCGAGGTCGTAGCCGTCGAGGATCACATAGGCCAGCATCGCCAGCCCCATGACCACCAGGAACACGATGGGCATCCAGCCCGCGGCCTGGGTCAGGTCGGGTGCGAGATCAAGCATGCGAGACTCCCTGCTTTTGCGGGTAGTTCACGACGTTGGGCTGCTGCTCCACATCGCCGAAGGGCTGGTCCGCATGCTTCTTGTGGCGGGCCAGGTAGAACACCACCGAGATGTAGGCGACGATCAGCGCCGCGTAGAGCGTGAGGTACATCGCCAGCGTCAGCGCGATGCGCGGCGCCGGCACCTTGGAGGCCGCATCGGCCGCGCTGAGCACGCCTGTCACCAACCAGGGCTGGCGGCCGATTTCCGTCACGTACCAGCCGGCCACCAGCGCCACCCATCCGGCGAAGGTCATCGCGACCAGCACCTTGGCTTGCCAGGGCATCAGTGCGCGCGTCGGGTCTTTCTTCCACGGCGCCAGCTGGAAGGTGCACATCCAGCTCACCGCCAGCATCAGCATGCCGACGCCGACCATGAGGCGGAAGGCCCAGAACACCGGCGCCACCGGCGGATGCTTGCCTTCGAACTCATTGAGCCCCTTCACCTCGCCATTCAGGTCGTGCGTAAGGTAGAGCGAGGCGAGCTTGGGGATGGCGATTTCATACTTGTTCTCGCGCGTTTTGCTGTCCGGCAGCGCAAACAGCACGGCGGGCACGCCTTTTTCGGTTTTCCAGATGCCTTCCATCGCGGCGAGCTTGGCCGGCTGGTGCTCCATGGTGTTCAGGCCATGGGCGTCGCCGGCCAGGATCTGCAGCGGGATCAGCACCGTGGCCAGGTAGACACCGGTTTTCAGGCCGGTCAGCACTTCGGCGCCGCGGTCGTTGCGCAGCCAGCGGTAGGCAGAAATGCCCGCCACGAAGAAGGCCACCGTGAGGCCCGAGGCCAGCATCATGTGGGTGAAGCGGTAAGGAAAGGACGGGTTGAAGATCACTTCCAGCCAGCTGGTGACGTGCGCCTTGCCATCGATCATTTCAAAGCCGGCAGGCGTCTGCATCCAGGAGTTGAGCGCCAGAATCCAGAAGGCCGACAGCGTGGTGCCGCCAGCCACCAGCAGCGTGGCGATGGTGTGCATGCGCTCGCTCACCCGCTCGCGGGCGAACAGCATCACGCCCAGCATGGTGGCCTCCAGAAAGAAGGCGGTCAGCACTTCATAAGCGAGCAGCGGGCCGGCGATGTTGCCGACCTTTTCCATGTAGCCCGGCCAGTTGGTGCCGAACTGGAAACTCATGGTGATGCCGCTGACCACGCCGAGCGCGAAGGTCAGCGCAAACACCTTGACCCAGAACTGGTAGGCGTCCATCCAGTGCTGCTGCCCGGTCTTGACGAAGCGCAGCTTGAAGTACAGCAGCACCCAGCCGAGCGAGATGCTGATGGTGGGGAAAAGGATGTGGAAGGTGATGTTGGCCGCGAACTGGATGCGGGCCAGAAGGAAGGCGTCGAGTGTGTCCATCGTCAGGTCCTGTCTGCTGAACTGTCGGTCTTGTGGTCTTCCCTGCTGACAGCCTCATTCTGCACGGGCTTGGCACGCCCCGCAAAACCTGACTTCACGGTATTTGCCACCTTGTCTTTGGCTTCCAGAAGGCGTTGGACCTTGGCGCCCATCTTCATCAGGCTGACCAGCGTGGCGGAATCCATCTTCTGCACATCGGCCAGCCAGCCGGTCATCAGCTCGATCAGGTCGTGCATCTGCTTCATGCGCGCCTGGGCGTGGATGTCGTCGGCTGCGGCCGGCTGCTCCATCAGCGCGTCGCGCAACATGGAAAGCGTCGGGTCGATCTCGCGCTTGCGCCGCTCCTCGGCCAGCGTGCGGAAGATGGCCCACACATCATCGGGCGCCTGGAAGTACTCGCGGCGGTCGCCGGGCAGATGCTGCAGCCGCACCAGGTTCCACGATTGCAGCTCCTTCAGGCCCATGCTGACGTTGGAGCGCGAGAACGCCAGCGCCTCGCCGATGTCGTCGGCATTCAGCGCGCGAGGCGACACATACAGCAGCGCATAGATCTGCCCCACGGTGCGGTTGATGCCCCAGCGGCTGCCCATCTCACCGAAGTGCAGGACAAAACGCTGGGTGAGCGGGGCAAGATGCATGATTTGGTTTACTGAATTTTCAGGAATTACTGAAATTATAGGAAATTCCAGCCGGTCCTGCTGGCGCCGGGCGCGCCGGTTCAGCCCGGTCGCTTTTTTTTGGTGGCGTGCGGACGCAGCGATCAGCCAGGCGCTCGGCGCCGCGCAGCCGGCCGGCGTCTGGCGGGCGCGGCCGGCGGCTGTGCCGCCACCGCCGGTGTCGACTCGGGCACCATCAACACCACTTCCTTGAAGCCCAGCCCCAGCATGCCCAGCGCTTCCGCGGCGGCGCGGCTCACGTCGATGATGCGGCCGTGGCTGTAGGGCCCGCGGTCCGTGATGCGCACCTCCACCTCACGCCCGTTGACCAGGCTGTGCACCCGCACCAGCGTGCCAAACGGCAAGGTGCGGTGGGCGGCGGTGAGCGCATGCATGTCGTAGCGCTCGCCGCTGGCGGTGCGGCGCCCGTGAAAGCCGGGGCCGTACCAGGAGGCGCCGCCGCGCTGGAACTCGCGGGCGGGCTCGCCGTCCAGCAGGGCGGGCCGCGGCCCGTCAGCGACAGAAGGGAGCGGCATGCCGGCGGATGCGTCCGTCGGCAGGGCTGAATCGGGCAACACCGCAGCAACCGCAGGACGGGGGGACGCAGCAGCCGCACGCGGCACGGTCACCACCGGCGCCGTGGTGCAGGCCGTAAGGCCACCCAGTGCCAGCAAGGCTGTCAGGCCCATCGGGGCCATGGAGACCCGGAACGTGAGGACCAGCTTGATCAAACAGTGCGTCATGCTGGTCTCTGGCAGTTTCAGCGCTGCTGCAGCCGCCGGATGATTTCTGTCGTGGCACCCGCCTGGTTCATCGTGTAGAAATGAATGCCAGGCACGCCCGCCGTGCGAAGCTGGTCGCAAAGGTCGGTGATGACATCCAGGCCAAAGCTCCTGATGGATGCGGCGTCGTCGCCATAGCCCTGCAGGCGCAGGCGGATCCAGCGCGGAATCTCGGCACCGCAGGCATCGGAAAAGCGCATCAGCTGGGTGGAGCTGGTGATCGGCATGATGCCGGGCACCACAGGCACCTCGACGCCGAGCGCGAGCGCGTCATCGACGAAGCGGAAGTAAGCGTCGGAGTTGAAGAAATACTGGGTGATGGCCGAGTTGGCACCCGCCTTCACCTTGGCAGCAAAGGCCTTGAGGTCGGCCTCAGCCGACTTGGCCTGCGGATGGATTTCAGGATAGGCCGCCACTTCGATGTGGAAGGCGTCGCCGGTTTCTTCGCGGATGAAGGCCACCAGATCGCTGGCGTAATGGAACTCGCCGCCGATGCCGTAGCCGCTGGGCAAGTCACCGCGCAGTGCGACGAGGCGCTTCACGCCCATGGCGCGCAGGGTGGCCAGTTGCGCACGCACCGTGGCCTTGGTCGCGCCGACGCAGGAAAAGTGCGAGGCGGCAGACACGCCCTCGCCCAGGATTTCCTTGACGGTGCCGAAGGTGCCCTCTTGCGTGGAGCCACCCGCGCCGAAGGTGACCGAGCAGAACTCCGGCTTGTGGGCATACAGGGCCTGGCGCGTGGCGCGCAGCTTCTCGGCGCCTTCAGGCGTCTTGGGCGGGAAGAACTCGAAACTGATGGGAAGATTCATCGCGGGTCTCTTCAGGAATCACTAGGTTTAGGTCGCCGCTTGCTGCGGGCCGGACCGGGCTGGCCGGCATGTGCGGCCTCCGGGTCTTCATGCGGCTCGCGTCGTTCGGCGCGCGGCTGGCGCTTGGGCACCTTGCGCTGCGGCGCGGCAGGCAGTGGCAGGCTTTCAGCCGCGTTGTCATGCCCTTTGAGGGCGTGGATGAAAAACTCGCGGTTGCCATCACCGCCTTCAATCGGGGAATCGAGCCAGGCTTTCACGTCCATGCCCAGCGCTTTGCAGGCCTCGCGCAGGCGCTGCTCGACAAACGCAAAATGGGCCGCGTCGCGCACGATGCCGCCCTTGCCGATCTGGCCGGGCTGCAGTTCAAACTGCGGCTTCACCAGCATCAGCAGGTCGCCGCCCGGCTTGAGCAGGCGCACCACGGCAGGCAACACCAGCGTGAGCGAGATGAAAGACAGATCGCCGGTGAGCAGATCAAAGTCGGCGGCGATGGGTTCACCACCTTCGATGTTGCCTCTGATATCGCCTTCGGCCGTGTCATCGGCAAGCTCACCTTCCTCATGGGAGTGAACCACAGGCGTCACAAGTTCCGACGCGACGATGGCGCGCGCGTTGATGCCTTCAAGGCACACCACGCGCGGGTCGCTGCGCAGACTCGGGTGCAACTGGCCATGACCCACATCCACACCCACCACCTGCGCCGCGCCGTGCTGCAGCAGGCAGTCGGTGAAGCCGCCGGTGGACTGGCCGATGTCGAGGCAGCGCCAGCCCTTGACGCTCAGGCCGGTGCTTTTCAGCGCCCCTTCGAGCTTGAGCCCGCCGCGCGAGATGTACTTCGCCTCGGTCGTGTCGAGCAACTGCAACTCGGCTGCCTCGGGAATCTCGTCACCGTTCTTGGCGATCTTTTTCCAGGGCTTGTCGGCTTCGACGCGCCACTGCACACCAGACGCAATCAGGCGCTGGGCCTGGGAGCGGGTGGCGGCATGGCCGTGTTCGACGAGGAATAAGTCAGCGCGCATGGGAGCTTCGATCGTGGTGCAGTGGCCAGCAGACACCGCGGGACCGGCTTTGCCGGACCGCTGGTGTCGCCCCCTCGAGGGGGAGGCGCCGCAGGCGCATCGGGGGTGAGCTCAATAGCGGTAGGTGTTGGCTTTGTAGGGGCCAGCCTTCGACACACCGATGTAGGCGGCTTGCTCGTCGCTCAGTTCGGTCAGCATGGCGCCGACTTTCTTCAGGTGCAGACGGGCGACCTTTTCGTCGAGGTGCTTGGGCAGCACATAGACCTTGCCCACTTCGTAGTCGGCCTGCTTGGTGAAGAGCTCGATCTGCGCGATGGTCTGGTTGGCGAAGCTGGAAGACATCACGAAGCTGGGGTGGCCGGTGCCGCAGCCCAGGTTCACCAGGCGGCCCTTGGCCAGCAGGATGATGCGCTTGCCGTCCGGGAAGATCACGTGGTCGACCTGCGGCTTGATCTCTTCCCAGGTGCATTTTTCCAGCGCGGCGACGTCGATCTCGTTGTCGAAGTGGCCGATGTTGCAGACGATGGCCTGGTCCTTCATGGCCGCCATGTGGGCGTAGGTGATGACGTTCTTGTTGCCGGTGGCGGACACGAAGATGTCGGCCTTGTCGGCAGCGTATTCCATGGTCACGACCTTGTAGCCTTCCATCGCGGCCTGCAGGGCGTTGATCGGGTCGATCTCGGTGACCCACACCTGGGCGCTCAGAGCGCGCAGGGCCTGGGCCGAGCCCTTGCCCACGTCGCCATAACCGGCAACGACGGCGACCTTGCCGGCAATCATCACGTCGGTGGCGCGCTTGACGGCGTCCACCAGCGACTCGCGGCAACCGTACAGGTTGTCGAACTTGGACTTGGTGACCGAGTCGTTCACGTTGATGGCGCGCAGGGCCAGCGTGCCCTTGGCCGACATCTCGTTCAGGCGCAGCACGCCGGTGGTGGTCTCTTCGGTCACGCCGATGATGTTCTTCAGGCGGCGGCTGTACCAGGTCGGGTCTTGTGCCAGCTTGGCCTTGATCGAGTTGAACAGGCAGATTTCTTCTTCGCTGCCGGGGTTGGCGAGCAGGCTGGCGTCTAGCTCGGCCTTGGTACCCAGGTGCATCAGCAGGGTTGCATCACCGCCGTCGTCCAGGATCATGTTGGGGCCTTCTTCGGGCGTGCCCTTGGCGCCGTTGAATTCGAAGATGCGGTGGGTGTAGTCCCAGTAGTCGGCCAGCGACTCGCCCTTGATGGCGAACACCGGCGTGCCGGCGGCCACGATGGCAGCAGCCGCGTGGTCCTGCGTCGAGAAGATGTTGCACGAGGCCCAGCGCACGTCGGCGCCCAGGGCCTGCAGCGTTTCGATCAGCACGCCGGTCTGGATGGTCATGTGCAGCGAGCCGGTGATGCGCGCGCCCTTCAGCGGCTGGGTCTTGGCGAATTCTTCGCGGATGGCCATCAGGCCGGGCATTTCGGTTTCGGCGATTTTCAGTTCCTTGCGGCCCCAGGCGGCGAGCGAAAGATCGGCGATGACGTAGTCGTTAAGAGGCGCGTTAACAGGCACGGGTTTGAGAATGGCGTTCATTTGGTTTTCTCCAAAATCGAGGGTCAAGGTCGGCAAAATGGCCACGGCCGCAGGGCAGCGAAGCAATCGGTCAATGGGTGAGTTTGTGTTGACTCACCCGGCTTGACTGTCCATCAGAGGCACATGCGGGTGAGCGTGGTTGCAAATGAAAGTCCTGAGCCTAGACCACATGCCGTGGGTTGCAACGCTCCTCAGGAAGCCGTGATTATACCGAACTCTCCCGTTCAGGCTCACTTCGTGTAGCTTGCTCCCCCTTCAAGGGGGCCGAGGGGCCGGCAAAGCCGGACCCTCGGCCCCCACTGGTGAAATACCCCATCACGGGCAGTGCCCAAAGAATTCTTCAACCCAGCATGAGCCGCGGGACTGGCTTTGCCAGACCGCAGGCGGGCGGCCCCCGAGGGG
>CBHWCZ010000014.1:0-61509 GCA_966112355.1 uncultured Polaromonas sp.
TCCTGCGCCCGCAGGTGCTTCTTCACCGTCATCGGGTAGTAGGTGCCGCCCTTCACGGTGGCATCGTTGCAGACGATCATGCAGTCCACGCCGCTGACGCGGCCGATGCCGGTGATCACGCCGGCGCCCGGTGCATCGCCCTTGTACATGGCGTGCGCGGCCAGCGGCGCGAGTTCCAGAAACGGTGTGCCCGGGTCCAGCAGCATCTGCACGCGGTCGCGCGGCAGCAGCTTGCCGCGGGCCAGGTGCTTCTCGCGGGCCTTGTCGCCACCGCCGGCGGCGGCCTTGGCCACCTGCAGATGCAAGTCGTCCACCACCGTGCGCATGGCGGCGGCATTGGCCTGGAAGTCGGCCGAGCGGGCGTTGAGTTGGGTTTCCAGAACTGACATGTGATTCCTCGTTGCAAAGCAGTGCGGTGGCGAAGTGCGCGCAGCTTGGACGCCCTGCGTCACCCGTTCGGGCCGAGCCCTTCGACAGGCTCAGGACAGGCTCTGTAGAAGCCAGCGCACCACAGCCTCAGCCACACCTTACCGCCAATCTGCAAGCTTAAGGAAAACCCGACTCGCTCAGGCTGTCATTGAGGTTGCAAATACTGCCAACTTCTCACAAAATTCAAGCCATGCTCACCACCACGCCCGTCAACCGCAGCCACCTGCCGCTGGCCGCCACGCCCATGGCTTTCGCCAGAAGCATTACCGCGGCCTGCCAACGTCGGGGAGTGCTGCCGTCGGACCTCCTGAGGCTGGCACAGATCACGCCAGTCCAGTTGCAACGCGCAGGCGGGCGCATCACCGCCCGGCAGATGGAGGTGCTCTCGGGCGCCGCCATGCAGGCGCTGGACGACGAAGGCCTGGGCACCTTCAGCCGTCGCCTGCCCTGGGGCAGCTACGGCATGCTGGCCCGCGCCTCACTCAGTTCGCCCAACCTGGGCGTGGCCTTAAAGCGCTGGTGCCGCCACCACGGCCTGCTGACAGACGACATCCACCTGAAGCTCACCACCAATGCCGACACCGCGGTCATCAACCTCGAAGAACGCAGCGACCTGGGCCGGTACGGCGCCGAGAGCCGCGAGTTCGGCCTGGTGCATGTGCTGCGCAACTTGCATGGCCTGGCCTGCTGGTATGTGGACTCTCGCATTCCGCTGCAGGGCGCGCGCTTTCCGTTCGCCGCACCACCGCACGCCGAGGCCTACCAGCACATGTTCCCCGGCCCGCTGCGCTTCGAGGCCGCGCAGGCCCCTTCGACGGGCTCAGGACAGGCCGAGTTGCGCTTTGACGCCCGCTACCTCGCCCTGCCCCTGCGGCGCGACGAGAAAGCCCTGCAGCAGATGCTGCAGCGCGCGCTGCCCCTCACGGTGCTGCAGTACCGGCGCGACCGCCTCCTGGTGCAGCAGGTGCGCCAGGCGCTGGCGGCCCACCCGGACAAGACGCACAGCGCCGAAGGCATCGCCGGGCTGCTCAACATGTCCGCACGCACGCTGCACCGGCAACTGAAGGACGAAGGTGCCTCGCTGCAGGTGCTGAAAGACGACGTGCGCTTCGAACGGGCGAAGGAACTGCTCAACCGCAGCGAGAAACCCATCAAGCAGATCGCGGCCGAATCAGGGTTCAGGAACGAGAAGAGTTTTGGCCGGGCGTTCAAGGCGCGGGAAGGCGTTCCGCCGGCCACTTTCCGGGAAGGAAGACACTGACGCAGCGTACGGGAACGCAGCCGGGATCACCCGCCACCGGCCACGCTTTTTTATGTTTCGGCCCGAGCCCGTTTCGCTAGGGCTTGGGTTTTTCACGCGCCAAAGCCGCCCTGGTCGTCATCAGCTCGCGCTCCAGCTGAATGCGTTCGTCCACTTCGTGCGCCAGAAGCTGCGTCACCACCGTCAGGTCTTTCGCTGAAGCATCGATTTTCTCCTCGATGTCTTCGGTTTTCACCAACGCCTGCGCGACCTCGCCTGTTTGCGCGTTGCCGGGGATGCGGTGTCTCAGCACCGCGTTGACGAGCAACAGTTCGTCCGACGACTGGGCGACGACTTCTTTTACCAATTCGGTTTTATCGAGCGCCTTGATGAGTGGCTTGGAGAGCGTGGTGTGGCGTGATTTTTTCTTCGTCATGGCGACCTCGAGTCCTGGGGTTGGCACAAACTGACCTGATTGTTTGCCAATGTAGACCGATCGCTCCCCGCGCGCGGGTAAAAATGTCGCTTGTGCGCGTGAGACTGGGGCACCTCCAATGCGCGTGGGCGGCCCGCTCTGCCCTTGAACTTACCGCTGATCCATTGCTTGGCAGGCCAAGATCTTGGTGCCGATCAACACGCCGAAGCCCCCTCCCCTCGGCCAGGGATAACCCGCGGAACGCTTGACCAGCTGCGTCGATGATGTGCTCCGTTCGCTATCGCACAGAAGAAGGTAGTACTTGGTGAGATCATGAATATCTTGGAATCCACCCGATCCATCACCCTGCGAAGGCCTTCCATGGACGCACTACCGGTCATCAACGTATTCGCCGTGCACTACAAAGGCACTCTCATCGAAGGCGTCAAGGCGGCTGTAGAAGCTGGCGATGGTGTTTCGAACTATCGGGAGCTTTGTCGAGAGGAAATGCTCGGCGAGATGGAGCGCGGGGTGGCGCTGCAAGCGGTTGATGTCACCCACGAGCGAAAAGTATTGCTTGGGCGAATCAGTCTGCTTCAGATCGACAACACCAGGTATTTCACGCTGAACAACGTGCCCATCGAGCTTGATGACCTTGGCGATCTCCAGCAATACTGATCGTCTGGATGGCCTGCAGCCACGTCGTACCAAAGTCTCAGTCGATTCAAACAAGAGGTTGCCCCCTGTGCCCACTGCCTGCCGTAGTGATTAATGCCTCGACTGAGTCAGCAAGTGGTCAGAGGTCCTGACTACGATAAGGCAGGAGTCCACTTATGATTTTGACAGCGTCCGCCGAATCTTCTGCCCGGCACATCCTGATTGTTGAAGACATCGTGGCGCAGGCCCAGATGCTGCGCCACATCCTTGAAGAAGAGGGCTACCAGGTCAGTTCGGCGGCCAACGGCCAGACCGCCCTGCAAATGACCCGGGACTTGCGCCCCCTGCTGGTCATCAGCGGCGTCAAGATCCCGGAGATGAGCGGCTATGAGCTGTGCCGGCAGATCAAGGCCAGTGAAGGCATTGGCCACACCCCCGTGATTCTCGTGACCAGCCTGACGGACCCCAACGAAGTATTGCTGGGGCTGCAATGCGGCGCCGACAGCTTTGTCATCAAGCCCTATGAGCGAAGCCACATGCTGGCCCGGGTACAGCACTCAATCAGTGGTCAAAAAATCGGCAGCGCCCCGGAAGATGGCCCGCCAGCTGAAATCTTTTTTCACGGCGAAAGACACCAGATCACCGCCAGCCGCACCCAGATCCTGAACCTGCTGATGTCAACCTATGACGCAGCCCTTCAGCGCAACGATGAGCTTCTGGAGAGCCGGCAGCAATTGAACGAGCGGACCGCCGAGCTGGTGCTGGCCAATCGCTTTCTGGACTCCATGATCGAGCATCTGCCCATCCCGCTGTACATCAAGGATGCGGCAGACCTGCGCTACGTCCGCATCAACCGCGCCGAAGAAAACCTGGTGGGGCTCACACGGGATGCGATGCTGGGCAAGAGTGCCCATGACCTGTTCGACCAAGACGCTGCAGACATCATCGTCCTCCAGGACCGGCAGGCGCTCGCCGGGGGCATCATGGTGGATATCCCGGATCATCTTTTTATGTCCCCCACCCGGGGCGTGCGCCACTTGCACACCGCCAAAGTACCGGTGTTCGGCAGAGGAGACGAGCCCACGCACATCCTGGGAATCTCCGAGGACATCACCAAACAGAAAGAGCTGGAAAAGCTCATCTCTAATCTCAATCTGGCGGTCAAGGTACGCAATGAAGACCTGGAGGCTACCAACAAGGGCCTGGAGAGCTTCACGTCCGCGGCGTCGCATGACCTTCGATCGCCGCTCAGTGTGATTGGAGGCTTTGCACACCTGCTGGATAAAAATTACGCCCCCGTCCTGGACGACAAGGGGCGGCACTATCTGTCAGTCATCATTCGCCGCACCAAAAGTATGGCCAGACTCATCGACGATCTGCTGGCGTTTTCCCGGCTGAGTCTGGGAGAGGTCAAAAAAGCCGGTGTAGAGATGCACGACATGGTGGAGTCGGTCATTGGCGACATGATGCAGTTGCATCCGCAGGGCAAAAAACCGCTCATCAAGCTCGACCGGCTCCCGCAGGCCAACGCGGACGTCGGACTGATCCGGCAGGTCTGGGTCAACCTGCTGTCCAATGCCATGAAATACAGCAGCAGCACCGACATGCCCGAAATTGAGGTGTCCGGGCGCATCGAAGGCGAAGAGGTGGTTTACACCGTGCGCGACAACGGTGCCGGCTTCAGCATGGACCAGTACGACAAGCTCTTCGAGATGTTCACGCGCCTGCACACCGATGAGGAGTTCGAAGGCACCGGCATCGGTCTGGCCACCGTCCACCGGGTGGTGAGCCGTCATGGCGGCCGGGTCTGGGCTCAAAGCGAGGTGGGCCAGGGGGCCACCTTTCAATTTGCACTGCCGAACTGAAGCCGGTTATTGGCGAGCGTCAGTGCTGCGATTCCTTGTCGCCGCGCTGGCATGACTCAAGCCTGGCAAGACCGCGCCTCGTGGGCCGTCCAGTCCACACAGCGTGGTGGAATGGCCAAGGCCGGCAAGGCATTGCCACGGGACCAAGCGTCGGCGACGCTCCATGAAAGCGTGACTTGCCTTGACCTGCTCGCCTCTCACGTCCATGCCACGACTTCTTTTAGGCACATGCCATCGATGGCACTCCGTTTTCTCTTGCACCTGGTGTCTCACGCCTTGTCTGCAGCGATGTCCCGATTGGAGTGACGCAACAAGCCGAACACCTGAGGCGCACAAGGTGTCCATCAGGCAGGGCGTGAATTTTCCCCGATGTGTCGGCATGTTGTCTGACTTGAAACATTGTTCTGTGCATGTGACCATGCGTTAACGAATTCTCATCGACTACCCAGGAGTGGCTCTATGAAATCAGCGCCAATTCCTCTTCAAGATGAGGAGCGCCTCGCAGCTCTCTACCGTTACGACATTCTCGATACGGAAGCCGAACCTGAGTTCGACGAAATCACCCAGCTGGCCGCCCAGATTTGCGAAGCGCCCCTGGCGCTCACCTCGCTGGTCGACAAAGACCGCCATTGGTTCAAGAGCCGCGTCGGCTTTGACACGAGGGACGGTGCTCGCAATGGATCCTTCTGTGGGCACGCCATCCTCGCCAAGGAGGTGCTCGAAATCCCTGACGTAACCCAAGACGAACGCTTTCGGGATCACCCTTTCGTGACAAGCGAACTCAATGTCCGGTCTTATGCCGGCGCTCCCCTGCTGACCCCACAAGGACATGCGATTGGAACCCTTTGCGTTTTCGACAAAAAGCCCAGGGTTCTCTCCCGTGGCCAAGTCTCTGCGCTTGAAGTCCTGGGAAGGCAGATTATTCGGCAGATGGATCTCAGGCTGCACCTTCGCCGAGCGAAGGAACTGAATCAGCATGTGGTCCGGCAGCGCAACTGTCAGAACCTGCTGTCCGACAGCGCCCTGGCTGGCGTCGCCTGGACCACGCCCGCTGGTTTGATCACCCGTGTGAACCCTGCCTTTGAGCAGCTGGTTCGCCATACGGCCGCAGAGTTGGTCCAGCAGAAAAACATCCGCCTGTTCCATCTGGAGGCTGAATTGCAGGCGCGGGCCAAAGAGCTTTCTGGTCAGCTGGATCGCCAGATTGAACCTGACGACAGCCTCTTCGCGCCCTCTGCGATGGGGATTCCCGACATGCGGGATTGGACTTACAGGCGCGAGGACGGCTCTGTGGTCTCGGTCCTGGTCTCGACATGCGCGTTGCATGACCCGGACGGTGTGCTGAACGGGTATGTGGCCATGACCTGGGACCTCACGGAGCTTCAAAAAGTGCGCGAGGAAATCGTCACGCTCAACGCCGACCTGGATCGCCGTGTCAAGCTGCGAACTGCCGAGCTGGAACGAAAGACAGAGGATCTGCAACTGCTGTCCTATTCACTGGCACACGATCTGCGGCAGCCCCTCATCACCATCCGTGGCTACAGCCATCTGCTCAACAACAGAGCCTTGACCGACGGCGAGAGACAGGATGTGCAGCGCATGGTTGACAGCATTGAACAGGTGAATGCCCGAGCTGACGGGTTGCTCTATTTCACCAACCTGTCTCGCCGCCGCCTTCGGCGCGTCACCCTCGATCTCGCGCCGATCGCAAGCTACCAACTGTCCCGGCTCCAACGCTTGCAGCCGGGTCGCCAATTGATGGCCCGTGTCCAGCCGGGCTTGTCGATCTGGGCGGATCGGGATCTGATGACCGATGCCATCAACGAGCTCATCTTCAATGCATGGAAGTTCACCGCGGGCCGCGAGCAGAGCGTCATCGAAGTCGGTTGTGAGATTGACGCCAAGGGCGAAGCCATCTACTTTGTCCGAGACAACGGTGCAGGCTTCAACATGGCCTATGCGAACACCTTGTTCGAGCCCTTCCAGCAGATCGACACCCTGCCGGAGTCGGCAGGGCATGGCATCGGTCTTGCCAAGGTCAAGGGCATCCTGACGAAGCACGGTGGCCGCCTGTGGGTGACGAGCGAGCTGGATGTGGGTTCGACGTTTTATTTCACCCTGCCACCTTTACCCAAACCATACGAGGCGAGGAGCCCATCATGACTGATTCCATCATTGATTCCATTGGCGTCGAAGAGTGGCGTGCCATGGCCTCCGAAATTCTGATCGCCACAGCAGACACCTCCGATCAGGACATGGATGAAGGCATCACCTCGATATTGAGCATGCTGCGCACCTACATGAAGATGGATGCAGTGTTTGTCGCTGAATTCACGAACGGAAAGCAGGTGTTCCGTTATCTGGATATCGAGGCCGATCGGCCTGTCGTCGCGGTAGGTGAGTCCTTGTCGCTTGAGCAAACCTGGTGCCAGCGGGTGGTGGACGGACGGTTGCCGCCACTGATTCCCAATGTGGCCCTGTTCAGGCCAACGGAAGATTTGCCGCCCTTGTCTTACGACATCGGAACCTATCTGAGCACGCCCGTGATTCTGACGGACGGGCGTTTGTACGGCACGCTGTGTGCCTTCAGTTTCAGCCCCAGCGAGACCATCCAGCAACAGGACCTGACCAATCTCAAGGCTGTCGCCCTTGTATTGGCTCACCACCTCCGGCATCCGGTCGGCTGAGGGCGGCTCGACTCACCAGCCACACGGCGGCTCGGCCATGACCACGGAAATGACCCCGATGACTGCCATTGGGCAACCCAGCATCTGCCGCCGCTGCCAGGAACGGGAGGGTTTCGCTGGCAGCCATGAAACCCGCAGCAACCGACCTCAGCCGGAAGCAGCAGCCGTTTTGCGCAGGGCCAGCACCTGAAGGACAGTGCCCACCAGAAAAAACACAAACAGCGCTCCGGCAGCCATTTTCAGTTCCGGCGCCTCGGCGCTGGCCAGCAGGGGTGCGCCGCGGGGCAGGCGGGTGCTGGTCTCGGTGATGGCAGGTATCCAGTGGAACATGAAGGTGGCCGAGTAGCTGACCGTCCGGAGGTACGGCGACAGCTTTCCAAACACCTGGGTCCGCTCCGCCACCAGTGCCACGCCCAGCGCAATCAGCGTGATGATGCCCAGCGCGTGCGGCTTGCCAAACCCGCCATGCTGAAAGATGCCGAAACCGGTGACGCAGGTCACCAGGGTGGCGAATACATACACCTGGCCAGTCACGCCCTGCGATGTGATTTGCCGGTAACGCAGCAGGGCGATGATTCCCGCAGCAACGGCCATCAGGCTGATGGCGGTGTGAAAGACGCCCAGTGTGGTGAGTCCCATCATGTCATTCTCCAGAAAGTGCAGCAAGAAGTTCGTCAGTGTCGAGGATCGCATGCGCGTAGGTGGGGCCATTCAGCGCATGGGCAGCGTGCATGGCCTCAGGGGAAAACGCTGCTGTGGCATCGCGCACCAGCGTGACGTGGTATCCAAGCTCTACGCCGAACTTGCCCGTGGTTTCCAGGCAGGTGTTGGCCAGCATGCCAATCAGGATGAGCTTGTGCACGCCATGCTGCTTGAGCTGCAGGTCCAGGTCTGTATTGGCAAAGCCACTGGACGACATATGCTCCTTGATGAGGATGTCACCTGGCTGCGGAACAAAGTCCGGATGCCATTCCCCGCCCCAGGTGCCTTCGGCAAACACCTGCATCTTGTGGCCGCCCATCTGGTAGGGCGTGGGGTGCTTCCAGCCATTGAAGTCGACAGGTCTTGCGCGGTGGTGCGGCACATAGAAAATGGGAATGCCAGCGGCGCGCGCGGCGGCCACCACACTGTGCATGTGCGCCAGCGTGCCGGTCGAGTCGACCACGGCCTTGGCCATGCCATGGAGCTTGCCGCCCACACTGAGAAAGTCGTTGTACGGGTCAATGAGCAACACGCCGGTGTGCTCGCTGGGGTAGAGGGGGCCGGTCATGGGAGTGCTCCTGGTGAGGGGGTTGAGGGGATTCAGGCGGCTTCGCCAAGGTAGATGCCGTGCTCGGCCGACAGGCCCTGCTTGACCAGACGGGTCAGTTCGTCGGCCAGCACTTCTTCGCGTCCGGACTCCAGGGCCTCAAGGGTCTGGCGCACCACGTCGGCAGGGCTGGTTTTGGGTCCGGGCACGTTCTTTGTCATGTCGGTGTCCATGAACCCCACATGCACGCCAACCACCTGCGTGCCCTGGCTGCGCAACTCGTTGCGTAGGCCGTTGGTCAGCGACCACGCGGCGGACTTGGACGCACTGTAGGTGGCGGCGGCACTCAGGTTCAGCCAGCTCAGCACCGACAGCACGTTGACGATGGCGCCGCCACCATTTGCCGCCAGCACGGGCATGAAGGCCTGGCTCATGGCCAGCGGGCCAAAGAAGTTGGTCTCCAGCTCGGCACGGGCGGCATCGGCACTGTGGGCCGCCATGAAGGACGAGCCGCGCGCAATGCCGGCGTTGTTGATGAGCAGAGTCACATCGGTACAGCTGGCGGCGGCGGCGGCCACATCAGCGGGGTTGGTGACGTCGAGCTTGATGGGCTCCACGCCCGTCAGGCTGATGCTGGCCGGGTCGCGTGCGGCAGCGTAGACCTTGGCGGCCCCCGCAGCCAGCAGCGCATTGGCGAAGGCCTGCCCCAGGCCACGGTTGGCGCCGGTGACCAGGACGACTGCGTGTTTGATATGCATGGTATTTGCTTTCCAGTGGGTGTTGGGACGGGGTTCAGAGTGGCTCAGGGATCGGGCGAAGCCTTGCCCACTGCGCGATGGCCTGGCGATGCGACTTCGCCTCCAGGCACGGGAAGAGAGAGTTGGGAGAGAGTTGGGAGCGGCTGGAGACCCTGGACCACTCGGGCAGCCAGGGTGTCAGGACCCGTGCAGCCCCACGGGCGAAGTGGAACGGCGAACGGACACAACCGGCAATGACGGACTTCATGCAGCACTCCCATTTATATTATGATTATCATCATTATTATTTCGAGAATGTATCGAACATAATTTTTGATGTCAAGTTGGCGAGTGAAGAATTGGAGACAAAAATATGAAAGTAACGCGTGAGCAGGCGGCGCAGAACCGAGACCGTGTACTGGATGTGGCAGCGCAGCTGTTTCGTGAACGGGGCTTTAACGGCATTGGCGTGGCAGATCTGATGAAGAGCGCCGGCCTGACGCACGGTGGCTTTTACGGGCAGTTCGCCTCCAAGCAAGACCTGATGGCGCAGTCCTGTTCCCGTGCGAGCCAGGACACACTGAAGAAATTCCAGGCGGCTGCAAACCGCACACCGGGTAGCCCGTTGACTGGCGTGGCGCAGATGTACCTGTCAACGCTGCACCGCGACCAACCCGGTCACGGCTGCCTGATTGCCGCATTGGGGGCGGAGGCAGCACGTGAAGGGCCGCCCCTGCGAAGAGCGCTCAGCGAAAGCGTTCAGTCAGTGGTAGCGCTACTGGCCGGATGGGTGCAGGGACGAACCAAGGCGATCAGGCGGGAGCGGGCGCTGAGTGCCTATGCCAGCATGGTGGGTGCGCTGGTTCTGGCACGCGCAGTGGACGACGAGGCTCTGTCCAACGAGATTTTGCAGTCTGTGATGGTGTCATTGCCGAAGACCACCGCACACTGACCCGATCCCGGGCGCGTCCATGCGTCCTCAGGCAAGACCATGGACCGGCACACAGGCCGGCGTCGTTCGGCGACCCTGTTTTTTGTGCCGCGACATTTCAACGGGCTTCCAAGTGCGTCGCTCCTGTCGCCAAGGCCTTGGCCCTCTCAGGCAGCAGCCATCACGGGCAGCCCCAGAAGCCGCCGGGCCTCCGCGACCGTCGCCGGTCTGCGCCCGTAGTCCGCGCACAGGGCAGCAACCTGCTGGACCAGCGCGGCATTCGACGGTGCCAGCGTGTCCTTGTCCAGGCGCACGTTGTCTTCCAGCCCGGTACGGCAGTGGCCACCCAGTTCCATCGACCACCTGGCCAGGGTCTGCTGGTGCCTGCCGATGCCCGCGCCTGTCCACGTGGCGTCGGGTGCCAGCCGCTTCAGGGTCCTGACGTAGAACTCGAAGACCTCGCGGTCCACCGGCATGGCGTTCTTGATGCCCATGATGAACTGGATGTGCAGCGGGCCCACGATCTTGCCCGCGTTGGCCATGGCGACCGCCTGGAAGATCATGGACAGGTCGAAGGCCTCGACCTCGGGCTTGACGCCATAGGTCTTCATCTCCGAGGCCAGCCAGTCCACCAGCTCCGGTGAGTTGTCGTAGACCCGCGTCGGGAAATTGACCGAGCCGGTGGCCAGCGAGCCCATGTCTGGCCGCAGCTTGAGCATGCCGCCCCGTTCATGGCCGGCGCCCGAACGCCCACCGGTGGAAACCTGCGTGATCATGCCCGGCGCGTGCCGGCGGATGCCGTCGAGCACCTGCGCGAAACGCTCGGGGGCCGAGGTGGGTGATTCGTCGTCGTTGCGGACGTGCAGGTGCACCAGCGTGGCGCCTGCCTCGAATGCGGCCTGCGTGGATTCGACCTGCTCGCTGACGCTGATCGGCACGGCCGGGTTGTCCTTCTTGCGCGGCAGCGAGCCGGTGATGGCGACGGAAATGATGCAGGGTGTAGTCATGAGGAGGGGTCCAGCAAAGTGGGGCGGTTCGCACGCAGCGCCGCGGAGGAAAGGGAACGCGCCGGCTTTCGGCTTCAGGCCGGTATTTTTGAAACCGCACGCAGTTCGTCCGGCGTGGCGGTGCCCAGGCCAAAGAACTCGAGGTAGGCAGGGATCATCTCGAACAGCATGTCGGTGCCGACCTGGATCGGGCAGCCCCTGGCTTGAGCGGCCGCCAGCAAGGGCGTGATGGTCTGCTTCATCACGACCTCGCCAACAAAAGTGGTGGGCGCGATGCGCGAGACGTCGAACGGCAAGGGGTCGCCATCCTTCATGCCGAGCGGCGTGGCATTGACGATCAGGTCATGGCCGGCCGGGTCGTTCGAGCCGGTCCTGACGACCAGTTTGGGATAGTGCTCGCGCAGGCGGGCGGCGAGCGACTCCGAAGACGCCGCGAGGTTGTCGAACAGGCTCATCTCCGCCACACCGGCTGCCGCCAGTGACGCAGCGATCGCGCAGCCCACACCGCCGTTGCCGGAGACGAGGACGCGCGTACCGCCGAGCTTCACGCCCTTGCGCTGCACGCCGCGCACAAAACCGGCACCGTCGAACTGGTCGCCCAGCAGCGTGCCGTCAGCGCGCAGCAGGATCGCGTTGCACGCACCAGCCACCTTGCCGGTGGGCGTGACTTCGTCCATCAGGCCCATGGTGGTCACCTTGTGCGGCATCGTCACGAGCGCGCCGCGGATGTTGGTGAGCTTGAACAGCTGCTTCAGTGTGGCTGCATAGTCTGCGGGCTTGACGCCCATGGGCACGACGACCGCGTCAATGCCCTGCTGCTCGAACCACGGGTTGTAGATCATCGGTGCCTTGAAGCCTTCCGTGGGGTAGCCAAGGTGCGCGATGAGGATTGTTTTGCCACTGATCATGATGCTCTCCGGGTTGTCTGTTCAAGTCTGCGCCGTGGCCCTGGCGGCCTGAGGGCCTGCCATCGACTGCTGGCGCAGCCGTTTATATTCGATGGCCGGCACCGGCATGGCTGCCTTGTTGCCCAGGTCTTTCATGTGCACACGGTAGGTTTCACGTGCAGACCAGGCTGAAATCGCAGCGATCACGGTCACGGCCAGTGTGATGCTGCCGATCGTCATCGGGATGTTGGTGGCGCCGGGAGGCGCCACGGCTACAAACAGCGCCGGCAGCATGGCCGTCACCAGCGTGCCCAGATTCTGCGAGATGGCCATGCCCGAAACGCGGGTGCGGGTGGGGAACATCTCCGGGTAGAAGCTGGGGAAGACGGCGTTGTAGCCCTGGTAGACCACACCCCACATCAGCAGCGACATGGCGATGGCGAGCGGCACGTTGTGGATACTGATCGCGTAGAGGTACGCAAAGGAGAGCAGGCCCGAGCCGATCGCGCCGATGACGATGGGCGGGCGGCGGCCTATCCTGTCGGCCAGGTTGCCGACGAAAGGGATCACCAGCACGGCCACGATGTTGCCCAGCACCGGGATCCACAGGTAGACATCCTTCTCGAAGCCGATGCCGTAGCCGGGCTGCACGGCATACGCCGCGCCGAAGATGGTGGTCACCACCGGGATCACGTTCATCAGCGAGCAGCACATCACCCGCAGCATATCGCGCCAGCTCTCGACCACCGCCTGGATCACCGGCGCCTTGGGGACCAGGCCCTTCTGGTCCACCTCGGCGAAAGCCGGCGTCTCATCGACCTGGCGGCGAATGATGTAGCCCGCGACGATCACCACGAAACTCAGCAGGAAGGGAATGCGCCAGCCCCAGCTGTTGAAGGCCTCGGTGGGCATGTAGTGCGCCAGCGGCAGGAACACCGCGGCCGCCATGATCTGGCCGGCCTGGACGCCCTGCAGGGCGAAGCTGGAGAAGAAGCCGCGGCGCCCGAAGGGTGCATGCTCCAGGATCATGGAGCTGGCGCCCGAGATCTCGCCCGCCACGGCGAAGCCCTGGATCAGGCGCAGCAGCACCAGCAGCGCCGGTGCCCACAGGCCGACCTGGTCGTAGGTCGGCAGCAGGCCGACGGCCATGGTGGAAAAGCCCATCAGGAACATGCAGACGATCAGCACCGTCTTGCGGCCATGGGTGTCGCCCCAGTGGCCCAGGAAAAACGCGCCGATCGGCCGTGCCACATAGCCCACGCCGTAGGTGGCCAGCGAGGCGATGATGGCGATCTTCGGGTCGGTCTTCGGGAAAAAGATCTGGGGGAAGATCAGCGACGCGGCGGTGGCGTAGATGAAGAAATCGTAGTACTCGAGCGCAGAGCCGATCCAGCCGCTGGCGGTGGCTTTGCGGGTTTGGCTGGTGTGCCCGTGGGGGCCATCCATGGTGTGGGTGAGATTTGTCATGTGTGTCTCCGGGGTTGGTTTTTAATCCTTGCTGTGCATGGCGCGTGTGGTGTGTGTGCAATGGCAGGTCATGGCCTCTTTTCTGGTGGAGGCGCTCCACCCATGGACGCATGGAGGCCGGCTGCGTGGCGCCCGGCGATGTAGCCGAACGTCATGGCAGGGCCGAGGTTGATGCCGCCCGAGGGGTAGAAGCCCCCCATGACGCTGGCCATGTCGGTGCCCACCGCGTACAGACCGGCAACCGGCTGGCCATCGCGGCCCAGCACCTGCGCATGGCCATTGGTCTTCAGCCCTGCAAAGGTGCCGAAGCTGCCAGGCAGGACCTTCACGGCATAAAAGGGACCGTGCTCGATGGGCGCCACACACGGGTTGGGCCCTGGGTGCAGGGGGTCGCCCATCTTCCGGTTGTAGGGTGTCGAGCCGCGTCCGAAGTCCGGGTCTGTCCCCTCGCGGGCATGCGCGTTGAAGCGCTGGACCGTTTCCACCAGGGCCGCGGCAGGAATGCCGCAGGCATGCGCCAGCGCTTCGATGGTGGCGCCGCGCCGCAGGTAGCCACTGCGGACGAAGCGCCCCACAGGCACCGGGAACGGGCGGGCATGGCCCAAGCCGTAGCGCCGTTGAAAGCGGTGGTCGCAGATCAGCCAGGACGCGACTTCCTCGCCGGCGGGTGCCTGCGCAATCATCGCCGCGGTGTAGTCGTGGTAGCCGTCGGCTTCATTGACGAAGCGCCTGCCGTTGGACAGCACACCGATCAGCCCCGGCTTGCCCCGGTCGATGATGTGCGGGAAATGGCCGATGGAGCCGTCCGCATGCTGAACCTTCGATACGGGCGCCCATGCAGCGGACGAGGCCAGATCGGTGGCCAGGATGCCGCCGGCCGATTCGCCCAGCGTGATGCCGTCACCCGAGCAGCTTTCTGGTGGCAGTGCCAGGTGCTCGGCACCGGTCGGCGTCCTGGGGAACAGCTGCTTGCGGCGCACCAGGTCGTGGGGAAAGCCGCCGGCCGCCAGCACCACACCCCGGGTCGTGCGGATCTCGATATCGCCATCCGGTGTCGCCACGACCGCGCCGGAGACAGCACCGCCGTCCAACAGCAGGCGCCGGGCCGGCGCCGATTCGATCAATTGCACCTTCAGGTCGTCGGCCGACTTCGCCAGGCGTGCGATCAGCGCGACGCCATTGACGAGATGCATCGCACGGCCGTGGATCGCCAGATCGCGCAGGTGGTGCAGGAATCGATTCATCACATGAAGAAAGGACTTCAGCGACCGCGTCATGCCGAGGAACGCACCAAGGTCTGCACCTGCCATGATGGGCATGCCCAGAAATGATGTTTCCCGCATCGTCTTGCGCAGGCGCCTGTTCAACGGCCCCAGGCCGCGGGCGTCGTAGGGGGCCGCGATCACCTGGTGGCCTTCGGTGCCGGCACCGGCCACCTGGCCGTGGATGTCCGGGATCGCGTTGCCGTCGACGAACTTCAGCGTGGTGTGCTGCTCGAAGAACGACACCATCCCGGGTGCGTTGTCGAGAAAGGCCTCGACCCTGGCCGCGTCGTAGCGGTCGCCCAGCTCGTTTTTCAGATAGGTTCTGGGCTGTTCGGGGTCCTCGTGGATGCCGGCACGCCGGGCCAGCGGATTGCCCGGCACCCACATCCAGCCGCCAGACCAGGCGCTGGCGCCGCCGAACACCGGGGCCTTTTCCACCACCACCACCTGCAGGCCATGCCACGCCGCCGTGACAGCGGCGGCCAGTCCGGCCGCACCGGAGCCGACCACCAGCAGGTCACACGCCAGAACGCGGCGATGGGGTGCAGGAAAGGTCGACATGCCGGGCCTGTTCATGCGGCGGTCAGGCGTCGAGCCGGGCCAGCACGCGCTGGGTGGCGGCGAAGGCGCGCTGGGCGCGCTCGACGGGGCCGACCAGCCGTGCCAGGGCCCGGGTCGGCACTTCGATGCTGAGGGGAATCTCGCGCGGCACGGCACGCAGCAGGCCGAGCAAGTCCAGCTCGCCCTGGCCGGGAAACAGGCGTTCGGCACGGGCCTGTTCGAGGATGGCGTCCATGGTCGGGGGAATCGCCGCCGGCACGTCGCAGAACTGCAGGTAACGGATCCGCGCGGGCGGGATCGATGCAATGTCCTCGATCCGGCTGCGTGAACGGCTGAAGTGGAACGGGTCGATCAGCACGCCGGCGTTGTCGCGGCGGCAACCCTCAACGATGCGCGCAGCCTGGGTCAGGTCCTTCGCGTCCGTCCATGGCATGAACTCGAGGCTGGCGGCCAGGCCGTAGCTGTCGGCGAGGTCGCAGAACGCGGCGAAGGTGTCGGTCAGGCGCGCCTCGTCAGGGTCGTTGCCTGCCACCAGCAGCTCACTTGCGCCCAGGCGTGCCGCGGTGGCAATGGCCGCTTCGTAGTCGGCGACGCGGGTGGACTGCTTGATGCGGAAGATCTCGGCATCCAGCACCTTGACGCCGGTGTCCGCCAGACGCCTTTCGACCTCGCGCAACAGCGGCGTGTCGCCCACGATGTCGTACTGGGGTTCGGTCGGCGTCGCCGGCAGCAGCCGGATGCCGACGTGGCTGAAGCCGGCCTCGGCGGCGCAGGTCACCATCTCGGGTGGCGTCAGTTCGAGCACCGTCAGGGCGGCGAGGGAAATGGGGCGCTTCATGTCTCCTGCTTTCTGTATCGAAAGTCCGTGGTGAAAATGCGTGTGGAGCGAATTTAAAGAATACGAATCCCGCTTTCAACCAGCTGGATGTGTCTCTACAATTCACGGATCGTGAATCTCAAATTCCAACTGGATGACTTGCGCGTGTTTTGCCTGGCAGCCCGCAAGGCCAGCTTTGCCGCCACGGCCATCGAGCTGGGCACCTCGCCGGCCTACATCAGCAAGCGCATCGCCATCCTGGAGAAATCGCTGGGCGTCACCCTGTTTCACCGCAGCGCCCGGCGGGTGACGATCACCGACGACGGCGAGAAGGTCTATGCCTCGGCGCAGGAGATCTTCGAGGGCGTCGAGCGCATGGGCGAAAACGTCGCCGGCTCGCGCATGGAGCCCACTGGCGTGCTGCGCGTCACCACCAGCTTCCGCCTGGGCACGCAGCACCTGGCCCCCATCTTCTTTGAGCTGGCGCAGCGCCATCCCGAGCTGCACATCACGCTCGACGTGGTGGACCGGCGCGTCGATCTGGTGGCCGAAAACGTGGATCTGGATGTGCGGATTGGCGCAGTCGATGAGCCCCACCTGGTCGCCCACCGGCTGGTGCCCGGCGCACGGGTGCTGTGTGCAGCGCCCGACTACCTGGCACGCCGCGGCTGGCCGGAAAGCCTGGCCGACCTCAGCCGGCACGACTGCCTGGTGCTGCGCGACCGCCACCAGGCCTTCGGTGTCTGGCGCCTGACGGGACCGGGCGGCGTCGAGAAGGTCAAGGTCACGGGGCGCCTGTCGTCCAACAACGCCACCATCGTTCGCGGCTGGGCCCTCAAGGGCCAGGGCATCCTGCTGGCCACGCGCTGGGAGCTGGCGGAAGACCTGGCAGCCGGCGGGCTGGTGCAGATCCTGCCGGCCTACAGCGAACCGGCCGATGTGTGGGCCGCCACCACGGTACGCCTGAGCCATTCGGCCAAGGTACGTGTGTGCGTGGCCTTCATGCAAAAAGAGCTGACCGACGGGCCTCACGCGCTGCGTGTGGCATCTGACCTGCCCTCTCGCGCCACGCCAGGCAACGGCAGAAAATCCGGGCTTTTGACGCGGGAAAAATGAGCGTACGATTTCAACGCTGACGCCAATTTTCCGCGTCAGCAGGGCATGCCATCCATCGCCACCACTCCACCCTTGCCAGAGGAGGTCGCCATGAATCCGAAAGACGTTTACACCCAGAAGCTCCAGGAACAGCTCGACGCATGGAAAAAGCAGATGGACGAGTTTCGTGAAAAATCGTCCAGCATGACGGCACGCTCCCGCGCCGAATACCAGAAGCAGCTCGATGCACTCCAGGCGCACGGAGACACCGTCAGGCAGCAGCTCGAAGCAGTCCAGCACGCCAGCGAGAATTTCTGGGCCGACATGAAAGTCAAAGCCGATCAAGCCTGGGACAAGCTGTTCGAAGCCACCCAGAAAACGCTGGACAAGTTCAAGTAGTCCGGCGGCGTGGCTGGGCACGGTCACCCGCCGCTGCCCATCAGGCGGCCGGCCCCTCCGCGCTGCCGAAACGTTCTGCCACCAGTTCCCGCAGAAGCTGGTTGGCGAAGCGGTTCAGCCGTGTCCCCGGGCGGGCCTTGGGAAAGGCCAGCACCAGGCGATTGCGCACGGCGGGCGCCCTGATGAGCGCCACATGCAGCGGCTGCGGATAACTCCAGGCCTTGGTCGAACTCAGCGGCAGCACCGTGTCGGCCACACCGCGTGCAACCAGCGACAGCACCGTCTGGATGGAATCCACCTCCGCCACCAGCTTCAACGCCAGCGCGCGCGGCCGGGTGTGGGCCTCCAGCAATTCGCGCAGCGCATTCGGCGCGCTGGGCATGACCAGCGCCCGCGCGGCGACATCGGACAGATGAATCTGTTTGGGCAGGGGCTGCAGGCTGATCAGCACCAGGGGTTCGCGCACCAGCGTCTCCTGCTGCATCTGGGGTGAATGCGGCGGGTCGTACAGCAGGGCCACGTCGACCTGTCCGGCCGTCAGCCATTCGCGCAGGCGGATGCTCAGGCCTTCCACCACGGTGATGGTGGCTTCCGGAAACCGGGCGTGGAATCGCTCCACCAGATCGGCTGTCAGCACATGGGCCAGCCGCGGCGGCAGGCCCACGGTGAGGCGCCCGCGCGGGACGAGTTGCCGCTCCCGCATGTCGGATCGGGCGCGCTCGGCCAGCTCGAAGATGCCGCGCGCATGCACCAACAGGGCTGCGCCTGATTCCGTGAGGTGTGCGCCCTGCCCGGTGCGCTCGAACAGGCGCTGGCCCAGCTCTTCTTCCAGCAGCAAGACCTGCCGGCTCATGGCGGGCTGCGACATGTGCAGCGCGGTGGCGGCCCGGCTGAAGCTGCCCGCTTCAGCGACCGCCACGAAATACTGAAGGCGCGTCAGATCCATCGGTGCGGGCTGAAAAGAAGAATACGGAACACATCATGCATTTTACCGATACCTGATATTTGCAAAAAGCAGCCCATGGAAGCGCCCCCGGGCGCCAGAATAGGACCACCCACCGAAACGACTGACGCATGACATCCGACGCCAAGCCTCCCGTGCTGACCTACCAGCTCCAGCCGACCGCTCCGACACTTGCATTGCCCCCGAATGCTTGCGACGCCCATGTGCATGTGTTCGGGCCGGCGGCGCGGTTTCCGTATGCGGCCGGCAGAAACTTCACACCGGTCGATGCGCCCAAGGAAACCCTGTTTGCCCTGCACCGTGCGCTGGGCATTGCGCGCTGCGTGATCGTGCAGTCCGCCGTCCATGGTTTCGACAACCGCGTGGTGGAAGACGCGATTGCTGCGGGTGGCGGACGCTATCTGGGCGTGGCCCTGGTGCCGGCCAATGTGGCCGACAGCGAACTGCGCCGCCTGGCGGCGGCCGGTTTCCGGGGTGTTCGCTTCAACTTCATGAAGCATCTGGCGGCGTCGGCCAGCATGGACGAGCTCGTCGCGCTCACGCACCGGCTCAAGGATGCCGGCCTGCACCTGCAGGTTCATTTTGAAAGCAGCCTGGTGCACAGCCTGGCCGAGCCGCTGTCGCGCAGCGCCGTGCCGGTGGTGATCGATCACATGGGCCGCGTCGATGCCGTGCTGGGTGCAGACCATGCGGATTTTGCCGCCCTGCACGCGCTGCTCCAGAACCCGCTGTTTTATGTCAAGGTCAGCGGCATCGACCGCATTGACCCGCAGCCGCCGTATGCACAGGGCATCAAACTGGCGGCGATGCTGGTGGCAAGTTACCCGGACCGCTGCCTGTGGGGGACCGACTGGCCCCACCCCAACCACACCCACGTGCCGGACGACGGGGCGCTGGTCGATGCCCTGGCCCGGATGGCCACGCCAGAACAACGCCAGAAGCTGCTGGTGGACAACCCGCAGCGCCTCTACCGCTTCGCGGCCTGACAACCCCTCTGCCACGCGCCACACCTTCACACCCACACCGCCATGACTTCTTCTGCATCAGCATCAGCATCCACTTCCACCCCACCCACAGGACGCCTCGCCGGCAAGGTGGCCTTCGTCACCGGGGCCGGCTCGGTCGGTCCGGGCTGGGGCAATGGCCGCGCCATCGCCGTCCGTTTTGCACAGGAAGGCGCCAGCGTTTTCTGCGTGGACCGCGAACTGGAGCGGCTGCAGGAGACCGAGGCGCTGGTGCGCGAGGCCGGCGGCTCCTTTGTCGGCGCCCCTTGCGATGTCACCAGCAGTGCGTCGATCCAGACGGTGGTGGCCCGCTGCATCGCCGAGTTCGGCCGCCTCGACATCCTGGTCAACAACGTGGGCGGCTCTGCCAAGGGCGGCCCGGTGGAAATGAGCGAGGAAATCTGGGACGCCCAGATAGACCACAACCTCAAGAGCGTGTTCCTGACCTGCAAGCACGTGGTGCCGCAGATGCTGACGCAGGGCAGCGGCAACATCGTCAATATTTCGTCCACCTCCGGCCTGCGCTGGACCGGCGCGGCACAAATCGCCTATGCGGCCACCAAGGCCGGCGTGATTCAGTTCTCGCGGGTGCTGGCGGTGCAATATGCCAAGCAGGGCCTCCGGGTCAACACCGTCGTGCCGGGCCAGTTGCACACGCCCATGGTGGAAATTCGGCTGGCGGGCCAGCGCGCCGGCGGCGATGTGGAGGCGCTGCTGCAACAGCGCCAGTCCCGCATTCCGCTGCCCTTCATGGGCGACGGGCGGGACACGGCCAATGCCGCGCTCTACCTGGCCTGCGATGAATCGCGATTTGTCACCGGCACGGAAATCATCGTGGACGGCGGCATGTCGGTCCGTTGTGACTGACACTGCAGACAAGCACCCAACAATTACCCCAAGGAGACCTTCATGAATCCATTTCGTCTGATCCGCCGTTCCCTGCTGCTGAGCCTGGCGGGCTCGGCCCTGTTGTTGTCCACGGCCGCGTTCGCGCAGCCCAAGGTGACCCGCCTGATCGTGGCCTTTCCGCCCGGCGGCCCGGTGGACTTCGTGGCCCGCACCCTGGGCGATCAACTGGGCAAGGAGCTGGGGACGCAGGTCATCATCGAGAACAAGGCGGGTGCCAACGGCGCGATCGCCGCGGAGTATGTGTCGCGCTCCACGCCTGATGGCCACACCCTGTGGCTGACCAGCGTGGGCGCGGTGGCCATCAACCCGTCGCTGTACGACAAGCTCAGCTATGACCCCGTGCGTGACCTGACCCCGGTCTCGCTGGTGGTGAACAACGTGGAGGTGCTGGTGGTGGGCGCTGATGCGCCCTACAACACCGGCGCCGAGCTGGTGGCTGCCGCCCGCCAGCAAAAAGGCAGCCCCTTGACCATGGCGTCTTCCGGCACCGGCAGCGTGCCGCACCTGGCCATGGAACTGCTCAACGACGCCGCAAAGATCAATCTGCTGCACGTGCCTTACAAGGGCGCGGCGCCGGCCATCACCGATGTGATCGCAGGCCATGTCAACGGTTTCTTCGGCGATATTCCCGGGCTGGTCGCGCAGATCAAGGGCGGCAAGCTCAAGCCCATCGGCATCGCCGCCGCCAAGCGGCACCCGCTGCTGCCGGAGGTGAAGACCTTTGAGGAGATGGGCATTCCCGGCGTCGACTCCGACAACTGGTATGCGCTGTTTGCCGCCAAAGGCACGCCTGCTGCAGAAATCGACCGGGTGAACAAGGCCGTGCGCCGCGCGCTGGGTTCGGATGCGGTGAAGGCCAAGCTCCAGGCTTCGGGCGCCGAGCCCGCCGCCTCCACACCGGCCGAACTGGCGACGCTGCTGAAGAACGACTCCGCCAAATGGGCGCGCATCGTCAAGGCCAAGAACATCAAACCCGATTGACCATCGCCATGCGCATCCAGCCCATCCCCCCCGGCACCCAGCCTGAACTGGCCGGCCAGGAACAACAGATTCTGGCCGAGCGCGGCCGGATCTCTCCGCTGTACCAGGTGCTGCTCAACAGCCCGCCCATTGCCCAGGGCTGGGAGCAGATGCTGTCGGCGGTTCGCAACCGCAACAGCCTCAACGCCGGCCTGAGAGAGCTGGTCATCCTGCGCGTGGCCGTGCTCAACCGCGCGCCTTATGAGTTCGACGCCCACGTGCCGCACGCGCTGGCGGCCAATGTGCCGCAAGCCGTGATCGATGCGATGCGCGCGGTGCCTCTGGCAGCGGACACCCCTCTGTCAGCCGCAGAACGCGTGGCCATCCGTCTGACCGATGCGATGACGCGCGACATCGACGTGCCCGACGCCCTGTACGCCGAGGTGCGCGAACACTTCGACGCCCAGGGCCAGATTGACCTGGTGGCCACCGTTGCCGCCTACAACATGGTGTCGCGCTTTCTGGTGGCGCTGCAGATAGGCCATTGACCATGCGTGAACCCACCGATTCCCTGTTGTGCCAGCTCTCGCTGTCACAGGCGCCGGCGCCAGACGTGGTGGCCGCCCTGAGCAGATTTTGCGAAGCGAGTCCTTTGCCGATGCAGCTCGATCGCCTGGCCTGGTCGGCAACGACGCAGGAGATCTATCTCTACGGCCGCCTGCCCACCCGCAGCAAGCTGGACAGCCAGGATGTGGCACCCGTGGCGGCCTTGCTCGCACAGCAGTTTCCACAGACCACGCAGCCGCGCGTCTCTCGCCTGCAGAAGGTGTTTGATGCCGCAGCCCATTCCAGGAGCGAGGTGCCGGTGTTCCACTACGCGGTGGAGATGGACCCGGAGGAAGGCTGGCTGCCCGAGATCTCGCGCTGGTACGACACCGAGCACATGCCGGGCCTGGCCGCGGTGCCGGGCTGCATTGCTGCCATGCGCTACCTCAACCACGACCACGGCCCGCTGTCGCTGGCCTGCTATGACCTGGTGTCAGAGGGCACTTTGGGATCGCCGCCCTGGCTGGCAGTCAGGGGCACAGCGTGGAGCGACATCACGCGGCCGCACTTCACCAACACCAAGCGTACGATGATGCAGGTCCTGGCCTGACAGTCTTGACCTGAAGTTGTTGGCCTGAAGATCCTGGCCTTGAGTTGTGTACGAAACAATGAGTCATTCACCATGAACCCCTTTAGCTCTCCCAATCGCCGTGAATGGATAGGCGCCTCGGCCGCGCTGGGCCTGGCAGCCCTGCCCGGCATGGGCCGCGCCCAAGCGGCCTGGCCATCGAAGCCGATTCGCTTTGTGGTGCCCTTCGTGCCCGGCGGCACGTCGGACATCGTGGCTCGCACCGTGGCCAATGAACTCACCAAGCAACTGGGCAGCCCGGTGGTGCTGGACAACAAATCGGGTGGCGGCGGTGTGCCGGCCATGCAGGAGGTCGCCCGCGCGCCGGGCGACGGCCACACCATCATCCTCGGACACGTCGGGTCGCTGGCGGTGAACCCGGTGATTTTCCAGAACACCGGCTATGACGTGAACCGCGACTTCGCACCCGTCACGCTGCTGGCCAAGGTGCCCAGCCTGTTCGTCATCCACCCGGACGTGCCGGCCAAAAATTTCAAGGAGTTCGTAGCTTACGTCCGCAGCAACCCGGGCAAGGTCAACTATGGTTCTGCCGGCAATGCCAGTGCCGGCCATCTGGCGATGGAATACCTGAAACTGGTCACCGGCATGTTCATGACGCACATCCCGTACCGGGGCACCGGCCCGGCGCTGACTGATCTGATCGCCGGGCGCACCCAGGCTTTTTCTGCCGGCACACCGGCACTGCTCCCCTACATCCGGGCGGGCAAGCTGCGCGCCATTGCCACCGGCAACCACAGCCGGCTGCCCTCGCTGCCCGATGTGCCCACCGTGGCCGAGTCAGGCTACAAGGGTTTTGAATCCGTTCAGTGGTACGGCGTGCTGGCCCCGAGCAGCACACCCCCTGAACTCATCCGGCGCCTTCAGGAAGAATGCCAGAAGGCCCTGCGTTCCAGCACCATTTCAGAACGCTTCGCCGCGGAAGACGCCACCCCGGGCGGCGGACCGCCTGCCGAGTTTGCGGCCTTCATTGCGCAGCAGCAGCGCTTGTGGAAGGGCATTGTTCTGCAGGCGCATATCAAGCCGGATTAGCCCGCGCTCCTGGGCCTGTTGCAGGGTGCGAACTCGCCTGCGTCAGCAGTAGTGCTGACAAATGCCTTCCGGGCTGGAGACTTCAGGTCGTGGTACCCAGCCTGTGGAGCGACTTCAATATCAGCGGCGCCACGTCGGCCGAGGTGGTGCTGCTGCCATTGGCATCCAGTCCACTGGCTTTTTCACCCGTTTCAGTGAAGACGCGGCCACCCACAATGATCACAAGGGCCGGATTACGCGAAGCGACACGCACACGCGCGATGGTTTCGGCCACACGGGGTAGCCAGTGTTCCCGCCTGAAGGCGGTACTGAGCGTCAGGTCCAGCGCATCAAACCAGGTGTTGGACACCATGTCTTCCAGGGCTCCGTCAGACGACGGAAATTCAGCTTGGGGAATCCAGCCCTGCTGGTAGAGGGATTCCGCATCCAGGGCTGCACCCAGCAGATGCAATTCACCCGGCTGCGGGACCACCAGCACGGCAGGCGCGCCTGGGGCTATTTTCGGAATCACGGTGGAAATGGTCTCGCGCATGGCGGATTGAAGGCGCATCAGGCCTATCGTCACGTCGACTTCATCGCACGCGTCAGTGCCCCACAGATCGCCCAGTCCGCGTGCGGCCGGCTCGATCAGGTTGGTGCACAACTGGCGAATCGAATGCGTTTCAGCATAAAACTGCTCAATCAGGCCGCGCCCGGCTTCCGGGTCTACCGCCGTCAGCTGGCGGACCAGTTCGCCAACGCGCAGGTCCACGGGCAGAAGCACCTCACGCCGCGGACTGTGCCTGGAAATCAGCTGAGGCAGAACAATGGTCTCGATCACATCGCGCAGCGTCGGGTCAGTGACACGCGTGCCGTTGCTGGATGTGGATTGGTTAGAGGCCTTCTGGTGCCTCGAACGCATGTCTTCAGCGAGCGGCGAGAGATCGGCTTGCAGTCCCGACATTCCTCTCGGCCTGCGAAACAGGTTGTCGATCAGGTTTGCGGGTGCCGGCGACCTGTCTTCAAATTCGTCGAAGCGGCTGGAGCCGCGCACAGCCAGGCGCATGTCCCAGTCGCCAAAAAAGCGCAAGGGCACGGGTTGTTTACCGATCAGCTCGATATCGGTGTGCCGCTGGTCATGCTGTATGGCATCCCAGACGCCGGTCAGGCTGTCGGGGTGTCCTTCAATCCACTGAAAAAATTTGCCTTCGTCATAAATCAGCAGGCCGGTGAGGCCGGATTTGCGGTTGTTGACCTGCGCGTCAACCATCAAATCGTGCAGTTGCTCTTCCGAGAAGGGCTTCACCGCCCTGCTGCGGTAAGCGATGGTGGCGAGTTCGGGCTGGTTCTGCCGCTGCTGAGCTGAGTTGGTTTGCGATGAGGGGTTAGGCACGTTCAATCCAGCCAATGACAGGTGTTGCGACCTGAGTCACTTCGATATTTTGAAAAGGAGCAGGTCTGACAGCCCCATGGAATGGGTCGCTTGCAGGCAGTCTCGGTCTTGTTTTCGGCAGCACGAGATTCTCGTTACTTTTGCCGATTGATCATCGTGACTCAAGCCCCTGCACGTCAACAGGTTTTACGCAGGAGTACGGGGTTTCCCCGAGGATCATTTGCCTTTTATTTCGCCATTTGAAATAACGCTGATTCAAACTTTACGTTCTCAATCAACGTGAGTGGATGGTGAGCAATTTCTGGTGCGAAATGGATCTTCGTTGTTGATCTTTTGCCTGTGTCGGCTTGTGGCCCGAGGGTTGCTTTCGAGACAAAGCGGAATTCCACAGCTTCAGATCGACTGCCCCAAAGCGGACATTGATTGCTGCCACCAAAAGCCGGTTTATCGGGTCAGCCGATGGGGCGCTATCAGCGCGACAAATCAGCTTCCCTGGCTGGCAAGTTTCAATGAAAGCCATGCTCGCCTATCTTTATCGACATGAAATGCTAAGCTTGAGCTTGCATGCGACACGATACGTCGCAGCCAGAATGATACTAAAGCGTCATAGTCAATTTTCTACCCATGACAGCTTACCCAAAAACAGTTGAACTAAGAGCCCGTGAGCGCCGCCTTGCCAGGGCGCTAAGCATATGCCTTCGACGTCGGATGTATTCCGGTTCAAGAGGGTCGAGGCCTTAACACAAGCGGATTGGGTTGTGAATTGAGAACGGCACAGGCAAAACAGAGGACTCAAGAACGATGCGATCTCTATCCAAGTCCAAATTACTGGCCTTCCGACAATGCCCCAAACGCCTGTGGCTGGAAATCCATCGCCCCGAGCTGCGTGAGGACTCAGATGCGACCCAAGCGAGTTTTCAGATGGGGTACGAGGTAGGTGACATCGCCCGGCGGATTTACGACCCCGAAGGTCTTGGTGCGCTGACCGACGTGCAGAGCGAGGGCTTTGATCGTACGTTTGAGCGCAGTGCGGAATTGCTGCACTCCAGGCAACCCATCTTTGAAGCTGGTTTCTCAGCCGGTGGCGCGCTGGCTTTCGCTGACGTCATGCTGCCTGAGCAACAAGACGGCAAACTGGTCTGGCGCATGGTGGAAGTCAAATCATCCACCAGCGTGAAGGACTACCACCGCGATGACGTGGCCGTGCAAGCCTTTGTAGCCCAGTCCGCTGGCGTTGCGCTCCAGTCCGTTTCACTGGCTCACATTGACAGCTCGTGGACTTATCCGGGTGGTGGGGACTATCGCGGGCTTTTGAAAGAAAACGACCTCACGGCAGAAGCCTTCTCAAGAACAGAAGAAGTTAAAGCCTGGATTGACGAGGCGCGAAGCGTCTGCGCCAGTCCGTCCGAGCCAGTTATCGAACTAGGGGCGCATTGCGACACGCCTTTTGCATGCGGCTTTTACGACTATTGCAGCCGCAACGAACCGAAACCGGAATATCCGGTTTACTGGCTGCCTTACATCGGTGCAAAAGGGCGAGAACTCGCCGAGCAGGGCGTGATCGACCTCAGAAACGTACCCGACGACTTGCTCAACGCCAGGCAGCAGCGGATAAAAATGCATACCTTATCTGATACGGTGTTTTTCGATGCGGCGGGTGCAGCGGCCGACCTTGCCGTACATAGCCTGCCCGCGTATTTCCTCGACTTTGAGACCATCCAGTTTGCAGTGCCGATCTGGAAAGGGACGCGCCCCTATCAGCAAAACACTTTCCAGTTCAGCCTGCATATCCTGTCCTCATCGGGGCAATTGGATCACACTGAATTCCTCGATATCTCCGGTAATGACCCATCCGCAGCCTTTGCCCGCGCCTTGATCGCCGTCTGTGGTCAGAGTGGGCCGGTGTACGTGTACAACGCTGGGTTTGAAACGGCGCGTATGAGCGAGTTGGCAATCCGGTACCCGTACTTGGGCAAAGACCTGCTGGCCATCAATGCACGGGTCGTCGATCTGCTGCCCATCGCACGCGAGCGCTACTACCATCCCAGCCAGCAAGGCAGTTGGAGCATCAAAAAGGTACTGCCTGCGGTTGTGCCGGAGCTGCGCTACGACACCCTTGACGGCGTGCAAGATGGCGGCATGGCAATGGGGGCTTTCCTCGAGGCGATTCGTCCCGACACCAGTGCTGAACGCAAAAACCAGATCGAAAAACAATTGCTGGCCTACTGCAAGCTCGATACCTACGCCATGGTTCGCCTTTGGCAGGTGTTTGCAGGACGGACTGAACTGAAGCTCTGACCTATGGCCAAACGACCGGACTCCCTGGAAACACTACAGCTTTCGCATGAGCTTTTACGGCGTATTCCCAAGGGACGAACGATCACGGCGCCGGAGCTGCATCAGCAGTTGATGGAAGCCGGCTACGAGCGTGAGATGCGCACCATCCAGCGACAGTTGGAAACGCTGTCCGAGTTTTACGACATTGAAAGGGATGACAGCAGCAAGCCTTACCGCTACCGCTGGAAAGAGAACGCCAAAGGGCTTTCTCTGCCCGGCTTGAGCGCTCAGGAATCCTTACTACTCACATTGGCCGAACAGCAACTGCAAAATCTGCTTCCGGCCAAGCTGATGAATTCAATGCAAGGCTTCTTCAAGCAGGCACGCGGGCGGCTGGATGAGAACGGGAAATACAGGCCCGAACGCGAATGGCTGGACAAAGTACGCGTGGTCAGCACCAATCAGCCGCTGCTGCCGCCCAAAGTTCACTCCAATGTGTTCGAGCAGGTCAGTAACGCGCTCTACGGCAATCAGTGGCTGGACGTGAACTACCAAAACGCTGCAGGCAAACGGACGAGTTCAAGGGTCATGCCGCTGGGGCTCGCCCAGCAGGGTCCGCGCATGTACCTCGTCTGCCGCTTTGAGGGCTATGACAATGAACGCTGCCTGGCACTGCATCGCATGATTTCGGCCAGCGCCTCAAGTCTGAGCTTTGACCGCCCCAAGAACTTCGACCTTAAACAATTCGACGACAACGGGCGCTTTGGCTACGGTAATGGAACGAAGATCTGCCTGAGTTTCCGGATCGAGAAGGAGGCCGGGCTTCATATCGTGGAATGCCCGCTTTCTTTTGATCAGAAAGTGGTGGGGCTGGATGACGCCTATGAGATCACGGCGACAGTAGTTGACTCATCTATGCTCGACTGGTGGCTAAGGGGTTTTGGTGATCAGGTGAGTGCGATTAAAAAGAAATGCACGCCGTAAGTCAACCAACTTGATTATTGATTGCGTGGAGTAAGTACCGTGCATATACGCGCTGAACCACCTAAACGTCATTCGCAATATTTATGGTCAAGTCTTTCGTTGACCTGAAGTCCACATCAAGGAAATCGAAGTGAGTACTAAATGTAAGTTTTGTGGTTCATCCAGCTTTGGACCTACATCCAGCCCTGGTCATCCTGATGGATGTCACGAGCACATAGGTGTAGATTCAAAACACTGTGTCTTCTGTAATTCAACTAGTTACGGAACAACTTCCAGCTCGGGCCATCCGGATGGCTGTCACAAGCATGGCAGCGATGGTCAACATTGCATTTATTGTGGCTCGACAAGCACCGGCTCAACGTCCAGCGCAGGCCATCCAAATAAATGCCATGAGAGATAAATCACCTGATGACCTTTCGCTCGACACCTCCCCACGTCATAGGAGCCACATGCAGGATTCCCCCAAAAGCAATCAACTCTTTGAGCTAGCCAAGAAGGCTGTGGAGAATCACCGAGAACTTTTGATGCGTCCGGGTCGGGATCCAGCTCGAATTGATCGGCTCGTCAACACGCTTCGGGAAGTGTGGATGCGACAGCCGGACATTCGAATGGCACAACTTATCATCAACGCCGCTGGGGTAACGCAGCCATGCCCTGAACTTTTTTATCTTGAGGATGACGAATTACTTCGTGGTCTCAATAGCTTGAGCCCTGAGAAGTAGCGCGTTGAATTCTTAATTACAGGTTGAACTGAATCGCCCCGCGGCGATTCAAAATCTCTATCGATTGGTCGAGCTGGTGTCTGTACTTTGTATAAAAAACGGGCGTAAGGCGTCTATCCATTTATCTCTTGAAGTCATCTCAACGATATCCACCCTATAGGCAGCTTTTTCAGGTGCTCCACTAAAGCCCTTACTCGCCATGCTAATCGGATGAAAGATGGCTGGGTCAGGTTTTACGGCGGTGGCAAAGCTGACCACGACAACAAACTCTGCATCAAACAGATTGAGATTAGCGTCGCCGCTGCTAGCAATCGCAGTTTTTTCGACAAAACCGAACCAACCTCCGTTGAAGTAATAACCCCGCCACTTATCGCCTGAACTTGGCATATTTCGAGTTCCTGGAAAAAACTCCCAAAGATCTGCTGTGACACTTTGCTGCCTTTCAGATCCAAAGGGCTTCCACTGTCTCAAACTTTCTAACCACCTCCGATCCCGTTTAAAGAAAGACTTTTTTAAATATCGGTTCACATATTCCGAGAAGTCCTGAATAACTTCTTTTGTTTTACTATCCTGTGTAGGTAATACCTCTTGCAACGCTTCCAGCATCTCTTCCCACGCCAGGAATCGGCAATGCTCTTGCTGCTCCGAAGATAACTCTGCAATCCTGTTCTGGATCTCACGTCTCCTTTCAGCAGGGGCTAAGATAACAAGAAGATATCGGTCCTTCGATATGAATCCTGCCTTCGCACTTGTAGTCGCAATCTCGCTAAGTGCACGAAGATACTTTCGCGGTTGGCCATCTTGAAATCCAGCGTTGAACTTATTCTCAATTCCAATCAATCCATCATCCATTTCGACGAGCAGATCGATCCGGCCATTCCCATGAATATCGTCCGTCGTGCCTGCTTCAAGACTGCAAGCAAAACGGCTCATTGCAGAAAACGATTCTCCGACCAAACCCGTCATTAGTTCGGCTAGCTGGGTGCGTGCATCTTGACTTCTCATCAAGATAAACCTCAACAGCGCCGAACTGAGGTTCTCACCTCGTAGGCCTTCGATTTGAGACAAAAGGTTCATGAATTTTTCTCTTTCTATAGATTTCAAGTAAGAAATCTTAGGTGATATCGTCAACCGAAAAAAGACTTGACCGCTCTCGTCAAAAAATTTCCTCTTCCAGTGAGGAGCTGCTCGAGTGCCAACGGGCCCGGCAGGTCATGTTCATCAAGATCTACGAACGATGGAACTGGGGGATGACGTCTGATCCAATGCATGGGGCGTACCTATTGCGACAATGGCAGTTTCGATCAGGAGACTGAATTACGCCAATGAGTGCATATATCGTCATAGCTGTCCCAGGTTGACTCTTGCTCCTCCACTGTCCAAGACTCAGCAAGGCATTGAGCCAATCTGCATAGGTCTAATGTTGCAGGTGAGTTCCTTATGCCGCAGACCTCCTGTACTTCGATTTTCGGCTGTCGCTCAGTCTTGTCGTACCGCAGGGCTATTGTCCCAACAACGCCAGAACTGGTACTCACTCCGTACAGTGCTACGCCTTCAGTAACATAGTTCAAGACGGTCGATGAGTACTGGAGGCAGTTGCCGCACTCTTTGCCATGCAACACTGCAATATCAAAGCCGTTGAGCGCTTGAAGATTTAGAAATTCGGGCACTTGAAATCTACTTGAGTATCCGGGATGCACCTCAAAAATGGGTTGCACAAGCTCTTTGAGTGGCTGGCAAGAGATCACCGAAACGCAAGCCAGCATCAAAGCTGGTTCATCAGGGTCAAGTACCTCACTGAAATTTAATCCAGTTCTTGCACCCGCTGGCAAGTCCTGAACCCAATTCAATGTCGCCGAAACAGCTTCATCAATGGTCACCCGTTTTCCGATCAGTCCTCGACAGGCTCCAATCAGTGCGTGCGCTTGGTTTATTAGCAAGCTCAGTCGAGCGCAGCTTTTGGTATATCCGAGCGAAATGCACCATTGCAGTAATTGGGGTGCTGTCTCAATCTGCTGAAAGCCAATGGCTTGGATGCGGCTTATCAACTGACTGAATTCCGAAACATCCTCGGTACGATTAAAAGGTCGCAGCGTTGTGAGCCGCATGGCGGATAGCCAGTCTCGACCGGCTAGTGGAAGATTGCTGAGGCTTATGGCTGGTTCTGTCGTCGAGTTCAGGCCTTTCGACGCCTTTGAAAGCGTACGCCGATAGGTTGCCTTCGGTATACCAATGTTTACGAACGCATCGGGTACGCTGTAACCTTTGAAAATTGCATCCTTGACCTTTTGCGCGTCATCTTCAGGCTGTCCGCTGGCGATCAAATGAAGTACGCCGACTGATTCAGTCCTCAAAGCTTGTAATGCATAGACAACAGCATTTGAACTATGTCGTTTGGCCTGGCTGACTATTTCGTAGGCCAGGGCCATGCTCAGTCCGGGACGGTTTTTAAGGACTGAGCCAAGGCCGGGCAAAAGCCCATTGACGACCCACAACGCAGCAGGCTCAATTTGTTCTCGCAGCATTGCCGTCGCCCTGCCCTCTATCCTCACCAGATCGGCGTCGCAAACAAATAAATCACTGCCAAACTCGTGGTACTTTAGTAGCTTTGACAGTGCATGGCCGCAACGTAGAACTGTTTCGCCACAATGTTCCCAAAACTCAGGCTTAGTCCATGTTTTCAGGCAATCGTCTGAGCTAAGGTGCCACTTCAAGCCGTCATCTGCTGTGGGCCTCTGTTGGGCTGTTACCAGTTTGTTTTTCACTTTCTCCCAAAATATGTTCGGATCCTCAAGTTCTGGTCGGTCGATCCAAATCGCAGCGGCAAAGGTACCGTCCTCCGTGGTGGCCAAGCATTGAATCCCGCCTGGTTTGTAACTATCGCCCAAAGGCAAAGGGCCAATCATCGCTCGCGATATCCCGCATGCTGGGTGATCGACGACCTCAAATGCGTATTTAGCGCCCCATGGATCAAGTGGAAATAAAGCGAGCTGCCGGGGCTCGGAGCCACAATCTGCATGTGGCTTCAATGCTGTTTTACTGTTCATTTCAGAACAGTTTCTTCATTGTTGCGTCAATTTGTGTCGCACATGACACCGCGGGGGTGGAGGAATCCAGATACGTGAGTGCGCGGCCTAGCGAAAAGCGGACATCGCTAAAGACAGCTTCTGGCCCGACACCTGCCACTCAAGCGTTTAAGGCGATCCGCCGCTTCCCTGACACAGCACACCTGAGATTTGCAGATTAGCGAGGTATGGGTCACGTCCTGCAATCCACAAACGGTTCATACTGAACACTGGAAAAATGAAACTGCAGTCATGCCCCCAACCCCCAACTGGCTCGAATCTGCCCGCGCCCACTGGAACTGGCGCGGCCTGTCACGTCCACCATTTGCAATTGCACCCGGGCCGGGCCAGGTGTCGGTGTGGGACTTTCCCCGGCCGCCGAGGCTGGTGGCCGATTCACGCGAAGTAGTGATTCGTTGGAGCGGGGTGGAAGTCGCTCGTACCCGCGGCGCAGTGATGGTGCTGGAAACGGCACATCCACCGAGCTTTTATTTGCCGTGGCGGGATGTGAACCGCGCTTTGTTGAAGCCAGGGCACGGCAGCTCCTTCTGTGAGTGGAAAGGCCCTGCGAGTTACTGGTCGCTGGTGAACGGTGGGCAGAGTTTGCGCAATGTCGCGTGGAGCTACCCCGAGCCGCTGAAGGGCGCAGAGGAACTGGCTGAATGCGTGGCGTTTTACCCGGCGAATCTGGACTGCACGGTCGGTGGCGAGAAAGTGGTGGCGCAGCCGGGCGGGTTTTACGGCGGGTGGATCACACCGGAACTGGTGGGGCCGTTCAAGGGCGAGCCCGGGACTCAGGGTTGGTAGGCGGGGCCGGTACTGCGTCCTGACCTGCGCGGTTCAGCCTGGCGCTTCAGGCCAGCCCTTCGATACGCGGAGCGTACCCTGTCCTGAGGTACCGAAGGATCAGGGCGAACGGTGAAAACCGTGCCTCTGGATCTTGCGAAAAGCTCAGCCGCCGAGCAAACCTGGCAAATCCGCCATGGACGTGAAGACATGCACCGCACCGGTCTTGAGCAGCGCCTGCGGCGCATCGTGCCCCGCTTCGGGTGGGCTGTAGCCGAACACTGTGCAGCCCGCGGCCACGCCTGCGGTGACGCCGGTCACCGTGTCTTCCACCACTGCGCAGCGCTTGGGGTCTACGCCCAATGCGGCGGCTGCGGCCAGGTACACATCGGGTGCGGGTTTGGAACGGGGCAGCTCGTGGCCGCTGAAGATGTGGCCCCTGAAGTAGGGCATGAGGCCGCACTTGTCCATCTGCAGTTCGACCTTGAAGCGGTCGGCACCTGAGGCGCAGGCAATCCGGCCGCCGTACAGCGTGTGAATCCTCGCCACGGCCTGCACTGCACCGGCGATGGGCTGCACGTCGCTGATGAGGCGCTGGTTGCGCCGCGCGCGGAACTGCACCATCCATTCTTCGGTCAGTGGCTGGCCGGTGTGAGCCTCGATCAACGCGGCTTCGTCCTTCACGGCCTTGCCGAGGAAGATGCGCATGCAGTCGGCGGGGCTGAGCTTCCAGCCGCGATCTTCGAGCATGTCGCGCAGCACGCCGTTGGTGATGGGTTCGCTGTCGACCAGTACGCCGTCGCAGTCGAACAGAACAGCTTCGAATTTCAAATTGGACCTTGCTGATTCAATTGAGGGACGGGCCCTTCTATACATCAGGGTGAACGGAGGAGAGACCGGGGTGGTGATGACACGTCACAGCGCATCACCGTCCGCATAGTACCAACGGCCCGCTTCCTGGATGAAGCGGCTGCGCTCGTGCAGGCGCAGGGCCGGGCTGCCGGAGCTTTTCTGGCGGGCAACGAATTCGACCTCGGCGTGGGTGGTATCGATCACGCGGTGGCTGCGCACTTCCAGTCCCAGCCATTTGACGCCAGGCTCGAACTCGATGGATGCCGGGCGATGGCTGGCGTGCCAGGTGGCAAGCAGGTAGTCGGCGCGCTCCTGCACAAAGGCGGTGTAGCGCGAGCGCATCAGCGATTCGGCATCGGGTGCAGGCGTGTCGGCGAAGTGCTCGACGTACCGGCGGCAGCAATCGGCAAAAGGCAGTGGCTGCCGTGCAGCGCCCAGACGGCCGCAAGGACAATCTTTGGAATTAATCATTCCGAGGAGACAAAAGACTTGCCATCACGCTGACGAATGAGGTTTCTTCGCGGTGCCCCGGCGGCGCTCCGCAGCCCACCAGAATGACAAGGGCACTGCCCAGAGATTTTCGGCAAAAGGAATCACTTCGCGACCGGCATACAACACAATGCCTCGCTGGAAGCTGGCAGGCTCTGTTTCCAGCAAATGACGCAGCCCCTTGAAGTCCTTGCTGTCAACGGTGGCACTGGCCTTGACTTCAATGCCGGTGATCTGCCCCAGCCGGTTTTCAAGAATGAAGTCCACCTCGATATTGGTCTGTGTGCGGTAGTGCCAGAGCGTCAATCGCTCCCGCGAAAAGGCGACGTGCTTGAGCAACTCGGCCAGCACATAGGTTTCCACCGCACCACCAGGCAGGCCGGGCTTGGCGGCAAGGCTTTCGGCAGTTGCCGCGAGGAAATGGCTGAGCAGGCCACTGTCGGGCAAGAAAATCTTGGGAGCTTTGACCAGCCGTTTCCCGGGATTGCGTTCCCACGACGGCAGGCGCACCACCAGAAACAGCATCTCCAGCAAAGCAAAGTAACGCTTGAGGGTACTTTGCGAAAGGCCTGCAGTACGCGAGACTTCGGCAAAGTTCAGCAGGGTGCCGCTGCGCGTCGCCAGCAGCTGCAACAGATTGGGAATCTCGGTGAGTTGCTCGATGTTCGCCAGATCACGCACATCACGCTGCAAGATGGCCTGGACATAGCTGTCAAACCACGCCTCCCGCCTGCGCGCGCTGGTGCGCGCAACCGCATCAGCAAAGCCGCCAGCCAGCAACCGGGCAACCAGATCATCCCGATCACAGGGCGGGACGGCCAGGGCCGACCAGTCACCCTGAAAAAGCGTATCAGCACGGTTGATCTTGGAGCTTTCCGCTATTTCAGCCGACGACAGAGGCCACAGCGACAGGACTTCCATGCGACCGGCGAGAGAATCAGCCACGCCCGGCAGAAGCAACACATTGGCGGACCCAGTCAGTAAAAATCGCCCTGGCTCGCGTTGCCGATCAACCGATGCCTTGATGGCCAGGAACAGATCTGGCGCACGCTGAACCTCGTCCAGGGTCACCGGGCCTTTCAGGCCATTGACGAATCCGGCAGGGTCTGATCGGGCGGCATGGAGCACCGCAGCGTCATCCAGCGTCAGGTATCGGCGCACTGAACCTTGCTGATCTGCCGAGACCGCAGAAGACTGAACCAGAGTGCTTTTGCCGCTTTGACGTGCGCCATTGACCAGCACCACTGGGGTATCCGACAAGGCGTCAGCAAGCAAAGGAGCGATGTGACGTGAGTACATTGACTCATTTTAATGGTTGAAATTCAACCATGCAATGGGCAATTTTCGTCTAAATTTTTCCGTTTCTCATATTCACCTGCCCTCAAGACATCACGCCAGCGCGCGCTGGATGATGATCTTCTGTACGTCGGACGTGCCTTCGTAAATCTGGCAGACACGCACATCGCGGTAAATGCGTTCGACCGGAAAGTCGCTCACATAGCCATAGCCGCCCAGCGTCTGGATGGCGGCGCTGCAGACCTGCTCGGCCATCTCGCTGGCGAACAGCTTGGCCATGGCGGCTTCTTTCAGGCACGGCAGGCCGGCGTCGCGCAGGCTGGCGGCGTGCCAGATGAGCTGGCGTGCGGCTTCGAGCTGCGTGGCGCAGTCGGCGAGCCGGAAGCCCACGGCCTGGTGGTTGAGGATGGCGGTGCCAAAGCTCTGCCGCTCTTTGGCGTAGGCCAGTGCGGTGTCGAAGGCTGCGCGGGCCATGCCCACGCTTTGTGCGGCGATGCCGATGCGGCCGCCTTCGAGGGCGCTGAGCGCGATGCGGTAGCCCTCGCCTTCGGTGCCGATCAGGTTCTCGGCCGGGATGCGGCAGTTGTCGAAGTTGATCTGCGCCGTGTCGCTGGAATGCTGGCCGAGTTTCTCTTCCAGTCGGGCCACCACATAGCCGGGCGTGCTGGTCGGCACGATGAAGGCGCTCATGCCTTTCTTGCCGACGCCCTTGTCGGTGACGGCAATGACGATGGCCACCTGCCCGTTCTTGCCGCTGGTGATGAACTGCTTGACGCCGTTAATGATGTACGCGTCGCCGTCTTTCACCGCGCTGGTTCGCAGTGCCGATGCATCGCTGCCCACATGCGGTTCAGTCAGGCAGAAGGCACCCAGCATCTGGCCCTGCGCCAGCGGCGTGAGCCACTGCTTCTTCTGCTGGGCATTGCCATAGCGCATGAGGATGGCGTTGACCGGACAGTTGGTCACGCTGATGGCGGTGCTGGTGCCGCCGTCGCCCGCAGCGATTTCTTCTAACACCACCGCGAGCGTGAGGTAGTCGAGGTTGGCACCGCCGAACTCTTCGGGCACGCAGATGCCATAAGCACCGAGCGCGGCCAGGCCCTTGTGCGCTTCCACGGGGAAGTGGTGCTCCTTGTCCCAGCGGGCGGCGTGGGGCCACAGCTCTTGCTGGGCGAAGTCGCGCACCGCGTCGCGGATCATGGTCTGGTCTTGGGTCAGCAGCATGGGGTCACCAGGTGTCGAAGGGGCGTCCGTCGTGGTCGAGGAACGCGCCTTTGTGAGCGGGCTGAAGTGAAGCGATGGTCTTGCGCATGGCCGCCACGCTGGCCTGCACCGTGAGCGGGGCGCCCTCGCCGCCCATGTCGGTTTTCACCCAGCCGGGCGAGATGGCGACCAGGGTGGCCTGGGGGTAGTCCGCCTGCGCGGCGGCCACGGCCATGTTCAGCGCGGCCTTGCTGGTGCGGTAGACCCAGCTGAAGCTGGACTCCACGCCGCCGATCTTGCCCATGCCGCTGCTGATGAAGGCAAAGCTGCCGCCAGCCGCTTCGACCAGCGGTGCCACCTGCGGAATCGTCTGCATGGCGCCCAGCACATTGGTGTGCATGACACGGTCAAAGTCGGGCTGGGTCGGCGGTGTGGTGGCACCGGCGCGGTCGATCACGCCGGCCACATACCAGGCGATGTCGATCTTTTCACCCTCGAGGTGCCAAGAGAGGCCGCTGATGCTGGTGGGGTCGGTCACGTCGAGCTTGAAGGTCTCGGCATCGAGTTCGCGCAGGCGCTGCAGGCCGGCCTCGTCGCGCGCTGTGGCGATGACGCGCGCACCTGCTTCACGGTACTGACGCACCAGCTCCAGCCCGATGCCGCGAGAAGCGCCAATCACAAGAATCGTGGTCATCCTGCTTTCTCCCGGTTTAGGTCAGGAATACCGCAGAACCGGCTTCGCCGGGCTGCAGGTATTGCCCCCTTTAAGGGGGACCGGCTACACGCAGTGAGCCGAGAAGGGGGTTATACCAATTCCACCGCCAGGGCAGTTCCCTCTCCACCACCGATACACAAGGTGGCAACGCCCTTCTTCAGCCCACGTGCCTTCAGCGCATGCAGCAGCGTGACGATGATGCGGGCACCGCTGGCGCCGATGGGGTGGCCCAGCGCGCAGGCGCCGCCGTTGACGTTGACGATGTCGTGGCTGATGCCCAGCTCGGTCATCGCAGCCATGGGCACCACGGCGAAGGCCTCGTTGACTTCCCACAGGTCCACGTCCTTCACCGTCCAGCCGATTTTCTTGAGCAGCTTGTTCACGGCGCCTACCGGGGCGGTGGTGAACCACTCGGGCTCCTGGGCAAAGGTGGCGTGGCCGAGGATACGGGCCATCGGCTTGACGCCGAGTTCTTTCGCGGTGGAGGCCCGCGTCAGCACCAGCGCCGCGGCGCCGTCATTGATGGATGAGCTGGAGGCGGCGGTGATGGTGCCGTCCTTCTTGAAGGCGGGCTTGAGCGTGGCGATCTTGTCGAGCTTGACCTTGCCCGGGCCTTCGTCGATGGAGATGACCGTGTCGCCCGCGCGGCCCTTGACGGTGACGGGCGTGATCTCGGCCTTGAAGGCGCCGGACTCGGTGGCGGCCTTGGCGCGGTTGACGCTGGTGGTGGCAAAGGCGTCCTGGGCCTGGCGGCTGAACTTGTACTTGTCGGCGCACTGCTCGCCAAAGGTGCCCATGGCGCGGCCGGGTTCGTAGGCGTCTTCGAGGCCGTCGAGCATCATGTGGTCATAGATGCGGTCGTGGCCGATGCGGACGCCGCTGCGGCCCTTGAGCAGCAGGTGCGGTGCGTTGGTCATGCTCTCCATGCCGCCGGCAACCATCACGTCGCGGCTGCCGGCGATGAGCTGGTCGTGCGCCAGCATGGTCGCCTCCATGCCGGAGCCGCACATCTTGGACAGCGTCACCGCACCCGCGCTGGCGGGCAGGCCGCCCTTGAAGCCGGCCTGGCGCGCCGGGGCCTGGCCCTGGCCGGCCATCAGGCAGTTGCCGAACAGCACTTCATCGACCTTGTCGGCCGGAATGCCGGCGCGCTCAATCGCGGCCTTGATGGCGGCGCCGCCCAGGTCGTGCGCCGACAGGCTGGAAAAGTCGCCCTGGAAGCTGCCCATGGGCGTGCGCGCGGCGCCGAGGATGACGATGGAATCGCTGGTGGATGCAGACATGGTGTTCTCCTTCAAAAATCAGTGAGGGGGTGGGGAATGGGTCTTGTGGTGGCGATGGTCTGGCGCAACAAGGACAAGGCATGCCGAGCCGGTCAGTGCACGGCGTCACGAACCCACGCGGCAATGTCGGCCACCACACGCGACTCAATGCCGTTGAAACCGTGGTAAGCCCTGGCCTCGCAAGGGTCGCCGACGTTCTTGCCGCCCTGGTAGCTCAACACCTTGAGCGGTGCCTTGATCTTCGCGGTCATGGCTGGAATGTCGCTGAAGCTGCAAAGCTGGCAGCCATCCTGCTCATGGTGGCTCACCAGCACGGGCAGCGTGAGCTGCTCCAGCGGCATTTGCGGCACGGCGCGGGTCTGCCGGTCGGTGAGGATGGTGGAGGTGAGCACCAGGCCATCCGGGCGCTGGGAGGCCTCGGCCGTGCGCAGTTGCAGTGCGGCCCAGGCCGCCGACTGCGTGCCACGGCTGGTGCCGACCAGCACCACCGGTTTGCCGGTGCGCTTGTGCAGCTCGGCAATCACGGCCTGCAGGTCCTGTGCATGTTCTGGCGTCTGGCGGAAGCCGCTCAGGTACGGAGGGTTTTGGCGATCCGATGGCGCGTCGACCACTGCAGCCACCATTCCCAGTTCTGCAAACTGCTGGCGTGTGCGGATCGTGAAGTTGCCCTCGCCCCAGGCGATGGAGCCATCGGCAGCAATCTGCAGGCCGCCATGCCCCCCGGCGAGCAGCACCACGGCCGCATGGGCCGGACCCGTGGGCGTGAGCAGCAGCATGCGTTGCGTGACGCCGGGGCGCGTGGGCAGGTCCACCACCTCGGCGGTTTGTGCGCCGCTCCAGCCGGCAGCGGCCATCAGGCCTGCCGCCAGCCATGCACGAACCAGCAGGCGTGCAGCCTGAAGTATGGATGTCACTGCATGGTCTCCCCGGAATGTTTGGCGGCAAAGCGCCGGCTGCGTTCATACGGAAACACGTCGTGCACATGGCCGGCGCGGATGCGCTCCTGGTGGCTCTTCCAGAAGCTGGCGTCGAGCAGGTCGGCGTGGTGTTTCATGAACACCTCCTTCACGGCGGTGTTGCCGAGCAGGAAGGGGCCGAAGGTTTCGGGGAACACGTCCTTGGGGCCGACGGAGTACCAGACCTCCCCGCTCATCTCGTCTTCTTCATTGCGCGCCACGGGGACATGGCGGAAGTTGCAGTCGGTGATGTATTCGATCTCGTCGTAGTCGTAGAACACGACCTTGCCGTGACGGGTGATGCCGAAGTTCTTCCACAGCATGTCGCCGGGGAAGATATTGGCGGCCACCAGGTCCTTGATGGCGTTGCCGTATTCGACCACCGCGCGCTCGATCTGCTCCCGCGCAGCTGCCTCCTGCACGCCGGTGTCGAAGGCTTCCTGCAGGTAGATGTTGAGCGGGATCATGCGCCGCTCGATGTACACATGCTTGATGATGACCTCGACATTGCCGTCGCCATCGCGGTCGCTGATCTCCAGCTGGCTGGGCGCGAACTTCTCGATCTCGGCGATCAGCTCGTCGTCGAAGCGCTCGCGCGGGAAGGCGACTTCGCTGTACTCCTGGGTGTCGGCCATGCGTCCGACGCGGTCGTGCTGCTTGACCAGCAGGTACTTGCCCTTGATCTGCTCGCGCGTGGTGTCTTTCTGCGGCGGGTAGTAGTCCTTGATGACCTTGAACACATAGGGAAACGAGGGCAGGTCGAACACCAGCATGACCATGCCCTTGATGCCGGGCGCGATGCGGAACTTGTCGGTGCTGTGGCGCAGGTGGTAGAGGAAGTCGCGGTAGAACAGCGTCTTGCCCTGCTTGGCCAGGCCCAGCGCGTTGTAGATCTCGGCGCGCGGCATGCGCGGCATCATGCTGCGCAGGAACTGCACATAGGCCGACGGAATGCCCATGTCCACCATGAAGTAGGCGCGCGCAAAGCTGAAGAGGATGAGCAGGTCGTCTTCGCCAAACAACGCGGCGTCGATCACGAGCTTGCCGTGCTTTCCATGGAGCACTGGCAGCGCAAACGGCACTTCGTTGAAGCCGTTGATGATCTTGCCGACGATGTAGGCGCCCTTGTTGCGGAAGAACAGGCTGGAGAGCACCTGGATCTGGAAGTTGGCGCGCAGCTTCACGTCATCGAAGCGGCCGCGCATGGCGTCCACCACATAGCGGGCGTCGCGCGGCAGGTCTTCGAACTCGAGCCGCAGGTCGAAGTCCTGCACCAGGCTCACCACCGTCTCGTGCATGCTGCCCCGCGTGGGGTAGTAGGAGCGGTAGGTCGGCTCGGCGGTGGGTTCCTCATTCTCGATGTACTCGGTGCTGACGGCGGGCCGCACGAAAATGAAGTCGTTCTGGAAGTAACTGCGGTGCAGGATCTTGGTGGTGACCGAGTTGAAGAAGGTCTCGGCCAGCTCCGGCTGGTGGTGGTTGACCAGCAGGCCGATGTAATGCAGCTTGACCTGGTGCCACACGTCCATGGTCTGCTCACCGGCCTTGAACTCACGCTCCAGCCGCGTGGAGGCCTCGCGCACCCGCAAGTCGTAGAACTCGATGCGCTCGCGCTGGGCGCGCTGCTGGCCATGCCAGTCGGCGGTTTCAAAGCGGTGCTTGGCGCGCGCGGACTCGGTGCGAAAGAGCTGGTAGTGCCGGTTGAAGCCGTCCCGCATCGCCTTGGCGATGTCGTAGGCAATGCTCGAATCCAGGCGCTGGGGAAACATGCCTAGGCCAAGGCCTGCTGTGTGCCGCCGCTGCTGGCGTTCCACATGTCCCAGACGCGGTCAACCGCAACGCGGTAAAGCGCGTCCAGTTCTGCGGGGTTGGAAATAGTCACCTGCAGGTCCTGCAGCAGGCCATCATGCACACCGAAGGCCCAACCGTGAATGCTGACCTTCTGGCCCTTCGCCCAGGCGTCGACCATCACGGTGCTGACGCAGACATTGACCACCTGCTCGATCACATTGAGGTCGCACAAGGCATTGGCGCGCACGGCGTCGGGCAGGCTGTCGAGCAACTGGCGATGACGATGCCGCACGTCCTGAATGTGGCGTATCCAGTTGTCTGCCAAGCCTATGCGTGTGCCGTTCAACGCCGCCTGCACACCACCGCAACCATAGTGGCCCACCACCATGATGTGCTCGACCTTGAGCATGTCCACCGCGAACTGAATGGCCGACAGCGCATTGAGGTCCGAGTGGACGACGATGTTGGCCACGTTGCGGTGCACGAACACCTCGCCCGGCTCCAGGCCGGTGATCTGGTTGGCCGGCACGCGGCTGTCGGAGCAGCCGATCCACATGTACTTGGGTGTCTGCTGCTTGACGAGGCTGGTGAAAAAGCCCGGGCGCTCGGCTTCCATCTGGGCGGCCCAGGCACGGTTGTGACTGAAGAGGTCGTTGATTGAAGGTGTCATGGCGTGATTGTCGCGTGTTGGTGGATGGCTCGCAGGCTTTGGGGTTTCGTCAAGGGTGAAGGTGTACTCACATGGTTTCCGCGAACAGCTCGCGGCCGATCAGCATACGGCGGATTTCGCTGGTGCCGGCGCCGATTTCATAGAGTTTGGCGTCGCGCCAGAGGCGGCCCAGCGGGTAGTCGTTGATGTAGCCGTTGCCGCCGAAGATCTGCACGCCCTCGCCCGCCATCCAGGTGGCCTTTTCGGCGCACCAGAGGATGACGCTGGCGCAGTCCTTGCGCACCTGGCGCACGTGGTCGGTGCCCAGCATGTCGAGGTTCTTGGCGACGGTGTAGGCAAAGCTGCGGCCAGCCTGCAGCACGGTGTACATGTCGGCGACCTTGCCCTGGATGAGCTGGAACTCGCCGATGCTCTGACCGAACTGCTTGCGGTCGTGGATGTAGGGCACGACGTTGTCCATCACGGCCTGCATGATGCCCAGCGGCCCGCCGGTGAGCACGGCGCGCTCGTAGTCGAGGCCGCTCATCAGCACCTTGGCGCCGCTGTTCAGGCCACCCAGGATCTGGCTGGCGGGCACTTCAACGTTGTGAAAGACCAGCTCGCCGGTGTGGCTGCCTCGCATGCCGAGCTTGTCGAGCTTTTGCGCAACGGAAAAGCCCTTCATGCCTTTTTCGATGAGGAAAGCGGTCACGCCGCGCGCGCCCAGCTCGGGCTCCGTTTTCGCGTAAACCACCAGCGTGTCGGCGTCCGGGCCATTGGTGATCCACATCTTGCTGCCGTTGAGGACATAGTAGCCGCCCTTGTCTTCGGCCTTGAGCTTCATGCTGATGACGTCGCTGCCGGCACCTGGCTCGCTCATGGCGAGGGCGCCCACGTGTTCGCCAGTGATGAGTTGGGGCAGGTATTTGGCGCGCTGCGCGTCGGTGCCGTTGCGCTTGATCTGGTTCACGCACAGGTTGCTGTGCGCGCCGTAGGACAGACCCACCGAGGCGCTGGCGCGGGAGATTTCTTCCATCGCGACCATGTGCGCCAGGTAGCCCATGTTGGCGCCGCCATATTCTTCGCTGACGGTGATGCCGAGCACGCCGAGCGCGCCCATTTTCTGCCACAGGTCCATGGGGAACTGGTCGTCGCGGTCGAGTCCGGCAGCGCGCGGAGCGATTTCGCTCTGGGCAAATTCGCGCACCGCGTCCCGCAGTGCGTCGATGTCTTCACCGAGCTGGAAGTTGAGGCCTGGCAGGTTGGTCATGATGGTTCCTTCTCTGTTCCCCTGCGCGCATGGCGCCAGGGAAAATGGTCAACAGGTCAATATGTCTTGGGCACCGGCACCAGGGTTTGCTGCATCAGCGCGCAGGCGCTTTCCTTGCCCTGGGCGCTCACGTGGCGCACTTCGGCGGTGGTCACCACAATGCGCTTGCCTGCCTTGGCCACGCGGCCGATGGCGCGCAGCTCGCCGCCCTGGAAAGCGGCCATGAAGTTGATCTTGTATTCCACCGTGGTGACTTCGGAATCAGCCGGTACCACCGTCAGGGCTGCGTAGCCGCCGGCGATGTCGGCCAGCGCGCCCATGGCGCCGCCGTGGAAACCGCCCTGCTGCTGCGTCACGCGCTCCGAATACGGCAGGGCAATCTCGCACAGGCCGGGCTCCACCCGCAGCAACCGGGCGCCCAGGTGCTGCATCAGGCCCTGGCGCAGAAAACTGGTTTCGATGCGCTGGAACAGCTCGGTGGCAGATGGCGTAACAGTGGCGTCCATGTCGGGCTTCCGGGTCGTGCACAAAACAAATGGGGCGGTGTCGGCGGCGGGCCTGAGGGTGCTCAGCCATGGACACCTGCGAAGTTGACGTTTACGTAAACGTCAAGTCTGGATTATGGCCTATTTTGACTTTTCAGTCCGTGCCAGCAGGGTCCTGGCTTCCTTTTCGTGGGTGCGGATTTCATCCAGGTTGGCCTGCAGGTCCAGCATCTGCGCTTCGAGCTTCTTGCGGTGGTCGGTCAGGATGGCGAGAAACTTCTTGAGCTGTGGCGCGGTGTCGCGCGGGCTGTCGTAGGAGTCGATGATTTCCTTGGCCTCCACCAGCGACAGCCCCAGGCGCTTGGCACGCAGCGTGAGCTTGAGCCGGGTACGGTCGCGCGCGGTGTACACGCGGTTGCGGCCGCCCGGGCCTTCGCGCTTGGGCTGCAGCAGGCCCATGTCTTCATAAAACCGCATGGCGCGCGTGGTCAGGTCAAACTCTTTTGCCAGATCGCTGATGGTGTAGGTGGTGGCCATGGTGGTGGGTCGGGAACGCAAGCAACAGAAAAGGGAACGGGGGCGGCAGCAGGCGGCGGGCGCCATCCCTACAATGGGTCAACATGACGTTTACGTAAACGTCAAATATACCGTGAATATGCCATGAACCTGCTTGAGCAACAACTCCACTACCCGCTGGGCGATGTGCTGCCGGAACCCGGTGCAGCGATGGATGTCGCCCCCGGCGTGAAGTGGATCCGCATGGCGCTGCCCTTTGCGCTGGACCACATCAACCTCTGGCTGCTGCGCGACGAGATGCCGAGCCAGACCACCCCCGGCGAGACGCTGCAGGGTTGGACGGTGGTGGACTGCTGCATCAGCCGGCCCGAGTCGAAGGCGCAGTGGGAAACGGTGTTTGCCCACGCGCTGGAGGGCCTGCCCATCCTGCGCGTGGTGGTGACCCACATGCACCCCGACCACATCGGGCTGGCGCACTGGCTGTGCGAACGCTGGACCACCGCCGCCCATGTGTGCCGGCTCTGGATCAGCGCCACGGATTACCTCTCGGCCCGGCTCGGCTCGCAGAGCACTACCGGTTTTGGTGGTGAGGCGGCCGCGCATTTCTTTGCGGCGCATGGCCTCACCGATCCGGAGTCGGTGGAGAAAATCCGCGCGCGCACCGGCTATTACGCCAACCTGGTGCCGGACGTGCCGGCCAGCTACTGCCGCATCATGGAGGGTTCGATCCTCACCATAGGCGGGCGGGCGTGGCGCTGCATCAGCGGCCAGGGCCATGCGCCGGAACACCTCGCGCTGCATTCGGCCGAGGCAGGCGTGCTGATCAGTGGCGACATGGTGCTGCCGCGGATTTCCACCAATGTGAGCGTGTACGAGCAGGAGCCGGAGGCGAACGCGCTGGCGCAGTTTCTCGCCTCCATCGACAAGTTCCTGCCGCTGCCGGAAGGCACGCTGGTGCTGCCCTCACATGGCAAACCGTTCAAGGGCTTGCACACCCGCATCCGGCAGCTGCACGACCACCACCGGGACCGGCTGGCGGAAGTGATGCAGGCCTGCACGGCGCAGCCCTGCAGCGCCGCCGATATCCTGCCGGTGATGTTCCGGCGCCCGCTGGACCTGCACCAGACCACTTTCGCCATGGGGGAAGCCATTGCCCACCTGCATCTGCTGTGGCTGGACGGTCGGCTGCAGCGGCACCTGGCCGCGGGCGGCATCTACCGCTTCAGCGCGGTGTAGCCGCCTGCCGCGCGGCGGCTGTCACTCGCTGAGCGGGGCTGGCTGGGTACGGTCTGGATCGTCATCGACATCGATGATCTCCTGCAGGGCCTGCGTCGCCTGCGCCTCCTTCATCGCCGGGCTGTCCGGCAGGGCCATGAAGAAACTGGTGCCGGCCTGGGGCGAGGTCGCGGCCCACACCGAGCCGCCATGCCGCTCGGCCACGCGCTTGACGATGGCCAGCCCCAGGCCATTGCCCGGAAACTCGGCCGACGAGTGCAGGCGCTGGAACGGCAGGAACAGGCGGTCGGCATAGGCGGCGTCAAAACCGGCGCCGTTGTCGGACACATACAGCACGGCTTCGCCCGGCTCCTTGCCGGCCTGCACACCGACCTTGATCCAGGCCTCCTCCCGGCGGGAGGTGAATTTCCAGGCGTTGCGCAGCAGGCAGGTCAGCGCCAGCGAGACCAGCCGCTTGTCGCCATGGATCTGCAGGCCGGCGTCGATCTCGAAGGTCACCACGCGGTCGGGGTCGTGCTTGCGGAAATCATTGGCCATGCCCTGGCACAGCGGCCCCAGGTCCAACATCTCGGGGTGCATGGCCTGCTGGGGAATCTGGATGAAGATGCGCAGGTCTTCCACCATGCCGGCCACCTGGCGCGTGCTGGCCTGGATACGGCCGACATAACGCCGGCCCTGCGCGTCCAGCACCTGCGCATACTTTTCGGCCAGCGTCGCGGCAAAACCGTTGGCGACGTGCAGCGAACCGAGCAGGTCGTTGGAGACGGCTTCCGTGAAGGCGGCCAGGTCGCGCATGGCGCTTTTGAGCTGCTCGTCCCGCTCGGCCAGTTCCTGCTCCAGGCGGTCGTTGGTGCGCCGCAGCGCGGCCTCGGCCAGGTGCCGCTCCATCACGTCGGCCAGGCTCACCAGCACCGCCTGGTGGCCGCTCCAGTCCACACGGCCCCAGGCGAGTTCGGCCAGCACCACCTCGCCGTCGGCCTTGCGCTGCTTGCACAGGCGCAGGTGCGGCGGCACGTCGCCACCGGGTTGCCCCAGGTGCAGGGAGTTCTGCAGGGCTGCGCCCTCGCCATCCGGGAACAGCGCACCCATCTCGAGGGTGAGGAATTTCTTGCGGGAAATGCCGTAAAAATCGACAGCAGCCTGGTTCACCGTGAGGATGGAGCGGGACTCAGCGTCGAAGATCCACATCGCGTTGGGGTTGGCTTCAAACAGCAGTTCGTTGAAGCGCTCGCTGCTCCGGAGCAGCAGCAGCAGCGTCTGCGTGGAGGCAACATCCCGCAGGGTGACGCTGTAGCCGGCGCCCTGGCGCCGGAAGGTGTACTGCACCCAGCTGTCGGCCAGCGCGTCATTGGCCACAAAGGAATGGCGCGCGGAGTTGTCCAGCGCCTTGCTGGTGGCGCCCTGGAACTGCTCCGCAATCTGGTCCGGAACGATCTGCCAGAACTCGCGGCCCACGACGTCGGACACCGGGCAATGCAGCAGACGGATCGCCAGGGTGTTGGCTTCGATGATCTGGCCAAGGTCGTCGACCTGCACCAGGCCGTCGCGCTCCGCGTCCATGGGCCACCAGGCGCGGCCGCCGGAAGGAGACACCGAGCTGGGCCCCCGCAGCCCGCCGCTGTGCGGCTCCGTCCCAAGAGATACAGGGGGCCTCCTGCGCTGCAGCTCCGCCCACCATTTTTTGGCGAGCTTGTTCATGGATGGCCCGGGTGGCAACTCACATCAAGGCTTTCGCAGCTGCGGCCTAACGCCACTTCACCTTGGCATTGACCAGCGCCGTCACGTAGCCATGCAGCCAGTCGAAGTTGACCGGCTTGGGCACATGCTGGGCATGGGGCGGCAGGCCGCCGCGTTCCTCGATGGCTTCAATGGCCAGGCCGCTCACCACCATGATCTGCATGTCGGCCAGCTGCTGGTTGCGCTTGAGCGCCTTGAGCATCTCGATGCCGTCGAGGCCGGGCATGGAGAGGTCCGTCACCAGCAGATCGGGTCGCAGCGTGGCGATGTCCATCAGCGCATCCATGGCCGAGGGCATCCAGGTGCAGTCCAGCGGCAGGTCCCAGGATTCAAACTGGCAGCGGTAGAGCTCGATCGCATCTTCCTCGTCCTCGACGATCAGAACGCGCAGCCGGTGCTTGGGATCCAGGCCGCTGCGGGCCAACTGCGGGCCGTTCTTGGCGAGGTAGGCGTTGATGGCCTTGAGGGAAATGCGGCGATGGCCTCCCAGCGTCTTCCAGGCCTCGATCTCGCCCTTTTCAACCAGCGTCTGCACGGTTGCGACCGACAGCCCCATGAGCTTGGCAGCATAGGTCGTGCCGCAATAGTCGGTGCTGGAAAAATCGTCCGGCGGAGCCGATGTCTCCGGGGTTTTGGTATCAGCAGTCATGCGGCAGCTCCCTGGGAATCAGATTCTCTGTTTTCATCACTTTCCTCAATATAGTCCGCTACGCGAAGGGCGTAAAGCAAGGAAACACCATGGCCGCTGACACGCTGACGCATCATGCGATGGCCACCAGGGTGGTGTTGGGCAGGGTGAAATAGAAACAGGCGCCCTGGTCCGGCGCGGCCTCTGCCCAGACCCGGCCCGCATGGCGCTCGATCACGCGGCTGACGGTTGCCAGGCCGATCCCGGTGCCCGGGAACTCCGTGGCGGCATGCAGGCGCTGGAAGGGTTTGAAAAGCTTGTCGACATACGCCAGATCAAACCCTGCGCCGTTGTCGCGGACAAAGAAAACCGCTTGCCCGGCCGCATCCAGCGTCCGCCCGAAATGGATGTGTGCCTTCTCCTGCTGGGAGGTGAACTTCCAGGCGTTGCCCAGCAGGTTCTCCAGCACCACGCGGATCAGGCGAATATCGCCGAATGCCTCCAGTCCGTCCTCGATGTGCTCGACGACCTGGCGTTCGGGCTGGTGCACACGGCGCCCTTCCAGGATGTGGCGCGCCAGCACCGTCATGTTCACCATCTCGGGCCGGAGGTCGATCCGGTTCACCTGGGCGAGCGCCAGCAGATCGTCGATCAACTGGCCCATCTGGGCGGCAGCGCTCTGGATGCGTGACAGGTAGTGCTGTATCTTGGGGTTGTTCAGGCTCTCCACCTGCTTGCCGAGCAGGCGGCTGAAGCCGTCGATGGTATTGAGCGGTGAACGCAGGTCGTGCGAGACCGAATACGAGAACGCCTCCAGCTCCTGGTTGGAGACCCGCAGCGCCGTCTCGATGGCCTTCATCTCGGAGATGTCGGCATCGATCCCGACCCAGAAATCGATCTCGCCCTGCTCGTTCACCACCGGGGAGGCGCGGTAGGACATGGTGTGGTAGCTGCCGTCGGCGCCCAGCACGCGGCGCACGCCGAGAAACTGCGATTGACTGGCCGCCGAGGCACGCCAGTTGGTGTGGATGACCGCCCTGTCCTCCGGGTGAATCACCGCCAGCCAGCGGTAACCCAGCCAGTCTGCCGGCTGTCCGCCCACGATACGGCACCACGCCGGGTTGACGTAGGTCAGGCCGCCATCGGCATCGGAGGTCCACACCGTCTGGGGTGCCTGCTCGGCCAGCGCGCGGAACAAGGCCTCCTGGCGCGACAGGGCGCTGGTGCGCTCGGCCACCTTCTGTTCCAGCCCCACATTGAGCTGGCCGATTTCATGCAGCAGCCGGGCGTTCTCGATGGCGCTGGCGGCCAGGTGGGCCAGTTCCACCGCGACATACTGGTCCTGCAGCGTGAAGTCGCCCTCGTACTTGTCGGTCATCTGCAGCAGGCCGCGGATCGCGCCATCGGACCCGAACAGCGGCACGGACAGCCAGCCGCGCAGGCCGGTCGCCTGTTTGCCCAGCGCCCGCCAACGCGGATGCGACTCCAGCTCGGCCTGGGTCAACAGCACCGGCCGCCGGTCATCCGAGAGGCCCGCATCAAAGCCTTCGGCCACGCTGCTGCCGGGCGGGTATTGCGCCGCGTACTTTTCAGACAGCGACACCGCATTGATGGACTGCGAGTGGGTATCACTGCCCGGCACCGTCACCACGGCCTTGTGCACGCCGATGACACCGCGGGCCTGTTCCGCCACCTCCTGCATCGCACCGGCCAGGGTGCGGTGGGAGGTGATGACCTGTGCGGCATCAGCCGCCCGCTGCAACATGAAGAGGTGTTCCTGCGCGGCCTGCTCCGCCCGCTTGCGGGGCGTGATGTCACGCTCCACCGCCACCCAGTGGGTGAACCATCCAGAGGGGTTGGCCAGAGGAACAATGTCGAGTTCCAGCCAGAACTCCTGGCCACTCTTGGTGTAGTTGATGAGCTCAGTACGCACCGGCTCCCACTTGCGCAAGGCAGCGCCGATGCGGGCCAGTTCGTCGCGCTGGGTCTTGGGGCCCTGAAGAATCCGCGGCGTCTTGCCCAGCACTTCTTCGCGTGTGTAGCCGGTGCGGCGCTCGAACGCATCATTGACATAGACGATGCGCGGGCCATCCGGGTCATTCAGGGGCTCGGCCTCGGTGATCAGCACGATGTCATTCAGGCGGGACACGCTGTGCTCCAGCAAGCGCATGCGCTCACGCGATGCATATTCCTGGGTGATGTCCTGAACGGCGCCCAGCAGGCGGACAACCTTGCGCCCCTCGTACACCGCACGCCCCTGGCTGCGTATCCACAGCGCCCGCTTGCTGGCCGTGACCATGGGCAGGTCCAGGTCCCACGGCGTGCCGTACTGGATGGCCGCGCGCACCGCCTCACGGATGGCATCGCGCGCGCTGGGAGCGTAAAACTCGATCCCTTCGCGAAAGCTCAGATCCGTCAGTGCGGGGACTTCAAAAATGGCGAGCAGCTCTTCCGACCAGTAAACACGGTAGTCCTCAACGCTCAGTTCCCAGCCGCCGACCTTGGCCAGCGCGCCGGTTTCGCGCAGCAGTTCGGTGCTGCGGGCGATCACCAGTTCGGAGCGCTTGCGCTCGGTGATCTCCTGAACGATACCGATACGGTACTGCGGCTGCCCGTCTTCATCCAGATGGAGCCGGTCAAACTGGTGGATCCAGCGCGCCTGCCCGCTGCCTGTCACGATGCGGTACTCAAACTCAAGCGGCGCACCCCTGGCGAAAGCCTCCTCGCGCAGGGCGAGATAGCGGACCCGGTCGTCGGGATGCATGAAGTCGCGATAGGCCTGCACGCTTTTCTCGAAGGTGCCGGGCACCACACCGAACAGTTCGTTGACCTCCTCGGAGACCCACAGGCTGTTGCCCTTGATGTCGTATTCCCAGATGCCGAGGCGGGCCAGCCGCTGGGCGTCGATCAGCTTGCGCTGGGTTTCGCGCAGGCGGGAAAAGCCCTCGGCCTGCTCCCGCTGCAGGCGGTCCATGTGGCTGATGTCGGCAAACACCGTCAGCACGCCCACGATGTCATCGCCGTCGCGCATGGGACTGAAGTAGCAGCTCAGCAGGCAACCGTCCGGCCGGCGCTCGTTGCGGATGAACACGTATTCCGGGCCGCCGCTCTCGCCACGCAGGGCCCGCGCGAGCGGCAGGTCCTCGGGGCGAAACCGGGTGTCGGTGCCGGGAATGTAAAAACCCTGCTCGGTCGCCCAATGCGCGCTGAGGATGTTGTCGCCTTCGGCGGCAGAAAAGATCTGTGTGGCGGCCTCGTTGATCGTCAGCAGGCGGCCCGAGATGTCCACCGCAATCATGCCCTCCTGCATGCTGTTGACGGTGAGCGTCAGCATGGCGTAGCCCTTGCGGTTTTTTTCCAGTTCACGGTCCAGCGCCTGCTCGCGCTCCTGCAACGACTGGGCCATGAGGTTGAACCCGCCAGCCATCTGGCCGAACTCGTCGGGCAGGCGGGAAGTCCCCTCAGCGACGCGCTCCTCGAGGTGCCCGGCCTGCAGGCGCTCCGCCGTGCGCAGGATGTCGCGCGCCGGCCGCACAATCGCCCGGCCGCCGACAAACCAGGCCAGCGCGCCCCCGAGCAAGGCCACCAGCGCCAGGGCAATGAGCTCGATCGCCAGTTGTTTGCGCACGGGCGTCACCACCCGGTCGCGGTCCACGCTCAACACCACGAAGAAGGGCGAATCCTCCAGTCGTCCGCTGGGTGCATACGCATAAATGCGGGGCTCGCCGGCCGGGTCCGCGGCTTCCAGTACGCCGGAACGCATGCGCTTGACGCGCTGCTGCAGTTCAGCGCCAGGAACAGCCTGCCCGATCACGGCAGCAGCGCCGGCGGAGGCCACCAGCACCGTGCCCGCGCGGTCCGTGATCAGGAGGTGAGCGCCCTCGGGCACCTTGACGGCAGCAGCCATCTTCGCCAACCGCTCGAGATCCAGCGCGGCAAAGGCGACGGCCCTGGATTCGCGCGCAGCCGTGAGCACAGGCATCGCGAACGTGACGTTGGGTTTGCCGGTGGCACGACCGATGTAATAGCCGTCGGCCACGAAACCCCCTTCGGCCAGCGCCCGCTTGAAGAAGCTGCGGTCACCGGCATTGGGAATCTCCAGCCGGCCGAGGCCATGGCAGCGAAAGCCGCCGTCCAGCCCGATCAGGCCGAGGTTGGCGAACAGGGGAAGGTCATCGGTCAGCGTCTTGAGATAGCGATGACATTCCGCGGGCCGCCCCTCCAGCAGGCCGGGAGCCCTGGCAATGGCCAGCAACATCTGGTGAGCGGTCTGCACCACCTGGTCCTGGGTGGCCGCGACGAGCGACACGGAGAACTGCAGCTTGTCGGTTTCCCGCTGGATGGCCGCCTCGGCGGTGAACCAGGCCTTGACGATGGTCAGGCCGAACACCGGCAACAAGGCCGCGATGACCAGCACCACCAGCCTTTGGCGAAGGGTGCCCTGGAAATTCATGCAGTCAGACGGTCAGAGCGGCGCGCACAACCCGGTGACGGGCGAAGCGCCGACAAATGGCCAAGGATCAAGCAGTGGCCAGGGACTCGTTGACGTCCAGCCAGAAGGCTTGCAGCCGGCTGAGTTTTTCCGTGAAATCTCCGAAATCGACCGGTTTGCGGACAAAACCGTTGGCGCCGCTCTTGTAACAGGCCGTCATGTCCGACAGCTCGCTCGACGAGGTGAGCATCACCACCGGCACCAGCGCGGTCAGCGGGTTGCTGCGCACGCTGCGCAGCACATCCAGGCCGGACAGCTTGGGCAGTTTCATGTCGAGCAGGATCAGGGACGGCTGCTTGTGGGTGTCCCGGCCGGCGTGTGCACCCTGGCCGAACAGGTAATCGAGCGCCTCGGCGCCATCACGTGCCACCGCAATCTCCGCATCCATACCCTGCTCTTCCAGGGTCAGCACCGTGAGTTCCAGGTGGTCGGGATTGTCTTCAACGACCAATATCAGCTTGTCATTCATGAGGTGTCCTTTGGAGCCCGATTGTCACAATTCGTAATTTTAGTAACTTGCCGCCCAGTTTGGTGGGGTTTGAGCAGCGCGGCAAGCTATTCCCGGACGATCTCTCCCAAAAAATCACATCTTCCGCTGTTTTCCCAATGATGACCCCTAGTCGCCCGTCCTGCAAGGGGATTGGCAACATTGACGACAGGCATTGTTGACCTCACCAGCGCGGAATGCCCTCATCCTTGAGCTGGCCACGCAGTTCGGCGTAATCCGGCACCACCGCCCGGACCGTGTCCCAGAAGCGGGGGCTGTGGTCCATCACGCGCAAATGACTCAGTTCATGCACCACGACATAGTCAATGACCGACATGCGGAAATGCACCAGACGCCAATTGAGGCGTATCGAGCCGTCCGCACTGGCGCTGCCCCAGCGGGTGCCGGCGCTCGACAGGCTCAGCTTACGCCATTGCACGCCCAGCTGCGGCGCAAAGTGGTTCAGGCGCTCGGTGAAGATGCGCTTGGCCTGGCGCATCAGCCAGGCCTGCACCGCATCGCGCAGCTGCTCGGCCGAGGCGTGGTGGGGCAGGCCCACGTGCAGGGTCCGGTGCGCCACACCCGGCAGCGTGCCGGTGTGCAGGCCCGGCTCGCCGACCTGGAGCTCGGCGCCCACCCCGCCGAACGCGTGGCGCGGGTCGATCACCACCACCACCGGCTCGCCGAGAAAGGGCAGCGTGGCGCCGTCCTTCCACTCGATGCGGCCGGACTCCAGCCGTTCATGGCGCGCCCGTGTTTCCTGGAGCTTGTCCAGAATCCAGCGGGACTTCTCGGCCACCGCCTTGTCGACTTCGTACAGCGGCACCCATTTGGGGGCGCTCACCGTCATGCCATCGGCCCCGACGGAAAAGCCAATGGTGCGGCGCTTGCTGCGGCGAAATTCGTAGGCCACGGCCACGCCGTCCAGCAGCGCTTCGCGGCTCGCGCGGGGATGGCGGAAGGTCGCGGGCGCCAAGGCCTCCTGCAGGGTTTGTGTCGGGAGGGCGGGCGCCTCAGGCAGGCCGATCGCAGCAGGCGACGGCTGCTGGCGCGGCTTCGGCCCCGCCTCGGACGGCTCCGGACCGAACAGGTCCAGGGTGAACTGAAGAAGCCGCTGCATCACGCCAGTTTAGCGGGATGCCGCATTCACACCCGGGCCGCGGGTGTGCCGGTGTCGGGGTAGGCTTCCGGATCCAGCCGCCGCATCTCGGCTTCAATCCAGGCCTCGACCTCGCGCATCAACTCGTCTGGCTTGCGGCCCGCGCTGTCGATGGGCTTGCCGATGGAAATGTCCACAATGCCCGGCTTCTTGATGAAGGCCTTGCGCGGCCAGCATTTGGCCGAGGTGACGGCAATCGGAATCACCGGCGCACCGGTTTCAATCGCCAGCCGGGTGCCGCCGGATTTGTAGGTGCCCTTCTGCCCGCGCGGAATGCGCGTGCCCTCGGGGAACATGATGACCCAGGTGCCCTGCGCCATCAGGCGCTTGCCCTGCGCCACCACCTTGTTGAAGGCCTGCGCACGCTGGCTGCGGTCGATGTGGATCATGTCCATGCGGGCCATGGCCCAGCCGAAGAAGGGCACGTAGAGGAGCTCTTTCTTGAACACATAGGCCAGCGGATGCGGCATCAGGGTGGGCATGCTGAAGGTTTCCCAGGTGCTCTGGTGCTTGAGCAGCAGGACGGCAGCACTGGTCTTGCCGGTGGGCAGGTTTTCCATGCCGGTGACGCGGTTGTGGATGCCCAGGATCACGGTGCCGCCGGTGACCGCCAGGCGCAGCCAGCCGGCGCACATCCAGTACATGGTGGTGCTGCTGACGAACAGCGAGGCAATGATGACAAAAACAGCCCACGGGATCACCGTGACGGCCATCCAGAGCAGGTGCAGAACGGAGCGGATGAAAGGCATGGTCGGTGAGGTTCTCAGGCTGGCGGCGGCGGCACGCTGCGCTCGAGCAGAAAATCGGCGAAGGCCGACAGGTCGGCATGCAGCACCGTGCCTTCAGGCAAGCCCTCGGGACGCGTGCCGCCGTTGTGGTGGGCTGATTTGCCGGTCAGCACCAGGTGAGGCTCACACCCGGCAGCCACGCCGGCGTGCAGGTCGCGCAGGGAGTCGCCCGCCGTGGGCACACCCTTGAGCGGCACGCCCATGCGCGCACCGATCTGCTCGAACAGGCCTGGCAAGGGCTTGCGGCAGGTGCAGCTTTCCTCGGGGCTGTGCGGGCAGTAAAAAATGGCGTCGATGCGCCCACCGGCGGCCGCCAGCATCTTGTGCATTTTGGCGTGGATGGCGTTGAGCGAGGCCACATCGAACAGGCCGCGGCCCAGGCCCGACTGGTTGGACGCGATCACCACGCGCCAGCCGGCATGGTTGAGACGCGCAATCGCCTCCAGCGCGCCGGGCAGCGGAAGCCACTCGTCGGGCGACTTGACGAAATCGTCGCTGTCGCTGTTGATGGTGCCGTCGCGGTCGAGGATGACGAGTTTCATGGATTCGATCAGGTTGCGAGCTTGGACAGGTCCGCCACTCGGTTCATCGCAACGTGCAGCGTCGCCAGCAAGCCAAGCCGGTTGGCCTTGAGCGCCGGGTCTTCGGCATTGACCATCACGCCGTCAAAGAAGGCATCGACCGGCGCCTTGAGGGCTGCCAGTGCCTGCAGCGACGCGGTGTAATCGCCTGTGGCAAACGCGGCTTCAGCTTGCGGAGCAACCGTCTTCAGCGCTTCGGCCAGGGATTTCTCGGCGGCTTCCTGCAACAGCTCAGGCTGGATGTGTGCCTCGACAGTCCCTTCGGCCTTCTTCAGAATGTTGCCGACGCGTTTGTTGGCGGCGGCCAGCGCGGGCGCCTCGGGCAGAGCGGCAAAGGTACGCACCGCAGCGAGGCGTTTGGCCACATCGCCCAGACGCTGCGGGCGCAGCGCCAGCACGGCGTCGACTTCCTGCGCGCTGTAGCCCTGCTCGCGGAGCGAGCCTGCCAAGCGGTCATAGATGAAGTCAGCTAAGAGAGCCGTAGTGTTGGGCTCTAAGCTGAAGAGAATACTCCCCGCAAAAGAATTCTTCACGGGCTGACTTGGCAATGGGCCACTGGCTTCCACTCGCTTCATGAGATCAAAAGCTAAGTCCAGCAGTTCATCCAGCCCAAGCGGCAAGTCCTTCTCAGTCAGCATCCTAATGACACCTAGAGCGTGTCGTCGCAGTGCAAACGGATCCTTATCGCCAGTTGGTAGATTGCCGATACCGAACATGCCGATAAGCGTTTCCAGCTTATCCGCCAAGGCCACAACTAGACCGACCATGTTGCGAGGTAAATCGTCACCCGCGAAGCGCGGTTTGTAGTGGTCTTCGATCGCCTCTGCAATGTCCGAGGGCAAGTCATCATTCACTGCGTAATAACGGCCCATGACGCCTTGCAGTTCGGGGAATTCGCCAACCATATCGGTCATCAAGTCGCATTTTGCAAGCATTGCCGCTCGTTGCGCATGCATGGCGAGCGTCGAGTCACCATCGATGGCTAAACTCATGCCAATTTCAGTAGCTATACGGCTGACCCGCTGCGCCCGCTGACCCTGCGTACCCAGCTTGTTGTGATACACCACCTTGTCCAGGCCCGCCACGCGCGAAGCGAGCGTCTTCTTGCGGTCCTGGTCAAAGAAAAATTTGGCATCGGCCAGGCGCGGACGCACCACACGCTCGTTGCCCCCAATCACCGCGCTCGCATCGTCAGGTGTGATGTTGCTGACCACCAGGAATTGGTGGGTCAGCTTGCCAGCGGCATCGAGCAACGGAAAGTATTTCTGGTTGGCCTTCATCGTGAGAATCAGGCACTCCTGCGGCACATCGAGGAACTGTTTGTCGAACTCGCAGATGAGCACATTGGGCCGCTCGACCAGCGCCGTCACTTCGTCCAGCAGCGCGTCGTCTTCGATGGGCTTCACACCGCCACCCACCTTCGCCGCAGCTGCAGCCAGCTGGCGCGCGATCTCGGCCTTGCGATCGGCAAAACTGGCGATCACCGCCCCATCATTTTTCAGCGTGGCGGCGTAGCTGTCGGCGTCTTTCAGCACCACCGGGTCCACCGCCGCCTCAAAGCGATGGCCATGGGTGGTGTTGCCGGCCTTCAGGCCCAGCGCGTCCACCGGCACCACCGTGCTGCCATGCAGGGCCACCAGGCCGTGCGCAGGCCGCACAAAGCTCACGCTGCTCCAGCCGGGCAGTTCGCAACCGCTTTCAAGCTGGTAGGTCATGACCTTCGGGATAGGCAGTTTGGCAATCGCTTCCAGCAAGGCTTTCTGCAGGCCGTCGGCCAGCGTCGCGCCCTTGACCAGGCTGTCGTAGAACAGCGCCTCGGCCTTGCCGTCAGGCGCACGCTTGAGGCCCGCCACGGCCGAGGCGTCAGCGCCCAGCGCCTGCAGCTTTTTCAGCAGCGCTGGTGTCGCATTGCCGGATGCGTCCAGGCCCACGCTGACCGGCATCAGTTTTTGCGACACAGCCTTGTCGGCAGCCTGCGCAGCCACGGCCGTCACGTGCGCCGCCAGGCGGCGCGGGGAGGCAAACGAAGTGAGCACGGCACCTTCTGCCACCAGCCCCTGCGCCTTGAGTTGATCGAACAGCACGCCGGCAAATGCATCGCCGAGCTTTTTGAGCGCCTTGGGCGGCAGCTCTTCCACAAACAGTTCAACGAGAAGATTTTGGGTCGTCATGGTCATGGCGCTCAGGCGGCCTTTTTCGTGGTCGGGGTCATCTGCGCCACCCATTCGCGCGGTGCCAGCGGGAAACCGAGGCGTTCACGGCTTTCAAAATAGCTTTGCGCCACGGCACGCGCCAGGTTGCGGATGCGCCCGATGTAGGCGGCACGCTCGGTGACGCTGATGGCGCCGCGGGCATCCAGCAGGTTGAAGCTGTGCGCCGCCTTGAGCACCTGCTCATAGGCCGGCAGGGCCAGTTGCGCCTCGATCAGGTGCCTGGCCTGCTTTTCATGCGCGGTAAAAGCGGTGAACAGGAAATCAGCGTCGCTGTGCTCGAAGTTGTAGGTGGACTGCTCCACCTCGTTCTGCTTGTAGACGTCGCCATAGCTGAGGCCCTCGGTCCACGTCAGGTTGTAGACGTTGTCCACGCCCTGCAGGTACATGGCCAGACGCTCCAGGCCATAGGTGATTTCTCCGGTCGCGGGCTTGCAGTCGATGCCGCCGACCTGCTGGAAGTAGGTGAACTGCGTGACTTCCATGCCGTTGAGCCAGACCTCCCAGCCCAGGCCCCAGGCGCCCAGCGTGGGGTTCTCCCAGTCGTCTTCGACGAAGCGGATGTCGTTTTTCTTCAGATCAAAGCCCAAAGCCTCGAGCGAACCGAGGTAGAGCTCCAGGATGTTGGCCGGCGCCGGCTTGAGCACCACCTGGTACTGGTAGTAGTGCTGCAGGCGGTTGGGGTTCTCACCATAGCGGCCGTCTTTCGGGCGGCGGCTGGGCTGCACGTAAGCGGCCTTCCAGGGCTCAGGGCCAAGCGCTCTCAAAAACGTAGCAGTGTGTGAAGTGCCGGCGCCGACCTCCATGTCGTAGGGCTGCAGCAGCGCGCAGCCCTGGTCAGCCCAATAGGACTGCAGCTTGAGAATGATTTGCTGGAAGGTGAGCATAAAAAAGTCGGGGAAACGTCCAGGTGAAGCAAAAGCTGGGGCGATGGCCTTCGGGCCGCGGTGCACCTTACGCGCCAGCCGGCGTGGCCAAACCCTTGATTTTACGCGGCGGGTGCTGACCCGCGCCGGGCCATCCCGCAAGCCCCGTCAGCGCCGGCGAAACACCAGCGCCAGCCCGACGAGCGCCAGGCACACACCCCAGAACGGCCACAGGCCATAACGCGACACCCACTGCGCATATGGCGTGATGCCGGTGCGGCCCACCACATCGCCCGACAGCACGCCGCGGGTGTGCCGGGGCAGCATGTCGGTGACCTGCCCCCGGTGGTTGATGATGGCTGTGGCCCCGGTGTTGGTGGCGCGGATCATCGGGCGGCTGAATTCCAGTGCCCGCATGCGCGAGATCTGCAGGTGCTGATCAATCGCCACGGTGTTGCCAAACCACGCAATGTTGCTAAGGTTGACGAACACCGTCGGCGCCTGGGCCGGGTCGGTGAACCGGGCGCCCAACTCCTCGCCAAAGAGGTCCTCGTAGCAGATGTTGGGCGCCAGGCGCTGACCCTGCCACTCGAAGGAAGCCTGGCCGACGGCGCCCCGGCTGAAGTCGCCCAGGGGGATGTTCATCATGTTGATGAACCAGCGAAAGCCGGGCGGTACGAATTCGCCGAACGGCACCAGGTGGTATTTGTCGTAGCGGTAGGGCTCGGCCGCTGCGGCAGCAGGCTTCAAGCCGATCACCGAGTTGGCATACCCTGAATTGGCATTGCCCAGCGGCACGCCGATCAACGCCGCCTGCTGGCCGCGGGCAAACCGGGCGTTCAGCGCCGCCCAGTAGCCGTCCGGCAGTTGCTGCAGCAGCACGGGAATGGCGGTCTCTGGCGCGACCACCAGCGAGGCTTTCGCGCTGTTCAGTTGTTCGCCATACCAGCGCAGCGCCGTTGCAATGCCGGTGCCGCCCTGGAACTTCTCGTCCTGCGGGATATTGCCCTGCAGCAAGGCGACGCTGAAAGCCCTGGTGGAGTTGCCCTGGCCCGCCACACCCGGGCCCTCGGTGGGCCAGCGGGCCACCACCACCGAGGCGGCGACGATGGCCGTGGCCATCACCCATGCCGTGCGCGGTGCGCGCAGCGCCATGGCCAGCCAGGCGGCAGCAAATGCCGCGAGAAATGTCAGGCCATGCACGCCAACCCATTCGGCGAGCAGGCGGGCCCAGCCGTCCACATGGGCGTAACCGCCCTCGCCCCAGGGAAAGCCGGTGAAGATTTGCACCCGGGCCAGCTCGGCCATCAGCCAGAGCGCCGCAAACACCAGCGCGCGCGGCACACGCATGCGCGGTGCCAGCCGCACAAAGAGCGCGGCAGCCAGCGCGTAATACAGCGCCAGCAATGCCGCCAGCACCACGATCGCCAGCACCGTCAGGGGCGCGGCCAGCCCGCCGTAGTCGTGCATCGAGATGTACAGCCACCAGAAGGTGCTGCACAGCATGGCCGTGCCGAACAGCTCCCCCAGCCAGGCGGCGCGCTGCCATGAGCGGCAACCATCCAGCTGAGCGGCCAGAATTACCATCGCCAGGGGTTGCAGCCACCAGACCGGAAGGCCGGGCTCCATGCCGAAAGAAAAAGGCCAGGCCATCGCCACGGCATGCGCGCAGCCGGCGACGGCGACGAGCACGAACTGGAACAGGGACAGCCCCCGGGTCGGCGGCGTGAGATGCGCGTGCTCCAGCAGGGCCGGCAGGGTGGGTAGCTGGGACATCATGCTGTTGATCACATCTCGACGTCCCATGGTCTGCGCTCTTTCCAACGTTCAGGCCGTCACCGCCACCGGCGACACCTTGAACCACCGCACGGCGCCACCCTTGGTGTGCAGCACCGTGAACTGCAGTCCAGCGAGGGCATGCTGCTCGCCCCGCTTGGGCACGTGGCCCATCGCGTGCGCCACCAGCCCACCGATGGTTTCGAAGTCGGTTTCCGGCAGACTCACGCCGAAGGCCTCGTTGACGCGCTCGATTGACGTGTCGCCGCTGACGCGGTAAGTGTGGTCCGAGAGACCGAAGATGTCGCCCTCGTCTTCCGCGATGTCGAACTCGTCCTCGATTTCGCCGACGATCTGCTCCAGCACGTCTTCAATCGTGATAAGCCCGGCCACGCGGCCAAACTCGTCGATGACGATGGCCAGGTGGTTGCGGTTGCCGCGGAACTCGCGCAGCAGGTCGTTGAGACCCTTGCTTTCCGGCACGAACACGGCCGGACGCAGCAGCGCCTTGATGTTGAGCTCGGGCGCGCGCTGCAGCTTGAGCAGGTCCTTGGCCATCAGGATGCCGAGGATGTTTTCCTTGTCGCCCTCATAGACCGGAAAGCGCGAGTGTGCGGTGTCGATCACCAGGTGCAGCAACTCGTCAAACGGCGCATCGATGTTGATCACATCCATGCGCGGCGCAGCCACCATGACATCGCCGGCAGTCATGTCGGCCATGCGGATCACGCCTTCGAGCATCTCGCGGCTCTGGGCGCCAATGACTTCGTTGTCCTGGGCTTCCACCAGCGTTTCGATCAACTCGTCTTTCGAGTCAGGACCGGGGTGGAGCATTTCGGCGAGCTTCTGCAGGAAGCCACGCTTGTCTTCTGGCCTGGAAGACCGACTGGGGGGAACGTCGGACACGTGTGGGCGGTCGGTAGTTGTGAAGGGATCAAGGATAGCTGAAATCCTTGAGGGGGCGGTGGGGGGTTTGGGGATGGCTGCTTTCCCTGCACGGGGTGGAGGCCGGGACTCGCCCCGGCGGGCGAGGTACTTTGCTTTTGCTTCGCCAAAAGAAAGTACCCAA
>CBHWCZ010000015.1:0-60823 GCA_966112355.1 uncultured Polaromonas sp.
CTGCTGCGCTCGCCCTGGGGCAAGGCCTTCACGGCGCTGCGCGACAACCCGATCCGCGCCGAAAGCCTGGGCATCAACATCCGCAACTACACGCTGCTGAGCTTTGCCATCGGCGCGGCTTATGCCGGCGTGGCCGGCGCGCTGTTTGCCTCGCTGGTGCAGTTCATCGAGCCGGCCCCGTTCACGGTGGCGGCGTCCATCATGATGTACCTGATGGTGGTGGTCGGTGGTGCCGGCTATTTCCTCGGGCCTATCGTGGGTGCGGCTGTGGGTGTGGTGCTGCCGGAATGGCTGCGCGACGTGCCCGGCGTGGCCAACTGGTACCTGCCTCTCTTCGGCGCGTCCGTGGTGCTCCTGATGGTGTGGCTGCCGGACGGCCTGCTCAGCATTCCTGACCGCATCCGCGATCGCCGCGCCGCACGTCAAGCGTCTGCGCTGCGTTCTGCCGCGGCCAGCCGCATGGGAGCCCCGTCATGAGCCAGCCCGTTCTGAAAGTCACCGGCTTGAAGAAAGCCTATGGGGCCATCCAGGCGGTGGGTGGCGTGTCGTTCGAGGTGATGCCCGGGGAGATCTTCGGTGTCATCGGCCCCAACGGGTCGGGCAAGACCACCATGTTCAACAGCGTGCTCGGCCAGATCACGCCCAACGAGGGGTCGATCGAGCTCAACGGAAAGAACATCACGGGCCTGTCGCCGCTCGAGCTGAGCCGCCTGGGCGTGGGGCGTACCTTCCAGACGCTGCAGGTGTTCGGCAAGATGACGGTGCGCGACAACCTGATCGTGGCCGCACAGGAACACCAGGGCAGCATGCTGGGCCGCATGTTTGCACCCGGTGATTCGGGGCTGGGCACCAAGGCTGATGCCCTGATTGACCAGTTCCGCATCCGCCATGTGGCCGACAAGCTGGCCGGCACCCTGAGCTATGGCCAGCAGAAACTGGTGGACATTGCAATGGCGTTCATGGCTGAGCCCGATCTGGTGCTGCTCGACGAGCCCTGCGCCGGTGTCAACCCGAGCCTGGTGGGCGGCATTTCCTCGCTGCTCAAGGAGCTCAACCAGAACCCGAAATTCGGCCGCAAGGGCTCCTTCGTGGTGATCGAGCACAACATGGATTTCGTGATGGACCTGTGCCACCGCATCATGGTGATGGTGGAAGGCAAGGTGATGGCCATCGGCACACCGGCTGAGATCCGTGCCAACAAGCAGGTGCTGGACGCTTATTTGGGTAACTAGCCTTTGGCTAGCCCCCTGTCTCGGCTCACTGCGTGTAGCCGGAATCCCCCTCGGGGGGACAACCGCTGTGGCCCGGCGAAGCCGGTTCCACGCGGTTACTGTGAAAGACGTCGAACGGCGTCGTATGGAGCATTGAGATGACAAACGATATCTGTATTGAATTCGACGATGTGGTGGCGGGGTACAAGGACTTCATGATCCTGAACAACCTGTCGTTCAAGGTCCAACGGGGTTCCATCACCTTGCTGCTGGGACCCAACGGCGCCGGCAAATCGACGGTGCTCAAGACGCTGTTCGGGCTGCTCAAGCCGCGCCAGGGCCGCATCCTGCTCGACGGTGTCGAGATCGGCGGGGCCTCACAGAAGGAGTTGCTGGCCAGGGGCATCGCCTTTGTGCCGCAGGGCCGCAACCTGTTCGGGCAACTGACGGTTTTCCAGAACCTGGAACTCGGCGGTATCACGCTGGGCACCAAGACCACGCACGAGCGCATTCCCGAGGTGCTGGAGTTTTTCCCGCGCGTGAAGGAGCGGCTGCACTCGCAGGCCTCGGCGCTGTCGGGCGGTGAGCAAAAGCAGCTGGAGATCGGCCGTGCGCTGCTGCTGCGGCCCAAGGTGCTGCTGATCGACGAGCCGTCCATTGGCCTTTCGCCCATGGTCGTGCAGGACGTGTTCAAGCTCCTGCAGAAGTTGGCGTCGCAGGGCACCACGGTGCTGATGGTGGAGCAGAACGTCAAGAGTGCCCTGAAGATTTCCGACGACGCGATTGCGCTGGAGTCGGGGCAGCTGGTGCTGCACAAAAAGGCGTCTGAATTGCTGGCCGACCCCAACATCGAGCGGCTCTTCCTCGGCGGCGGCCATGTGCCAGGTGCGGGTGACGCCGCCGCGGCCGCGCTCCCTGTTTGAGTTGCAGACACCTTTCCAGACATCCTCATTTCACCGGAGCGTTTCATGAGCAACCAGGCGCAGACCATCCCGGCCGACCGGGAAGCGATCCCCGAGGCCGCGAATCCATTGGGGATGGATGGCATCGAATTCATCGAGTACGCCACCTCCAAGCCGCAGGCCCTCGGGCAGGTGCTCGAGATGATGGGATTTCGTCCGGTGGCGCGGCACCGCTCGCGCGAAGTGCTGCTCTACCGCCAGGGCGGCATGAACGTGATCGTCAACGCCCACAGTTCGGGCGTGACCCAGGAGGCCATGCCGACCGACAAGCCGGTGATTGCCGCCATGGCCTTCCGGGTGCGCGACGCCGCCGAGGCCTACCGCTACGCGCTGGAGCGGGGCGCCTGGGCCGTGCCATCGCGGGTCGAGGTGATGGAGCTGAACATTCCGGCCATCCACGGGGTGGGCACCAGCCGGATCTATTTTGTGGACCGCTACGACAAGTTCTCCATCTTCGATGTCGATTTCGTGCCGATCCCGACGGTGGAGCAGCATCCCCCCGCCACCACCGGGCTGCATTTTTTCGGCGTCGTGCAGTACATCGGCAACGACCGCAGTGAAGACTGGACCGAGTTTTACCGGGCGCTCTTCGGTTTCACCGAGCTGCCGGAAAGCCAGCGTTTCGGCGTGCTGCCCAAGGGCCGCATCCTGCGCAGCCCGTGCCCTCCCGCCGCACGGTTTTACCTGCAGCTGATCGAACCCGAAAGCGGTGTGCTGGACGTGGAGGGCGAGGAGCTGCTGCAGCGCGTGGGCCTGGGCTGCCCGGACGTGCTGGCGTCTGCTGCCGTGCTCGGCCAGCGCGGCGTGGAGTTTGTGGAGTCCCGCGGCGTCCACACCGAAGACCGCGGTGCGCTGACCCGGACCTGGATGGGCAGTGTGAGCTTCGAGCTGGTCCATGACGACCGCTCCGTGACGGCGCCCTGAGCGCGCCATGGAAGGTTCACCATGAGTCACTACACCGGCAACATTGATGATTTCGGGATGGACACCATCTCGCTGGCGGGGCCGCTGGAGGCCAAGCTCAAGGCGGTGCGCGAGGCCGGCTTCACGCAGATCATGCTGGCCGCCCGCGACATCGTGGGTCACCCCGATGGCATGGAGGCCGCGGTGGCGGCGGTGCGCGCCAGCGGCCTGCGCGTCACAGGCTTTCAGGTGCTGCGCGATTTTGAGGGCCTGTCCGGCCATCTGCACGACTACAAGATCGACATCGCCAAGTCCATGCTGGAGATGTGCCACGCGCTCAACTGCCGGCTGCTGCTGATCTGTTCCTCGACGTCCGTGCACGCCACGGACGACAAGGCCGCGCTGGTCGCCGACCTGCGCAAGCTGGCGATGCTGGCGATACCGATGAACATCCGCATCGCCTACGAAGCCCTGTCGTGGGGCCGTGTGGTCAACGAATTTCCGCAGGCCTGGGACATCATCTGCGAAGCCGACATGCCCAACCTGGGCCTGGGCTTCGACTCCTTTCACATGTTCGCCACCAGCACCTCGCTGGACGAGCTGGACCTGCTGGACCCGGACCGCATTTTCCTGGTGCAACTGGCCGATTTCATGTGGACCGAAATCAAGTCGGTGGAAGAGCGCATTGCCACGGCCCGCCATTTCCGGGTGTTTCCCGGCGAAGGCGTACACAGCGAGGCACTGGCCAGCCTGGTCAGCCGGCTGCACCAGCTGGGCTACCGGGGCGACTACAGCTTCGAAGTCTTCAACGACGACTACCAGCAGATGCCCTTGCCCTCGGTGGCGCAGCGTGCCTGGCGCTCGGCCGTGTGGCTGGGTGAGGACGTGCTGCGCAGGTCTGTGCCCTTGCCCAACCAGATGCGCCTGAAACGATGACGTTTCCGGTCCGGCTGTGCGGCCCCTGCGCTGCACAGCAAAAAAATACCTTCATTGATTTCTGAGGAGACATCCACCGCATGAGCAGCATTTTTGAAGGTTTCCTGTCCACACCCGAAATCCTCGAGGCGTTCAACGAGCGTAATTTCGTGGATGCGATGCTGCGCTTCGAGGCGTCGCTGTCCAGGGCGCAGGCCAAGGCGGGCCTGATTCCCGAGGCCGCGGCCCAGTCGATCATCGGCACCTGCAAGGTCGAGCTGTTCGATGTGGCGAAGATCGTGCGCGAGAGCGGGCGGGCGGGCAGCATCGCGATACCGCTGGTCAAGAATCTCAGGGACACGGTCGGCCTTTTCAACAAGGAGGCCGCAGGCTATGTGCACTTCGGCTCGACCTCCCAGGATGTGATCGACACGGCGCTGGCGCTGGTGACGCGCAAGGCCCTGGACCTGATCGAGGCCGACGTGCGCAAGGCGGTGCAGGCCCTCGTGGTGCTGGCGCGTCGCCATGCGGCCGATCCGGTGCTGGCGCGCACCTTGATGCAGCCAGCCTCCGTGACCAGTTTCGGTTTCAAATGCGCCGGCTGGGCTGCGCCGCTGGCGCGCAGCCTCAAGCGTCTGCAACATGCTGGTCATCAGGCGCTGGCCGTGCAATTGGGCGGCGCCGTCGGCACCCTGGCGCAGATGAATGGCAAGGGCCCGCAGATCGTTGCGCACATTGCCGAGGAACTCAAACTCAAGCCGGCGGCTTTTCCGTGGCACACGCAGCGCGACGAATGGGTGGCGCTGGGCTGCGAGCTGGGCCTGCTGGTGGGCAGCCTGGGCAAGATCGCCAAGGACATTTCCCTGATGGGGCAGTACGAGGTGGGCGAGCTGGCCGAGCCGGCCGAGCCCGGGCGCGGCGGCTCGTCGGCCATGCCGCACAAGCGCAACCCGGTGGCCTGCATGGTGGCGCTGGCCGCCGCCCAGCGGGCACCGCAGCGCGTGGCGGCCCTGCTGGCGGCCATGCCGCAGGAGCACGAGCGCGCGCTGGGCAACTGGCAGGCGGAGCTGGCCGAGTGGCCGGGGCTGCTGATGTCGGCGCACGGGTCTGTTCGCGCCATGGCGCAGGCGCTGCCCGGCCTGCAGGTGGACACTACGCGCATGCGTGCCAATCTCGACGCGCTTCGCGCCGTCCTGCCCGATGACGCAGCCAACGAGTGGTTCAGCCCGGACCTGGCGCGCCATGCCGCAGGCCTGGCGCTGGCGCAGTCTGATGCGGTCGATGCCCTGCTGGCGTCCGCCCCCACCCCCTAGCCACCGAATCCGGAGAACACCATGAATGACCACGACAAGGGAATGATCAACCGCCGCCGGGTGCTGGGCGACGCGTGGGTCGACAAATCCATCGCCAGGCGCAACGAGTTCAACGGCGAGTTCCAGGAGCTCATCACACGCTATGCCTGGAATGAGATCTGGGGCCGGCCCGCGCTGGGCGACAAGACGCGGCGGCTGATGGTGCTGTCCACCATGATTGCGCTCAAAGCCTACGAAGAATTTGCCATGCATGTGCGCGCTGCGCTCGATGGTCCGCCGGAGTCGCGGCTCACGCCGGACGACATCAAGGAAGTCATCATGCAGGCGGCCATTTACTGTGGCGTGCCGGCGGCCAACCATGCCTTTTCGGTGGCGGGCGACATCCTGCGCGAAAAAGGCCTGTTGCCGGAATGAACGCCTGTCACCGATGAATCAACCGACCACGCAGCACCTGGACGCCAACGCATGACGACACCCCCTTTTCACTGGATCCAGCAGGGGCAAGGGCCTCTGGTGGTGCTCAGCCACGCACTGGGTTGCGATGTGTCGATGTGGGATAGCGTGGCCGACATCCTGCAGGCCCGCTACACGGTGCTGCGTCACGACCACCGCGGCCACGGGCAGTCCGAAGCGGTGCCTGGCCCTTACAGCATGGCGATGCTGGCTGACGATGTGGCCGGCATCATCCGGGCGCAAGGCGCAGGGCCTGTTCATTTTGTGGGCCTGAGCATGGGCGGCATGGCCGGACAGGCACTCGCCGCGCGGCATCCGGGCCTGCTCAGGAGCCTGGTGATCGCCAACTCCGCCCTGTATTACGACGAAGCCGCACGTGCCATGTGGCACGCCCGTGTCGGCACCGTGCTGGCGCAAGGCGTGGCCGCCATCGCCGACGGTGCCATGCAGCGCTGGTTCACGCCCGAGTTCCGGGCCGACCAGGCCGGTGGCGGCATGCAGCGCGTGGCGGCCCTTCGTGCGCAGCTGGAGAAAACCGACGCCCCGGCGTATGCCGCCAGTTGTGCGGCGGTCGCTGCCATCGACTTCCGCAGCAGCAACCCCGCGATTCGATGCCCGGCGCTGGTGATCGCCGGCACCCGTGACGAAGCAACACCGGTGGCGATGTCCGAGGCCATTGCCCGGAGCATTCCCGGGGCGCAGCTGTGCAGCCTGCCGGCGGCGCACCTGAGCGCAGTGGAGCAGCCTGCGGCTTTCGCCGGCTTGCTGGAGCGCTTCTGGCAGGGCCTGCGATGAGCCCTGTGCTTCGCCTGGCGGTGGCCGGTGCCGGTGTGATCGGGCACCGGCACATCGAGCTGATTCAGGCCAACCCGCGCACCGCACTCTGCGCGGTGGTGGACCCGCAACCGGCCTCGCGCCAGCATGCCGCCACGCTGGGTGTGCCGCATTTCGATGACCTGGAGGCGCTCTTTGCGGACGCACAGGCTTGCCGGCCCGACGGCGTGGTGCTGGCCACGCCCAACCACCTGCATGTGCCCGGCGCGCTGGCCTGCGTGCAACGCAGGGTGCCCGCGCTGATCGAGAAGCCCGTGGCCCACAGCCTGGCAGCGGGCCGTCAGCTGGTCCAGGCCCTGGCCGCACAGGCCACGCCCATGCTGGTGGGCCACCACCGGCGCCACAGCAGCACCCTGCGGGCGGCGCGCCAGGCCATCCGGTCGGGCCTGCTGGGCCGGGTGGTCACGGTAATGGGCAGCGCACAGTTCTACAAGCCCGACAGTTATTTTGAATCGGCTGCCTGGCGCAAGCAGGAGGGCGGCGGGCCGGTGCTGATCAACCTGATCCATGAAATGGACAACCTGCGCTATTTGTGCGGCGAGGTCGAATCGGTGCACGCTGTTGCTTCCCACCAGGTCCGGCAGTTCGCGGTGGAAGACACGGCCGTGATGACGCTGAAGTTCGCCAGCGGCGCGCTCGGCACCTTCACGCTGTCGGACACGGCGGCGTCGCCGCGCAGCTGGGAGCAGACGTCGGGCGAGAACCCGGACTACCCGCGTTATCCGTCGGAGGACTGCTACTTCATCGCGGGAACCGAGGCCTCGCTCGCCGTGCCGACGATGCGTGTCTGGTCCTACGCGGGGGCGCGCCAGGCCCATCGGGAGCCCGGTTGGGCCACGCCATTTGCCGAGCACACGCTGCCGGTCGATGCCGTGGACCCGCTGAAGGCGCAGCTCGATCACTTCTGCGATTTGATCGAAGGCAAGGCTGCACCGATAATCGACGTGGCCGAGGCCCTGCAAAGCCTGCGTGCCGTGGAAGCCGTGCGGCGCTCCATGGCCACCGGACACACGGTCTCGCTGCAGTCGCTGGACTGACCACGCCACCACCCTCAACACGAAAGACGAGCTGCTTCATGAAAACAGTCCTGGTCCTCAACGGCCCCAACCTCAACCTGCTGGGCACGCGCGAGCCCGCTGTCTACGGCTCGCACACCCTGGCCGATGTGGAGGCGCTGTGCGCCACGGCCTGCGCCACGCACGGGCTGGCACTGGACTTCCGCCAGAGCAACCACGAAGGCGTGATGATCGATGCGATCCAGGAAGCCGGACGTGCACAGGCCGCCGGAACGCTGGTCGGTGTGGTCCTCAACGCCGGCGCCTACACCCACACCAGCGTGGCGCTGCATGACGCCATCAAGGGTGCCGGTGTGACGCTGATCGAGCTGCACATCAGCAATGTTCACGCCCGCGAGGCGTTTCGCCACCACTCCTACATCTCGCCGGTGGCCAAGGCTGTGATGGCCGGCTTTGGCGTGAAGGGCTACGCCCTGGCCATTGCAGGCCTGGCCGCGCTGGCTGCCTGAACGCACCGCGGACATGGCCGCCGCCCCGAAGTTCCCGGTGGACGAGCGCGAGGTGGAGTTCAGCGCCATCCGTGCGCAGGGCGCTGGCGGGCAGAACGTCAACAAGGTGTCGAGTGCGGTGCATCTGCGCTTTGACATCGCGGCATCCTCCTTGCCCGATGACGTGAAAGCGCGCCTGCTGGCCTCCAGCGACGGTCGTATCACGCAGGAAGGCGTGCTGGTGCTCAAGGCCCAGCAACACCGCACGCAGGAAATGAACCGCGCCGACGCCCTGGCACGGCTGCAGGAGGTGGTCGATGCCGTGTCCAGCCCGCCCAAGGCGCGGCGCGCCACCAAGCCGACCTACGGCTCCAGACAGCGCCGCCTGGAAGGCAAGAGCCAGCGTTCGGAAACCAAGGCGCTGCGGGGCAAGGTGCTCTGAAACGCTCCTCCCCTTGAGTGCACGCGGACCTTTCAGACCCAGGTCGGCTGCCTGAAGGCTTCCACCAGAAAATCCACCATGGCCCGCACCTTGCCCGAGAGGTGCTGGCGGTTGGGATACACCGCCTGGACGGTCAGTGCAGGCCCGCGCCACTGCGGCAGCAGTTCGACCAGACGCCCGGCCTGCAGGTCGGCCCCGACGATGAAGGCCGGTTGCAGCACGATGCCCTGGTGTGCGAGGGCGGCGGCCCGGCAGGTGTCGCCACTGTTGGCCCGCAGCCTTGTGCGGGTGCTGACGGACTCCCGGCCATCGGGCCCGTCGAAGGTCCACACGTCGCCGGCAGACCAGTAGGAATAGGCAATCACCGGATGCGCAGCGAGGTCCTTCAGCTGCGCAATGGCAGGCGACCGCGCCAGGTACTGGGGCGATGCGCACAGGCGCATCCGGTCCTGCCCCAGGGGCCGGGCCACCAGGCTGGAGTTCTGCAACTGCTCGCTGGCGCTGATGCGGACCGCCAGATCGAACCCTTCATCGACCAGATCGACCACGCGGTCTGACAGGGTGATGTCGAGATCCACCTGCGGATGGGCCGCAAGAAAGTGCCCCCACAGCGGCGCCAGGTGCAGATTGCCAAAGCTCAGCGGGGCGTTGACCTTGAGCCGGCCGACTGCCTGGGCCGCCTGGGCGCCGGCAGCGGCATTGGCCTCGGCCAGGTCGTCCAGAATCTGTCGGCAGCGTTCAAAGTAGTCGGTACCGGTGGCGGTAAGCGACAGACGGCGCGTGGTACGGTTGAGCAGCCGGGCGCCCAGCGCGCTTTCCAGCTCCATCACCACCCGGGAGGCCACTGCCCTGGAGATGCCCAGCCGGTCGGCCGCCTTCACAAAGCTGCCGTTCTGAACCACTGCCGAAAAGACCTCGATCTGTCGCAATTGATCCATGGTGTGGGTGGCGGGACGCGGGAAGATTGATGAACGGTCTGCGGTTATTGTCAATTATTTAAAGACAATCAATTCCATTATCGTGTCTTTATCTTTGTGGGTGCTAGTCCTAAAGTCAGTGCAAAGGACCACCGACCATGACTGCCTCAAACCTTCCCGCCCTCTTCATCTCACACGGCGCACCTCTGTTTGCCGTGGAGGCGGGTGAAACCGGCCCGGCGCTGACGCGTTGGGGCAGCGCCCTGCGCCGCCAGGCCAACGTGCGTGGCATCGTCATCATGTCGCCCCACTGGATGGCACGCTCGCCCGCTGTGATGAGCAATCCGGCCCCCGCCACATGGCACGATTTCGGCGGCTTTCCCGAGGCTTTGTACGCACTGCACTATCCCGCGCCCGGCAGCCCTGCCCTGGCGCAGGAGGTGATGGACCTGCTCGCCGCTGGCGGCACGCCCGCCGTCGAAGACGCCGGGCGGCCACTGGATCACGGCGCGTGGGTGCCGCTGATGCACCTGTTCCCGCAAGCCGACATTCCAGTGGTGCAAGTGGCGCTGCCCGCGCGCGCCAGCCCGGCGGCCGTGTTGGCCATGGGCCAGGCGCTGCGCAGCCTGCGTGAGAGCGGGGTGCTGGTGATCGGCTCGGGCAGCATGACGCACAACCTCTCGGAATTTTTTGGTGGCGAGCGGCAGCCTGAGCCTTATGTGGGTGAATTCAGCCGCTGGGTGGAAGCGGCCTTGCAGCGCGGCGACTGCGAGGCACTGCTCCATTACCGCAGTCTGGCGCCGCATGCAGCGCGCGCCCACCCGAGCGACGACCATTTTCTGCCGCTGTTTTTTGCGCTCGGCGCGGCAGACGAGGCCGCTGTGCCGAGCTACCTCAGCCGTGAAGTCATGCACGGCATCCTGGCCATGGATGCCTTTGCGCTGAGCGAGCCCCTGCCAGCGGCCGCAGCTCAAACCCCTGTGGAGACGGCCTGTGCTTGACTTGCCCCTGAACCATCTTCTGCGACGGGCCGATGTCAGCGCAGCCGAGCCGTGGCTGCTGGTGCTGCTGCACGGCGTGGGCAGCCAGGAGCGTGACCTGTTCAGCCTGGCGGACGACGTCCCCGACAACTTCCACGTGCTCAGCCTGCGGGCGCCTTTCGCAGTGGGGCCGGGTGCGTACGCTTGGTTCCAGTTCAGCGTCACGCCCACAGGTCGTGTCATCCACACAGCGCAGGAATCAGCCAGCCGTGCTCAACTGGCGCTCACACTTTCGCAGGCAGCGCAGCAACTTGGCGTGCCAGCTTCACGCGTGGTGGTCGGCGGCTTCAGCCAGGGCGGCATCATGGCGTTGTCGCTGCTGCTCACGCAGCCCGGGCTGATGCACGCTGCCATGGCGATGCACAGCCGGCTACTGGATGAGGTGCGTGCCGAGTGGGCGCCCGCAGCCAGGCTGGCTGGCAAACACCTCTGGGTCAGTCACGGGACGGCCGACGCAGTGATACCGCTGGCCAGTGCCCATGCCATTCGCTCAGCGGTGCAGGCCCTGCCACTCACGCTGCGCTATGCCGAATTTCCAAACAGGCATGAGATCACGACAGACGAATGGGGCCAGGCCATGCAATGGCTGGGCGATCTCGCGGTGTGATGCGTGACGGCCAACGCGTGACGACTGCGCGTACGGGTATAAACAGCGCATGACACAGCACACGATCGATCACGAAGCCATCGCCTGGCCTGACGAAGCGCTGGCGCTGCTGCGCCAGGCCACCCGTATTGAGACATCCATGACGGGTGGCTCTGTGGTCTGGCATGTGTGGGGTTCGCGTGGCCCTCGCGCTGCGGCTGCGCATCACGCACCGCTGGTACTGCTCCATGGCGGCAGTGGCAGCTGGATGCATTGGCTGAAAAACATTCCTGCGCTGGTGGCCGCTGGCCGCTGGGTGCTGGTGCCGGACCTGCCCGGGTTCGGCGACTCTTCGGCGCCCGTCTCGGGCATGGATGCGGATGTGTTGCCTGAGCCGATCGAGGCAGGACTTGCGCAACTGCTCGGACCGCTGGCTTGCGAACTGGTCGGTTTTTCGTTCGGTGGCATGGTCGCCGGTTTCATCGCCCATCGCTTTCCTGCGCGGGTGAAACGCCTGGTGCTGGTGGGTGCACCCGGCATGGGCATCGATCCGGTGCAGCCGGTGCAGCTGCGGGGCTGGCGTCATCTGGACGACCCGCTGGCGCGTGACGCGATTCATCGCGGCAACCTCGCAGCGTTGATGCTTTATCGCGAGGCGTCCATCACCGAGCTGGCCGTGCGCGTGCAAAGTGCCAATGTGGTGAGGGACCGCATGATGCGCCGCAGCCTGGCGCGCACCGATGTGCTCGCGCGCTCCCTGCAGGCGGTGCGCTGTCCGGTGCATGCCATCTACGGACAGGAAGATGTGCTGTACCGAGGACGGGCGGACGCGCTGCAATCAGCCCTGGCGCAGGCGCCCGATTTTCGCGGCCTGCAATGGATAGCGGACGCGGGGCACTGGGTGCAGTTCGAGCGGCCTGTCCTGTTTGACGGGGCGCTCTGTAACGCGCTACAAGCGGACGCTTGAGCGGACCGCGTTCCAGCGAGGTGCGCCTTGCGCCTTACTTTTCAATGGCCAGCAACTCGACCTCAAAGGTCAGCGTGGCATTGGGCGGCACCACACCGCCGGCACCACGGTCGCCATAGGCCGTGGCTGGCGGGCAGGTCAGCGTGGCCTTGCCGCCGACCTTGATTTTCTGCATGCCCTCGGTCCAGCAGGGCACCACACGCGACAGCGGGAAGGTGGCCGGTGCGCCGCGCTTGTAGGAACTGTCGAACTCCTTGCCGTCAGCGAGGGTGCCACGGTAATGCACCTTCACCGCATCCGATGCCTTGGGCTGCGCGCCCGTGCCATCGACGGTATGCACGACCTTCACGCCACTGGGCAGCGTTTCAGGCGGCGCAATGGCCTGCGCGCCGGCAGAGAGTGTCAGGGCGGTGAAGAGTGTGAAAAGCGCAGGGAGTGATTGCATGGGTTCCATTCCTGGTGTTGGCGGGAGGCGATCTGTGATGGGCGTGAGGCGGCCCGCTGGCGGATCGGGACGTCAGGGAGCGCTTCCAAATTATCCACGGCCCTGGCCTGCAAAAAGGGGCAAGGTGGGGCATTCAGCGCACACCTTGTCCGGTGATGGCCTGGTGTTATCCAGCGCAAGGCAGGGCTGACCAGAAGCACAATACCGGTGGATCAGGTGGTTTTGCACGCTTTTCAGTGCGGCTCGCGTTGCGTTTGGTAACAGGTTTGATTAGGATGAGCCAGGGGGAGTTCAGCCCGAACACCCAGTGCGGCCGTTGAAGGCCATGCCGGAAAACAGATGGCCATGGTGACAGGTGTTTGGCAGCGCGGGATGTCCCTGAGGCACCGGCTGATGCTATTTGCCATGCTGTCCGCCTTGCCGGCGCTGGTCGTGGTGGCCGTGCAATTTGCGCTGGAGAGCCAGCGCACCAGCCAGCGCGCCATTCAAAACGCCGCCAATATTGCGAACCGGCTCGAATCGGACCTCCACAAGATGCTGGTCTCCGTGGAGAGTGTGGTGCATGCGGTGGGTGCATTGGGCACCGAGGCAGAGGTGTCACCGGCCCAGTGTTCTACTGCGCTCGAACGTGCGATGCAGTCGTACGGGAGTGTGATCAATTTTTCCATCACGTCCGCTGCGGGCCAGGTGCTGTGCAGTGCCATGCCCGTGCCGCCAGGCCTGAATTTCGCCGACAGACCTTATTTCCGGCAGGTGCTGGAAACCGGCCGCACAGTGCTCAGCGGCTACACGCTCGGCCGCGTCACGGGCAAGAGCGCGGTGCAGCTGGCCGTTCCGATTGCCGGAGCGGACGAGCGCATCAAGGCGGTGGCTGTCGCCGCCATTGAAACCCCAGGGTTGCTTCCCCGGCTGGTCGATCTCGATGCGGAGGCTGTGACGATTGCCTTGCTGGATCGCGATGGCGTGCTCATCAGCCGTGTGCCGCAGCCGATGCCCCCAGGCATGGAGCTGGGCCAATCGTTTGCAGAGACCGGACTGTTCAGGGCCTTGCGTGGCCAGATCCGCGGGACTGTTGAGATGAAAGGTCTTGACGGCGTGCAGCGCCTCTATGAGCTCCGGCAGATCATGCAGGGCCAGCGGGTGGCCTTCTATCTGGCCGTGGGAACGGACCTGTCAGCCCTGTCGGCCGAAGTTCGACGGGGTGCGCTTTTGTATGTGCTGGCCGTTCTGATGACGGCCGTGGTGGTGGTGTCGGTGGCTGTCGCGGCGACGCGTCCGCTGGTGCTGGGAAGGGCCAGGCCAATGCTTGATGCGGCGCGTCGTGCGGCCCAGGGCGATTACAGCGGGCGCATGCCGATTGCGGTGCGCGACGACCTCACGCCGATCGAGGAGGCCATCAACGGGATGCTCGCCTCCATGGAGTCCGACAAGGCCCGCGTGCTGGCCCTGTCAGAGCGCAACCGGCTCATCGCCGAGGCCACCAATGACGCCATCTATGACTGGAACCTGAAGGCGGGGACTTTCTGGTGCAATCGCCTGCCGCTGCAGCCCGTGCAGGGGGATGGCGATGGCACAACGCCAACGCGCGAGGACTGGCTGCTCACCCTCCACCCTGACGACCGGTCTTTGGTTCGTGCCTCGTTCGATGAAGCGATGGCGCGCGGTGATGAGATCTGGCATGGCCGCTACCAGGTCACGCGTGGCGACGGAACCCGTGCACAGTTTGTGGAGCAGGCGCGACTGGTCAGGGATGACACGGGTGCCGTGACGCGCGTCGTCAGCGGTGCCCGCGATGTGTCGGACGAGACGCGCGCCGAACTGGCCTTGCGGGACAGCGAAGCGCGTTACCGGCTGCTGTTCGAGAACAGCCTGGACGGCGTGTTGCAGACGACGGTGGACGGCAGCATCCTGAATGCCAATGCAGCCTTCTGCGCCATGCTGGGCCGGACCGAGGCCGAGCTCCAGTCGCTGGGCCGCGCAGGGGTGGTGGACCTGAGCGATCCGCGCTTGCCGCTCCTGCTGCAGATCCGGCAGAAACACGGCCGTGTCCGCGGCGAGCTGCGCATGATCAAGGCCGACGGCACGAAGATGGAGGCTGAGCTGACCTCCAGCATGTATGTCGACAGGGACGGGCGGGAAGTCTCCAGCATGGTCGTGCGCGACAACAGCGAGAAAAAGCTGGCGGAAGAAAAAATACACCAGCTCAACCGGGAACTGGAAGCCCGCGTGCGCAGCCGCACGGAACAGCTGCAAAATGCCAACCGGGAACTGGAAGCGTTTTCCTACTCTGTCTCCCACGATCTGAGAGGCCCGCTCAGCACCCTGAGCGGCTTCAGCAAACTGCTGCAGGATGCCGCGGAAAAAGAGGGCAATCCGCGCATGAAGCACCTGACGCAGCGCATCCAGCGGGCTGCGCGTGACATGGGCGAGCTGATTGAAGGCTTGCTGTCCCTGGCCTATGTCTCGCGCGCCGAGCTGCAGCGCGATACCGTGGACCTGGGCGCGCTGGCGCAGAACGTGGTGCACGAATGCCGGGAGCGCGACCCGCAGCGTCAGGTGGCGGTACAGATCGAGGAGGGGCTCGCCTCCTTCGGTGATGCCCGCCTGCTGAGGGTGGTGCTGAGCAATCTGGTCGGCAACGCGTGGAAGTTCACGGCGCGCAGCGAGAGCGCTTCAATCCATGTGGGGCGGCAGGTCGGGCCGGAAGGAGGTAGCCTGTTTTTTGTCCGCGACAACGGTGCCGGTTTCGACATGGCTTATGTCGACAAACTGTTCGGCACCTTCCAGCGCCTTCATGCGGCCGCCGAGTACCCCGGGTCGGGCATCGGGCTGGCCACCGTTCAGCGCATCGTGCAACGCCACGGAGGCAAGGTCTGGGCGGAGGCCAGCCCCGGCAATGGCGCCACCTTCTTTTTCACCCTCAATGCCAGGGAAGCCTGAAGGCCAGCGCCATCTCCGATGCCAGCATCGCCAGGCCCGAGACGCTGAGCAATCCGAGAACGATCTGCCTGAACCTCGCCGGGCTCAGCCCGATGTAGACACGGGCACCCAGCAGTGACGGAAGCAGCATCGCCGGCAACACCATGGCCAGCCAGGGCAGGGTGCTGGCATTGATGAGGCCCGTGGCCAGGTAGGTCAGCGTCGTCACCATCAGAACGGTGAGGTTGAAGGTCTGGATGACGGCGCGCTGGGCGTCCTTGTCATAGCCGCGCCAGGTGCACCACAGCGTGGGCGCGATGCCGGAGAAGCCGCCTATCCCGCTCATGGCACCCCCCACCCAGCCGGCCAGGGCGTCGCCCCAGCGTCCGCCCCATGCGAGGCGCGGCAGGCGGTTCGCCATCAGCATCGCCGGGCAGCAGAGAATCAGGATGAAGCCCAGGACGATCTTGAACAGGTGCACGTCCAGCAGCGGCAGCACCATCAGCCCGACGGGAATGCCCAGCAGGCCGCCGGCGATGAAGGGCCAGAGCCGCTGCACGTCGAAGCCACGCCGCACGGTGAGGGCGGCCACCACCTGGCCGGTGCAGCCGCCGCAGACAGCCAGCACGGCGGCGAGCTGGGGGTCCAGCGTCCAGGCCCAGACCGACATGGCCACCAGTCCGAAACCGAAGCCCGACAGGCCTTGCACAAAGCCCGCGAGCACGGCGCCTGTCAGGACGACGGCGGTTTGTGAATCCATCCGGAAGGGACCGTCAGACGTGGTGAACTCAGGCGTAGTCGGTCACGGGCACGCAGCTGCAGAACAGGTTGCGGTCGCCATAGACGTTGTCGACACGGCCCACAGGCGGCCAGTATTTCACCTGCTTGAGCGAGGCCAGCGGGAAGGCGCCGGTCTCGCGCGTGTAGGGCCGGTTCCAGTCGGCGCCCATCAGGCTGGCCGCGGTGTGCGGCGCGTGCTTGAGCGGGTTGTTGTCTTGCGGCCAGGCCCCGGATTCGATCTTGCGGATCTCCTCGCGGATGGCCACCATGGCGTGGATGAAGCGGTCGAGTTCTGCCAGCGTCTCGCTCTCGGTGGGTTCCACCATCAGCGTGCCGGGCACCGGAAAGCTCAGCGTCGGCGCGTGGAAGCCATAGTCCATCAGGCGCTTGGCCACGTCCTCGGCGCTCACACCGCTGGTGTCCTTCAATGGGCGCAGGTCCAGGATGCATTCATGGGCGACATGGCCGTTCTCGCTGGCGTACAGCGTCGGGTAGTGGTCCTTGAGCTTGGAGCTGATGTAGTTGGCGCTGAGAATCGCGATCTCTGTGGCCTGCTTCAAGCCCTCCGGGCCCATCATGCGGCAGTACATCCAGCTGATGGGCAGGACCGCGGCGTTACCGAGCGGTGCCGCTGAAATGGCCCCCACGCCGTTGACAGGAATACCCGCCGTGGCATGACCGGGCAGGTAAGGCACCAGGTCTTCCACCACACACACCGGGCCCACGCCGGGGCCGCCGCCGCCGTGCGGAATGCAGAAGGTCTTGTGCAGGTTCAGGTGGCTCACGTCGCCGCCAAACTCGCCCGGTGCGGCCACGCCGACCAGTGCATTGAGGTTGGCGCCGTCCACATACACCCGGCCGCCGTGCGAATGCACGAGCTGGCAAAGTTCCTTCACGCGTGTCTCGAACACGCCGTGCGTGCTGGGGTAGGTGATCATCATCGCGGCCAGTCGGTCGCTGTACTGCTCGCACTTGGCCTTCAGGTCGGCCATGTCCACATTGCCCTGAGCGTCGCAGGCGGTGACGACGACCGTCATGCCGACCATCTGCGCGCTGGCCGGGTTGGTGCCGTGGGCCGATGAGGGAATCAGGCAGATGTTGCGGTGCCCCTGGCCTTTGGCCTCATGGAAGGCCTTGATGACCAGCAGACCCGCGTACTCGCCCTGCGAGCCGGCATTGGGCTGCAGGCTGATGCCCGCGTAGCCGGTGGCCTGGCACAGCCAGTCGCGCAGTTGCTGGTCGAGCTCGGCGTAGCCCTGCAGCTGCTCGGTCGGCGCAAACGGGTGGATGTTGGCAAACTCCGGCCAGGTGATGGGAATCATCTCGCTGGTGGCGTTGAGCTTCATGGTGCAGCTGCCCAGCGGGATCATGCTGCGGTCCAGGGCCAGATCCTTGTCGCTGAGCATGCGGATATAGCGCAGCATGCCGGTTTCGGAGTGGTGGGTGTTGAACACCGGGTGTGTGAGGAAGTCGCTGCTGCGGCGCAGGTCCACGGGGATCAGCGACTCGATGCCTTTTTCAAACGCACTCACCACCGGCAGGGTCTGCTCCGGCCTGGCAAAAAAGGACCAGAGCTTTTCGATGTCGGTGCGTGTGGTGGTTTCGTCCAGCGACACGCCCAGGTGGTTGTTCAGGCGGCAACGCAGGTTGGCACCGCCCTCGCGGGCACGCTCCACGATGGCGTTGGTGGCGTCGCCGGTGCGCACGGTCACCGAATCAAAGGCGCCTGAGCTGCTGATGTCGTAGCCCAGCTCCTGCAGGCCACGCACAAAAATGGCCGTGTAGGCGGCGATGCGCTCGGCAATGCGCTTGAGGCCAAGCGGCCCGTGGTAGACCGCGTACATGCTGGCGATCACCGCCGGCAGCACTTGCGCGGTGCAGATGTTGGAAGTGGCTTTTTCGCGGCGAATGTGCTGCTCGCGCGTCTGCAGTGCCAGCCGGTAGGTGGGGTGGCCATGCGCGTCCACACTGACGCCGACCAGTCGGCCAGGCAGCGAGCGCTTGAACTCGTCGCGGCAAGCCAGGTAGGCCGCATGCGGGCCGCCATTGCCCATCGGCATGCCAAAGCGCTGGGTGGTGCCGAGCACGATGTCGGCGTCCCATTCGCCGGGTGGTGCGAGCAGCGTCAGGGCCAGCAGATCAGCCGCCACGCACAGGGCGGCGTTGTCCACATGCGCTTGCCCGGCCAGCGGGCGCAGGTCGTGGATGCTGCCAGTGGTAGCCGGATACTGCACCAGCACGCCGAAGTAGTCGCCGGTGGTCATCATCTGCGGTACCGTCTCGGTGACCGAGCTGATACGCACCTCGATGCCCAGCGGTTTGGCGCGCGTCTGGATCACCTCGATGGTCTGCGGGTGGCAGTCGCCAGACACGATGAAGACATTGCTCTTGCTCTTCACGCTGCGTTTGGCCAGCGTCATCGCTTCGGCGGCGGCGGTGGCTTCGTCCAGCATGGAGGCATTGGCAATCGGCATGCCGGTCAGGTCGCACACCATGGTCTGGAAGTTGATCAGCGCTTCCATGCGGCCCTGCGAGATCTCGGCCTGGTAAGGTGTGTAGGCCGTGTACCAGGCGGGGTTTTCCAGGATGTTGCGCAGGATCACGCCGGGCGTGTGGGTGCCGTAGTAGCCCTGGCCGATGAAGCTCTTGAGCACCTGGTTCTTGGATGCAATCGCCTTGAGCTGCTTGAGCGCAGCCGCTTCCGTGACCGGCATGGGAATCGCCATCGCGGTGCTGCGCGCGATCGAGCGCGGCACGATGCCTTCGATCAGCGCGCGGCGCGACGCGGCACCGACCACACTGAGCATGTGCGCCTCGTCGGCCTCATCAATGCCGATGTGGCGGGCAATGAATTCGGCCGGGTTTTCAAGATCGCCCAGCGGCTTGGCGGATTGCATCAACATGGTGGAGAGTCCAGTTTCAAAATGAGGCGGTTGGTCTTCTGCCCTGTGGCAGATTCAGCAGATTCAGCAGGCTCAGGCCGAGAAGGAGGTGTAGGCGGTTTCGTCCATCAGCGCGTCGAGCTGGGATTTGTCCGACAGCTTGATCTTGAAAAACCAGCCCGCACCCAGCGGGTCGCTGTTGGCAAGCGATGGGTCATCGCGCAGCGCTTCATTGACTTCAGTGACTTCACCGCTCACCGGCATGTACACATCGGCCGCCGCCTTCACGGACTCGACCACGCCAGCGGTTTCCTTCTGCGCGAAGGTGGTACCGACAGCCGGCAGGTCCACAAACACCACATCGCCCAGCGCGTCCTGCGCGTGCACGGTGATGCCGACGGTGGCCGTGTCGCCTTCGATCTTCAGCCATTCATGGTCTTCGGTGTACTTGATGGTCATGGTGTTCTCCTGATGAAAATAAAAGAGGGTGGACTTGCGGGTGACTTCATTCAGGGGCCACCGCAGAACCGGCTTTGCCGGGCTGCTGGTGGTGCCCCCTTGAGGGGGAGGCGCCGAAGGCGCTTCGGGGGTGTTTCATGACAAGCCGCGGAAGTAGCGGTTAGGTACAAATGGCATGGCGGTGACTTCCATCGGCACCGGCTTGCCGCGCACCATGGCGTTGACCTGGGTGCCGAGTGTTGCAAACCCTGGCTGCACATAGCCCATGGCCACCGGCTGGTTGATGGTGGGGCCGAGCAGGCCGCTGGTCACTTCGCCAATCAGCGTGCCATCCACCGCATGCAGCGGCGTGTGGTCGCGCACTGGCACGCGCTCCAGCGCCTTGAGGCCCACGCGCTTGCGGGTGAGGCTGGCGGGGTTGTCCAGTTGGGCCAGCACCTTGTCGGCACCGGGGAATCCACCCGCCCTTGCGCCACCGGCGCGGCGCACTTTTTGTATCGCCCAGTTGAGGCTGGCCTCAATGGGTGTGGTGGTGGTGTCGATGTCGTTGCCGTAGAGGCACAGGCCCGCTTCCAGCCGCAGCGAATTGCGGGCGCCCAGACCGATCGGCTTGACTTCCGGCTGGGCGAGCAGGGCACGTGCCAGTGTCTCGGCCTGTGAGGTATGCACGGAAATCTCGAAACCGTCTTCACCGGTGTAGCCGCTGCGGGTGAGGAAGCAGTCGCAACCGGCGACGTCAAAACGACCACCGGTCATGAACACCAGTTTTTCGACGCCGGGCGCCAGCCGCGCCAGAACGGTCACCGCCTGCGGGCCCTGCAGCGCCATCAGCGCCATTTCGGGCATGGGAATGACCTCGCAGCGGCTGCCGATGCGTTGCTGAATATGGGCGATGTCGCCGACCTTGCAGGCGCCGTTCACGATGATAAATATGTCGCCCCCACGGTCACCCACTGCGTGTGGTTCCCTGCCCCCCGAGGGGGTGCTCGCGTCTTGGGGCGGCCCGGCGACGCTCAGATCACCACCATTTGCATAGTCACGATTGACAAACATCAGGTCGTCAATGATGCCGCCCTCGTCATTGAGCAGCAGGCCGTAGCGCTGCTTGCCGGCGGGCAGGTCGATCACGTCGACCGGGATCAGGCTTTCCAGCGCGGCGGCGGCGCCTGCGCCCTCCAGGCGCAGCTGCCCCATGTGGGAGACATCAAAAAGGCCGGCACTGCTGCGGGTGTGCAGGTGCTCGGCCATCAGGCCGGCGGGGTATTGCACCGGCATGCTGTAGCCGGCAAAAGGCACCATGCGGGCACCCAGTTCCAGGTGCAGTGCATGCAGCGGGGTTTTTAGCAAGGTTTCCGGGGCAGAAGAAGACGGATCGGACAAGGCGTTCTCCGAAGGGCAAACACGATTCCACGACGGCAGCCTTGCGGCATTGGTCATGCGCTGCCCCTGCTGTCCTCTTTACCTGAGAGATTCACCTGGCGATGCAGGCTTGCTCCTTCGGTGGGCAGCCTGGCGGCTGCCTCTCTCCAGTAGGGAACGTCATCCGGCAGCGGGCTGCCGGACCACGGTTGCCAGTCCTTTTGCCTGAGCGTTCAGGACACCGTGAGGGTGCCTCCTGCGCCTTCGGCGGCTTCCACGAAAGAAGCGCTCTCCTGACAAGCTGCAATTCTACCGCGCCGCCCAAGCCGCGAACCCACCCCCACGAAGTGAGGGAGGGTGGGGGCCTGTATTCACACCAGCACGAGCCGTGGAACCGGCTTTGCCGGGCCACAGGCGGGCGGCCCCCTCGGGGGGCAGGGAGCTACACGCAGTGAGCGACCGTGGGGGCTAAATGGACGAGCCGTGGAACCGGCTTAGCCGGGCCACAGGCGGGCGGCCCCCCGGGGGCCGCAACCGACATGAAGTGAGGGAGCGTGGGGGCCTGCATTCACACCAGCACGAGCCGTGGAACCGGCTTTGCCGGGCCACAGGCGGGCGGCCCCCTCGGGGGGCAGCGACCCACACGCAGTGGGGGAGCGTGGGGGCCCTATTTATTTCGCGTAGACGATATCGCGCAGAAACAGCGACAACTGCGGCACATAGGTGACCACCATCAGGCAGGCCAGGATGACCAGCACGAAGGGGATCAGGTGCGTGACGATGCGGTCCAGCGAGATTTTGGCCACGGTGCAGGCCGCAAAGAGGTTCACGCCGAACGGCGGTGTGATCATGCCCAAGGCCAGATTGACCACCATCACCAGTCCGAAGTGCACAGGGTCAATGCCGAAATGTATCGCCACGGGCGCCAGGATGGGGGCGAGCACGATGATGGCGGCGCTGGTTTCAATGAACATGCCGATGATGAACAGCGCCGCGTTCACGCCCAGCAGGAACATGCCGGGTGACTTCAGTACCTCCTGCAGCCACAGGCCGATGGCTTCCGGCACGCCGGCGCGTGTGATCAGGAAGGCAAACAGGCCGGCGTTGGCGATGATGAACATGATCACCGCACTGGACATCACCGACTTGCGCAGGATGGTGTACAGGTCTGCCAGCTTGATCTCGCGGTAGATCACCACGCCGACCACCAGTGCATAGAACACGGCCACCGCAGAGGCTTCCGTCGGGGTGAAGATGCCGCCGTAGATGCCGCCCAGGATGATGACCGGCATCAGCAGGGCCCAGCCCGCCTGCAAGGTGGCCTTGCCAAAACCCAGGCGCCCGTCGCCATCGTTTTTGCCCCAGCCCTTGTAGCGGCAGTAGAGGTGCACGAAGAGCATCAGGGCCAGGCCGATCAGCAGGCCGGGGCCGAAACCGGCGATGAACAGCTCGCCGATCGAGACCTCGGCGCTGACGCCGTATAGAATCATCGGGATGGAGGGCGGGATGATCACGCCCAGCTCGGCGCTGGTGGCCTGCAAGGCGGCCGCATAGGCGGTGGGGTAGCCGTGCTTGATGAGCGCCGGAATCAGGATGGCGCCGATCGCAAATGTGGTGGCCACTGACGAACCCGATACGGCCGCAAAGATCATGCAGGTCAGCACGCAGGTCATCGGCAAGCCGCCCTGCACGCCACCCACGATGCTCTTGGCAAACTCCACCAGCCGGCGCGAGATGCCGCCGGTTTCCATCAGGTTGCCGGCCAGGATGAAGAAGGGAATGGCAGCCAGCGGAAACTTGTTGATGGAGTTGAACATCTCCTTGACGGAGATCAGCATGTTGGCGTTCGACGCCTGGATGCCGAGCACGGAGGCCAGGCCAATCGACACAGCCACCGAGACGGTGAGTGCGAAGCACAGCACCATCGTCGTGATCATCACTGGGGTCATTGCGCTGTCTCCAGTTCGTTACGCTGCGGGTCGATCAGGTTGCCGATGATGCCGATCACGGCAAACATGCCGCCTATGGGCATGGCCACATAGCCCCAGAACATCGAAATGGATTCCAGACCGGCCATGGATTGCACCCGTCCGCGCAGGGCGTAGTCCCAGCCCCACCAGATGATGACGGCAATCAGGGCCAGCGCTGCGAGGCAGACCAGCCAGTCCAGTACGCGCCGTATTCTGGGTGGGCTCCAGCGGTAGAGCACGTCCACGCTGACCATGGCCCCTTGTCGGAAGGCCATGGGAATGCCCATGAACACCATCCAGATCAGGCTCAACCGGATCAGGATTTCGCTCCACTCGGCAGGCTGCTCGAGCACGAAACGGGTGATGATCTGGAACAGTCCCAGCGCGGAGGCGATGGTGAGCATCAGGCATGCCACGAGCATGGAAAAGCTCGTGGTCCAGTGCTCCAGTTGGAGAAAGGTCTTTTTCATGAACAGGTCACCGTGTTGTCCTTGCTGACAATAAAAACGCCTGCCAATCCGTGGATCGCAGGCGTGATGTGCTGCTGCTTGCGTGGCGGCGGGCGACGCAGAGCCTGCTTTACTTGACGTTGCGAATGGCCTCGATGTTGGCCTTGCCGAACTGCTTTTCGAATTCGGCATTCACCGGTGCCAGCATGGCTACGAACCTGGACTTGTCCACGTTCTCGATCACGGTCATGCCTTTGCTGCGCAATTCAGCCACGCCATTGGCGTCGTCCTGGTCCACCCGGGCGCGGTTGGCTTTGGTGGCTTCCCGGGCGGCTTCCAGAAATGCGGTCTTGTCGGCAGCGCTGAGTTTGTCAAACGAGGCCTTGTTCATCAGGAAGATGCACGGCGAGTACACATGGCCGGTCAGCGTCAGGTGTTTTTGCACCTGGTCGAACTTGGACGCCATGATCACCGACAACGGGTTTTCCTGACCATCCACGGTACCTTGTTGCAATGCGGTGAACACTTCAGGGAATGCCATGGGCGTGGTGATGATGCCCAGCCCCTTGTACGCTGCGATGTGCACCGGGTTTTCCATGGTGCGCATCTTCAGGCCTTTCAGGTCTTCCGGCCCTTTTACGTCGCGCTTGCTGTTCGTCATGTGGCGGAAGCCGTTTTCAGCCCATGCCAGTGCTTTGAAGCCCTTGGCATCAAACTTGTTCAGCAGGTCCTGACCGATGGGGCCGTCCAGCACAGCGCGGGCATGGGCCTTGTCGCGGAACAGGAAGGGGACGTCCAGGATCTTGGTTTCCGGCACAAAGTTGGGTACCGGGCCGGTGGAGGAAAGCGTCAGTTCCTGCGTACCCAGCTGCACCGCCTCAATGCTCTCGCGCTCGCCGCCGAGCGAGCCGCTGTAGAAGGTCTGGATCTTGTAACGGCCGCCCGTGCGTTTCTCGACCTCGCGCGCGAAGGTGTCAATGCCGACACCCTGGTGCGAGTTCTGCGCGGTGGAAATGCTGATCTTCATCACGGTCTGCGCGCTCGCAGCGGCCACAAATCCCAGCGCCAAGGTCATGCCGAGAAGCAGTTTCGAAAGTTTCATGAGGTTTCCTGTATCTGTTGTTCCGGGGGAGTTTCGGGGTGCACAGCCCACCGCGGGGTTGCGACCGTAAGCGTTCCCATTATCACGATGGGCGGGCAGCATCCGTTAGCGGGTTTTCGCTTAAGTAAGCCGCGACGATGGTGTCAAAGTCCGGGTCCGGTTGCAGGCCGAGCTGGCGGGCCCGCGCGGCGTCGATGACGGCGGGCCAGCTCGTCACAATGTTGGCAATCGCGGGGTCGGGTGTCCAGTCGATCAGCGCGGCAACCGCTTTGCCTGCCTGCCGCTCCAGCGCCGCTGCCATGTTGCCTACGGTGGTGGTGATGGCGGGCAGGTTGATGGCGGTGCGCGCACCCCAGTCGGCGTCAGATGCCTCGGCGGCGCGTATCAGGCCATCGATCGTGCGGGCAGGGGACGACAACGCCACGGCCGTGTCCGGCGACACCGGGCACACGGCGCGAACGCCGGCCAGCGGCTCGCGGATCATGCCGCTCAGAAAGCTCGACGCGGCGCCGTTGGGTTTGCCGGGCCGCACGCTCACGGTCATGAGGCGCACATTGCGGCCGCGGATGAATTGCTTGCGGGCGTAATCGGCCACCAGCTGCTCGCCGATGAACTTCTGGATGCCGTAGCTGTTCTGTGGTGTGGGCAGGGTCCGGTCGTCGATCACGGCGGGCAGGGGCTGCTCGGGCGAATTGCCAAACACTGCCAGCGAACTGGCAAACACCACGGTGGGCGTGGTCTTCAGCGCCCGGCAGGCCTGCAGCAGTGCGCGCGTGGCGTCGACGTTGCTGCGCATGCCGAGGTCGAAGTCGACCTCACACTCTCCGCTCACGGCGGCTGCCAGATGAAACACCAGGTGGTCCTCCGGGCGCACCACGCGGTCGCCCGCTGCGCTGCTGCCGAGCAACTGGTTCAGGTCGCCGGTGAGGACGCGGATGCGTGGATCGGCTGCCAGCGCACCGGTGGGTGCGGCACGGTCGACGAGCGTGATGGTCTCGATGCGTTGGGGCGGGCCGCCGGCCAGCGACAGCTTGCCAAGGGCCAGAAGCTGCTGTGCGAGGCGGGCACCGAGGAAGCCGGCGCCGCCGGTGATGACGATATTCATGGCTCAGTTGTCTCCGGGATGGCTGGTGGGTGCGGGGTCATCGGCCGTGACGCCCCGCTGTCCGGAGTTTAGTACCTGCCAGGGCCTGGGTCTGTGCCCTGTCGGTCACTGCCCGCCAGGCTACATGCCGGCGTAGTTGGGCCCGCCACCGCCCTCGGGGGTAACCCATACGATGTTTTGCGTCGGGTCCTTGATGTCGCAGGTCTTGCAGTGCACGCAGTTCTGCGCGTTGATCTGCAGGCGGTCGGTGTTGTCGTCGTTTTTCACGAACTCGTACACACCGGCCGGGCAGTAGCGGCTCTCGGGGCCTGCATACCGGCTCAGGTTGATGTTCACCGGCGCGCTGGCATCCTTGAGCGTCAGGTGCGCGGGCTGGTTCTCTTCGTGGTTGGTGTTGCTCACGAACACACTGGAGAGGCGGTCGAAGCTGAGCTTTCCGTCTGGCTTCGGATAGCTGATCTGCGGCATCTCGGCGGCAGGGCGCAGGTACACATGGTCCGGCTGGTCGCGGTGCAGCGTCCATGGCGGGGCCGACACGCCGACCTTGGGCAGGAACCACTGCTCGATGCCGGTCATCAGCTTGCCCATCAGCGGGCCCTTCTTGAACCAGTGCTTGAAGTTGCGTGTCTGCCAGAGTTCTTCGTGCAGCCAGCTCTTTTCGAAGGCGGCGGGGTAGGCGGCCAGTTCGTCGCCGCTGCGGCCGGCAATCACGGCCTCATACGCGGCTTCCGCGCACAGCATGCCGCTCTTGATGGCCGCATGGCTGCCCTTGATACGCGCTGCATTGAGGTAGCCCGCGTCGCAGCCCACCAGGGCGCCGCCGGGAAATACGGTTTTGGGCAAGGCCTGCGGCGTGCCGTTGTTGATGGCGCGCGCGCCATAGCCCAGGCGCTTGCCGCCCTCGATGTGGGCGCGGATGGCGGGGTGCGTCTTCCAGCGCTGCATCTCGTCGAAGGGCGACATCCAGGGGTTCTGGTAGTCCAGGCCGATCACAAAGCCCAGCGTGACCTTGTTGCCTTCGAGGTGGTAGAGGAAGCCGCCGCCGAAGGTGTTGTCGTCCATGGGCCAGCCGGCGGTGTGCACCACCAGGCCCGGCTTGGCCTGGCCGGCAGGCACTTCCCACAGCTCCTTGATGCCGATGGCATAGGTCTGCGCATCCTTGCCGGCGTCGAGTTTGTAGTTGGCAATCAGCTGCTTGCCCAGGTGGCCGCGAGCGCCTTCGGCAAACACGGTGTACCTGGCGTGCAGTTCCATGCCGAGCTGGAAGTTGTCGGTGGGTTCGCCGTCCTTGCCCACGCCCAGGTTGCCGGTCGCAACACCCTTGACGGACCCGTTGTCGTGGTAAAGCACTTCGGCGGCCGCAAAGCCGGGGAAGATTTCCACGCCCAGTGCCTCGGCCTGCTCGGCCAGCCACTTGGTGACGGCGCCCAGGCTGATCACGTAGCAGCCGTGGTTGTGGAAGTTGCGCGGCACCAGGAAATCGGGCGTGCGGCTGGCGCCGGTTTCGCTCAGCACCAGCAGGTCATCGCCCTCGACGGGCTGGTTCAGCGGTGCGCCGCGTTCCTTCCAGTCGGGAAACAGCTCGGTGATGGCGCGCGGGTCCATCACCGCGCCCGAGAGAATGTGCGCGCCGGGCTCCGAGCCTTTCTCCAGCACGACCACCGACACCTCGCCACCTTTTTCCGCCGCCAGTTGCTTGAGCCGGATGGCGGTGGCCAGGCCACCGGGGCCGCCGCCCACCACGACCACGTCGTACTCCATCGCCTCGCGGGGGCCGAACTGGGCCAGAATGTCTTGGGTGTTCATCGGTGACTCGCTGATAATGATTTTTGGAGAAGGGCAGCTGTGCCGGCTTGAATCGCGTTTGATTTTATGCCGTTCACACGGCAATCCTGGCCTTGTATGGGCCCACTGCACATTTATCGAGAGGAGCCCCTAATGGCTTACAGCATTGATCTTTCAGGCCGTGTCGCACTGGTGACCGGCGCCTCGGGTGGCCTGGGCGCGCAGTTCGCCAGAACCCTGAGCCGCGCCGGCGCGGCCGTGGTACTGGCCAGTCGCCGGGTGGACAAGCTCAAGGAACTGCGCGCGCAGATTGAAGCCGAGGGCGGTGATGCGCATGTGGTGGCACTGGACGTGACGGACCATCACAGCATCAAGGCCGGTGTGGCGCATGCGGAGACCGAGGTCGGCCCGATCGACATCCTGGTCAACAACTCGGGCGTCAGCACCACGCAGCGCATTCAAGATGTGGGCGAGGCGGATTACGACTTCATCTTCAACACCAATGTGAAGGGCGCTTTCTTCGTGGCGCAGGAAGTCGGCAAGCGCATGCTGGCCCGCGCCAAGGGCGCTGCGCCCGGCACCTACGGCGGCGGGCGCATCATCAACATTGCTTCCATGGCCGGCCTGCGCGTACTGCCGCAGATCGGCGTGTACTGCATGAGCAAGGCGGCCGTGGTGCAAATGACCAAGGCGATGGCGCTGGAGTGGGGCAAGTTCGGTATCAACGTCAATGCGATCTGCCCGGGCTACATCGACACCGAGATCAACCACCACCACTGGGAAACCGAGCAGGGCAAAAAGCTGGTGCAGATGCTGCCGCGCAAGCGCATCGGCAAGCCGGAAGACCTGGACGCCCTGCTGGTGATGCTGGCCAGCGGCGAGAGTCATTTTGTCAATGGTGCGGTGATTGCTGCCGATGACGGGTTTGGTGCCTGAAGGCGTGCGAGGTCCGGCGACCGATCGTTGTCCGCGCGCATGCTGACCGGCATCCTGGCTGGCCTGGCTGCCGGTGCGCTGTGGGGCTTGGGATTTGTGACGCCGCGGATGCTGGCAGTGGACAGCGGCGGCTTTTCGTCGGTCGACCTGGCTTCGGGGCGCTTTGCCGTATATGGCCTGGTCGCAGCCGGGGTGATGCTGGTCGGCGGGCGCAGCAGGCGCCTGCCGACCTGGCGCCAGGCCGGTGCTGCGCTGGTGATGAGCGTGCTGGGCTTCACCGGGTATTACCTGCTGCTGGTGCTGGCCATCCGCGACGCAGGCACCGAAGTGCCCTCACTGGTCATCGGCACCATCCCGATCTGGATCATGCTGCTGGGAAAACCGCACGGGCTGCGCTGGGCTGCACTGCTGCCGGGGCTGGCGCTCACGGCGGCGGGTCTGTTGCTGATGATGGGTTCCGTTCACGGCGGCGGTGCGGCAGACGGCGTGCTTGCTGCAAATTTCTGGCGGGGCATGGTGTTTGTGCTGGCCTCGCTGGTGTGCTGGACGATTTTTGCGATCCTCAATTCAGCCTGGCTCAAGCGCCACCCGGAAGTCAATGCGACCGACTGGGCCAACTGGCTGGGCATTGCCACCGGTCTGGGTGCCTGGCTGATGTGGGGGGTGGCTGGATCGGATGTGTCGTCCATGGGGGCACGCCCTGACCTGACCACTTTCCTGGTGTTGTGTGTGGTTGTGGGGGCTGGTTCGACCTGGCTGGCCACCATCTTGTGGAACATGGCCAGCCAGCGGCTGAGCGCCAGCCTCTGCGGACAACTCATCGTGAGCGAAACCATTTTTGCGCTGCTGTATTCCTTTGCCTGGGATCGTCACTGGCCCAGCCTGGTGCAGCTCGCGGCCTGCGTGCTGTTCACGCTGGGCATCCTGGCGTCCATCCGGGCGCATCGCTGAATGACATTTTTTCCAGACTGCGGGCCCATCATGAAGATTGAGATTCCAGAGAAGAAAAAACTCGTTCACCAGATGCACATTCCCATCCGCTGGGGTGACATGGACGCGATGGGCCACCTGAACAACGGCAGCTACTTCCGCTACCTGGAGACCATCCGCATCGACTGGATGTACAGCATTGGCTGCAAGCCTGACCCGAAAGGCGAGGGGCCGGTCATCGTCAACGCCTTCTGCAACTTCTACAAGCAGCTGGAGTATCCCGGCGATGTGCTGATGAAGATGTATGTGAGCGACCCGGGGCGCACCACGTTCGAGAGCTGGTGCACCATGGAGCGGGTGGACCAACCCGGCGTGATTTACGCCGCTGGTGGTGCCACCACGATCTGGGTGGATTTTCCGGCGCAGAAGTCCCAAACCCTGCCGGACTGGATGCGCCGCGTCATTGAGGACTGAGGAGTGCCGCCCTCAGCCCGGCTTGGGCGCCTTGGGCACGCGGCCCATCAGGTAGAACTCGGGGTTGGGCTGCATGCCGCTGAAGCTGGCCATGCGGTTGGACAGGCCAAAGAAGGCCGTGATGGCCGCAACGTCCCAGGCGTCCTCGTCGTCGAAGCCGTGCGCGTGCAGCGCGTCAATGTCCGCGTCGTTGACCTCGTCGGACTGCAGGCAGACCTTCATCGCGAAGTCGAGCATGGCGCGCTGGCGTGGCGTGATGTCGGCCTTGCGGTAGTTCACCGCCACCTGGTCGGCCACCAGCGGTTTCTTTTCGTAGATGCGCAGGATGGCCCCGTGGGCCACCACGCAGTACAGGCACTTGTTCGCAGCGCTGGTGGTGGTCACGATCATCTCGCGGTCACCCTTGGTCAGGTTGCTGGTGCGCCCGACGGATTCTGGAATCATCAATGCGTCGTGGTACGCAAAAAACGCACGCCACTCGGCAGGGCGGCGCGCCAGGCCCAGAAACACATTGGGCACAAAACCGGCCTTTTCCTGCACCTCAAGAATTTTGGCGCGGATGTCCTCAGGCAGATCGGTGAGCTGGGGCGCGGGATAGCGGGGCTGGCTGGTCGGAATAGCTGAACTCGTCATGATGTGGTCTCGAAAAGCTTGATAAATTGGGACGCTTCAAGGGTAACCGCACTGTGTGCGGGAGTGAATCATGAATGGCGGGTGTCTGCCCAGTGACTGCATGCATATTGATAAATGCTATCGAAGGTATTTTATTAATTACCTTTATTTATTACCAAATGATGCGCAAACTCACGCATGTCACTCCATCAGACAAACCACCAGGACTTCGCATGAACCGACAGATTTTCTTTTCCCCGTTGCCGGGCCGTCGCGTCCGTTCTTCCACAAACCCCTACTGACCCCAAGGAGCCACCATGCCAGAACGCCAAATGCAAGCTGAAGCCCAATGCCCCTTCGCCGGCCATGTCACCGCTCACACCAAAGCCGCCGCGCACAGCAATGCCAGCTGGTGGCCCAACCAGCTCAAGCTGAACATCCTGCATCAGCATTCTGAAAAGTCCGACCCGATGGGCGCGGCGTTCAACTACGCCGAAGAGTTCAAGACGCTGGACCTGAACGCGGTCGTCAACGACCTCAAGGCCCTGATGACCGACTCGCAGGATTGGTGGCCCGCCGACTGGGGCCACTACGGCGGCCTGTTCGTCCGGATGACCTGGCACGCTGCGGGCACCTACCGTATCCACGACGGTCGCGGCGGTGCCGGTACCGGCAATCAGCGCTTTGCACCGCTGAACAGCTGGCCTGACAACGGCAACCTGGACAAGGCCCGTCGCCTGCTCTGGCCGATCAAGCAGAAGTACGGCCGCAAGCTGTCATGGGCCGACCTGATAGTGCTGGCCGGTAACGTGGCCATGGAAACCATGGGCTTCAAGACCTTCGGTTTCGGTGGCGGCCGACCCGACATCTGGGCGCCGGAAGAAGACGCCTACTGGGGCCCGGAGAGCACCTGGCTGGGTGACGAACGCTACAGCGGCGACCGCGAGCTGGCCAACCCGCTGGCCGCCGTGCAGATGGGCCTGATCTACGTGAACCCGGAAGGCCCCAACGGCAAGCCGGACCCGGTGGCCTCGGGCCGCGACGTGCGAGAAACCTTTGCCCGCATGGCCATGGACGATGAGGAAACCGTGGCCCTGGTGGCTGGCGGCCACACCTTCGGCAAGGCCCACGGCGCAGGCGACCCATCGCTGGTGGGCAAGGAGCCCGAAGGCGCCAGCATTGAAGAGCAGGGCCTGGGCTGGACCAACCAGTTCGGCTCCGGCAGGGGCGTGCACACCACCACCAGCGGCATCGAGGGCGCCTGGAAGCCCAACCCTACCACCTGGGACAACGGCTACTTCGACATGCTCTTCGGCTATGAGTGGGAGCTGACCAGGAGCCCGGCCGGTGCCCACCAGTGGACGCCGAAGAACTGCAAGCCGGAGCACATGATCCCCGACGCGCATGACCCGGGCAAGAAACACCCGCCGATGATGACCACGGCCGACCTGTCGCTGCGCATGGACCCGGCCTACGAAAAAATCTCGCGCCGCTTCCACCAGAACCCGGCCGAGTTTGCCGACGCCTTCGCCCGCGCCTGGTTCAAGCTGACGCACCGCGACATGGGCCCGCGCGCCCGCTACCTGGGCCCGCTGGTGCCGAAAGAAGAGCTGATCTGGCAAGACCCTGTGCCCGCCGTCGATCACCCACTGGTGGATGCGGCTGACGTGGACGCGCTCAAGGCCAGGGTGCTCGCATCAGGCCTGTCCATCGGCCAGCTGGTGAACACCGCCTGGGCATCGGCCAGCACCTTCCGCGGCAGCGACAAGCGCGGCGGCGCCAACGGCGCGCGTATCTGCCTGGCCCCGCAGAAGAACTGGGAAGCCAACAACCCCGCCGAGCTGGCCAAGGTGCTGGCCACGCTCGAAGGCATTCAGAAAGACTTCAACGCGGCCCAAGGCGGCGGCAAGAAGGTCTCGCTGGCCGATCTGATCGTGCTGGCTGGCGGCACTGCCATCGAGGCTGCAGCTGCCAGGGCTGGCCAGAGCGTGGCAGTACCTTTCACCCCCGGCCGCACCGACGCCACACAGGCGCAGACTGACGCGGAATCCTTCGCCGTGCTGGAGCCACTGGCCGATGGCTTCCGCAACTACGCCCGCAAAGGCGTGGAAGGCGCTGCCGCCGAGCTGCTGGTCGACAAGGCCCAGCTGCTGACGCTGAGCGCACCTGAAATGACGGTGCTGGTCGGCGGCCTGCGCGCGCTGGGCGCCAACACGGCTGGCGCGAAGCATGGCGTGTTCACCCAGCGCCCCGGCGTGCTGACCAACGACTTCTTCGTCAACCTGCTCGACATGCGCACCCAGTGGCGAAAGACCGGCACCGAAGGCGTGCTGGAAGGCCGCGACCGCAAGACGGGCGAAGTCAAGTGGACGGGCACGGTGGTGGACCTGGTGTTTGGCAGCAACTCCCAGTTGCGGGCTCTCGCCGAGGTTTATGCCGCGTCGGACGCACAAGGCAAGTTCGTGAATGACTTTGTCGCAGCCTGGGTGAAGGTGATGGAGCTGGATCGCTTCGATCTGCGCTAAACCCGAGGGCGGTCCTCAATACACCTCGTCATGCCCACCCACGTTGATCGGGATAATTTGCTCGTCGCGAATCACCAGCTCCAGCGTGATGCGGTAGGACAGGTTGATCGAAACAGAGTGCAGGCCTTCGAGCCTGCCCTTCAGCGCGTGCAGCCGCAGCGAAGGGTGATGGGGGTTGGCCTCCAGCAGCGCCAGTGTTTTGGCGTACTGGGCCTTCAGTTCCGGGTGGCGGCGCAGAAAGCGAAGCGCGAGCTTGACGTAGCTGTCGGTAAAGACCAGTTGCCAGGGCATGGGGCAATCAGGCAGGCAGCTTCAGGCGGGCTTGCTGCGTGGCTTGCGGACTGCGGCTGGTGTGCCGAGCAAGCCCTCCATCCGCGCCATGTGCCCAGCCGCTGACTCTGCGACATAACGGCCCGCCGCGATGTCGGCCTGGCTCTGCGCCAGTGCCGCGTCCAGCTCGCATTCACGAAGGTAGTGGTAGTGCGCCAGGTCCATCACCACGAAGCGGTCTTTGCCGCGCACGGAAATCATGGCCTCTGGCTGCTGGGCCAGCGACGCCTCGATGGCCGCGATGCCTTTGGTTTTGAGATCGTTGGCGGTGAGGGAGCTCATAGTGCTATTTTGAATGTGATTAATCGCATTGTCAATCGCACGATTTGAGTGGCGTGGCTGACTGCAGGACGGGGCGTTTGCCCTCATTCCGGCGATGAACGTTGTGCATGTCGGTCACCCTCTGATAGCTCATTGTCGTCTTGGTTGGCGCTGTGCCTTGACGGCTACGCTATCCTGTGGATCGGCAAGAACGAACATCAAAACAGGAGACACCCATGGATTCCGCATTCGACAAAGGCCTGGCCACCCGCAAGCAGGTGATGGGCGAGGAATTTGTCGCCAGCGCGTTTGGCAAGATGACCGAGTTCACCCGTCCCATCCAGGAACACATCACGGCCAAGGCCTGGGGCGATGTGTGGCAGCGGCCGGGGCTGGACCTGAAAACCCGCAGCCTGATCACGGTGGCCATGCTCACGGCACTGGGCAAGCAGCACGAGCTCAAGGGCCATCTGCGCGGTGCGCTCAATAACGGGGCCACGCCGGCTGAACTGCAGGAAGTGCTGCTGCATGCCGCCGTGTATTGCGGCGTGCCGAGTGCGGTGGATGCCTTCCGCACGGCCAGCGAGGTGGTGGATGGGCCCAAGGCCTAGACGCTTGGGGGTTGCGACGCGCACTGGCCGAGGCAGCCGCGCCGGCAGCTGCGTTCCGGCTCAACCCGCCATCAGCCTTTGCACCAGATCCCCGGTGGTGGAGGCCTTGTACTTGCGCATCAGCCGTGCCCGGTAGATTTCCACCGTGCGGTGGCTGATGGTCAGCGCGCGGCCGATTTCCTTGGAGGTCATGCCTTCCATCAGGTGGGCCGCGACTTCGCGCTCGCGGGCCGTGAGCTCCGCCGTGACGGGGCGGCGGGAGCTGAGGTCTTCAAAGGTCCAGATGCCCGCCTCATGTGGTGCGCTGCGGTTCAGGGCGCGGCCGGTGACGTGGCACCAGAAAGGCTCACCCTTGTGGCGTCCGTCCACGCGCTTCATGATGCGGTTGTCTGAATACAGCCCCCTGGCGTTGAGGATGGGGATCATGCGCGCGCCTATGCGCTCGTACTCGTCCGCGCTGGGGTAGAGAATCAGGAAGGACTGGCCCGCCAACTGCTCCCGTGTGGCGCCGAACATCTCGCAAAGATGCTGGTTGCAGTCCACAATTGAACGGTTGCGCGACAGCACCAGGCCCACGGGCGCCAGGTCAAAGGCCAGCTGGTAATCCACTTCCACGGTATTTGCCTTCACAGTACTAACCTTTACGGAAAACTACGTAATTCAATAAGTAGTATCGTAATGGGTAGTTCGGACACCGATCGACTCAAGGAGACCCTTCGTGAATAAACTTTTTCCCTCCGCTGCCGAGGCCCTCAAGGGCATCGTGAAGGACGGCCAGCTGATGGCTGTGGGCGGCTTTGGCCTGTGCGGCATTCCCGAGGCGCTGATCGACGCGCTGCGCGACAGCCAGGTCAAGAACCTCACGGTGATTTCCAACAACGCGGGCGTCGATGGCTTCGGTCTCGGCAAGCTGCTGGAGACGCGGCAGATCAAAAAAATGATCTCCAGCTACGTGGGCGAGAACAAGGAGTTCGAGCGCCAGTTCCTGGCAGGCGAGCTGGAGCTGGACTTCACGCCGCAGGGCACGCTGGCCGAAAAGCTGCGCGCAGGCGGTGCCGGCATTCCGGCCTTCTTTACCAAAACCGGTGTCGGCACCCAGGTGGCAGACGGCAAGGAATTGCGCGAGTTCGATGGCGAAACCTACGTGATGGAGCGCTCGCTGGTGCCTGATATTGCCCTGGTGAAAGCCCATGTGGCGGACAAGTCCGGCAACCTGCAGTTCCGCCTGACGGCTCGCAACTTCAACCCGGCCGCCGCGATGGCTGGCAAGATCTGCATCGTCGAAGTGGAGCACGTGGTGGAAACCGGCGAACTCGCGCCCGATTCCATCCACCTGCCGGGCATCTATGTGCACCGCATCGTGCACAACCCGCACCCTGAAAAACGCATCGAGAAACGCACCATCACTGAAAAGGCGGGGGTTTAACCATGAGCTGGAGTCAAGACCAAATGGCCGCACGTGCGGCGCAGGAACTCGAAGACGGTTTTTACGTGAACCTCGGCATCGGCATTCCGACGCTGGTGGCCAACCATGTGCCGAGCAACATCGAGGTGTGGCTGCAGAGCGAGAACGGCATGCTGGGCATTGGCCCGTTTCCCACCGAAGACGAAGTGGATGCGGACCTCATCAATGCCGGCAAGCAGACCGTGACCACCATCAAGGGCTCGTCGATCTTCGGCAGCCACGACAGCTTCGCGATGATCCGTGGCGGCAAGATCAACCTCTCCATCCTCGGCGCGATGCAGGTGAGCGAAAAGGGTGATCTGGCCAACTGGATGATTCCGGGCAAGATGGTCAAGGGCATGGGCGGCGCGATGGACCTGGTCGCCGGCGTCAAGCGCGTGATCATCCTGATGGAGCACGTGGCCAAAAAGAAGGACGGCACCGAGGACCTGAAAATTCTGCCGCAATGCACGCTGCCGCTGACGGGCGTGGGCGTGGTGGACCGCATCATCACCGATTTGGCCGTCATGGACGTGACGCCCGAAGGCCTGAAAGTGGTGGAGCTGGCGCCCGGCGTGACGCGCGAGGCGCTGCAGGCGAAGACTGGCGTCAAGCTGATCTGAGCCAGCTCTGCGTCAAACCATCGAGCCCCGGCCCGTCAGGACTTGACGGGTCTGCGGGCTTTTTCTGTTTTGGCAGCCGGCTTGTCTGCCCGGGCCGGCGCCTTGCGTTTGGCACTGCCCGCTTCCTGGATCGCCTCGTCGCGCGCGAGGCTCTCGATCATCGCCAGCAGCACACGCCGCGTGGTCTTGATGTCATCGCCGGAGATGCCCTCGATGCTGACGCTGTTGGTTTCTTCCGCCATCGGCACCAGCAGCTTCTTCAACGACCGACCCTTGACGGTCAGGTGCACATACATGTTCTTCTTGTTGGTGGGCAACTGCCGCCGTTCGATGTAGCCCAGCGCCTCCATGGCCTTCATGGCCGAAAACGTCGTGGGCTCCATCACGCCGGCGCGCTCGCTGAGCTCTTTTTGCGTCAGGCCGTCCGCCTCCCACAGGATGCGCAAAAAGGTCCAGTGGCCAAAAGGCACGCCATGCTGCGCCAGCCGGACCTGCAGGGCGCGGTGAAATGCGCGTGAAGCGTCACGGATCAGATGGGCGAGGCGGTCATTCGGTACGGCTTCGCGCCAGTGGTAAAGAATGTTTTGCGTGTCGTGCGTCATGAGGCGGCATTATGCGATGCCGCGCAGGCGACCTGAAAAGCCGGTGCCACGTCGCCGCCGCTGCGCGCAGATTCCAGCAGGGCCAGGCACACCGCGGTGGTGGCGCGCGCCCATTCGCCGCTGTGAACCGCTGCCTGGCCATGGACGACGCTGCCATACAGCTCGTCGATCACTTCCTGCCGCGCAATGGCCGGGGTAGCGAAGGGTTCAAAGCGTTTTTCACTGTCGGTGTAGATGCCTATGCCTTGTGGCGTCGGTCGCAGGTCGGCTCTGTCGCAGCTGACCACCAGGTGCCCGAAATGCTGATGGGCCAGCGAGCCCGGGGGCTGGCTGCCGGGCGCATACAGGCTGCCGCCATAGTTGCGTGCTGCTTTGAGCCGGGACTCTTCTGCCGGACTGGCCGCCGTTGCCAGCCGCCGCCGCGCCGCACCGTAGTCGCTGCCCGACTTGGTCTGGCCCATCTCGCCGATGTGGTCCAGCAGCTCGTCGGAATCGTAGTGGCCGTAGCCGCTGTAGGTGGCCGAGGCAAAGGCGCCGCCCTCGAAGCCCAGCAGCGCACTGTAGGCGCCTTCGGTGGGCCGGGTGGCATCCCAGCGGCCGGTGTGTGCGCGCACGCTGGTCACCAGCCCGCCGCCCAGCAGGCGAAGGATGTCCATCTGGTGCGTGGCCTGGCTGTGGATGACACCGCCGCCCGCGGCGGTATCCAGCTCCTCCGGCCGGCGCGGGCGGTAGAGGAAGTCGGTGTAGTTCAGCGCATGGATCATCCGCACGGGGCCGTAGATGCCGCTGTCGATGATCTCGCGGGTACGGCGTATCGGGGTGTTGAAGCTGTGGCTGTGCCCCACGATGAGGTGCACGCCGGCGCGGCGGGTCGCCTCGATCATGCGGGTGCATTCGTCCAGCGTGAGGGCCATCGGCTTTTCAACCATCACATGTTTGCCGGCCGCCGCGGCCAGGCACACATGCTCGGCATGGAACTGGTGCGGCGAAGCGATGTACAGCGCTTCGACCGATGGGTCGGCGCACAGCGCCTCGATGGCATCGTAGCTGGGCGCGCTGAAATCTTTTTCAAACTGCGCACGCGCCGCGGCCAGCGGGTCGGTCGCCGCCACCAGCTTCACCCGCGCATCCTGCTGGAAGGTGGGCAGCATCAGCGTGAAGGCGCGGCCCAGCCCCACCACGCCCAGCCGGAGCACAGGCGGCGTCATAGGTCCAGCACCAGCTCAGGCGAAAGGGCCCGTGACACACACACCATGATGCAGCCGGCTTTTTCCTCGTCGCTCAGCACCATGTCGCGGTGCTCGGCCTCACCGCCGAGCAGGCGGGTCTTGCAGGAGCCGCAGGTACCGCTCTCACAGGAGCTCGCCACATGCAGGCCGTGGCCGCGCAGCGCCTCCAGCAGTGTTTGTTCGGCGCTGACGTTCACTACACCGCCGGTGCGTGCCAGCCGGACGGTGAACGGGGTGTTGGCTGCGAAGGCCTTGGCGTCCACGCCAAAACTTTCAAAGTGCACCGTGCCGGAGGGCCAGTGGCCCGACATGTCGGCCACGCTGTCCATCAGGCCCTGCGGGCCGCAGCAGTACACATGGGCGCCGGTGGGTTTCTCGAACACGTCCCACAGGTCCAGCGCCTGGTTCATGTCGCCATGGTCGTGGTGGATGTGGGCCTGTCCGGGAAATTCTGCGTTGATGTCGTCCAGGAACGCGGTACCCGCCGCATCCCGCGTGCAGTAGTAGAGGGTGAAATCCCCATGGCCAGTGCTCTTGAGGGCGCGCATCATCGACAAGATGGGCGTGATGCCGATACCGCCCGCGATGAAGAGGGACGACGTGGACCGCTCGGCCAGCTCGAAGTTGTTGCGCGGCGCGCTGACGGGCAGCATCTGTCCTTCGTGCACGTCGTCGGCCATGCTGATGGAGCCGCCGCGGCCCCTGGCGTCGCGCTTCACCGCGATCTGGTAACGGTGCGTATCGGCCGGGTTGCTGCACAGTGAGTAGTTGCGGCGTACACCGCTGGGCACCTGCACCGTGAGGTGCGAGCCGGCGGTGAAAGAGGGGAGCGGGCAGCCGTCGGGATGGCAGAGTTCGAACAGGTAAATGCCGTCGGCCACCAGGCGTTTGTGGGTGACCTTCAGGTGGATGAAGTCCGGCTCGGTCGGGGCCGTGCCGGTGGGGGCCGGGCCCGCGCTAGGGTTAACGCTCATCGCTGTCTCCGTAAATTTTCTTGACAAATGTCCAAAGGACGAATAATCTTAGTTGACTAAGAATAATCTTCTTGTCCTGCTTTTGCAAGCTGTATTTTGGGATGGCGTGGCCCACATCGGCATGACAGATGCCAGGCCGGCCGCCATGGATTGTTGAAGGAAATTTTGCATGTTGACCGCTGAAGAAAACGAACTGCTTTGCCGTGTGGAGGGCCAGGCCCCGATGGGCCAGCTGATGCGCCGCCACTGGACGCCCGTGTGCCTGATCGAAGAGGTGAGCGAGCCCGACGGCACGCCCATCAAGGCCCGCCTGTTTGGAGAAGACCTGGTGGTGTTCCGCGACACCAAAGGCCGTGTCGGTGTGATGGACGAATACTGCCCGCACCGCCGTGTGTCGCTGGTGTTTGGCCGCAATGAAGACTGCGGCCTGCGTTGTCTGTACCACGGCTGGAAGATGGACGTGCAGGGCAACGTGCTGGAAATGGTGTCCGAGCCGGCGGCCAGCGGCATGGCGCAGAAGGTCAAGCACCTGGCCTATCCGACGCACGAGTGGGGCGGCTTTGTCTGGGCCTACATGGGCCCGCCCGACACCCAGCCTGAGTTCGTGCCGCCCGCATGGGCGCCCACCGCCGATGCGCGGGTGACGATTGCCAAGGCCATCATTCCCTGCAACTGGGCGCAGATTCTCGAAGGCGCCATCGATTCTGCGCACAGCTCCAGCCTGCATTCCTCGGACATGGTGCCGGCGCGGGTGGAGGGCGCCGAAGCGACCGACACCAACTGGCTGCGCCCCTCCACCGACAAGGCGCCGCGCCTGCAGATCGAGCGCGGCAGCTACGGCTTTCGCTACGCCGCCATTCGCCGCCCGATCAAGAACGCCGCGGCCAACGAGTACATCCGCGCCACGGTATTCGTTGCGCCTGCCACCGCGCTCATCCCGCCGAACAACCTGTACAACGTGGCCAACATCAATGTGCCGGTGGACGACACCCACACCGCGTTCTACTTCATCGCCTGGGGCCACCCCTCGCAGACACCCGACACCACCAGCTGGCGCAAGTTTCTGGGCCAGCAGGTCGGCGTGGACCTGGACGACAAGTACCACCCGCTGCGCAACCGCGACAACCATTTCTGGCAGGACCGCGGCGCGATGAAGGCCGGCAACTTCACCGGCATCACCGGCTTCCCCAACCAGGACATCGCCATGTGGGTCACCATGGGGCCGATTGCCGACCGCACGCATGAGCGCCTCGGCGCCAGCGACCAGGCCGTGGTGGAGTTCCGCAAGCAGATGCTGGAGGCGGCCCGGTCCTTCCAGGCGGGCGGCCCGGCCATCGGCACCGGCGACCAGCGTATTCCTTCCAGCGTGTGTGCCTACCAGGCCATCGTCCCGAAGACCACTGACTGGCGCGCCCATCCAGCGTCGTATGTCTGGGATTCGAAGCAGCCGGCGCTGGAGCCGTCCTACTCCACGCCGGAGAGCACGGGCAGCGCCGCCGTGTCCACGGCCTGAGCCCGGACGCTTTCTCTTTCGATACCGCGTACACACTACAACATACACACTGACTGGAGACAATTGATGACACACCGCAGACACATCCTGCTGGCCGGCCTGCTGGCCGCCACGACCCTGGCCGTACCAACGATGGCGCAGGCCCAGGCGGGCTACCCGAACCGGGCGATCCGGTTTGTCGTGCCGTATTCGCCGGGTGGCCTGCCTGACACCGTGGCGCGTATTTTTGCGCAGCGCCTGGGGGACAAACTGGGCCAGTCGGTGGTGGTGGACAACCGCCCCGGTGCCAATGGCGTGGTGGCCGCGCAGGCCCTGGCGACCGCACCCAAGGATGGCTACACCTTCCTCGTCACCGACGGCTCGATGTTCTCCATCAACCCGGCGATCTACAAAAACCTGGGCTATGACTTCAAGCGCGACTTCATGCCCGTGTCGCTTGCTGCCCGTGCACCTCTGTACATGGCGGTCAATACCAAGGTGCCTGTCAGCACCTTTCAGGAATTCATCGCACTGGCCAAGGCCAAGCCCGGCACCCTGAACTACGGCTCCTCCGGTGTCGGCAGCACCCACCACCTGACGATGGAGGCGCTGAAAGCCTCGCTCGGTCTCCAGATCACCCATGTGCCTTTCAAGGGCACGGGCCAGTCGGTGCCAGCGCTGATCGGCGGGCAGGTCGAGGTGCTGTTCTCGGCCCTGCCATCGCTCTCGGGGTTTGTGAAGAACGGCCAGGTCAAGCTGCTGGCCAACAACGCCGCCCAGCGTTCCGCCCAGGAACCCAATGTGCCGGCGATTGCCGAGACGATTCCGGGCTTTGATTTCGCGCCCATCGTGGGCGTGCTGGCGGCCACCGGCACACCGGCGAGCATCATCGACCGCATCAGCACCGAAATGGCCGCGATTGCCAAGATGCCGGAAGTGATCCAGACGCTGAACACGGCGGGCATCGACCCGATCGGCAGCAGCCCGGCGGACTACAGCAAGGCCATCCTGGGCGAGAACGACCGCCTGGCGAAAGCCATTGCAGCGGCTGGCATCAAGGCTGAGTAAACGGCACGCAGCGCGCATTCTTCAACAGGCCCGGGTACCCCAGTGGTGGGTGTCCCGGGCGTTTCTTTCCGTATCGCAAACCCATGTCCAAACTCAAACTCACCTTCGGCTGCTGGAACTACGACCGCACCCGCGCCCTGATGGACGGCAGCGTCCAGCCGGACGGCATCGACCTCAACTACCTCAACATGCCGGTGGAGGAGACCTTCTTCCGCATGCTGCGCCACAAGGAGTTCGACGTCGCGGAAATGTCGCTGTCCTCGTACACGGTGTCGATGTTCAACGAGGCGCGCCCCTTCGTGGCGATTCCGGTGTTCCCGTCGCGGTTCTTCCGGCATTCGTGCATCTACGTGAATGCGAATTCAGGCATCCGCGAGGCGAAGGACCTGATCGGCAAACGCGTGGGCAACCCCGAGTACCAGATGACGGCGCCGGTGTGGATTCGCGGCATCCTGTCGGACCACTACGGCGTGCCGGTGGACAGCGTGACCTACTTCACCGGGGGAGAGGAAGAGCCCGGCCGCTCCGAAAAGATCAAGCTCGACCTGCCGCCCAACATCAGGGTGGAGCAGATCGGCCCCGAGCAGACCCTGGCGCAAATGCTGCTGGATGGCGAGATCGACGCGCTCTACACCGCGCGCATGCCCTCGAGCTTCCTGACGGGCGGCGGCAAGGTCAAGCGGCTGTTTGAGGATTACGAGCAGACCGAGCGCAACTACTTCAAGGAAACCGGCATCTTCCCCATCATGCACACCGTGGCCATACGCCGCGACGTGTACGAGGCCAACCGCTGGGTTGCGCGGTCGATGATGAAGGCGCTTGAGCAGTCGCAGCGCCGCACTTACGACGACCTGTACGAGACCGCGGCGCTCAAGACCATGCTGCCCTGGCTCACCTCCCATGTCGAGCAGGTTCGGCGTGAAATGGGCGAGGACTTCTGGCCCTATGGCTACGAGAAGAACGTCGCCACGCTGCAGACCTTTCTGCGCTACCACCACGAGCAGGGGCTGTCCAAACGCCTGCTCACGCCGGCCGAACTGTTTGCGCCTGAAGCCCTGGAAGCGTTCAAGATCTGATGTCCGAGTCCTTGCCGGGCTATCTGCTGTCGGGGGGAGCCTTGCTGCTCTTCACGACAGCGATTGTGTTGACACGCCTGGCCACGGACCGGATTCCGCTGGCCCTGGGCTTTGTGATCGCCACCTTCACCAACGTGCTGTTTTCTGCCCTGGCCTTTGCCGTTCAGAGCGTGATGCGTGCCGAGCCCGCCACCTGGCACGCCGGTTCCTTCTGGCTGTTTGCAGCTGCCGGCATTTTCTCGACCTACCTCGGGCGCTGGTTTTTCTATGAGTCGGTGGTGCGCTTCGGCCCGGCCAAGGCCAGCGTCTTTCAGGTCAGCAGCCCGCTGTTCACGGCCTTGATGGCGCTGCTGCTGCTGGGTGAACGCCTGACGCTGCCGGTGGCGCTCGGCATGGGCCTGACGGTGGCTGGCCTGATCCTGGTGAGCTACAAGCCCGGCTTCATGCGTCGCCCTGCCGGCAGCGCGGCGGTGGTGGCCCCTGCTGCAAGCTGGCGCCAACGCCTGCTGCAGTCGGTCCTGCTGCTGGGCCTGGCGAGCTCGCTCGCGTATGCGATCGGCAATGTGCTGCGCGGCTCGGCCGTGCGCGTGTGGAACGAACCCATCCTGGGCGGCCTGATCGGCGCGGGCTTCGGGCTGGCCCTGCACCTGGCGTTCACGCCCGCCAAGTCAGAACTGCTGGCCAGCCTGCGCAAGGCCGACCGGCGCGGTGTGTGGCTGTATGCATTGATCGGCGTCTGCACGATCTCGGGCCAGATCTGCACGATTGGCGCGATGCGTTTCATTCCGCTGTCGATTGCCACGCTGGTCACGCTGTGCACGCCGCTGCTGGTGTTTCCGCTGAGTCATTTCCTGCTCAAAAACCGCGAGAACATCACGCCCAACACGCTGGTGGGTTGCGGCTTGACTTTGCTCGGGATTTTCATCATCGTGATACGTTGACCTGCCAGTAGCCGCCGCGGCAACGTCACCACCACAGCTGGAGCCCCAGGCACCCATGGATCATCCGGACAACGCGCTGCGCCGTGACTATGCCTCGGCAGCCGAGGCGATGAAGATCCTGAACGTCAGGCAGCAGACGCTGTATGCCTATGTCAGCCGGGGCTGGATACGCAGCGTGGCGCAGCAGGGGAAAAAGGGCAAGCTGTACCTGCGCGAGGACCTCACGCGCCTGGGCATGCGCTCCCTCGCGCGCTCGGGCCACGGCGCCGTCGCGGCTTCGGCCATGAACTGGGGCGAGCCGATCTTTCCGACATCCATCACCGAAATCACGGAGCAGGGGCCGCGTTACCGGGGACATCTGGCCGCCGACCTGGTCCGCTCGGGCCTCTCGTTTGAGGCGGTGGCGGAACTGCTCTGGACCGGCGAGCTCGGCGCATGCGCGCGGATCTGGCCGGTGCGACGGCCCTCCGCCGAACTGGTCGAGCTGATGCAGACGCTGACCTCGCTCCAGGTGCGCGACAACGTGCTCGAGTCGTTTGCGCTGGTGGTGCTGCGGCTGGGCATGCGGCGCGGCCCGGTCGCCGAGCGGCTGTCGCAGGGCAAAACCCTGCCGGCCGCGCGCGAGATCATGCAGACGGTGGTGGCCTGCTGCGGCTTTGTCGGCACGGCGCAGGTGTACCGGCCCATGCAGAGGGGCGAGTCGGTGGTCACCGGCCTGCTGCATGCGCTGGCCATGCCGCTCACCCACGAGAACAGCGACGCGATGCGCGCCATGCTGATCCTGATGGCTGACCACGAGCTGCCTCCCGGAACGCTGAGCGCCCGCGTGGTGGCTTCTGCCGGCGGCACGTTGCACAGCTGCCTGGCGTCGGCCTTGTGCGCCACGTCCGGCGTGGATGTGGGCCGCATGTATGAGCGGGTGGAGGCTTTCCTCGGTCAGGCCCCGACCCGCAGCGTGCTTGTCCAGCGCGCCCACAGGCTGCATGCGCAGGGCCAGAGCGTTCCCGGCTTCGACCATCCGCTGTACCCCAAGGGGGATCCGCGCGCAGCGCAATTGCTCGCCATGGTGGCCGCCCGCCACAACCCGAGCCGCGAATTGCGGGCGATATTCCGCTTCATCGACGAGATGCGCACCAGCGCGGGCCTGCTGCCGCGGCAGGAACTGGCGCTGGTGGTGATGGCACGTGCCATGGGCCTGCCACGCCAGGCGACAGCTGCACTGTTTGTGCTGGGCCGGCTCGCGGGCTGGGTTGCGCATGTGCAGGAGCAGCGTGCAGACGGCACCTTGCTGCGGCCAAGAGCCAAGTTTATAAAGCCAAAACCCGAATCCACCCCCGCCGCCTGATCGGCTCCTTCCCCTGCCTGCATGCGCCGCGGGACTGGCTTTGCCAGACCGCAGGCGGGCGACTCCCTCGGGGGGCAGGGAGCGATACGACGTAAGCGACCGTGGGGATTCCATCCAATGTTGATTCAAAGTTCAAGATTGAATGATGGCGTTGTCTTCACTAGGATGACTTCGCGCCTGCAGATTCGCGCCATCAATACTGGAGACACGACATGCAATTCAACCGCCGCACCGGGATGCTGGCCCTCTGCCTTTCCGCCGCCCTGGCCAGCCCGTCGGGCTGGGCGCAGGACTATCCGGCCAAGCCGATCCACATCGTCGTGCCGCTGCCACCCGGTGGTTCCAACGACGTGCTGGCACGCCTGCTCGGCCAGAAAATGTCCGAGGCTTTTGGCCAGCCTGTCATTGTGGAAAACAAGCCAGGCGCGGCGGGCAACATCGCCACCGACTTCATGGCCAAGGCCGAGGGCGACGGCTATTACATCGCCGTGGCGCCCAACCAGACGGTGGCTGTGAACCCGGTGCTGTACCCCAAGCTGCCGTTTGACGTGAACCGCGACCTGCAAGGCATCACCATGATGGGCCGCGTGCCCATGGTGCTGGTGGTGTCGCCCGCCAGGGTGCAGGCCACCACTGTGGCCGAACTGATCGCGCTGGCCAAGGCCAACCCCGACAAGCTGTCGTACGCCTCGGCCGGCTCCGGCAGCCCGCAGCACATGGCGGCCGAAGTGTTCAAGTCGATGACGGGCACGCGCCTGACGCAGATTCCGTACAAGGGCTCGGCGCCTGCGCTGGTGGATGTGCTGGGTGGTTCGGTGGACGTGATGTTCTGCCCGATGAACTCGGCCCTGCCGCACATCCGCAGCGGCAAGCTGCGCGCGCTGGGCACCACCGGCACCAAACGGGTCGACCTGTTGCCGAACGTGCCGACGATTGCCGAAACCGTGCCCAACTACGAGAGCGATATCTGGATCGGCATGGTGGCACCGGCCAAAACACCGGCGGCCATCATCAACAAGCTCAATGCCGAGCTGCGCCGCTCACTGGCCTTGCCCGATGTACAGGGCAAGCTGGCCGAGCAGGGCATTTACGCCGAGACCAGCACGCCGGCGGAATTCACCCGGCTCATTGCCAACGACCAGAAGCGCTGGGCGGAAGTGATCAAGGCCGCCAACATCAAACCCGAATAAGCCCGGCCGGCCATCTCCAACCAGGCCGGCGGCCACCTTTTTCTCATCAGGACATTCCATGACCAGTTCTTCCGGCTCCGCCGTGCGCCGCGACATCCCCAAGCCTTCCGAACCGGAAGAAACCGTCTGGGCCAGCGACGCCATTGCCGACATGTTGCGTGCGATGGACATTCCCTATGTGCTGCTCAACCCGGGCGCGAGCTTCCGGGGCCTGCACGACAGCATCGTCAACCACCTGGGCAATGAAAAGCCGCAGATGATGGTGGTGCTGCACGAAGAGCACGCGGTGGCCATCGCCCACGGGTACACCAAGGTCACCGGCAAGCCGCTGATCGCCATCCTGCACAGCAATGTGGGATTGATGCACGGCTCCATGGCGATCTTTGATGCCTGGGTGGACCGCGTGCCCGTGATCGTGCTGGGCGCGACCGGCCCGGTCGATGCCAACAAACGCCGGCCCTGGATCGACTGGATCCACACCGCACAGGACCAGGCCGCGCTGGTGCGCCACTTCATCAAGTGGGACTGTCAGCCGGCGTCCATCCCTTCGGCGCAGGAGGCACTGCTGCGCGCGCGGCAGATTGCCACCACCGCGCCCCAGGGGCCGGTGTACGTGTGCTTTGACGCGGCCTTGCAGGAGTCGAAACTGGCCGAGCGGCCGGCGCTTCCCGACCCGGCGCGCTACCTGGCGCCGCCGCAGGCACGGCCTTCCGATGCGGTCGTGGCACAGGCCGCTGCGCTGCTGTCCCAGGCCCGCCGCCCGGTGATTCTGATGGGCCGCGTCACCCGCAGCGAAGCCGCGTGGGCCGAGCGCATCAAACTGGCCGAGACGCTCAATGCCGAGGTGCTGACTGACCTGCGCGTGGGGGCTGCCTTCCCGACCGACCACCCGCTGCACGCCGCGCCCAGTGGCGCCTTTCTCACGCCCAACGCACAGGAGGCGCTGCGCGAAGCCGATGTGGTGCTGAGCCTGGACTGGCTGGACCTGGCGGGCACGCTGAAGCAGGCCTGGGGCGACAAGCCCGTCGGTAGCCAGATCATCCAGGTGTCGGTGGACCATTACAGCCACAACGGCTGGAGCATGGACCACCAGGGCCTGCCGCCGGTAGACGTCTTCATGCTGTGCGAACCCGAGCCGGCCGTGACCCTGCTGAACCAGCACGTCACGGCGCGCAAGACGCCGGCCCGGCCCAAACGGCCGCTGCCGGTGGCCGCACCTGTTCAGCCTGTGCCAGGCGCCTCGGGTGCCAGCAACATGATGGTTTCCACACTCGCGGCCACGCTCAAGCGCGCCGTCGGCGACCAGAAGATCTGCCTGATGCGCCTGCCGCTCAGCTGGAGCGGCGAGATGTGGGACTTCAAACACCCCCTCGACTTTCTGGGCTACGACGGCGGTGGCGGTATCGGTTCCGGCCCTGGCATGTCGATCGGCTCGGCGCTGGGCCTCAAGGGCACAGACCGCCTGCCGGTCGCGGTCATCGGCGACGGCGACTACATGATGGGCGTCAACGCGCTGTGGACAGCCGCCAATGCGCGCATTCCCATGCTGGTGGTGGTGTGCAACAACCGCTCCTTCTTCAACGACGAAGTCCACCAGGAGCGCGTGGCGCGCCAGCGCAAGCGGCCGATTGAGAACCGCTGGATAGGCCAGCGCATCAGCGACCCGGCACCCGACCTTGCCATGATGGCGCGCGGCCAGGGCCTGACTGGCATTGGACCGGTCGAGGACGCGGGTGCGCTGGAGCAGATCCTGGTCGACGCGATCGCCGCCGTGAAGCGGGGCGAAACCGTGGTGGTCGACGTGGTGGTGCAGACCGGCTACAGCGCGGCCATGACGGCGGGGCTCACGCGGTCGAAGGACTGATCTTTTTCCCTCTCCCGGACAGAGGGAGGGGTCACACGAAGCCAGGCATCAAAGGACACACCCACATGCGCGCACACGACATCCCCGCCGGCGTTCTGCCGACCCAACGCGGCCTCTATTACGGCGGCGCCTGGCATGCACCCAGGGCGGGCGGCCAGGCCGAGACGTTCAACCCGACCTATAACGAAGTGATCACCACCGCGCCCGTTGCCGATGCGGCCGATGTGGACGCGGCGGTGCAGGCGGCGCATGCCGCTTTCCCGGCCTGGGCCGCCACGCCGCCGGTGGAGCGCGGGCGCTACCTGCGCCGCGCTGCCGCGGTGCTGCGCGAGCACGCCAAGCCGCTGGCGCTGCTCGATTCGCTGAACAACGGCAACCCGGTGTCGGCGCTCGCCATGGACGCCGGCTTTGCCGCGGACTGCCTGGACTACTTCGCGGGCCTGGCCACCGAGATCAAGGGCGAGACCATCCCCATGGGCGACGGCAACTTCAACTACACCCTGCAGGAGCCGCTCGGCGTGATCGCCCGCATCGTGGCCTACAACCACCCCTTCATGTTTGCGGCGGCCCGGCTCGCTGCGCCGCTGGCCGCCGGCAACACCGTGGTGGTGAAGTCGCCCGACCAGGCACCGCTGTCCATTCTTCGGCTGGCCGAACTGGTGGGCGACATCTTTCCCCCCGGTGTGGCCAACTTCCTCTGCGGCGGGCGTGAGTGCGGCGACGCCATGGGCAAGCACCCGCTGGTGCGCAAGATCACGCTGATCGGCGGTGTGCCCACCGGCAAGGCGGTGATGAAAACGGCGTCGGACAACCTCAAGCCCGTGCTGCTGGAGCTGGGTGGCAAGAACGCGCTGATAGCCTATCCCGACGCTGACCTCAACAAGCTGGTCAACGGCATCATTGGCGGCATGAACTTCACCTGGTCGGGTCAGAGCTGCGGCTCCACCAGCCGTGTTTTCCTGCATGAATCCATCCATGACCAGGTGCTGGAAAAAGTTGTCAGGCTGCTGCCCGAGCGTCACAAGCCCGGCATTCCGACCGATCCCCAAACCACCATGGGCTCGCTCGTCAGCCGGGCCCAGCTGGAGAAGGTGCAGCGTTATGTGGCCATCGGGCTGGAGGACGGCGGCAGGCTGGTCTGCGGCGGCAGGCAGCCGAGCGATCCGGCGCTGAAAGACGGCTTCTTTTATGAGGCCACCGTGTTTGCCGACATGAAGCCGCACATGCGACTGGCCCAGGAGGAAGTCTTCGGCCCCATCATGTCAGTCTTCAAGTGGAGCGATGAAGAGACGCTGTTCCATCAGGTCAATGGTGTGGATTTCGGGCTCACCGGCTCCATCTGGACGCAAAACCTCAACACCGCCCACCGCGCGGCCCGGCGCATCCACACCGGTTATGTGTGGATCAACAACTCCAGCCAGCACTTCATGGGCGCACCCTTCGGCGGCGTGAAGCAGTCGGGCATCGGCCGTGAGGAGTGCTTTGCGGAACTGCTGGAGTTCACGTACACCAAGAATGTGAATCTGAAGTTTGGCTGACGCGCGGCACGGCGCGTGCGGCCGCGTGCTATGCTGAAAAAATCATGCGCCGCTTTTCCCAGGCAACGAGGTGTCTACCAATCCTTGCCGAATGGCCAGTCATCGGGTGGCTGGTGCTGGCATTGCTGCTGCCTCTGGCGGGTGGGGCCCGTGCAGCGGGCAGCAAGCCTGTGGCGGACCCTGCCAAGGTCACCTTGCAGCTCAAGTGGTACCACCAGTTCCAGTTTGCCGGTTATTACGCGGCCCTGAGCAAGGGCTTCTACCGCGAGGAAGGCCTGGACACCACCATTCTTGAAGGTGGAACCGGGACATCGGCCTTGGCTATGGTGACGCAAGGCAAGGCGCACTTCGGCATCGGTGACTCCGACCTGCTGATCCATCGCATCCAGGGTGAGCCGCTGGTGGCACTGGCAGCGATCTTCCAGCATTCGCCCTACGTCCTCATGAGCCGGGAGGACCGCCATATCCGCTCGCCCAGTGACCTGATCGGGGCCCGCGTCATGCTCTCGGACGACCAGGGTGGCATCCAGCTGCGTGCCATGCTCCAGCGCGAAGGCATCGATCCCCGTCGCGTCAACATCATTCCCCAGACCTGGAAACTGGAAGACCTGGCCGATGGGCGTGTCGATGCCATGTCGGCCTATGCGACGGTGGAGCCTGCGTGGATGCGCGAGCGCGGCATCACGCCGCATGTCATGCGCAGTGTGGACTACGGTGTTGATTTTTACGGCGACATCATCTTCACCACCGAAGCGGTACTGGACCGCGATCCGGCAAGAGCCGCCGGCTTTCTGCGTGCCACCCGCAAGGGCTGGGAATACGCCTTTACCCACCCGGAGGAGATGGCCGATGCGATATTGGCCATGCCCGGCGTGCAGCAACGTGGCGTCACGCGCGAGAAGCTGCTGCAGGAGGCGCATGATATGCTGCCCTATGTGCTGCCGGAGGTGGTGGAAATCGGGCATTTGAACCCCGGCCGGCTGGAGGCCATTGCCCGCACGCTGGCCGACCTGGGCATGGTGCGCAAGGATTACTCGCTGTCGGGCTTCATCTACCAGCCGGAATCGGATGCGCGGGCCACCATGGTCCGGTGGGTCATCGGTGGTTCGGTGGGCGTGCTGCTGGTGCTGTCGCTCGTGTTGCTCTGGAACCTGCAGATCCGCAGCAGCGTGCGCGAGCGAACCCGGGCCTTGCAGCAGGAAATCCAGCGCCGTGCAGACATCGAGCAGCAACTCAAGGACAGCCAGGAAATGGTCCAGCTCGTGTTCGGCACCACCGCTGCTGGCATTGTGATGAACACGCCCGGTGGCAAGCTGTTGATGGCCAACCCGGCGTATTACGCCACGGTGGGTTACACCGAAGCAGAGCTCCGCACCATGGACACCCGGGAGCTGACCCATCCCGATGACCGTCCGCGCTATGCCGCCCTCAGAGGGCGATTGCTGGCTGGCGAGCTGGACTCCTTCACCGAGGAAAAGCGTTACGTCAAGAAGGGGGGTGACGCGGTGTGGGTGCGCTCCACGGTGTCAATGGTGCGCGGGCCGGACGGCACGCCCACGCGGGTGATTGCCGTGACCGAGGACATCACCGCCCGGCGCGAAACAGAAGACAAGCTGCGCCAGAGCGAAGCACTACTGGTCATTGCCGGGCGCACGGCACATCTGGGTGGCTGGTCGCTGGACCTCGCCACCCGCCAGCTCCTGTGGTCGGAGGAGGTGTGCCAGCTGCACGGAGTGCCGTCCGGCACCCGGCCTTACCTGCAGGATGCGCTGGCTTACAGCGCGCCTGAATGGCGCGAGCCGCTGCAAACCGCCTTCAGCCTGTGCATCAGCATGGGCATGCCCATCGATGAGGAACTGGAAATCATCACCACGTCGCAGCGCCGGCTATGGGTCCGTGTGGTGGCGCAGGCCGTGCGCAATGAGCACGGCCAGGTTCACCGCGTTCAGGGCGCCTACCAGGACATCACCGAACGCAAGCTGGCCCAGCAGAGCATCCTGCAGCTCAATGCCAGCCTGGAGGAACGTGTGCGCCGGCGCACCGCCGAACTGGAGGCCGTCAACAGCGAGCTGGAGGCCTTCTCCTACTCGGTGTCGCATGACCTGCGTTCACCGCTGAACACCATCGACGGCTTCAGCCAGTTGCTCGAGCGGGCCGCCGGCAAGCAGCTTGATGACAAGGCGCGCCATTACCTGCTGCGCATCAAAGCGGGCGTGCAGCAGATGGGTGCCCTGATTGAAGGCTTGCTGTCGCTGGCCAAGGTGTCGCGCGACCGCCTGTGTTTTGAGCGCGTGGACCTGTCTGGCCTGGCCCTGCGGGCGGTGCAGGACTGCCGGGAGCGCGAGCCCCAGCGACAGGTGCAGGCCCGCATCCAGCCGGACCTGGTGGCGCACGGCGACCCGCTGCTGCTGTCGGTGGTGATGCACAACCTGATCGGCAACGCCTGGAAGTTCACCGCCAGGCAGGAGTACGCGCACATCGATGTCGGCTGCGCGCAGGACTCGCTCGGTGAAACCGTCTACCACGTCAAGGACAACGGCGCAGGCTTCGACATGACCTATGTCGACAAGCTCTTCGGCGCCTTCCAGCGCCTGCACTCGCCCACTGATTTTTCAGGCACGGGGGTGGGGCTGGCGACGGTTCAGCGCATCGTGGCACGCCATGGTGGCAGGGTGTGGGCGAGCGCCACGACAGGTGGCGGCGCGCAGTTCTACTTCACGCTGGGGTCTGCACACCCGGTGGACTGACCGAGAGTTGACCCGGCTTGTGAACGTATGGGATGGAACGCTGGAGCGCTGGAGCGGGTGAAGGGAATCGAACCCTCGTATGAAGCTTGGGAAGCTGCCGTTCTGCCATTGAACTACACCCGCGTGGATGCCGATTATAAAAGCTGGCTGCGTGTGTCCGCAGATTCGCATCGTGCCAGTAAAAAGGCCACGCAAAGCTGCGCTGGCAACCGTGCATGACCGCTGGAGGATCTCGCGCTGGCGCGCTGCGTGACCTGCGAGGAGTCCTCCACCTCGCGTCAAGTTGTGGTGTCCGGGAGCGTGTTACTTCGGCAGCAGCACTTTGTCCACCACGTGGATCACGCCGTTGGACTGGTTCACGTCGGCAATGGTGACCTTGGCCGCCCCGCCTTTTTCGTCAGTGATGATGACGCTGGAGCCGCTCATGCTGGCCACCAGAGTGCCACCAGACGCAGTCTTGAGCATGGCGCGACCACCGCCGGCGCTGATCAGCTTGCTCAGGTCCGAGGCATTGAGACGCCCTGGTACCACGTGATAGGTCAACACCTTGGTCAGGGTGGCCTTGTTTTCCGGTTTGAGCAATGTATCGACCGTACCGGCAGGCAGGGCCGCGAACGCGGCGTTCACCGGGGCAAACACGGTGAATGGGCCGGGCGACTTGAGGGTGTCGACCAGGCCCGCAGCCTTGACTGCAGCGACCAGTGTGGTGTGGTCTTTGGAGTTCACGGCATTGTCAATGATGTCCTTGTTCGGGAACATCGGGGCACCGCCCACAGTGACAGGCTCCATGGACGAACGGGATGTGGACATGTTGCTGGCGCAGGCGCCGAGCAGGGCGGTGGCACAGAGGGATGCGAGAAGCAGTTTTTTCATGATGAAGTCCTGATGAGAGTTGACTCTTCCTTCGGAGGTCTGCAGCAGCAGACAGCAGTCTGGAAGTAATGACCGCTTGGTATTAATACGAACGGTCAGTATTAAGGGATTCAAGGGTAAACCCTTGGTCCGTCAGTTGAGTCGAACTCTGCGTCGGGGTGAGCAGGCCGACGGCCGCAAAGCGTCAAGGCCCGAAAGCGTCAAGGCCTCAGGTAGGCCCAGCCTTCGCCCTGGCGTTTCATGATCTCGGTCACGCCCGCGGGCACATAGCTGATGCCGCTGAGCATGTCGTCCTTTGTGAGCTTCTGGCCCCGCATGGTGTTCTCGCAGGCCAGCACTTTCACATGGCCCTTGATCGCCTCGGCAATGCGCGCGCCGGTGGGGGACTCGAGCTTGAGCATGCCAATGCCGGGGCCGTAGGCCACGATTTCGATGTCCACATTGGCTGCGCCCACGTCGTCCTGCAGGTTCTTGGCGTTGTTGAGTGCCAGGTTCCATTTGGCCGGGTCGTTGTCGCTGACCTGGATCACGATCCTGTGGCGTTGACCAGCCGTGGGCTGGGCCTGGGCCATCAACAGGAACGGGGTGGATACAGCCAGTGCTGCGCCAGCTTGCAAGAGGAGTCTGCGGTTCATGGTGGGATATCTCCGGATGGAAGCAGCAATTTCAACACAATTGCCATTGGAGTGGCAGCATCGGGACTGCTTGCGTTGGGACAAAAAAAATCCCCAACACACCTTGTGGGTGGTTGAGGATTTGCGAAGGGCGTTTTTACCTGGGCCGGGTCATTCTTCAATGATGGCGGCTGCAGGTGCAAGCCCGCCTTCGTGGATGATGTGGTCAGGCGACTTGCGCAGCTTGTTGACAAATACCACCACCTGCCAGACGACCAGCACACCGATCACGGAGAGCAGGGTCGCGCTGATCGGACGGGTGACAAAGGCGCTGAAACTGCCCCGGCTCAGCAGCATGGCGCGGCGGAAGTTTTCCTCCAGCATGGGGCCGAGGATGAAGCCCAGCAGCAGCGGCGCCGGCTCCATGTCCAGACGCAGGAAAATATAGCCGACCAGACCGAAGACGGTGGTGATGAAGATGTCGTCCAGGCTGTTGTTGATGCTGAAGGTACCGATGCAGCAGAAGAACAGAATCGCCGGAAACAGCACGGTGTAGGGGATCTTGAACACCGACAGCCAGTAACGCACCAGCGGCACGTTGAGGACCACCAGAAAGCAGTTGCCGACCCACATGCTGGCCACCAGGCCCCAGAACAGGTCGGGGTGGGTGGCGATCATGTTGGGGCCGGGCTGGATGCCCTTGACCACGAAGGCGGCCATCATCAGGGCCATCACGGCGTTCTCGGGAATACCGATGGCCATGAGCGGGATGAAGCTGGTGCGTGCAGCGGCTTCGTCGGCGGCCGCCTGGCCAGCCACGCCTTCGATGCATCCGGTGCCAATCTCGTGCCTGTACTTGCTGAACTTCTTGTCAGCAGCATAGGCGGCGAACTGGGCGATCGTGGGGCCACCGCCCGGCAGGATGCCGAGGATGGAGCCGATCACGCTGCCGCGCAAGGCGCTGGGGATGATGCGCTTGAACTCGGGCCAGGTCGGCATGAGCTTGATGGTGCCGCTGAACGGCGTGAGCACGTTCTTGTTGTCGAGGTTTTTCACGACCTCGGCGATGCCGAAACAGCCCAGCGCAATGCTGATCAGGCCGATGCCGTCCATCAGGAAGGGCAGGTCCATCGTGTAGCGCGCCACGCCGCTGTTCACGTCGGTGCCCACCATGCCGAGCAACACGCCGATCATGGCCATGGCCAGGCCGTTGAGCAGGCTGCCGCTGCTGACAAAGCTCACGCAGAAAAAGCCCAGCAGCATCAGTGCGCAGTAGTCGGCAGGTCCGAACAGGAAGCCCACTTCACCGAGTGCAGGCGCCATGGTCGACAGGACGACGATGGCCACCGTTCCGCCGATGAAGCTGGAGATACCGGCGGTGAACAGGGCCAGGCCGGTCTTGCCCTTGAGGGTCATCTGGTAACCGTCAATACAGGCCACGATACTGCTCGCGTGCGGGATCTTCATCGTGATGGCGCTCACGCTGTCGCCGTACTGGGCGCCATAGTAGATGCCGGCCAGCATGATGAGTGCGCCACCGGTCGGAATGGAATAGGTCAGCGGCAGCAGCAGGCTGATGGTGGACAAAGGTCCCAAACCGGGCAGCAGCCCGATGAGTGTGCCCACCGTGCAGCCCAGTGCGCAATACAGCAGGTTTTGAAGCGTCAGGGCCTGGTCAAAACCCAGGCCGAGGTTGTGAATGATTTCCATCAGTAGAGAGGCAGGTTAAGGCCGAGCAGGTTTTTGAAGGCAAAGGCGACGGCAATCAGACCCAGGGAGATCTTGATGTTGCGTACCACCGAGTAGGAGGTGCCCGCATACGTGGTGACGAACACCATGAAGACGATGCCCAGGATCATGTTGATGTGCTCGGAGATGACGGCGAAACCGCACAGGCCCAGCAGCACGAGAGAAATGTTCTTGACGTTGTAGTTCAGCGGCGTCGGGTCGACATAGTGCGCACGCACGATGGTGATGATGCCCACCAGCAGCAGCATGCAGCTGACGCCGAAGGGAAACAGTCCGGGGCCGGACCGGCTCAACTCGCCGATCTTGTATTGCATCAGCGAGGTCACGCCGAACAGCAGGGCAATCGCGATGATGCACAGGCCCCTGACGAAATTTCGGTTGCTCATGTTCATGTCGGGTGCCTCCACGGCTGCGCCGAGGGCGCTGGGTGGACAACGGGGGCTGGGGTCATCGGGGGTCTCCTGGTAATGTCTTGTTGCGGCTTTGCGTCCTGGCAACAGGCGGCTGGCGCGGTGCACGGATCAAGGCGAATGGTATGGATCGATGCTTCCAATCGGCTTTCGTTTGACCTTTGGCGTCCCAAAATACGTGTTATCACTAACGATGCGGCGTCTCCTCAAAACTGCACTGAAGCGGCGTTGCGCACGCGTCATTGCCGCCACACAATACCGCTGCACACAAGTGCTGCGAAGGCATGATGATCGTGTGAATGATGGGTGGTGCGATGTGCCGCATCTGCGTGGCGCATGACGCCGTGTGGGCGCGGCCAGTCATGCGTTTGCCGGCGACCCCTGGCGTGCCGCAAGACCTGCGCCGAGAGTCCCGAGAAGGGGTTCAGGCCATCGAGGCCATGGGAATGAGCAACACCGCCCGCAGGCCTCGGGTAGCCTCCGGGCCTGTGGGGTCGGCATCGCCCAGCTCAATCTCGCCGCCGTTATGTCGCGCGTAAGCCTGGGCAATCGCCAGCCCGAGTCCAGCCCCCTGGTTGCTGGTGTTGACTTTCCTGGGGCCCTGGCTGAAGCGCTCGAACACCTCGGCACGCCGGTGCGCCGCGATGCCCGGTCCGTTGTCACAGACCTCTGCGCAAGCCGTGGCGTGGTCTTTCCATACCCTGACGGTGATTTTTCCGCCGACAGGGCTGTACACGATGGCGTTGTGCACCAGGTTGGAGAGCACTTCATGCAGCTCTTCTTCATGGGCGGCGACCGGCACGGCGGGTGCGGCCGGTGCAGGCGTGTTGGCGGTCTCGTCCGAGTCCACATCCCCGTCGCCAACATCATCCGGCTCAGCGTCGATCCAGCCCAGGTCCTGGTTTTTTTCGTGGGCCAGTGTCAGGTGCCGCAGTACCACATCGCGTGCAATCGCGTTCAAGTCGACAATCGCCAGCGCTTGTCCACCGGGCGTTTCCTCGCTGGCGTGGGCCAGGGCGAGGAGCTGCTCGCACAGGCGCCGGCTGCGCGTGATCTGCGCCACGATGGCATGCAGCGTCTCGCGCAGGTGATCGGCATTGGGCTCACGCAGGGCATAGCCGGCCTGCGTCAGCATGATGGCCAGCGGTGTGCGCAGCTGGTGCGAGGCGTCGGCCAGAAAGCGCGACTGCCGCAGCAGCAGTTGCCGGTGGCTCTCCACATGGTGATTGACTGCGTCCACCAGCGGCTGGACTTCGCCGGGCACGTGGCTGGCGTCCAGCGGCTTGAGGTCGTCAGCGGCTGTGGCCAACACGGACTTGCGCAGCCGCTCCAGCGGACGCAGCGACCACGTCACGCCCAGCCAGACCAGCAGGACCACCACGAGAATCATGCGCACATCACGCAGCAGTTCCTGGTGCAGCGAGTCGGCTTCTGCCTGGTCTCGCGGGCCGGTGCTCTCGGCCGCCTGGATCAGCAGCTGATGGACTTGGCCGCGGCCATCGGTGATGGTGCGGCGCAGTGCCAGCACGCGAATGGGGTAGCCGCGGTAGCTGCTGTCGTACCAGACCGAGGACCGGCCGTCCTGGCGGCTGCTGTCGCCGCCCTGAGGGCCGGGCGGCCTGGGTAAATCGGGTTCCCCGAGGAGGGTGATCTCCCGGGCCGTGGTCGCCACCGGGTCGCTACTGGCCGGCAGCGGCGTCACGCCCACATGCAGGTGCTTGTACTGCGGGCGTGTCGCCTCGAACATCGCCTGCACGGCAAAAGGTGCGTTGACCCGGATGGCGCCGTCCGGTGCGAGGTCCATGCTGCTGTCGAGGGCATTGACCGGCTCCAGCATCGCCTGGTCGTAGGCGTCCTGCACCAGGTTGCGCAGCGCGCTGTAGTCGTTCCAGCTGTCCAGCACCAGCAGCGCCAGAATGCCGGGAATCAGCAGGGCCAGCAGGCGCGCACGGATGCCGAAGCGGCGCGGCTCAATCCTGTGTGCTGCCACTCGCGATGGCCTCCAGCATGTAGCCCAGGCCGCGGACGGTGACGATCCGCACATCGCTGTCCGCCAGCTTTCTGCGCAGGCGGTGCAGTACCAGTTCGATGGCCTCCGGCTCGACGTTGCTGGCATGCGGAAAGACTTTTCCGGACAGTTGCGACTTGCCCACCGGGGAGCCGCTGCGCGCCAGCAGGGAAGACAAGGCCGCCGCTTCCCGCGGGGTCAGCTGAAGCAGGGAGCCGCCCAGGGTGAAGGCCCGGCTCTCCAGGTCGTAGGACAACGATGCACAGCGCATCGGGGCATGCGGCCGCCCGCGGCTGCGCCGGACGAGGGCAAGCAGCCGCGCTTCAAGCTCCTCGACCGCGAACGGCTTGGTGAGGAAGTCGTCCGCACCTCGGTTCAGACCCTTCACGCGATCCTGCAGCGAGCCCTGGGCGGTCAGCACGAGCACAGGCACGCGATTGCCGGCTTCGCGGATGTCCAGCAGCAAATCCAGACCATGCCGGTCGGGCAGGCGCAGGTCCAGCACCACCGCGTCGTAGTCGGTGGTGGCGATCAGGGCTTCGGCGGTTTCCGCCGTCTCCACATGGTCCGGCACAAAGCCGCTTTGTTTCAGGGCGCGGATCAGCCACGAGGCCATCTCGACTTCATCTTCGACCAGCAAAATTCGCATGTCAGACGTTCGCTGAAAAGTTCATGGCAACCCATGGGCGATGCCGGCTGTCCTGTATCGATTCACCCTGGCCACGAGGGGCCAGCACATGCCGGACCGACAGAATCACTTGTGGATGTCGCCCAGGCACAGGTACTTCATCTCCACATACTCTTCCATGCCGTGGCTGGAGCCTTCGCGGCCCAGGCCCGACTGCTTCACGCCGCCGAAGGGCACGTGCTCGGTGGCGATCACGCCGACGTTGATGCCGACCATGCCGTACTCGAGCGCTTCAGCCACGCGGTAGATGCGGCCAATGTCGCGGCTGTAGAAATAGCTGGCGAGACCAAACTCGGTGTTGTTGGCCGCATCAATGGCTTCCTGCTCGGCCTTGAAGCGGAACACGGGCGCGAAGGGCCCGAAAGTTTCTTCTTTGGCGCACAGCATGTCGCTGGTGGCTTCGGAGATCACCGTGGGTTCAAAGAACTGGCCTTCCAGCTTGTGGCCACCCACCAGCAGCTTGCCGCCCTTGGCAATGGCGTCGGCCACATGGCGCTGCACCTTCTCGACGGCCGAGTCCTCGATCAGCGGGCCTTGCACCACGCCGTCCTCAAAGCCGTTGCCGACCTTCAGCGTCTTCACCTTGGCGGCGAACTTCTGTACGAACTCGTCGTACACGCCGTCCTGCACATAGATGCGGTTGGCGCAGACGCAGGTCTGGCCGGCGTTGCGGTACTTGCTGGCCATGGCGCCTTCGACGGCGGAGTCCACGTCGGCGTCGTCGAACACGATGAAGGGCGCGTTGCCGCCGAGTTCAAGAGCCAGCTTCTTGACGGACGGCGCGCTCTGCGCCATCAGGATGCGGCCGACTTCCGTGGAGCCGGTGAAGCTGATGTGGCGCACCGTATCGCTGGCGCAGAACACCTTGCCGACCGCGATGGAGTTGACCGAATCCGCCGTCAGCACGTTCAGCACGCCGGCAGGAATGCCGGCCCGCACGGCCAGCTCGGCAGCGGCCAGGGCCGTGAGGGGGGTGAGCTCGGCGGGCTTGATGACCACCGGGCAGCCGGCAGCCAGCGCGGGCGCCACCTTGCGGGTGATCATGGCCAGCGGGAAGTTCCACGGTGTGATGGCGGCGCACACGCCAATCGGCTGCTTGATGACCATCAGGCGGCGGCTGTTGTCGAACTGGGGCAAGGTTTCGCCGTTCACGCGCTTGGCTTCCTCGGCAAACCATTCCACAAAGCTGGCGCCGTAAGCGACTTCACCCTTGGCTTCCGCAAACGGCTTGCCCTGCTCGGCCGTCATGATGCGGCCCAGGTCCTCCTGGTTGGCCATCAGCAGGTGGAACCACTTCATCAGGATGGCGTGGCGCTCCTTGCCGGTCTTGCTGCGCCAGGCGGGCCAGGCGGCGTTGGCCGCCGCGATGGCGGCCTCGGCCTCGGCAGGACCCAGATTGGCCACATCGGCCAGCTTGCGGCCGTTGGAGGGGTCGTTCACGTCAAAACGGGCGCTGCCGGCGACCCACTGGCCGTTGATCAGGGCATCGGTCTTGAGCAGGCTGGGGTCTTTCAGCAGCGAAATGGGGGAGGTTTTCATGTCCATGGCGGTCTCTTTTCGGGGTGGGGTGGGGTGTCAGTGGCGAGGTGGGGCGGCAGTGCGCGCACGCAGCCGTACAGCATAGCGCGTCCGCGAAACTTGTGCCGTGTGGTTTCTGCGCAGGTGGCCGTCCGGCGGGCGGTGTGCGTGGCCCGGGCCGGCCCGCCCGGCAGCCAAGCCCTGCAAACTTATAATCATCGCTCCAGGCTACGCAAAGCACCGGCAACGGTGCGTGGTCTTTCCCGTACCGATCTGAACGCCCTTGCCGGCAGCCTTGCGCTGGCCTGCGGGAGTGTTCACAGCCCCAACCAGCACACCATGAGCTCAACGACTCCCGCCAGCATCACTGTTGCAGACATCCGCAAGACCTTCCTGGATTTTTTCGCGTCCAAAGGCCACACGGTGGTGGCTTCGAGCTCACTGGTGCCGGGCAACGACCCGACGCTGATGTTCACCAACTCCGGTATGGTGCAGTTCAAGGACGTGTTCCTGGGCACAGACAAGCGCTCCTATGTGCGTGCTGCGTCGGTGCAGGCCTGCCTGCGCGCCGGCGGCAAGCACAACGATCTGGAAAACGTGGGCTATACCGCGCGCCACCACACCTTCTTCGAGATGCTGGGCAACTGGAGCTTTGGCGACTACTTCAAGCGCGAATCGCTGAAGTGGGCCTGGGAACTGCTGACCGAGGTCTACAAGCTGCCGGCCGACAAGCTCTGGGCCACGGTCTACATCGACGATGACGAGGCCTACGACATCTGGACGAAAGAGATCGGCCTGCCGCCCGAGCGCGTGGTGCGCATCGGCGACAACAAGGGCGCCAAGTACGCC
>CBHWCZ010000016.1:0-60662 GCA_966112355.1 uncultured Polaromonas sp.
ACGCGGTCGGCATGGCGCTGGCCGAGAAGCTGCTGGCCAAGGAATTCAACCGCGAAGGCCACACCGTCGTCGACCACCACACCTATGTGTTCATGGGTGACGGCTGCATGATGGAAGGCATCAGCCACGAAGCCGCGGCCCTGGCCGGTGCGTGGAAGCTGGGCAAGCTGATTGCGCTGTACGACGACAACGGTATTTCCATCGATGGCCAGGTCACGCCCTGGTTTGTCGACAACACCGCGCTGCGCTTTGCCGCTTACGGCTGGAACGTGATCGGCCCGGTGGACGGCCACGACGTCGATGCCGTGACCGCCGCAATTGCCGACGCCAAAAAATCCACCGACAAGCCCACGCTGGTCATCTGCAAGACGCACATCGGCAAGGGCTCGCCGAACCGCGTCAACACGGCCAAGGCCCATGGCGAGCCGCTGGGCGCGGAAGAGATCAAGCTCACACGCGAGGCCCTGAACTGGCCCTACGCGCCGTTTGAGATTCCAAAGGAAAGCTACGACGCCTGGGATGCCAAGGCCAAGGGCCTGGCGGCCGAGGCTGCCTGGGACGCGAAGTTCGCCGCCTACAAGGCCGCACACCCGGCCCTCGCAGCCGAGCTGGTGCGCCGCATGAAGGGCGACTTGCCCAGGAGCTTCTCGCAACTGGCGGTGGACACCGTCATTGGCGCCCACACCAAGGCCGAGACGGTCGCGTCGCGCAAGGCCTCGCAACTGGCGCTGGAGTCCTTCACCGCCGGCCTGCCCGAGCTGCTGGGCGGCTCGGCCGATCTCACCGGCTCCAACCTCACCAACACCAAGTCCACCCCCAGCCTGCGCTTCGACCTGAACGGCGAAGTGGTGCTCACCCCCAATGCCGACGGCGTGGGTGTGGTGGGCCGCCACATCAACTACGGCGTGCGCGAGTTCGGCATGGCCGCCATCATGAACGGCGTGGCGCTGCACGGTGGCTACATTCCCTACGGCGGCACCTTCCTGACCTTCAGTGACTACTCGCGCAACGCCATCCGCATGGCCGCGCTGATGAAGCTGCGCGTGGTGCATGTGTTCACGCACGACTCCATCGGCCTGGGCGAAGACGGCCCGACGCACCAGTCCGTCGAGCACGCGGCCAGCCTGCGCCTGATTCCCAACCTGGACGTCTGGCGCCCGGGCGACACCGCCGAAACCGCCGTGGCCTGGGCCGTGGCGCTGCAGAACCGGAACCAACCCACGGCGCTGCTGCTGAGCCGCCAGAACCTGCCCTACGCGCCCAAGAATGATCTCGGCGAGATCAGCAAGGGTGCCTATGTGCTGGCCGAGCCGGCCGAAGTGGGTTTGAACAAAAAAGCGCAGGCCGTCATCATCGCCACCGGCTCGGAAGTGCAGCTGGCGCTGAAGGCGCAGGAGCTGCTGGCCACCCACAAGATCGCGGTGCGCGTGGTCTCCATGCCCAGCACCACCACGTTCGGCAAGCAGAAGCCCGCCTACAAATCGGAAGTTTTGCCCGAAGGCCTCCCGCGTATCGCCGTGGAAATGGGCGTGACCGATGGCTGGTGGAAATACGGCTGCGCCGCGGTGGTCGGTATCGACACCTATGGCGAGTCGGCGCCGGCCCCGGTGTTGTTCAAGCACTTCGGCTTCACGCCCGAGAACGTGGCGGACACCGTGCGCAAGGTGCTGAAAAAATAAGCAGACCCCATCCGTTCGCGCTGAGTACAGACCTAGGGCGAACGGAAAACAAAGATTCAACCTCCAGGAGAACTTCAGATGACTATCAAACTCGGTATCAATGGTTTTGGCCGCATCGGCCGCAATGTGTTTCGCTCGGCGGTGCAGAGCTTCAGCGACATCGAGATCGTGGGCATCAACGACCTGCTGGAGCCGGAATACCTCGCCTATATGCTGCAGTACGACTCGGTGCATGGCCGCTTCAAGGGCGATGTGTCGGTCGACGGCAACACGCTGATCGTCAATGGCAAGAAGATCCGCCTGACGCAGGAGCGTGACCCGGCCAACCTGAAGTGGGGCGACATCGGCGCCGACATCGTGCTCGAATCCACCGGCCTCTTCCTCGACAAGGCCGGCGCTGGCAAGCACCTGGCCGCCGGCGCCAAGAAGGTCATCATCTCGGCCCCGTCGAAAGACGACACGCCGATGTTTGTGTTCGGCGTGAACGACAAGACCTACAAGGGCGAGGACATCATCTCCAACGCCTCCTGCACCACCAACTGCCTGGCGCCCGTGGCCAAGGTGCTGAACGACAAGTGGGGCATCAAGCGCGGTCTGATGACCACGGTGCACGCAGCGACGGCCACGCAAAAAACCGTGGACGGTCCCAGCAACAAGGACTGGCGCGGCGGCCGCGGCATTCTGGAAAACATCATTCCTTCGTCCACCGGTGCAGCCAAGGCAGTGGGCGTGGTGATTCCCGAGCTCAACAAAAAGCTCACCGGCATGTCCTTCCGTGTGCCCACGTCTGACGTGTCGGTGGTGGACCTGACCTGTGAGCTCGTCAAGGAGGCGACGCTGAAAGACATCTGCGCCGAGATGAAGGCGCAGAGCGAAGGCGCGCTCAAGGGCGTGCTGGGCTACACCGAAGACAAGGTCGTTGCCACCGATTTCCGCGGCGACACCCGCACGTCGATCTTTGATGCCGACGCATCCATCGCGCTCGACGGCACCTTCATCAAGGTGGTGGCCTGGTACGACAACGAGTGGGGCTACTCCAACAAGTGCCTGGAGATGGTGCGCGTGGTGGCGAAGTAAGCCGGACGCAGCGCATTCCAAAAGCGCCCTGCGGGGCGCTTTTTTCATTTCCGCCTCACGTCACTCGCAAAAACGCGGGCGACAAAGATTCAGGCGATAAAGATTCAGGCCACAAAAGCGCGCAGGTCCTGCTCTGTCACATGCAGGTCCGGATTGTTCTCGAAGGCCGCCATCAGGTGCTCGATGACGACGCGCACCCGCGGTGCCAGATGCTCGCGGTGCGGGTACTGCAAGGCCATCTCACGCCGCGGCGGCCGAAAGCTGTCCAGCAGCACAATTTTCAAACGCCCCTGCCGCAGGTCGGGCAGCGCATGGTGGATCGATACCGCGCCAACGCCCAGCCCCAGTGCGGCTGCCTGCACGACAGACTCCGGATCAAACAGCGTCAGACCGCATTGCGGCTCCACGGTCGCGGGTGCGCCGCGCTGCTCGAACGACCAGTGGTCGTTGACGCCGGAGAGAAACCGCAGACCAATCAGGCGGTGACCCGTCAATTCGGCAGGCTTGCGCGGGACGCCTGCTTTTTTCAGATACGCCGCGCTGGCCACCAACACCGAGCGTATGGGCGCAATCCTGCGCGAGATCACGCTCGCATCGCCGAGCACCCCACCGCGGATGACGATGTCAAAGCCCTCCCTGACCATGTCCACACGGCGGTCTTCCATGGACAACTCGATCTGCACCTCGGGGTGGCGCGCGGCCAGCGCCGGCAGTGCCGGCAACACATAGCGGCGCGCAAAGCCGCCGCCCGCAGACAGGCGCACCACACCGCTGGGGGTGTGCCCATGGGTGGCCACCTGCACCGCTTCCTGCAACTGCTGCAGGGCCTGCCGTGCCAGCGGAAACAGGCGCGCACCTTCCTCGGTCAGCGCCATGCTGCGCGTGCTGCGATTGAGCAGGCGCACACCCAATGCCGCTTCGAGCCGGGCCACCGCGCCGGCGACGGCCTGTGGCGAGACCTCCAGCTCGGCCGCCGCACGGGTGAACGACAGGTACTGCGCAGCCGCTGAGAACGCGCGCAGGCCCTGCAACTGTTCCAGGCTGAATGCGGCCGAAGGGGCGGGTTTGGCGGGGGGTGTCAATCGGCGTCGGGTGGACGTGTTCATGGCTTTAATTTACAGCATCAGCTTGTAAATGTTTTACTTGATAGCGACTTTATCTTGTCACTGTGCCAGAAGACACTGGCGCCATCTTTCAACGCTACAGGAGAATTCACATGGCTCAACGCATTCTGGTCACAGGCGCCACCGGCAACATCGGCACGCCACTGGTTCGGCAACTTCGCTCTGCGGGCGCCGACTTTGCCGTCATGCGCAGTCAGGGCATCGCAACAGGAGAAGGCGTACGCGTTGCCAGCTATGAAGACGTGAACGCCCTCACCCGTGCTTTCGACGGCATGGACACCGTGTTTCTGCTGCTGCCGCTGGTCGAGAACAAGCTGCAACTGGCCCGCAACGCCGCTGAAGCAGCCCGCCGCGCTGGCGTGCGACACATCGTGCGCTCCAGCGGCGCGGGTGCCGACCCCGACAGTCCGGTGGCGCTGGCACGACTGCAAGGGCAAGTGGACGCCGTGCTGGCAGAAACCGGCATCGCCACCACCTTCCTGCGTCCTGCCAGCTTCATGCAGAACTACGCCACTTTCATGGCTGCACAGGTGAAGGCCGGAACCGTGTATGCCGCCCATGGCGATGCAGCCCAAAGCGTGGTCGATACCCGTGACATCGCGGCTGCAGCCGCGGCGGTTTTGCTCAACCCGGCACCACACGCCGGCAAGGCCTATACATTGACCGGCGGCGAATCGCTGACGACCCAGGCGTTTCTGGATCAGGTCGGCGCGGCGCTTGGCCGGCCTGTGGCCTACCAGCCTGTGAGTTTTGACGAGGCGGCCAGTGCCATGGCCGGCATGGGCATGCCGCCCTGGCTGGTGACCCTGCTGGACTCGCTCAATCGCGTGATTGCCGCGGGCTACACCGCTGGCATTTCGCCCGACGTCGCGGCGTTGACCGGGCGCACGCCCATCACCGCCGCCCGCTTTGCGGCGGACCATGTGGCCGCCTGGCGGTGATTGACGCTGTCCGTGCAGGGCTTTGGGTCAAGCCCGACAATGCGTGCATGCATGCGCCTGCCGGCTTCCTCAAAACGTGCGCGGCTCTCGGGCGACCAGGCTGCGGCAGGCCCGTATGAGCCGGCCGTCGCCGCTCGGGGCCCCCCGCTTTGTGTCGGGCTCGCTGATGCGCCATGTGGTGGTGATGGCCGGCACCGGAGCCATCGGTCTGATCGCCGTGTTTGCGGTGGATCTGATCAACCTGTTCTACATCTCGCTGTTGGGCGAGCAGGCGATTGCCGCCGCCGTGGGCTTTGCCGGCGTGGTCGGGTTCTTTCATGCGTCGATCTGCATCGGACTGACGATTGGCATCGCGGCGGTGGTTTCGCGCGCCATCGGCAGCGGCGCCAGTGGTGACGCGCGACGCCTGGCCACGTCCAGCCTGGTGGTGATGACAGGCGTTTCGGTACTGGTGGGCAGCGGCACGGCATTCTTCCTCGGGCCATTGCTGCAAGCGCTGGGCGCGCAGGGTGAAGTGGCGCGTTTTGCGCAGCGCTATCTGGCGGTCACTGTGCATTCATTGCCCCTGCTGGGTATCGGCATGGCTTGCGCGGCCTTGCTGCGCTCGGTCGGCGATGCGCGCCGCGCCATGATGGTCACCCTCACGGCGGCCATCACCACCGCGGTACTCGATCCGCTGCTGATCTTTGGCCTTCACCTCGGCCTCGATGGTGCCGCCATCACCTCGGTGGTGTCGCGCACGGTGCTGGCTCTGGTTGGTCTGCATGGCGTGGCGGTGCGCCACCGCATGCTGGGGCCGCTGGTGTGGCCGCGTCTGGGGGCTGACACCCAGCGCCTCATGCAGGTGGCCGGGCCAGCGGTACTGACCAATCTCGCCACGCCGGTGGCCGCCGCGTTCGTCACGCATTCGATGGCGCAGTTCGGTCCGTCGGCAGTGGCGGGGGCCGCGACCATCGACCGCGTCAGCCCGGTCGCATTCGGTCTCATCTATGCGTTGAGCGGCGCCGTCGGCCCCATCCTGGCGCAGAACCTGGGCGCCGGGCAGCTGGGTCGCGTGCGTGAAGGCTTGCGCGCCAGCCTGCTGTTCATGGGTATTGCGGTCGCGGTGGCGTGGTTGCTGCTGGCCCTGCTGCAAGGCGCGCTGATTCAGCTCTTCTCGGCGGAGGGTGTGGCGGCGGAGCTCATCACCCTGTTTTGTTCGGCCATTGCTGCCAGCTACTTTTTCATAGGCGCGCTGTTTGTGGCCAATGCGGCCTTCAACAACCTCGGCTATCCGCTGCTGTCAACGGCATTCAACTGGGGCCGTGCCACGCTGGGCACGATTCCGTTTGCGTACTGGGGCTCGCACTACGGCTCCGGCGGCGTGCTGATCGGGCAGGCGGTGGGCTCGTCGCTGTTTGGCTTGCTGGCCATCGCCGTGGCCTGGCGACTGACCGCGCGCCTGATGCAGCAGCAGCGCGAGATTGCCCCCGTGCTTGATGCGCCGGTGACGCCAGGCTCTGCGCACAGCGCCACGGCGGCGCTGGTCACGCCAGTGCAAACACCTGAAAAACGCTGACCCCCGCAAATCCGCACTGACGCCGTTGCTGCGGCCCAAGGTGGGCTCCGGCCGGGTGTGTAAGAAAAACCGGCGCGGGTCGACTCACGTGCAGAGCTGTCACACGCACCTTCCTGAGGTGTTGCTCCTGTTTGTCATCAGTCCAACCATCAGTCCAGTCCTGCAAAGGTCCAACCATGAATCACCTGCTTTTCGCCTTGCTGGCCGTCGGTTTCGGCGGCACCTTCATTCCTGCTGCTGCGCAAGCGCAAACCTCATTGCCCGAGGCGCAGGTCAATGCGCTCGAAGGCCTGTTCGGCAAGCAGGCGGGCTCGCGCCGTTCGCAAGCCAAGGGTTTTTGCGCGGCTGGTTATTTTGTGGGTGATGCCGCCGGGCGTGCGCTGTCGAGTGCAGCGGTGTTCAACGGCGACCGCGTGCCGGTGATTGCCCGCTTCTCGGTCGGCGGCGGCAACCCCAAGGCCAGCGACAAGAGCCGCTCGGTGCGGGGCCTGGCGCTGCAGTTCAGCCTGCCGAACGGAGAGCAGTGGCTCACGGCCAACATTTCCGCGCCGATGTACTTCGTCAGCAAGCCCGAGCAGTTTGCGCCCTTCCTGCAGGTGCGCACGCCAGACCTGGCCACCGGCAAGCCCGATGCGGACAAGCTCAAAGCCTTCAACGAAGCCAACCCCGAGACCACCCTGCAGGGCGCCTATCTTGCCAAGGCACCCATTCCGGCCAGCTATGCCACCGTCAACTACTGGAGCACCAACGCCTTCGAGCTGGTGAACCGCAGTGGCCAGAGCCAGTTTGTGCGCTGGCAGTTTGCCCCCTCTGCCGGTGATGTCGGTTTGACCGAAGAGCAGCTCAAGACCTTCCCCGACAACTTTCTGGCCGACGAGTTCACCAGGCGCGTGGCCGCTGGTCCTGTGAGCTTCGACTTCAAGCTGCAGCTTGCAGAAAAAGAAGATCAGCTGACCGACCCCACCCGCGTCTGGCCCGACAGCCGCAAAGCCGTCACGGCTGGCAAGCTGGTGCTGGACAAGGTGGACGCCGCCACCACCGCTGCCTGCGACACCATCACCTTCAACCCCCTGGTGCTGCCGGCGGGCATCAAGCCTTCGGCCGACCCGGTGTTGCTGGCCCGACCTGCGCCTTACGCGCTGTCGCTGGGCCGCCGGCTGGTCGAGGCGGCGAAGTAAGCCCTGAGCCAGTCAGTGCCCGCTTCAGGCGCTGGCTACTTCGGCGGGCCGCTCCTCGCGCCCGTCGGGGTGTCTTGCAAAGCGCGCCGGGTCATGGCCGTGTACCGGCGCTTCGTCGTCAAACGACCAGCCACCGAATTGCGTGCGCTGGTAGTCGGCCATGGTCTCGGCGATCTGGGCCTGCGTGTTCATCACGAAGGGGCCGTACTGCACCACCGGCTCGCCGATCGGCCGGCCCTGCAGCATCAGAAACTCGGCCTCGTCCGTGCCGGTGTTGACGAGTTCCACGTCCTGCCCTGCGCGCACTTCGATGGTGCTGGCAGCCGTCACGGGCCGGTCGCCCACGCGGACAGACTTGCCCTTGAAGAAATACAACTGGCGCCGCGTGGCGGCCCCTTGGGCGGCGGGCAGCGTCCAGCGTGCGCCCGGCGCCAGGCGAAGCGTCCAGATCGCCACGTCGGCTTCGGCCGCCGTTGCCCACGAGTCGGGTGGCGGTGCCAGCGCTTTTGTCGCAGCCGCCTGCGGGCCTTGCAGCGTACCGGCAATGACGGCCACCTCGGTGCGCCGGCCTTCGGCGTCTGTGGCCGTCAGGCGCGGAATGTCCTGTGACCAGAACATCGTGAAGTGCGGGGCCACCATCTTGCCCGCTGCCGGCAGGTTCAGCCAGATCTGGAACAGCTCCAGCGGATTGGCTTCGCTTTGCTTGAGCAAGGGGAACATCTCCGAGTGCACGATGCCCCGGCCCGCCGTGAGCCACTGCACGTCACCGCCGCCAAAGCGTGCGGTGGCGCCCAGCGAGTCCGAATGGTCCACCAGCCCCTTGCGCACGATGGTCACGGTTTCAAAGCCGCGGTGCGGGTGCGGCGGAAAGCCGGGCACGGTCTGGCCGTGGTACATGCTCCAGCCGTCCTTGCGGCTGAAGTCCTGGCCGATCTGCCGGCCTGCCAGCGACGCCGCCGGCGCCAGTTGGCCGTTGCCTGCCGGGTAGGCATCGTCGTGGTACACGCAGAACAGGAAAGGGTCGATGGTGGCCCACGGAAAACCCAGCGGCTGGACGGTCAGAACCGGGCTGCTGGCGTGGGCTGGGGCCGGGGTGGATTCGGTCATGTCGGGTCTTTCAAAAAAGGCAACTGAGGCTGCCCGGGCCGGCTTTCAAGGGCCTGGCCCGGGGGCGCCAGGGCGCCCGTTGTCGAGATAGGCGCACAGGCGCAGGTGCGCTTGGCCTACAGCGTGCGCTGGCCCGGCTGGTTAACGTGGTCACTCGAGCTTTTGTCCTCCCGCGAAATTCTTTCGGGTGGTCCATGGCCGAGGCAGGCCCACTGCCAGCGCCCATTTCGAGCGTATTTTCGAGCGCATTTCAGCTCCCTACTCAAAGGACCTCCATGAACTATTCCCTCCCCCTCATCCTTGCCGCCTCCATCGCCACCCTGGGTCTGGCCGCTTGCGACCGCACCGTTGTGACGCCACCACCTGCCGTGGTGTCCGTGCCCGGCCCGGCTGGCCCTGCTGGCGCCACGGGTTCTGAAGGCGCCAAAGGCGCAACCGGCGTCGGCGTCGGCGTTCCTGGCCCTACAGGCGCCACAGGCGCTACCGGCTCCACTGGTGCCACCGGTTACGAAGGTGCCACCGGCGCCACGGGTGCAACCGGCAACACGGGTAACACCGGCAATACCGGTGCAACGGGCAAATCCGGCGAAACGCTGGTGCTGGTTCCTGCCAAGTAATCTGCTCCGGTAAGCCCCGCAGGGGGCTTGCCGTCCAGAGAGTCCAAGAGCGGCTGACGCTCCGGTGTAACCGGGTGTCAGCCGCTTTTGGCGTTGGTGCGGCCGTTTCGCCGCGCTCAGCCCACGTCGATGCTGATGCGGCGAGGCTTGGCGTGCTCTGCCTTCGGGATGCGCAGCGTCAACACGCCCTGTGCCAGCTCGGCCGATACCCTGGCGGTGTCGAGCTCCTTGCTCAGGGTAAAAGTCCGGTGAAAGCGCCCCAGCCCGACCTCGGTATGGCTGGACTGAAGCCCCTCGGGCGCAGCCAGATCCGACTCGGCGTCAATCGTCAGCGTGTCGGCCTCGACCTGCAGCTGCAGCTTGTCGCGGGAAACGCCCGGCAGGTCGGCATAGAGCGTGATGCCCGCGCTGTCCTCGATCACATCCACGGGCGGCGTGAGCGCGCCATGGGTGTAGCGCGTGCCGTTCTGTTCGTTCGCCAGTTCACGCGCTCCATTGCGGCTGCGCATGGTTTGCATCTCGTTGCTCATGGTACGTCTCCTTTCACTGGATGGTGATGCGGCGCGGCTGGGTAGCCTCGCTCCGCTGGATGGTGATGTGGACCAGGCCGTCCCTGACCCTGGCTTTCACCGCGTCAGGATCGACATCGTCCGGCAGGGTGACGACGCGCCGGAAGGCGCCCGAGAAGCGCTCGTTGATGTGCAGCGTGGACTGGGCGCCGGGCTCGGGCAGCGGGGTTTTGCGCTCGCCGGCAATGCTGAGCAGGCCACGCTCCAGACTCACGTCCAATGTGGCGGGGTCGATGCCGGGTGCAAAGGCATACACCTCCACCGTTTGCGGCGTGCCACCGATGTTCAGGGCCGGAAAGCCGCTGCGGCCAAAGCCGCGAATGGCAGGAGACAGGTCGAAGGCCTGCTGCATGTCACGCTGCAGGCGATCCAGTTCGGCGAACATGTCGCGCGGAAATAACGATCGGTACATGGTGAATCCTCCAGTTCAAGGGGTTGAAAAGAGGCGCGGAGGCGTCTCCAGCGCTTCCGTCGGGAAATTTGGGATTGGGGCGCGGGATTTTCAAGAGGGCCCGCCGTGGGGCGGGCTGCCTTTGCCCCGGCATGGGTGTGTAGGACAAAGTCGCCTGTGAAGTGCCCGGGGTCAACAGCGCGGACAGGAGCCCCGTTGAACACTCGCACCGTGACATTCAGTCGTCAACTCTCAATCCCAAAGGAAACTCACCATGAACAAACTGCTCGCTACCCTGATCGCTACCCTCTTCGTCGGCGTTGCTTCCGCACAAGCCCCTGCACCGATGGCTCCTGCCACCCCTGCAGTGGTCAAGGCTGAAGCCAAGGCCGACAAGTCTGTGGCTGCTGCCGTGAAAAGCGAAGCCAAGGTTGACGCCAAGGCTGACACCAAGGTCGAAAAGGCTGAAGTGAAATCCACCGCCAAGAAAACCAAGGCCCGCGCCAAGGCTGCCAAGGCAAAAGCCAAGGCTCACGCCAAAGCTGCCAACGCCAGCGCAGACGACAAGGTCAGCGCTACCGCCAAAGCTGAAAAGACCGATGCCAAGGCCGACGCCAAAGCAGACAAAGCCGTTGTGAAAGCCAACGCCAAGGTCGACACCGTCAAGGTCAATGCTGCAGCTGACAAAGCCAACGCCAAAACCGAGACCAATGCGGTCAAGGCCGAGACGAAAGCTGACGTGAAAGCTGTCATCAGCAAGTAAGCACCGGGGCAGGTCTTCAAGACCTGCACTACCGCTCTGAAAAAGACAGGCCTGGCCTGTCTTTTTTTATGCCTGCTTCATGTTGCCGCCACCGCCTGGCGGCTTACTTGCTACAGCTTGGGCACAAACCCGATCACCAGTCCCTGCGCTGTCACGGTGATCGTGCCCGGCTGCAGCCCCATGCCATCGGGCAGCGCCAGATCCTGCGGCTTGAGCGTGTGCAGCACCGCGTCCTGCAGGGCTTGTTCTGCCAGCGCCGGCCCATAGGCGGCCAGCAGCGCCGAAGGCTGTGGCGCCAGGCCTTCAAACTGCAGGGTGTTCACCCGCAGCTGATGTGCGCGGATCGTCAGGTCGCTGGCCTCGTAGCGCAGCGCAAAGTCAATGTCGAACACGCCGGTGTGCGGGCGCCGCAGTGCCGGGCCGGCAGCGTCGACATCCATCGCCGCGCCCAGCCGGTTTTGCCCGGCCAGCAAGCGCAGGCGAGGCGCCTGCACCTTCAGGTCCAGCAGGCCGCTGATCGGGTAGCGCAGGGGAAAGCGCCTGGCCACGGCCTGCTGCAACTGCTCGGCAGAGACGGTGTAGTTGGGCTGCCCGTGCGCACCGAACAGCGCCATGGACGCGGCGCCGCTGACGGCCCAGCGGGCAGTGGCCGCCAGCAGTTGTCTTCGTTGCAGGTTTCGTTGGATCAAAGGGGTCTTCATGCGCCTCATGGTGCGCCGGCCATTGGGCGCCGGGTGTCAGCCAAAAACCCGAAACTTTGCCCAAATCTTGCGCATCAGGCCGACGCGCCGTGACTTACCGCCCCACCACCGACCAGCCCGCGTGCAGGTTGGTCTTGTCATTCTCGTATTCCCAGGCCGTGCCGCAGCGGTCACAGCGATAGCTGGTGATGGCGATCAGGCCCTGGCGGCGGGTTTCGTGGCGGTTGTTGCCCTGCACCAGCTCCGGGTGCCCGGGCGCCTTGCGCCAGTTGCGCTGGATGCCGGCGCAGGAGTCGCACAGTTCCATCTTCTTCAGTTCGCTGGCGCGGGCAGCGGCGGGGTCTTGCGGCTTGCCGTCTTGGGGGTGGGTGTCTTGTGTCATGGGTAGATGCTACCCCCGTGGCCCACGCAGGCTGCGCCAACGCTGGTGCGCGGCGCCCTCGGTGTCCACCGGCAACTGCTGTTTGGCCTGCAGGTAGTGATGGGTGAACACATCGAGGTAGGCCTCCAGCGTCTGCGCCGCCAGCGGCTCACCGGCCAATTCCAGGCACAGCGCTGCCACCTCGGAGGTGCAGAAGTGGCTCTGCTCCCCCAGCAGCCGTCTCGACCGGCGCAGGCGGTAGCGCGAGAGTTGATCGCCCTGCAGGCTCAGCACCGGCAGATGGTTCAGGTAGGGGCTCTTGCGAAACATCTTGCGCGCCTCGGGCCAGGTGGCGTCGAGCAGCACAAACAGCGGGCGCTTGCCGCCTTCCGCCTCAGCGGGCACCACGTCTGCCACCACCCGATCAGCCGCCACAAACTCCCCCGGAAACACCAGGTAGGGCTGCCACTGCGGGTCCGCCAGCAGCGCCAGCAAGGCAGGGTCCACCTCGGTGCGCGCCCAGCCAAAGGCAAAGGTGTCGGCCACCACATCGGCCACCAGCCAGCCCGTGTTGCTGGGCTTGAGCGGCTCGATGTCGGCCATGATCAGGCACACACCTGCCCGCACGGCCATGTCTGGGCGCAAGGCACACAGGCAATGACTCGGCACCAGGCGGCAACCGGCACAGCGCTCCCCGCGCGGGCCACCCCGGGCCAGAAAGGGTTTGGAACTACGCGCCAGGCGGGTGGTGCGCAGGCGACTGACTGCGTGTGGGAGGGCGTGGGTCATACCAATCGCCGTGAGGGGGTTTGGCGGGGGCTATGCACTTTGAACACCGTGATCAGATTGTCGCCGCTCGACCTCCTGTTCTCCAGCGCCAGCGGTCTACCAAAGGCTTCACCGTCCCTCATGCCAGGCGTATGCGCTCATGCCAGCCTTGCGACAGCGCTAATCGCTGGCCGAACTCACGTCTTCCCTCACCGCGATCAGCGCGTTTCGTGCGCTGGCCCAGGCAGCAGGGTGAAGGCGACCGCGCCGGCTGCCAACAAGGCGGCAATGCTGGCCAGCACGGCCGTGAAAGGTTCGCTGCCGTGGGCTGTGGCGGCCGAGGCGACGATGCCGGTGAACCACTGCATCGCGGCCACGCCGAGAAACATCGCCATGGTGAAGACGGCCATGGCGCGGCCCGTCATGCTGGCGGGGTAGGCGGCGCGCACGTCGGCATATTGCAGCACCAGGCAGCCCGACAGCAGCCCGATCACGATGGGACCCACCACGTCCACCCATGTGCTGTGCGTCAGCGCAAATGCTGCAAACAGGGCGGCCAGCAGCAGCGTGAAGCCCACGATCCAGCGGCGGCGATGCAGCGGCCCCGGGTCCAGCCGGCCAAAGAGAGGCGGCCCGAGCAGCGAGGCCAGCGACATCACCAGCGCGACGTTACCGCTTTGCACCAGCGAAAAACCGTGGCGCTGCATCAGCAGCGGCCCCAGCCACAGGCCGCGCAGCGAAATGAAGGAGGCATAGCCCACGCAGGCCAGCAGCACGATGCCCAGCGTGTGCGGCAGCGTGAACAGCGCACCGAACTTGCCGATGGCTTCGCGCATGGATTCCTTGCGGTGGCCCACGGGTACTTGCGGCGCGGGTTCGTGCACCAGGCGCCAGATCAGCAGCCACGCCAGTGCGGCCAGGCCACCCAGCACCACAAAGCCCATGCGCCACGAGGTGGCCTGGATCAGCCAGGCCAGCGGCGTGCCCGTCAGCAGCATGCCGATGCCGCCCAGGCCCAGCGTCAAGCCGGAAATCGCGGCAAAGCGGTGCGGCGGCAGGTGCCTTGCAATGAACACCGTGCACACCAGGAAGGCCGGCGCGCAGCCAATGCCGATCAGCACCTGGCCCAGCACCAGCACACCGTAGCTGTGCGACAGGGCCGAGAGCGCCGAGCCGGCAATGGCAATGGGAAAGGCGGTCAACACCGTACGGCGCACACCGTGCAGGTCGATGCCGATGCCCATGAAGAGCTGCATGGCGCCAAACGCAAAGTGAAAGGCGCCGGCGAACAGCCCCAGGTCCTGCGCGCTCAGATGAAAGTCGGCCTGCAGCGGCGCTGCCATGATGGCGGCCACTGTGCGGTAGGCCTGGCTGAGCGCAAACGCGGTCGTAAGCGCGAACAGCATGACCCACGTGGCGCGGGTCTGGGCCGGGGTGGGGGCTGGCGGTGCGGTATCCATGCCTGGGGTCGCCTCAGGCTGTGTTGCCAGTCCCGGTGACGATTTCGGGTTGGGTTTCAGTGGTGGTGCCCGTGCTCGCCATGCACATGCTGGTGGGCAATTTCTTCTTCGGAGGCGAGGCGCACGTCGGTGACCTTGAGCGTGAAGCGCAGCGCTTTGCCGGCCAGCGGGTGGTTGGCGTCGAGCAGCACCGTGTCGCCCTTGATCTTGGTGACGTTGAAGACCTGCACGCGGCCGTCGTCGCCATGGCCCTCGAGCTGGCCGCCGACCTTCACGCCGGGCGGGAACTGGCTGCGCGGAATGGTGCGCACCAGCGCCTCGTCACGCAGGCCAAAGGCGTCTTCGGCCTGCAGCGCCAGCACGGTCTGGTAGCCGGCTTCCTGGCCTTCCAGTGCTTCCTCGATCTTGGGCAGGGTGTTGCCATAGCCGCCGTGCAGGTAGACCATCGGGTCCTGGCTTTCTTCAATCAGCTTGCCGTTGGCGTCGGACACCTTGAAGCGCAGGGTGACAGCGGTGTTTTTCTCGATTTTCATGGGGGCTCGGTGAAAAGGTTGGAAGGGGTTGGAATCGGGGAGGTGCATGGCACCGTGCAAACTGTGATGTTGCGCTGGTGATGATCTTAGCAATCCGTTGAAAACCCCCGGTGCTGGCCTCAGGTGGCGGGGTGCGAGTCATTAAACTGTCCGGATTCCCGTCCCGGTCCAACCGAAAGATCGTGTGTGATGAGTGCTTCCGCTTCTTTTGCGACTGCTGAGGCTTTGTTGCCCAGCGCCATTGAGCTGCTGCCGGCGGCGGCCACGCCCCGTCAGCTGTTCGTGCTGCTGCACGACGCAGGCGGGCATGGCACCGACATGCTGGAGCTGGGCAACGTGCTGGGCGGGGCCTTCCCCGAGGCAGCGGTACTGATTCCCGAGGGCCTTGCCGGCGCTCATGCCGACCCCGCCGCGGCACTGGCCGCCGGCCAGGACGATGCCGCGGCGCTGGCGGCACGCGTGCAGCGGCTGGCCGCGTTTGTGCGTGCGCAGCAGCAGCGCTTTGATGTGCTGCAGAGCGACACGGCGCTGGCAGGCTTTGGCGCGGGTGCCAGTCTGGCCCTGGCGCTGAGCGACGCGCATGATGGCCTGGTGGGCCGCCTGCTGGCCTTTGGCGGCGGCTACCCGGTGTGGCCCGCCAGGGCGCCCACCCTGACCACGCTGCACTTGCTGCATGGGCGGAACGATGCCGTGGTACCGCTGGCCCGCGTGCGCAGCGATTTCGATCACCTGATGGAGCTGGGCGCCGACGCCACGCTCGATGTGGCGGCCACCCTGGGCCATGAGCTGCATCCGGCGCTGATGGACCAGGCCGTGACACGCCTGCAGACCTGCGTGCCGCTGCGGCACTGGAAAGCTGTGTAGCAGATCCCCCCCGTCCAGGCTCACTGCGTGTAGCCTGTTCCCCCCTCAAGGGGGCGGGGCCTGCGGGCTGGCGAAGCCAGTCCCGCGGCGCCTGCTCGTGGAACCGGGCGCCGCGGCTGAAGTTGGGGTCTTAAAACCCAGCATGAGCCGCGGAACCGGCTTTGCCGGGCCGCAGGCGGGTGGCCCCCTCGGGGGGCAGGGAGCTACACGAAGTGAGCGACCGTGGGGGCTCTTTACCTGCACACCTGGAGTGGCTTGCCTTCCAGCTGCGGCTTGAGGCTTTGCAACTGGGTTTTCAGCGCCGCATCGACCCTGGCCAGCCGCAGCACCTGGCCACGCAGCTCGGGCCGTTCCTGCACCACGCGTGCGGTGCGCACGCCGCGCGTGGCCACCTTGGCCAGCTCCACATCGGCGTCGGCCTTGTTGCTGAACTGCCCCAGTGACAGGCCCGGGCTCAGCGTGGGGTTGGTGACGGGCTCGAACGACACCCCGAGCTGGCGCAACTCGCCGCGTTTCCTGGCGAGCGCGTCGTCGCTGGTGTACTTGCCCATGTAGAGAATCCAGCGCGCCGGCTCCACGCTGCTTTCGAGTGACCAGCTGCCGGACGGCAGGGTGCTTTCCAGCAATGGACGCAGCACACCCGATTGCTGCTCGTTGAAGAGGCCCGCCTGCAGGCATTCGGTGGCGGCCTGGGCGGCGCTGGCCACGGGCGTGCTTTCGATCTGGCGCGCTTCAACAGGTGTGAGCAGGCGCATGGCGTCGGGGCGGATCTGCTGCTCGAGGCGCTGCGGCTCGGCCTGTGTGGCGGGTGCGAAGCCGTAGCCGGCGAGCAGGCCATGCGTCCAGGCGGCATAGCCGGCATTGGCCAACAGCAGCGCCAGCACCAGCAGCCGCAGCGTCACCGCGGGTCTTTCGACGGGCTGTCCGTGACCACCGGCAGGGGCCGGACGCTGACTTCGGAGCTGGTGATTTCTTTCATGCCAGCCGCAGTATGCACCAGCAGGGCACCGTTTTCACCGGCGCCATGGGCGCTCCCGTGGGTGCCGTCGGACAGCTGCACCGCACGCCCGGCGAGCACATCGCGTGCCGCAAAGCGGGCCTGGAAGGGCGCGAAGCCAAACTGCGCAAACGCCTGCACGGCGTGCACCAGCGTCGGCACGATGCGCAGCAGGGCGTCGGCCGCCGTGATGCCCGGCAGCAGTGTCTGCAGCGCCCCCGGCGGCAAAGCGGGCATCGCCACGGCATGGCCGCTCGTGGTGTCTGCAGGCGGCAGCGTCGGAGTGCGGATGTTCAGGCCAATGCCGATGATCACAAAGCGGAGCTGGTCCCAGCTCGCGGTTTCGACCAGGATGCCGCCCAGCTTGCGCTCGCCTTCCGGGCCGCACAGCCACAGGTCGTTGGGCCACTTCAGGCCGATGTGCCGTGCGCTAGGCGTGCCGGAGGGCAGCGGGTTCAGGCTTTCCGCCACGCTGATGCCTGCCACCAGCGACAGGCCCGACCACGCGGCTGGCTGCAAGGGCAGGCCCAGGGAGAACGTGAGGCTGTCGCCGCGCTGGCTGTGCCACTGGCGGCCCTGGCGGCCGCGGCCGGCGGTCTGCTGCTCGGCCACCAGCAAAATGGGCTCGGCCCGCGGCTCGGCGCCCCTGAAGCGGCGCATCAGCTCGGTGTTGGTGGAGTCGACCTCGGGCAGCACCTCGACGGTGAAGCCGGGCAATACCGGCGCCACGGCCTCCCAGAGGGCCTCGGCGGGCCATCGGAGCGGTGGGGTGGACGTGGGGCTCACGGCGAGGTCAGGAAGAAGGGGTGATGGACAGGTGCGCTGCCAGTGGGGGCGGCACCCCGGGGCATCAGTCTTTCTTTTGACTGGCGGATTTGTTGCCAGACTTTTTCTTGTCCTTCTTGTCGGCTTTCTTCACCTTGTCGGCAGCCTTGGCCTTTTTGTCGCCCTTGCCGTTCTTCTCGTTCTTGCCGTTCTTTGTGTCCTTGGCGCTCTTTTTCTTGCTGCTTTTCTTGTCGTCCTTGTCCTTGGGCGCCAGCAGCGTGCCGCGGCAGCTTTTCGCGCCGCACCAGCACGGGTACTGGGCCAGCAGCTTTTTGGTGTACTTGGCGTCGATGATCAGGCCGTAGTCGTAGAACAGCTCTTCACCGGCCTTGATGTTGCGCAGCGCCTTGATGAACACGCGCCCGCCGTCTTCGTCGGCTTCGCAGTTGGGCTTGCAGCTGTGGTTGATCCAGCGCGAGGAGTTGCCGCCGTGCTTGGCATCGATCACATGCTCTTCGTCGATGTGGAAGTAGAAGGTGTGGTTCGGGTCCTTCGGGTCATGCGGGTGGCGGTTCAGCGCTTCCTGCCAGTTGATGACCTCGCCGACGTACTCGATCAGCGTCTCGCCTTCGGCCAGGTCCTGCAGCGCAAACACGCCCTTGCCGTGCACGCCCGAGCGCCGCGTCTGGATGCGGCGGCCGTCGGCAGGTGCACCGGCGCCAGCGGAACTATTGGATGCCAGCGGAACCTGACGGGAAGTTGTGGCGGGGGCGGCAGAAGCCTCGATTTTTGACACGACGTATTTTTTTGGTATGGTTAATTCATGCAGGTGCGCGTGCGTGCATGTGTGCGTGCGCACCCGCGCGCGTATGTGCGCGAGAGCCGCTATTGTATGAGGCGCCCGGCGCCGTCCCAGGAGTTCACCTTTGTTCAACCGCCGAGATCTGATCCAGAGTCTGGCCGCCATCGCCTTGCCGGCGCTGGGCGCCTGGGGTCAGCGCGCCTGGGCCAGGGGCGATGGCGGGCCGCTGCCGGTGGTGGGCAGCGCGCTGCCGTTGCCCTCGCTGGCGCTGCTCGACGGCCGCGCCTGGACGCCGCGCGAGGCCGAGGGAAAAGTGCTTGTGGTGTACTGGTGGGCCAGCTGGTGCCCTTTTTGTGCCGTGCAGTCGCCTCATATGGAAGCACTGTGGCGGGCCCAGAAGGCCCAGGGCCTGCAGGTGCTGGCACTGTCCATCGACAGGCAGCCGGCAGCGGCTGCCAACCATATGAAGGCCAAGGGTTACAGCTTTCCCGCCGGGATGCTGACCCCCGAGGCCGCGAAATTGCTCCCCAAGCCGGCCGGTCTGCCGGTGGTGGTGGTTCGCGGGCGCGACGGAAACGTCGTGTTTGCGGAAAGCGGGGAAATGTTCCCCGAAGACATTGAAGGTTTGAAGAAGTACTTATGAAGACGAAAACGCTGGTGATTGCGGAAAAGCCCTCGGTGGCCCAGGACATCGTGCGGGCCATCACGCCGACTGCAGGCAAGTTTGAAAAGCACGACGAGTACTTCGAGAGCGACGAGTGGCTGGTCACGTCCGCCGTGGGTCACTTGGTCGAGATCCAGGCGCCTGAGGAGTTTGACGTCAAGCGCGGCAAATGGAGCTTTGCCAACCTGCCCGTCATTCCGCCCTACTTCGACTTGAAGCCCATGGACAAGACGAAGACGCGGCTCAATGCCATCGTCAAGCTGACCAAGCGCAAGGATGTGGGCGCGCTCGTCAACGCCTGCGACGCGGGCCGCGAGGGCGAACTGATCTTCCGCCTGATCCAGCAGTACGCCAAGAGCAAACACCCGGTCAAGCGCCTGTGGCTGCAGTCGATGACGCCGGCGGCCATCCGCGACGGCTTCGAGAGCCTGCGCAGCGAAAAGCAGATGCAGGGCCTGGCCGATGCGGCGCGCTCGCGCTCCGAGGCCGACTGGATGGTCGGCATCAATGGCACGCGCGCCATGACGGCCTTCAACTCGCGCGACGGCGGCTTCTTCCTGACCACCGTGGGCCGCGTGCAGACGCCGACGCTGTCGGTGGTGGTGGAGCGCGAGGAAAAAATCCGCAAGTTCGTCAGCCGCGATTACTGGGAAATCCATGCCTCCTTCCTTGCCGAAGCCGGCGAGTACCCTGCCAAGTGGTTTGACCCAAAGTGGAAGAAAGCCACGGCGAAGCCGTCTGGTGATTCATCGAATGCAGACAACACCGAACCCGATGCCGAGCTGAGGGCCGACCGTGTCTGGTCCGAGCGCGAGGCGCTGGCGATTGCCGAAGCGGTGCGCGGCAAGGCCGCCACCGTCACGGAAGAAAGCAAGCCCACCACGCAAGCGGCGGGTTTGCTGTTTGACCTGACCTCGCTGCAGCGCGAGGCCAACGGCAAGTTCGGCTTTTCTGCCAAGACCACGCTGTCGATCGCGCAAAGCCTGTACGAGCGCCACAAGGCACTCACCTACCCGCGAACCGATTCGCGCGCGCTGCCCGAAGACTACCTGCCGGTGGTGAAGAAGACCTTTGAAATGCTGGCCGACAGCGGCATGCGGCACCTCGCGCCGCACGCGCTGACGGCCCTGAACGGCAACTACATCAAGCCCAGCAAGCGCATTTTCGACAACGCCAAGGTGAGCGACCACTTCGCCATCATCCCCACGCTGCAGGCACCCAGCGGCCTGAGTGACGCCGAGCAGAAGCTCTATGACCTGGTGGTGCGCCGCTTCATGGCGGTGTTCTTTCCCAGCGCCGAATACCTGGTCACCACGCGCATCTCTCAGGCGGTGGGCCACAGCTTCAAGACCGAGGGCAAGGTGCTGGTCAAGCCGGGCTGGCTCGCGATTTATGGCAAGGAAGCCGCCGACGAAGTGGCCGACGCCAAGGACGGCGACAAGGGCCAGAGCCTGGTGCCCGTGAAGCCGGGCGAGATGGTGCGTGCCGAAGTGGTCGAAGCCAAGGGCCTGAAGACGCGTCCGCCGGCCCGCTACTCGGAAGCCACGCTGCTGGGCGCGATGGAAGGCGCCGGCAAGACCATCGACGACGACGAGCTGCGCGAGGCCATGCAGGAAAAAGGCCTGGGCACGCCAGCCACGCGCGCCGCCACCATCGAGGGCCTGATCGCCGAGAAGTACATGCTGCGCGAAGGCCGCGAGCTGATGCCCACCGCCAAGGCCTTCCAGTTGATGACGCTGCTGCGCGGCCTGGGCGTGGAAGAACTCTCCAAGGCCGAGCTGACCGGCGAGTGGGAACACAAGCTGGCGCAGATGGAGCACGGCCAGCTCAGCCGTGAAACCTTCATGGCCGAGATTGCCGCGATGACGGAAAACCTGGTCAACAAGGCCAAGGGCTACGACAAGGACACCATCCCCGGCGACTACGCCACCCTGCAGACGCCCTGCCCCAACTGCGGCGGCGTCATCAAGGAAAACTACCGCCGCTACACCTGCACCGGCAAAACGGGCAAAGATGGTGAGACAAGCGGCTGCGGCTTCTCCTTCGGCAAGACGCCGGCCGGCCGCACCTTCGAACTGGCCGAGGTGGAGCAGTTCCTGCGCGACCGCAAGATCGGCCCGCTGGACGGCTTCCGCTCCAAGGCGGGCTGGCCCTTCACCGCCGAGATGGTGATCAAGTTCGACGAAGAGACGAAGAATTACAAGCTGGAGTTCGACTTCGGCGACGACAAGAACGCCGAGACCGGCGAGATCGTGGACTTCAGCGCGCAGCAGTCGCTGGGCGCCTGCCCCAAGTGCGCCGCCCGCGTGTTCGAGTTCGGCAAGAACTATGTCTGCGAAAAATCAGTGCCAACCCATGCACAGCCCACACCGACCTGCGACTTCAAGACCGGCCAGGTGATCCTGCAGCAGCCGGTGGAGCGCGAGCAGATGCACAAGCTGCTGGAAACCGGCAAGACCGACATGCTGGACAAGTTTGTTTCCATGCGCACCCGCCGCCCCTTCAAGGCCATGCTGGCCTGGGACGCGGAAGCGGGTAAGGTGAACTTCGAGTTCGCACCCTCCAAGTTTCCGCCGCGCAAACCGGCTGCCGCCAAAACCGGCACGGTGAAGACGCCGTTCGGCAAGACCGTGGCGGTGAAGACAGCGGGCGCGCCGGCTGCGAAGAAAGTGGCCGCCAGGAAAGTTGCAGCCAAAAAGACGCCTGCCGCCAAGGCCGCCAAACCCAAAGTGGCCCGCGTGGCCAAGCCGGGCACGGGCCTCAAGCCCAGCGACGCGCTGGCCGCCGTGATTGGCGCCGAGCCGGTGGCGCGCACCCAGGTCATCAAGAAGCTGTGGGATTACATCAAGGCCGAGGGCTTGCAGGACGCGACCAACAAGCGCGCCATCAACGCCGATGCCAAGCTGTTGCCCGTCTTCGGCAAGCCGCAGGTAACGATGTTCGAGCTGGCCGGGATTGTGGGCAAGCACCTGAGCTGAGCGTCCATCCCGTCGGCGTTGCGGCGGCCCTCAGTGCAGCCGCAGCGCCGGCCAGCCGCGCTCGGTGGCAATCGCACTGAGCAGGCCATCGGCGTTGACGGCAACGGGGTGCATCACGGACTCCAGCAGCGGCAGGTCGTTGATGGAGTCGCTGTAGGCCGTGGTTTGGTAGTCCTTGAGGCGCAGGCCGCGCGCCTTCATCCAGTCGTGCAGCCGCTCAACCTTGCCTTCGCGCATGTTCAGCACACCCGTGGTGCTGCCGGTGAAGCGCTTGCCCTGCAGCTCCGGTTCGGTGGCGATCAGGTGCTCGATGTCGAAGTAGATGGCGGTCAGCTCGGTGATGAAGCGGTTGGTGGCGGTGGTCATCACCACCAGATCACCGGCTTGCAGGTGCTGGTCCACCAGCGCGATGGCAGCCGGGGTGATGCGCGGGACGATCCGGTCGGCAAGAAACTCCTGACGCAGCGGCTCCCACTCGTCACGTGTCCTGCCCGCCAGCGTGCCGACATAGAACTCCGAAAACTCGCGCAGGCCGACGGTGCCGGCGCGGTAGCGCGCTGCCATGTCGGCATTGCGCGCGGCGAACTCGGTTCGGCCCAGCACGCCCTTGTCCATCAGGAAGTCGCACCACAGCACATCGCTGTCGCCGTTGAGCACGGTGTGATCGAGGTCGAACAGGGTCAGTTTGGGCATGGTCATTCAGGGCTCGAGGAAGAATCTCCAACGATGTCGCCGCCCTGGGGCCTGTCACACACTTCGCAAGTGCCAGGCCCTGGGCCGCGTGAAGGTCTGGATGCCGTAGGTTGACAGGGTCAGGCCCACGCCCGAGTGGCCGTAGCCGCTCCAGGGCAGGCGCGGGCTGACGCGGTCGCAGCAGTTCCAGTACACGCTGCCGGCGTGTATCTGTTCCAGCAGCGCGCGTGCCCGGTCGGCGTCGGGCGTGTAGACGCCGGCCGTCAGGCCGTAGTCGGTGTCGTTCATCAGCTGCACGGCCTCGGCGTCGTCCGACACTTTCTGGATGCCGATGAGGGGGCCGAAGCTCTCGTCCCGCATCAGGGCCATGTGGTGGTTCACGCCGCTGAACACCGTGGGCTCGAACCAGTTGCCGGCGCCGCCAAAAGGCCCGGTGGCGCGGTGACCGCCGGTGAGCAGTTTGGCGCCTTTGGCCCTGGCATCGGCCACCTGCGCCTCCAGCACGGCCAGTTGCGGCGCGCGGGTGATGGCGCCGATGTAGGTGTCCTCGTGCGCCGGGTCGCCGAGACGGAAGGTCTTCACCGTGGCCACGAAAGCCGCGACGAAGGCGTCATGAATTTTTTCGTGCACATAAATGCGCTCGACCGAGCAGCAACTCTGGCCGGTGTTGTACATGGCGCCGTCGGCCAGCGACTCGGCCGCTGCCTTCGGATCGGCGTCGTCGCAGACATAGGTCGGGTCCTTGCCGCCCAGCTCCAGTTGCAGCTTCACCAGCCGTGACCCCATCGCCTGCGCAATGCGGGCACCCGTGGCATAAGAGCCGGTAAAGAAGAGGCCATCGATCTTCTGCGCCATCAGTGCCTCACCCACGGCGCCCGCGCCGATCAGCGGCACGAACACATCAGCGGGCACGCCCGAGGCGTGCAGCAGCCGCGCCATGGCCAGGCCTGTCATCGCCGCGTACTCGGACGGCTTGTACAGCACGGCGTTGCCGGTCAGCAGTGCCGGAATGAAGACATTGCCACCGACAAACCAGGGGTAGTTCCAGGCGGAGATATTGGCTACCACGCCCAAGGGGGCGTGCTCAATCTCTTCGGTCATGCCGCCATCACTGAACACGGTTTGCGTGGCGGTGGCAGCCGCCGTTTCGCCGAGGAAAAAATCAATCCGCCCGAGCAGACCGTTGAGCTCGTTGCGCGACATCCTGATCGGCTTGCCGGTCTCGGCAGTCATGATGGCGGCGAGGCCTTCCAGCTCGGCCACGACGGCGGCGCGGAAGCGCGTGATGCAGGCCTGGCGTTCGGCCAGCGGCAGGCGCGCCCAGGCCGGCTGCGCTGCGCGTGCCCGCAGGCTTTTGGCCGCCACCGAGGCGGCGTCATCTGCGGGCAGGGTAGCGATCAATGCGCCGTTGGCGGGGTTGTGAACCGCAAGCTGTGTCATGGATGTTTCCGTGCGTTCTTGGCGGCAGCGGCCGCCGTGAGAAAGTCTTCGAGCAGTGCCGCGTCATCGATGGTGTCGGCACCCGGCTGGTGAAATTCGGGATGCCACTGGGTGGCGGCGATGTAGCTCTTGCTGCGGTCCTTGCGGCGGATGGCTTCCACAATGCCATCGTCCACGCTGAAGGCCTCCGCCTCGAACTCGGGCGCGAGCTGCTTGATGCCCTGGTGGTGGATGCTGTTGACGCGTACCCGCTCCACGCCCGGGTACAGCCTTGACAGGTGCGAGCCGGGCACGATGTTCACGCTGTGGAAATTCTGGTCGTAGGTGTCGGCGTCGCGGTGCACAAAAGACTCGGGCACCTGCGTGTTGATGTCCTGGTAGAGCGTGCCGCCAAAGGCGACATTGAGCAGTTGCATGCCGCGGCACACACCGAAGATCGGCTTGCCTGCCGCCTCAAAGGCGATGACCAGCCCTTTGTCGTACTCGTCGCGCACGCGGTCGCCCGACCAGCGCTCCTCCAGCGGCGCTTCGCCATAGCTGCCCGGCCACACATCGGCCCCGCCGTGCAGCACCAGACCGTCCAGCCACTGGGCATAGTGCTCATAAGCCACATCGCCGCGCTGGGTGCTGCCGGTGGGGCAGGGCACCATCACCACCATGGCGCCGGATGACATCACCCAGTGCGCGATCGACTGCTCGACGTACTGCAGCGTCTTGCCGGTGAAGAAGGACCGCGTCGGGTCGGCGTGCGAAAAGCAGGCCGACAGGCCGATCTTCAATCGGATGCTTGTTTTCCTCATAAGGCTTTCTCGAACAGAGTGCGGAAATCCGCGGCGGTGCACGGCCGCGGATTGGTCTGGTGGCAGATGTCGGCGGTGGCAATGTCCACCAGGCGCGGCAGGTGCTCGCGCGTCACGCCATGGGCCGACAGCGCGCCTACGATGCCGACGCCGGCCTTGAGCTGCTTGAGCCACGGAACGAAAGCCTTGCCGCCGCCGGCCACGCCGCAGACATGGGCCAGTTCGTCGAACTTGGCGGGCACCGCTTCGAAATTCCAGGCCAGCACCGTGTCGATCATCAGCGCATTGGCCAGGCCATGGTGCAGGTCGCACACCGCACCCAGCGCGTGCGCGCAGGAATGCACCGCGCCCAGATCCTTCTGGAAGGCAATGGCGCCCATCATGGAGGCCATCATCATGTCGCCTCTGGCCTGCAGGTTGCCGGGCTCCCTCACGGCTGTCAGCAACGCACGGGCGGCAATGCGGGTGCCCTCCAGCGCGATGCCGTCGCACAGCGGGTGGTAGGCCGGCGAGAGATAGCTCTCGATGTTGTGCGTCAGCGCATCCATGCCGGTGGCGGCCGTGACGTGCGGCGGCAAGCCGAGCGTGAGCTCGGGGTCGGCAAACACTGCGCGGGCCAGAATCCTGGGGCTGAACACCACGCGCTTGAGGTGGGTGTCGTTCTCGCTGACGACCGAGGAGCGACCGACTTCCGAGCCGGTGCCTGCGGTGGTGGGCAGCGCGACAAACCAGGGCAGCTCGTGCACGATGGGGCGCACTTGCGGATGGTCCCAGACGTATTCGAGGATGTCGCCTTCATGCGTGGCCGCCACGCCCACGATCTTGGCCACGTCGAGCGCGGCGCCGCCGCCAAAGCCGATCACGCAGTCGGCCTGGTGGGCCTTGAAGGCGGCCGCGCCGTCCATCACCTGGCTGCAGGTCGGGTTGCCGAAGACACCGGAGAACACCGCCACGTCCAGCCCTTGCAGGTGGGTGCGAAATTCAGCCAGCACCGGCAACTGGGCCAGCGCCTTGTCGGTGACGATCAGGGGCCGCTTGCAGCCGGCCTCCAGCAGGGTGTGCGCGACCAGCTTGCGCGCGCCGGCGCCGAACTTGATCGCGGTGGGAAAGGAAAAGCCGGTGATGCTCATGGTGTAAGGGGCGGTTGGAGTTGCAGATACATATGGGTCTTGCCGAAGCTGCTGCCGTTCACGCGGATGGCATCGGGCTCGGTGCCGAAGGCGATGAAGCCGGCGCGCTCGTACAGTGCCGTCGCCCGCCGGTTGCCGGCTGTCACGGTGAGAACCACCAGCGCCAGGCCGGAGTGCCGGGCATGGTTCACCACGGTTTTCACCAGCGCCTGGCCGATACCGCGGCCACAGAACTCCGGTGCCACGTACATGGCCACCAGGGTGGCTTTGTGGCGGTTCTTCAGTCGCGTCTCGCGGGTCAGTCCCACCACGCCAGCCAGTGCGCCTTCCACAAACGCTGCCCACATGCGGGTGTCGCTCGTGGCCGACAAGCGCTTTTCCGTATCGGCCATGGGGCGCTGGCTCTCCTCCTCATGGCTGGAGGTGAAGGCGTCAGCGTGCTCGCGCAGGCCGCGCAGGCGAAACGGGCGATAAACGGCGGCGTCGGTCACTTCTAGTTGTCTGATCAGCATGCGTTGTGTCTAAATGATTTCAAAATAGCGTTTCATTTCCCAGTCGGTCACGGCGTCCAGCCACTGGCGCCATTCCCACTCGCGCGTGGCAGCGAAGTGGTCGACGAAGGTGTCGCCCAGCCAGTCGCGGGCGATCTCCGACTTCTGGAAGATGCGCGTGGTTTCGATCAGCGTGCGGGGTGCACGCGCAATGTGCTCTGCACCCTGGTTGGTGCCGGTGATGGGCGGTGTGGTCAGCTTCAGGCCTTTTTCCACGCCGTGCAGCCCGGCGGCAATCACCGCGGCCATGGCGAGGTAGGGGTTCACATCGGCGCCAGGGCAGCGTGTTTCGAGCCGGGTGGCCTTGGGGCTGCCGGCGATCACGCGGAAGCTGGCGGTGCGGTTGTCCATGCCCCAGGTGGGTTTGACGGGGGCCCAGAAACCGTCGACTAGGCGCTTGTAGCTGTTGATGGTGGGCCAGATCATGGGGCCGAACTCCATCAGGCAGGCCACCTGGCCGGCGAGATAGCTTTCGAACAGCTTGCTCATCCTGCGCGGGCTCTTCGCGTCAAAAAAGAGGTTGCTCTTGCCGTCCGACAGGCTCTGGTGGATGTGCCCGCTGCAGCCCGGCAACTGCTGGTGCGGCTTGGCCATAAAGCTGGGCATGATGCCGAAGCGCGCACCGATTTCCTTGGCGCCGGTCTTGAAGAGAATGGCGCGGTCGGCCTGTGCCAGGGCCTCGCTGAAGCCAATGGCCACCTCGTACACGCCTGGCCCGGTCTCGGTGTGCAGCCCCTCGATCGGAATGTCAAAGGCCAGCATCTCGTCCATCAGCGCATTGAAGAAGCCCTGGTTCTGGTTCATGCGCAGCAGGGAATAACCGAACATGCCGGGCGTCAGCGGCTCGGCGCCCACGCCCTTTTTGCCGGCCCAGCTCTGTGGTGTTTCCAGAAAGTTGTACCACTCGAACTCCATGCCCGTCATGGGCAGCACGCCCAGTTTTTCAGCGCGTTTGAGCACGCGCTTGAGCGTCTGCCGCGGGCAGACGGCATGCGGCGTTCCGTCGGCATTGACGAATTCGCCCAGCACAAAAGGCACGCCACTGTCCCACGGAACGTGGCGCGTGGTGTTCATGTCGAGCCGGGCCAGCGCATCCGGAAAACCATGCTGCCAGCCCGTCACCGAGGTGTTGTCGTAGCAGTTGTCCATCATGTCCCAGCCCAGCACCACATCGCAGAAGCCGAAGCCGCCTGCCGGGTAGGGCTCGGCGGCACCGAGGAACTTGTCGCGGTGCAGGTACTTGCCGCGCAGCACGCCGTCGATGTCGCTGACGGCCACCTTGATCTTGGGCGCACCGGATTTGCGGATCGCCTCCAGGGCCGGGTGGGGTTTGGCTGAAGCGTTTGTCGCCGTTCGGGTCGCCATGGGAACTCCCTGCAATGTTGCCTGTGATGTCAGTGTGCCGCAGCGGCCGAGCTGATGCCCATGTCCTTTAGCGTCAGCGCCACGGCATGGACGGCCTGCGCCATTTCCTGCGGGCCGATGGCGCCTATGCAGCCTACCCGGAAAGTTTCCACCTGGGTGAGTTTTCCGGGGTACAGGACAAAGCCGCGTGATCGGGCTGCGGCATAAAAAGTCTTGAAGTCGTAGCGTGCGTCGGCCGGCGCATGGAAGGTGACGATGATGGGCGCCTGGATGGCCGGGTCCAGAAAGGGCTGGAAGCCCAGGGCCTTCATGCCGTCCACCAGCGTCTGGCAGTTGGCCGTGTAGCGCGCCAGCCGCGCCGGCTGGCCGCCCTCTTCCTCAAACTGGGCAATCGCTTCGGCCAGTGCCACCACCACATGCGTGGGCGGGGTGAAGCGCCACTGCGTGGTTTTTTCCATGTAGGTGTACTGGTCGTGCAGGTCCATTGCCAGCGACTGGCTGCGTCCCGCGCAGCCGTCCAGAATCGCCTGGCGGATGAACACAAAGCCCATGCCGGGCACGCCTTCGAGGCATTTGCCGCTGGCGGCGACCAGCGCGTCGAACCGGGTCTTGCGCGCGTCGATCTCCAGCGCCGCGAAGGAACTCATCGCATCGACCAGCAGGCCCTTGCCATGGGCCTGGCACACATCGGCCACCGCCTGCAGCGGGTTGAGGACACCGGCGCCGGTCTCGCAGTGGATCAGCACCACATGGGTGACGCTGCCGTCCTGCCTCAGGCGCTCGTCCAGCGCTTCAGCACGGACCTGCGCGGCCTCGTCAAAAGGCATCACGGTGCAGCGCCGGCCCATCAGCGTGGTCAGCCTCGCCGCACGCTTGCAGTAGGCGCCGTTGTCCAGCACCAGCACATGGCCGTCTGCGGGCACGATGGTGGCGACAGCCGCCTCAACGCTGAAGGTGCCACTGCCCTGCAGCGGCACGACCACGTGCGAGCCGTGGCCGTGGATGATGTCCAGCAGGCTCTTGCGCACGCTGGCGGTCACGGCATTGAAGTCGCTGTCCCAGGAGCCCCAGTCCTTCAGCATCGCGAGCTTGGTGCGCAGGGTGGTCGTCAGCGGGCCAGGGGTGAGGAGGATTTTGTCTCTGTCCATCTGTGTGCTCCATAAATCCAATTTCAAGGCGCATTGCGGTGTTGCAAATCCTCGCAATACTGAAGCATTGCTCCGGTTTGCGCCTGGCACTGCATCCCTGTAATTGAATTTCTGACAGCACACATGTCAATTCACCGGGAGGTCGTGCGCCAAGCTTGAGTGTGAAGATTCACCCACCAGGCGAGCGCCATGAAAACCAGTGTGGCCAGTGTGGAGGCCACGCCGATCAGCACGGCCATCGCCGCCGCAGCGCCCATCTCGCCGGCTTCGTCGAGATTGAGGATGGCGATCGAGGCCACCTTGGTTTCGGGCGAGTAAAGAAACACCACGGCCGAAATCGTGGTCATGGCGTTGATGAAGAAGTAGCGGGCGATGTCCACCAGCGCCGGCGTGCAGATGGGCAGGGTCACGCGCCAGAAGGTCTTGAAGAACGGTACCTTGAGCGAGGCACTCACGGCCTCGAACTCGCTGTCCAGGCCCTTGAGCGCCGTCACGGCGGTGAGGTGGCCGGTGGTGTAGAAATGCACGATGGTGCACAGCGTCAGCAGCGTCAGCGTGTGGTACAGCGGGTTGAGCGGGTTGTCGGCCGCGTTGAAGAAAAAGATGTAGCCCAGGCCCAGCACCAGGCCGGGCACGGCCATGGGCAGCATGGCCAGCATGCGGACGCCGCTGCGCAGGCTGTCCATGCCGCGTGTCTTTTCCAGCAGGTAGGCAGTGATGAAGACCAAGGCGGTGCCGAAGACGGCGGTGCCGGCGGCCATCTTCAGGCTGTTGAGAAAGCCCACCCCCACTTCCGCATCGACCAGCCCCAGCGTGTAGTGACGCAGGCTGGGCTGCAGGTTGTAGGGCCAGAAGCTGGCGAAGGAGGCAAACACCGCCATGCCCAGCATCGCCAGCACCAGAAAGGCAATGGCGCCGCAGTACAGCGTCATGATGCGGTCGTAGGTTCTGGCGGGCGAGGGGCGGTAAGGCACGGCGCGGGCGGTCAGCATCGCGGTCTGACGGCGGCTCACGTAGCTGTCCACCGCGAAGGTGAGCACCGCCGGCGCCAGCAGCAAAATGGCCACGACGGCGCCCTTGGCAAAGTCCTGCTGGCCGATCACCAGCTTGAACACATCGGTGGCCAGCACATTGAAGTTGCCGCCGATCACCTTGGGAATGCCGAAGTCGGTCATCACCAGCGTGAAGGTGACCAGCGCCGCCGAGATCAGGCCGTACTTGGCACCAGGCAGGGTGATGGTGAAGAACTTGCGCGACGCACGGGTGCCCATGGCATTGGCGGCTTCATAGAGGCGCGCGTCCGACAGGCTCAGGGCTGTGACCAGAATCATCAGCGCATGCGGAAAGACGGCAAAGCACTCGGCCAGCACCATACCGGGCGCGCCGTAGATCTGGTCGACGCCCAGGCCTTGCATCCAGCCCTTGAGGATGCCCTGGTTGCCGAACCAGTAGATCAGCGAGATGGCCGACAACAGCGAAGGCGCCAGCAGGGGGATCAGCGTGATGCCGCGGAACAGCGCCTTGCAGGGCATGCAGGAGCGGGCCAGCGCATAGGCAAAGCCGAAGGCCAGCGGCACCGTGATGAGCGTGACCAATGCAGACACCCAGAGGCTGTTCCACAGGCTCTCCAGCAGAGCCGGCGTCTGCGCGTAGGCGATGAAGTTGTCCAGCCAGATGAACTGGCCCGTTTTGTCCTGCAGCGCCTGCTGCAGGATGGCCAGCAGGGGCAAGGCCAGAAACGCGATCAATACCGCGGCGGTCAGCGCCAGGGTCGCATGGGCGAGGTAGTCCACCCAGTGCGTCTGCTGTTTCACCGGCGAGGCCAGGGCGGACGTGAAGACGGCCATCAGAACACCTTGATGCGTTCGGGCAGCAGCCGCAGCGGCAGCGCCGAGCCGACCTGCAGCGACTGCTCGGACAGGAAGTTCAGCGACAGGTACACCGTGAGCTTGTGGCTGCCCAGCGCCGGCGCCGCCACATGCACATGGCAGAAGGAGCCGAGGAATTCGATCTTCTCGATGGTGGCGTCAAACACATGCGCGTCGCCGGGCGCAATCGGCCGGGCCAGCACGTCCTCGGGCCGCAGGTAGACCTTGACCTCGCGGTCGGTGCCGCCGTCGCAGGGCAGCTCAAGCGCACCGAGGTGCATGGCGCCGCCGTGGACGCGCGCGGGCAGCACATTGACCTTGCCGACGAAGTCCGCCACGAAGGGCGAGGCGGGCTCCCGGTACACCTCCATCGGCGTGCCAACCTGTTCCACCAGGCCCTGGTTCATCACCACGATGCGGTCGGCCACGCTCAGCGCTTCTTCCTGGTCGTGCGTCACCATGATGGTGGTGACGCCCAGCTTTTGCTGCAGCGCCCGGATCTCCTGCCGCAGGCGCACGCGCTCCAGCGCATCGAGTGCCGACAGCGGTTCATCGAGCAGCAGCAGCCCCGGCGAGGTGGCCAGCGCACGTGCCAGCGCAATGCGCTGCTGCTGGCCGCCGGAAAGCTGGCTGGGGTACTTGCCTTCGCTGCCCGGCAGGCCCACCAGCTTGACCAGCTCGGTCACGCGCCGTGCGGCTTCTGCCTTCGGCGTCTTGCGGTTCACCAGGCCATAGGCCACGTTGTCTGCGACGCTGAGGTTGGGGAAAAGCGCATAGCTCTGGAACACGATGCCGTAATCACGCAGCGCCGGCGGCAGCCGCGAGATGTCACGCCCCGCCTGCATCACCTCACCGGCCGTCTGCACCTCCAGCCCGGCAATGATGCGCAGCAGCGTCGTCTTGCCGCAGCCCGAAGGCCCGAGAAAACAGACAAACTCGCCCTTGCGGATGTCCAGGTTGATGTCCTGCAGCGCCGTGAAGTTGCCGAACTCCTTGCGGACATGCCGCAGCGCGAGAAAAGTGTCTTGGGTCATACGTCCATGTATTGCCTGGGAGCGGGGCGGCTATGCAAAAACCAAGCAACAGCGTGGAACCGGCTTCGCCGGGCCACAGCTGTTGCCCCCTTGAGGGGGGATCCGGCTACACGAAGTGAGCCGAGACGGGGGTGATTTACTTCTTTTCTGTTTTGGCGTTGTAGCGCCTGGTCCACTCATTCAGGATGCGCTCCCGGTTGTCCGCGGCCCAGTTGAAGTCCATCTTCACGAGGCGCGCCTCGTAGTCCTTGGGCACATTGGCCAGCGGCGGTGCAAGGCCCGGCTGCGCGGTGATGGCAAAGTTCTTGCCGTAGAGCATCATGGCGTCCTTGCTGGAGGCCCAGTCGGCCAGTTTTTTGGCAGCGTCGAGTTTCTTCGTGCCCTTGTGGATGGCAAAGGCTTCCAGGTCCCAGCCCAGGCCTTCCCTGGGGAAGACAAGGTCGATCGGGGCGCCCTTGGCCTTGTTGGTGTTGCCGCGGTATTCGAAGGAGATGCCCATCAGGAACTCGCCGGCGGCCGCCATGTTGCAGGGTTTGGAGCCGGAGTGCGTGTACTGCGCGATGTTTTCGTGCAGGCCGTCCATGTACTTCCAGCCGCCGCCCTTGCCGTCCTTGTCGCCAAACAGCGTGAGCCAGGCCGTGACGTCGAAGTAGCCGGTGCCGCTGGAAGCCGGGTTGGGCATCACGATCTGGCCCTTGTAGATGGGTTTGGTCAGGTCCTGCCAGCTCTCGGGTTTGGGAATGTTCTTTTTCGCCGCTTCGGCGGTGTTGAAGCACACCGTGGCGCCCCACACGTCCATGCCGAACCAGGCTGGCACCTTCTTCGCGTCACGGTACTTGCTCATGATGCCGTCGAGGTTGAGCGGCGCGTAGGGCTCCAGCATGCCCTGCTTGTCCAGCAGTGCCAGGCTGGAAGCGGCCACGCCCATCACCACGTCGGCCTGCGGGTTGGCCTTTTCGGCCAGCAGCTTGGCGGTGATGACGCCGGTGGAGTCGCGCACCCATTTGATCTCGATGTCCGGGTAGGTCTTGTTGAAGCCTTCCTGGTAGGCCTTGATCTGGTCGGTTTCCAGTGCGGTGTAGACCAGCAGCTGGGTTTTCTGCGCCATGGCCGCGGTGCCGAGGGCCATCAGGCCGGTGATGGCGAGGGCTTTTGCCAGCGCGTTGAGGTGGGTAGCCAGTTGCATGGTGAGTCCTTTGGTGAAAAGCCTGCAATGTTGTGACCTGCTGGTGTCAGCGCGATGACACCGCGGTGATGCGGCCCGCCTGCCTTGGCGCGCCGTCCACCCCGCTCGATATTTATTTAACGCCGACCCTTTTATCTTGTCAATTGTTTTTTGCAGATTGTTGACAATCTATGGGTTTGTGCTTCAATACGGGGCATGAATGCCGTGTTCCATCCCACCATCACCCTGCTGCAGACCAGTTCGCTCACCAGCGTGGTGCAGCAGGAAATCGAGCGGGCCATCCTGGTCGGCGAGTACGAGCCCGGCAGCAAGCTCATCGAGGCCGCGCTGGCCGAGAAGATGGGGGTTTCGCGCGGGCCGGTGCGCGAGGCCTTCCGTATGCTGGAAGAAGCCGGGCTGGTGCGCAACGAGAAAAACCGCGGCGTGTTTGTGCGCGACATCCCGATCGACGAGGCCGTCGAGATTTTCGACCTGCGCGCCGCGATGGACGAGCTGGTGGGCCGCCAGCTCGCCCGCAACATCACCGCCGCCCAGCTCAAGGAGATCAAGGGCCTGGTCGACAGCATGGAAAAAACGGTCAAGGCCGAGGACGCCTACAACTACCACCTGCTGAACCTGAAGTTCCACGACCGGCTGGTCGAGATGGCGGGCAACAGCAAGCTCACGGCCATCTACCGCAAGCTCATCAAGGAGCTGTCGCTGTTCCGCCGCCTCAACCTGGCCGACGGGTGGCTGATGCCGGTCTCGGCCGGCGAGCACCGGCAGATCGTCAAGGCCATTGCCTCTGGCGATGCCGATGTGGCGGGCCGTACCATGTACGACCATGTGATCGAGAGCAAGGAGCGCACCATCGAGAACGACCTGCGGCGCCAGGCGCGCCTGCAGGCATCGCCGGCCGGCCGCCACACGGAGGTCAAGGCGGCGCACCTGACCGACGCGGCCGACACCCCTTCAGTGAAAGGAAAAACCACCCGTGGCAGCCGCTGAACAGATCACCGCACTCCGCGTCAACGGCCGAACCTACCGCCTGCCGGTGCAGCCCACGGTGGTCGTCTGTGTGGATGGCTGCGAGCCGGACTACCTGGCGCAGTCCGTGGCCACCGGGCACATGCCCTGGCTCAAGCGCACGCTGGCGCTGGGTGCGGGCCTCACGGCCGACTGTGTGGTGCCGAGCTTCACCAATCCCAACAACCTGTCCATCGTCACCGGCGTGCCGCCCAGCGTGCACGGCATCTGCGGCAACTACCTGTTCGACATGGCCACTGGCACCGAGGTGATGATGAACGATCCGAAGTGGTTGCGCGCCCCCACCTTGCTGGCCGCGCTGGCCGACGCCGGGAAATCGGTGGCCGTCATCACCGCCAAGGACAAGCTGCGCAAGCTGCTGGGCCACCGCATGAAAGGCATCTGCTTTTCGTCCGAGAAGTCCGATGAAGTCACGCTGGCCGATAACGGCATTGCGGATGTGCTGGGTCTGGTGGGCAAACCGGTGCCCAGCGTGTACAGCGCCGACCTGTCCGAGTTTGTCTTTGCCGCAGGCGTGAAGCTGATGCAGACCACCCGGCCCGACGTGATGTACCTCTCGACCACCGACTATGTGCAGCACAAGCATGCGCCGGGCACCGACGGCGCCAATGCGTTTTACCGGATGATGGACGGCTACCTCGGGCAGCTCGACGCCATGGGCTGCGTGATCGCGCTCACCGCCGACCACGGCATGAACGCCAAGGTCGCGATGGACGGCACGCCCGACGTGATCTACCTGCAGGACTGGTTTGACGGTTGGCTGGGTGCGGCTGTGGCGCGTGTCATCCTGCCGATCACCGACCCGTATGTGGTGCACCACGGCGCGCTGGGTTCGTTTGCCACCGTGTACCTGCCCGTGGGCGCGGATGTGGCGGCTGCCTGCAGTCGGCTGGTGGCGCTCAAGGGCATGGAAGTGGTGCTCACGCGCGAGCAGGCGGCGACACGTTTTGAGTTGCCGGCGGACCGTATTGGCGACATAGTGGTGGTGTCCGAGCGCTTCACCGTGATCGGTACGTCGGCTTCCCGGCATGACCTGTCGGCGCTGGAAGTGCCGCTGCGCTCGCACGGCGGCCTCAGCGAGCAGCGCGTGCCGCTGATCCTGAACCGCGCGCTGCCGGGCCTGGACCGGTCGCGCCGATTCCGCAATTTCGATGCGTTTGAACTGGCGCTCAATGACGCCCAATGATGTCCGTCAGCGCGCATTCAACGCCAACGCCAAACACTGCCGCAACACAGTGAGCACTTCGAAAGCCGCCATGTGATGGATGCCTACATTCGTGACCACCAGCTCCACACCATGCGCCTGGCCGGCCGCCGGGTGGGCGCCGAGCGCAGCGGTGACCGCGTCATCGAGGTGTTCAATCCCTACACCGGGCAGCGGATCGGCACCGTGCCCAAGGCCACGCTGGAGGAGGTGAGAGACACCATCGCCCGCGCGCATGCCTGCCAGCCATCGCTCACCCGCTACGAGCGCGCCGCCATCCTGAACCGGGCGGCGGCCCTCGTCCAGTCGCGCCGCGCGGAGATCGCCGGGCTGATCACCGCCGAATCGGGCCTGTGCCTCAAGGACTCGACCTACGAGGCCGGGCGGGTGAGCGACGTGCTGCTGTTCGGCGCCACGGAGGTGCTGAAAGACGACGGCCAGATCTTCAGCTGTGACCTCACGCCGCACGGCAAGCAGCGCCGCGTGTACACCCACCGCTCGCCGCTGCTGGGCGTCATCACCGCCATCACGCCCTTCAACCACCCGATGAACCAGGTGGCGCACAAGGTGGTACCCAGCATTGCCACCAACAACCGCATGGTGCTCAAGCCCTCGGAGAAAGTGCCGTTCTCGGCCCTGCTGTTTGCCGACATCCTGTACGAGGCCGGCCTGCCACCCGGGATGCTGAGCGTGGTGACGGGCGATCCGCGCGAGATGGCCGACGAGCTGATCACGAACCCGCTGGTGGACCTGGTGACCTTCACCGGCGGCGTGGCGATCGGCAAGTACATCGCCGCCAGGGCCGGTTACCGCCGCGTGGTGCTGGAGCTGGGCGGCAACGACCCCATCATCGTGATGGAAGACGCGGACCTGGACGAGGCCTCCACCCTGGCAGTGCAGGGCTCGTACAAGAACTCGGGCCAGCGCTGTACCGCCATCAAGCGCCTGCTGGTGCATGAAGCCGTGGCGGACGAGTTTGTCGAGCAGGTGCTGACCAAGACACTGGCGTGGAATCACGGCGATCCCACCGACCCCGCCAACGACATGGGCACGGTGATTGACGAGCCCGCCGCGCGGCTGTTCGAGTCGCGCGTGAACGAGGCGGTGGCTCAGGGCGCCACGCTGCTGGCTGGCAACAAGCGGCGCGGTGCGCTCTATTCGCCCACCCTGCTCGACCATGTGTCCCCGCAGATGACGGTCGCACGGGAGGAAACCTTTGGGCCGGTCTCGCCGGTGATCCGTTTCAAAACCATCGAGCAGGCCATCGAGATTTCGAACGGGACCGCCTACGGACTGTCGAGTGCGGTGTGCACCAACCGGCTGGACTACATCAACCGCTTTGTCAGCGAACTGCATGTGGGCACGGTCAATGTGCGCGAGGTGCCCGGCTACCGGCTGGAGCTCACGCCCTTCGGCGGCATCAAGGACTCGGGCCTGGGTTACAAGGAGGGCGTGCAGGAGGCAATGAAGAGTTTCACCAACCTGAAGACGTATTCGCTGCCGTGGCATGGATGACTCACCCCCGAAGCGCCCTCGGCGCCTCCCCCTTTCCAGGGGGCGCAGCCTGCGGCCCGTCCTTCGACAGGCTCAGGACAGGTCAAAGCCGGTTCCGCGGCGGCCGCTGGTCTGCCTCTTGTGCCGTGAGGGGTTCGCATGCTGAGATTTGACGACATCGAACGCCTCTTCGCCGAGCGTGGCGGCGAGCAGTACAGCGGCGAGCCGGTCACGCAGCTGCAGCATGCCCTGCAGACCGCCGCGCTGGTGGAGGCTGAAGGCGCGGACGATGCCCTGGTGACGGCCGCGCTGCTGCACGATCTGGGGCATCTGCTGCATGACCTCGGCGAGACACCGTCGCTGCAGGGGGTGGACGATGTGCACCAGTACCGCGCGCTGCCGTTTTTGCGGGGCCTCTTTCCCGACGCGGTCCTCCACGCCATCCGGCTGCATGTGGACGCCAAGCGCTACCTGTGTGCCACGCGTCCGGAATACTTTGCGCTGCTGTCGGACGATTCCCGCCGCTCGCTGGCGCTGCAGGGCGGTGTCTTCAGCGCGGCGCAGGCCCACGCCTTCATGGCGCAGCCGGGGGCTGATGGCGCCGTCCGCCTGCGCCTGTGCGACGACCTGGCCAAGGACGCGCACCGGCTGACGCCACCGCTGGCGCATTTCCTCGCCCGGGCGCAGCGCTGCGCGCTCATGGCCACAGGGCATCCGCTTGCCGACTGAAATTGTCGCGCTGAGCTGGCCAGTGCTGGGCGCCGTGCTGTTCGGTGCGCTGCTGCATGCGGGCTGGAATGCGCTCGTCAAGTCGAGCACCGACAAGTCGCTGGACATGGCGGTCATCCACATGATCGGCTCCCTGCTCGCGGTGCCGCTGGTGGTCTTCGTCGGCTGGCCGCGGGCCGAGGCCTGGCCTTTCATCGGTGCGTCGGTGCTGATCCACATCGGCTACTACATTGCCACGACGCAGGCCTACAAGCACGGCGATCTGGGGCTGACCTACCCGCTGATGCGCGGCACCGCCCCGCTGCTGGTGGCGCTGTCGGCCACCTTCACGCTGGGCGAAACACTGACGCCGCTGGCCTGGGCCGGCATACTGGGCATTTGCTGCGGTGTGCTGATGCTGGGCCTGAGCCGGCATGCGCTGCATGCGCCCAAGGCGGTCGGCTTTGCGCTGGTCAACGCGGTCATCATCGCGGTCTACACCGTGGTCGATGGCCTGGGCGTGCGGGCGTCGGGCAATGCGCTGCAGTACATTGCCACGCTGTTCCTGCTGGACGGCTGGCCCTTCGGCCTGTTGATGATGGCGCGGCGCGGGCGGGTGATGGTCAGTTACGCCCGGCAACGCTGGCCGGTGGCGGCTGGCGGCGCGCTGGCGTCCCTGGCATCCTATGGCATTGCCCTGTGGGCCATGACGCGTGCGCCGGTGGCCACCGTGGCGGCCTTGCGCGAAACGTCGGTGCTGTTCGCCGTGCTGCTGGGGACATGGCTGCTCAGGGAAACCTTCACCGTGCGGCGCCTGCTCGGCAGCTGCGTGATCGTGGGCGGCGTGATGGCCATCCGTCTGGCCTAGATATGACCTCCCCCGAAGCGCCTTCGGCGCCCCGTACCGCCGCCAGAGGCGACGGCTCCTCCGAGCCGTCCAAGCCTGCGCGGGCAGGCTTGGAGCCGTGGCTCTCAGCCCCTCAAGGGGGCGCCTCCTGCGGCCCGCCCTTCGACAGGCTCAGGACAGGTCAAAGCCGGATCCACGGCGGCCACTGGGTTGATAGCAAGAGAGGAGTGGACAAATGAATATTCCGACTCAGGCGCAAATCATCATCGTGGGCGGCGGCATTGCCGGCTGCTCGGTGGCGTACCACCTCGCCAAGATGGGCAAGACCGACGTGCTGCTGCTGGAGCAGGGCAAACTCACCAGCGGCACCACCTGGCATGCGGCCGGCCTGGTCGGACAGATGCGGCCCAACCGCAACATGACGCAAATGAGCCGCTACGGCATCGGGCTCTATGCGTCGCTGGAGGCCGAGACCGGGCTGGCCACCGGCTGGAAGGCTTGCGGCAGCGTCAACGTCGCCCGCACGCCGGAGCGCATGCAGGTGCTGCGCAAGCAGATCGCCATGGCCCACAGCTTCGGCGTGGAGTGCGATGAAATCTCGCCCCATGAAGCGGGCGAGAAATACCCCATCATGCGCACCGACGATCTGCAGGGCGCGATCTGGCTGCCGGGCGACGGCAAGGCCAACCCGGCCGACCTGTGCATGTCGCTGGCCAAGGGTGCGCGCAACCGCGGCGTCAGGATGGCCGAAGGTGTGGAGGTCACCGGTGTGATCACCGAGCGCGGCCGGGCCGTCGGTGTGCAGACGGCGCAAGGCGACGTCCGCTGCGAGGTGCTGGTCAACTGCGCCGGCCAGTGGGCGCGGCAGTTCGGCCAGCTCGCCGGCGTGAACGTGCCGCTCTATTCGGCCGAGCATTTCTACATCGTCACCGGCAAGATTGCGGGGGTGCACCCGATGCTGCCGGTGATGCGCGATCCGGACGGCTGCATCTACTACAAGGAAGAAGTCGGCGGGCTCGTGATGGGCGGCTTTGAGCCTAAAGCCAAGCCGTGGAAGAGGGACCCGATTCCCCCGACCTTCCAGTTCGAGTTGCTGGACGAGGACTGGGACCAGTTCGAACCGCTGATGACCGCAGCCCTGCACCGCACGCCGTGTCTGGAGACGGCCGAGATCAAGATGCTGCTCAACGGCCCCGAGAGCTTCACGCCCGACGGCAATTTCATCCTCGGCGAAGCGCCGGAACTGCGCAACTATTTTGTCTGCGCCGGCTTCAACTCGGCGGGCATTGCCAACAGCGGCGGCGCCGGCCGCCTGATGGCCGAGTGGATTGTGGGCGGCGAGCCCAGCGCCGACCTGTGGGACGTGGACATCCGCCGCTTTGGGTCATTCACTGGCAACCGCCGGGCGCTGGCCGAGCGCACCGTCGAGACCCTGGGCCTGCACTACGCAATGCGCTGGCCGCGGCAGGAGCTGGAGACGGCACGGCCGCTGCGCACATCGCCGCTCTACGATTTGCTGGCCGCCCGGGGCGCGGAGTTTGGCAGCAAGAATGGCTGGGAGCGGGCGAACTATTTCCGCCCCCACGCTCCACCGCTGCGCGGGTCGCTGCCCCCCGAGGGGGCTCTCGCGCCTGGGGGCGGCCCGGCGGCGCTCGATTTCAAGCCCCGACCTGAGTACACCCTAGGGCGACCCGGCTGGCTTCCCTGGGTCATGGAAGAGCAGAAGGCCACGCGCGAGGCGGTGGCCCTCTACGACCAGAGCTCGTTTTCCAAATACCTGCTGCAGGGCCGCGATGCGCTGGCGTTGCTCCAGCGTCTCTGCGCCAACGAGATGGATGTGCCCGTCGGCAAGATGGTCTACACCGCCATGCTCAATGAGCGCGGCGGTTTTGAAAGCGACCTGACGGTGACGCGGCAGGCCGCTGACCGCTTCCTCATCGTCACCGGTTCGGCGCAGACGGTGCGTGACTTCGACTGGATCTCGCGCCACATCGATCCCCATGAGCACGCGGTATTGACCGATGTGTCGGCGATGTACGCGGTGCTCTCGGTGATGGGGCCGAAGGCGCGCGAGTTGCTGGCGCGGGTGAGCCCGGATGACCTGTCTGCAGAAGCGCTGAGGTTCGCATGGACGAAGGACATCGATCTGGGGCTGGCCCGCGTGCGTGCGGCGCGCATGAGCTATGTGGGCGGCCCGGGGTTCGAGCTGTATGTGCCGGTCGAGATGACACGCCATGTGTACCTGGCCCTGATGGCGGCCGGCGAGGATATGGGCCTGCGCGACGCGGGCTATTACGCGCTGGATGCATTGCGCATCGAGCAGGGCCGGCGCGCCTGGGGTGCCGAACTGGGGCCGGATGAAACCCCGTGGGAGGCAGGGCTGGCGATGGCGGTCAAGCTGGACAAACCCACGGCCTTCATCGGCAGGGCCGCGCTGCTCAACGCCCAGGGGCTGGCCCTGCGCAAGAAGCTGGTCACGCTGGTGTTTGATTCACCCGACGCCTGGGCCTGGGGCGGCGAGGCCATCACGGTCGATGGTGTCACCGTTGGCGAGATCACCTCGGTCGGCTGGAGCCCGCTCGCCGGCGCCTGCGTGGCGCTGGGCTATGTGCGCGGCGCACCGGCCAACCAGGCGCACCACGGAAGGCCTGCGCAGATTCTGCTGTGGGGCGAGCCAGTGCCCGTCACGCTGCACGACCAGTGGCCGGCGCGGCCGGCGCCCCCCATGCCATCGCTGCCCTAAGCGTCGTCGGCCGCCGTCATGCCCACAAAGCGGATGGTCACCCGCGTGCCCGGCGTCTGGGTGTGGCCCGGCAGGCTGGCGTCTTCGATGGTGATGGTGGCACCGTGCTGCTTGGCAATTTCCAGCACGATGGCCAGGCCCAGGCCGGAGCCGTCCACGTTGGTGCCGAGCGCGCGGTAAAACGGCTGGAACACCAGCTCCCGTTCCGACTCGACAATGCCCGGCCCGGAGTCTTCGACCAGCAGCACCAGCACGCCGCTGAAACGGTCGGCCATCAGTCGCAGCGTGACCTGTCCGTGCTCGGGCGTGTAGTTGATGGCGTTGTCGAGCAGGTTGCGCACCAGCTCCTTGAGCAGCGTCGGGTTGCCTTCCAGCTGTGTCATCTGCTCGCCGGCAACCGGTCCGTCATAGCCGAGGTCGATCTGTTTTTCCAGCGCGCGCGGCACCGAGTCGGCCATGACTTCCGACACCACATGCACCAGGTCCACCCGCTGCTTGGCCAGGCTGCGCCCGGTGGTTTCGGCGCGGGCCAGCGCCAGCAGCTGGTTGACGGTGTGCGTGGCCCGCACGCTGGCGCGGCCGATGTGCTTGAGGGATTTTTTCAGCTCATCGGCATCGGTTTCGCGCTGCGCCAGGTCGGCCTGCATGCGCAGCCCCGCCAGCGGGGTCTTGAGCTGGTGGGCGGCGTCGGCCAGAAAGCGTTTTTGCGTGGTCAGTGACACCTTCAGCCGGCTCAGCAGGTCGTTGATGGAAGACACCAGCGGCGCCACTTCCTCCGGCACCGCAGCCTCATCGAGCGGGCTCATGTCGTCGGACTTGCGCGCCCGGATGCGCTTTTCGAGTTGCGCCAGCGGCTTGATGCCGCGCACCAGCGCCAGCCACACCAGCAACACCGCCAGTGGCAAGGTCACGAACTGCGGCACCATGGTGCCTTTGACGATTTCGGTCGCGAGCGTCTTGCGCTTTTCCAGCGTTTCGGCCACCTGCACCAGCACTGTGGGCGAGATGCCTTTTGCGTCACCTCTTGCGTCGCCTTTCACATCAACCTTGAGCCAGGTGTAGGCCACACGCACGTCCTCGCCCTGGATCACGTCCTCACGCAGCCGCACCTCGCCATTGATGGGCTTGTCCTCGTCGGGCGGCGGAGGCAGGTCGTGCTCGCCGCTGAGGAATTCGCCGCGCGTGCCGATGACCTGGTAATAGACCAGGTCGGTGTCATCGGCCCTCAGGATCTCGCGGGCCGGTGCGGTGAGGTTGAACTGCACCTGGTTGTTTTTCACCACCACCAGCTTGGCCAGTGCCTGCACGTTGTATTCGAGGGCGCGGTCGAAGGGCTTGCCGGCAATGTTCTGCGCCACCAGCCAGGTCAGCGCCAGACTGATGGGCCACAGCAGCAGCAGCGGCGTGAGCATCCAGTCGAGGATTTCGCCGAAGAGGCTCCTGCGCTCACGTTGAAAAAGTCTAAGAGCCACAGATCAGGAAACGAGTTGAACCGTCATCCAACGCGCGTTCTCTTCACGTCAGCAGGAGCCGCGGAACCGGCTTTGCCGGGCCGCAGGCGGAGCGCCCCCTCGGGGGGCAGCGAACCACACGCAGTGGCGAGCGTGGGGGCTGTATTCATCCAGGGATTTTCTCCAGGCAGTAGCCCAGGCCGCGCACCGTCGCAATCCGCACCGGCCCCTTCTCGATCTTCTTGCGCAGCCGGTGGATGTACACCTCGATGGCGTTGTTGCTGACCTCTTCGCCCCATTCGCACAGGCGCTCGACCAGCTGGTCCTTGCTGACCAGGCGGCCGGCGCGTTGCAGCAACACTTCCAGCAGACCGAGCTCGCGCGCGGAGAGCTCCAGCATCTGGCCGTCGATGGTGGCCACGCGGCCGGCCTGGTCGTACACCAGCGGGCCGTGTTTGATGGTGCTGCTGGCGCCGCCCATGCCGCGGCGGATCAGCGCCCGCACGCGGGCTTCGAGTTCCTGCAATGAAAACGGCTTGGCCATGTAGTCGTCGGCGCCGTAGTCCAGGCCCTTGACGCGTTCTTCCACACTGTCGGCCGCCGTGAGGATCAGTACCGGCATCGCAGAGCCGCGCGCGCGCAGGCGCTTGAGCACTTCAAGGCCGTGCATGCGCGGCAGGCCGAGGTCGAGGATGAGCAGGTCAAACTCGGTGTTGGTCAGCAGCGCGGCATCGGCTTCGGTGCCGCTGGCCACGTGGTCAGCCGCTGCGCCCGAGGCGCGCAGGGTGCGCAGCAGGCCATCGGCCAGAACCTGGTCGTCTTCGGCAATCAGAATACGCATGGCTGTCTCCAGAGGTCGGTTCGCGGCGGGTTAGGGCCTGTTAACGCTATTTTTGCAAATGCGAACGGCATGAAAACAGCGCCAATCAAGGCGCAGGGCGCAGCCCAGACCGGGCGTCTGGGCAAGCCATGCAACGCCGAGTGGCGCTGTTTTCATACCGTTCCCTCCGGGTTGCGATCAAAAAGACACTGGGCGGCGTTGCAAAGCCTTGTCGGGGGCCGACCCCGACTGCGTTTTGCGCCTTGCCCACTGCCTTTTTGACTCGCAACGCATCTTGCAAAAATAGCGTTAACAGGCCCTAGCAGGAACGCGGTATTGCTTGTGCGGCGAATTTTAGGCGTTTGTGCGCGCAGCACCTTGACGCCCGTCATGAGCCGGTTCATGCGCTGGCGTAGGCTTCCAGGCCCAGTGCCACCACGGTGGCCACATCCGCCCCCACGGCCTGCCTGAATTCCTCCTCGGCCTGCAGCACCGCACGGCGGAAGGCTTCCAGCCATTGCAGGCCCGATTCGGTGAACACCACCCGGCGCGCGCGCCTGTCGTGCGGGTCTGGTGCTCTGGTCACCAGGCCCCAGGCTTCGCATTGATCCACCAGGTCGCCCATGGCCTGCTTGCTCATGCCGGCGCTCCGGGCCAGGTCCGTCAGGCGTGAGCCGCTCACCGCGAGATGCCGGGTGATGTGGATGTGCGCGGCGCCCACCTGGTCGCGCGCGGCCAGGTTGGACAGCGCCAGCGGCACCTCCACGTTGCTGGCCATCAGCGACAGCACGCGCTCGTCGAAGCGCCGCAGGGCATGGCCCATGCGCCGGCCCAGGTGCGTCAGCCGCCAGCCCGGTTCGGCCGGCCCGAAGCTGTTGGACATGGTCTGGGCGTTCATTTCCTGCATGCCTGGATGCTAGCTTATTAATCAGGCAAACTGACTAAAAATAGGGTTTACTTATTTTTATCATGCCCATAAAGTACTGGTCATGCATCCAGCGCTGTGATTAAAAGCAGAGTGGTCTGGAGCCCCCGAAACAGGTTTGAATTTTCTTAAGCAACTGATTTTCAAGGAGTTTTTCATGGAACTGACCAGCAAACTGAACCCCGCCCAGAACCCTGTGCAATCTGCCGCCCTGAACACCGAAAAGGCCAAAGCCCTGCAAGCGGCCCTGGCCCAGATCGAGAAGCAATTCGGCAAAGGCACCATCATGAAGCTGGGCGACGGCGAGGTGATCGAGGACATCCAGGTCGTCTCCACCGGTTCGCTGGGTCTGGACATCGCCCTCGGCGTCGGCGGCCTGCCGCGCGGCCGGGTGGTCGAAATCTACGGCCCGGAGTCGTCGGGCAAGACCACGCTGACGCTGCAAGTCATTGCCGAGATGCAAAAACTCGGCGGCACCTGCGCCTTCGTTGATGCCGAGCACGCGCTGGACATCCAGTACGCGCAAAAGCTGGGCGTCAACCTGCAGGAACTGCTGATCAGCCAGCCCGACACCGGCGAGCAGGCCCTGGAGATTGTGGATTCGCTGACCCGCTCCGGCGCAGTCGACCTGATCGTGGTCGACTCCGTGGCCGCCCTCACGCCCAAGGCCGAACTCGAAGGCGAAATGGGCGACTCGCTGCCCGGCCTGCAGGCCCGCCTGATGAGCCAGGCGCTGCGCAAGCTCACCGCCACGATCAAGAAGACCAACTGCATGGTCATCTTCATCAACCAGATCCGCATGAAGATCGGCGTGATGTTCGGCTCGCCCGAAACCACCACCGGCGGCAATGCGCTGAAGTTCTACGCCTCGGTGCGCCTGGACATCCGCCGCATCGGCTCCATCAAGAAGGGCGAAGAGGTGATCGGCAACGAAACCCGGGTCAAGGTGGTCAAGAACAAGGTGGCGTCGCCGTTCAAGACGGCGGAGTTCGACATCCTTTATGGCGAAGGCATCAGCCGGCTGGGCGAGGTGCTGGATCTGGGCGTGGCTGGCCACATCGTCGAGAAAGCCGGTGCCTGGTATGCCTTCAACGGCGAAAAAATCGGCCAGGGCCGTGACAACTCGCGTGAATTCCTGAAGGAAAACCCCGAACTTGCCATCGAGATCGAAAACAAGGTGCGCGAATCGCTGGGCATTCCGCTGGTGCAGGCGGCAGGCAGCGTGGACGCCGCACCGGCCGAAAAACCCCAGAAGGCGGACAAGGCCGACAAACCGGTCAAGGCCGTTGCCTGACCAGCGAGACGGTGCCCTGCGTTCTTGCGTCATGATGCCAGCCCACACGCCAGCCGATGAGGAGGGGGGTGGCAATGCCGCCCAGAAGCCCGCCGCCCGTGCGGGTTTTGCGCTCTCGCTCAAGGGGCGCGCCCTGCGCTATCTGGCAGCGCGCGAGCACTCGCGCAGCGAGCTCGAGCGCAAGCTGGCGCCCTTCGAGGAAACACCTGGCCAGCTGGCCCAGGTGCTTGACGAGCTGCAGGCCAAGGACTTCATCAGCGAGGCGCGGGTGGTCGAGTCCGTCATCCATCGGCGCGCCGGGCGCTTCGGCGCTTCGCGCATCCGCCATGAGTTGTTGAACAAGGGGCTGGACACCGAACGCGTAGCCGATGCCATGAACGCGCTCAAATCCACCGAGCTGGACCGCGCCCGCGACATCTGGCGCCGCAAGTTCGGCGAACCCGCGCTGGACGCCGCCGGCCGCGCCAAACAGATGCGCTTTCTGGCCGCCCGGGGTTTCAGCGGCGACATCATCCGCCGCGTGGTGTCCTCGAACAACGACGATTGAAGCGGGCTGGCATTTCACCAGCATGAGCCGCGGGACTGGCTTTGCCAGACCGCAGGCGGGTGGCCCCCTCGGGGGGCAGCGCAGTACGCGTAGCGACAAGCGTGGGGGCTTGTATTCACACCAGCAGAGCCGCGGGACTGGCTTCGCCAGACCGCAGGCGGACGGCCCCCTCGGGGGGCAGCGAACCACACGAAGTGGGGAGCGTGGGGGCTATATACCCAGCATGAGTTTGAGGTTCTGCACCGCTGCGCCTGATGCGCCTTTGCCCAGGTTGTCCAGGCGCGCGATCAGCACCGCATGGCGATAGGCCTCGTTGCCGAACACCCGCAGTTCCATGCTGTTCGTGTCATTGAGGGCCAGGGCATCGAGCTTGGTGGCACCGGTAGCGTCTTCCACTGTCACCCACTCGCTGCCGGCGTAGTGGGCGCTGAGTGCGGTGTGAATCTGCGCCGCCGTCGGCTTGCCGGGCAGCAGGTCGAGGTGCAGGGGCAATTGCACCAGCATGCCCTGCTTGAAGTTGCCTACCGACGGAATGAACACGGGCCGGCGGGTGAGGCCGGTGTACTTCATGATTTCCGGCAGGTGCTTGTGTTCGAGCGCCAGACCGTAGATTTCAAACAGGGGCGCAGTGCCGGCCTCGTAGGCCTCGATCATCTGGCGGCCACCGCCGGAGTAACCACTCACAGCCGGCAGACTCATCGGAAAGTCAGGGTGCAGCAGGCCGGCATCCACCAGCGGGCGGATCAGCGCAATGGCGCCCGTCGCGTAGCAACCCGGGTTGCCGACGCGTTCGGCAGAGGCCACTGCGTCGCGTTGGCCGCGGGTCAGTTCCGGAAAGCCGTAGATCCAACCCGGCACTGTCCGGTGTGCGGTGGAGGCGTCGATGATCTTGGGTTTCTTGCCGGCCAGGCTGTCGATCATGGCCACCGACTCGCGGGCCGCGTCGTCGTGCAGGCAGAGGATGACCAAGTCCACCCGGGCCATCAGGTCGCGCTTGGCGGCGGCATCCTTGCGCAGCTCCGGTGCAATGCTGACCAGCTCGATCTGCGGCATGGCTTGCAGCCGTTCCCGGATTTGCAGGCCGGTGGTGCCCGCCTCGCCATCAATGAATACTTTGGCCATCCAGCACTTTCAATACAAGGGAAAACTTGGGTGAACGCAGCTGCATCCGGCTGAGCGAACGACCTCGGTGGAGGGTGATCGGGGGCCCGGATACGGGAAAAACCTGCGTCAGGCACGCACAAATATTGTGCGTCGCACCATGATACAGTTCTGCGTTGCTGCCTGCAGTGACCGCTGACGTGGTTTTTTGGGCTGGTGTGGCCTGTTTCTGACACCTCAATTCCTCGCCCGAATCCCCTGTTGCACCTCCTCTTCTACTGAATTCTGAAGGTCCCCCATGAAAATTCACGAGTACCAGGGCAAGGAAATCTTGCGCAATTTTGGTGTGCCGGTGCCGCGCGGCATTCCGGCTTTCACAGTGCAGGAAGCGGTCGAAGCCGCCCAGAAGCTCGGTGGCCCGGTGTGGGTCGTGAAGGCGCAAATCCACGCCGGTGGCCGTGGCAAGGGCGGCGGCGTCAAGCTGGCACGCAGCATCGATGAAGTCAAGAAGCTGGCCGGTGAAATCCTGGGCATGCAGCTGATCACGCACCAGACCGATGCCGCCGGACAAAAAGTCCGCCGCCTGTTGATCGAAGACGGTGCCGACATCAAGAAAGAATATTACGTGTCGGCCGTGACCGACCGCGCCACCCAGAAAGTGGCTTTCATGGCGTCTTCCGAAGGCGGCATGGACATCGAGGAAGTGGCCCACGCCACGCCCGAGAAAATCATCAAGGTGTTTGTCGATCCGGCCACCGGCCTCACCGACGCGCAGGCCAAGGAGCTGGCCGACGGCATGACCGTGCCACCCGGCTCCACCGCCCAGGCCGTGGATGTGCTCAAGAAGCTCTACAAGTGCTACATGGACACCGACTGCAGCCTGGCCGAGATCAATCCGTTGATTCTCGAAGGCAACGGCAATATCAAGGCGCTGGACGCCAAGTTCAACTTCGACCCGAACGCCCTGTTCCGCCACCCTGAAATCGTGGCCTACCGCGATCTGGACGAGGAAGACCCGGCCGAAGTCGAAGCCAGCAAGTTCGACCTGGCCTATATCAGCCTGGACGGCAACATCGGTTGCCTGGTCAACGGCGCGGGCCTGGCCATGGCGACCATGGACACCATCAAGCTGTTCGGCGGCGAGCCGGCCAACTTCCTGGACGTGGGCGGCGGCGCGACGGCTGAAAAAGTCACCGAAGCCTTCAAGATCATGCTGGCCAACAAGGCCGTCAAGGGCATCCTGGTCAACATCTTCGGCGGCATCATGAAGTGCGACACCATCGCCGAAGGCGTGATCACCGCCTGCCGCGCGGTGAACCTGTCCGTGCCGCTGGTGGTGCGCATGAAGGGTACCAACGAAGACCTGGGCAAGAAGATGCTGGCCGATTCCGGCCTGCCCATCATCGCCGCAGACACCATGGCCGAAGCGGCCACGAAGATCGTGTCCGCAGTCAAGTAAGCCCAGGAGAACACAGCATGTCTATTTACATCAACAAAAACACCAAAGTCATCACCCAGGGCATCACGGGCAAGACGGGCCAGTTCCACACCCGCATGTGCCGCGACTACGCCAACGGCAAGAACGCCTTTGTGGCGGGCGTGAACCCCAAGAAAGCCGGTGAAGACTTCGAAGGCATCCCGATCTATGCCAACGTGACCGAGGCCGCCCAGGCCACCGGCGCGACGGTGTCCGTCATTTACGTGCCGCCCGCAGGCGCTGCCGCCGCGATCTGGGAGGCCGTCGAGGCCAACCTGGATCTGGCGATCTGCATTACCGAAGGCATCCCCGTCAAGGACATGCTGGAAGTGCGTAACCGCATGAAGGCCAAGGAAGCCGCCGGCGGCAAGAAGACCCTGCTGCTGGGCCCCAACTGCCCTGGCCTGATCACGCCTGAGGAAATCAAGATCGGCATCATGCCCGGCCATATTCACCGCAAGGGCCGCATCGGCGTGGTGTCGCGCTCCGGCACGCTGACCTATGAAGCCGTGGCGCAACTGACCGAAATCGGCCTCGGCCAGTCCAGCGCGGTCGGCATCGGCGGCGATCCGATCAATGGCCTCAAGCACATCGACGTGATGAAGGCCTTCAATGACGACCCGGACACCGACGCCGTCATCATGATCGGCGAAATCGGCGGCCCGGACGAAGCCGAAGCCGCACAGTGGTGCAAGGCCAACATGAAAAAACCCATCGTCGGCTTCATCGCCGGCGTGACCGCGCCGGCCGGCAAGCGCATGGGCCATGCCGGCGCGCTGATTTCAGGCGGTGCCGACACGGCCGATGCCAAGCTGGCCATCATGGAAGCCTGCGGTTTCACCGTGACGCGCAATCCTTCCGAAATGGCCAAGCTGCTCAAGGCGCTGCTGTAAGGGCGGACTAAGCAGTATTACGAATCCCGGCGGGTATGGCCGGGGCGTACACTGAAAGGCATTTGAAAGAAAGCGCTCATCGGCGCTTTTTTTCATTCACCTAGACTTGACGGGACAAGCCATGTTTTTCGGACTCGATCTTTCCTCTCCCCTGTTCTGGAGTGCCTTTGGCTCCATCCTGCTGGCAAACATCGTGCTGTCGGGTGACAACGCGGTGGTGATTGCCATGGCGGCCCGTACGCTGAAACCGGAGCAGCGCGGCAAGGCCATTTTCTGGGGCAGCGCTGCGGCGATCGTGATGCGGATCATCCTGACCATCGTGGCGATCCAGCTGCTGAGCCTGCCTTACCTGAAGATGATCGGTGCGGTATTGCTGGTCTACATCGGCGTGGACCTGCTCAAGGGCGAGGACGACGAAGACGGTGATGGCCACGAAATCAACGGCATGCTGGCGGCCATCCGCACCATCCTGATCGCCGACTTGGTGATGAGCCTGGACAATGTGCTCGCCGTGGCGGCTGCCGCCAAAGGCAACCTGCCGCTGCTGGTGCTGGGCCTGCTGGTCAGCATTCCCCTCATCATCTTCGGCGCCACGCTGCTCACCAAGGTGATGGAACGCTTCCCCATCATCATCACCATCGGTGCGGCCCTGCTGGGCTTCCTGGCAGGCGAGATGCTGCTGACCGACCCGGCGGTGGCCACCCATTTCGGCGTGGCCAGCGAGCAGACCGTGACATTTGCAGGTGTGCTGGGTGCGGTGCTGGTGGTGGGCTTGGGCACCTACCTGACCAAGAAGCAGCAAAAGAGCAATCCGGCGGCCTGACGGAGCCTGAACCGCCGGGCCGGCTCCCGGGCGATCCCGGTCCTGCGCAGCAAGGGCCCCGTGCCCGGCTGCGACCCCGCCAATTTGCAACAGCAGTCCCGCCAGCCGTGCAAAAGTCACTTGTCCGGCGGCATCCCGTCTGTTAACGTCCGAAATCCATGGCCTTGTAACAAGATCGAAACATTCGACAGGGTTGATGGACGTTCGAAACAGTCGGTAAGCGACGCGAACGCCGAGAGCGGCTGTCCGATGAGCGGGCGGTGTGCAGCCCAAGCAGGACAAGGGACGGGAAGTGGCCAAATCATCGGAAAAATGGAGTCAGTTCTGGCGCGCCGACTGGTTCGTGGGGGTTCTGGTGGTCTTGGCCGTCCTGTTGCTCCATGGCCTGACGGATGTGTTCGGCACGCTGGAGCGGCGTTATTACGACTTTGCCAGCACCAGCACCTCGCGCCAGCCGTCTGACCGCATCGCCATCATCGCGATCGACGACCAGAGCATCGCCAACATCGGCCGCTGGCCCTGGCCCCGGGACGTGCATGCCCGCCTGATTGACCAGCTTGCCGCGGCCAAAGCCAGGACCATCGTCTACACCGCCTTCTTTTTCGAGCCTCAGACCGACCGGGGGCTGGTGTTCATCCGCCAGATCAAGGAGGCGCTTGGCCCTGCTGCCGCCGCGTCCGCCGGCGCTCCCCCGGACGCGCCGGCCCAGCCGGCCGGCCTGGCCGAGCAGCTTGGAAAGGTCATCGCCGAGGCCGAGGTGGCGCTGGACACAGACGCCAAACTGGCCAGCAGCATGAAGGCAGCGGGCAATGTGCTGGTGCCTTCGGTCTTCACCCTGGGCGTGGCGCAGGGCCGGCCGGACAGTCCGCTGCCGGCTTTTGCCCTCAAAACCGCCATCGATGAGAGCAGCAATTTCTCGTTGCCTGCCATCCGCGGCCAGCAGCCGATCGAGCTCATCGGCGTTGCCGCTGCCGGTGTGGCCCACCTCAACCAGTTGCCCGACGTGGACGGTGCCGTGCGCCAGGAGCCGTTGCTGGTCAATTACTACGGCAAGGCCGTGCCTTCGATGAGCCTGCTGGCTGCAGCGCAAAGCCTGAACCTGGGTGCTGCCGACATCAAGCTCAACCCGGGTGATTCCGTTCAAATCGGCAAGAAAGTCATCAGGACCGATGAGGCGGCCCTGATGCTGCCGCAGTTCTACCGTGGCAAGGACGGACGCGCCGCGTTTGCGCTGGATTCGTTCTACGACGTCGTCTCCGGCAAGATTCCCGCCGGCAAATACGCCGACAAGATCGTGATCATCGGCGCCACGGCCGCTGGGGTGGGTACCCAGTTTGCGACGCCTGCCGGACCGGGGCTGTCGCCCGCCGAGACCATCGCACACATCACGTCCAGCATCCTGAGCGAGCATTTCATCGTGCAGCCGACCTGGGGCGTCTGGGCCATGCTGGGGGTGTTTCTGCTGGTGGCGGGCTACCTTGTTGCCGGCTTGCCACGCCTGTCGGCCGGCAAGGCGGCCCTGGTCACGCTGCTGCTGTTCGTGGCGCTGCTGGCGGTGGAGTTCGGCCTGCTGTCGGCGGCGGCCACCTGGCTGAAGCTGGTGTTCCCGGCGGCCCTGCTGGTGATCGGGCATCTTGCCCTGACGACCAAGCGCTTCCTGATGACGGAGGCCGGCAAGCAGAAATCCGACGAGGAATCGGCCGAGACCAACCGCATGATGGGTCTGGCGCTGCAGGGGCAGGGCCAGCTCGACATGGCCTTCGACCGCTTCCGCCGTGTGCCCTTCACCGATGCCCTGATGGACAACATGAACCACCTGGCGCTGGACTTCGAGCGCAAGCGGCAGTTCAACAAGGCGCAGGCCGTCTATGAGTACATGGCAAGCTACAACAAGAACCACAAGGACCTGCAGTCCAAGCTCAACCGGGCGAAGAACCTGTCGGAAACAGTGATCCTGGGTGGCGGGGGGGCGCACCCCGGCGGTACCCTGTTGCTCGATGGCGGCGCGGTCGAAAAACCCATGCTGGGCCGCTACCAGGTCGAAAAGGAGCTGGGCAAGGGCGCCATGGGCGTGGTGTACCTCGGCAAGGACCCGAAGATCGGCCGCGTCGTTGCCATCAAGACGCTGGCCCTGAGCCAGGAATTCGAGGGCGAGGCGCTGGACGACGCCCGCGAGCGCTTCTTCCGTGAAGCCGAAACCGCCGGCCGGCTGCAGCACCAGAACATCGTGACGATTTTTGATGCCGGCGAGGAGCATGACCTGGCCTACATCGCCATGGAGTTCCTCAAGGGCAAGGATCTGGTCGACGTGACCCGCGACGGCCACCTGCTGCCGGTGCCGCAGGTGCTGTCGATCGTGGCGCGGGTGGCGGAGGCGCTGGCCTACGCCCACAGGCAGAATGTGGTTCACCGGGACATCAAGCCGGCCAACATCATGTACGAGGCAGCGACCGACACCGTCAAGGTCACCGACTTCGGCATCGCCCGCATCACCGACTCCAGCAAGACCAAAACCGGGCTGGTGCTGGGCACCCCGAGCTTCATGTCACCGGAGCAGATTGCCGGGAAAAAGGTCGACGGACGGTCGGATCTTTATTCGCTGGGCGTGATGTTGTTCCAGATGCTGGCCGGTGTGTTGCCTTTTCGCGGCGACTCCATGGCAGAACTGATGTACAAGATTGCCAACGAGGAAGCGCCTGACATTCGCGTCATCCGCAAGGACATCCCCGAGCCGCTGGCGCAGATCGTGGCCGTGTGCCTGGCCAAGAAGCCGGAGCAGCGCTACCAGGACGGCGAGCAGTTCGGGGCTGAACTGCGGGCCGTGATGGGCGCCCTGGCGTCCTCCGGCTCCGCTGTGCCGGCTCCTGCAGCGTCCGCCACCGATACTGGCGCCCATGCAGAAGCAGCCTTCTTCGAGAAAACAGTGACAGCCCGGGCGCCTTCCGCCGGTACCGATCCACATTGAACCCTTAAAACGATGATCTACGAGATTTGCACGGAAACCGATCCAGGCCTGACGCGGGACAACAACGAAGACGCAGTGACATTCGACCCCTTGACCCGGCTTTGCATCCTGGCTGACGGGATGGGGGGGTACAACGCCGGTGAAATCGCCAGTGGCATGGCGGCAGCCTTCATCAAGTCGGAAATGGGCCGCTGGCTTGCCCAGGCGGGGCGCAATGCGAATTCCCGGGAGGTGCGCAGAGCGCTCGAAATCTGCGTGGAGAACGCCAACCATTCCATTTTCAACGCGGCCAACTCCAACCCGCAGTACAGCGGGATGGGCACCACGCTGGTGGTCGGCGTGTTCCAGGACGGGCGGCTGACCCTGGGGCACATCGGCGATTCGCGGTGTTACCGGCTGCGGGCAGGGGTTTTCGAGCAGATCACCAAGGACCATTCCCTGCTGCAGGAGCAGATCGATGCCGGGCTGATCACGCCCGAACAGGCGCTCACCTCGCTGAACAAGAACCTGGTCACCCGCGCGCTGGGCGTGGAAGATACCGTGATGCTCGAGGTCAACGAGCACCGCGTCGAGACGGGAGATGTGTATCTGCTGTGCTCGGACGGCCTGTCCGACATGGTGCCTGACGGGGGCATAGCTGCCATACTCCAGGCAGAAGGCACCCTGGCCCAGAAGGCGCGCCAGATGGTCGTGGCCGCCAACGAGGCGGGCGGGCGCGATAATATTTCGGTATTGCTGGCCGAAGCGCGGGAAGACACCGGCAAACGGGGTTTCTTCTCCAGAATACTGGGAAAATAGCGCGGTGATGGAATTGTTAAAAACAGACTGGAGTCGGCCATGCCGAAAATGATCGTCTCTATCGACGGCGTCGTGATCAAGGAAGTGCAGCTGACCAAGGACCGGACCTCTCTGGGGCGCCGGCCTTACAACGACATCGTGATTGACAACCTGGCTGTCAGCGGGGAGCACGCCGTGCTGCAGATGTCCGGCAACGAAGTCCATCTGGAGGACCTCAACAGCACCAACGGCACCTACGTCAATGGCAAGGCTGTGAAAAAACAGTTGCTCCAGAACGACGATACCGTGGAAATCGGCAAGTACAAGATCAAGTACGTCAACGAGGCTGCAGCCGCGAGCTTCGACAAGACCATGGTCATCAAGGCCGGCTCGGGCGGGCTGGTCGCACCTGCGCCGGCAGCACCGGCGGCGGCTGACGCGATCATGGGCATGAACGGCGCCATCAAGGTCATGTCCGGCGCGGCGGCCGGGCGCGAAGTGGCCCTGGTCAAGGTCGTGACAACCATCGGCAAACCCGGTGTGGCGGTGGCCGCCATCACCAAGCGTCCCCAGGGCTTTGTCGTGGCGCATGTCGAGGGCACCGGAAAGCCGACCCTTAATGGCGCGCTGATCGGCCCCGAGCCGGTACCGTTGAAAAACGGCGACATGCTGGAGCTGGCTGGCACCCAGATGCAGTTCGTGCAGCACTGACGGGGAGTCAGCGCCTGAACCCTGACGGACACGGCTTTCCCGCCATCTGACGCCGAGGCCTCATGAGACTTCTCTCCAGGCATTGGCCTCGCATCGCCGTCACCCTCATCCCCCTGGTCTTTGCGCTGCTGCACGCCAGTGGTGTGCTGCCGATCGGCGTGCTGCAGCGGCTGGACGACATCATTTACGATGCGCGCCTGCGGGCCACCATGCCCCGTACGCTGGACGACCGCATCGTCATCGTCGACATCGACGAGCAAAGCCTGGCTGAAATTGGCCGCTGGCCCTGGGGGCGCAACAAGGTTGCCGATCTGGTCGATGAGCTTCATGGCCGGCAGCATGCCGCCCTGGTCGGTTTTGACGTGGTCTTTGCCGAACCCGACGAAAGCTCCGGACTCAAGCAGCTCCGGCAACTGGCCCAGGCGGAGCTGAAAGACCAGCCCGGGTTTGCCGAAAGGCTCAACCAGCTCCAGTCCACCCTGGACTACGACGCGGTACTGGCCAAGGCGATGGCCCAGCGGCCGGTGGTGCTGGGTTACTACTTCACCAGCGACCGCGACGGGCGGGTGAGCGGGCGGCTGCCGGCACCGGTGATGGAGCAGGAGGCGCTGGCGGGGCGCCCGATCCGCTTCACGGTGTGGAACGGCTATGGCGCGAACATCGAACAGTTGGCCAGGGCGGCATCCTCGGGCGGCTTTTTCAACTCCATCACCGACGGCGATGGCGTGGTCCGTTCGCTCCCCCTGATCGCGGAGTTCAAGGGGCGGTACTACCAGTCGCTGCCGCTGGCCATGTTCCGGATGCTGGCCGGGCAGCCGAAGGTGGAGCCCGGGTTTCCCCAGGACAAGATGCTCACCCGCAGCTACCAGGGCCTGGAGAGCATTCTGCTGACCCAGGGCGGCAAGCAGCTGGCGATTCCGGTCGATGACCGTGTTGCCACCCTGGTGCCCTACCGGGGCCCTGGCGGCGCTAAAGGCGGCTCGTTCAAATACATCTCCGCTGCCGATGTGCTGGCCAGGCGATTGCCTGTCGATACCCTGAAGGACAAGATCGTGCTGGTCGGTACCACGGCACCCGGCCTGCTCGATTTGCGGGTGACGCCGGTGGGCGAGACCTACCCCGGTGTGGAAACCCATGCCAATGTCATTGCGGGTCTGCTTGATGGCAAGGTGCTGGTCAAGCCCGACTACGCTATGGGTTTTGAGCTGGTGGTGCTGCTGATTGCCGGTCTGATCCTGGCCTTTGCCCTGCCCCTGCTGTCGGCCTCCCGGGCCGTGCTGGCCAGCGCGGCGGTCATCCTGGCGCTGGGCGGCCTGAACTTCTGGCTTTATTCGGGCCACGGTCTGGTCCTGCCGCTGGCAGGCGCACTGGTGATGGCGGTGACGGCGTTTGCCCTGAACATGAGCTATGGCTACTTCGTGGAGAGCCGCTCCAAGCGCGAGCTGGCCAACCTGTTTGGCACCTATGTGCCGCCGGAACTGGTGGACGAGATGGTGAAGGACCCGGACAGCTACTCCATGAAGGCGGCCTCCAGGGAGCTCACCGTCATGTTCTGCGACATGCGGGGCTTCACCAAAATGTCCGAGACCATGGAGCCGACCCAGCTCCAGGCGCTGCTCAACGGCGTGTTCAGCCGGCTGACCGGCGTCATCCGCGCCTACCGCGGCACCATCGACAAATACATGGGCGATTGCGTGATGGCTTTCTGGGGCGCGCCCGTTGAAACGGCCGAGCACGCCAGCCTGGCGGTCCGCGCCGCGCAGGGGATGTCTGGCATCGTCCGCCAGATCAACAGCGAGCACCGCACCAGGGGCTTGCCTGAAATCGGGATCGGCATCGGACTGAACACGGGCACCATGTGCGTGGGGGACATGGGCTCGAACATCCGCCGCAGCTACACCGTCATCGGCGATGCGGTGAACCTGGGCTCGCGCCTGGAGGGTTTGTCCAAGATCTACGGGGTCGACATCATCGTCAGCGAGTCCACCCGGAAGATGGCCGGAGACTTTGTCTGGCAGGAACTGGACAAAGTGCGCGTGAAGGGCAAAGATCACGCCGTGGCTATTTTCTGGCCGCTGCCCGAGGCCAATCCGGCCGGCAGCGATGTTGTCGCCGAGCTCAAGACCTGGAACCTGGCCCTGAAAGCCTACCGCGCGCAGGAGTGGGACGCCTGTGACGTCCATCTGCTCAATTTGCAGCGCATGAATGGGGAAAAGTACCTTTACCGCCTGTATGCAGAGCGTGTAGCCTCCATGAGGTTGCTGCCCTTCGATCCCGATTGGGACGGCGCTACCAACTTTGAAACGAAATAACGCGCTGACTTGCGCCAAGGCGAACCGGAAACATCCATGAAAGTACGCGTACTCGGCTGTTCAGGCGCCATCGCCAGAGACTGCCGCACCACGTCTTTTTTGCTGGACCACGACCTGCTGGTGGACGCAGGCACCGGCGTCGGCGATCTCACGCTCGATGAAATGGCTGCCGTGGATCATGTGCTGCTCACGCATTCACACCTTGATCATGTGGCGGCCTTGCCCTTGATGGTGGACGCCATTGCTTCGCGCCGGACACGCCCTGTCCAGATTCACGCCCTTCAGGGCACGATCGACGCGCTGAAAGCGCATATTTTCAACAACACCATCTGGCCGGACTTTTCACGCATACCGACGCCCGAGGCGCCCTTCATCAGCTTCCACCCGCTTCGCCTGGGCCAGGTCCTGCAGCTAGGCGGCAAGCCGGTGGAGGTGCTGCCGGCGGTACACACGGTGCCTGCGGTGGGCTACGCGGTCGGGGGCCGCCAGGGCTGCTGGGTCTTCACCGGAGACACCGAGGAGAACCCGGCCTTGTGGGCGCGCATCAACCAGCTCGACGTGGCGATGCTGGTGATCGAAACCGCTTTCAGCAACCGGGAGAAGGAGCTGGCCAAGCGCAGCCTGCACCTCTCGCCGCACGTGCTGGCCACCGAGCTGGACTGCATCTCACGCGGCAAGAATTACCCGATCTACATCACCCACACCAAACCTGCGGAAACGGATCTGATCATGGCGGAGATCCAGCGCTTTGACCAGACCCGTCCCCTCGGTCCCCACGTCACACACGACATCCGCTGGTTGAGAGCGGGTCAGGAGTTCGAACTATGACTGCCGTCTTGAACCGCGATCCCCAGGACGAATTCTTTGACTCGCAGATGCTGCCGCCGCAGGAGCGGGGCGTCACGTTCGAGGCGCTGTATTTCCGGCAACTCCAGCTGGTCACCAACCGGATCCATGAAACCGAGAACATCGACCAGATCATGCTGGACGCGAGCCAGGACATCTGCAAGCTGTTCAATGCCGACCGGCTCACGCTCTATGCCGTCAACGAAGACCGCAGCTCCATCACCTCCAAGGTCAAGACCGGGCTCAACACCAGCAAGGACCTGAAGCTGCCTGTCAGCCCGCAGAGCATTGCCGGCTATGTGGCGATGGCGCGGGCGATGGTCAACATCGCGGACGTTTACGACGACGCGGCCCTGAAGAAGATCCACCCGGCACTGACCTTCCTCAAAGAGGTGGACAAGCGCTCAGGCTACCGCACCAGGCAGATGCTGGTGGCGCCGGTGATGGACGGTGACACGCTCTACGGCGTGCTGCAGGTGATCAACAACCGCAGCGACCAGCCCTTCGGCAAGCTCGAGGAAGACGGCGCCCGCCAGTTGTGCAAGACGCTGGGCATCGCCATTCGCCAGCGCATGCAGAAGGCCGACGAGCAGCAGCGGCGCAAGGCCACCAAATACGATGGTCTGGTGACCGAGGGTGTGCTGACACAGGACGAACTGCAGCAATGCGTGCAGCAGGCCCGTGAAGGCGGCAAGTCAGTCGAGCACATCCTGATGGGGAGCTACAGCATCCGGCCGGCACAGATAGGCGCCTCGCTGTCGCGGTTCTTCGGGGTGGCTTACGAGCCCTTCAACGCCGGGCGCATCCGTTCCGAGCTGCTGCACGGCTCGCTCAAACGGGATTTCATCGAGCAGCAAGGCTGGATGCCGCTGGAGGAGTCGCCGGACGGTCTGCTGGTCATGTGCCTGGATCCGGAGGCGGTGCGGGGCGCCCGGGTGGTGCCGCAGGTGTTTCCCCGCACGGCCCGCTTTGCCTACCGCGTGACCACGCAAACTGAATTTGAAGAAACGCTGGGCCAGCTGTTTGGCGTGGCCGGCGAAGGCGGGTCCATCGACCAGTTGCTGGCCGACATGGATTCGCCGCTGGACGGCGAGTCCGCGGACGAGTCGTCGCTGGAATCGGCGGCGGCAGACAACGAGCTGGTGAAATTCGTCAACAAGGTCATCATCGACGCCTACAACCAGAAAGTGTCGGACATCCACATCGAGCCGATGCCCGGAAAAGCCAAGACCGGCATCCGGTTCCGTATCGACGGCACCCTGCAGCCTTACATTGAAGTGCCGGCGCAGTTCCGGCAGGCCATGGTGACCCGGCTCAAGATCATGTGCGACCTCGACATCTCCGAGAAACGCAAGCCGCAGGACGGGAAGATCAAGTTCAAGAAGTACGGCCCGCTGGACATCGAGCTGCGGGTCGCCACCATTCCGTCGGCGGGCGGCGTCGAGGACGTGGTGATGCGGATTCTGGCGGCAGGCGAGCCGATCCCGCTGGAAAAGCTTGGCCTCACCGAGCACAACAAGGAACGGCTGGAAAAAACCGTGTCCAAGCCCTACGGCCTGTTTTATGTCTGCGGCCCCACCGGCTCGGGCAAGACGACCACCCTGCATTCGATCCTGAAGTTCCTCAACACGCCCGACACCAAGATCTGGACGGCGGAAGACCCGGTGGAGATCACCCAGAAGGGGCTGCGCCAGGTGCAGATCAACCGCAAGGCCGGCATTGATTTCGCGCTGGTGATGCGGGCCTTCCTGCGTGCTGACCCGGACATCATCATGGTCGGCGAGTCGCGCGACAAGGAAACCGTGTCGATGGGGGTGGAGGCCTCGCTGACCGGCCACATGGTGTTCTCCACCCTGCACACCAACTCGGCCCCCGAGTCCATCACCCGCCTGCTGGACATGGGCATGGACCCGTTCAATTTTGCCGATGCCCTGCTCGGCATCCTGGCGCAGCGTCTGGCCAAGAAGCTGTGCGATTGCAAGGAGTCCTTTGCCGCCAGCTCCCAGGAAATCAAGGACTTCATCAAGGAGTACTCCGAGGAGCTTCGCCACACCGAGGCCTGGAAGGCCGACCCGGGCGGCGAGGCGCAGCAACTGCTCGACGACTGGATGACCCGCTACGCCAAGGACGGGACGCTCACCATGTACCGCGCGGTAGGGTGCGACAAATGCAACAAGACCGGCTACAAGGGCCGTATTGGCCTGCACGAATTGATGATCGCGGACGACCAGCTCAAGAAACTGATCCAGGAACGCGCCCGGGTGGCCGAGCTCTTTTCCAGCGCACTCGGCAGCGGCATGCGGACACTGAAAATGGACGGGATGGAAAAGGTTTTGATGGGCCTGACTGACCTGAAAATGGTGCGGTCTGTGTGTATCAAGTGACAAAAATGTTCCGGACTCCGATGAACATGCCAAATAGTGATCGTCATACGCCTGCTAAACCCGTCAAAACCGGCAAAATTTACTCTTTATGCACAGCTATCAGGTTGGCCTGAAACCTGCTGCAGTGGTGTTTCCTATTTTCCATTTTGAGGAGTTTTTAATGAAGCGTTCCATTCAAAAGGGTTTTACCCTGATCGAGCTG
>CBHWCZ010000017.1:0-60590 GCA_966112355.1 uncultured Polaromonas sp.
CCAAGCGCGGCGACCGCGTCAAGGGCCCGATCAAGTCGATCACCGACTTCGGCGTCTTTGTGGGCCTGGCTGCCGGCATCGACGGCCTCGTGCACCTGTCTGACCTCTCGTGGAACGAACCCGGCGAAGCCGCAGTCCGCAACTACAAAAAGGGCCAGGAAGTGGAAGCCATCGTGCTGGCGGTCGACGTCGACCGCGAGCGCATCTCGCTGGGCATCAAGCAGCTGGATTCCGATCCGTTCACCACCTTCGTGTCGATCAACGACAAGGGCGCGATCGTGACCGGCAAGGTCAAGACCGTTGACGCCAAAGGCGCCGAGATCGATCTGGGCGAAGACATCATTGGCTACCTGCGTGCCAGCGAAATCAGCCGCGACCGTGTGGAAGACGCACGCAATGTACTGAAAGAAGGCGACGAAGTCTCCGCAGTCGTGGTGAACGTGGATCGCAAGACCCGCAACATCCAGCTGTCGGTCAAAGCCAAGGACAACGCTGACCAGCAGGAGGCCATGGCCAACCTGAGCCAGCAGTCCTCGCGTGACAACGCCGGCCTGACCAACCTGGGCGCACTGCTGCGCGCCAAGCTCGACAACAACGAAAAGTAATCGGGTACCGATGAACGGAAGCCGCCTTCGGGCGGTTTCCTTCATCCGGAAATCTCTTTATCCATGACCCGAAGCGATCTTGTCGAAGAACTGGCCGCCCGTTTCAGCCAGCTGACGCACCGCGATGCCGAATACGCCGTCAAGACGATTCTTGACGCGATGAGCGATGCGCTGGTGCGCGGCCACCGGATTGAAATCAGGGGTTTTGGCAGTTTCTCGATCAACCGGCGGCCTCCCCGCATGGGGCGCAATCCCCGTTCGGGCGAGAGCGTGGCCATTCCCGAAAAACGGGTTCCGCATTTCAAGCCCGGCAAGGCACTGCGCGAGGCAGTGGATGCCCGGACCCAGGAGTTGCTGTCGGCCTCCAGGCCGGAGTGATCTCCCGCTGGCTCTTCCCCAGCGCTGGCTACAATGCCAGAGCAACCGGGGGATGACCCAATGAAATACCTCATGTGGCTGCTCAAGGCAGCCATTTTTTTTACCTTGTTCGCGTTTGCGCTGAATAACCAGCAGACGGTGTCGGTGTACTTCTTTTTCGGCACTCTGTGGCAGGCGCCGCTGGTCCTGGTGGTGCTGGCAGCGTTTGCCTGCGGCCTCGCACTGGGGGTGCTGGTCATGATGCCGCGCTGGTGGAAGAAACGGCAGGCGGCCCGCGGCCAGGTGCCTGGTCACGCGCACGCCGTCACTGACGACCCGTCGACACTTCACCATGGAATTTGACTTCACCTGGGTTCTCCTCGGATTTCCGATCGCCTTCACCCTGGGCTGGCTCGCCTCACGCATCGACCTGCGCCAGCTCCGCATCGAAAACCGCCAGGCGCCCAAGGCCTATTTCAAGGGCCTGAACTTCCTGCTCAACGAGCAACAGGACCAGGCCATCGATGCCTTCATCGAGGCGGTGCAGAACGATCCCGATACGTCCGAACTCCATTTCGCGCTGGGCAACCTGTTTCGCCGCCGCGGCGAGTACGAGCGCGCGGTGCGGGTGCACGAGCACCTGATGTCCCGCGGCGACCTGACCCAGCCCGAGAGGGACCGGGCGCAGCATGCCATTGCCCTGGACTACCTGAAGGCCGGCCTGCTGGATCGCGCCGAAACGGCCCTGCGCAAGCTCGAAGGCACGCCGTTCGAGGAAGAGGCCAGGCTGGCCCTGCTCTCCATTTACGAGCGCTCCCGCGACTGGACCAATGCCACCGACATCGCAGCCCGGCTCGACAGTGCCAGCCACGGCAGCTTTGGCAATCGCCAGGCCCACTATCTGTGTGAACAGGCTGGCACCATGGCGGCAGCCGGTGATACCGCCGGCGCCATGGAAGCGCTGCAACGCGCAGCCAGCATGGCACCCTCCTCGCCACGCCCATTGCTGGACATGGCCAAGCTGCAGCACCAGATTGGCAAGGCCCATGATGCCTTGCAAACCCTGTTCAGGCTGGAGACGACCGCGCCCCAGGGCCTGCCACTGGCGGCGGGGCTCATGGCCAATATTGCGCAGGCCAGCGACCAGCAAGGGGCGGCACTGGCGGTGCTCAAGGGCAGCTATGCGCAGATGCCCTCCATCGACATTGTGGAAGCCATCGTCAAACTGGAGAGCGACGCAGCCGCTGCACGGCAGTGGTACATGCGACACCTTGAAAACCAGCAATCACTGATTGCTGCGGGCAAATGGATTGCCGGTGACAGACGCGATGACGACCACCAGCACGCCCTGGTGCAGCGCGCGCTGGACCAGGCGACCAAACCCCTGATGCGCTACCGCTGTGCCGCTTGCGGCTTCGAGGCGACCCAGCATTTTTGGCACTGCCCGGGCTGCCAGGCGTGGGACAGTTACCCGGCACGCCGGATCGAGGAATTATGAACACCAAAAGTTTGGGCACACCCCCGTGGAGGCTTCGCCTCCTCCCCCCTTGCAGGGGGCAACAGCTACGGCCCGGCGAAGCCGGTTCCGCGCTGTTCCTTGCTTAAGAACTAACATCCATGAGCAAAGCTTCCACACCCTCTTCTGAACAGCTTGCCCAAGCCCGCGTGCTGGTGGTGGGCGACGTCATGCTGGACCGTTACTGGTACGGCGCGGTGGATCGCATCTCGCCAGAAGCACCGGTGCCCGTGGTGCGGATCACGCGGGAGGAAGAACGCATGGGCGGTGCGGCCAATGTGGCCTACAACATCGTCACCGTCGGTGGCCGCGCGTCGCTGCTGAGCGTGGTAGGTGACGACGATGCCAGCCACCACCTTGAAGCACTGGTTGCCGCCTCTGGCATCGCGCCTTCATTTGGTCGCGATGCGCGGCTCAAGACCACGGTCAAGCTCCGCGTCATCGGCAGGCAGCAGCAACTACTGCGGCTGGATTTCGAGAACACTCCTGAGAGCGAAGTGCTGGCATCACAATCCGCCGCCTTCGAGCAGTTGTATCCCGCGCACGGCGCTGTGCTGTTTTCAGACTACGGCAAGGGCGGGCTGGCGCACATCGTGCTGATGATCGCCGCCGCACGGAAAGCCGGCAAGGTGGTGCTGGTGGACCCCAAGGGCGATGACTACGAGCGTTACAGGAACGCCACCGTCATCACGCCCAACCGCGCCGAGCTGGAACACGTGATTGGCACATGGTCCAGCGAGTCCGACTTGCGCACCAAAGCCCACAACCTGCGGACCGAACTGAACCTCGACGCCCTGCTGCTGACCCGCAGTGAAGAGGGCATGACGCTGTTCGATGGCCAGGGCGAGCTCAACGTGCCCGCAGTGGCCCGCGAGGTGTTTGACGTCACCGGCGCCGGCGACACGGTGATCGCCACGCTGGCAGCCATGACGGCCACCGGCATGAGCCTGCGCGATGCGGTGCCCATTGCCAACCGTGCAGGCGGTATCGTGGTCGGCAAGTTCGGCACTGCCACGGTCAGCTACGACGAACTGTTCGCCGCGCACTGAGCTGCGGGCACACGTGAAGGAATCATCATGAAAATAGTTGTCACTGGCGCGGCAGGGTTTATTGGCAGCAATCTGGTCCGGGGCCTCAATGCCCGTGGCATTGACGACATCATCGCCGTCGATGACCTGACCCAGGGCGACAAGTTCCGCAACCTGGCCGATCTGCAGATTGCCGACTATGTGGACGCTGACGACTTTTACGACCTCTTCGCCGAAGGTGCCTTCGGCGAGGTGGAAGCCGTGTTCCATGAAGGCGCCTGCAGCGACACCATGGAGGCCGACGGCAAGTACATGATGGACAACAACTACACGCTGTCCTGCGAGCTGTTTGAGTCCTGCCAGGCGCAGGGCACGCGCCTGCTGTATGCCTCCTCGGCCGCCACCTATGGCGGCTCGGACACCTTCCGCGAATCACCGGAATTCGAAAAACCGCTCAACGTCTACGGCTATTCCAAGCTGCTGTTCGACCAGCGGCTGCGGCGCGAGACAGGCCCGCGTTTTGAGTCAGCCACCTCACAGGTCGCAGGCTTTCGTTATTTCAACGTCTACGGACCGCGCGAGCAGCACAAGGGCCGCATGGCGAGCGTGGCATTTCACCAGTTCAACCAGTTCCAGAAAGACGGCAAGGTCAAGCTGTTCGGCGCCTACGGCGGTTACGGCCCTGGCGGGCAGATGCGCGACTTCGTGTTCATCGACGACGTGGTGGCCGTCAACCTCTGGTTTCTGGACCACCCGGATCAATCCGGCCTCTTCAATCTCGGCACCGGACGCGCCCAACCCTTCAACGATGTCGCCCTCGCCGTCGTGAACACCCTGCGCCAGCAGGACCAGGCGGCAGCACTGACGCTGGAAGAAGCCGGCCGCGTAGGCCTGATCGACTACATCGACTTTCCAGAGGCGCTGGTCGGCAAGTACCAGAGCTACACGCAGGCCGACCTGGCGGCCTTGCGCGCCGCCGGCTGCCACCACGCTTTCGCCGACGTGCAAACCGGCGTGGCCAGCTACATGCGCTGGTTACAGGAACACACAAGCGTCTAGGGTTTTCCCGCGCTGAAATTCGCCTGGAGGGTCAACCAATCCAGTGAACACCCGTTGTTGGGAAGGAACGTCCTTGTGCGCAGGGATGATTCATGCGTCCCGTTCCCTAACAACTTTGAGGAGTTCTCTCATGCTCAAGAAACTACTGGCGTTTGTCGCCGCAATGTACATGGCTGTAGCGTTCGCAGCCGTGGACGTCAACAAGGCCACCCCCGCAGACCTGGACGGCATCAAGGGCATCGGTCCCGCCATCTCAGGCAAGATCGTGGAAGAACGGAAAAAGGGAAACTTCAAGGACTGGAACGACTTCATCGAGCGCGTCAAGGGCGTGGGCGAAGGCAATGCGGCCAAGTTCTCGGCCGAAGGCCTGACGGTCGGCGGCGCCAGCTACAAAGGCGCAGCCCCTGCCGCCGCCAAGAAGGACGAGAAGCCAGCAGTCAAGGCCGAAGAGAAAAAGCCGGAAGCCAAACCCGCCGCCACCGCTGCTGCACCGGCCGCTGCAGCCCCCGCAGCCGCCAAGGAAGAGAAGAAAGATCCCAAGGCTGAAGCCAAGATGAAAGCGGACGAAGCCAAGGCCAAGAAGGAAGCGGACAAGAGAGCCAAGGCTGACGAGAAAGTCAAGAAGGCTGAAGATGCCAAGGCCAAAAAGGAAGCCGACAAGAAGGCCAAGGATGACAAGAAAGACGCCAAGGCCGACGCGGCCAAGCCGGCAGCCAGCGCTCCCAAGAAATAAACAGCTCACGGCATTTGCACACAACCCGCCCTTCGGCGGGTTTTTTCATGCGCGGGCAACCTCGAGAGCGGCGGCACAGATGGCAGGAAAACACCAGTGCCATCGGTCCGTCATATCCGCATCGCCAACTGCCGGGTCGTGACCTGCCCGCAATCGTCCGCCTTTGCGCCATGTCACGCCGCGACAGCAGCGAACGATGGTGGCGTCACGCCGGGCCGAACCCTCCCCCGCCCGGTGTATGAATCTCGAACACATCGCCGGGTTGCATCTCCGCCTGACCAATGTGGTCCAGCGTTTCGATGCGTCCATCGGCACGCACCACCACGTTCTGCCCCACCTGCCCGGCTTGCCCGCCTGCCATGCCGAAGGCACCGTGCTTGCGGCCGTTGGACAGGATGCTGGCGGTCATGGCCTCCAGAAAGCGCACGCGCCGCACGCCGCCGTTGCCGCCCTGCCAGCGCCCGGCGCCGCCGGAGTTCTGCCGGATCTCGTAGCTTTCCAGACGCACCGGGAAGCGGAACTCCAGCACCTCCGGATCGGTGAGGCGCGAGTTCGTCATGTGGGTCTGCACCACCGATGTGCCGTCAAATCCCGACACCCCCTTGCCGGCTTCGTCCAGCTTGCCGCCGGCACCGGAGCCGCCAGAAATCGTCTCGTAGTACTGGTAGCGGGCATTGCCGAAGGTGAAGTTGTTCATGGTGCACTGGCTGGCTGCCATCACGCCCAGCGCGCCATAAAGTGCATTGGTGATGCAGGTGGAGGTTTCCACGTTGCCCGCCACCACCGAGGCCGGTGGATTGGGATTGAGCATGGACCCGGGTGGGATGATCACCTTCAGCGGCTTGAGGCAACCCGCATTGAGCGGAATGTCGTCATCCACCAGCGTGCGGAACACATAGAGCACCGCCGCCATGCACACGGCCGTCGGCGCGTTGAAGTTGTTGGTCTGCTGCGGTGACGTGCCGGTGAAATCGATCTCGGCGCTGCGCCCTGCCCTGTTGACGCGGATGGCCACCTGGATCTGCGCACCGTTGTCCAGCGGCAGCGTGAATTGGCCGTCCTTGAGCCGGGTGATCACCCGCCGCACGGATTCTTCGGCGTTGTCCTGTACATGGCGCATGTAGGCCAGCACCACCTCGAGGCTGAACTGCTCCACCATCTTGCGCAGTTCCTGCACGCCTTTTTCGTTGGCAGCGATCTGCGCCTTCAGGTCGGCCATGTTCTGCTGCGGATTGCGGCTGGGGTACTTGCCGCTCTTGAGCAGCGCCACCATTTCGGCTTCGCGCAGCACACCGCGCTCGACCAGCTTGACGTTGTTGATCTGCACGCCCTCCTCTTCAATCAGCGTCGAAAACGGAGGCATGGAGCCGGGGGTGGTGCCGCCGATGTCAGCATGGTGACCACGAGATCCAACATAGAAGGTGGGTTCGCTTGCGGCGCCCAGGTAGACCGGCGTGATGACCGTGATGTCGGGCAAATGCGTGCCGCCGTGGTAGGGGTCATTGAGCACGTACACATCGCCCGGCTGCATCCTGCCCGCGTTCTCGCGGATCACCGTCTTGATGCTCTCGCCCATGGAGCCCAGGTGCACCGGCATGTGCGGTGCGTTGGCGATCAGGTTGCCCTGGGTGTCGAACAGCGCGCAGCTGAAGTCCAGCCGCTCCTTGATGTTGACCGAGTAAGCGGTGTTCTGCAGCTGCAGGCCCATCTGTTCGGCGATGTTCATGAAGAGGTTGTTGAACACCTCCAGCAGCACCGGGTCCACCGAGGTCCCGGCGGCAAACGTCACGGCACGCTCGGCGCGCCGGTCCAGCACCAGATGGTCCAGCGCCGTCAGGGCGGCTTCCCAGCCGGGCTCCACCACGGTGGTGGCGTTCTTCTCGGCAATGATGGCCGGGCCGGAGATGATGTCGCCCGGCTGCAGGTCCTCGCGCACCACCAGCGCCGCGTCGTGCCACTGGCCGCCGGAATACATGCGCACGGTTTCGCGCCGCGGCACCTCGCGCGGCTCATGCGTGGGATGGCGCGGCTCGGCTGGCGCATCACCGGCCACCACGGCCTCGACCGACACCGCCTCCACCACCAGCCCCTTGCCCTGCATCAGGAAAGCAAAGCGCTGGCGATACGCATCCTCAAAACTCGCTTCGATCTGGTCCAGCGTTCCGAATGGCACCACCAGTGCCGAGTCGCTGCCCTCGTAGCGCACATGCACGCGGTGGTGGATCGTGATGCCGCCCTTGCTGACCTGCTGCCGCTGCAACTCGCCGCAGGCGGTTTGGGCCAATGCCTGCAGCTTGTCTGCGATCTCTCCCAGAGCAGCTCCGGTGAGCTTGAGCTCCACCGCCTGCTCGCGAATCACGTTCTGGTCGGCCAGACCCATGCCATAGGCACTGAGCACACCAGCCAGAGGATGCACGAAGACGCGCGTCATGCCCAGCGCATCCGCCACCAGGCAGGCGTGCTGGCCGCCAGCGCCACCAAAGCACTGCAGCGTGTAGCGTGTCACGTCGTAGCCGCGCGCGACCGAAATCTTCTTGATGGCATTGGCCATCTGCTGCACCGCGATGTTGATGAAGCCCTCGGCCACCACCTCGGCACTGCGCCCGGTCTGGCCCGCCAGGTCGTTGAACTGGGCCTGCACCGCCTCGTGGCTGAGCGGTTCGTCGGCATTGGGGCCAAACACCTTGGGAAAATAACGCGGCTGGATCTTGCCGACCATGACATTGGCATCCGTCACGGCCAGGCGTCCGCCGCGCCGGTAGCTGGCAGGCCCGGGGTTGGCGCCGGCGCTTTGCGGACCGACGCGGAAGCGCTCGCCGTCGAACTTGAGGATGGAGCCACCGCCTGCAGCCACGGTGTGGATACTCATCATGGGCGCGCGCATGCGCACGCCCGCCACCTGGGTTTCAAACTCGCGCTCGAACTCGCCCGCGTAATGGGATACATCGGTGGACGTGCCCCCCATGTCAAAGCCGATCACCTTGGCATGGCCGGCGATGGCCGCCGTGCGCGCCATGCCCACAATGCCGCCGGCCGGCCCGCTCAGGATCGCGTCCTTACCCTGAAACACATGCGCGTCGGTGAGCCCGCCGGAGGACTGCATGAAAAACAGCCGCACGCCCGGCATCTCGCTGGCCACCTGGTCCACATAGCGCCGCAGAATCGGCGACAGGTAGGCATCCACCACGGTGGTGTCGCCGCGGCTGACGAACTTCATCATCGGGCTGGTTTCATGCGAGGTGCTGATCTGCGTGAAGCCCACGGCCGCGGCGATGCGCTTCGCGGCTTTCTCATGCTCTGTGTAGCGGTAGCCGTGCATGAACACCACCGCCACGCTGCGCAGGCCCTTCTGGTAGTGCGCCTCCAGCTCCCGCTGCAGCAGTGCTTCGTCCAGCGCCTGCAGGACTTCACCCTGAGCGCCCACGCGCTCCCGGGCCTCGATCACGGCGCTGTACAGCAGTTCGGGCAGCACGATGTGGCGATCGAACAGCCGCGGACGGTTCTGGTACGCAATGCGAAGGGCATCGCGAAAGCCGCGCGTCGTGACCAACAGGGTCGGCTCACCCTTGCGCTCCAGCAGCGCGTTGGTCGCCACTGTGGTGCCCATCTTCACGCAGTCCACCACATCAGCGCGGATGGGCTCGCCCGGCTTGAGGCTCAGCAGATGGCGAATGCCCGCCACCGCCGCGTCGCGGTACTGCTCCGGGTTTTCGGACAGCAGCTTGTGCGTGACGAGCGAGCCGTCAGGCTTCTTGGCCACGATGTCGGTGAAGGTGCCGCCGCGGTCGATCCAGAACTGCCAGCGGCCGCTGCCTGTCACGCCGTTGGCGGCAGCAGGTTTGATGTCTTGTGAGGTCATTGATTGAGGCTGTTGATGAAAATTCTTGACATGCGATCACTCAGGGCAGCACGTAGTACGGCACAAAGATGCTGTTGGCTTCGTTACCCACAGATCGTACCCACTCGCGGGAAAAGCGCTCGCCCATCCGCTTGATCTCCTGCTCCAGATCGGGCGGAATGCGCTCGATCCTGATGCCGTTCTGCCGCAGCTCCTCCGTGGCGCTGGTGGCCAGGGCCTGGCTGGCAGCCCATCCACGCGTTTCAGCGTCGGCAGCTGCCTTGCTCACGGCGGCCCGCACGGTCGGCTTGAGGGCTTCGAACGCTCTGGTGTTGACGAACACGGCATTCTTGGGAAACCAGGCATTGATCTCATAGTAGTACCGGATGGCACCCCACACCTTGTTCTCCACCCCGGTGAGGGCCGAGGTGATCATGTTGTCCATGCGCCCCTCCGCCAGCGCCTTGCCCACATCCACCATGGGCACATCCACCGGCCTGGCGCCCAGCAGTTCGGCAATCCGCTGCGTGGTCTGGTTGTAGGTGCGCATCTGGGTGCCGCGGAAGTCCGCCATGCTGCGGATCGGTTTGCTGGAGTGCAGACCCTGTGGCGGCCAGGGCACCGCATACAGCAGGGTCAGGCCGTGCTCGGCAAAGTGCTTCTCGATGCCGGGACGCTGCAGCTTCCACAGCCGCTGGGCGTCCTTGTAGGAGCTCACCACGAAGGGAATCGAATCGGCGCCGGCCAGCGGAATCTCCTTGACCATGCTGGTCATGATGGTTTCTCCGGCCTGCACCTTGCCGTCCTCCACCGCCTGGCGGATGTCCCCCAGCTTGACCAGCGTGTTATTCGGATGCAGCTCGATGCGCAGCGCGCCGGCCGATGCCTGCTCGACATCCCGGGCGAACTGGGCGATGTTCTGGGTGTGGAACGATTCGGCGCGGTAGCCCGTCGCCAGCTTCCAACTGGTCTGGGCCTGCAAGGCAGGGGCGTGATTGGTCACTGCCGCGCACAGCGCGGCCATCCAAAGGTACTTCATGGGGAGCTCCTGAAGGTTACGGAGGCGGGCCAAAAGGCAGACAGTGGCAAGGGTTCACAACGTTCAACCCCTGATGTCGGTCACAAACATCTTGCCGGGCGCATGGGTGATGCACAGTGACAGCCGGCTCGATTGCGCAATCCACTGCGGTGTCACACCGCACGCCCAGAACACCGGGACCTCGTCCGGCAGGATGCTCACGGCGTCACCGTAGTCCGGCTTCGACAGGTCGCGGATGCCTATCCCTTCCGGATGGCCGATATGCAGCGGCGCGCCATGCGCCACCGCAAATCGGCCTGATACCTCGACCACCTTGGCCACGTCACGGCTCTTGATGGGCCGCATGCTGACCACCATTTCGCCCCGGAACGGGCCGGACGGCACGCAGGGCACGCTGGTTCGGTACATCGCCACATTCAGGCCCTGCTCGACATGTCTCAGCGGCACACCTTCACGGATCAGGGCTGCTTCAAACGAAAAGCTGCAGCCGATCAGGAAGGGCACGAAATCCTGTTGCCAGAGCGCTGAAATGTCATCCAGCTCCTCGACCAGTTCGCCGTCGCGGTACACGCGGTAACCCGGCAGGTCTGTGGCCAGGCTGGCGCCCGGCGCGCACGCCGGCTCCAGCTGACCGGGTTCCAGTACCTCCACCAGCGGGCAGGGCTTGGGGTTGCGCTGACAGAACAGTAAAAAGTCAAAGGCCTGCGCCTGGGGCACGATCATCAGGTTGGCCTGGATGTAGCCCGGTGCATGGCCCGCCGTCGGCCGGGTGAAGTCGCCGTGCCGGCTGGCCAGCCGGAGGTCTGCAGGAAGGTCAAAAATCTTGTGCATGGCTCAAAGTGTTTGTTTGTCAGGTTGACATCAAAGCCCCAGATAGGCTTTTTTGATGCGGTCGTCGTTCAGCAGATCCTGCCCCTTGCCCTGCATGACAATGCGGCCCGTCTGGATCACATAGCCGTAGTGCGCGATGCCCAGGGCCTTTTGCAGGTTCTGCTCCACCAGCAGGATGGAAACGCCGGTGGCGTTGACCTGCTGGATCACTTCCAGCACCTTGGTCACGAATTTGGGCGCAATGCCCCAGGACGGCTCGTCGAGCATCAGCAGCTTGGGGCGTGCCATCAGGCCGCGCGCAATGGCCAGCATCTGCTGCTCACCGCCGCTCATGGTGCCGGCGAGCTGGCTGGCCCTTTCCTTCAGGATCGGGAACAGCCCCAGCATCTCGTCGATACCCTGCGCGACCTCATGCTTGTCCATGCGCGTGAAAGCGCCGAGCTCCAGGTTGCGCCGCACCGTGAGGCGCGGGAACAGTCGCCGGCCCTCCGGCACGAGCGACAGGCCCAGGGGCACGCGCTGGTGGGCCTGCATGCGGTGAATCGGCTCACCGTTGAAGGCGATGCTGCCCGCCGCTGCTGCGTTGAGCCCCGCCACCGCACGCAGGGTGGTTGATTTACCGTTGCCGTTGCCACCGACCAGCGCCACGATTTTCCCGGGCTCGACGGTGAGGCTGACATCGGAAATCGCCAGCACGTCGTCGTAGCAGACCTTGAGGTTCTTGATCTCGAGCACGTTCAGTCCCCCAGGTAGGCCGTGATCACGCCCGGGTCGCTCGAAACCTCTTGTGGCGTGCCCTCTGCAATCTTCACACCGCGGTCCAGCACCACGATCTTGTCGGCGATCGGCATGATGCCTTCCAGCACATGCTCGACAATGAGGCAGGCTATGCCCCTGTCGCGGATCTTCAGGACGACATCCACCGCCTCCCGCACCTCCGAGGGGTTCAGGCCCGCCATCACCTCGTCCATCAGCAGGATGCGGGGCTCGATCGCCAATGCGCGTGCCACAGCCAGACGCCGCTGCTCGCTGATGGTCATGCTGCCGGCTGGCCGGTCGGCGAAGCGTTCGAGGTTGGCAAACATCAGCCACTGCATCGCTGCCTGGCGCGCCCTGGACACACTGTGCTGCCGCAGCATGGCAGCCGTCATCACGTTCTCGCAGGCGGTCATGCTGGTGAAGGTGCGCGCAATCTGGAAGGTGCGCGCCACGCCCACCCGGGCGCAGTCCTCGGGGGGCAAACCCGCGATGTTGCGACCACCCAGCACGATGCGGCCTGCTGTGGGCGCGAAATACCCGGCCACGCAATTGAACATCGTGGTCTTCCCCGCACCGTTAGGGCCGATCAAGCCGACGATCTGGCCCGTGTCCACCGTGAAGCTCACATCCTGATTCGCCGTCAGGCCGCCGAAGCGTTTGCTGACCTGCTGCACTTCAAGAAGTCTCATGACAACGCTCCTTCACGGCCAGACTTGAGCGAAGCCGCATGGGCCGCCAGTTGCGCGGAGGCATCCGCGCGCGCCGCCCGCCGCGCCCTGAAAGCGCGCCACCAGCCGATCAGCCCTGTGGGATAGAAGACCGCAATGACGATGATCAGGCTGGCGTAGATGATTACATCGGTGCCGCGCCCGGTGCCACCGAACAGGATGCGGGTGAACTCCTCGATGCTGGTGAGCACCACCGCACCCACCACAGGCCCAAGGAGTGTGCCGACACCGCCCAGGATGGAGACCAGCGCCATCTTGACCGACAGCGCGGTGGACAGCACCGAACCGGGGTCGATGTACAGCTCCTTCTGGGCATAAAGACTGCCCCCGGTGGCGGTGAAGAATGCGCTGACCGAAAGCGCCACCTGCTTGTAGCGCGAGATGTCGACACCGATGCTGCGTGCAGCATCCGGCTCGTCCTTGATGGCGCGGAAGTAGTAGCCCAGGTAGCTGCGCTCGATCCACCAGTTGGCGCCCAGCGTCAGCATCAGCAAGCCGAGGGCCAGCCAGTAATACGGCAGCTTGGTGGCGAAGTTCATCCACAGCCAGCCCTGCCTGTCCATCGGCACATACAACCCCACCGCGGCACCGCCGTACTCCCACTCGGTGAAGAAAATCTGCACCAGCTCGGCCACGGCGATGGTGGCCATGGCGAAGTAGTGGCCCTTGAGGCGAAAGCACGACCAGCCAAAGCCCAGGCTGAGCAAGGCGGCGAGCATGCCGCCCGACAGCACCCCCAGCCACGGGTTGACGCCGAACCTGACCAGCAGCAGGGTCGAGGCGTAGGCCCCCAGCCCGTAAAAAGCCGCATGCCCCAGGGACACCTGACCGGCATAGCCGCCCACCATGTTCCAGGCCACGCCCACCTGCGCCGCCATCAGCACGAGGATGACCATGTTCAGGTGCGAGGCATCGACCACCGCCGGTACCAGCAGTGCCGCAGCGAGCAGTGCGACAACAAGAAAATAATTTTTCATCATGGTCATGCCTTGCCCATCAGACCCTGCGGGCGAAACATCAGCACACCCAGAAACAGCACCAGCACGATGGCCGTCTTGTACTGGGGGCCCAACAGCAGACCGCCCATGACCTCCATCACACCCACCAGGATGCCGGCCCAGAAGGCGCCGGTCACGCTGCCAAAACCGCCCAGATTCACCACCACGAACGCCAGCAGGATGAAGTTCGCACCCACGTCCGGAAAGATGGGGAAAAACGTCGACAGCAACACCCCGGCAGCCCCGGCACAGGCGGCACCAATGCCCCAGGCCAGCGAAAACATCTTGTGGGAATCGATGCCCATCAGGCGCGCTGCTTCCTTGTCGGAGGCCGTCGCTTCCAGGGCTGCGCCCAGGCGCGTCCTGTTCAGGAAAAAGTAGATCAGGCCGGTGATGACGACTGCTCCCGCACCCGCCACCAGTTGCGGCGTGCCCAGCTGGATGCCCAGCAGCTTGACCGTGCCGCTGACGGCCGAATTCTCGATGGAGCGGAAATCCGGCTTCCAGAGGAACTGGGCCACGCCGCGCAGCAGGATCATGATGCCGAAGGTTGTGAAGATCTGTGACAGCATGGGCGCATTGATGATGCGCACAATCACCAGCCGGTACAGCAGCACGCCGAAGGCGAACAGCATGAGCACCGTGAGCGGCAAGGTCAGCATCGGATCCAGCGCGTAGAGTGAAAACAGCCAGAAGGCGGAATACATGCCGAGCATGAGGAATTCGCCATGCGCAAAATTCACAATGTCCATGACACCGAAAATCATGGTCAGGCCAATCGCCACCAGCGCGTAAATCAGCCCGATCAGGATGCCCGAGGCGAGCGTTTGGAGCAGGATGTCTGTGGTCATGGTTGTCTCGTGCAGCTCAACAGGACGGGCCTACTTGCGCTGATCCCATTTCGGCATGGGCCACACCACCTCGCGCGAAGCCATGTCGAAAGGCCACACCGTGTTGTATTTGCCGCCGATGATCTGCGCCAGGATGCCCTGGCCCAGTGTGTTCTGGCCCGCGGCATCAAACTTCACGCCCTTCCACGGCATGATCAGTTTGCTGCCGGGCATGTCGGTGGCCACCAGCGCCTTGCGGATGGCCTCCGGTTCGGTGGAGCCCGCGCGGTTGATCGCGTCCGCCATCACCATCAAACCGGTGAAGGTACGGGACGAGTTGCCGGTGAAGTTGATCTTGTAGCGGCTGTTGAACAGGTCGTTGACCTGCTTGATCAGCGGGTTGCGATTGGCCAGGTCCAGCGCCCAGACTTCCCGGGTGATCACATAGTCGGCGTCTTTACCCAGTGTCTTGACGAAGTCGGTGTCGGTGAAGCCGGCGTTGTTGGCCAGAATCATGTCTGGCGAAAATCCCAGCTCCTTGTACGTCTTCATCGACAGGATGGCATCTGCCGTGTAGGACGACTGCAGCACCAGGTTGGGATTGGCGGCCTTGAGTGTCTGCACCTCGGAGGTCAGCTGCGTGGTCTTGGCCGGGTACGAGACCTGCTTGACCAGGTTCTGCCTGTAGTCTGCTGCCAGCCGGGTCTGCAGCTTGGTCGTTTCGGTGCCCCACAGGCCGTTCTCGTTCAGCGAGGCGATGACGCCCGCCTTGATCCCCTTGCGCGCTTCCAGTTCCTTGAGGAACTCGAATGCGTTGTGCACAAACAGGTCGTCATGCGGCGTGGTCCGGAAGAACCACTTGAAGTTGCGCTGGGTGAGTGAGGCCGACGAGGATTCGGGATTGAGGAAGGGAACGCCGGCGCGTTCGGCGATCTGGCTGGCCGTCGCGGTAACGGCGCTGTTGTAGGCGCCGACCAGGGCCACCACCTTTTCCTGGGTGATCAGGCGCTCGGCTTCCGTGGCGCCTGTCTGCGGGTTGGCCTGATGGTCAGCAAAGATCAGCCTGATCTTCGCGCCTTTGAGGTTGGGCAGGCCCTTGCCCTCGGACAGGGGCAGGCCGGCCACCCCCGGTGCGCCGTTGTTGACGATGTCTGCGGCCAGTTCCAGCGCGCTGCGCAACTCGGCGCCGACCGAGGCGCCCGGTCCCGTCAGCGGATACAGAACGCCGATCCTGACCTCTTGCTGGGCGTGCACGCCGAACACACAGCACGCACTCAGCACACCTGCGGCCCATCGGCCCGACCATGACTTCTTCATTCCGCACTCCTCGTAAAAACATGACAGTTGGATGACATGTGGCGAAGTGTGCGTTCAGCAAATGATGAAATCAAACAAGAAATTTTCTGTTTAGCTCATCGATATTTTCGATGTTGGTAAATACCCTTTGTGCCACTTGAACAGGAATCAGGATCGCTTTTCACGCACTTTTCGTGCGCTTTTCCTGATGCTTTTTGGGGCGCCTGTGGTCTCCGCGGCAAATCCGACGGCAGACTTGACGACGGTCTCCACCACCGACGAGGTCGGATCCGTGCGATAGCTCGCATGAATAGGAAGCGACTTGAGCTGGGCGTCGCAGGCCAGCAGCTTGAGGCTGGCAAAGCCCGTGAGCCGCTGCACCGCAATACGGGGCAGCAAGGCCACGCCGAAACCGCCCTGCACCAGTTGAACCATGGCCGAGATGGATGAGATCGCGTGCACCTTTTTGGGCTCCAGCCGGTGCTGCCGGAACAGGTCCAGCAGGGTGACATGGGGCTGCGACCCCTTCTGGAAGGTCAGCAGTTCCATCTCGGCCAGCTCGTCAAGCCGATAGGTTCTTTTCTTGTGCAGCGCCGGATGGCCCACAAACGCCATCTCCATCGGCGGAAGGGCCTGGTTGCGCACGCCGTCGGCCGACGCAGGCAACACGGCGAAGACCAGATCGAGCGCGCCCCGCTGCACCTGCTCCATCAGGATGGGCGTGGTCTCCACCGTCAGCTCCAGTTCAAGACCCGGCTGGTCCTCGCGCAGCTTTTCCAGCCATGGGATCAGCCAGGAATGCAGCACGGATTCGATGGCACCGATGCGCATGGACACCGCCAGCGGCGCGCCGGAACCCATTTCGCTCTTGACCTCGCGCTGCAGGGCCAGCAGTTTTTCGGCATAGACGAGGAAGCGTGCGCCCGCAATCGTGAGCTTGAACTGCTTGTCGCGGCGGTCCAGCAAAAGGATGCCCAGTTCCTCCTCCAGCGTGGCGATGCGGCTGGACATGGCCGACTGCGTCAGGTACAGCTTGTCGGCCGCACGCGAGATGCTCTTGAGCGATGCCACCCAGTAAAAGGCTTCAACAAAGCGGAGGTTCATGCGGCGCTTCCTGACGGTTGGCTTGCGGTGGTGCCGCTGTTTTCGGGGTATGCCCGGTGGGTTGGCGCAGCTTTTGCGTCTACCATCCCAACGTTCTGTATCTTGACCATTTTCCTGGAGTCACCATGAAATTCAACCTGATTCTGACGGCTGCTGCGCTTGTACTCACCGCTGGCGCATCCGCCCAAACCAAGTGGGACCTGCCCGCAGCCTACCCGGCCAGCAACTTCCACACTGAAAATCTGACCCAGTTCGCAGCGGACGTCGACAAGGCGACCGGCGGCAAGCTGAAGATCACCGTGCATGCCAATGCGTCTCTCTTCAAAGCCAATGAGATCAAGCGCGCTGTGCAGGGCGGCCAGGCCCAGATCGGTGAAATCCTGCTGGTGAATTTCGAGAACGAGAACGCGCTTTACGGTCTCGACGGCCTGCCCTTCCTCGCCACCAGCTACAAGGAAGCCCACAAGCTGGCCGAGGCACAAAAGCCCGCGCTTGAAAAACTGCTGGGTGCGCAAGGCATGCAATTGCTCTACACGGTGGCATGGCCGCCCCAGGGCATCTACACCAACAAGGAGCTCAACTCCGTGGCCGACATGCGCGGCCTGAAGTGGCGCGCCTACAGCCCCGCCACCAGCAAGATCGCCGAGCTGGTGGGCGCGCAGCCCGTGACGGTGCAGGCCGCAGAGCTGAGCCAGGCGCTGGCCACCGGCGTGGTCAACAGCTACATGAGCTCGGGCTCCACCGGCTATGACAGCAAGACCTATGAAAGCCTGAAGTACTGGGTGGACGTGCAGGCCTGGCTGCCGAAAAACGCGGTGATCGTCAACAAGAAATCATTTGAGGCCCTGGATGCACCGACCCGCTCGGCCCTGCTGAAGGCCGCCGCTGATGCGGAAGTACGCGGCTGGAAAGTCAGCGAGGAAAAGAACGACTGGTACAAAAAGGCCCTGACCGACAAGGGCATGAAGATCGTGACTCCGGCACCGAAGCTGGTGGTCGATCTGCGACAGGTCGGCACCATCATGAAAGCCGACTGGACCAAGCGCGCCGGCGCGGAAGGCGAGGCGATCCTGTCGGCCTACGACAAGACCGTGTCGGCACCGAAAAAGTAAGCCATGCGCAGACTCCTGAATGCGCTGTATGACGGGGCAGCCTGGCTGGCGGCCCTGGGCATGGTGGGCACGCTGGTGTCGGTGCTCGCCGGCGTGCTGGACCGCCAGTTCGCCTGGTCGCTCAAGGGCACCGACATGTATGCGGGCTACTTCATGGCCGCCAGCGGCTTTCTGGCGCTGGCCCACACCCTGAAGAAAGGTGAACACATCCGCGTCACGCTGATCCTCAACGCCGTCAAGGGCAAGGCCAGGCGCGCACTGGAGCTGTGGGCCCTGGCGGCGGCAACCGCCCTGTCGATGCTGTTTGCCTACTACAGCGTGAAGCTGAGCATCAACTCCTGGGAATACAACGATATTTCCACCGGCAACGATGCCACGCCGCTGTGGATTCCCCAGGTCACCATGGGTGTGGGCGCGGTGGTCCTGATGATTGCGTTCATCGACGAGCTGGTGCTTGAGGCGATGGGCAAGCGCCAGCAGACGGCCAGCGACGAGGCGCTGCACCACGAATAGCGTGGGCTGCCGCATGCTGCAGCGTCCTTCTTTTTCCACCATCCATCACGATTGCCCCGCATGTCCGATCTGTCGATCACCTTCCTGCTGATTGCCTCGCTCTTCCTCATCCTTGGCTCGGGCGTGTGGATCGGCCTCACGCTTTCAGGCGTGGCGTGGATCGGCATGCAGCTCTTTTCATCCCGCGCCGCGGGCGATGCGATGGCGGTGACCATCTGGGGGTCGTCGTCGAGTTGGACACTGACGGCCTTGCCCCTGTTTGTGTGGATGGGCGAGATCCTCTTTCGCACCAAACTCAGCGAAAGCATGTTCAAGGGCCTGGCGCCCTGGGTCAGTCGCCTGCCCGGCGGGCTGTTGCACACCAATGTGATCGGCTGCACCATTTTTGCAGCGGTCTCCGGCTCTTCCGCCGCCACCTGCGCCACCATCGGAAAAATGACGCTGCCCGAGTTGACCAGGCGCGGCTACCCGGAAGACATCACCATCGGATCGCTGGCGGGCGCGGGCACGCTGGGCCTCCTGATTCCCCCCTCCATCATCATGATCGTGTACGGGGTGAGCGCTGACGTCTCCATTGCCAAACTGTTCATCGCCGGGGTATTTCCCGGTCTGCTGCTGGCCAGCCTGTTTTCGGGTTACCTGGTGGTGTGGGCACTGATGAATCCGGGCAAGGTGCCACCGCCCGATGCGTCCATGAGCTTCCTGCAACGCATTCACGAGTCGCGTCACCTGATCCCCGTGGTGCTGCTGATCGGCGCCGTGCTGGGCTCCATCTACACCGGCGTGGCCACCGCCACCGAGGCGGCCGCCATTGGCGTGGTCGGCTCGCTGGCGCTGTCGGTCGTGCAGCGTTCGCTGAGCTGGAACACCTTCAGGGAATCGCTCCTCGGTGCCACACGGCTTTACTGCATGATTGCGCTCATCCTGGCCGGAGCGGCATTTCTCACGCTGAGCATGGGTTACATCGGCCTGCCGCGCCATCTGGCCGAATTTGTCTCGGGCATGGGGCTCAGCCCTTTCCTGCTGATCGTGGTGCTCAGTATTTTCTACATCATCCTGGGCTGCTTTCTGGATGGCATTTCCATGGTGGTGCTCACCATGGGCGTGATCCTGCCCACTGTGCAGGCGGCCGGCCTGGACCTGATCTGGTTCGGCATCTTCATCGTGATCGTGGTGGAGATGGCGCAGATCACGCCGCCCGTGGGCTTCAACCTGTTTGTGCTGCAGGGCATGACCGGCAAGGAAATCACCTACATCGCACGCGTCACGCTGCCGTTTTTCTTCCTGATGTGCGGCATGGTGCTCCTGCTCTGGTTCTTCCCGCAGATCGCCACCTGGCTTCCGGGGAAAATGTAGGCATGAACTCGATTCTTGCGATCTGCATCGGGGCGTCGGTGGGTGCCGTGTCGCGGTGGGGGCTGGCCCTGTGGCTGACACCGGGCGGCCTGATCCCGTGGGGCACGCTGGCAGCCAACCTGATCGGCGGCTACCTCATCGGCATCTGCATTGCGGCGTTCCAGTCCATGCCCGAGCTGGACCCGGCCTGGCGGCTGCTCATCGTCACCGGCTTCCTCGGCGGCCTGACCACCTTTTCCTCTTTCTCTGCGGAAGTGGTGATCTTCCTGACAGAAGCGCGCTATGGCCTGGCCGTGTTCACCGCCCTGCTGCATGTGGCTGGCTCCTTGCTGATGACTGTTGCCGGGCTGAAGACCGCCCTTTTCTTCATCGCGCACAACGCCCGCTGAAGTTGCCCGTCGGGCATCTGAGGGTCTGCACCGGCCAGGTCAGACAAAAAAGCCTGCGCAGCAGACCGCCGGAGAAATCGCCACAATGGGGCATGGCGCTGCAGACCCCACCCATTTCGCCCACCCCTTTGGCCCATGGGACCCATGGGGGCCGCATGCAGCCCGTCCACCACCGGCTGGCGCAGATCGGTCAGGCGCGGCAGGCGCTGCTCTATGGCGAACGCCCGGTGCAGGCGCTGACGACCGGTGTTGAAGGCTGGATAGAGCGCTCCTGGCAACGCTGCCTGGCGCAGGGCTACCGGCCCGACCAGGCGCCCGGATTCGACGCCTTGAGCGCGCCGCTGCTGCGGCGCACGCTGGAAGAAAACCGGCAACTGGTGCAGGCCGCACGGCCCATTCTGGAGCGCCTGGGGCGCGCGATTGAAGACACCCGCTATTTCGCCATCCTCACCAACCAGCAGGGCGTCGTTGTGGATGTCAGCGGGCGCATCGACCGCAGCGACCGCCGTGCCGATCTGCTCACGCGCATCGGCACCGACCTGTCGGAGCAGCGGGTGGGCACCACGGCCATTGGTGCCGCGCTCACGGAGCTGCAGCCGGTGTGGCTGCACCGCGGCGAGCATTTTTTTGATGCCACTTCCGATTACAGCTGCGCCGGCGCACCGCTGTTCGGGCCGGACGGTGCCTGCATGGGCATGCTGGACCTCACCGGCATCGAAGTGGCCGAGCGCACCGAGCTCAAGCACCTGGTCAGCCAGTCGGCGCGCAGCATCGAAAACGCCCTGCTGATCAGCCATCCGCACGCTCTGCTGATCCGGCTCAACTGGCCGGGCCGCACGTTGGGCGAGGATACCGACGGGCTTCTGTGTGTGGACGCCGACGGCCTGGTGACCGGCGCGAACCGCACGGCGCGCGAGCTGCTGCCGCCGCTGGAAACCGCCCCCACCCGACTGCTGCACTGCAGCGACCTGTTTGCCCTGCCCTTCGAGATGCTTTTTGATGCGGCGCAGCGCAGCCACACGGCCGTCGGTGTGCTGGAGGTGTCGCTCTGGACCGGCCTGCGCCTGCAGGCCATGCCGCTGCTGTACGGCCGCCATCACGCGCCCGCAGCGGTACGACTGCCCGCCACGGCCACCGCGGCGCAGCCATTGAAGGACCTGGAAACCGCGCTGATCCGCAAGGCCGTGGACGACGCCCGCGGCAATGTGGTGCAGGCCGCGCGGACGCTGGGCGTGAGCCGCGCCACGGTGTACCGCCGCCTCGGCCCCTCCAAGCGCCGCGTGGACTAGGTCCCGGATCGTCAGTGCTGGTGTACCGCGGGTGCGGCAGTGCCGACCGGCACCTTCAACACCAGCGTGCTTTCGACGCCTTGGGCATCCTTGAATCGCAAGGTCATGGGCACCGTGGTGTTTTTGGTCAGGGGCGCCTTCAGGTCCATCAGCATCAGGTGGTAGCCACCCGGCGTGAGTTCCACCGTTTTGCCGGCCGGCAGCTCCAGCGCGGGCACAGCGCGCATGGTCATGACGTCGCCGTTCATTTTCATCTCGTGCACCTCGGCAATGCCGGCAGCCGGCGTGGACACACCCACCAGGCGGGTGGCAGACTTCGCCTTCAGGCGCATGAAACCGCCCGTTCCTTGTTGTCCGGGCACGGTAGCGCGCACCCAGGCCTGGCTGACTTCCACTCTTTGCTCTGACTTCTGCTCCGACTTTTGCGCCAGCGTTTGAGCCTGCAGTGCGCCATAGGCCATGACCAAGCACAAGGCCATGGCGCGTGATGTCGTTTTGATGTTCATGATGTAGTCCTGAAAAAATTTGAAAAAACTCACCCCCGATTTGCACAGGGGCTAATCGATGCCCATCTTCAATGCGCGTGGCCATGGGCCCCCGCTGCGTGCGCCGCCGGCACCCTTGGCGCAGCGGCCGCAGGTGCCACCGGGGATGTGACCTCCAGCAGGGCTGCGGGCAGTTTCAGGGCCGTCCTTGAGTCACCAGACGGCGGAATGTCATGCCAGGCCGTGCTGCCCTGTGCACAGGTTTGCAGCACCTTGAACCACAGAGGGCCTGCCGATTCAGGCAGGGTACCGCGCCATGCGAAGTCATCCACCTGATGGTCCGGCAACGCCGCCTCCGGGCTGGTGGCGGTCCAGCTGATGGCGGTGACGTCCTCCGTCACCCGCCGGCCATGCTGCTGGTAGGGTACGGCAAGTTGGGTTGTCTGAACGGAGAGCATCCAGCCGGCCTTGGGATAAGGCTTGGCACCCCGGAAGCCCGGTGGAATCTGCACGGAAACACCTGTGGTCGGCGAACCATTGCAGCCGTGGCTGATCACCAGCGCCGCCTTGTAACTGCTACCGGCAGGGGCGCTTCGGGATTCCAGCGCCACATGCGAGTACGACGGGCTGCTCAGCAGCAACAGGGTCGCAGCGGTCGCCACCGGCAGGGCAGCGGACCACGAAAAAGATTGTTTCATTGATCTGTTCTTGAAAGAAATGACAAACGCGCACCAGCCCAAGCGGCCAGCGCATCGGGGCCTCCAGTGAGGCGGCAATTCAATTCAGAGAACAGGCGGTGCGCGACTGAACGGCAAGCCGGTGACTGCCGCGCCAACGTAGACCGGGCGCCAGACGGCCGCTACCCATATGCCAGACCAGCGCGAAGTGGCCGCCGCGGAACTGGGCGGCAACGCGATGCCGGTCCACGCGCACCATTCGCAGTGCGAGCCGGCTTGTGATGTGCCACTGCCACCGGAATCCGGCGAACCAGAAGGGGTGGAAGTCGCTGTGCACAACCCGCCAAGCTTGCCGGTCTGCACTTCCTGGGCCAGCATGGCCACCGGCGACAGCAATGCCAGCAGCACGGCCAGGCCACCGAGAGCGACCGCCCACCACGCAGCTACAGAGCGCGAGTGAAAGGGGGCATCGAATTGGCTGTGTCGGCGGGACATCCCCTGATTATAGAAAGCGGGGGAAAGCAAAACTCCTGGCCGTCAAGGCCAGCTGCCCATCACCGCCCATGTGTCACCCACCCGGCGTGGCATTGGGGAAAAACAATTGCTGACCGTTGATCTTGTAGCCGGCAATCACCGCCTGGCCAGCGGGCGACACCACCCAGTCCACAAACTTCTGGGCCAGCTCAGCTTTGGTCTGCGGATGTTTTGCGGGGTTCACCACCATCACACCGTACTGGTTGAAGAGCCTGGTGTCGCCCTCCACCAGCACCGCCAGATCGGCGCGGTTCCTGAACGACAGCCAGGTTCCGCGGTCGGCCAGCACATAGCCGCCAGTGCTCGCTGCCATGTTCAGCGCCGGGCCCATGCCGCAGCCGCAGGCCTTGTAGTTGGCGAAAGACGGCGTCTCCACGCCGGCGGTCTTCCAGTAGCGCAGTTCGGCCGCATGGGTGCCGCTCTTGTCGCCGCGCGAGACAAAATTGGCATTGGACGCATTGAGCTTTTTCAGCGCAAGCGCGATGTCCCTGCCCTTGACCCGGGCCGGGTCGGCGGCGGGACCGATCAGCACAAAGTCGTTGTACATCACCGGATAGCGCCTGAGGGCAAAGCCCTCGGCCACGACTTTTTCCTCGGCCACCTGGTCGTGCACGAAGAGGACGTCCGCATCGCCCCGGCGCCCCATGTCCAGCGCCTGGCCTGTGCCGACAGCCACCACCTTGATGTCGACACCGGTCGCCTTCTTGAATTCAGGCAACAGATAGGGGAACAGCCCCGACTGCTCGGTGGAGGTGGTGGAGGCCATCACGATGGACGGCACCTGTGCCATGGCGGCGTGGGCCGCCAGTGCCAGCGCCGCCACGCCCACGGAACGCCAGGCCCTCGAGGCGATGTTCAGCAGGGAAATTCCGATCCATCCAGTCATGCCAGCTCTCCTTTTAAAAATGCCTCCGCTGCAGCCGGTAGCGGTCCGTTGAAAAATGCGTCGACGGGAAGATCGGCCACGATCTCGCCGCCTTCCAGATAAATCACGCGGGTGGCCAGCCGCTTGACCTGCCCGAGGTTGTGACTGCTGAAGACCAGCGTCATGCCGGCATCGGCAAACTCGGTCATCAGGTGCTCCACCTCGCGCTTGGCGCCCGGGTCCAGGCTGGCGGTCGGCTCGTCCAGCAGCAGCACGCGCGGCGCCAGCGCCCATGCCCGTGCCAGGGCAACCCGCTGCTGCTGCCCGCCCGAGAGCGCCCGGGCATTGCGCCCGGCAAGTGCCGCCAGCCCGACACGCTCCAGCGCCTGCAAGGCGCGTTCACGGGCCTTGCGCCAGCGCATGCCGTGCAGCCAGAGCCCCAGGGCGACGTTGTTCTGCACGCTGGTGCGCAGCATGTGGGGCCGCTGGAACAGCATGGCCTGCTGGCCGGTGGCGCCGGACAGCACAATGCCGCCTGCCGTGGCCAGCAGCCCGTGCAGCGTCCGCAGCAGCGTGCTCTTGCCGCTGCCGTTGGCGCCCACCAGCGCCACACGTTCACCCGGTGCAATGCTCAGGCTGCAATTGCGCAGGGCGCAGGTGTGCCCCAGCTGCACCCGCACGCTTTCCAGCCGGAACAGCGATGTCACAGCAAAGCCCCCCCGCCCGCCATGGCGGCAGACAGCGCAAGCGCCGGGTCATCGCGCTGCTCGCGCCAGCGCCTGAGCACGGCAATCAGGATGTTCAGCAGCAGCACGATGCACAGCAGCACGATGCCCAGCGCCAGTGCCAGCGGCAGGTCGCCCTTGGTGGTTTCCAGTGCAATGGCCGTGGTCATCACCCGGGTGAAGCCGTCGATGTTGCCGCCCACCACCATCACGGCCCCCACCTCCGAGATGGCACGCCCGAAGGCGGCGATCAGTACCGTGAGCAGCGCAAAGCGCTCGTCCCACAGCAGCAGCAGGCTGCGCATGAAGCCCGCCGCACCCAGCGAGGTGAACTGCTCGCCGTGGCTGCGGTCGGCATCTTCAATCGACTGCCGCACCAGCGCCGTGACCACCGGCAACACCAGTACGGCCTGGGCCAGCACCATGGCCTTGAAGGAAAAAAGCCAGCCCAGAAAACCCAGCGGCCCGCTGCGTGAGAGCAGCAGGTAGACCACCAGCCCCACCACCACCGAAGGCAGCGCCAGCGCCGTGTTGAGAAGCGCCAGCACCGCACCGCGACCGCGAAAGCGGGCCACGCCCAGCCAGGCGCCGAGCACCAGCCCCAGGCTGCAGGCGATCACGCAGGCGCAGGCACTGACGGCCAGCGACCGGAGTGCGATGGTGGCCAGCACGGGGTCGAGGGACAGGATCAGCGCCAGGGCTGTAGCGAAGCTGTCGGAAAAAGTGTTCAAGAGGTGTTCAGGGCGGAAGCGGGAATGACTGGCAAAACAGGGGCGCCCTGCAGAGACGCAAAGGCCACCGCTGCAGGCTGCGCGACTGTAGCGTAGAGCGATGGCCTTTACCCGTCATCGGGATTGATCGCTATGAATGCATTTGCATAGGAATTGGTCAAGCGTGGCGTGCAGGCGCCACCACGGATAATCCAGCCATCAGACAGGCCCTCATGCACAAAGTCGAACTCTCCTACTTGCTGTCACCCACGCGCAGCAAGGACACGCTGATCCGCAATCCCCTGATGGACATGCTGCATGCGGTGCGCGCGCATGGCTCCATCTCGAAGGCCTCCAAGGCGCTGGACCTGTCCTACCGCCATGTGTGGGGCGCTTTGAAGGACTGGGAGCAGACCCTCGGGCGAACCCTGATCGTCTGGGACAAGGGGCAGCGCGCACGCCTCACAGAGTTCGGCGAGAAGCTGCTCTGGGCGGAACGCCAGGCGCAGGCCCGGCTGGCACCGCAAATCGAATCGCTGCGCGGCGACATCGAACGGGCCTTTTCCACCGCCTTCGACGACGACACCCATGTGCTCACCCTGTACGCGAGCCACGACGCGGCACTGTCGGCGCTGCGCGACCAGGCCGCTGCGCACGGCCTGCACCTGGACATCCGCTTCATGGGCAGCGTGGATGCCATTGCCGCCCTCAATGCGGGCCGCTGCACGATGGCAGGCTTTCACACGCTCGACCACCCCGGCAGCAAATCCATCTCGGCCCACATCTACCGCAGCCTGCTCAAACCGGGCCTGCACAAGCTGATCGGGTTTGCCCATCGCACGCAGGGACTGATGGTGGCCAGGGGCAATCCCCAGCGGCTGACAGGCCTGGCCGACCTCGCCCGGCCCGGCGTGCGCTATGTGAACCGGGCCGAAGGCACCGGCACGCGGGTGTTGCTGGACGAGTTGCTGGCCGATGCCGGCGTCCAGGCCTCGGGCATTGCCGGCTACGACAGCCAGGAACCATCGCATGCGGCCGTGGCCCAGGCGATTGCCGGCGGCGCGGCCGACGTGGGGCTGGGCATTGAATCAGCCGCCCGCGAAAAAGGCCTCGGGTTTGTGCCGCTGACGCAGGAGCGCTACCACCTGGTATGCCTGAAATCGGAATTGCCCACGCCTGCCGTGCAGGCCCTGTTGCGCGAGCTGCTCAGCCCCGCCTGGCAGGTCACGCTGGACCAGTTGCCGGGCTACAGCGGCGAGTCGGCGCAATCAGGCAAGGTGCTGTCCATGCGCGCCACCCTGCCGTGGTGGAACTACCGCAAGCGCAAGCAGCCCTGACGGCTTTTTGGCACTGTGGCTTTTACAGGGCGCAGGACCGGAAACCGCAGAAGATGTCGTCACGCTGCGGCAGGTAGAAGTTGCGGTACCGCGGGCTTTTCATGCGCGCCCGCGTGGCAAATGAGGCGCCCCTGAGCACCTTGTGGGTGTGGAACCAGGGCTGCGAGTAGTTCTGGTACGGGTCTGCGCGAAAGCCCGGATAGGGCCGGAAGGTGGTGCCCATCCACTCCCACACGTCGCCCCAGAAGAAGCCGCGCCGCGCCGCCGTGTGGGCGGCCAGCTCCCACTCCACCTCGGCGGGCAGGCGCCGCCCGGCCCAGCGGCACCAGGCGTCGGCCTCCCACCAGCTCATGTGCATCGCAGGCTGGTTGCCCAGCATGCGCGTGGCCTGGCCGAACCGGGTCTGCATGACCGCACCACTGGCCACACCGATCTGCTCGACATAGCGCGGGCCGCGCCGCCCCTCGCTGCGGGCCAGCGCCTGCAGCCATTGCCAGCCTTCGGGCTGCCACAGGTCCTCACGGTCGTAGCCGCCGTCGTCCACAAACTCCACGTACTGGGCCCAGCTGACGGGCTGGGCATCGATCTCGAACTCGGGCACGCTGATGGCGTGTACCGGTTGTTCGTTGTCAAAGGCAAAGCCGCCCTCCTCCTTGCCAGCGCCACCAGCGTCACCTGCCGAGGGGTTGCCCATGCGCCACACCGTCGCCGGAATCAGCAAGGGCTCACGCACCGCCATGGGCGCCGGGGTCAGCGCCGTGCGCAGCGGCTTGTCGAGCGCCAGACCCAGCGTCTGCGCCATGTAGGCGAAGGCTTCGCCATGCATGTCCTCATGGAACAGCGCCAGGCGGTAAAAATACAGCGCATCGTCGGTGCCAGGGCCATCGCCCGTCTTGTCGAGCAGATCCAGCGTGCTTTCCAGGGTGTCGAGCAAATAGCTGCGGCAATGGCCGGCATCGGGCAGGTCCAGCGACCAGCGGCTGTCGTGCGCGACCTCGTCGGAGTTCCACCACCGGTCGGCATGGGGTTCGATCGAGGCCAGCCGGGCATGGGCGGGCTCGCAGCGGCGCCCGAGCGAGCGCTGCATGTTGCGGGCGATCCACCACTCCTGGAACCAGCCGATATGGCCCAGCTCCCACAGCGGCGGGTTGACCGTGGCCAGCTGCGGAACCGCAAAATTCACGCCCTCCAGCGCCTGCTGGTACTGACCGAGCAGGTGCAGCGTATGATTCCGCGAATCCATCAGCGCAAGCGACAGCACATCGCGGCCCGCCCGGCGGATCAGGGGCGAATCAATCAGTTCGGGGTGTCCATCAGCGGCCGAACCCGGCAAGCGGCGAGACGAATCGGGCATGAAATCTGAAGCCACAACGGCAGTCCTGGTAAGCCCGGCGATGGCTGAATCAAACAATGGCAACTGGCACACGGCGCAGCGCTGGGCGCGTTTCTTGTCCGGTCATTGTGACATCGCCTTGCTGCCGGCATGGCCCGCACCGGAAGGGCTGCGCGCCCGTCCGCCCATGGCCATGGTGGCACTGCACGCACGGCGCTCTGCCGGCTCCATCCAGGCCTGGGCAGAGGCCTGTCCCCGCAAGCCCCTGATCGTGGTGCTGACCGGCACCGACCTGTACCGGGACATCCGGACCGATGCCGCGGCGCAGCAGTCGCTGGCACTCGCCACCCACCTGGTGGTGCTTCAGGACGACGGCATGGTGGTCATGCCAGCGCAGTGGCGTGCCAAGACACGGGTGATCTACCAGTCAGCCCCCGCCTTGACACCCGCAACCCAACGAGGCCGCATGTTCAGCGTTCTCAACGTCGGCCATCTGCGCGACGAGAAAGACCCGCTGACCTTCATGCGCGCGGCAGCCCGGAACGCCGCGCACACCGTCCGCTGGGACCATGTGGGGCGCGCGCTGCAGGCGCCGCTGGCAGCCGCGGCGCGCACCACCGAAGCCGCGACACCGGCCTACCGGTGGCTGGGCGAACTGCCGCGCGCGGCCACACGCCAGCGCATGAAGCGCGCCCATCTGCTGGTGAACTCCTCGCTGATGGAGGGCGGCGCCCAGGTGATTCTGGAGGCCATACAGTGCGGCACGCCGGTGCTGGCCACGCGCGTGGGGGGCAATGTCGGCATGCTGGGTGCCAGCTATGCCGGCTATTTCTCGGTCGGCGACGACGCCGGCCTGGCCGCACTGGTGCAGCGCTGCGCAACGGAACCGGCGTTTTTGACCCTGTTGCAACAGCAGTGCCGGCAACGCGCGCACCTGTTCGCACCGGAGCGGGAAAAGCAGCTTGTCATAAACTTGCTGCAGTCCGCGATTGCCGCCATCCCCTGAAAGCCTCCCCATGAATGCCTCCACCACCCCGCTCCGCGCGCCAGCACCCCTGGCTGCCCCCCGGCTCACCAGCCTGTCGCACGGCGGTGGCTGCGGCTGCAAGATTGCACCCGGCGTGCTGAGCGAAATCCTCAAGAACTCCAGCAACCTGCCCATTCCACCCCAGTTGCTGGTGGGCATCGAAACGGCGGATGACGCAGCGGTGTACCAGCTCAACGACGAGCAGGCACTGATTGCCACCACCGACTTCTTCATGCCCATCGTCGACGACCCGTACGACTTCGGACGCATTGCCGCCACCAACGCCATCAGCGATGTCTACGCCATGGGCGGCACCCCCATCATGGCGCTGGGGCTGGTGGGCATGCCCATCAGCGTGCTGCCGCTGGAGACCATAGGCGCCATCCTGCGCGGCGGGCAGGACGTCTGCCGCGATGCCGGCATTCCGATTGCGGGTGGTCACACCATCGACTCGGTCGAACCCATTTATGGCCTGGTGGTGCTGGGCCTGGTCCATCCCTCGCGCGTCAAGAAAAACTCCGGCGCCAGGGTGGGCGACGTGCTGGTGCTGGGCAAACCCCTGGGCGTGGGCATCCTCTCGGCAGCACTCAAGAAAGAGCAGCTCGGCGCCGAGGGCTATGCGCAGATGATCGCCACCACCACCCAGCTGAACAAGCCGGGGATTGAACTGGCGCGGCTGGACGCCGTTCACGCCCTGACCGACGTCACAGGCTTTGGCCTGGCGGGCCACGGGCTGGAACTGGCCCGGGGCGCCAGGCTGCGCATGCAGCTGCAGATGGACCAGATTCCGCTGCTCCCAGGGGTGCTGGATCTGGCGGCCCAGGGCACCGTGACGGGCGCCTCTGGCCGCAACTGGGACAGCTATGGCGCCGAAATTACCTTGCCCGCCGGTTTGAGCGCCGCCCACAAGGCCCTGCTGAGCGACCCACAGACCAGCGGCGGCCTGCTGGTGTCATGCTCGCCTGACAGCGTGGACGAGGTTCTGGCCTGCTTCCACCAGCATGGGTTCGGGCACGCCGCCCGAATTGGCCAGATGGTGGAAGGACACGGCCTGGAAGTCGTGTAACAGGCGCGCTGACCATCAGTCCGAAGTTGTCTTGACATGGCGCAACAAGACACTCTTTTCGTGCACCGACCCTGTGCAAAGGCCCATCCATCAAGGGTTCTTACGGGATAACACCGTCACAAAGCTGTCAGCTTGGCTTTTATAGTTCTCCCTAGAATCCGCACACACAAATATTCATCCGGACTGGCGCATTGGAGCGCCCTCCGGATGAATTTTTATGCGTCAGTTTATTTATCACGGAGGCAACAATGCACGCATTATTGAAGTTCTCAAATGCGGTGGACTGGCTGAACACCCGGATCGGCAAATACGCGATCTGGCTTATTTTGGCTTCCACCGTCATCAGCGGTGTCAACGCGGCGGTCAGAAAGGTGTTTGGCACCAGCTCCAACGCCTACCTCGAGGTGCAGTGGTACCTGTTTGCGGCCTCCTTCCTGATCGCCTCGGGCTACACCCTGCTCAACAACGAGCACGTGCGGATTGACGTGGTGTCCAGTCGCCTGAGCAAACGCGGGCAGATCTGGGTCGATGTGATCGGTTTCACCTGCTTTCTCACCCCGGTCTGCGCGGCCATGTTGTGGTTTGGCGTTCCTTTCTTCTACCGCGGCTTTGTTTCAGGCGAGATGTCGGGCAACGCCGGTGGACTGATCCGCTGGCCGGTGTACGCCATGATCCCGCTGGGCTTCACGCTGCTGCTGCTGCAGGGCTGGTCAGAGCTGATCAAGCGCATTGCGTTCCTCCAGGGGCTGATCGAGGACCCCACGGCCAAGAAGATTGAAAAGACGGCTGAAGAAGAGCTGGCCGAGGCGATTTTGCGCCTCGCAGAGTCCAAAAACAAAGCCGTCTGAGGGAGAAGCAGTCATGGAATTCTTTACACACAATATGGCCCCGATCATGTTCGCGGGGCTCATCGTTTTTCTGTTGATGGGTTTTCCGGTGGCGTTCAGCCTCGGCGCCTGCGGCCTGTTCTTCGGGTTTGTCGGTGTCGAGCTGGGCGTGTTGCCCGAAGCCCTGCTGCAGGCCCTGCCGCTGCGGCTGTTCGGCATCATGCAGAACGACACGCTGCTGGCGATTCCGTTCTTCACCCTGATGGGGCTGATTCTTGAGCGAAGCGGCATGGCCGAAGACCTGCTTGAAACCATCGGGCAGCTGTTCGGCCCGGTGCGCGGCGGCCTCGCCTTCGCAGTGATTTTTGTGGGTGCCCTGCTGGCCGCCACCACGGGCGTCGTGGCTGCATCCGTGATTTCCATGGGCCTGATCTCCCTGCCCATCATGCTGCGCTATGGCTATGACCGGCGCATCGCCTCTGGCGTGATTGCCGCCTCGGGCACGCTGGCACAGATCATTCCGCCCTCGCTGGTACTCATCATCCTGGCCGACCAGCTGGGCCGCAGCGTCGGCGACATGTACAAGGGCGCGTTCATCCCTGGCTTCATGCTCACCGCGATGTACACCGGCTTCGTGATCCTGCTGGCCATCTTCAAACCCAAATGGGTGCCAGCCTTGCCGATCGAGGCGCGCACCATCCGCGAGGACAGCGGCAAGAGCGGCCTGGCATCGCTGCTGGTGCTGACCATCATCTCGACGGGCGTGGCTTTCTACTTCGGCGAGCATTACGCCGACGTCTACAGCTGGTTCAAGGGCGAGAAGATCGCCAGCGTCGCCAAGGACGAAACCATCGTGGTGTCGATGTGCGCCGGCGTGTTGCTGGCCTTCGTGATTGCCCTGATCAACAAGGTCACCCGCATGGGTCTGCTCTCGCGCATGGCCGAGCGCGTGACCTTCGTGCTGATTCCGCCGCTGCTGCTGATCTTCCTGGTGCTGGGCACCATCTTCCTGGGCATTGCCACCCCGACCGAAGGCGGCGCGATGGGTGCCCTGGGTGCGCTGATCATGGCCATGGCCCGCGGCCGGCTCAGCATGTCGCTGCTCAAGCAGGCGCTGAACACCACCACCAAGCTGTCGTGCTTTGTGGTGTTCATCCTGGTGGGCTCCACCATCTTCAGCCTGGTGTTCCAGGGCGTCGATGGCCAGAAGTGGGTGGAGCACCTGCTCACCGGCTTGCCCGGCGGGCAGACCGGCTTCCTGATCGTGGTGAACATCCTGATCTTTTTCCTGGCCTTCTTCCTGGACTTTTTCGAGTTGTCCTTCATCGTGGTGCCGTTGCTGGCCCCGGTCGCCGACAAGCTGGGCGTTGACCTGATCTGGTTCGGCGTGCTGCTCGGCGTGAACATGCAGACTTCGTTCATGCATCCACCATTCGGTTTCGCGCTGTTCTACCTCCGCAGCGTGGCACCGAACAAGGAATACGCGGACCGCGTCACCGGAAAGACCATCCAACCGGTGACCACCATGCAGATCTACTGGGGTGCGGTGCCCTTCGTGATCATCCAGATCATCATGGTTGCCTTGATCATCTTCTTCCCGGGCATCGTCTCCAGCGGACTCGACAAGGAAGAAAAAGTCGATCTGAACAAGGTGCAATTGCAGATGGAAGCCGACATCCAGAGCGCGGAGCCACCGGCAGCACCCGCGCCCGAAGCAGGGGCTTCTGCACCGGCCCTGGACGCAGCGCCTGCGCCCGCAGCGGAAGACGACCCGATGAAGGCCATGCAGGACTCCATGAACAAGGACGCCAAGAAGTAAGTCCCGCAACGGTCGCCTCCACTCAGTCGGTGCGATCGTTTACGAACGGGTTGGACGAGCCGTATGCGCGGCTCACCGTTCTGCAAGCACAGGCCACAAAAGCGGCCGTAAAAAAGCCCCGCGATGCGGGGCTTTTTTGTGCCTCCCGGTTTTTCAGCCTCGAGGTCTTGCTCGCGTGAACGGCGCTCCGGGGAGCACCGTCCGGTCAGGTCACGTCACAGCTTCTGGGCTTGCATGAAGCTGTCGAAACGGGCTTCGGTGAAGCGGAACCAGAGGTTCTGGTCTTTGCGGAACGAGGCGTAGTCCTCGTACACTTTTTTCCAGCCCGGATTCTTGGCACTGATGTCCGAGTAAAGCGCCATGGCTTCCTTGAAAGCCACGTTCAGCACGTCCGCCGGGAACGGCAACACCTTGGTGCCTGCGCCCACCAGCTGCTTGAGGGCTGTGGGGTTCTTCGCGTCGTACTTGGCCTGCATTTCCGTGTGGGCAAAGGCAGCTGCGCACTCGACAATGGCCTTGTTCTCGGAGGACAGGCTCTCGAGTGCCTTGTTATTGACGAAGAAGTCCAGCTGCGGACCACCTTCCCACCAGCCAGGGTAGTGGTAGAACGGCGCGACCTTGTTGAAGCCGAGCTTCTGGTCGTCGTACGGACCCACCCATTCGGCGGCGTCAATGGTGCCTTTTTCCAGCGCCTGGTAAATCTCGCCGCCGGGAATGTTCTGCGGCACGCCGCCCATGCGCTCGATCACCTTGCCGGCAAAGCCGCCGACGCGAAACTTCAGGCCCTTGATGTCGGCTGCCGACTTGATCTGCTTGCGGTACCAGCCACCCATCTGGCAACCGGTGTTGCCGCCAGGGAAATTGACAATGTTGTACTTGGCGTAGAACTCGCGCATCAGCTTCAGGCCATTGCCCTCGTACATCCAGGCCGTCATCTGGCGGCTGTTGAGGCCAAAAGGAATGGCACAGCCGAGGGCGAAGACCTCATCCTTGCCGAAGAAATAGTAAGGCGCCGTGTGGGCCACCTCCACGGTGCCCTGCTGTACGCCGTCGACCACGCCGAAAGCTGGCATCAACTCGCCCGCCGCATGCGTGGTGATGGTGAACTTGCCGCCACTCATCTCGGTGACTTTCTTGGCGAAGGTATCTGCCGCACCAAAGATGGTATCGAGCGACTTCGGAAAACTGGAAGCCAGGCGCCAGCGAATGGCAGCCTGCGCATGCACTGCGGGCGCGATGCCTGCAGCCAGCACACCAGCGATACCCGTGTTTTTGATGAGCGAACGACGATCCATGGAGAGACTCCCTCAGGGTTGATGAACCCCGAAGTCTAGGAGTCAGCGCTCTCCATGCCGTTAGGGACTTACCCGCAACGCGTCATAAAAAAGGCCCGCCACGTCACCGGGGCAGGCCTCATCAAAAAAACGACCGAATCAGAGTTTCTTGGTCTGCATGTAGGTGTCGAAGCGCGACTCGGCGAAACGGAACCACAGGATCTGATCGCGCTGGAAGGCGCGGTAGTCGCTGTAGATCTTCTTCCACATCGGATTCTTCGCTTCCAGCTCGGCGTACAGGTCCATCGAGGCATTGAACGATGCGTCCAGCACGGTGGCGGGAAAAGGCAACACCTTGGTCTTGGCGCCGACCAATTGCTTCAGTGCATTCGGATTGCGGGCGTCGTACTTGGCCTGCATATCTACATGCGCCTGGGCGGACGCCGCTTCGATGATGGCCTTGTTTTCCGGCGACAGGCTTTCCAGCGCCTTGCTGTTGATGAAGAAGTCCACCTCGGGGCCACCTTCCCACCAGCCGGGATAGTAGTAGAACGGCGCGACCTTGTTGAAGCCGAGCTTCTGGTCGTCGTACGGACCCACCCATTCGGCGGCGTCAATGGTGCCTTTTTCCAGCGCCTGGTAAATCTCGCCGCCGGGAATGTTCTGCGGCACGCCGCCCATGCGCTCGATCACCTTGCCGGCAAAGCCGCCGATGCGGAACTTCAGACCCTTGATATCGGCCGGCGACTTGATTTCCTTGCGGAACCAGCCGCCCATCTGGGCACCGGTGTTGCCACCGGCATAGCTCACGATGTTGTACTGGGCATAGAGCTCGTTCATCAGCTTGCGGCCGTTGCCTTCGTACATCCAGGCAGACATCTGGCGCGAGTTCATGCCGAACGGAATGGCCGCGCCAATCGCGAAGGCTTCGTTCTTGCCGAAGAAGTAGTAGGGCACCGTGTGGGCCATCTCGACCGTGCCTTGCTGCACGCCGTCAACCACGCCGAAGGCGGGCATCAGTTCGCCGGCGGCATGCACGGAGATTTCGAACTTGCCACCAGACATGGCCTTGACGGCCTTGGAGAACACCTCGGCGCCGCCGTAGATGGTGTCGAGCGATTTGGGAAAGCTGGAAGCCAGGCGCCAGCGGATGGCCGCCTGCGCGTGGACGGCGGGTGCTACGCCGGCGGCAAGCACACCGGCAATCCCGGCATTTTTGATGAGTGAACGACGATCCATGGTTAATTCCTCCTTGGGGTTGATGAAAATGGGTAAACGGGTGTCTCAGGCAGAAACTGGCGAGCGGGTGAAAGACAGCATCTGCCTTGGGTCCATGGCGATGGTGACCTCGTGGCGTGACAGGTCAGAGTTTCTGCCCCTGCATGAAACGGTCGAAAGTGGCCTCGGTGAAGCGGAACCACAGATTCTGGTCACCGCGGAATCTGGCGTAATCGGCATAGACCTTGCGCCAGTTTTCGTTTTTGGCCGACAGCTCGTCATAGAGCGCCATCGACGCCTTGAACGCCCCGTGCATGACGTCGACCGGAAACGGCCGGAGCCTGGCACCTGCCCCCACCAGCTGTTTGAGCGCCGTCGGGTTCCTGGCGTCGTACTTCGCCTGCATGCCCACATGGGCTGTCGCGCTGGCGGCTTCGACAATCAGCTTGTACTCGGGCGACAGGGCGTCAAAGGCCTTCTGGTTGATGTAGAGGTCCAGTTGCAGGCCGCCCTCCCACCAGCCGGGGTAGTAGTAGTTGGGCGCCACCTTGTTGAAGCCCAGTTTCTGGTCGTCGTAGGGCCCGATCCATTCGGCGGCATCGATGGTGCCTTTTTCGAGGGCCTGGTAAATCTCGCCACCCGGAATGTTCTGCGGCACGCCGCCGAGGCGCTCGATCACCTTGCCGGCAAAGCCGCCCACGCGGAATTTCAGGCCCTTGATGTCGGCCAGCGATTTGATTTCCTTGCGGAACCAGCCACCCATCTGGGCGCCGGTGTTGCCGCAGGGGAAGCTCGTCATGTTGTAGCGCGCGTAGAACTCGCGCATCAGCTTCAGGCCGTTGCCCTCAAAGGTCCACGCACTCATCTGGCGGCTGTTGAGCCCGAACGGGATGGCGCCGCCGATGGCAAAGGTTTCGTCCTTGCCGAAAAAATAATAGGGCGCGGTGTGCGCGGCTTCCACGGTCCCCTGCTGCACGCCATCGACCACCCCAAAGGCGGGCATCAGTTCGCCGGCGGAATGCACCGAAATATCAAACTTGCCGCCCGACATGCCCTTCACCAGACGGGCGAAGGTCTCTGCGCCACCATAGATGGTGTCCAGCGACTTGGGGAAGCTCGATGCAAGCCGCCATCGCACCGCGGTCTGCGCATGCACGGCAGGCGCCGCACCAGCGGCCAGGACACCAGCCAGACCTGCGTGCGAAAGAATCGAGCGGCGGCGCATTCGAAGAGGGCTTGTGGAAGGAACTCGGGTTGAGGGTGTTGTGAGGCTTTGGAGAGGCCCGCCGGGCGCAAGTTCAGTGACCTGGCACACCGCTCATGCATTGTAAAAATGGGGGCAGGCACCCCCTTTCGGGTTTACCCTCGAAGACCTGACAGCAAGCTGTCGGTGCCCGCAGACGCTTGGGACATCCCAAGCGGCGAGGATGTCAGGCCACGGATTTCAGCGATGCCCTGGGTGGCTTGCCGAGCGGCAGCAACGCAGCAAAACGCGATGCCACAGCTGCTTCGATGCCGGCCGCGTCCAGACCCTGCATGGCCAACAGCTTGGCAGGATCACCGTGTTCGGTGAACTCATCCCTCAGACCCAGTTGCAGCACGGGAAGCGCCAGCCCCGCCGCTTGCAGGGCTTCACCCACAGCACTGCCCGCCCCGCCCATGATCGCACCCTCTTCCACGGTGACCAGCGCAGCATGGCTGGCGGCGATCTTGAGCAGCAACTCGGTGTCCAGCGGTTTGGCCCAGCGCATGTTGACCACGGTGGCATCGAGTTTTTCGGCGGCTTCCAGCGCCGGGTACAGCAGTGTGCCAAAGGCGAGGATGGCAATACCCGTGCCCTCGCGGCGCACCTCACCCTTGCCGAAGGGCAGCGCATTCAAACCAGCGTCGGGCTCGACCCCGGCACCTGCACCGCGCGGATAGCGCACCGCCACCGGATGGTTCTGCTCGAAGGCCGATGTCAGCAACTGCCGGCACTCCTTTTCATCGGCCGGGCAGGCCACGCTCATGTTGGGAATGCAGCGCAGGTAGGGAATGTCATAGGCGCCGGCGTGCGTGGGGCCATCGGCACCGACCAGGCCGGCGCGGTCCAGCGCGAACACCACCGGCAGGTTTTGCAGGGCAACGTCGTGGATGAGCTGGTCATAACCGCGCTGCAGAAAGGTCGAGTAAATCGCGACCACGGGTTTGAGGCCCTCGCAGGCCATGCCTGCGGCAAACGTCACGGCGTGCTGCTCGGCGATGCCGACATCGTGGTAGCGCTCCGGAAAGCGCTGGTGGAACTCCACCATGCCCGAGCCCTCGCGCATGGCGGGTGTGATGCCGACCAGGCGCTTGTCCTGCTCAGCCATGTCGCAGAGCCAGCGTCCGAAGACCTGGGTGAAGGTCTGCCTGGCCGGTGTGGTTGCTTTCTGCAGGCCCATGGCCGGGTCGAACTTGCCGGGGCCATGGTAGGCAATCGGGTCGGCCTCGGCGAGCTTGTAGCCCTGGCCTTTTTTGGTCACCACATGCAGGAACTGCGGCCCCTTGAGATGGCGCAGGTTTTCCAGCGTGGGGATGAGCGACTCCAGGTCGTGCCCGTCGATCGGGCCGATGTAATTGAAGCCGAAATTCTCGAACAGCGTGGCCGGCACGACCATGCCCTTGGCATGGGTCTCCAGCCGGCGCGCCAGTTCGAACAGCGGCGGCGCCACGCGCAGCACCTGCTTGCCGACGTTCTTGGCGGACGCGTAAAACCGCCCGCTCATCAGTTGGGCAAGATAACGGTTGAGCGCGCCCACCGGCGGACTGATGCTCATGTCGTTGTCGTTCAGCACCACCAGCAGCTTGCACTCGTCGTGCACGCCGGCGTTGTTCAGCGCCTCAAACGCCATGCCGGCGCTCATGGCGCCATCGCCGATGATGGCCACGGCGTGCCGGTCCTCGCCTTTTTGCTGCGCCGCCAGGGCCATGCCCAGCGCCGCCGAGATGGAGGTGGAGGAATGCGCGGTGCCGAAGGTGTCGTAAGGGCTCTCATCCCGGCGCGGAAAACCCGCAAGCCCACCCAACTGGCGCAGGCTGCCCATGCGCTCGCGCCGGCCGGTCAGTATTTTGTGGGGATAGGTCTGGTGGCCCACGTCCCATACCAGCCGGTCTTCCGGCGTGTTGAACACGTAGTGCAAGGCCACCGTGAGCTCGACGGTGCCCAAATTGGAGCTGAGGTGCCCGCCGGTCTTGGACACATTGTCCAGCAGGCAGGCGCGCAACTCGTCGGCCACGGTCTTGAGCTGGGCGCGCGGCACCCGCCGCAGGTCGGCAGGGCTTTGGATGGTTTCGAGCAGCGGATAGGTCATGGCATGAGAAGTTGACAGGGCTTGATCATCGAATATTCAGCAAAAACCGGGGCATGACCAGCGCGTAAGCCCTAGTGTTGCCCTGGTGTCTTCCGGCAGGCTCAATGCGCGCGGTTGACCAGCATGTCGGCCAACGCCCGCAAGGCATGCGTGTTGTCCAGTCCACTGGCGTCCAGGCTGGCCAGCGCCTGTGCCAGCAACTGCTGGGCATAGGTTCTGGAGGGCTCCAGCCCCATCAGCGACACAAAAGTGGGTTTGTCCTGGGCCGCATCCTTGCCGGCGGTCTTGCCCAGAGTGGCCGAGTCGGCCACCACGTCCAGGATGTCGTCGACCACCTGGAAACCCAGGCCGACGGCGGCACCATACTGCGCCAGCGCCTCCAGTGCCGCACCGGAAGCCGCGCCGCAGGCGGCGCCCATCAGCACGCTGGCCTTGAGCAGGGCACCGGTCTTGAGCCGGTGCATCTCATGCAGCTGGGCGGAGTCCAGCGGCTTGCCCACACTGGCCAGATCGATCGCCTGGCCACCGGCCATGCCCTGGTAACCCGCAGCCTGCGCCAGCATGCGGCACAGGCGCGCCTGGGTGGCGACATCGACCGACCCATCAGCCGGCGTGAGCAATTCAAACGCGAGGGCCTGCAGCGCATCGCCTGCCAGCAGGGCCTGGGCCTCGCCGAACTGCACATGCACGGTGGGCTTGCCGCGGCGCAGCACGTCGTTGTCCATGCAGGGCATGTCGTCGTGGACCAGCGAATAGGCATGAATCAGTTCCACGGCGCAGGCGGCGCGCAGGGCAGCCTGCGTGTTGCCGCCCACCGCCTCGCAGGCCGCCATGACCAGCAAGGGGCGCATGCGCTTGCCGCCGTCCAGCACGGCGTAGCGCATCGCGTCCCCCAGGCCGGCCGGCGCTGGAGTTTCGGGCGGGGCGACCCAGCGCGACAGGGCCTGCTCGACCGCGGCCAGTTGCCGCCCGCTCCACGCAGGAAGGGTGAATCCGGGGAATGTCTCGGGAGCGTTCAATCGATGGTCTTTCTTCGGTATCTGTCTTGTGTCAGGGACGGCGGCGGCAGCACCTGCCGTGGGGCACCTGGTCAGCCACTACTCCTGAGCCCAGGGCTTGAGGTCCGTGCCTTCCAGCACCTTGACCTGGGTTTCCACGGCTTCGAGCTGGTCACGGCAGAACTTGAGCAATTGCGCCCCCCGCTGGTAGCCGCTGAGCAATCGGTCCAGCGGCAACTGGCCGGATTCCAGGCCAATGACCAGTTGCTCCAGCTCACTGAGCGCCGCTTCGTAAGTGGCGGGCAACGGCTGGGCAGCGGCAGCGCCCGCGGGGGCTGCGGACGATGCAGAAGAAGAAGTGCTTTTGGCCATGGGTAGTGGGTGTTTGGGCATGATTTTAGGCGCTTGCCAGCCCGCTGGCCGGCGGCTGTCCCGGCAACCATGTTTCCCGCCTTCCACGCCCCGGGGCGATATGCAGCGGACGGCCGCTGGCCCAGGGGCTGACGCACGGGCTGCAGACAGACCGCACGGGTACAATTTCGACCTGCGGTCAACCCGGGCTGTGCCCTCAGCACAGGACTGCCCGCCCTGCTTTTCCTGCCTGCCCAGCGCGTCTGTGGCGGCATGTCCATTGAAATCACATGCCAGATCTCAGTCTCCGCCTGCTGCAGGCCACCAGCCAGCTGCCCATCTCCAGTTACTTTGACGCGGGCCTGTTCGAGCGGGAGCAGCAAAAACTCTTCGCCCGCGGGCCGCGTTACCTGGGCCATGAACTGGCAGTGCCCCAGCTGGGTGACTACTACGCCCTGCCGCATGAAGGCGAAGGCCGTACCCTGGTGAGGAACAGCGGCGGCATCGAGCTGATCTCCAATGTCTGCCGCCACCGCCAGTCCACCATGCTGCAGGGACGCGGCTCCCTGGGCAACGGCGCCGGCAGCAACATCGTGTGCCCGCTGCACCGCTGGACCTACAACACCTCGGGCGAGCTCATTGGCGCACCGCATTTTGAAATTGATCCCTGCCTGAACCTGAACCGCTACAAGACCACCACCTGGAACGGCCTGGTGTTCGAGGACAACGGCCGCGACGTCAGGGCCGAGCTGGACGGCATGGCCACCCTGGCCGATCTGGACTTCACCGGTTACCAGCTCGACAAGGTGCACCTGCACGAGTGCAACTACAACTGGAAGACCTTCATCGAGGTCTATCTGGAGGACTATCACGTGGGCCCGTTCCACCCCGGCCTCGGTGCGTTTGTGACCACCGACGACCTGCGCTGGCAACTGACACCGAACTACTCGGTGCAGACGGTGGGCGTGTCCGACAAGCTGGGCAAGCCGGGTACAGACACTTACAAAAAATGGCACGACGTGGTGCTGCAGTACCGCAAGGGCGAGCCGCCCAAGTACGGCGCGATCTGGCTCACCTACTACCCGCATGTGATGGTCGAGTGGTACCCGCATGTGCTGGTGGTCAGCACGCTGCACCCCCAGGGCCCGGACAAGACCCTCAACGTGGTGGAATTTTTCTACCCCGAGGAAATCTGCGCCTTCGAGCGCGAATTCATCGAAGCCCAGCAGGCCGCCTACATGGAAACCTGCGTCGAGGACGACGAGATCGCCCTGCGCATGGACGCCGGCCGCAAGGCCCTGATGCTGCGCGGTGACAACGAGTTCGGCCCGTACCAGAGCCCGATGGAAGACGGCATGCAGCACTTCCACGAGTGGTACCGCCGCGAGATGGGTGCGAGCAAGACCACGCAGATGATCTGAAGCGGTGCGGACCTTCTTGCCCACAACCTCCTTGAGCACCCGGGGCGCATGCCCTCTCCCTTCCCTCGCCTGACGCCCCGCCATGCAAGCCGTCTGGATGATCCTGTCCTCCTTCCTGTTTGCCAGCATGGGGGTGTGCGTCAAATACGCCTCTGAGCACTTCAACAGCGCCGAGCTGGTGTTCTACCGCGGCGTGCTCGGCATGGTGTTCATGGCGGCCTATGCCCGCGCCCGCGGCGTCACCCTGGGTACCCGCTACCCGGCCATGCACGCGTGGCGCAGTGTGATCGGAGTGATGTCGCTCTCTGCCTGGTTTTACGCCATCGCCCACCTGCCGCTGGCCACGGCCATGACGCTCAACTACATGAGCAGCGTGTGGATTGCCGCCTTCCTGGTCGGCGGCGCGCTGATGCTCGGCAAGGCAGGGCAAACGGGCCCGAGCCAGGGACCGCTGGTGATGGCGATTCTTGCCAGCTTCATTGGCGTCATCATGCTGCTGCGCCCGGCGATCGACCAGAACCAGACTTTTGCCGGCCTGGTCGGCCTGATGTCAGGCCTGGGTGCCGCCTTTGCCTACATGCAGGTCATGGCCATCTCGCGCATGGGCGAGCCTGAAACGCGCACCGTGTTTTACTTTGCCGTCGGCACGGCCGTGGCCGGCGGGCTGGGCATGGTGGTGATCGGTGTCACGCCGTGGAACTGGCAGCACGCGCTGTGGCTGTTGCCGCTGGGCCTTCTGGCCTCGCTCGGCCAGTTGTCCATGACCAAGGCCTATTCCATGTCGGAAAACCATGGTGGCACCCTGATGGTGGCCAACCTGCAATACTCCGGCATTGTGTTCGCCGCGATCTACAGCCTGATCCTGTTCGGCGACCATATTCCGGCCATTGGCTGGGCCGGCATGGCGCTCATCATCGTCAGCGCGATTGCGGCGACGGTGCTGCGTGCCCGGGCCGTACCGCACGCGCCGGCCGAAGAGCATTGAAGCGGGTGTGTGCGGCATGGCCCAGCCGCACCCCCCAACAGGAGTCCAGACATGAAGCACACCACCCTGATTTCCGTTGAAGCCCTGCAAGCCCTGATGGCCAGCGGGCAGCCGCTGCGGGTGTTCGATTGCAGCTTCGACCTCATGAAGCCGCAGGCCGGCCAGGCGCAGTACCTGGAAGCCCACATCCCCGGCGCGGTGTACGCCAACCTCGACACCGCACTGAGCGCCCGCCACGGTGTGAACCCCGCCAAGACCGGGGCCGAGGCCGTGATCACCACCAGCGGCGCTGACGCGCCCGCCTCGGGCGGCCGGCACCCACTGCCCAACCGCGAGAAATTCGCCATGTGGTTGTCCAGCGTGGGTTTCGGCAATGAGATGCAGGCGGTGGTTTATGACCGCAACGGTGCCAATTACTGCGGCCGCCTCTGGTGGATGCTCAAGTGGGCAGGTCATGCGCGCGTCGCGGTGCTCGACGGCGGCCTGCAGGCCTGGCAGGCAGCAGGCGGCGCCATCAGCAGTGGCGAAGAGCCCGCGCACTTCCAGGCCAATTTTCTGTTGGCCCCCCCGCTCGCCCGCCTCGTCGATGCCGGCGCCGTCAGTCAACAACTGGGGCGCCCAGCCCAAACGCTGATCGATGCGCGCGCCAACCCCCGCTTCAAGGGCGAAGTCGAGCCGCTCGATCCGGTGGCTGGTCACATTCCGGGGGCGCTGAACCGCCCTTTCAGCCAGAACCTCAGCCCCGATGGGAAGTTCAAGCCTGCGGCGCAATTGAAGGCCGAGTTTGAAACGCTGCTGGGAGGACGCGACCCGGCCACCGTGGTCCACCACTGCGGCAGCGGTGTCAGTGCCGTACCCAACCTGATTGCCATGGAGGTCGCGGGCCTGGGCAGCACCGCGCTGTATGCCGGCAGCTGGAGCGACTGGTGCAGCGACCCGGACCGCCCGGTTGCGCAGGGCTGAGCACGGTCCCTCCTTGAGTGGGGCCACGCCTCACACGGCAGCGGCCACCTCCGCCTGCGGAGAGCGGACATGTTCCGGCCGCACCCCGACGCCAACGGCATAGGCCGGCAGCGCCTGCAGCCAGGGCCAGCGCTGCATCAGCCTCAGGAACCAGGGCACCGCCATGATGGAAGGCGCGTCCCCGCCCCGGGCCGCGACCACCGGCTTCAACAGGCGGTTCTGGACGGCCACCTGCACCGCCTGCGTGACACGCGTGGGAAACAGCCGGCGCTTTTCCAGTTGGGCCAGCAGCGGTGTCAGTGCGGCTGTGCCGATCCGCGCATCTGCCAGCGCCGCGGCCAGCAGATTGGCAGCGGCCACGGCATCCTGCACTGCCAGGTTGATGCCGACGCCGCCCACAGGCGACATCGCGTGCGCCGCATCGCCGATGCACAGGAGGCCGGGCCGGTACCAGCGCTCCAGCCGGTCGACCGTCACGCTCAGCAGCTTGATGTCGTCCCAACTGGCGAGCGTTCCGATCCGGTCGGCAAACAAGGGCGCCACCTTCACCATGTCGGCCCGGAAAGCTGCCAGGCCGCGCGCACGCACGGCGTCAATACCGCCCTTTGGAATCACGTACGCGCACTGCCAGTAGCTGCCGCGGTCGATCATCGCCAGAAAAAGACCGGTGGTGATGCGGCCGCCGGTGGTGGCCGGGTCGCCCGGTTGTTTCGGCAGGCGCATCCACAGCACATCGATAGGCGCACCCAGGTCGCGCACTACCAGCCCGGCCGCGGCACGCACCGCCGAGTGACGCCCGTCGGCGCCGACGACCAGATCGGCCATGACCTGCAAGGGGCCTGCGGACGTCACAACCTGTACCCCGGTCACCAGGCCGGCGCGCTCGTGCAGACCGGTCACCTCCGCGTTCTGCATCAGGCGGAAGCCCGGATACCGTTCGGCCTCGTCGCGCACAAAATCCAGAAACTCCCATTGCGGCACCATTGCGATGAATCGGCAACGCGTGTGCAGATGCGTGAAATCGGCCAGCCCCAGTTCGGTCTGGCCGACCACCGCGCGCAGTTTGCTGACTTCGTCGTGCGGGCGCGCGAGGAATCTCTCCAGCAGTACCAGCTCATGCATGACCTGCAAGGTCGAGGGGTGCACGGTGTCGCCGCGAAAATCACGCAGGAAATCGGCATGCTTTTCAAGCACCAGCACCGCCACACCCGCGCGCGCCAGCAGCAGCCCCAGCATCATGCCCGCGGGGCCACCCCCTGCGATGCAGCAGCGTGTGTGCAGAGCCTGAACCATGGCATTTCTCCGGCAGAACCAGCGGGGCAGCAAGCCATCTTAGGTCCACTCTCCGCGCAGGGGCAAGCCCATCGCGGCGCTCAATATCGCCGGATCATGGGCATAGGCGTGGGTTGCACCTCGCCCGGCTCCGGCGGTGTGGACAGGGGCGGCAGTGGCTGGGGCGGCGGCAGGTTGGGATCGGTGGCCATGGTTTTCCTCGGTCGGGCATCAAAAAAGAAAACGGCCAGGCCCGTCAGGCGGAACGGACCGCAGGACACACCACCGGCGTCACAGACCCACCACCATCAGCGGCATGTCGTTGCTCACCAGGGCAGCGGCTGCCGCCATGCAGACAAATACCGTGATGAAAAACGCCAGGCAAGCAGCCACGCGCGAGCGGCTGCTGCGCGGCGCATCGGCACTCGCTGCAACTGGCGAATGGAACAATCGGGAGGAGGCGGTGTGTAAGCGCAGGTTCATGAGGGTTCTGCCTTGCAACATGGGGGCGGAGGAAAGGAATGGAAACGGAAGCTGAAACCGATTTTCCCGTCTGACCCCGACCACGCCTATAGGCCGTCAAGCCCTGCTTTTGTCAGCGCCCGTCTGACACGCGGCAACACCCTCAATGGCGGTGTGCGATCCCGCTGATCAGCGTGACCAGTCCGATGCCGATGGCCAGCCAGGCAATCTGGGCGGCGGTCTCTCTGGCTGTGACGCGCTTTTGCAGTTGCGGGATCAGGTCGGCGAGCGCGACGTAAATGAAGCTGCTGGACGCCATGATGAGGAAAAACGGCAGGTAGTCATAGAGCTGGTCCACCAGCGCATACCCGATCACCCCGCCCAGCGCGGTAACGGCGCCCGCCAGCGACACCTTGACGAGGGCGGCGCGGCGGTTGTTGGAGGTTTGGCGCAGCACCACCAGATCGCCCATGTGGTGGGGCACCTCATGCACCAGCACCGCCAATGCCGCCACCGCACCCAGGCGCAGGTCGGCCATGAAGGCCGAGGCGATCAGGATGCCGTCGCCGAACGCGTGCACGCTGTCGCCCGCAAGCACGGCCCAGCCCCCCGATGGGGCCGTGTGGTGATGCGCATGACCGTGTGCATGGCCATGATGATCGTGCCCGGCGGCACCGGTTTCTCCGCCCTCGGCATGCCCGTGGTGCTCATGCCCGTGGTGCCACAGCTCGGCCTTGTCGAGCAGGAAGAAAAACACCAGCCCGACGAGTAGTGTGGCAAACAGGTCGTGTGCGCTGGCCTGGCTTTCAAATGCTTCCGGCAGCAGGTGCATGAAGGCGGTGGCCAGCAGCGCGCCGGCGGCCAGGCTGAGCATGTGCTGGGTATAGCGCGCCAGCACACCGAAACTGAGCAGGGCCGCCAGCCAGACGCTGCCGATCCCGGCGGCCAGTGTGCCCATCAAAATTGCGACCAATGTCATCACGAATACGCCTGTCCTTGGGGGCTGCAGCCCCTTTGCATGCCAACCGGAGAGCGCAGGACCGCCCGGGCCCTGTCCCACGCCCTTGTCCCTCGCTTGCCGGTAACGAACAAACCCCGCTCACAGCCGGAAGCTGCGGGACGGGGTTTTTCCTGATCTTACCAATCGTGTCAAGAGGGGCCCGAAGGCGGCCTGAAGCGCGCATGAAAAAAGCCGCCCAGGAAGGCCCTGGGGCGGCTTTCAGTCGGCTCAGCCTCCGCAGAGGCTGGACTCAGGCGACGCCGTGCGTCTTGAACCAGCCCAGCGCGCGCTTGAAGCCGTCTTCGGCGGCTTCCTTGCGGTAGCTCGGGCGGTAGTCGGCATGGAAGGCATGGGGGGCCTGGGGGTACACCACGAATTCACTGGCAGCTGCAGCCTTGTTGCCCTTGCCGGCGGCGGCTGCCAGCGCGTCTTTCATCTCGTTGACGGTGGTCAGCGGAATGCCACCGTCCTGCCCGCCATACAGGCCCAGGACCGGCGCGTGCAGCCCGGAGGCCAGCTCCAGCGGGTGTTTCGGCGTCATGGCGCTGGATGCGCCGACCAGACGACCGTACCAGGCCACACCGGCCTTGACGTTCTTGCTCTGCTCGGCGTACAGCCAGGTGATGCGGCCACCCCAGCAAAAACCGGTGATGCCCACCTTGCCGAGGTTGCCGCCGTTGGCGCCCGCCCACTTCACGGCGCCGTCGAGGTCTGCCATCACCTGCGCATCGGGCACCTTGGACACCACTTCGGCCATCAGCTTGGCCATTTCGCCGTACTTGCTGGCATCGCCCTGGCGTGCATACAGGTCGGGCGCAATCGCCAGGTAGCCGGCCTTGGCGAAACGGCGCGCCGTATCGGCAATGTATTCGTGCACGCCGAAGATTTCCTGGACCACCAGGATCACCGGCAGGTTGGTCTTGCCGGCCGGGGCGGCGTAGAACGCCGGCACCTTGAAGCCATTGACTTCGTACATCGTCTCGCCGGTTTTGAGGCCTTCGGACGAGGTCTTGATGGCCGTCTGCGCCATGATGGGCATGGCCGTGGCGGCGTAGCCCACGCCGAGTGCGGCTTTCAGGGCGGTGCGGCGGCTGGCGCCAGCCTCGGTGGACTGGCCCGGCAGCAGCGCGTCAAAATCACTGCGTTGGTTCTGGTCAAGCATGGAACATCCTTCAAAATCGGGGAGTGCACAAAACTGCGGAACGCCGCAGCATCCTGGAAATCAGCCGTTTGAGTCTATTCGGTCGCAAAAGTTCTTGCTGGTACAGGGAAATACCATTCAGTTTTCGCCAGCTGTGCAGCCTCCAGGCAGGGCCCCGTGAAGGCCGAGAGGAGAACTGGCTTCAAACGGCTTGAAGCGTCAGACGATGCGTACGCTGAGTTCCGGCAGACCGTCGATGTGGCAGTCGATCACATCACCCTTGACCACCGGACCCACGTTTTCAGGTGTTCCGGAATAGATGATGTCGCCCGGGAACAGCTCGAACGCCTCGGACAGCTTGGAGATCTGCTCCGCCACCGACCAGATCATGTGGTTCAGCGTGGCCTGCTGCTTGACCTGCCCGTTCACCTTCAGCCAGATGGCGCCCTTGGTGTAGTGACCTGTTTGCGCCACCTTATGGATGGGGCCGATCGGGGCGGACTGGTCAAAGCTCTTGCCGATTTCCCAGGGTTTTTTCTGGTCGCCCATGCCGCGCTGCAAATCGCGGCGCGTCATGTCCAGGCCCAGGGCGTAGCCATAGACGCACTCGAGTGCCTTGTCCATGGGAATGTTGCGCCCACCCTTGGACAGGGCCGCCACCAGTTCGACCTCGTAGTGGTAGTTCTTGGTCAGCGTCGGGTAGGGATGGTCCAGCACCTTGCCGGGCGGCACCACCTGGATGGCATCGGTCGGCTTCTGGAAGAAGAACGGTGGCTCGCGCGTCGGGTCCGACCCCATCTCGATCGCATGGGCGGCGTAATTGCGGCCGATGCAATAAATGCGGCGCACCGGAAACATTTCGGCGCTGCCGGCAATCGGCACATACGTGTCCGGCACCTGAAAGGGGGTGGCCGGCGCATTGGCCGCCGTGCCAGGTGTGGCACAGCCGACGACGGCGCCGACGGTCATCAGCGCGCCGGACTGGAGCAGGCCGCGTTTGCTCAGGCTGGTAGGTGGGGTCATGGGGTCTCCTGTTTTTCTGGTGAATTGATATGTGTCCATATCAATCCTGCACTGTAGTCCCCAAAGAGCAGGCGGTCGCTCGGTAAAAACCATGGCCGGCCCCCGCTGGCCCCACAGGCTCAGTGCGCCTTTTCCCAGTTGGCGCCCATGCCGATTTCCGCCAGCAGCGGCACCTTCAGATCGGCCACGCCGGCCATCAGGCGGGGAATCTCGGTGCGCACCCATTCGACCTCGGCCTCGGGCACCTCGAACACCAGTTCGTCGTGCACCTGCATGATCATTTTGGTGGCGCGCTTTTCGCCGTCGAGCACCTGCTGCACCCTGTTCATGCTGAGCTTGATCAGATCGGCAGCCGTGCCCTGCATGGGGGCGTTGATGGCGGCCCGCTCGGCGCCGCCGCGGCGTGGGCCGTTGGGCGAATTGATCTCGGGCAGATAGAGACGCCGGCCAAAAACGGTCTCGACATAGCCCTTGCTCTTGGCCGACAGTCGGGTTTCATCCATGTAGTTCTTCACGCCGGGGTAGCGCTGGAAATATTTGTCGATGTACGCCGCGGCGGCCTTGGTCTCAATGCCCAGGTTGCGCGCCAGGCCAAAGCTGCTCATGCCGTAGATCAGGCCGAAGTTGATGACCTTGGCATAGCGGCGCTGCTCGCTGCTGACCTGGTCCACCGGCACGCCAAACACCTCGGCGGCGGTGGCGCGGTGCACGTCCAGCCCTTCGGTGAAAGCGCGCAGCAAGGCCGCGTCTTCACTGATGTGGGCCATGATGCGCAGCTCGATCTGCGAGTAGTCGGCACTGGCAATCACGCTGCCGGCGGGTGCCACAAAGGCCTCGCGGACACGGCGGCCCTCGGCCGTCTTGACCGGAATGTTCTGCAGGTTCGGGTCGTTGCTGGACAGCCGGCCCGTGACCGCGACCGCCTGCGCATAGTGGGTATGCACCCGGCCCGTCCTGGGGTGCGCGAGCTGCGCCAGTTTGTCGGTGTAGGTGCCCTTGAGTTTGGACAGGCCCCGGTGCTCCAGGATCTTGGCGGGCAGCGGGTAGTCTTCCGCCAGCTTTTCCAGCACTTCCTCATCGGTGCTGGGCGCGCCGCTCGGTGTTTTCTTCACGACCGGCAGGCCCAGCTTGGTGAAGAAAATCTCGCCGATCTGCTTCGGGCTGCCGAGGTTGAAGGGCTGGCCGGCCAGTTCGTGTGCTTCGGTTTCCAGCTGCAGGATGCGGGCACCCAGTTCGCCGCTCTGTTTGGCCAGCGTGGGGGCGTCGATCAGCACGCCGTTGCGCTCGATACGGTACAGTGTTTCGCTGCTCTTCATCTCCAGCTCGTAAATGAAACGCAGCCTGTCGTTGGCCTCCAGCTGGGGCCACAGCACGCGGTGCACGTCCAGCGTCTGGTCCGAGTCTTCGCACGAATATTCGGCCGCCTTGGCGATGTCCACCTGGTTGAACTTGATCTGGTGCACGCCCTTGCCGCACAGGTCTTCGTAGTTGATGCCGCTGCGGCCCAGGTGCCGCTCGGCCAGGCTGGCCAGGCCATGCGGCTTGTGCACCTCGAGCACATAGCTCTGCAGCATGGTGTCGTGCACGTACCCCTGCACCTCGATGCCATGGTTGGCAAACACATGCCGGTCGTACTTGACGTGCTGGCCCAGCTTGGCTTTGGCCGGGTTCTCCAGCCAGGGCTTCAGGCGTGCCAGCACCTCGTCGCGCGGCAACTGCGCCGGTGCATCGGGGTAGTCGTGCGTCAGCGGAATATAGGCCGCCTCGCCAGGCGTGACGCTGAAGCTGATGCCCACAATCTGCGCCTGCATCTCGTCGAGCGAGGTGGTCTCGGTGTCCACCGCCGCCAGCTCAGCGGCTTCGAGTTGTTCCAGCCACGGTACCAACTGCTCCCAGGTGAAGATCGTGTCGTAACGCAGGTTGGTGGCGCGCGCCGCCAGCGGCGTCTCCAGAAGTGCCGGGCCATCCGGGTCGTCGAACAGGCCAGGCGCGTTCGGGTCACTGGGGCTGCTGGTGGCCGCAGCCTTGGCATGCCGCCCCTCAGGGGCCGCCAGATGCTCGGGCGGCGTGCTCTCCACATCGATCTGCCGGACCAGCCCCTTGAAGCCGTACTTGCCGTAAAACACCTTCAGGGCCTCGGTGTCCTGGCCGCCGATGGCAATCGCTTCCAGCGCGGGCAGCCCGTCGATGTAGCCGGCCAGGTCACAGTCTTTCTTGATCGTCAGCAGTTCCCGCCCTTTGGGCAGCCAGTCCAGCGACTGGCGCAGGTTTTCGCCCACCGCACCCTTGATCTCGCCGGCACGGGCCACCAGCGCGTCGAGCGAGCCGTATTCGAGCAGCCACTTCACGGCGGTCTTGGGGCCGACCTTGGGCACGCCGGGCACGTTGTCCACCGCATCGCCCACCAGCGTCTGGTAGTCCACCATCAGCCGGGGCGGCACGCCAAATTCAGCCTCGACACCCGCCAGGTCACGGCGGCGGTCGTTCATGGTGTCGATCACCGTGATGTGCTGGTCCACCAGCTGGCTCAGGTCCTTGTCGCCGCTGGAGATGATGACTTCGATGCCCTGCGCCGAGGCCATGCAGGCCAGCGTGCCGATCACGTCATCGGCCTCCACACCGGGCACGTCCAGCACTTTCCAGCCCAGCAGGCGCACCACGTCGTGGATAGGCTCGACCTGGCTGCGCAGGTCGTCCGGCATGGGCGAGCGCTGGGCCTTGTACTCCGGATACAGCGCGTCGCGGAAGGTGGGGCCCTTGGCATCGAACACGCAGGCGGCGTAGTCGGCGCGCACGTCCTTGCGCAGCTTCTGCATCATGTTGATCATGCCGCGGATGGCGCCGGTGGCCGGGCTGGCCGGGTCCCCCGGGTTGGCGCGCAGGTCGGGCATGGCGTGGAAGGCACGGTACAGGTAGCTGGAGCCGTCGACCAGCAGCAGTGTTTTTTTGTCGGAACGCATGGCTTCATTGTCAGGGATATCCGCGGCACGCTCCAGGCGACACCTCCCACCGGTCAGGGCGGCTTCCGGGTGCATGGTCAGGGCCGGTTGGCAGGCCTACAATGCAGCCATGACGCACGCTCAACGCACCCTGTTTCGCCTTCCGCTGCTCGCGGCTTTCGCCTTGACGCCGCTGGCAGCCGCCTGGGCCCAGACACCGGCCGTGGCGCCTGCCAGGACGCCCGCAGAAGCGCAGGCGCCCAGTGGCGCCGGCAAGTCCAACCAGACCATCCAGCGCATCCGCACGGAAGACGCCGGCTCGCGCATTGATGAGCTGCGTGTGGGTGGCGAAACCCAGCAGATCACCGTGCAGCCCAAGACCAACGTGCCGGCGTATGAAGTCAAGCCTGCCGAAGGCGCCCGCGGCACCGCGCCGGCAGCCGCCGGCAGCGACACCAACGGTGCGCGCGTCTGGAATTTCCTGAAGTTCTGAGCACCACGCTTTCGACTTCCGCGTCCGGATTTCCCCGCTTCCTCCGTTCAGGATTCAGTTTCAGGCATGGCCGTATTCACCGAAGTCTCGTTCGACGAGGCTGCTGCGTTCCTTCACACACTCGATCTGGGGCAGCTGGAGGCCATCCAGGGCGCGTCCGGTGGCATCGAGAACACCAATTACTTCATCGACACCGACCAGGGCCGCTATGTCCTGACGCTGTTCGAGCGGCTGACCTTCGAGCAACTGCCGTTCTACTTGCACCTGATGAAGCATCTGGCCGGCCGGGGCATTCCGGTGCCGGACCCTGCCGCCAATGCCAAAGGCGAGATTCTTCACCGCCTCAAGGACAAGCCTGCCGCGGTGGTCAACCGGCTGCGCGGCCACAGCGAGCTGGCCCCCACGGCGGCGCACTGCGCGGGTGTTGGCGAGATGCTGGCACGCATGCACCTGGCCGGCCTGGACTACCCGCGCCAGCAACCCAACCTGCGCGGCCTGCCCTGGTGGAACGACACGGTGCCGGTGGTGCTGCCGCACATCACCCCCGAGCAGCGCAGCCTGATCCTGGGCGAGCTGGCGTACCAGAACCACATCGCAGCCTCTCCGGCCTACCGCAGCCTGCCGCGCGGCCCGGTTCATGCCGACCTGTTTCGCGACAACGTGATGTTCGAGGACGGCAGGCTCACCGGCTTCTTCGATTTTTACTTTGCCGGTTATGACAGCTTGTTGTTTGACATCGGCGTGTGCCTGAACGACTGGTGCATCGACCTGGCAAGCGGCGCGCTCGCAGCCGACCGGGCCCATGCCCTTGTCGCCGCCTACGAGGCCGTGCGTCCGCTGACGGCGCAGGAACGCACCCTGCTGCCCGCCATGCAGCGTGCCGGCGCGCTGCGCTTCTGGATTTCGCGGCTGTGGGACTTTCACCTGCCGCGCGAGGCCGCCGTGCTGAAGGCGCACGACCCCACCCACTTCGAGCGCGTCCTGCGCCAGCGACTGCTGCGGCCTTTCATGCTGTAGGCCGATGGCATCCGGATGCGCCCGCCTTTTGCGCTTTTCCCTGATCACCAGCAGCCTTCAGGCAAACTCGGGGCTCGCGCACACTTCATCGGCCCTGCGCCGCGTCCGTCCCACTGCCCCGGGCAGTGCGACCGATGGAACCAAGCGGACCGCAGCTACACCAACCCTGTCTGACCATGAAACTCAATATCGTCCCTGCCCGCACCGGCCTCGTCTGGGTCAAGCTCGGCATCAAGACCTTTGCGCAACAGCCGCTGGCCATGACGGGACTCTTCTTCATGTTCATGGCCACGCTCTCGCTGGCCACCCTGCTGCCCTTTGTCGGCGCGGCGCTGGCGCTGGCCCTGCTGCCTGCCGCCACACTGGGCCTGATGGCCGCCACGCAGGAAGCCACCAAAGGCAAGTTTCCCATGCCGTCCATCCTGATCAGCGCCTTCCGCGCCGGGCAGCAGCGTGTGCGCGCCATGATGGTGCTGGGTGCCCTGTATGCCGTGGGCTTTCTGGCATTGATGGGCGTGTCGGCAATCTTTGACGGGGGGCAGTTTGCACGGCTCTACCTGGTGGGCGGCAAGATCACCGAAGAGCTGGTGATGCAGGGCAACTTCCAGGTGGCGATGTGGGTGGCGATGCTGCTCTACCTGCCCCTGTCGCTGCTGTTCTGGCATGCACCGGCGCTGGTGCATTGGCATGGCATCTCGCCGGTCAAGAGCCTGTTCTTCAGCCTGATGGCCTGCTACAAGAACTTTGCAGCGCTCACCGTGTTCGGCCTGGCCTGGGTCGCCGTGTTCGTGGGCGCCGCCATGGTGGTGGCATTGCTTTCCATCGCGATGGGCAACCCGACGCTGGCCACCGTCGCCATGTTCCCCATCGCGCTCGTCATCGTGGCCATGTTTTTCACCTCGATTTACTTCACATTTCGTGATAGCTTCGTGGCCACGCCTGACGACACCCCTGCCCCTTTGCTGTAAACCCGGGAGACCCTGTATGACCCAGCACCTGCTGCAAGGCCGAGATGAAAAAGAAATCGTGTGGTTTCAGCGGCGCGACACCCTGCGTGCAGCCGCCGCCTGGGTCGCGATGGGGAGCCTGCCTGCGGCCATGGCGCAGCAGCGCAGCAACATCGTGGACCTGAGCGGCGACGCCTTGCTCAACGGCCGCCGGCTGGACAACAGCCAGACCATCCAGACCGGCGACCAGATCCAGACCGGGCCGGGCTCGCGCCTCGTCTTCGTGATGGGCAATGCATCGTTTCTGGTCCGGCAGAACACCCGCATGGAGGTTGAGCGCGGCAGCACGCTCAGCGCCGTCAGCATCCTGCGCGTCCTCACGGGCGCGGTGGCCAGCGTCTGGAGCAAGGGGGCGGGCCGCAGCATCATCACGCCGACGCTCACCGCCGGCATCCGCGGCACCGGCGTCTACACCGAAGTGCCCGCCGGCGAGGACCGCACCTATTTCTGCAACTGCTATGGCCTGATCGATCTGGATGCCGGCGGCACCAAGGCCGTGTCCCAATCGGACTACCACCAGTCCTTCTGGGCCGAAACCGGCCCGGCCAACACGCCGGTGATCCGGTCCGCCGGCTACCTGAACCACACCGACGAGGAGCTCGAGTTGCTGGCCGGCCTCATCAACCAGCGCACCTACTGGCAACTCATGGGGCGCAAGGGCACACCTGACGGCAAGGGCACGATGGGTTACTGAGGGCCCAGCGGGGCGTTGTTCACACCACCGTCAGCTTGGCCACGCTCAAGGCCAGCCACTTCACGCCGTGCCGGGTGAAGTTGATCTGGGCACGTGCGTCGTCGCCGCTGCCTTCGAGCATCATCACCCTGCCTTCGCCGAACTTGGCATGGAACACGTCCATGCCGCTTTTGAGGCCATGTGCCGGTGCGTTTTTCTGCGGCGGAACGGGCGGGTTGGCAAAGCGCTCGGCACCGCCTGATCTGGACGAGAAAACGCTGCTGGCCCAGTCACCGCGTCCGCCCGAGGCGCCTGCCTGGCCGGCGCCGCGCCAGCCGTCTGACCCAGACCCCATGCCGAGGCCCGATGCAAAACCCTGGTTTTTCGGTGTGATCCACTTGAGCGCCGCCTCGGGCAGCTCGTCGAAAAACCGGCTCTTGAGGTTGTAGCGCGTCTGGCCGTGCAGCATGCGTGTCTGCGAGTGGCTGAGGTAGAGGCGCTTGCGCGCCCGGGTGATGGCCACGTACATCAGGCGGCGCTCTTCCTCCAGCCCTTCCGGATCGCTCATCGAGTTCTCGTGCGGAAACAGGCCCTCTTCCAGGCCGGTGATGAACACGCAGTCAAACTCCAGGCCCTTGGACGAATGCACCGTCATCAGTTGCACCGCATCCTGCCCGGCCTGGGCCTGGTTGTCGCCGGACTCCAGTGCGGCATGCGTGAGGAAGGCCGCCAGTGGCGACAGGGTCTCGCCGGTTTCCAGATCCGGTGCCAGCGCCTCGGGCAAGGGCTCATCCAGCAGGGACGACGAGGCATCGAGCCCCTGGCTGGCGGGGGACTGCGTCATGGCTCGCGAGGCTGTGCTGCGGCCGCCCAGTTCATCCACCGGCAAGGCCACCGCATCGCGGCCAAAGCCTTCCTGGCTGACGAAGGACTCGGCAGCGTTGACCAGTTCGGCCAGATTCTCCAGCCGGTCCTGGCCTTCCTTGTCCAGCTTGTAATGCTCTTCGAGCCCGCTGTGCTGCAGCACCAGCTCAATGATTTCACGCAGCGTGGCACCGGCCGTCTGCTCGCGCAGCACGTCCAGCTTGGCCACAAAAGCGCCCAGGTTGGCACCGGCCTTGCCGGGCACGGCGCTCACACCATCGTGCAGCGAGCAACCCGAGCTGCGCGCCAGGTCCTGCAACTGCTCGATGCTGCGCGCGCCAATGCCGCGCGGCGGGAAATTGACGACGCGCATGAAGCTGGTGTCGTCGTGCGGGTTCTCCAGCAGGCGCAAATAGGCCAGCGCGTGCTTGATCTCGGCACGCTCGAAAAAGCGCAGCCCGCCATAGACGCGGTAAGGCACGCCGGCATTGAAGAGCGCAGTTTCCATCACCCGGCTCTGCGCGTTGCTGCGGTAGAGCAGCGCGATCTCCTTGCGCTCGGTGCCGTCACGCACCAGTTGCCTGACCTCATCGACGAACCACTGGGCTTCGGCAAAGTCGCTGGTCGATTCGTAGACCCGCACCGGCTCGCCAGGCCCGGCTTCGGTGCGCAGGTTCTTGCCCAGGCGCTTGCTGTTGTGGCTGATCAGCTCGTTGGCCGAATCCAGAATGTTGCCAAAGCTGCGGTAGTTGCGCTCCAGCTTGATCTGGTGCTGCACGCTGAACTCGCGCACGAAGTCGGCCATGTTGCCGACCCGCGCACCGCGAAAGGCGTAGATGCTCTGGTCGTCGTCACCGACGGCCACCACCGAGCCACCGGGCATGCCTGCACTGGCAGGCGCGGCATCGGCGCCCTGCCCCGCCAGCATCTTGATCCAGGCGTATTGCAGCTTGTTGGTGTCCTGGAACTCGTCGATCAGGATGTGGCGAAAGCGCCGCTGGTAGTGCTCGCGCACCGCAGCGTTATCGCGCAGCAGCTCGTAGCTGCGCAGCATCAGCTCGCCGAAATCAACCACGCCTTCGCGCTGGCATTGCTCTTCATAAAGCGCATAGATCTCGACTTTCTTGCGGCTTTCCTCGTCGCGCGCCGGAACATCCTTGGCGCGCAGGCCGTCTTCCTTGCTGCCGGCGATGAACCACATCAGCTGCTTGGGCGGAAAACGCTCGTCGTCGATGTTGAACTGCTTGCACAGGCGCTTGATGGCCGAGAGCTGGTCCTGCGTGTCCAGGATCTGGAAGGTTGACGGCAGGTTGGCGAGCTTGTAATGCGCGCGCAAGAAGCGGTTGCACAGGCCGTGGAAGGTGCCTATCCACATGCCACGCACGTTCACCGGCAGCATGGCCGACAGGCGGGCCAGCATTTCCTTGGCAGCCTTGTTGGTGAACGTCACCGCCAGGATGCCGCCGGGCGACACCTGCCCGGTCTGCAGCAGCCAGGCGATGCGGGTGGTCAGCACCCGCGTCTTGCCCGAGCCAGCGCCCGCCAGGATCAGGGCGTGGGTGGCAGGCAGGGTCACCGCCGCAAGCTGCTCCGGGTTAAGATTTTGTAAGAGCGGAGAGTTTGGCGCGACTGCTGAAGACATCCCTCATTGTAGAAAGCCCTGATGAACACCCTGCGCGCGTCCGCATCATCCCTGCTGCCTGTAGTCGTTCCGGCTGTTCTGGCCGCCCTTGTGCTGGCCGGGCTGAGCCCGGTGGCGCGGGCCCAGTCGTTTTGTGCCAGTGACGGACAGGCTCAGCCGGCGCAGCTGATGGAGCGCTTCATCAATGCCGATTGCGCCAGTTGCTGGACAGCACCCGACACCCCGAAGGCGGGTGCCCGCCAGGTGGCTCTGGACTGGGTGGCACCCGGCAGCAAGGGCGATGACGCACCGCTGTCTGCCGTGGCCAACCGCGATGCGCTGCTGCGCTTGCAGGCGCTGCGGCAGCCCCTGCCGGCCAAGACACAAACGGTCGTCCGTGCCGTGAAGCCCGTGCCGGGCAGTGCGCTGCGTGTTTCACATGGCTCACCGGTGGCCGACTATGTCGGCGCCTCCATCGAGCTTCAGCCCATCCCCAAAGCGGCCAAGGGCCAGCAATGGACGGCCTGGCTGGCGCTGGTCGAAACGCTGCCGGCGGGCACCGAAGGCTCGCCGACCGAGCGCAACCTGGTGCGCAACCTGCTGCAGACCCCGTTCGATGGCCGCAAGGCGCTGGCCAGGGACGCCTCCAACCGCTTTTTCGAGGCCCGCTCGATGAACATTCCGCAAGGCGTCAAGCCGGAGCGACTCCGGGTCATTGGCTGGGTCGAAGATGCCAGGGGGCAGGTGCTGGCGGCCGCGCAGTCGCGCTGCGAAACCACCAACTGACACCATGTCGCCAGCGGTATAGGGGCTATACGCGCCACGCCATCGCACACCGGGCCACGCAGGCCTAGAATCAATCACCGGGCCCAAGCAATTGCGCCCGGTTTTGTTTTTGCGCTTTCCCCGCACACGGGACAGAAGCGCATCACAGCACCGGTCCAGTCCAAGCGCCTTCTGTTCATCAACAGTTTTTCGGGGAGCTTGGGAAACATGGAAATTTTCGACTACGACAACGTCCTGCTGCTGCCGCGCAAATGCCGCGTGGACAGCCGCTCGGAGTGCGACGCCAGCGTCACCCTGGGCGGGCGCACCTTCCGCATTCCGGTGGTGCCGGCCAACATGAAGACGGTGGTCAATGAAGACATCTGCGTCTGGATGGCGCAGAACGGCTACTTCTATGTGATGCACCGCTTCGACCTCGACAACCTGCAGTTTGTGCGGGACATGGCGCGGCGCGGCGTCTACGCCTCCATCTCGCTGGGTGTGAAGAAGGCTGACTACGACACCGTGGACGCCATGGCCAGCGAAGGCCTGGCGCCCGACTACATCACCATCGACATTGCCCATGGCCATGCCGACACGGTGCAGCGCATGATTGCCCATCTGAAGGACAAGCTGCCCACAGCGTTCGTGATTGCCGGCAACGTCGGCACACCCGAGGCCGTGATCGATCTGGAGAACTGGGGTGCCGACGCCACCAAGGTCGGCATCGGCCCGGGCAAGGTGTGCATCACACGGCTCAAGACCGGCTTCGGCACAGGTGGCTGGCAGCTGTCAGCCTTGAAGTGGTGCGCCCGCGTGGCGACCAAGCCCATCATTGCCGACGGCGGCATCCGTGAGCACGGCGACATTGCCAAATCGATCCGCTTCGGCGCGACCATGGTGATGATCGGCTCGATGCTGGCCGGTCTGGAAGAAAGCCCCGGCAAAACCGTCGAGGTGGACGGCAAGCTCTTCAAGGAGTATTACGGCAGCGCGTCGGACTTCAACAAGGGCGAGTACAAGCATGTCGAGGGCAAGCGCATCCTGGAGCCGGTCAAGGGTACGCTCGCCGACACGCTGCGCGAGATGGAAGAAGACGTGCAGAGCGCCATCAGCTACGCCGGTGGCAAGCAGTTGATGGACATCCGCAAGGTCAACTACGTGATCCTGGGTGGCGACAACGCAGGCGAACATCTGCTGATGTAGCACCGAAGTTGCTGCGGTGTCGGGCGCTGCTCTCAGGCCGTCTGGCCGATCAGATCCATCGCCAGCCGATGCAGGCGGTGCGTCGGCTCGGCCAGGGCATCGACCACGCTGAAGTGGTCCAGCCCCAGCAGGGCTTCGCGCACCGGCACGGCACGCGACCCCCAGGCTTTCTCGATGAGCGCGTTGTGGCGCAGGAACTCCTCACTTTCGTCCGCGCCTGCCACGGTGTAGAGCACGCCGCGGGGTGGTGGCGGCATCCAGGCCGGGCTGGCCTGCAACACCTGTTTCGGCGTGAGGCGCAGCGAGTCTTTCAGGAAGGGCGTGTGCAGGATGGGATCGAGATCGTAGAGGCCGGAAATCGACAGTGCGTTTTTCACCAGGTCCTGGGGCAGGTCTTTCGCATGCTTAGTCCACAGGCAGGCCAGCAGCATCGCCGCCAGGTGGCCGCCTGCCGAATGCCCTACCACCGTGATGCGATTCGGGTCACCGCCGAATTCGGCCGCATGCCGCCAGATCCACGCCAGCGCACGCACCATCTGCAGCGTGATCCCGGGGATCGTCACCGCCGGGCACAGGTCGTAATTTGGCGCCACCACGCACACACCGGCCGAGGTGAAGGCGGGAGCGATGAAGGAGTGGTCGGCCTTGTCGAGCGAGCGCCAGTACCCGCCGTGGATGAACACCATGACCGGTGCGCCGCGGCCGTTCTTCACACCCGTCGCCGGAAACACGTCCAGCTTCTGGCCCGGGCTGTCGCCGAATGCCACGTCCAGCGTGCAGGGCTGCGCACGGCGTACTGCCTCGGAGCTTTCCTTCCAGCGGGCAAAGTAGGCCGCATGCTCGGGCACCAGGGCGCGGTTGTTGTACATGCGGTCCAGCCAGGCGGGGTCATAGGAAGTCATGGAGTCTCCTGAAATGGGGGAGGGTTGGGTCGAAACAGGCAGAAAAGACCGCTGGTCAGCCCGCCTGAACAGCGCTGAAAACCAGGCGCCATCTTGGCACAGGCGGCTGCCGCCGGCTCGAATCAGGGTAAACCCTCGAACGCATCATCGAACAAGTCTGTATTCTGTATACAGACATTTTTATGACGCCCTCACTGCTTCGAATCGAATCCACACCCGACCTGGTTGACCAGGTCTACCGCAGCCTGCTGGACGCCATCAGCGAGGGCGTGATGCCACCCGGCGCCCGCCTCACGCAGGAGGACATTGCTGAAAGCCTGGCGGTATCGCGCCAGCCGGTGCTGCAGGCCCTGCGGCTTCTGAAAAAAGACGGCTTCGTGCTGGATGCCCCAGGGCGCGGCGTGCTGGTAGCGCCCCTCAATGTGGGTTGGCTGGCACAGGTTTACCAGGTCCGCAGCGCGCTCGATGCGCTGGCCGCACGCCTGGCCGCCCGCGCGAGGACGCGGCTGGACCCGGCGCTGATCACGCACGGACGCGCGGCGACCCGCGGCGACGACGTCAAGGCCATGATGACCGCCGATGCCGACTTTCATGGGGCCATCTACGCCGCCTCCGGCAACCCCCTGATCGCCCAGAGCGCGCAGCTGCACTGGCACCACATCCGCCGGGCCATGGGCGCGGTGCTGCAGGTGTCGACCATGCGCGAGTCCATCTGGGACGAACACGAAGCCATCGCCCAGGCGATTGCCGCCGGCGACGAGGACGGCGCCGAGTCACTGATCCGCCAGCATGGGGAAGACGCAGGCTACAACCTCGCCCGCCTGCTCACCAGTGCCTTGCAGCAATCCGCACAAGCCAGTACCTGAACCCACCCGCCC
>CBHWCZ010000018.1:0-60388 GCA_966112355.1 uncultured Polaromonas sp.
TCAGCGACATCTGGTGGCCGCCGTGCGGAATGCAGCGGCTGGCCGACCAGCCGTGTTCTTTCAGCATCTCGAGCGTGCGCAGGTATTCGACCAGGCCGTAGCTCAGCGCGCAGTCGAACTGCAGCCAGTCGCGATCCGGGCGCATGCCGCCATAGCGGATCAGGTTGCGCGCATCCTGCATCGAGAACAGATCCTCACCCGTCGCCATCGGGTTCTTGTAATAGTTGCGCAGCGTGGCCTGCAGCTCGAAGTCAAGCGGGTCGCCCGGCTCCTCATACCAGAACAGGTCGTACTGCGACAGCGCCTTGGCGTAGGCAATGGCGGTGTCCAGATCGAAGCGGCCGTTGGCATCGACACACAGCTTCTGGCCGTCCTGCAGCACGCTCAGGATGGAGTCGATGCGGCGCAGGTCTTCGTCGAGCGAGGCGCCGCCGATTTTCTTCTTCACCACGGTATAGCCCCGGTCGATGTAGCTGCGCATCTCGTCCTTGAGCTTGCCGTGGTCCTGGCCGGGGTAGTAGTAGCCGCCGGCGGCGTAGACAAAAATCTTGCGGTTGGGCTGGCCATTGCCGTAGCGGTCTGCCAGCAACTGAAACAGCGGTTTGCCTTCGATCTTGGCCACGGCATCCCAGACCGCCATGTCAATGGTGCCGATGGCGACCGAGCGCTCACCGTGGCCGCCAGGCTTCTCGTTGGTGAACATCGCGTTCCAGATCTTGTGCGGGTCGAGGTTTTTGCCGCTGTCGTCGATCAACGATTCCGGCGTGGCTTCAAGCACGCGCGGAATGAAGCGCTCGCGCATCAGCTTGCCCTGGCCGTAGCGGCCGTTGGAATTGAAGCCGTAGCCCACCACCGGCTTTCCGTCGCGGATGACGTCGGTGACCACAGCGACCAGGCTCAGCGTCATCTTGCTGAAATCGATGTAGGCGTTGCGGATGGGTGAACTGATGGGAATGGTCTTTTCCCTGATCTCGACGATTTTCATGGCTGGCTCCTGGGTGCATTTCGGTGGAGGGGTTTCGGTAAGCGGAGCGCTATGATCGCCAACGTCACGGCATCTGACCAATGCTGTTTTTCTTCTCTTCAATGCCTTCAAGGCACTGCGCATGAATCTTTCCTGGCTGGACGACTTTCTGGCGTTGGCATCAACGGGAAATTTCTCGCGCGCTGCGGATGAGCGCCACATGACGCAGCCCGCCTTCGGCCGGCGCGTGCGTGCGCTGGAAGAATGGCTGGGCACCGAACTGTTTGACCGCAGCTCGCAACCGGTGCGCCTCACCGAGACGGGGCAGTGGTTTCTCAGCGTGGCCGAAGACCTGCTGGCCCAGGTGGCGCGTGTGCCGGGCGAGGCACGTGCGGTGGCCGAGGCCCATTCCAGTTCGCTCCGGTTCGCGGCGACGCATGCCTTGTCGTTCACCTTCATGCCCGGGTGGCTGCGCAGTCTGGCGTCGCACACGATGTCCGGCACCATTCAGCTGGACTCCGACGTGCTGGAGCGCTGCGAACTGCTGCTGGAGCAAAGCAAGGTGCAGTTCGTCATTTGCCATGCCCATCCAAAGGCCCCGGGCCGGCTGGAAGCAGCGGGTTATTCGTCCGTGCAGATCGGTGCCGACACGCTGGTGCCGGTGTCCGCGGCCGATGCCAAGGGCCGTCCACTGCACGCGCTGGTGCCAGGGAAATCTGCCGTCAAGCTGTTGGCGTACAGCACCGAGTCCGGCCTGGGCCGCATTGTGGGCGAGGCCTTTCAAGGTGCGCTGGAAGGCATCTCCAGGCAAACCGTTTTCACCGCCCACCTGGCATCCGTGCTCAGGACCATGGCACTGGACGGCCGCGGCATGGCCTGGCTGCCCCAAAGCCTCGTCAGCGAAGACCTGGCCACGAAACGGCTCGTGGCCGCCGCCCCGGCCGAGTGGTGCATCGAGCTGGAGATCAGGCTGTACCGGTCCCGTGCGCCGCTGGGGCGTGCTGCGCAGGCGCTGTGGGATGCAGTGGCCGGATCGGCGGATTGAGTGATGGCAATTCCTGGGGCGCGAACTGCACGGTGAACGGTCGACCAGGTTCGGCGCACGAGCGGCAGGTATCGGGCGGCCAAAAGCAACGGACGTTGGCAAGTGACCGGTATCAGGACGCTACCCTGGTACTAGAAGGCGGATAGATCGACACTGCCGATCACGTTCCTGAATCCAAGCTTCTTCGCTTCGACGAACGGAACGAACTCCATCTCGAGTTCGTCGGACCTTGTAGGAATTCGGATGCCAATCTCAGTGGGTCCGAGCTCGTAGGGGTCCTCGCCATTGATTTCCAGAAAGTGCTCATGGCGCAGTATGTCAAGCTCTCCTTTGAGATCATCGCCGCGATACTCTCGCTCCACCTTGCTTAGCAGCAGGTGTGACCAGCCGTCTGCAAAACGGCGCGACCCACCTCGTTCACGCCTTTCGTAGAGCATGGCCAAAAACTCGCGCGTGAGTCTTGGTAGTCGGGAGAGATCGGCGCCGAGCTTCCTCAAACCCTGTTAGATCGAATTTAGTGTTCTGTCCCGCAAATAACTGGCATTAGCCTTGCATGGCAGTGAGGTATCTTTGGAACGGAGATACCGCGATGAGAACAGGCAGACCGAAGTCTGAATTGGTGTTGAGTGACGACGAGCGATCGCAGTTGCAGTCGTTCGCGCGTAGCCGCTCGTTGCCGGCGGCGTTGAGTGGTCGTGCGCGTGTTGTTCTGAGCAGCGCCGACGGCGAGCCCAACACTTCGATCGCTGAGCGGTTGAAGTTGACCAAGGCCACGGTGGGCAAGTGGCGCACGCGCTTTATCGAACGGCGCATCGCCGGTCTGTACGACGACATTCGCCCCGGCGCGCCGCGCACCATCGACGATGAACGGATCGCTGAGTTGATCAACACCACGCTGCACACCAAGCCGGCAAACGGCTCGACGCACTGGAGCTTGCGCGGCGTGGCCGCAGAGACGGGGATTTCCAAGACCAGCGTGCAGCGCTACTTCCAGCTCTTTGGCCTGCAGCCGCATCGTACCGAGGGCTTCAAACTGTCCAATGATCCGTTCTTGGTGGAGAAGCTGCGCGATGTGGTGGGCCTGTACCTGAGCCCCCCGGACAACGCCTTGGTCATCTGCGTGAACGAGAAAAGCCAATGCCAGGCGCCGGAGCGCACGCAGCCGATGCTGCCCATGGGCTTTGGCTATGCCGAAGGCGTCACTCACGACTACAAGCGCCATGGCACCAGGAGTTCCTGTCGTTTCTGCGCGAGATCGAGGCTGCTGTGCCGCCCGAGCTCGACATCCATTGCATCGTAGACAACTACGCCACGCACAGTCATCCGAAGATCAAGGCCTGGCTGACCAGCCGGCTACGCTGGCACATGCACTTCATCCCGACCTACAGCTCCTGGTTGAATCAGCTCGAGCGATTCTTTGCGTTGATCGCCGACAAGGCGATCCGGCGCGGATCGTTCACCAGCGTCAAGCAGCTCGTCCAGCGCATCGATCAGTTCGTCACTCATTACAACGCCAACAGCCAACCGTTCAAATGGACGACCACCGCAGATTCGATTCTGGAAAAGCTGCATCGACTTTGCTCACGCATCATCGGGACAGGACACTAGCCCGCTGGCAATTGCTTATTGATTAGGATCTGCCGTTATGACTCGGCGTGAGACCTTGTGAGCCGCCGGCTTGTAAGTCGTCCACTCCGCCAGTGTCAAAGGGTTTGCTGCTATACAAAACGCAGCAAGCCTTTTTTTTCTTGGCGCGCACCATCTGGGTCCGGCTGCCTGCCGGGCATGGTTCAGGTGCTGCCGCGCAGCACCAGTTCGTAGCCCATGTCGATGCTGTGGGCGGGTACGGGTTCACCTCGCATCAGTGCCATCAGCATCGTGGCCGCAGCCGTTCCCATTTCAGCGCGCGGCGTGCGCACGGTGGTCAGTGAGGGCTGCATCTGGTCGCTGCCGGTGAGGTCGTTGAAGCCGGCGACGGCGATGCGCTCAGGCACCGGAATCTGTAGGCGCAGCGCGGCCAGTAATGCACCTTGGGCCAGATCGTCGTTGCAAAAAAAGATGGCGTCGATGGCAGGTGTCTGGCCGATGATCTGCTCGAACATGCGCCCGCCCAGCGCCAGCGATGAGCTGGCGGGATTCAGCCATTCCAGCGTCGGTTCGTAAAGGCCCGCTTCACCCATGGCGGTGCGCCAGCCCTCCAGCCGCTGCAGCGTGCGCGGGTCGAGCTGTGCGGCGGCAAAGGCGATGCGGCGGCGGCCGCGTGCGATCAGGTGGCGCGTCATGGCGGCGCCTGCAGCAGCTTGCGACAGGCCGACGCTGTAGACGTTCGGGTTGTCGCTGTTCTCCATCAGGTGCACGCAGGGTATGCCGCTTTGCGCGATCAGGGCGCGTGTGGGCTCGCTGCGCTCCATCCCGGTCACCAGCATGCCGGCGGGCCGGTGCAGCAGCTGTTCGCGCAGCAGCGCTTCCTCTTCCATCGGATCGTAGTGGGTGATGCCGATCAGCGCCTGGTAACCGGCCGGACGAAGTGTGCGCTGCACCGCTTCCAGCAAGTCGACAAACAGCGCGTTCGAGAGCATGGGGATGAGCACCGCGACATGGCTGCTGTGGCTGGACGCCAGAGCCCGGGCCGCCGGGTCGGGCACGTAGCCCAGTTTGGCCGCCGCCGTCTGTACGCGTGCGACCAGTTCGGGATCCACCGCGCGTTCACCGCGCAGTGCCCGCGACACCGTGATCGGACTCACGCCCGCTGCCTGCGCCACATCCGCCAGCGTGACGCGGCCAGTCGCGCGGGAGCGGGGTGAGGGCGTATGTACAGACATAGGGTAAATACCGTGTTTCAATGCATGCCAAATAGATAGGATAGCGCTATCCGTAGCAGATTGCTACGCACATTGAAAAACATGCAGTGGTTGCTTTTTCGTTGGTGAAATCACCAATGGAGTGTAGCCAATTTTTATTCAGTAATGGGATAGCGCTATCCAAATGAAGATGTCACTGGTGATGATGGGCGTGGCGGGCTGTGGCAAGTCCAGTCTGGGGCAGGCGGTAGCGCAGGCCGAAGGTCTTCTCGTCGTCGAGGGCGACGATTTCCATGGCGAAGCCAGCCGCATCAAGATGAGCCGCGGCATCCCGCTGACCGATGCTGACCGCGAGGGCTGGCTGGAGCTGTTGGGTCAGCAGCTGCATGAGCACCGCAACGGCCTGGTGCTGACCTGCTCGGCCCTCAAGCGCGCCTACCGCAACCGGTTGCGCCAGGCCTGCCCGGGGTTGCGGTTTGTCTTCCTCGACATTGACCGTGATCACGCCCATGCCCGTGTCTCGGCGCGCGCCGAGAAGCATTTCTTTGCCGCGAGCCTTGTCGACAGCCAGTTTGCAACGCTTGAAGAGCCCACCGGAGAGCCGGGCGTTCTTCGCGTCGATGCGCTGGTTCCCCTTCCACAACTTCAGCAGCAGGTCAGTGACTGGTTGCATTCCATGGAGAAAACATGAGTTCTGAAGATCCAGTTCCCGGTGGTCGCGCACAACGCGCGGCACAGATTGCGATGGCCGCCTGCCTGGGCGTGATGGCGGTGTCGGTGTTCGTCAATGTGGTGCTGCGCTATGGCTTCGGCAACGGCATCGCCGCCAGCGAGGAGCTGTCTCGCCTGCTGTTCGTGTGGATGGTGTTCATAGGTGCCACCGCCGCCTACCCGGCCGGCGAGCACATGGCCTTCACCAGTCTGCTGGCAATGCTGAACAAGCGCCCGCTGGCGTTGGCTGCGATGACGGTGCTGATCCGCCTGCTGGTGCTGGCGGCCTGCGTGATGGTGGCCTGGGGCGCCTGGCAACAGGTGGTGGTGGGCATGGGCAGCCGTTCGGTGGTGCTGGAGTACCCGGCCGCGCTGCTGCCGCTGCCGGTCTTCCTCTGTGCCGTGGCCATCGGTGTGATGGCCTTTCTTGAGTTGTTGATGCGCAAGCCCCTGGATCTGGGCCATGGCGTTGATGTGGAGTAAGCCATGAAGTCCCTGTACTCACCAATATTCGCTGTCCCCCCAGTGGACATCAGCCTCCTCGAGGCCGCGTGCCGGAGCCTGCCATGAGCAACGAAGCTCTCGCATTCATCGTTTTCGTGGGAGGCATGCTGCTGCTGATGGGCATCGGCATGAACATGGCGCTGGCCCTGGTGCTCACCGGTGCCGGCATGGCCTGGGTGCTGAATTTCTGGGATACCCAGTTGCTGGCGCAGAACCTGGTGGCCGGCGTGGACAGCTTTCCGCTGCTGGCCGTGCCCTTCTTCATCCTGGCGGGTGAGCTGATGAACAGCGGCGGCATCAGCCGGCGCATCATCGACATGGCGCAGGCCTGGGTGGGCCATATCCGGGGCGGCCTCGGCTACGTGGCGATTGGCGCTGCGGTCCTCATGGCGAGCATGAGCGGATCTGCGCTGGCCGACACGGCGGCGCTGGCCACCATCCTGCTGCCCATGATGCGCCAGCAGGGCTACCCGATGCACACTTCGGCCGGCCTGATCGCCTCGGGCGGCATCATCGCGCCCATCATCCCGCCATCGATGCCATTTGTGATCTACGGCGTCACCACCAACACGTCAATCTCCGCGCTGTTCATCTCGGGCATCGTCCCGGGCCTGGTCATGGGCGTGGGCCTGATCTTCGCGTGGAAGCTGGTGCTGCGCAAGATCGATCTGCCCCAGGGCGAGCCGATGCCCATGCGCGAGCGGCTGCGCGCGACCGTCAAGGCCTTCTGGGCCATGCTGATGCCCATCATCATCATCGGCGGCATGAAGACCGGTGTGTTCACGCCGACCGAAGCGGCCGTGGTCGCCGCGTTCTATGCGTTGATGGTGGCTCTTTTCGTACACCGCGAGATGAAGCTGCGCGAGATCGAGGATGTGTTGGTGCGCGCCGCCAAGACCACGGCCATCGTGATGTTCCTGTGCGCGGGCGCCCAGGTGGCCAGCTACATGATCACGCTGGCTGACCTGCCGGGCACGCTCACGGGCTGGCTGGGTCCGCTGGTACAAAGCCCGCGCCTCCTGATGGCGGTGATGATGGTCGTGCTGGTGATCATCGGCACCGCGCTGGATCTCACACCCACCATCCTGATCTTCGCGCCGGTGATGCTGCCCATCGCCGTGAAGGCCGGCATCGACCCGGTGTACTTCGGCCTGATGTTCATCCTGAACGGCGCCATCGGCCTGATCACGCCGCCGGTGGGGACCGTGCTGAACGTGGTGGCCGGCGTCGGCCGCATCTCCATGCACCAGGTCGTCAAAGGCGTGAATCCCTTTCTCGTCACGTACCTGCTGATCCTCGCGCTTTTCGTCGTCTTTCCGCAAATCGTCATCGCACCGGTTCACTGGATGCGCTGACCGCCTGCTGTTTTCATACAACCCCCGCCAAACCAACCAGGAGACTTTCCATGACACTGCTACGCCGTACCCTCGTTGCCGCCGCTGCGGCAGCCACACTCGCTGCCTCCGTCGCCGCCGTGGCGCAGGACATCAAGCCCCGCCTCATCCGCTTCGGCTATGGACTCAATGAACAAAGCAACCAGGGCCGCGCCGCCAAGGTGTTCGCCGATGCCGTAGAAAAGGCCTCCGGCGGAAAAATGAAGATCCGTGCCATCGGAGCGGCGGCGCTCGGCTCGGATGTGCAGATGCAGCAGGCCCTGATCGGCGGTGCACAGGAAATGATGGTGGGATCCACGGCCACACTGGTCGGCATCACCAGGGAGATGGCCTTGTGGGACACGCCATTCCTGATTGCCAATGCCAAAGAGGCAGACACCCTGCTGGACGGGCCCATCGGCGAGAAGGTCAAGGCCAAGCTGCAGGAGAAGGGTCTCGTCGGCCTGGTGTACTGGGAAAACGGTTTCCGCAACCTCACCAACAGCAAGCGTCCTGTCGTCAAGATGGAAGACCTCGACGGTGTGAAGCTGCGGGTGATGCAGAACAACATCTACCTGGACAGCTTCAAGATTCTGGGCGCCAACGCCGTGCCCATGGCTTTCTCTGAACTGTTCAGTGCGCTGGAAACCAACACGGTGGACGGCCAGGAAAATCCCTACAACACCATCCTGTCGAGCAAGTTCTACGAGGTGCAGAAGTACCTCACCGTGACCAACCACGTGTACAGCCCGTGGATCGTGATGGTGAGCAAGAAGTACTGGGACCAGTTGTCCAGGGACGAGCAGAAGGTCCTGATGGACGCCGCGAAGGCCAGTCGCGACTTCGAGCGCAAGGACACGCGTGATGAAGCCTCCAGGGCCATGTCTGACCTGCGCGCCAAGGGCATGCAAATCAACGACCTCGGCGTGGGAGAGGCTTCGCGCATGCGCAACAAGCTCACCAAGGTCTATGCCCAGATCGGCACCACCGTGGGGATGGACCTGTGGATTGAAACGCAGAATGAGTTGATGAAGATCCGCGCCAGAAAATGACGTGTGCAGCGTCGTAAATTGAACAGCTGGGCATAGCGGAGCGCCCGGGTCCGTTGCTGCCTTCGGGCTGGTTGTCCTCAACAGGCGCTCTCCATTCGGTGAGCCGCGGGTGGCACTCTTGAGCTCGCATGCGGCTCGGCCCCACAATCACCCCATGCGCAAACATCTGTCTGAAACCACCGGGCTGCAGCGGCTGCTGATCGGGCTGGCGGCGGGCGTGGCAACGGCGGGCCTGCCGCTGCCCACCGTGTGGCAGTTCCGCGGCCTGCTGGGGTGGTGTGTCGGCATCGGGGTCTACCTGCTGCTGGCCTGGTGGCTGTGCGTGCGCTTTGATGCCGGGCGCACGCGCGCCCGGGCGCAGGCGCAGGACGAGCCCAGTGTGGTGCTGTTTCTGCTGATGCTGCTGTCCACCGGCATGTGCGTGGCGGCGATCACGGTGATGATGCAGCAGTCGAGAGGGCTCAGTGGCAGCGAGCGGGCGCTGCACATTGCCGTGTCACTGGCGGCGCTCGCGGCCTCGTGGCTCTTCATCCAGACGATATTTGCCTTCCGCTACGCCCACCGCTATTACCAGGAAGAAAAACGCAGGGAGCCTGATGGCCCGGGGCTGCTGTTTCCCGGTGGGCTGGACCCGGATTATTTCGACTTCCTGTACTACGCCCACGTGGTGGGCATGACGTTCCAGGTGTCGGATGTGCAGGTCACGTCGCGCGCGATGCGTCGCCTGACGCTGTTGCACAGCGTGCTGTCCTTCGGCTTCAACATGCTGGTGCTGGCGCTCAGCATCAATGTGGTGGCTGGGGTGCTGCAGTAGCCTTTGGTCGGCTTGACAGCTTGAGCAGACCGGTGGACAGTGCCGTGCCGCAGACGATCACCCCGGCGCACAGCAGCATCCACGGCGTGACAGACTCCCCCAGGAACAGCGCGCCGTACAGTACGGCGAACACCGGCACCAGAAAGGTCACCGACAGCGCCCGCGGAGGGCCGGCGTTTTCAATCAGCCTGAAAAAAAGGATGTAGGCGAGACCCGTGCACACCACGCCGACGGCCAGCAAGGCCAGCCAGGCGTGCGTGCCCGGCATCTGCGGCGGCCACAGCCACGCCGCAGGCAGCGCCAGGCCCAGCGTGGCGCCCATCTGGCTGCCGGCGGCGGTGACCAGCGGTGGCAAGCCGCCCAGAAAGCGCTTGGTATAGCTGGCCGAGATGCCGTAACACACGCAGGCGAACAGGCAGGCCAGCACGGCCCAGCCGGGCGCGATGCCCGAGGCGTCCGGCTTGAAGGTGGCCTTGTCCCAGGCCAGCATGGCCACGCCGGCGAAGCCGATCACCAGGCCCAGCACGCGCGAGGCGCTGGGCTTGTCCTTCAGCCAGAGCCAGGCCACCAGTGCACCGAACATCGGCACCGTGGCGTTCAGGATGGCAGACAGCCCGGTGGTGATGGACAGCAGCGCGAACGAGAAGCAGGCAAAGGGTATGCCGGAGTTCAGCATGCCGATGAGAAAAATCCGCCGCCAGTTCCTGCGCAGTTCGGGCAGCAGGCCGCGCAGCCAGACGATGGGCAGCAGGAAGAGGGCGGCAATCGCCACGCGCACGGCGGCGGTGGGCAGAGGGCCGAACTCCACCGCGCTGATGCGCATGAAGAGAAATGACGAGCCCCAGATGGCCGCCAGCAAGGAAAAGTCGGTGACCCAGCTTTTGGGGGCGGCCACGGCAGCCGGTGCCGCCAGGCGGGTGGCGGGGGAGGTCAAACCAGGGTCTCCTCCAATGCGCCTTCCAGCGTGAGCAGGGCCGTCTTGCGGTCCAGTCCGCCAGCGTAACCAGTGAGGGAGCCGTCCGCACCCATCACGCGGTGGCAGGGGACGATCACGCTGACCGGGTTGCGGCCCACGGCTGCGCCCACAGCGCGCACGGCGGAAGGTTTGCCAATACGGCTGCTGAGCGTGCCGTAGCTGGTGGTTGCGCCTTGCGGAATGGCCAGCAGCGCCTGCCACACCGATTGCTGGAAGGGTGTACCGCCGGTGAGATCCAGCGGCAGGTCGAAGCGGCTGCGCTGGCCGGCAAAGTACTCGCGCAGTTGCGCCACGGCCTGCTGCAGCACGGGATGGTCGGCGTTGTCCGGCCAGACGCCGGGCTGGGCCAGTTGCGGCGGCAGATGCCGCTGGCCCTCGAACCAGACGCCGGCCAGGCCCTGGTCCGTGGCGGCCAGAATCATGGTGCCGAGCGGGCTCTGGAAAGTGGTTTGGACGATGCTGCTGTCAAATTTCATCAGGGTCACCTTTGAATGGTGGGGTGTCAAGGTTGGGACTGGCCGAATCTCTGCATGCGCCACCATTCATTCGATGCCCATGGTGCGGCGGCGTGGCGGGTTTGTCCAATGAAATGGGCGGGCGGGATTGATTCCATGGCGGCATCAGTGGCTGTCTCCAGGGCTGGCCAGGGTGCCGCTCCAGGCGCGGATCACGGCGTAGCTGCGCCAGGGCTTCCAGATCTGCGAGGCTGCTTCCGCTTCCTTCGCGGGCTGCTTCAGGCCCTGCACGCCCAGGGCCTTGTGCAGGGCCACATCGCCCGCCGGGAAGGCGTCTGGCCAGCGCAGGGCGCGCATGGCGATGTACTGGGCCGTCCAGTCGCCAACGCCGGGCAGGGCCTTCAGTGCCGCAATGGTGGCCTGCACATCGGCGCCGCCATGCAGTTGCAATTGCTTGCTGGCCACCGCGCTCGCAATGCCCACGATGGCCGCCTGCCGCTGGCGGACGATACCCAGTTGTCCGAGCGTGTCGCCGCTGGCGGCGGCCAGCACGGCGGGTGAGGGAAAGAGCCGGTTCAGCGTAGGCCACGGGGTCTCAATTGCCTCGCCCAGGCGGTCGACCATGCGCTGCGCCAGCGTGCGTGCCGCCGCCACGGTGATCTGCTGGCCCAGCACCGCGCGCACGGCCAGCTCGTAGCCGTCCAGTGCGCCAGGCACCCGCAGCCCGTTGCCTTCGGGGAAGCTGGCATGCAGCACCGCATTGATGGCCTGCGGGTCGGCGTCCAGGTCGTAGGTGGCGCGCACGCGGCGGATCACCAGCGGCAGCACCTCGCGCAGCGAATCGCTCACCCGCAACAGCAGCTGATGCCGTGCGGTGTCAAAGGCCACGGCCAGCCACCCGGCGTGGACCTGGCCGCCGGACTCGATGCGGACCGTGCGCTGAATCCCCGGCATGGCCGCCTCTGGCGTGACCGACTCCACCGAATGGATCACGCGCTGGCTGAAAAAGCGCAGCATGGCAGGCACGTCATAGGGTGGCCGGTAACCCAGCCGCACCGCCGTGCCTTGTCCGCCGACGGGTACACCCTGGCGCCGCAGCTGTGTCGGGTTCAGGCCATAGTGCGAAAGGAAGGCTGCATTGAAGCGTCGCACGCTGCCAAAGCCGCTGATCAGCGCTACCTGCGTGATGGGCAGGCAGGTGTCGGCCAGCAACTGCTTGGCCGTCAACAGGCGGCGCGTCTGCAGGTATTGCAGCGGGGAGACGCCAAACTGCGCCTCGAAGATGCGCCGCACATGCCGGTCGCTCACGCCCAGGCGCGCGGCGAGTTTGTCGACGGTGGGTGGGTCATCGCCCAGCGCTTCTGGTGCGTCCAGCAAGCGCGCCGCTTGGTGCGCCAGGATGTATGAGGCGTCCTGAATCGACCACACCACCGACTGCGGTGCCAGCTCGGGCCGGCAGCGCAGGCAGGGCCTGAAACCCGCGCTCTCGGCCTGGGCGGCCAAGCCGAAGAAGCGGCAGTTTTCGCGACGCGGTGTTTTCACGCTGCAGACCGGGCGGCAGTAGATGCCGGTGGAGGTGACGCCAGTGAAAAAGCTGCCATCGAAGCGCGCATCGCGTGCTTTCAGCGCCAGATAACGGGCGTCGTCTGTCGCTGTGTCGGTGGCGGCGACGGGGAGTGCGGTGCGATCGGCTGGCATGGGAAGAATCATACGGCGATGGCCTGTCCGCACCAGCCATTTCCGGACATGCCCGTCCAGGCCCCGCAGCCTACAATCCGCAGATTCATTTCTACCCGCCAAAGACCTCTCCATGCAAGTGAGCGCATCCATTTTCAAGGCCTACGACATTCGCGGCGTGGTGCCTTCCGGCATTGACGAGAACCTGGCCTTTGCGCTGGGCAAGGCGTTCGGCATGGCCGCGCGCGCCGAGGGCGAGCGCCTGGTGGCCGTGGGGCGCGACGGCCGGCTCAGCGGGCCAGGCCTCGCCAGTGCGCTGATGCGCGGCCTGGCCGCCGTCGGCGTGGAGGTGCTGGATGTGGGCATGGTCACCACGCCGATGCTTTACTTTGCGGCCAACACGCTGGCGCGTTCAGGCATCCAGGTCACCGGCAGCCACAACCCCAAGGACTACAACGGCTTCAAGATGGTGCTGGCCGGCCGCGCCATTTACGGTGAGGAAATCCAGGCCCTGCGCCGAGCGATGGAGGCCGAGGACTGGACCATGCCGGAGAGGGCCGGGCAGATCACTGCCGTGAACGTGGAACAGGCTTACCGTGAACGCATTGTGGGCGGCATCACCCTGGCGCGGCCGATGAAGATCGTGATTGATTCCGGCAACGGCATTGCCGGTGCCTCGGCGCCGGCGATTTTCCGTGCGCTCGGCTGTGAGGTGACCGAGCTTTTCAGCGAGGTGGACGGCAACTTTCCCAACCACCACCCCGACCCGAGCAAGCCCGAGAACCTGCAGGACCTCATCAAGGCCTTGCAAAGCGGCGGCGCCGAGTTGGGTCTGGCTTTCGACGGTGACGGCGACCGGCTGGGCATCGTCACCCGGGACGGCCAGAACATCTACCCTGACCGGCAGATGATGCTGTTCGCCCGTGATGTGCTGTCGCGCGTGCCCGGCGGCACCATCCTGTTCGACGTGAAATGCTCCCAGCGCCTGGCGCCGGAAATCGAGGCGGCCGGCGGCGTGCCGCTGATGTTCAAGACTGGCCACTCGCTCATCAAGGCAAAGATGAAGGAAGTCGACTCCCCGCTGGGCGGGGAGATGAGCGGCCACATCTTCTTCAAGGAACGCTGGTACGGCTTTGACGATGGTACCTACGCGGGTGCCCGTCTGCTGGAGATCCTCAGCCGTTCACCCGATGCGGGCGTGGTGCTCAATGCCTTGCCCACGAGCTTCAGCACGCCGGAATTGAACGTGCCTTGCCAGGAAGGTGAACCGCACATGGTGGTGGAGGCGCTGACGAAGGCTGCGCGCTTTGCCGCCCCCGCCAAAATTTCAACCATCGACGGCGTGCGTGTGGATTGGCCGGACGGTTTCGGGCTGATCCGCGCTTCCAACACCACGCCGGTCCTGGTGCTGCGCTTTGAAGGTCAGACGCCCGAAGCCCTGGCGCGTATCCAGGCCGACATGCTGGCCCTGCTGCGCACCGTGAAACCTGATGCGAGCTTTGCAGCCGCTGCCCATTAGAAATGGTGCCCCGACGCTTGTCGCTTCGCGTACTGCGCTGCCCCCCGCGGGGGCGCTGCGCCTGCGGCCCGGCACAGCCGGTTCCGCGGCGCCGGCTGGTGAAGACAGCTCTCCCAAGCTTTTCGGTCCGGTTGTTCTTGGGTGACTTGTGAAAATACTTCTGGTCAAGCTGTCATCGCTCGGCGATGTGGTGCATGCGCTGCCGGTGGTGCAGGACATCCACGCGGCGCTGCCGGAGGCGCAGGTGGATTGGGTGGTGGAGAAATCGTTCGCGCCGCTGATCGCGCTGTGCCCCGGCGTGCATCGCGTCATTCCGTGCGAGATCCGGCGCTGGCGCAAATCCTTCTGGCTGGCTGCCACGCGCGCCGAGTGGCGCCATTTCCGGCAGGACCTGCAGCGCACTTCCTACGACGCCGTCATCGACCTGCAAGGGTTAGCCAAGTCCGCACTGATCGCACGTCTGGCCATGCTGACACCGACAGGCAAACGTTACGCCCTTGCCAACCAGACCGATGGCTCCGGCTATGAGGCGCCCACGCGCTGGGTGGCTGATGTGGCGATTGCCGTGACGCCACGCATCCACGCCGTGCAACGCTCACGCGAGCTGGCCGCACGCGCCCTGGGCTACACCCTGCAGGGCGCTGCCGATTTCGGGCTGAAGCCGCCGATGGCTCGCCTGGCATCCGACAACGCTTCCCGTCCCACCGTGGTGCTGGTGCACGGCACGTCGCGTGCAGACAAGGAGTGGCCTCTCGCGCACTGGGTGGCGCTGGGTGAGCGGCTCATGGCCGACGGTTTTGCGCTGGCGCTGGCGCATGGCAATGCCCGCGAACTGGCCACCAGCCAGGCCATCCGTGAGGGCATCACGCAGACGCTGAATTCACCGGCACAGGCTGCACCGGTGGTGCTGTGGCCGCTGCTGGCGCTCGATGCGCTGTCGGCACAACTTGCGGGCAGTCAAGGCGTGATCGGTGTCGACAGCGGTGTGAGCCATATCGCCGTCGCACTCGATCTGCCCCATGTGCAGATCTACAACTTCGACACGGCCTGGCGTACCGGTCCTGACGCGATGATGGACGGCGGACGGCAGCGCAGCGTGTACGCGCAACCGGTGCCGACCGTCGATGCCGTGTGGCGCGCGTGGCAGGCCTGCCGTGCCGTGCCGGCGCGGAAGGTGCCTGCGTGATGGATGCCATGGCGCTGCGCCTTTATTCGCTGTTGATGTGGCTGGGCCAGCCGCTGCTGCGGCGCAAGCTGGCCAGGCGCGGCAGGGTCGAGCCGGGTTATCTGCAGGGTGTGGAAGAGCGATTCGGGCATTACACGCAGCCGGCAGAAATCCGCTCTGAACTGGTGTGGGTGCATGCCGTGTCGCTGGGCGAAACCCGCACGGCCGGCCTCTTGCTCAAGGCCTTGCGCCAGCGGCATCCCGGCATCCGCATTCTGCTCACCCACGGCACCGCCACCGGGCGCAGCGAAGGCGCGGCACTGCTGCAGCCCGGCGATGTGCAGGTCTGGCAGCCCTGGGACAGTGTGGGGGCGGTGCAGCGCTTCCTGACGCACTTCAAGCCGCGCGCCGGCCTGTTGATGGAAACCGAAATCTGGCCCAACCTCATGGCTGTGGCCGGAACGCTGGTGGTGCCTCTGGTGCTGGTGAACGGCCGCCTGTCCGACAAGTCGCTGCAACAGGCGCTGCGCATCGCACCCCTGTCCATGCCGGCGTACGGTGCGCTGGCTGCGGTGTATGCGCAGACGGATGACGATGCCCGCCGTTTCCGCCAGGCCGGTGCGCACGTCACGGGCGTTTTCGGTAACCTGAAGTTCGATGCCACGCCCGACGCAGCACAGTGCGCACGGGGCCAGGCCTGGCGTGAATCGCTGCTGCGACCGGTCCTCATGTTCGCCAGCTCGCGCGAGGGCGAGGAGGCCCAACTGTTCGACGCCCTCCAGGCGGCAGCACCAGCACCAGCGGCTGCCGCGGCGTCGGTGCCCCCCCGGCCTCATTGCCTGGTGGTGCCGCGCCACCCGCAGCGCTTCGATGAAGTGGCCGCACTGGCGCAGGCGCGCGGGCTCACGGTGTCGCGTCGCTCCACCTGGGCCGACGGTCCTTCACAAAGCGAAGACGCCATGGCGGCCGATGTGTGGCTCGGCGACTCCCTCGGTGAGATGGCGCTTTACTATTCCATGAGCCAGGCGGCCCTGCTCGGCGGAAGTTTTGCACCGGTGGGCGGGCAAAACCTCATTGAGGCTGCTGCCTGCGGCTGCCCGGTGGTCATGGGTCCGCACACCTTCAATTTTGCCGATGCCGCGGAGCTGGCCGAAGCAGCCGGTGCGGCCATCCGCGTCCCCGGCATGGACGCCGCGCTGCGCACAGCCCTGCAGATGATGGCCGATCCCGCAGCGCAAACGCGCGCAGCCCGGGCTGGCCTGGCATTTGCCGAGCGGAACCGGGGGGCGACGGCGCGCACCCTGCTTGCGCTGCAGGCCTGCCTGAGCGGAGCCGGTCTTGAAGGCTGACACCACGCCTTCCAGCCGGGTGGTCTTTGTGCCGCCTGCCCTGGCAGCGCACTTGCAGGCCAGGCTCCAGCAGGGGCTGGCTCTTCACCAGCAGGGGCGGCACCCCGAGGCACGGGCTGTGTACGAGGGCATCCTCCAGCTCCACCCCGACCATGTGGACGCCTTGCATCTGGCGGGTGTGTTGGCTTTCCAGACGGACCGGGCTGCCGAAGCCGTGGCCCTGATAGACCGCGCCATTTCGCTTCAGCCTCGCCAGGCCGCGTTTCATTCCAATCTCGGACTGGCGCAGGTGCAGCTCGGCCAGCTGGCGGCGGCCATCGCCAGCTACGACCAGGCGATTGCGCTCAAGCCCGACTTTGCCGAGGCCCATCTCAACCGGGGCCACGCGCTCAGGCAACTGCAGCAGCCGGATGCGGCGCTGGCCAGCTATGACCGCGCGATTGCGCTGCGCGCCCACGATGCCGAATCGCATTTCGGCCGTGCACTGGTGCTGGCAGAACTGCAGCAGCGGGAGCCGGCTCTGGCCGCCTACGACCAGGCGATCGCCCTGCGGCCCGGCCATGCCGAGTCGCACTACAACCGGGGCAATGTGCTCAGGGAGCTCAAACGCCTGGACGAAGCCTTGGCCAGCTACGACCAGGCGCTCGCGATCCGGCCGCAGTATGCGCGGGCGCTGGTGAACCGGGGCGTGACCCTGTATCAGCAGAACCACCTGGAAGCGGCGTTGGCCAGCTACGACCAGGCCCTTCGCATCCGGCCCGGCTATGCCGATGCCCATGTGAACCGCGGCATCTCGCTGTTCGAGCTCGGGCAACTGGATGCGGCGGTGGCCAGCTATGACCAGGCCCTTGCGCTGCAGCCGGACTACCCGGAAGCGCAGATCAACAAGTCCCTCGTGCTTCTGCTCCAGGGTGACTTCCGGCAGGGCTGGGAACTGTACGAGTCGCGGTGGCGCGTGCCGGCCTCGCTGCCTTACCGGCCGGCGTTTTCCCAGCCGCGCTGGAACGGCAGCGAGCCGCTGGCCGGCAAGACACTGCTGCTGTTCGGTGAGCAGGGCTTTGGCGACTTCCTGCAGTTCTCCCGCTACGCCAACCTGCTGGCAGCGCGTGGTGCCCAGGTGCTGCTGCAGGTGCCGGTGTCCCTTGCCGCCTTGCTGAAGGATCTTCCGGGCATCTCCCGCATTGTGGTGAAGGGTGATCCACTGCCGCCGTTTGATTGGTATTGCCCCTTGCTCAGCCTGCCGCAGGCCTTCCACACGGACCTCCAGACCATCCCTTCGGGCGAGCGATACCTGCGGGCCGATGCGCGCAAGGTGGAGGTCTGGCGCGGGAAACTGGATGACAGATCGGGAGACAGGACCCGGCTGCGCGTGGGCCTGGCCTGGAGCGGCAATCCGGCTCACGAGAACGACCGTCATCGCAGCATCCTGCTGTCCGCACTGCTGCAGCATCTGCCGGTTCATCACCAGTATGTGAGCCTGCAGAAGGAGGTGCGGCCCGCGGACGCGTTGGTGCTGGAGCGCCACAGCCATATCCTGCACTTCGGCGGCCAGCTTCAGGACTTTTCCGACACGGCCGCCCTGTGCGAGCTGATGGACGTGGTGATCAGTGTGGACACCAGCGTCGCCCATCTGAGCGGTGCCTTGGGGAAAAGAACCTGGGTGATGCTGCCCCTGGTGCCCGATTGGCGCTGGCTGCTGGGCCGGGACGACAGTCCCTGGTACCCCAGCGTCAGGCTGTACCGGCAAACCCGGAGGAATGACTGGCGTGCCGTGTTTTCAAGGCTGTGGACCGACCTGAAACAGCTTCAGGCCTGAGCTTCAGCCCTCGCGTTTCGACAACACCTGGTGGCAGGTGCAATTGCCCCAGGCATACAGGCGCAAGTGATGCGCCCAGTCGCGCAGCGTGGCCCAGGCGCCGCCGGTGGCGACCTCCCAGGGCGTCAGGCCGAACATGCCCAGGCTGATGGACGGCTCGCGCGACACCACCGAATGCCAGGTGCGGCGCGGCACGAAGAGGGCGTCGCCGGCCTCTACCCTGGCATAAATCCCGTGGGCCTTTTCGAACGACGCCAGTTCCTGCGGCTGCCCGGGCAGGCGTGAGACATTGATGTCACTCAGCGTGGCGCCCCAGTCGTATTTCCGGGCAGGGCACATGTGCGCGCGCTGGTCCGGCGGGAACAGGATGAATTCCTTGGTGCCGGTGAGCTGGGTGAACCAGTTGTGCGGGAAATCATTGTGCAGGCCGGTGACGGTATTGGCCGGGCCCATGAAGACGTATTCCCAGGTCATGCGCATGCCGGGCCACAGGCTTTTGATGCGCAGGTCCTGGCGCAGCTCGGGGAATTTCTGCAGGATGTCCCATTGGGCAAGGTACAGCGTGGTGGGCCGGAAGGACTGCATGTGCGCCCAGTTCAGGTGGAAGCGCTCGCCCGGTCGCTCGCGGAGATGGGCCAGGCGCGCCAGTGTCAGCAGGCCGGCTTCCGGGTCGGCGGGTTTCAGCGCTGCCTTGCCGAGCTCGCGCAGATAGGGTGCCACCGGCAAAAAAGGGCGGCCCTTGGTCACGCCCTGCTCGACCAGCCCGTCGGTGAATTTCACCGGGGCCTCCGAGCCCTGGCTTTCGCACACCTTCGCCAGGTGCTCGAACGACCATTGGCTGAAGGCCGGCCAGTGCTTCACACCGCCCTTGACGAGCACCGGCCGCGCAAACGGCCAGCGGCGTCCCGAGGCCTTCAGGGCCTCCCAGGTGGTCTCTTCGATCAGCTCGAAGCTCGGGCCGACGGGCACCTCGCGCGGTGGCTCGGTGACGCGTTCAGCCTCGATGGGCAAGGGGATGGCATCTGCAGGCATCAGCATGGTGCGGGCTAGTCGCTGTGGGCGGCCGGGTTTATTTGGCGAGCAGGGCGTTGATCTTGAGAAGGTCGTCCGGCATCAGCGTGCCGCTGGCCTGGCGCAGCTTCAGGTCGCCCAGCAGGACGTTGTAGCGCGCCTGCGCCAGGTCGCGCTTGGTCTGGAACAACTGGCTTTGCGAGTTGAGCACGTCGATGTTGATGCGCACGCCCACCTGGTAGCCCAGCTTGTTGGCCTCGAGTGCGCTCTGGCTGGAGAGCTCCGCTGCTTCGAGCGCCTTGACCTGCCCCTGGCCGGAGATCACGCCGAAGTAGGCGGTGCGCGTGGCCTGCGCCACGGTGCGGCGGGCGCCTTCGAGGTCGCTCTGGGCCTTGTCGCGCAGCGACAGGGTTTCACGCACGCGGTTTTGCGTGGAAAAGCCCGCAAACAGCGGCACGTTGAGCACCAGGCCGATGCTGCTGGTGTTGGTGCGCGAGGTGATGCCGCTCTGGGCCGAACCGCTGGGGTTGCGTGTGGCGTTGTAGCTGGCGGTCACGTCCAGCGTGGGCTTGTGGCCAGCCTCGGCCTTGTTCACTTCCAGTTCGGCGATTTCCAGATTTGAGAGCGCCTGGCGGATGCTGGGGTGCACACCTTCAGATTGCTGCACCCATGCATTCACGTCGGCGGGGGTCACTGCAGGCAGGGCTACCGGTGCCAGCAGCGGCTTGGGCTGCGACTCCGGTTTGCCCACCAGTTGGTCCAGCGCGATCTTTTTCACGCGCAGGTCGTTCTCGGCGGCAATCTCCTGGGCAATCACCAGGTCGTAGCGCGCTTGCGCCTCCCGGGTATCGGTGATGGTGGACGTGCCGACCTCGAAGTTGCGCTTGGCCGAGGCCAGCTGCTCGGCCACGGCGGCCTTTTGTGCCTGCACAAACGTCAAGGTGTCCTGCGCGGCCAGCACGTCGAAATAGGCCTGGCTGGTACGCACGATCAGGTCCTGCTCGGCGGCGTCGAGCTGCGCTTTGGCCTGTGCGACCTGCTTGAGACCCTGTTCGTAGGCCGCCCAGTTGCCCGGTCGGTACAGCGGCTGGGTGGCTGTCAGTGTGGCGCTTTGCTGATTGAAGTTCTGGTTGGTGACCGGGTTGGTGTTCTCGAATCCGATGCGTGAGGCATTGGCGGAAATACCCGCCGTAGGCAGGATGCCTGCCTTGGCCTGGTCTGCCCTGGCCAGGTTGGCCTCGTACTGCAGCCTGGCCGACTGGTAGGTGGCATCGAAGGAGCGGGCCGATTCGTACAGATCCACCAGACTTTGGGCATGGGCGGCAGGCGCCAGCACCATCCACGCGCAGGCGATGGCCAGCGACAGGGGCAACAGCCCGGGCTGTGCCTTCGGCTGGAATCGCGCCGGGGTGAGGATTGGCGTGGTCATAGGCATCCCTGAAGAAGAGTGAATCAGAAAATCAGTGGCAGGTGGGGCTGGCTGTGGCAGCTTCCTGCTTTCATTCAGTAGGCGGGCACCGAGCGGTCCAGCTGCTGCGACCAGGCATCTATGCCCCCCTGCAGGTTGACCACACCGGTGAAGCCGCTTTGCCGCAGGTAGTTTGCGACTTGCAGGCTGCGCATGCCATGGTGGCAGAGGCAGGCAATGGGCTGCGCCGTGCCGCCAGCCGCGTCCTGGAGTTCCGCCAGCCGCGCCGGCACCTCACGCATCGGAATGTGCACCAGGCGAAAGCCGTCTTCCCGCACCGAGGCGGTTTGCAGCTCCCACGGTTCGCGCACGTCCAGCACCACCGGCAGGGCTGCTGCGCCTGCGCTGTCGCGCCACGCCGGGAAATCGGAAGGGCTCAGTTGGTCAATCATCGACGGGCGCTTTCGGTGGGTGTGGAATGGGAGAACGTTCAGGAGCGTGGACGGGCGGCTCAGCTCAGAAGCTGAATCTGGACGGTTCCGGAAAGTTCAGCAGGCGCGGTGCCACGGTGTCCCAGGCTTGCGTGGTGCGCCAGGCGTCTTCGCCAACACGGGTCACCAGCGTGGCACGCATCACCGGCTCGAAACCGACGATGGCGCTCAGCCGCCCGCCCACCTTGAGCATGGACAGCAGGGAAGCGGGCACCTCGGCCACCGAGCCACTCAGCACGATCACGTCAAACGGGCCGCGCAGGGGGTCGTTGCTGGAGACGGCCTGTGCCAGGTTGGCGGCGCCGTCGCCCGTACGGACCTCGGCGTTGTAGATGCCGGCCTTCTGCAGGTTGTCCCTGGCCATCTGGGCCAGTTCGGGGTCGATCTCCAGCGAGATCACCTGCTGGCCCCGGTGTGCCAGCAAGGCAGCCATGTAGCCGGAGCCTGCGCCGATCTCCAGCACTTTTTCATGTTTTTGCACCGCCAGTTCCTGCAGGATGCGGGCCTCGACCTTGGGCGCGAGCATGCACTGGCCGGGGTTGCTCTGGGGCGGCAGCGGAATTTCCATGTCGACAAAGGCCAGGGCCTTGTGGGCCAGCGGCACGAAGTCTTCGCGTTTGACCACGGCCAGCAGGGAGAGCACCTGGGTGTCCAGCACTTCCCAGGGGCGGATCTGCTGCTCGATCATGTTGAAACGGGCTTGTTCGTAGTTCATGGTGGACCTGTGTGATGCCGAAGCCGCGGCGAGGCGTACTTCGGGAGCTTCGTGAGAGGGGGAGCGCATGGATGTCAACCGTTGATTTTAGCGGTGCGGCGTGACGGCGGCGGCGTGCTCGGGCAAGGTGGCGGCCAGCGCGGAAGGAGCGGCCGCCGGCACGGTCCGGGCGGCAAACCGCCGCCTGAACCACTGGGCCAGGTCGTCCAGGTAGCAGTAGGTGACCGGCACCACCACCAGGGTCAGCAGCGAGGACGTGATGACGCCGCCGATCACGGCCTGCCCCATGGGGGCGCGCTGCTCGGACCCCTCGGTCAGCGCGAAGGCCAGCGGCACCATGCCGAAAATCATCGCCAGCGTAGTCATCAGGATGGGGCGCAGCCGGACCCTGGCGGCGTGCAGCAGGGCCTCGCTGCGGCCCATGCCGGGCACGCGGCGGCCGTCCACGTCGAGCTGGTCGGCCCGCATGCGGATGGCAAAGTCCACCAGCAGGATGGCGTTCTTGGTGACCAGCCCCATCAGCATCACCACGCCGATGAGGGAGAACATCGAGAGCGTCGAGCGGAACAGCAGCAGGGCCAGCACCACGCCGATCAGCGTCAGCGGCAGCGAGGTCATCAGCGCCAGCGGCTGCAGAAAGCTCTTGAACTGGCTGGCCAGGATCATGTAGATGAACAGCACGGCCATCACCAGCGCCGACACCGCGTAGCCGAAGGACTCGGCCATGTTCTTGGTCGAGCCGCTGAACTGGTAGCGGTAACCGGGCGGCAGGTTGAAATGGTCCAGCACCCCACGGATGTCGGCCGACACCTCGCCGGCCGAGCGGTTGTACACGTTGGCGTTGATGGCCACTTCGCGGGTCAGGTCGCGCCGGTTGATCTGGTTGGGGCCGGTGGATTCCCTCACGCTGGCGACCTGGTTGAGCCGTACCACGCGGGCGCTGCCGTCGGCGTTGCTGCCCTGGCCGGTCATGAAGGGCAGGCGCTCCAGATCCTGCGGCGCGTTGCGTGCCCCGGGGGCCAGCCGCACATTGACGTTGTAGGTCTGGTCATCCGGCGCGCGCCAGTTGCCCACGGTCTCACCGGCCACCAGCGTGCGCAGCGCGTTGCCTATCTGCGAGACCGACAGGCCCAGGTCTGACGCCGCATCGCGCCGCACATCCACCTGGATCACCGGCTTGTCGGCCTTCACGCTGGAGTCCAGATCGACCAGGCCGGGAATGGTGCGAACACGCTCGGTGATCTGCCGCGCCAGGCGTTCCAGTTCCTTGAGGTCGGGGCCTTGCAGCGAGAACTCGACCTGCTTGTTGCCGCCGACAGCGTCGAGCAGGCCCACCTGCGTGACGGTGATGCCGGGAACCTCCCTGAGGCGGTCGCGCAGCACGCCCGACATCTGGTCCACGCTGCGGCTGCGTGCCTTGCGGTCCACCAGCCGCACGTAGAGACTCGCGTACATCTTGCCCTGCGCATTGCCGGTGTTGATGGTGGCCAGCGTGTAGCGTACTTCCGGCAGCTCGCGGATGATGGCCTCGACCTGGCGCGCCTTGGCTTCGGTGGCCTCCAGCGAGGAGCCCACCGGCGTGTAGAAGTTGACGGTGGTTTCCGAGAAGTCGGCCTTGGGCACGAACTCGGTTCCCAGCAGCGGCACCATGAAAATACTGGTCACAAAAATCACCAGGGCGGCGGCCAGCGTGGCCAGCTTGTGGCCCAGGGCCCAGCGCAGGATGCCCTGGTAGGTGTCGCTGAGCGAGTCGGTGGCACGGTCAAACCAGCCGGTGACGCGGCCGATGGTGCGGTCATAGAAGCTGGGCGGGCCGGCCGGGTGGCCGCCGCCTTTGCCGTGTGCGTGGATGGCCGGGTCGTGCCAGATGCTCGAAAGCATCGGGTCCAGCGTGAAGCTGACAAACATCGAGATCAGCACCGCCGCCACGATGGTGATGCCGAACTCGTGGAAGAACTTGCCGATGATGCCGCCCATGAAGCCGATCGGCAGGAACACCGCGACGATGGAAAACGTGGTGGCCAGCACGGCCAGGCCGATTTCCTGCGTGCCGTCCAGCGAGGCCTGGTAGGGCGCTTTGCCCATCTGCACGTGGCGCACGATGTTCTCGCGCACCACGATCGCGTCGTCAATCAGCAGGCCCACACACAGCGACAGCGCCATCAGCGTGATCATGTTGATGGTGAAGCCGAACAGGTTCATGAACAGGAAGGTGCCGATGATGGAAATCGGCAGCGTCAGCCCGGTGATGACGGTGGAGCGCCAGGAGTTGAGGAACAGAAAAACAATCAGCACTGTGAGCAGGGCGCCCTCGATCAGCGTGCGGCGCACGTTTTCCACCGCCACGCGGATGGGCCGGGAGCCGTCGGCAATCAGCTCCAGCCGCACGCCGGGCGGCAACTGGGTGCGCAGGTCTGCCACCGCCTTGTTCAGGCCGTCCACCACGCTGATGGTGTTCTCGTCCTGTGCCTTCTGCACCGTCAGCAGCAGCGTGCGCTGGCCGTTGTAAAGCGCCAGGCTCTCGACCTCCTGCGCGCCGTCCGTCACGCGGGCGACCTGATCCACGGTAATGGCCGTGCCGCCTTTGCGCGCCACGATGATTTTTCCGAAATCCTCGGGCCGTTGCATGCGGGCGTCGATCTTGACGACGCGCTCCTGGTCCGGCGCACGGATCGCACCAACCGGCAGGTCCTGGTTCTCATTGCGCACCGCAGCCACCACCTGGTCGGCACTGATGCCCAGCGACTCCATGGCCTGCGGGTTCAGGTACACATTGATCTCGCGCTTGGTGCCGCCCACCAGCGTGACCGAGCCTGCGCCCCGCACATTCTCCAACCGCCTCTTGAGCACCTGGTCGGCCCAGTTGGTGAGCGACACAGCAGACATGGACTGGACTGCCGGATTGGCAGCGGCCGTATCCGGCAACACGGCGACCGACCAGATGGAACGGCTGGCCGGGTCGAAGCGCAGCACGCGTGGCTCTTTGACCTCGTCGCGCAGGGTGGGGCGGATGGCCGAGATCTTCTCGCGCACGTCTTCGGCGGCGCGGCGGCCGTCGATGTAGAGCTGGAATTCGATGATGACGACCGACTGGCCTTCGTAGCTGCGCGAGGTCAGCGCGTTGATGCCGGCGATCGAGTTGACGCCTTCCTCGATTTTCTTGGTGACTTCGCTTTCAACGATTTCCGGCGAGGCGCCGGGGTACTCGGCCGTGATGACCACCACGGGAAAGTCGATGTTGGGGAACTGGTCGACCTGCATGCGCTGGTACGAGAACAAACCCAGCACCACGATGGCCAGCATGGCCATGGTCGCGAAGACCGGGTTCTTGAGGCTGACCTGGGTAAACCACATGCGGCGGTTGCCTCAGGGGGCGGGTTTGCTGCTGGCGGGCAACTGCGCAGGCGCTGCCGTCAAGGCGGTGAAGCGCACCCTGGTGCCTTCGCGCAAGGGGCCGGCCGCGCCGCGGATCACCAGCGCGCCTTCCGGCAGGCCTGTGACGCCGACCACGGGTTCCGCAGCAGAGGCGGTGCCTGCGGCAGGCGGGGCGAGGTCCTCCACGCTGCCGCGCTGGCCTGTTTGCACGCTGCGATGAAGTACCTGGCCGTTCTCGACCGTCTGCACATACGGCGACGGCTTGTCGGTGCGCACCGCGCTGACAGGCACCACCCGCAGGGACGTCCGTGCCGTGCCGAGCGTGCCTTGCGCAAACAGGCCTTGGCGCAGCTGGGGTGCACCCGCCGCGGCGGCCGGGTTGTTGATGCGCAGATAGGCCAGCACGCTGCGGCTGCCGGCCTGCGCGCTCGGGTTGATGCGCACCACGGTGGCCTGCACCGGCAGGCGGCTGCCCTCCATCTGCAGCGCTGCCGTCTGGCCCACGCGCACGTCCATCGATTCGGCGGCGCTCAGGGCTGCCTCCAGCTCGAGCTGGCCCAGGTCCACGATCTCCACGATCTTGGCGTCAATGCCCACCCGCTCGCCGGGTTGCGCCAGGCGCTGCGACACCTGGCCGGCAATCGGCGACCTGAGCACGGTGTCGTCCAGCGACTTGCCGGCGATGTCGGTGGCGGCCTGCGCCGCCTTGTAGCTCGATCGGGCCGCGTTGAGGTTGGCGAGGGACGTGTCCAGCGCGGTTTTCGAAATGAAGCCCTGGTCAACCAGTGCCTTGTTGTTGTCGTACTGGCGCTGCGCCACATCCACCTGGGCCTTGGCCGAGTCTGCCTGGTCGCGGGCCTGCCGGACGCGCGACTGGAACTCGCTGGCATCAATGCGCGCAATCACCTGGCCGGCCTTGACCGTGTCCCCTTCACGCACCGTGAGGCCCTGCAGCTCACCGGCGACGCGGGCCTTGATCAGTGCTGAGTTCACCGCCCTGAGCGCACCCGATACGGGCAGGCCCTGAAGCACCTCGCGGGTGGTGGCTTTGACCACGTCGGTCTCGGCCAGCTCCACTGATCCGACGGCTCCCGACGCGCTGGCCACGGCCAGGGCCTGCTGCTGCGCCTGACGGGCTGACAGGGCGCGCAGCACACCGCCCACCACCAGCAACACCACCAGCGCAGCCAGGCCCCATGCCATCCAGCGTTTCATGACAGGGCCTTTTGGCTGTGGGGTGCCGTGGCTGTCGCCATGCGCTGCCCGGCGGCGAGCGCGGCCGACGGCGTGCTGAGTCCATAAAGAATCGTCTGGAGCTGCGACTGGATGTATTTCTGCGGGTCGAGTTCGAGGTCGGCCCGAACGCACACGCCGGCCGAGTGCTTGGACAGGATCAGGAAGATCATCGGCGCCACCACGGCGTACACCGCGTAATCCAGGTCCATGGGCTGCAGCTCGCCGCGGTCGATGCCGCGCTGCAGGATGCGCCGGATCAGCGACTGCCCCGGCATGATGACTTCCTGTTGGTAGAACAGGGCGATGTCGGGAAAGTTTCTGGCCTCGCTCATCATCAGCTTGGTGATGCCGGAGGCACGCGTGGCGCCCACCCGCTCCCACCAGCTGGTCATGCAATAGGCCAGCAGGTCCGCGGTGCTGCCCTCGAACACATCGAGCTCAGCGCGCCACTCGGTGAAGCGGCCCGAAATGTTCTCGCGCACCACCGCCTTGAACAGCTCTTCCTTGCTGGGAAAATAAAGAAACAGCGTGCCCTTGGACACGCCCGCGCGGGCGGCCACTTCCTCCGACCTCGTGGCAGCAAAACCTTTTTCCACAAACAGGTCCAGCGCAGCATCGAGCAGTTCGCCTGGACGGGCTTCCTTGCGGCGTTCGCGTTTGGCGGCGGCGCTGCCGGTGTTGTCGCAAAAAAGTTTGGAAAGAGACATGGTTACTGACTGACTGGTTAGTAATATATCGCGCAGCCTGGGGACCGTCAACCCAAGGCCATGGCCTGGACATTTCGTCGAGCCTACACGGACTCGCAGGGAAGGAGGCCCGGCCCAGGTAAAAGCCCGGTAAAGCGCATGTCGCGCCCGGCTAAACGGGGAGGATGCGCCCCACCCACAGGGCCAGCAGTTCATGCAGTACCTGGCGCGACGCCAGCAGGCCGCTGGCCGATGGCGTCCATTCCAGCAGGTCACGCTGGAACGGCAGGGTGTAGTCCACCGGGGCGGGCAGCACGGTCAGGCCGGTGCGCTCAAAGGCGAGGACCGCGCGCGCCATGTGCGAGGCGTCGGTCACCAGGGCAATGCGCTGCACGCCGTCCCGTTTCAGCAGCGGCGCCAGCAGTTGCGCGTTTTCGCTGGTGTCGCGCGACCGGCCTTCGCTCCACCGCAGGCGCAGGCCGTGCGCCTGCCAGGCCATGCGGGCGGCCACGTCAGCCTCGGAGCGGGCCTGCGCGCCGTTGGCCGCCCAGCCGTAACCGCCGCTGAACGCTACCGGCAAGCCAGTCTGGCGCGCCAGCCACAGGCCGTAGCGCAGCCGGGCGGCGGTGTGGGTGTTGGGCTGGGCGTCGCCGTACTCGGGTGCCTGCGGCAACACACCACCGCCCAGCACCACGATGGCCTGCACCTTGCCAGTCTGCAGATGGGGAAGGCTCAAGGGTGGGAACTGCGGCAGGGCATGGCCTGCCAGCCACACCGCCGTGCCGTGGCAGCTGAGCGCGGCCAGCAAGGCGAGGGACAAAGCCGTCAGTCCCAGGCCGCCGCGCCGTTTGCGCATCGCCATCCACAGCCCCACACCGGCGAGCAGCAGCAGCGATGCAGGCGGCATCGCCAGTGCGCTCAACAGGGGTTTGAGTGCGCCGAGGTCCATGGGCGGCATCTCTCAGCCAGCAGCACCCGTGCGGGGACGGTCAGTAAAACGCCTGCAAACCCGTCTGGGCGCGGCCCAGGATCAGGGCGTGCACGTCGTGCGTGCCTTCGTAGGTGTTCACGGTTTCCAGATTGATCATGTGGCGGATGACGTGGTATTCGTCATGGATGCCGTTGCCGCCATGCATGTCGCGTGCCATGCGGGCAATGTCGAGCGCCTTGCCGCAGCTGTTGCGCTTGATCAGCGAAATCATCTCCGGCGCGGCTTTGTCCTCGTCCATCAGCCGGCCCACACGCAGGCAGGCCTGCAGACCCAGGGTGATCTCGGTCTGCATGTCGGCCAGCTTCTTCTGGATCAGCTGGTTCTGTGCCAGCGGGCGGCCGAACTGCACGCGGTCCAGGGTGTACTGTCGGGCGCGGAACCAGCAGTCTTCTGCCGCTCCCAGGGCGCCCCAGGCGATGCCGTAGCGCGCCTTGTTCAGACAGCCGAACGGGCCCTTCAGGCCGCTCACGTTCGGCAGCAGGTTGGCTTCGGGCACGAACACGTCGTCCATCACGATCTCGCCGGTGATGGAGGCGCGCAGGCTCATCTTGCCCTCGATCTTCGGTGCCGTCAGGCCCTTCATGCCTTTTTCAAGAATGAAGCCGCGTATGCTTTCCTGGCCGCCGACCTTGCCGTCCGGGTCTTCCAGCTTCGCCCACACCACGAACACGTCGGCGATCGGGCTGTTGGTGATCCACATCTTGGCGCCCTTCATCAGGAAGCCGCCGTCCACGGGCTTGGCGCGCGTCAGCATGCTGGCCGGGTCCGAGCCATGGTTGGGTTCCGTCAGACCAAAGCAGCCGACCCATTCGCCAGTGGCCAGCTTGGGCAGGTATTTCTGTTTCTGTGCTTCGCTGCCGTAGGCGTTGATCGGGTGCATCACCAGCGAGGACTGCACGCTGATGGCGCTGCGGTAGCCGCTGTCGACACGCTCGACTTCGCGGGCAATCAGGCCGTAGGCGACGTAGCTGAGGCCGGCGCAGCCATAGCCCTCGATGGTGGAGCCGAGAAAGCCCATGGCCCCTGCCTCGTTCATGATTTCGCGGTCGAACTTTTCATGGCGGGCCGCCATCAGCACACGCGTCTGCAGCTTGTCCTGGCAGAAGGTGTGGGCGGCTTCGACGATGGCGCGTTCGTCATCGCTGAGTTGCTCCATCAGGAAAAACGGGTCTTGCCAGTTGAATCGGGTGCTCATGGTGTGTCTCCTTGTGTCTCGGGGGCGCCTGGCCAGAGTGTAGGCCCTGGGTGTTTGCATGCAGATTGTTGGGCAGGCATGAATACTTGTCTAATATCAATTATTGATTCAACGATATAAAATTTGTATCGATGGAATTCCGGCATCTTCGCTATTTTCTGGTCCTGGCTGAAGAGCTGCACTTTGGCCGGGCAGCGCGCCGCCTGTCGATCTCGCAGCCGCCGCTGTCACTGAACATCCAGCAGCTCGAAGCCTCGGTTGGCACGCAGCTGTTCGTGCGCAGCAGCAAGTCGGTGCAGCTCACCGCTGCCGGGCGTGCCTTCGTGCCCGAGGCGCGCGCGCTGCTCGACCGCGCAGCCCACGCCGCCAGCCACGCGCGGGACGTGGGCCAGGGCCTCGCGGGCAGCCTCGCAATCGGTTTTGCCGGCACCATGCTCTACAGCGGCTTGCCGAAAATTCTCGAGCGTTTCCAGGCGCAGCACCCCTTGCTGCGGCTGATGCTGCGCGAGCTTAGCTCCAGCGAGCAACTGATCGAGCTCAGCCACGACCGGCTGGACCTCGGCTTTGTGCACACCACCCGCGTACCGCCCGAGCTGTCGCAGACGCTGGTGGCGAGCCAGCCCTTTGTCTGCTGCATGCCGGTGGGTCATCCGCTGGCGCGCAAGCGCAGTGTGTCCCTGGCGCAGTTGCAGGGCGAACCCTTTGCCGTGGTGTCGCGGGACGTCTCGCCCGATTACCACGAGCGCATCGTCGCCATCTGCACCGCAGCGGGTTTTTATCCGGAGATCCGCTACGAGTTGCGGCACTGGCTCAGCGTGGTCTCGCTGGTGTCGCAGGGCATGGGGGTGGCGCTGGTGCCCGCCGCCCTGCACCAGTCGGCGCTGGCGGGCGCGGCGTTTGTCCCGCTCAATGCGGTCACCACGCCCTATGACACGCATTGCCTGTGGAAAACAGCGCGCAGCGGTGCGGCGCTCGATGCCTTCGTCAAGGCCGTGCAGGCGGTGGCACTGCCTGCGGGTGCAGCCGGTAAGACCGGGGCCTGAGGAACGCACCCTGCCGGCGGCATGGGCAGGACCTGCCGCGTAAGATGGCAGCGCGTTCGGCGACTCATTCTTTTCAGCGGAGATTCCCATGTCCTCTTCCCCCCCAACCACCCTCCAAACCATCACGCTCGGTGGCGGCTGCTTCTGGTGCACCGAGGCGGTCTACGTCAAGGTGCGCGGCGTGACCGACGTCGAGTCAGGCTACAGCAACGGCCAGGCGGCGCGGCCCAGCTATGAGGACGTCTGCAGCGGGCGCACCGGTTGCAACGAGGTGGTCAAGCTGGAATACGACCCGGCCGAGATCACGCTCCGCGAGATCCTCGAGATTTTCTTCGTCATCCACGACCCGACCAGCCTGAACCGCCAGGGCAACGACGCCGGCACGCAGTACCGCAGCGGCATTTACTACAGCACGGACGAGCAGAAAGCCGAGATCGATGCGTTCATTCGCGACGCAGGCCAGAACAAGCTGTTTGGCAAACCCATCGTCACCGAGGTGCAGCCGCTGGCCCATTACTGGCCGGCCGAGGCCTACCATCAGGACTATTTTGAAAACAACCCGAACCAGGGTTACTGCGCCTTCGTGGTGGGCCCGAAGGTGGAGAAGTTTCGCAAGACCTTTGCATCGCGCGTCAAAGCCTGAAATCGCAGGAGCGTGAGCAGTCCGCGTCAGGCGCGGGCTGTCAGGCTCGGCGCTGGGCAAAGTAGAACCACTCCTGCCCCACCTCGCTGCGCGGGTTGGGGAACACGACAAATCCGTCCGCAGGTGCAGTGATGGGCATGCCGCCATGGCGTGTGCCGATGGCCTCGCCGGCCTTCACCGCGTCGAAACTGCGCCATTCGCGGGTGAACTGGTCGCCCGCATGCTCGCGGTCGGTCACGTCCACCAGCTTGAGGATCTCGCGGGCGGCAGGCTCCGCGCGAAGCGGCCCTGACGTGATGCCCAGCAGCGCCAGGGTCTGCAGGATGGCGTGGCGGGCGACATCCACCGCCTGGGGGTCTTCATGCTGGCCGCATTCCAGCGTGACGCCATACCCGCCGCGTGAGCGCATGTACTCCGTGGTGCCGACGCCGTAGTTGGGGTTGGTCACCAGCGTCTGCGCCCGTGCACCACTGGCGGGCGAGGGGGCGGCGGCACGCCGCTGCACGCCGCGCGCGTAGGTGTCCAGCCAGCCCTCCACGATGCGGTGGGGTCCGGTGTGCAGGGCCAGCTGCATTTCCTCGGTCGCGTGCGCAAACGGCTCCAGCGTGCCCTGGTTGTCTGGCGGGCCGATCATCACAAAGGGGCTGCCGCCGGTGTGGAAGGAATGCAGGTCCAGCAGCACGTCGTGTGCATCCAGCAAAGGGCACAGGACGTTGGCGATGCGGTCTTCAAAATCCTGCGGAATCGCACTGGGTGCCATGTTGCGGTTCAGGTTGCGGTCGCCCACGCGCTGCCCGAGCTGGTAGGCCAGCGGGTTGGTCACCGGCACCCAGGTCACCAGGCCACGTTCGATGCGAAGCGCTCCGCTGTCGATTTCCTGCAGCAGCTGCGTGATGGCGCGCGTGCCGCAGGTCTCGTTACCGTGCACGGCACCGGTGACAAGCAAGCGCGGGCCGGGCGCGAGGCCGTGGTGACTGTGGCTGCGCAGGTGGGTGGGGCGGGGGTGCTGGGCGGTGGCATTCATGCAGGTGTTTATACCGCCCTTCGGTGGGCACGGTTTGAAAGGCCCGCTTCACCGGGATGGCATGATGGCGGCAATCCCATGCACAATCAATTGCCATGGCACAGCATCCTGCTGCCTTCGCTGAATTGGCCCGTACGCCTTTCCGATTTCTGAATGATCACTTCCCGACAGCTCACCTACCGTTACGCCCAAGGCCCCGAGCTGCGGTTTGATGATGTGGACGTACCCCAGGGCGGCGTGCTGCTGCTGCGCGGCCCCTCGGGTTCCGGCAAGTCCACCTGGCTGGCGCTGGCCGCGGGTTTGCTTGCTCCCGGCAGCGGCGACATGGTGGTCGCATCGCAGTCGGTCGCAGCGCTGGGCAAGGTGACAGGCGACGCATGGCGCGCCCGAACCATCGGCTTTCTGCCGCAAAAGCTGCACCTGAGCACGGCACTCACGGTGCAGGGCAACCTTGCGTTGGCCCAATGGGCTGCTGGCGCCACGGCGGATGAGACGGCCATTCACGCGGCCTTGGCGGCCCTTGACGTGCAGTCGCTGGCCGGCCGCAAGCCGTCGCAGCTTTCGGGCGGGCAGGCGCAGCGGGTGGCGCTGGCGCGTGCCGTGCTGCTCAGGCCGCAGGTGATTCTGGCGGATGAACCCACGGCGAGCCTGGACGACGCCGCGGCCGCCGGAGCGCTGGGCTTGCTGCAGGCCACAGCCGGGCAGCAGGGCGCAACGCTGGTGATTGCCACGCACGATGCCCGCGTGGCTGTTTTTTTCCGGTCCCTCCCGGGTGTTCAATCGCTGGCCACCGGGCGTGCGGTCGCATGAAGACCATTGCCTTTGCCTGGCGCTACCTGTGGTCCCGCCCCCTGGCTGCCGCGCTGAACCTGCTGCTGCTCACGCTGGGGCTGGCCTCCATCACGTTTTTGCTGCTCGTCAGCCACCAGATCAGCCAGGCGTTTGAGCGCGATGTGGCGGGCATCGATGTGGTGGTGGGGGCCAAGGGCAGCCCGATGCAACTGATTCTCTCGGGACTGCTTCACCTCGATGTGCCAACCGGCAATGTGCCGCTGGCGGACGTGAAGGCGCTGGAGAAGCACCCCCAGGTGGCAAAGGTGATCCCCATCAGCCTGGGTGACAGCTTCCGCGGCTTCCGGATTGTGGGCACCACGCCGGACTACGTCCGCCATTACGGTGCGCAGTTGGCGCAGGGCGCGATGTGGAGCCAGCCCATGCAGGCGGTGGTCGGCGCGCAGGTGGCCCGCCAGACCGGGCTGAAAGTGGGTGACCGCTTTGCCGGCACCCACGGGCTGGGCGGTGGCGGCGATGTGCACGGCCAGACGCCGTACACCGTGGCCGGTGTGCTGGCCCCGAGCGGCAGTGTGCTCGACCGGCTGGTGCTGACGGCGACCGAGTCGGTCTGGAAAGTCCATGAGACCGACACCGCGCTGGATGAGGACGACCAGAAAATTCTGGAAGAAGAGCGCGAGGTGACGCTGGCCCTGATCCAGTACCGCACCCCACTGGCCGCGGTGACCTTCCCGCGCTATATCAACACCAGCACCGACATGCAGGCTGCCGCTCCGGCCGTGGAGATCACCCGGCTCTTGAACATGCTGGGTGTCGGCACCGATGTGTTGAGGGCGCTGGCCGGCGTGCTGCTGCTGACCGCCGGTTTGAGCGTGTTCATCGCCCTGTGGGGCGCGGTGCGCGAGCGGCGCGCCGACCTCGCCCTGCTGCGGATGCTGGGGGCGCCGCCGCGCCGTGTTGCGGCCTTGCTGCTGTGCGAGGCACTCTGGCTGGCCGTGCTGGCCACGGTGCTGGGCCTGCTGGCAGGGCAGGGCTTGACAGCCCTGATAGGCTCGATGTTGCAGCTCGAACAATCGGTGCTCATCGGCGTCTTGTCATGGCCGATCGAACTGCTGGGCATCCCGGCGCTGGCTTTCGGTGTGGCACTTGTGTCAGCGCTGCTGCCCGCCTGGGAGGCTTACCGTGTGAGCGTGTTTGAACTGCTTCAACCCAGATAACCCATGAAAGTGAACCCATGATGAATCCTGCTGCCGCCAACCCTTTGCTGCTTGCATGTCGCCGTGCCCTGTGGGTCGCCGGTGTGGGCGCCGCACTCTGTGCCGCGTCCTGGGCACAGGCTCAGAAGATCGACAAGGAAACCCAGGAGGACATCCAGCGCCACCGTGCCATGGCTGCCGCGCATGAAGCGGCGGCCAAGTGTCTGGCGTCCGGTAAAAAAGATGAGGTGTGCGAGAAGGAACTGCAAGCCTCTTGCAAAGGGCTGGCAGTGGGTAAATACTGCGGGATGAAGCATGTCCATTGAACCGGCAGCGCTTCAAATCATCTGGGAAACAACATGAACATGTCGCGTCATCTGATTTGCATGGGGTTGGCCGTCTGCCTCGGTGGGTATGCTGCCGGCGCACTGGCCCAAACCGTGTCGAATGCCGTTCCTGCAGCCCCTGCTTCCGGTGCGCCGGCCTTTGATGTGCCGATAGGTCAAGGTCCCGGTGTCCACGGTGCCAACAGCCCCTTTGCGCCTTTGTCGGCCCGTGAGGATGTGGTGGCGTGGTCCGTACTGACAGCCGTGAAAACCAGGGTCGAGAAAAATCGCGTGCTGCCGGTCTTCAGCATGACGCAAATGGCCCTGAACCAGAAAACGCAGCGTGTCCAGGGCTTCATGATGCCGCTGGAGCCGGGCGCCACGCAAAAGCATTTCCTGCTCTCATCGGTGCCGCTGACCTGCGCATTCTGCCTGCCCGGCGGCCCCGAGAGCATGGTCGAAGTCAAGACCAGGACGCCCGTCAAGTACAGCATGGAGCCGGTCGTCGTGGAGGGCCGGTTTGTCGTGCTCAACGATGACCCGTACGGCCTTTACTACCGCATGACGGACGCCAGCAGCGTCAAGTGACCGGCGTAGCGCCGTCTCAGCTTCGGTCTGCTTTCAGCGAGGTCATTTCCCACACTTCGCTGTCCCTGATGCGCCCATTGTTGCGCTGGATGAAGCTGTACTTGATGGGCTGGCCGTAGCGGGGGTCTATCCAAAATGTGGTGGTGCGTGTGAAATCCGGGGCGCCGCCTCCGCTGATGAACACCTGGGTCTCGATGCGGTAGGTCTGAAAGGTACCGGCCGGAACCGTGATGGTCTCGATGCCCACCACCTTGCCTGAATAGGTCTGGGAGCGGATTCTGCCGTCGCTGCGGGTGACGGTGGATTTGCCCTCGAATTTCTTGCCCACCTGGTACTCCGCCAGACCGCCGCCAATCGGCGGGTTGAAGACGGCCTTGACGCCTTCGATCTCGGTTTCAATGGTGGCCCCCAGCGGCGTGAGCAGAAGCCTGCCGCGGTTGATTTCCACGACATCGCCGTTGATGGCGGTCACGTTGCGATTCACGTCACGCAGCGGCAGGCCCGTCAGGCCGTCCTTGACGGCGAACGAGAAGCGGTCGTTCAGGCGCAGGCGGGCCCCGCGGTAACCCAGGCTGGCGTCCTGCCCTTTGCCCAGGGAGGCTTCAATCTTCGGCTTGGCCAGTTGGTCCAGCTGGAACTGGGCCTGCTCCGTCAGTTCACTGGTCGGGTACTTCTTGAGGTACTCAAAGAAATCGTCGGCGTTCTTCGATTCGCGGATGCGCTCCCAATCGGCCCTGGCCGCTGCAAACTCCCTTTCCTTGGCCTCCTGCAAGGCCTGCTTGCTGGCGGGTTCTCGCGCTTTGGCGGGTGCCTGCGCCTCTGCGGCCTGACGCTCCTGCGCTTCCTTGAGCTGCTTGGCGGCCGCCAGCCGCTCCTGCTCTGCCTGCCGGGCGGCTTCTTCCTGTGCCTCGCGGGCCTTTTTCTGTGCTTCTGCGAGCAGGCGCTCACGCTCCCTGGCCTGGGTTTCCTGGGCCAGGCGCTGTGCTTCGCGGGCCCTGGCCTCGGCGGCCAGCCGGGCCTGTTCCCTGGCGCGTGCTTCGGCGTTCACGCGTTGCTGCTCCAGTTCCAGGGCCTTGGCTTCGGCGGCCAGCCGGGCCTGCTCTTTGGCGCGTGCTTCGGCGCTCAGGCGCTGCTGCTCCAGTTCGCGGGCCTTGGCTTCGGCGGCCAGCCGGGCCTGCTCTTTGGCGCGGGCCTCGGCGGCGATCCGCTGCTCTTCCTGCTCTTTGGCGCGGGCCTCGGCCGCCAGCCGCTGCTGTTCGAACGCTTTGGCTTCGGCCGCCTGGCGTTCCCGCTCCCTGGCCAGTTCCGCGGCCAGTTGCTGCTCGCGCCGGCGCGCCTGTTCTTCCTGCTGCAGGCGAAGCTCTTCGCGCTGCTTGGCCTCTCTGGCCAGACGTTCCAGGTAGTCGGGCTTGAAGGTGTACCTGACACCGTCGTTGAAGAAAAAGTCATCCTCCAGCGACGTGGACTCCCAGGGGATTTGCCGCCCCTGGCTCTGCTTGCGAACGTTCAGGCGCACGCGCTTGAAGACGTCCTCGATCTTGGTGATCGGCTTTTTGAGCTCCTCCAGCAGGTACTGCGTATAAAGGCCATTGCCGGAGCGGCTGTCCCCGTCCTCGGCCACATTGCCGGGCGCGGTGGCGTACGCCAGAAAAGTCCCCGGTGGTGCATCGAGCTGCGCCAGGCCCTTGCCGCTGGCCGTGCCTGCAAACGGGTTGTCGCGGCAGGCGTCCAGCACCACGATGTTCATGCGGTTGCCGGCGGTCTTGAAGGCGTCGATGACGGTAGACAGGTCAACGGTCTGTGCAGGCACATCCGCGGCCTTGCTCAGCCTGGCGTCCACCGGCACCATGTAGTTGTGCCAGTCGAGCTGCAGGCCATGGCCTGCGTAGTACAGCATGCCGATCCCCTGCTTGCCCTTCAGGGTGTCGCGCACCTTGACAATCGCTTCCGTGATGGCGGCCCGGTTGCCGTCACGCAGTTCCACCACGGTGAACCCCAGCGCGCGCAAGGTCTCGCTCATCGCTTTGGCATCGTTGGCCGGGTTGGTCAGCGCGGCGGCGCCGGGATAGGCCCCGTTGCCGATGACGAGCGCCAGGCGCAGGTCACCGGGGGCCTGGGCGGCCACGCTGAACACCGCCAGCCCCAGGGTGGCCACACCCCGCGGCAGCCATTGCCGCAACGGTGAAGGCAAGACCTGCAAGCCCGACAGCATGGCCTGGCGCGCGGACCTGACCGCCCTGGCGACGCCCTGGCGCGTGGTCATTTCACCTCTTCCACGCTGAACAGCGCTGCGCCATAGGCGTCCGAGCATTGCGCATTGCCCTTGCGATTGCCGCCGCTGCATTCCTGCGTCGTGACCTTGCTCGAGGTGGTCATCAGCGCCCCGAGTTTGGCCCGGCCATCGGTGTCGTTCAGGGACGAGACAAAAGGACCGGCCTTGCTCGCCGCCAGCTGGCTCAGGTCGCGCGGCCCGTCCGTCACCAGCACCAGCAGGTTGTCAACACCCACGGGGCCGCGCGCCTTGACCCGCCAGTTCGGACGCGGCAGCACCAGTTGCTGGCCAGGCTCGATGCGGTTGCCCTGGTCCAGATCGTTCGGGAACAGCAGGTACAGGGACTTGTTGTCCGAGCCGGCCAGTGCGACGTACACATAGCCGCCACGGTCCGACTGGACGGCGAAATCGAGTGCGTCCTGGTCGATTTTGAGCTGGTTTTTGGCCAGCGTGACCTGCACGCGGCGTTTGGCATCGCGCTGGTTGAACATCTGGCGAAGGGCCTGTTCACCCGTGAGGGGGGCGGGTGGGGGCGATACTGCCGCTGGCGGCGCTGGCGGCGCCGGGACGGGCGTCACCAGCGCGACGGGAGTGCTTGCCGGCGGTGTTGCGGGGGGCTTGGCAGCAGGCGCCGTGTTGACGGCGGTGGTGACGGAGACCGCATTGGCCGGTGGCCTGGCTGCTGCGGTCGGTGTCGTTGCGGGCGGGGTGGCCGCAGGGCTGCTGGTGGCCTGCCCAGGGTTGTTGCCGGCCAGTGACAGACTCACGGGCTGCGCTGCAGGAAGCGACTGGCTGAACCAGGCGGGAACAAAGCCCGCGTTGCCCGACAGCATGATGTGGTGGGGCTTGAAGTTCACATCGTTGGCCATGCGGCGGTCCAGCTTGTCCTGGGCGCACTGGCGTATTTCGTTCATGTCGATGGCGCCGGAGCCATCCAGATCTTTGGCGTCCCGCAACATGCAGTCGCGCATGAACTGCGTGGCAAGCCCGCCCTTGAGAGAGTCGTCAAAGCTGATCTCGTCGTCGCGCGAAGCGCTCACGTGGATGATGTCCTGCGGCAATGCGCCCGTGCTGGTGGTTTCCACCAGCAGATTGCGGGTCTTCACATTGACGGGGCGGCCGCACTCTTCGCTCACGGCGGCCACCTTGGGACTCAGCTGGCCTTCGTCGTTGGCATTGCTGAAGCTGCCTGCCAGGCTGCGCGTGCGGACGGTCGAGGCGTTGTTGACGATGCCGCCCGAGTGGCAGGCGTCGTACATCACCATCAGCTTGTCGGTCTTGTTGGTGATGGGCTTGAGCAGGCTGGCCATCTCGCGGTTGGTGAGCATGGCGTTCCAGTCGCCCTCGTAGGCCAGCAGGGCCTCGACGCAGCCGCCGGAGGCCGCATCGTTGAAGCGTGTGCCGTGGCCGGAGTAGTGGATGAACACCCGGTCGCCGTCCTGCACGCGGTCGTTGAGGCCTCGCAGCGCTGCGCGGATGTTGTCGGCCGTGGCCTGCTCGTCCTGCAGGTAGGTGATGTTGCCCGCCGGAACCTGCATGGCGGTGGCCATTTGTGTCGCACTGTCGCGGTCGATGTGCGCTCCCGGCAGCGGTGAAATATTGGCAGACGCGTAACGGCTGATGCCGATGATCAGTGCGTGGCGGTTGCTTCGCGGCGTCAGGCCGCGGGAGCCCAGCGTCAGGGCCGTGTTGCCGGCCGCCTGCCGGCCGCTGTCCATGCCCGCCGCCGCCGAGCTGCCAGCCTGCAGATTGAGCGCGTTGGCGCGCGTCCAGCCCCGCACGCCCGAGCCCTCGACCAGGGCCCAGCCACCCTCCAGGCTGATCAGTTGCAGCAGGGCGCCGGAGGCCACGCGGGCCACCACGGGCGCCGAGCCCAGTTTGTCTGCCCGCAATTCGGTGCTGCGCAGTGCGGTCGTGGTCTGGCTCCATGACGCCATGGCGCATGCCACGCATACCGCGGCCATCAACAGGGTGAGCAATGCAGGACGTTTCATGGGGTGATTCCTTGTGGCACGGGAAGAAGCGGGGAAGTGGTCGCCGGTGGCGTCGGTGTCAGGCTGACCCAGCCTGCCATGGCAGCGGCGCAGAGGGCGTCACGCCGGGCCTTGGGGGGCAGGGTCTGGATGCCCGAATCCCGGACCTGCTCCAGGCCCTGAATGCCTCGGATGGCCTGCGTGAGCCGCTGGCGCGCGCCAGCCAGGTCGTCGCAAGGGCCGACGATGGCGATGTAGCCGGCCAGTTCGGGCCAGTGAAGCGTGGCCGGCCAGGTGACCGTGATGTCGTGCGTCATGATCCGGCAGCCCGGGGCGTGTTCGGCGACGGCATCAATCAGCCGGTCCAGCGCCGCGTCACGCCACGGTGTGCTGCTGCGCCAGGGCCACACGGCTTGCGCCTGAGCCGGCGATGCGGGCAGATCCACCAGGCACCAGTACTGGCGGCGCAAGGCATTCCACAGGCGCAGCACCGCCAAAAACACCAAGCCCAGGCCGGCCGCCAGATTCAGGTCGATGAACACGGGCAGGCCGTTGAGGCTCAGGTAGCTGATGCCCAGCAGCGAAGCCGGCAGCAGGAACAGCGCTGGGGCGAGGGACGACAGGCTTTTGACGCGGACCCACAACGCGATACCGACGCAGATCGCAGAGGCCAGCGCCGCCTGCAACCAGCGTGGCAGTTCGGCCAGGTGCCGTTGGTTCAGTGCGTTGTCGATCACGGTGGCCAGGGAATCGACGCCGGACTGTGTGGGCGACAGCGGCGTGGGGTGCACATCGTGCAGGCTGGGTGCCGTGGAGCCGATGACGATCACCTTGCCGGCAAAATCCGGCAGGGGCTTGAGCGGCGCGCCATCGTCGGCCTTGGCAAAGACATCCGCGAAGGGAACGGATGGATACTGGTTGGCCTTTTTCCGCCACACCACCAGCTCATCCTTGCCGCTCGACAGTCCGTTCGGTGCCGTGACGCTGGCCGCCGCCGGGTTCAGGGCCTGCAGGACGCTCAGGGGCAGCGACTGGATCACGCCGCCGTCGGGCAGGGTCTCTGCATAGCGGAAGCGCCGCAGGACGCCGTCAGGGTCCACATAGCCGTTGTTGTATCCCAGGCGGCTGGCAGCCACCGCCGGCAGGGCGGGTGGAATCAGGGCCACCGTGGCGGTGCTGGCGCTTGTTGCCGGCAGCCACAGCCCGGGCAGTTCCCTGCGCGTGACCTGGCTGAACACATCATTTTTGGGCGGCAGGCGGACGACGGAGAAATGGCTGTGCCCGCTGCGCTGCGCGGCTGTGTTGAAGGCCGCGTCCCCTCCGGGGCTCAGGCGGTCGGCGTCCGAAAAGACGACGTCCCAGACAATCGCCGCCGGATGCTGTTTTTCCAGGTGCTCCAGCACGGTGGCCAGGGTGTCACGCGGCCAGGGCCAGCGCCCGAATTCCTTGCCCATCCGCAGCAGGGAGGACTCATCGATGTCCACGATCAGGATGCGCGGATCCGGCGCCGCCGCGTGCACCCGTGCCCTCACCATGGCGTCGTAGCTGGACTGCGACAACCCGCTGCTCAACTGGAGCACCAGCACGTCCACCAGACCCCAGGCGATGAACACGACCATCAGCCCCCACGTGACCCTCGGGGCAGGCCAGGCCCCGATGCGCAGGCGGAGCGTGTGCAGGGCTTGTGCGGCGGCTCTGTACATGGACGGCGTGGCTCAGTGGCGCAAGGCGCCGGCTGCAGCACCGGCCTTCGGCAGGGGCCGATGGGTGGCGCGCCCTGAGGCCAGGCAGCGGCTGCTCAATTGGATTCCAGGTTGACCACCCGGACCCGGCGATTTTCCGGCGCCAGGGGATGGGCGGCATCGGCCAGCTGGGTGGCGCCCTTGCCGGCGGCGGCCAGGCGGGTGGTGGGTACTCCCTGCTGGACCAGGATGCTCTTGACCGCGTCGGCACGCTGCTGGCTCAGCTGCAGGTTGTACTCGGCGCGGCCCTTGGCATCGGTATGGCCCTCGATGCCGAATTTGGCGTTGGCCAGCTCCGGCGACAGCATGGCCTGGGCCAGATTGCTCAGGGCTTTCTGGCTTTCCGGCTTGACCTGTGCCGAGTTGAAATCAAACTGGATCTGGAACGACAGTGCAGCCCGCGGCTGGTCCTGCTCCGGGACGGCCTCCACGGACAGGTTGCGCAGGCTGCGCGTGCGGGGCCGACTTCCGTCTGCTGCGGGCGGCGCGGGCTGCCTGAGCTTTTCCACCATTTGTTCGGGTGTCAGGGTGTCTGCTGCCGGGTTCCCCTGTGCCTGGCAGGCGGCCGCGCCGCACAGCATGAGAGCGAGGGCCGCTCGCCGGAGAGCGGCCAGCGAGGAGGGGCGGATACTGCTGGTCATGAGTCTTTCAAGGCTTTGGCAGAATGGGTCCCGCGGCGGGCCGTATGGTTACCTTCTGTAACTCTAGCAGTAATTCTGGCCCGCGGGCCCATTCAGGCTGCCAGGCGGGTCAGCCAGTGCAGTGCGAATCCGACAGCCAGGCATGTCAGTGAGCTGACCCAGGTGGCGCGCAGTCCCAGGCGGTGGCTGTCGACACCGCCGCGCGAGGTTTGTGTGCCGGGCCAGGCATAGAGCACCGCCGCCGTGGTGCAGGCAATGCCCAGCAGCCACGCGGAAATTCCGGCCCGCAGCCAGGCCAGGGGCCCGATCTGTGTCGCCAGCAGGCTGGCGGTCTGATGCAGGTCACCCACATTCAAAGCGAAGCCGACCAGCAGGCCGAGCAGCATGGAGGACACGACCATCAGGCAACTGCTGGCGGCACACACTGCGCCATGTGCCACGATCCACGGCCCGCTCAGGCGCGCCGCCTGCATGGAACGCTGTAGCACGGTGCCCTGGAAGCCTCCAGCGGATTCCCGCTCGGTCAGTTGGATGGCGATGCTCGGTGCGTTGACCATGGCCATGATCTGGGCGCACACCATGGGTGCGATCTGCAGGGCCCACAGCGGCCAGGCCAGGCGGAGCACCGCGTCCGACTGTTCGCCCAGTTCCGCCGGCAAGGCGCCGAACAGGGTGACTGCGGCCATCAGGGAGATGACGAACCCGGCCGGCAGGTTCTCGGCGAGCTCGGTGTCGCGCTCGGCGCGCATGGCCGCGCGGGCCGCCGGTTCGCGCCAGGCGCCGCGCGCTTGCCACAGCGCCTTCAAGGCCCCCCAGCGCACGCGCGCCGGGCTCAGCAGCAAGGCGTTCAGCGGCAGCACATCTTCCAGGTCGAAGCGGCGAGGATCTTCCGGTCGGGTTGGCTGGGTCATGGGGGCGTGCCGAACATGAAGGAGGGGTTCGGGGCGTGTGGTCAACGGACCGCCGTGGTGCCCTGCAGTCCGCGGCGGGCCGCCCGGGACTGATCGGCCAGCGCCTGGGCGCGCCCTGCCAGCAGGGTGTTTCCCTCGGCCTGGTGTGACTGGGCGATCAGGTCCAGGTCCAGGGCCACACGGTCTGCCGTACCGCTGGCCTGGTCGAGCACCAGCGCCGCCTCGGCCTGCGCCAGGGCCTGCCGGGGCGCCCCCAGCAACAGCTGGCTTTGCGCCATGAGCCGCAGTGCATTGGCGCGGTCCGCGTCATGGCCCGCCGTTTGTTGCGCACGCTGGCCGGCGTCGAGTGCCGGCTGGGCCTCGCCTTGGGCCAGGTGAAGCCGTCCGCGCAGTGCGTGCAGCGCCGAGGCATCGGCGCATTGCGCAGCGCACAGTTTTTCAGCGGCCTGAAGGTGCTGGCCGGTGGCCGCCGTATCGGCGGGCGTCGCCTGCAGCGCCAGGTTGGCGGCGCGGCCGTGTGCCGCGGTCAGCGTGGCCGGTGAGAGGGCCGGCGCGTTGTCGAGGATGGCGGCGATCTCGCGCCTGGCCAGCGGGAGCTGGCCGGCCTGGGCCAGCACGCGGACCTGGCTGAGCTGGGCGCGCGCCATCGGGTCGGTCAGTGCCAGCGACTGGTAGATCTGCGCGGCACGCCGGTAGTGGTTGTAGGCGCTTTGCAGATCATCGTGGGCAAACGCGGTGCTGCCCTGGCGCTCCTGCAGCTGCGCCTCGGCCACCGTGGCGTTGGCGGGCGCGGATGTCCGGCTGCCGCCCGCCGCGTCGGGTCCGCGTGGCTGCGCGCAGGCAGCCATGAGCATGGCCACCGCAAGGACGGTCAGCAGCCCATGCGCAGACAGGCGTGGGGCTGCCGTGATGGCCCGGTGGAGCTGCGGCGCTTTCATCGGGCGGCGCCTTCGAAGCCGTCGAGGGGCAGGTTGCCATCGACGGCAGGCTTGACCAGCGTTGACAGGGGCCAGCTGCGCTTGAGTCCGTCGCTGAGTTCGGCCGCGTTGTCGGCCGCGGTGCGCCCGGACCGCACCAGCGGGGGCAGGTTTTGCCGGGCTTCGCCGGCGATATGGCGGGTGTCGGTGGTGATCTCGCGCATGTTGGCGAGCACGGCGGGCAAATCGGTTTCTGCCGCTTTCAGGGCCGCACGCGCGCTGGCGGCGGCGGCTTCGGCCTGTAGCAGGACATTGCGTGCTTCGGCGACCAGCGCCTTGCGGTCCTGCCGCAGGTCGGTGGCCATGCCGGAAGCGGTCTCGCCCGCCTGCCGCAGCTGCACCGACAGGGCCTGGAAATTGCTGACGATGGCGTCGGCAGAGGCCCGGAAGGTCTGCCGCGCGGCAGCCACTTCGCCCGTCACCTTGCGGGTGTCATCCAGGATCGGGTCGACCTTTGCGAGCACCAGGGTGAGTTTTTCCACCGCGGCCTTGACCGTCACCATCACGTCCTCGAAATCGCCGGTGGCATCGACCGGCAAGGTGCGGCCCGCTTCCAGGCGGGGGCCCTCGCGTGTGCCGGGGGAGATCTCGATGTACTTGCCGCCGATCGGGCCATCCCGGCCGAAGCGCGCAGTGGCGTCCGTGCCCAGAAGCTCCAGCTTGGCCTGGACAATGCGCAGGCGCACACGGACCTTGAGCGAGGGCTGCAGGCTCACCTCATCGACCTCGCCAATCTTGAATCCCTTGAGCTTGACCGGTGTGCCTGCCTGCACACCGCTGACATGGGGGAGGTCCAGGTACACATCGGCCGTCGGCGTGAACCAGCCCTGGCGCCAGGCCGACAGCGACAGCAAGCCTGCCGCCGCCAGCAGGGCGACCATCAACCACAGGCGGCCAGCCCTTGCGGTGGAGGTGGCAGGCGGTGCATTCGGGAATGGCGCGGGGAAGGGCGTTGAGCCGCCGGGCATTGCGGTATCCGGCCCAGGGTTGACACGGTCTGGATTCATGCGTCGAGGACTTCCTGATCAACTGGCATGCGCGGGTTGCGCACTCTGGCCGCTTTGGCCGGGGTCAACTGCTCCATCCGGTGCATCACGGCCCCGTGGGCATGACACGCCGCTGGCGCCTAGCTTACTGTAATCGGCACGCACGGCGCCCGCAATGCCGGTGCATGGGCGGTCAGCCGCCGCGCGGGCGACGCCCACTCGGATGCGGCGGACGACCTGGTGCGTGCCGGCCAGAAAACGTGCCCGGTTAAACTGCCGCCTGTCACCAAGACGTACTATTTCAGACTATTCCCAGGAGTTTCCATGCTGTTTGGCAAGTTGCTGCCGCGCGAAGGCAATTTTTTCGAGATGTTCAACCAGCATGCCGACAGGATCGTCGAGGCGGCACACGCCTTTTCCAAAATGGTGGCCAACTACAGCGACGTGGAAAAGCGCGAGGCCTACAACCGCGAGGTGGACAACGCCGAGCGCGCGGCCGACCGCATCACGCAGGAGGTCAACCGCATGCTGCACAAGACCTTCATCACGCCGATCGACCGTGAGCAGATCCACTCGCTGATCAACACCATGGACGATGTGGCCGACCTGATCCAGGATTCGGCAGAAACCATGGCGCTGTACGACGTGCGCCACATGACCGAGGAAATCACGCGCCTGACCGACCTGAGCGTCAAGTGCTGCGAGCGCCTGAAAGACGCGGTGGCCCTGATCGGCCGGGTCAGCGACGCGGCTACCGCGGAGGCGGCCCTGAAGACCTGCGAAGAAATCGACAAGCTGGAGTCGGACGCCGACCGCGTGATGCGCTCGGCCATGAGCCGCCTGTTCCGGGAAGAGCCCGATGTGCGCGAAGTGATCAAGCTCAAGGCGGTGTACGAACTGCTGGAAACCATCACCGACAAGTGCGAGGATGTGGCCAACCTGATCGAGGGCATCGTCCTCGAGAATTCCTGATCCCCGGCTGAACGTCATGCAAACCATGCAGACGTCCTTGTGGATCGTGGTGTTGCTGGTCGTGCTGGCGATTGCCTTCGACTTCATGAACGGTTTTCACGATGCGGCCAATTCCATCGCGACGGTGGTCTCGACGGGCGTGCTCAAGCCCGGGCAGGCGGTGGTGTTCGCCGCTGCCTTCAACCTGGTCGCCATCTTCATTTTTCACCTGAGCGTGGCTGCCACGGTGGGCAAGGGGATCGTGCAGCCCGGTGTCGTCGACATCCATGTGGTTTTTGGCGCACTGATAGGCGCCATCACCTGGAACCTCGTCACCTGGTACTACGGCATTCCGAGCAGTTCGTCACACGCGCTGATCGGCGGCATCGTGGGCGCCGTCATTGGCAAGGCGGGCACGCAGGCCCTGATCTCCGGCGGCATCATGAAAACCGTGACCTTCATCTTCATCTCGCCGCTGCTGGGCTTCCTGCTGGGCTCGATGATGATGGTGCTGGTGTCGTGGGTCTGCCGGCGGGCCACGCCTTCCAAGGTGGACCGCTGGTTCCGGCGCCTGCAACTGGTGTCCGCGGGCGCTTACAGCCTGGGCCACGGCGGCAACGATGCCCAGAAAACCATCGGCATCATCTGGATGCTGCTGATCGCCACCGGCTACACCTCGGCCGCCGACCCCTTGCCGCCGACCTGGACCATCGTGTGTTGCTACATCGCCATTGCGGCGGGCACCATGTTCGGTGGCTGGCGCATCGTGAAAACCATGGGCCAGAAGATCACCAAGCTCAAGCCGGTAGGCGGGTTTTGTGCGGAGACAGGGGGCGCATTGACGCTGTTTCTGGCCACCGCACTGGGCATCCCGGTGTCCACCACCCACACCATCACCGGCGCCATCGTCGGCGTGGGCTCGACCCAGCGCGCATCGGCAGTTCGATGGGGCGTGGCAGGCAACATCGTGTGGGCATGGATTTTCACCATCCCGGCCTCGGCTTTTGTCGCCGCGATTGCGTACTGGGTGAGCCTGCAGATGTTTTGAGCCTGCGGCGCGCCGATGGACGCGCCGCAGTGCTCAGTTCACCGGTGCGATGCCGGTGAACGCCGGTGTGGCATCAGGCCTTCTTGGCGTAAGCGCTGCACCAGCCTTTGGACGATACCTGCTTGCCGGCAAACAGCGGGCAGGCGCCGGCGGCGTCAGCCGCCTTGCCCTGGAACAAGGCGCAGTTGCCGCAATGCTGGCCGGCTGCGTATTTGGGGTATTTGACCTTGTCGACCTTGGCGGCGTCTGCCTTGTAGCCCAGAGCGGTGGCCTGGCCATCGGTCTCGGCGACCATGGCTTGCGCCCGGGCAATTCCAGCCAGGCTCATGGCCGACAGGGCGCCAGCGCCGGTGAGGGTTTGCACAACGAACGTCCTGCGATTGGTTTTCATGGTGAGAGGTCCTTTGGGTACGGCGGCGGCTTTCAAATGCCTGAGACTGGCAATTGATGGCGCGGCGCCAGCGTGTCATGCCGACATAGGCGGGACTGACTGTATTACGACCCATTAAGCCGACGCTTGCACTTGGTATTTATACGTGGCCCGGTCGCGCATCGGGCACGACCACTGCCGTCGGCTGACTCTTCGCTGACGGCCCTCACTGACTGATCTTGCGAGCTTCTTCCACCTGGTATTCGAAGTAGCGCTGAAAGCTGAACACGATGCTGGACATCAGCGAGATGGTGCCGAAGAGCAAGGCAAACACCACGGCGCCTATGGTCAGCCAGTTGGTGTGGCCGGCGCTGGAGGACAGATCGGCCGGGTTGTGGCGGGCATTCCATTTTTCAAAGGACATCAAGCCGTAAACAATCGCCGTGAGCGCGGTGGCTGCAATGGTGAAGCCAAGCAGGGGGATCAGCAGCCAGGCCAGCTGGTCGTCCTGGCCATAGACCCGCACGCGTGCCACGCCCCACCAGCCCAGCGTGGCGGCCACAGGGTGCAGCCAGGCCCAGGCATCGCGCAGGCCAAAGAGGTAAAAGCGGTGAAGCCCGAGCTGCCCGCCGATGAACGCGAGCCAGGCCGCGGCTGTCTTGTTTTTGGTGGAAGGGCTGGTCGGTGTGGGTGCGGATGGGGAAGTCATCGGTCGATTATCAAACCTTGGCGTCCACCGGCGGACGCGTGTCGCCCGCGCCCAGCGTTTTTTCCATGATCACGATGTCGCGCCAGGCGCCGAACTTCCATCCGCATGACTTGACCGTGCCCACCTCGGTGAAACCCAGGGAACGGTGAACGCCGATCGAACCGGCATTGGCCGAGTCTCCGATGACGGCCATGGCCTTGCGGATGCCGGCCGCTTCCAGCCGTGCCATCAACTCTGCCAGCAGCGCCCGTCCCAGGCCCTGGCGGTGCAGGTCGGGCGCCATGTAGATCGAGTCTTCCACCGAGAAGCGGTAGGCGGGCCTGGGCTTGAACCAGTTCGCATAAGCGAAGCCAATGACCTGGCCGCCGTCCTCCATCACCAGGTAGGGCAGTCCCTTGGCCAGCACATCCGCGCGCCGGCCGGTCATGTCGGACGCGCTCGGGGGCTCGGTTTCAAAGGTGCCGGTGCCGTGCAGCACGTGGTGGGCGTAGATGGCGGTGATGGCCGGGATGTCTTGGTCCTGGCTGGGGCGTATCAGAGGCATGGTGAGGCTCGTTGGGATGGATATGGAAGGCAGCTTCGCTGTGAACAGCTTGATTTTTGCGGAAAAACGCGCCGGCGGGCTATAATCTCAGGCTTTGCAGCAATTCGCTGGCCGGGTGGCCATGTCGTGTGTCTCAAGCGCTGCAGAACATTCCGGGGTACCTGCCGTCCAGCTTTGTCGGATGGCTGTCCCCCCACCCGAAGGATAAATCATGGTCGTCATTCGACTCTCGCGCGGCGGTTCCAAGCACCGTCCTTTTTTCAATATCGTTGTGGCTGACAAACGCGTTCGCCGCGACGGCCGTTTCATCGAGCGCATCGGTTTTTACAACCCGATCGCCAAAGGTGGCGAAGAAGGCCTGCGCATTGCGCAAGACCGCCTGACCCACTGGATCGGTGTGGGCGCCCAGCCTTCGCCGACCGTTGAGCGCCTCGTCAAGCAGGGCGCCGCCAAGGCTGCCTGAGCCCCGGGCAGCTTGAAGTCCTGATGTCGTCCGGCCTCCAGCCGTCTGCGGGTTTGAGTCCCTCAAGCCTGCCAGACGACGCGATTGAAGTCGGGCGCATTCTGGACGCGTGGGGTGTGAAAGGGTGGGTGAAAATCCTGCCCCACAGCACCGACCCTGCTGCCCTGTTTGCCGCCTCCTCCTGGTTGCTGGAGGCGCCTGAAGCCAAATTCAGGCCCGGCTTTTCGGTTTTCTCCGGCACACAGTCCGTGCAGGTGGAGGAAGTCAAAACCCATTCCGATTCCGTCGTCGCCAAATTCTCCGGCATGGACGACCGCAACGCTGCCGAAGGCTTGCGCGGGACGCGCATTTTCCTGCCGCGCAGTACTTTTCCTGCAGCCTCCAAAGACGAGTACTACTGGGTCGACCTGATCGGCCTGGATGTGGTCAACCGCGAAGGTGTGGCCCTGGGCACCGTGCGTGACCTGATGACCACCGGCCCGCAATCGGTGCTGTGTGTGGAATACACCTTGACCCGGGAAGACGGTTCCAGCGCTTCCGCCGAGCGCATGATTCCTTTTGTTGCCGTCTATGTCGACAACGTCGATCTGCCATCCAGGCGCATCACCGTCGACTGGCAGCCGGACTACTGACGTTCCAGCCCGGGTGCTGGCAGCCCCAAGCGTCCTCTCGCGGTGCGCCGCAGGTGCTAAATTGCAGTTCCATCATGCGCTTTGACGTCATCACCCTTTTCCCTGAACTGTTCGCACCGTTTCTGCTGAGCGGCGTGACGCGCCGCGCCTACGAGTCGGGCCAGGTCGAAGTCAAGCTCTGGAACCCGCGTGATTTCGCCGACGGCAATTACCGGCGCGTGGACGACCGTCCCTTCGGCGGCGGGCCGGGCATGGTGATGATGGCCGAACCGCTGACCCTGTGTCTGGAAGCCGTTCGCGCCGAGCGGGCCATGGCCGGCGTGGGCCCGGCACCGACCGTGCTTTTCTCGCCCATCGGCCAGCCGCTCAACCACGCCGCGGTGGAGGGATGGTCGGCGAGCACAGGCGCGGTCCTGATCTGCGGCCGCTATGAGGGGCTGGACCAGCGTTTCATCGATGCGCATGTCGATGTCCAGATCAGCCTCGGTGATTTTGTGCTCTCCGGCGGCGAAATCGCTGCGATGGCCCTGCTCGACGCGGTGGCCCGCCTGCAGCCCGGCGTGCTCAACGACGAGGGCAGTCACCAGATGGACAGCTTCAACCCCGCACTCGACGGGCTGCTGGACTGCCCGCACTACACCCGGCCTGAAGCCTGGCGGGGGCTGGCCGTCCCGCCGGTGCTGATGTCCGGCAACCATGCGCACATCGAGCGCTGGCGGCGCGAGCAGCGGCTGGCCTTCACCCAGGCGAAGCGCCCTGAATTGGTGCAACAAGCTCGGGACCGTGGGGTTTTGACGGCACAGGACGAGGCTTTTCTGGCTGGTTTGGCGAAAACCCCGGGTTGATTTGTCTCGCAAGCGCCCGAATTGCTATAATCAAAGGCTTTTCGATCCTCTGGCGGCCACCGCAACCACGAGCGACTTCCCCGGAAGTCCCTGGAATTGCGGTCTTTAGCGTAGCGCGTGAATGAACGAAAAAGTGAAATGGAAAAACCATGAATCTGATCCAGACCCTCGAGCAGGAAGAAATTGCCCGCCTCAACAAGACCGTCCCCGTCTATGCGCCTGGTGACACCGTCATCGTGAGCGTGAACGTGGTTGAAGGTAACCGCAAGCGCGTTCAGGCATTTGAAGGCGTGGTGATTGCCAAGCGCAATCGCGGCCTCAACTCCAGCTTCATCGTGCGCAAGATTTCGAACGGCGAAGGCGTGGAGCGTACGTTCCAGGTCTACAGCCCGCTGATTGCCGGCATTGAAGTCAAACGCCGCGGTGATGTGCGTCGCGCCAAGCTGTACTACCTGCGCAGCCGCAGCGGCAAGTCTGCACGCATCAAGGAAAAGCTGGGCGCCAAGGCAGCCTGAGCTCCTCTTGTGCTTCCCCGAAAAACCGCCTCTTGAGGCGGTTTTTTCATGCCTGCTTCCCGTCCCGTGGATGCCTGCTAATCTGGAGGGCTGATGAACGTTTCCAAACCCCTGCCCAAGTTCGACCCGCGCAGCATTCCGGTGCTGGGTACCGATGCGCATCTGGAGGGTGTCACCGCCGACCGGCTGATGCCGCAAGCCCTGCGCGACCGTTTCCGGCATCCACCGGTCTGGACGCCCGAGCACAGCGTGGAAAAGAAGTTCACAGACCGCACGCCAGCGCTGGCTGCGGTGCTGCTGCCGCTGGTGATGCGTGATGAGCTCACGTTGCTGCTGACCGAGCGCACGACCAACCTCTCGACCCACTCGGGACAGATCGCGCTGCCGGGTGGCCGCACGGACGACGCGGACCGCGATGCCATCGACACGGCCTTGCGCGAGGCGCGTGAAGAGATCGGCCTGCCGGCCGCGCATGTGGAAGTGCTGGGCACACTGCCTACCTATGTCACGGGCACGGCATTCATCATCACGCCGGTGGTGGCGCTGGTCACACCCGGGTTCGAACTGCAACCCAATCCTGGCGAGGTGGCCGATGTGTTCGAGGTGCCGCTGTGGTACCTGATGAACCCGGCCCACCATCGCCGACACGAGATGGAGTTTGACGGTGTGCTGAGGCAATGGCTGTCCATGCCCTATCTGGAACCCGCGCCGGACGGCGACGATGCGGAGTCCCGCGAGCGCTACATCTGGGGCGCCACGGCCGGCATGCTGCGCAATCTCTACCGCTTCCTGATTGCTTGATCACTCCCACCCCCGTCCAGCCTCACTGCGTGTAGGCTGTTCCCCCCTCGAGGGGGCGGCGCCTGCGGTCTGGCGAAGCCAGTCCCGCGGCGCCTGCTCGCGAAGACGAGACACAACGGTCTCTGTGGAGTCTTAAAAGCCAGTGGAGCCGTGGAACCGGCTTTGCCGGGCCACAGGCGGGCGGCCCCCTCGGGGGCAGGGAGTTACGCGAGGCGAACGACCGTGGGGGCTGGCACTGTGGGGCAGACGGTATGATTCATTATGAGTTTTTTCGCTGTGCTGTTTGCGCTTCTTGTGGAACAGGCCCGACCGCTGGCCCGGGGCAACTGGGTGCACGCGGGTTTTCGTGGTTGGGCCCGATGGACCAACCGCAGCATGGATGCCGGTCAATCCCACCATGGCTGGATCGCCTGGACGGTGGCGGTGGTGGTGCCTGCGCTGCTGACGCTGGCGGTGCACTGGCTGCTCTGGCTGGTGAACCCGCTGCTGGCCTTTCTCTGGAGTGTGGCCATCCTGTATGTCACGCTGGGTTTCCGGCAATTCAGCCACTATTTCACCGACATCCGCGATGCCCTGGACGACGGCGATGAGGCCGCCGCCCGTGAGTTGCTGGCCCAGTGGCGGCAGGTCGATGCCAGCGAGCTGCCGCGCAGCGAGATCGTGCGCCATGTGATCGAGTATTCGGTGCTGGCGGCACACCGGCATGTGTTCGGTGTGCTGGGCTGGTTCTCGGTGCTGGCGGCGCTGGGCCTGGGGCCGGCGGGTGCCGTGCTCTACCGGATGAGCGAGTTTGTGTCGCGGTACTGGGCCTACAAACGGCAGTCAGCCGCGGCGGCCGGCGAGGGCGCCAGCCCCGCATTGCAACTGGCGGCCAGCCGCGCATGGGGTGTGATCGACTTCGTACCCGCCCGGGTCACTTCGCTGGGCTTTGCCGTTGTTGGCAGTTTTGAGGATGCGATTGATGCCTGGCGCAATTACACCCAACGCCTGCAGACGGCCGATCCGATCACGGCAGAAAACCACAACGACGGCATCATCCTGGCAGCCACCTCGGGCGCTGTGAACGTTCGCCTCGGCGGCGAGGTGCTCAAGACGGCGTTTTCACCTGACGCCTCACAGGCGTTTCAGGCGGGAGGGCTGGACGCCGTGGAAGGTCCCGCGGTGACCGAGACCACGCCGGGCCGTGAGCCGGAGGTGGCGCACCTGCGCAGCATCGTGGGGCTGGTGTGGCGCTCCGTGGTGTTGTGGATGGTGCTGCTGGCGTTGCTGACGCTGGCGCGATTGCTGGGCTAGGTCCTCCCCGCCCCGGCAGGCGTCAGTAGCGTGACTGGGACAACTCTGCGAACAATTCACCGTACAGACGGTAGCGGTGGCCGCTGATGGTGCAGGCACCGGGTGCCGCATTCACATTGGCAATCACGCCGCAACCCGGCTCATGCAGGTGCGTGCAGTTGTAGAACTTGCAGGCCTGCGCCTGGGCCTTCAGGTCCGGCATGTAGCCCGCCAGTTGCATGGGGTCGATGTGGTGCAGCCCGAACTCCTGAAAACCTGGTGAATCGATCAGCGCTGTGGTTCGCGCCGGGTCCAGCCAGTACAAGGTGGTGCTGGTGGTGGTGTGTTTGCCCGAGTTCAGCGCCTGCGAAATCTCGGCGGTGAGCACCCTGGCCTCGGGCAGCAGCAGGTTGGTCAGGCTGCTTTTCCCGGCGCCTGACGGACCCAGCACCAGCGTTTTTTTACCCTCCAGCAATTGCATCAATTCAGTGTGCTGGGCTTGATGCGCTGCATCGGTCGACATCTGGCCGGCTGACGTCTGATTTTTGGGCTTGATGGCCAGCCTCAGCATGCGGTAACCCATCTGGCGGTAGGGCGCGAGGCGGTCCCACGCGCGGGCGAAGGGTTCGGCCAGATCGCTCTTGTTCAGCGCAATGACGGGTGTGATGCGCTCGGCCTCGGCAGCGATCAACGCACGGGTGAGCTGGCTCTCGGAGAACTCCGGTTCAGCCGCCATCAGGATCAGCACCTGGTCGAGGTTGGCGGCAAACGACTTGGTGCGCAGCTCATCCTGTCGGTAGAAGAGGTTGCTGCGCGTCTCGACTTTTTCGATCGTGCCTTCGTCTTCCGACGGCAGCCAGCGGATCCGGTCACCCACCACCGCCTGGCTTTTCTTGCCGCGGGGATGGCAGATGAGGCGTTCGCCGGATGGCGTTTCGACCAGCACATGCCGCCCGAAACCGGCCACCACCAGGCCCGGCAGGGTGCCCGCGACGGGCGCCGCCGCCGGCCGTGCGGGTTTGCTCAAACGAGCAGCGCGTCAACCTTCGACGCGCAGAAGAAGTCGCTCACGGACACGCCGTTGACGTCGTGCGTGTTGAAGCGCACGGTGCATTGGCTGTAGCTCACCGCCAGATCAGGATGATGGTCTTCGGCGTTGGCAATGAAGGCGACAGCGTTGACGAAGGCCATCGTCTCGTAGTAATTTTTGAAGCGGAAGGCTTTTTCAAGCGAGCCGTCGATCAGGCGCCATCCCAGCGGCTGTTCGCCGTTGAGCTTGCTCAGCTGGGTGACGATCTCGGTGGCGCTGAGCGCGCGGCGGTTTTGATGAATGGGGTTGCTCATGATGGCATGGGGGCGGATGACGGCATGCGACCGAGACGCTCGGAAGCTGGCGGATGGGAGTAGTAAAACTTCACGAAGACCGGATCGGGCGTCAGTGTGCTGGCGTTGTCCTGGTAGAGCTTGAGCAGCGCGCTTTGCAGCGCCGCGCCGTCGGTTTGCGCGACGGCGTAGGCATCGGCTTCAAATTCGTGTTTCCGCGAGAACTGCGCAAACACCGGAGAGATGAAGAAGCTGAACAGCGGCACCACCAGCATGAACAGCAGCAGCGCCAGCGCGTCGTTGGGCGTTCCGCCCGAAGCCGTGGCGATGTTGGGCGTGACACCCAGGCCCGTGTAGAACCAGACCTGCGATGACAACCACCCCAGCAGGGCGAAGCCGGCAAGGCTCATGGCAAACATGGCCACCATGCGCTTGATGACGTGCTTGTGCTTGAAGTGGCCCAGCTCATGCGCCAGTACTGCATCGACTTCGCCCGGGCTGAGCTGCTTGAGCAGGGTGTCGTAGAACACCACCCGCTTGGCCGCGCCGAAGCCGGTGAAGTAGGCATTGGCATGGGCAGAGCGCTTGCTGCCATCCATGACGAACAGGCCCTTGGCCGCAAAGCCGCAGCGCGTCATCAGCGCGGTTACCCGGGCCTTCAGCGCTTCGTCGTCGAGCGGTTTGAACTGGTTGAAAAGCGGCGCAATCACGGTGGGGTAGAGCACCAGCACCAGCAGGTTGAAAGCCATCCACGCGCCCCAGGCCCACAGCCACCACAGGCTGCCGGCGCTGCCCATGAGCCATAGGATCAGCGCCACGATGGGCAAGCCGATCACCACGCCGACCACGGTGGACTTCAGCAGGTCGGTGAACCAGAGCCGCAGCGTCATCTTGTTGAAACCAAAGCGCTCTTCGATCCGGAAGGTGCTGTAAAGCGTCATCGGCAAGTCGATCAGGCCGCTGATCAGACCGAACGCCGCCAGCAAGGCCAGCTGCGGCAGCAGTGCGCCGTAAGCGGCAAGCCCCGAGTCGGCGATCGCGCCATTCAGCGCATCGATGCCGCCCAGCAGTGTCCAGCCCAGCAGCACGGCAGAGGCCAACGCGGTTTCCAGCAGACCGAAGCGTGTCTTGGCGACCGTGTAATCCGCAGCTTTCTGGTGGGCCGACAGGCTGATGTTGGCGGTAAAGGCCGCGGGGACAGCGTCCCGGTGGCGGGCCACATGGCGGATCTGCCGTGTGGCCAGGTAAAAGCGGGTGATCAGTCCCAGAACGATCAGCAGGGCGAACACGAGTGTGAACGCGAGGGAGTAGTTGGGCGGAAAGTCAGGCATGAAGCGAAGTTTAGGCTATCGGCGAGAATCGCAAGATGCCTGAAATTGAAACCGTCCTGAAGAAATCCGACCAGAACCTCGTGTGGCTGGACTGTGAGATGACCGGTCTGGACCCGGAAAAAGAACGTGTGATCGAGATCGCTGTCATCGTGACCGGGCCGCAACTCACGCCGCGCATTGAAGGCCCGGTGCTCGCCATTCACCAGAGCGACGAGCTGCTGGACCAGATGGACGCCTGGAACAAGGGCACGCACGGCCGCAGCGGTCTCATCGACAAGGTCAAGGCCAGCATCGTGACCGAGGAAGACGCCGAGGCCCAGTTGCTGGCCTTTCTGGCGCAGTATGTCCCCAAAGGCGCGTCGCCTTTGTGCGGCAACACCATCAGCCAGGACAGGCGTTTTCTGGTGAAGTACATGCCCCGCCTGGAGGCCTTTTTGCACTATCGCAACGTGGATGTGAGCACCTTCAAGGAGCTGGCCAAGCGCTGGCGTCCCGAGGTCTACAGCGCATTCAAAAAACGCCAGAGCCACACGGCGCTGGCCGATGTGCACGAGTCCATCGACGAGCTGGAGCATTACCGGGAACACTTTTTGAAGTGATCCAAGCCTGGGACGAAGGGCTGTTCAATGGGCCTTCTTTTCGTGCCATGAAATGACTGCTTGGTGAAAACCCGCAATGCATGGCATAATAGAAGGCTTGCAGTTGCACAGGGGTGCACAGCATTTGTACATCTACCTCACACTTTTGGACTCCACCTTCGGAGTCATCGCTTCACGCTGAGTTTCCAGCTGAACCGCATATTCGTTTGATGGTTGATGTTTTATTAACCATGAACGAAGCCTTCCGCCACGCGGAGGGTTGAGTTGTCCTGTTGCAGTCTTTCTGGCTTTCAGCCGGTGGAGACGCGCGCAGGTGATTAGTGAGAAAAACATGACTGACTCTTTTGAGGCTCGTGGCGACTTTTTGCCCGAAACCATTTCATCCGACGCTGCTGATGCGTCTTTTAACACCGTGCCTGATTTTTCCGGCGAGACCGATGCTGCCGAGGCGCTGACGTCGCTGGACGCCGTCGTCGCAGAGCCCAATGGCTTTGTGAAGCTGGGTCTGGCCAAGGAACTGCTGCAGGCTGTCGCCGACATGGGCTTCACCCAGCCGACCGCCGTGCAGATGGCGACCATCCCCAAGGCCATGCAGGCCCTGGACCAGGATGCCAAGAGCGACCCGAAAGCCAAATTCACCGACCTGCTGGTGTCCAGCCAGACCGGCAGCGGCAAGACCGCTGCCTTCCTGTTGCCTGTGCTGCACACCCTGCTCAAGCAGCAGGAAGAGGCCGAGCGCCATGAACGCGCCGAGTTCGAGCGCCTGAGCGCCGAGGCTGTCGCCCGTGGCGAAGCACCGCTGAAAAAACCCAAGCGCAAGGACCCGACCAGCCCGCGCAACTTCAAGGCGGCCACACCCGGCGCCCTGATCCTGTGCCCGACGCGTGAGTTGGCCCAGCAGGTGTGCGCCGACGCGATCGACCTCGTGCGTCATTGCCGCGGCCTGCGCATCGCCAACGTGGTGGGCGGCATCCCTTACCAGCTTCAGATTGCCAAGCTGCAGAACGCCGACTTGGTGGTGGCCACCCCCGGCCGCCTGCTGGATCTGCAGCGCAGCATGCAGATCAAGCTGGACCAGGTGCAGTTCCTCGTCGTCGACGAAGCTGACCGCATGCTGGACCTCGGCTTTGCAGACGACCTGACCGAAGTCAACCAGCTCACCATCGAGCGCAAGCAGACCATGATGTTCAGCGCCACGTTTGCGCCGCGCATCATGCAACTGGCCACGCGTGTCATGCGCACGCCGCAGCGCGTCGAGATCGATTCGCCGCACGAAAAGCACACGTCCATCACGCAGTCGCTGCTGTGGGCCGACAACATGACGCACAAGCGCAAGCTGCTCGACCACCATCTGCGCGACACCACCATGAACCAGTCCATCGTGTTTGCCTGCACCCAGGTGGAATGTGATGGCCTGGCCAATGACCTGGTACAGGAAGGCTTCAGTGCTGTGGCACTGCATGGCGCCCTGGGCCAGGGTCTGCGCAACCGCCGTCTGATGGCTTTCCGCGATGGCCGTGTCCAGATTCTGGTCGCTACCGACGTGGCAGCCCGAGGCCTCGACGTGCCCACCATCACCCACGTGATCAACTACGGTCTGCCGATGAAAGCCGAAGACTATGTGCACCGCATTGGCCGCACCGGCCGTGCCGGCCGCGAAGGCCAGGCGATCACGATTGCCGAATTCCGCGATCGCCGCAAGATTCAGGACATCGAACACTACATGCAGCAAAACCTCAAGCCCAGCGTCATCGCCGGCCTGGAGCCACAGCAGCGCTTTGCCCCCACGTCGGATCGCCCACGCGGCAATTTCGGCGGTGGACGCGATGACCGTGGCGGTGGCCGCAGCTTCGGCGGCGGTGGTGGTGGCTATGCCGGCCGCAAGCCAGCCGGTGGCTTTGGTGGCGGGTTCGGTGGTGGTGCTGGCGGCGGATTCGGCGGCGGTAACCGCGATGACCGCGGTGCTTCCTTCCAGGGCCGTCCTCCTGCGCCTCAGGGCAACAACTATGCCGACCGTTCCGGTTTCAACGACCGCGGTCCACGCCGCCAGGACGACCGTGGCTTCGGCAACAGCAACGCCGGCAACAACGCCGGTTTCGCACCGCGTGAAGACCGCGGCTTCGGTGGCCGCAGCGAAGGCTTTGCACCACGCCCCGACTTTGCCAACCGCAAGCCGGCGTTCGCCAAGCCTGCTGGCAAGGTGTTCGTGCCGCGTGATGCCGCCAAGAAAGCCGGCAAGTTTTCCAAGCCCGCACGTGACTGATCGGCCTTGACCATGTCTTGATCGCTCCGGCGGTCGAGCCATCAAAAAAGGCCATCAAAAAAAGCCGCTGCAGATCAGATCTGCAGCGGCTTTTTTTTGGGTGACCCCGGGCAGTCACTCCACCTTGATGCCAATGTCCTTGACCACTTTGCCCCAGCGGTCCATTTCCTTGACCATGTAGTCCGACATGGCTTCCGGTGTGGACGGTGTGGGTTCCACGCCGGCATCGTACAAGGCTTTTTTCGCGTCCGGCGTGGCCATGACCTTGGCGATCTCGCTGTTGAGCCGGTTGACGATCTCGCGCGGCGTGCCGGCCGGTGCCAGCAGGGCCAGCCAGACCGACGCCTCATAACCCGGGACGCCCGCTTCTTGCATGGTGGGCACATCCGGCAGTTGCGGAATGCGTTTGACCGTGGTCACCGCCAGCGCTTTCAGGCGCCCCTGCGGGACTTGCGACAGGGCATTGGGCACCCCGGCAAAACTGGTTTCCACCACACCGGCGACCAGGTCGGTGGCAGCGCCGCTGCTGCCGCGGTAGGGCACATGCTTCATCGGCGCACCCGTCATGGAGGCGAACAGGCCACCCATCAAATGCTGCGAACTGCCATTGCCCGATGAGGCGTAGTGGATGCTGTCGGGCGATGCCTTGGCCAGCGCCACCAGTTCCTGCACATTCTTCGCCGGCACTTTCGGGTTCACCAGCAGCACATAGGGCGAGTCCACCAGTTTGGAGACGACGGTGAAGCTCTTGATCGGGTCGTAAGGCATGGTCTTGTAGATCCAGGGGCTGATCACGTGCGTGGTCGACACCATCACCAGCGTGTAGCCATCCGGTGCCGCCTTGGCGACAAAGTCCGTGCCGATGGTTGAGCCCGCGCCTGCCTTGTTTTCGATCACCAACTGCTGGCCCAGCGCCACCGACAGTTTCTGCCCCAGGATGCGTGCCACCACATCGGTGAAGCCGCCGGGCGCAAAGGGAACGATCAGCCGGATCGGCTTGTTGGGATAGGCCTGGGCCATCACGGCCGCAGAAGGCAGCGCCAAAGCGGCCGTGACGCACAGGGAGCGCAGGAGGGTGTTCATGGCATCAACCTTTGTACGATGGCTCAGGCATGGTGAAGAAACTGTGCAGGATCTGGTAGACCATCATGTAGTTCTTCTGCTGGAAGCTCGCGTGCGAGATGCCGCGCATCACGCTGAACTGTTTGTTCATGTTGGGCAGCAGCTTGAAGTAGTCGATCAGGTCGTCCATGCCGGCGATGCCGTCGTACTCACCGCGCAGGATGATGGTGGGCACTGTCAGCTTCTTCGGGTCCAGCAGCGGCAGCTTCGAGCACATGTCCACATAGGTGCCGGTGGGCATGGAGTCGTCCAGCGTCAGGATGGCATCGGCAAACGCCTCGACCACCGTCTGCTCCACCGTGTCGGGATGGTCGCGCTGGAAGATGCTGTGAACAAAGGGGCGGTCAATCGGGCGGCGGTTCTTGGCGAGGAATTCCGGCAGTTTTTTCTTGCGCTGCTCCAGCGTGTGGCTGCCAACACCTGTCCATACGAAGGCATCGAGCGCCACTTTGGCGACGCGCTCCGGATGCCGCTCGGTGAAGAGGCCCGCTTTCAGCGCACCCGATGAAATGCCGTACATCAGAAACGATGTGGCGCCCGATACCTTCATGGCGTAGTCGGTGCCGGCGGCCAGATCGTCCGCGCCATTGCTGATGTCGAAGTTGATGTCGCGGTGCTTGTCCGAGCGGCCATAGCCCTCGTTGTCCATGGTCCAGGTGTCGAAGCCGTGGTCGGCAAACCAGTCCATCGCCGACGACCAGGGGCGGCCCGGCACGCTCAGGTCAAACGTTGGCTGCGAGGCCATCGAAGAGCCATGCACGAAGAAGATGGTGCCCGCCTTCGGTACCTTGGGGGAGGCTTTCTTTTCCCAGAGGAAGAGCTTGATCTTGCCTTCGGGCGTTTCTTTGTGGGTCCAGTGTTCAACACCGCCCGTCCAGCTTACTTGGGTCATTTTTTGTCTCCGTTGTGGTGAGGGGTTGCGCAGCCGGTCGCCCGCGCGACCGGTCTGTTGCCCGCAGAGGGGCTGGATGCTTTCAGACGAAACGGTTCTCGATGCTGCCGATGCCGTCGATCTCGATGCGAACCACGTCACCCGCCTTGAGGTATTGCGGCGGCTTCAGGCCCATGCCCACGCCGGCGGGTGTGCCGGTGGCGATGATGTCGCCGGGGTAGAGCGTGATGCCGCGCGAGCAGGTCTCGATCAGCGTCGGGATGTC
>CBHWCZ010000019.1:0-56863 GCA_966112355.1 uncultured Polaromonas sp.
GAATACCGGCCTGTCACGCCGGGGGTCGCGGGTTCGAGTCCCGTCCACTCCGCCAGTATTAGGTTCAGCAAGGTCCTCAAAAGCCCGCTAAATCTCGAAAAGCCCCTCTGAAAAGGGGCTTTTTCGTTTCTGACGCCCAGAATCGCCCGATGCCGTCCATTTACAGCCGAACACTTGTTGGGGTAGATTCGGAGTGACCGGTTGAATCCGCCCTCGAAAGCAGATATTCTAAAAAAACTACAAGCGCTGCAGCTTCTTCCTCACCAGTTGAATATTGCTGCGCAGCGCGTACAGCTCGTCGGTGTAAGACAGCGGTACCGACACTTTCTCGGCGCGGCTTTCGAGGTTGTCCAATTCCTCCATCAACGCTGCGTTGTTGCTGCTGCCGTCGATGCGGTTTTCAATGTCACGCAACTGGCCGTACCAGCGGAAGATGCGTGAGCGCACGCGGAAGGCGTACAGCGGCGGCACGATGCGCGACAGCGGCAGCATGATGGCCAAGATAATGCCCATGGCCAGCCACATGCGTTCCACCAGGTTGGAGACCCAGAAGGGCAGATAGCGCTGCAGCAGGGGCGTGCCGTTCTTGATGGCGCGTTCGGCTTCTTTTGAAATCGGCAGTTCGCTGTTGTCGCGGTTGGGGTATTCGCGGGCGCTTTTGAACCAGCCGGCACTGCCGTGGATCTCGTTCCCAGCCTGCGCGAACAACTGCTGCAGGGCCGGATGCGTGGTGGTGCGGGTGATGAGCGAGGTGGTGGGGGCCACCAGCCGCACGTCGTCGGGCGGAATGTTGCCGGCCAAATCGACCACGCCGCGCGGCAGGCGCGTGGTGCTGAGGAAGGGAAAGCGGCGCGAATAGGCTTCGCTCTGCGCGAAGTTCATCAGCTTCACGCCGGGCGTCTGCAGCAGCATCTGCACCATCAGCGATTCGGGGGCGGAGGCAAACACCACGGCGTCGAGTTCGCTGCCCAGGAAGGCGACGGTGGCGGGCGTCTGCTCCAGTTGCGACACCTTCAGCGTGGCCGGTTCGATGCGGTTGCTCTCCAGCAGCTTGGCCATCAGGCTGGGCACGCCGCTGCCGGCCGTGCCGAAGTTCACGCGCAGGCCCTGCAACTGCGTCAGCGCCGTGAGGCTGGCGTCTTCTGCGGCCTCGGGGCGGCGCGCGCTGGCGGGGCTGGCCTTGCTCGCGGCGGCCAACACCCGGCGGGCCGTGGCTTCGCGGTAGAAGAGCCACAGCGGTTCGACAAACAGGCTGCCGAGCGAAGCCAGGTTTTCTTCGTCCTGGTCGGTGTAGTCGCTGGTGCCGCCTTGCACAAAGCCCAGGTCCACCTTGCCGCTGCGCAGCAGCGCCAGGTTGGCGGCCGAGCCTTCAGAGGGCACCAGCACCACCTCGATGCCTTCGGTTTTGAGGGCCTTGGCGTAGCGCTTGCCGAATTCTTCATACGCGCTTTGTGCCGGGCCGGTGGCCAGCCTCACGCGCTTGGGCGGGTTCGGGTCCAGCCACCAGTAGGTTGCCACCAGCAGGGCGATGGCAACCACGATGAACGGGCCGGCAGAGACGGTCAGGTCGCGCAGTGACAGGAGGGTGTAGCGGATGGCTTTGGGCATGCGGGAACCTTACCATGCACCGCGTGCCTGGCGTCACCCCGGCGCGCTGCGGCGCCGCTTGAGCAGCAGGTAGGCCGCCGGAATCACAAACATCGACAGCAGCGGTGCGGTGATCATGCCGCCCACCATGGGCGCGGCAATGCGCTGCATCACCTCTGAGCCGGTGCCCGTGCCCCACATGATGGGGAAAAGGCCCGCCAGAATGACGGCCACCGTCATCGCCTTGGGCCGCACCCTGAGCACTGCACCTTCCATGATGGCGGCCATCAGCTCGCCTTCATAGGCCTGGTTGGTTTCGTTGATCGCCAGCCGTTTCTCCCAGGCCTGCTGCAGGTACAGCAGCATGATCACCCCGAACTCTGCCGACACCCCCGCGAGTGCGATGAAGCCGACGGCACCGGCCACCGACAGGTTGTAGCCGAGCAGGTAGAGCAGCCAGATGCCGCCGACCAGTGCAAACGGCAGCGTGGCCATGATGAGAAAGGCGTCTTCAAAACGCTTGAAGGTCAGGTACAGAAGCACAAAGATGATCAGCAGGGTGAAGGGCACCACCACCTTGAGCCTGGCGGTGGCGCGCTCCAGAAACTCGAACTGCCCGGACCAGGACACGGAGTAGCCGGGTGGCAATTTCACCTGCCGGGCCACCGCCGCCTGCATGTCGTTGACGGCAGAGCGCAGGTCGCGGCCGCGGATGTCGACATAGACCCAGCCCGACAGGCGCGCGTTCTCGCTGCGCAGCATGGGCGGGCCGTCGGTGATGCGGATGTCGGCGACGTCAGACAGCAGCAGCCGTGCACCTCGCTCATTGACGATGGGCAGGGTGCGCAGCTTCTCCAACGAATCGCGCACCTCACGCGGGTAGCGCACATTGATCGGAAAGCGTTGCAGGCCCTGCACCACCTCGCCGCTGCTGCCGGCCAGGTTCTCGCCCCCGACGGCGGAGCTGATGACCGACTGCACATCGGCGATGTTCATGCCGAAGCGCGCGGCGTCGTCGCGGCGGATGTTCACGTCCACATAGCGCCCGCCGGTCAGCCGCTCGGCCAGCGCGCTGCTCACGCCCGGCACCGCCTTGATCGCCTGCTCGATCTCGCCCGTGATGCGGTCTATCGTCGCCAGGTCAGCGCCCGCCACCTTCACGCCCACCGGGCTCTTGATACCGGTGGCCAGCATGTCGATGCGGTTGCGGATCGGTGGCACCCAGATGTTGGCCAGCCCCGGGACGCTGACGATGCGGTCGAGCTCCTCGACCAGCTTGTCCTGCGTCATGCCGGACCGCCACTGGTCCCGCGGCTTGAACTGGATGGTGGTTTCAAACATCTCCATCGGCGCCGGGTCGGTGGCGGTTTCGGCGCGTCCGGCCTTGCCGTAGACACTGAGCACCTCGGGCACGGTGCGGATCAGGCGGTCGGTCTGCTGCAGCAGCTCCGACGCCTTGCCCGCCGACAGCCCGGGCAGGGCCGAGGGCATGTAGAGCAGGTCGCCTTCGTCCAGGCGCGGCATGAACTCGCCGCCGATGTGCTGCAGGGGCCAGAGGCTGAGCACCAGCAGCAAGGCGGCCGCGCCAAGGGTCAGGCGGGGCCGGCGCAGCACGGCGGCCAGCAGCGGCCGGTACAGCCTGATGAGCCAGCGGTTGAGCGGGTTGGCTGTTTCATCGGGGATGCGCCCGCGGATGAGGTAGCCCATCAGCACCGGGATCAGGGTGACGGACAGGCCCGCCGCCGCGGCCATGGCATAGGTCTTGGTGAAAGCCAGCGGGCTGAAGAGGCGCCCCTCCTGGGCCTCCAGCGTGAACACCGGGATGAAGGACAGCGTGATGATCAGCAGCGAGAAAAACAGCGCCGGCCCCACCTCGGCAGCGGCGTCCCCCATGACTTGCCAGCGCGCGTTTCCCCTCAGGGCCTGAGAGGGGTGGTCATGCTGCCACTGCTCCAGGTGCTTGTGCGCGTTCTCGATCATCACCACCGCTGCATCCACCATGGCGCCGATGGCAATGGCAATGCCGCCCAGCGACATGATGTTGGCGTTCACGCCCTGGTAATGCATCACGATGAACGCAGCCAGAATGCCCAGCGGCAGCGACACGATGGCGACCAGCGCCGAGCGCAGGTGGAACAGGAAAATCAGGCACACCACGGCCACCACGAGGAACTCCTCGAGCAACTTGAAGCCGAGGTTGCCGATGGCCCGCTCGATCAGGCTGGAGCGGTCGTACACCGGCACGATCTCGACACCCCGGGGCAGGCTGCCTTGCAGTTGCTGCAGTTTGGACTTGACCGCGGCAATGGTTTCCAGCGCGTTCTTGCCGGAGCGCATCACGATCACGCCGCCGGTGGCTTCGCCTTCACCGTCGAGCTCGCCGATGCCGCGCCGCATCTCGGGGCCAAGCTGGATGCGGGCCACATCGCCCAGCCGTACCGACACGCCCGCGTCGTTGGTGGCCAGCGGCACCTTGCGGAAATCATCGAGCGACTGCAGGTAGCCGGACGCACGCACCACGTACTCCGCCTCGCCCAGCTCCAGCACCGAGCCGCCGCTTTCCTGGTTGGACTTTTGCAGGGCCTCTAGGATGCGGGTGTGGGGAATGCGGTAGGCGGCCAGCTTGTCAGGGTCCAGCACCACCTGGTACTGGCGCACCATGCCGCCTATGGATGCCACCTCCGCCACATTCGGCACGGTCTTGAGCTCGTACTTGAGGAACCAGTCCTGCAGCGCCCGCAGCTGCGAGGCGTCCTGCGTGCCGCTGCGGTCGATCAGCGAGTACTGGTAGATCCATCCCACGCCGGTGGCGTCCGGGCCCAGTGAGGCCTTGGCGCCCGCTGGCAGGCGCGACTGCACCTGGTTGAGGTATTCCAGCACGCGCGAACGCGCCCAGTACAGATCGGTGCCGTCTTCAAACAGCACGTAGACAAAGGAATCGCCGAAGAACGAGTAGCCACGAACCGTCTTGGCCCCCGGCACCGACAGCATGGTGGTGGTCAGCGGGTAGGTCACCTGGTTTTCGACAATGCGGGGGGCCTGGCCGGGGTAGGTTGTGCGGATGATGACCTGCACATCCGACAGGTCGGGCAGCGCATCGAGCGGGGTTTTCAGCACGGCGTAAACACCCCAGGCACTGACCAGCAGCGTGGCCAGCAGCACCAGGAAGCGGTTGACGATGGACCAGCGGATCAGCCGGGCGATCATGGTTTGGCCTTGGGCGCGGATTGCGCAGCAGCGTCAGTGGGCGCAGGTGCCATCGGTGTGATGCCCGTCAGACGCGGCAGGCCTTCGGCGTCCATGGTGAACTCGAAGGTCACGCGGTCGCCGGACTGCACATTGCGCGGCAGGCCGCCCTCGGGGGCCTTGAAGTCCATCGTCATGGCTCCCCATTTCAGCGCGGCGATGGGCCCGTGCGTGAGGGTCACGGCCTCACGCGTGAGCGCGTCCACCTTGCCCTCGCCCTGGTACCTCGGTCCGGCGGCCGATGGGGTGGCGGCTGAGGGACCGTTCAGCCGAGACTCCACGCCCTTGAGGCTGGCTTCCGAATCAATCAGGAACTGCGAGGACACGACCACCTGCTGGCCCACCTGCAGGCCGCGGGTGATTTCGGTCTGCCCGCCGCTTTCAAGACCGGTTGCCACCTCCACGGGCCGAAAGCGCCCCTCCTTCTCGGCCAGCAGCACCACGCTGCGCTTGCCGGTCTGGATCACCGCTTCGGTCGGCACCAGCAGGACTTTGGCGGTTCGCGTGTCCATCAGCTGCATCTGCACAAACATGCCGGGCACCAGGCGCTGGCCGGGGTTGGCCAGTTCCAGCCGGGCCTTGAGCGTTCGCGTGCTGGCGTTGACTTCCGGCAGGATGGCCTGCACCTTGCCGCTGAAGGTCACGCCCGGCACGCCCGGACTTCTGGCCTGCACCCTGGCGCCAGGCCGGACGGCCGCGGCCTGACTCTCCGGCACCTCCGCATGGGCCCACACGGTGGACAGGCCGTTGATGCGGAACAGCATGGCGCCCGGCATCACCGTCATGCCTTCGCGCACGGCCAGTTCGGTGACCACGCCGCCTATGGGTGCGAGCAGGGTGGTGCGCGCCTGCACCTGGCCGCTGGCCTGTACGGCTGCGATCTGCGCTTCACTCATGCCGGCCTGGCGCATCCGCTGGCGTGCCGCTTCGACCAGCCCTGCCAGGTCGGAGCCCTGCATGCGGCCGAGGGCGAGGTATTCCTGCTGCGCGGCCACCCAGTCGGGGATGTACACCTCGGCCAGGGGCTGACCCTTGACGACGTTGTCCAGCGTGGCGCGGACGTGGAGGCGTTCGACATAGCCGGTGGCGCGCGCCTGCACCACGGCCTGGTCCCGTTCGTTGAAGGCCACGCTGCCGACGGCGGTGACTTCCGGGCTGAGCGTGCCTTCGGTCACCGCCGCGGTGCGTACCCCCAGGTTTTGCTGGATGCGCGGGCTGACGGTGACCTTGCCCTGGTCTGTGTCGCCGCCGGCATACACCGGCACCAGCATCATGTCCATGAAAGGGGACTTGGCAGGTTTGTCGAACTTGTTACCCGGCACCATGGGGTCGTGGTAGTACAGCACGCGGCGGCCGGTGACCGGGTCCACGTCGCCGGCCTGGATGCCTGCGCCGAGGTGGCGCCGGGTGGCTTCTTCGCCTTCGGCAATGCTCTGGGGCATGGCGCCGTGGGCGGCGTCCGCAGCCGCTGCGGGAGCAGGGGCAGGGCTGGCTGTGCCCGCGGTGGACTGCATGCCGCGCTGCAGGCCCATCCGGTAGAGGCCATAGCCGCCGAGCGCGGCCAGGGCCACCAGGACGGCGGCTGCGGTGGCAAGGACTGTTGGGCGAGGGGCGGTCATGGCTGCACTTTCGCGGTGGACGGCGCCGCAGGGGCGGCCGTGCTGCTGTCGGGTTGAAGGTAGTTGAGCTGGGCCCAGGCACGGGCGGTTTCCAGCTCGACGGCCAGCGCCTGGATGCGCGTGTTGATGTCCTCGCGCCTGGCCGAGAGCACGCTCGCGAGATCGCCTTTGCCATTGCGGTAGGCGGTGAGCGCGGCTTCGGTGCGCTGCGCGGCCACGGGAATCATCTGCGAGGTGTAGCGCGCGGCACGCTGCTTGCCGCTTTGCCAGTCGTTGAGCAGGCTGCGCACCTCTGCTTCATAGGCCTGTGCGTTGTCCGCGTCGGTGGCGCGCGCCTCTTCAAGCGCCGCCAGCCGCGCACCGATGTCGCGGTTCTGCCGGTTTTTCTGATCCCACTGCAACGGGATCGATACGCCGATGGACACCATGTTGGAGAACGACGACCCGCGCTGCTGGTAGGCGGCCTCCACCGTCCAGTCGGACCGGGTGTTGGCCTGGGCGAGCCGTGCGTCCGTCTCTGCCGCATTCACGGCAGCGGCAGAGACCGCCAGCCGCGGGTGCTGCCTGAGTTGCCCGATGGAAACGCTGGCATCCGCTGTGCCCCAAAGGCGCGTCCAATCGGGGCGGCCCTGCAGCGGGCGTGTGGCGTCGGCGCCCACCCAGCGGGCCAGCATGAGGCCCGCGCTTTTTGCCTGGCGGTCTGTCTGGCTCAGCCGGTCTTCGATCTCCAGTTGGGCGGCGCGCGCCGCAAAGACGTCGGCCTGCGGTCCCCTGCCTTCGCGGAAAGCCAGTTCGGCGCCTTGCTCCTGCAGGCGGGTTTCGCCGAGTTGCTGCGCCAGCAGTTGCCGCATGGCCTGCGCGTAGTAGCGCTCCAGCCACGCCAGTGCGGTGCCTTGCTGCAGGCCTGCCAGCGCCAGCTGGCGCTGCGCCTGGGCGCGTTCGGCATCGCGTTCAAAGCGCTCTGCCCTGAGCTGGCGCTTGTCTTCACGCGGCAGCTCCTGCATCAGGCCAATGCGCCGCATTGTCATGAAGTCGCGGCCCAGGCTCAGGCGGTCAGGGCCGGTGACCGGCAGGTTGTCAACGCCGAGCTTGAGCACCGGGTCGGGCAACTGGCCGGCCGACACCGCCATCTCGCGCGCAGACCGGGCGGCGGCGTCCTGCGCCACGAGCTGCGCCGAGCGCGCGGCGGCCAGCTGCTGCGCATCGCCCAGCGACAAGGGGGCGGGCGGTGGCTCGGCCGCCTGCAACAGCGCCGGGGTGGCACAGAAAAACGCCATGGCCAGCACGAGCGGGCGCAGGCCTGGCTGACAATGCAGCAAAAAATGAAACATGTTGATCTCCGGAACACCAGCAGCGTTGTGGCTGCACAAGAACAGGACGCCTGCTGGCAGACAGCAGGCGCACCTCGGGCGTGGAGATCAGGAAATGGGTGGTTTGAGGCGGGAAGCGCGGTCGGCGCTGTCGAACCGTGTGCCGTCAGCGACCAGCCCGGTGACGGGCATGGAATGACCTGCCGGCAAGGAGACGCCGGATAAAGACGCCAGCGCCAGGCACAGCTCGCAGGTGTCGCAACTGCAGTGCGTGCTGGTGCCGCCTGGTGCGGATGACGTGTCAGAGGCCTGCATGCGCATGGGGCAGTCTTCCGGCATCGCTGCGCCGGACGCATCGCCCGAAGCCGCGGCCATGTGCACCTGTTGCGCGGCCATGTCCACCGCCATGGCGTTGCCTACCCAGCCGCGCAGGGGCAGCAGGGCGATCATCAGGGCGAAGAGCAGGATGCGCATGGGTCGATGATAAAGCGGCTGCGGGAAATTTGCCCGCCTGTTTTTTTTGGCGTTGCCTACTTGACCGCGTCGATGGACATGACCGTGAGAGCTCCGTTCACATCGGCCGCCGTGAAGGTGACCTTGTCGCCGGTCTTGACCTTGTCCAGCATCGCCGGTTCTTTCACCTTGAACACCATGCTCATGGGCGGCATGTCGAGGTTCTTGATCTCGCTGTGCTTCAGGGTGATCTTGCCAGCGTCCTTGTCCACCTTGCGCACTTCCGCTTCGGCTTTGGGCAGGGCCTGCTGGGCGATGGCGGGCAGGGCTGCTGCAGCCGAGGCGGCCAGCAGGGCGGTGAGGAAGATGTTCTTGCGTTTCATGGGTGACTCCTGGGGTGGTTGATGGGAATGTGGTGGTGGCCTGGTGCCAAAGGGTGTGGTGGAGGGGGTTGAGGTCAGCGCGCGGCGACCGTGATCGTGCCTTTCATGCCGGCCTGGTAATGGCCAGCCATCAGGCAGGCGAACTCGAATTCGCCAGGACGGTTGAAGGTCCAGACCATGTGGCGGGTCTTGCCGGAGGGCACGTGGGCCATGTAGGGCTCGTCGTGCTCCATGTTGGGAAACTTCACCATCATGGCGGCGTGCTGGTCCAGCTCCTGCCGCGTGCCAAGCACCATCTCGTGCAAGGCCTTGCCCTGGTTGCGGATGACGAAGCGGATGGTTTCACCCTGCTTCACGACGAGCTTGCTGGGTGAAAAGCGCATGGTGTCGTCCATGCCCAGTGTGATGGTGCGCGTGACGGCCCTGGCGTCGCCGGCCACGCCCCAGGCTTTTTGCTCTTTCTTCATCGGCGCCATGCCGGTGCGGTGGGCGTCGCCATGGGCCCAGGCAGTGGAGGCGGTCGCCATCATGGCGGTCAGCGCAATCCAGGGAAGAGCTTTTTGAAAAAACATGGGAATCCTTTTGAAAAATGGTGTGAAGGGTTGTGATGTGGTGGCGTGGATCATGGCGCTTCAATGCGCCATGTGGCCGGCGGGTTTGCGGATCTGCACTTCCGTGGCGGCAGGCATGGCCGGCGCCGGCGTGTCCGGGCGGCCAGCCGGTGCGCGGGCGGTGTCGGGCAGCGCACCCTTCCACTCGAAGGCCTGGGTGCCCGCGGGCTGCTGGTACCAGCCCGGGTCCTTGTAGTCGCCCGGCTTCTGGTTCTTGCGCACCTTGAGCAGGCTGAACATGCCGCCCATTTCGACGCCGCCGTAGGGGCCGGTACCGGTCATCATGGGGGCGGTGTTGTCGGGAATGGGCATTTCCATGGCGCCCATGTCGGCCATGCCGCGCTCGCCCATCACCATGTAGTCGGGCACGGCTTTTTGCAGCTTCTTGACCAGGCCGCGGTGGTCCACGCCAATCGTGGTCGGCACGTTGTGGCCCATGGCGTTCATGGTGTGGTGGCTCTTGTGGCAATGGAAGGCCCAGTCACCTTCTTCGTCAGCCAGAAACTCCAGCTGCCGCATCTGGCCCACGGCCACGTCGGTGGTCACCTCGGGCCAGCGCGCAGCCAGCGGCCACGGGCCACCGTCGCTGCCAGTGACCCTGAACTCATGGCCGTGCAGGTGGATGGGATGGTTGGTCATCGTCAGGTTGCCCACGCGGATTCGCACCTTGTCGCCCTGCCGCACATTGAGCGTGTCGATGCCGGGGAAGACGCGGCTGTTCCAGCTCCAGAGGTTGAAGTCCAGCATGGTCATGATCTTGGGCGTGGCGCTGCCCGGGTCGATGTCGTAGGCATTGAGCAGGAAGACAAAATCGCGATCGACCTCCTCGATCAGCGGATGCCTGCCCTTGGGATGGGTGACCCAGAAACCCATCATGCCCATGGCCATCTGCGTCATCTCGTCGGCATGCGGGTGGTACATGAAGGTGCCGGGCCGGCGCGCCACGAACTCGTAGACAAAAGTCTTGCCCACCGGAATGGCGGGCTGGTTGAGTCCGGCCACGCCATCCATCCCGTTGGGCAGTCGCTGGCCGTGCCAGTGCACGCTGGTGTGCTCGGGCAGCTTGTTCGTCACGAACACCCGCACGCGGTCGCCTTCAACCACCTCGATGGTGGGCCCGGGGCTCTGGCCGTTGTAGCCCCACATGTGGGCCTTGAAGCCGGGCGCCATCTCGCGCACCACGGGCTCGGCCACCAGGTGGAACTCTTTCACGCCGCTGTTCATGCGCCAGGGCAAGGTCCAGCCGTTCAGCGTGACGACCGGGTTGTAAGGGCGGCCGTTGGGGGGTACCAGCGGCGGGGCGGTGTCGGGCCGGCCCATGGTCACCGGCTCGGGCAGAGCGGCCATCGCCACCTTGCTGACAGCCGCCGTGGCCACAGCAGTGACAGCGGCACCGTGGAAAAAATTTCTTCGGTTCATGTGAAGTCCTCGGGGTGTCGGGGGATGGCCGCCGTCAATGGGCAGCAGCGCTGTTTGGCGCGGCGCTGGTGCCGCGGCTGCCGGCCATGGCCGGTGCCATCTCGGGGGCTGCGCCTGCCAGCAGCGTCTGCAGGTCGGCCTCGGCCAGCCAGAAATCGCGTTGCGCGTCGATGGCGCTGTTGATGGCCATCACCTGCGCCTGTGCGTCGGCGAGCACGTCGAACACGCTCGCCAGCATGCCGTTGTAGCGCAGTACCATCTCGTCATTGATGAACTTCTGCAAGGGGACAATTTCCTTCTGGTAGTGGCGGGCGAGGTCCCAGGCGACGCGGTAGTTGTTGTAGGTCTCGCGGGCTTCGCTGCGCGTCCTGACCGCCAGTTCGCGCACCTGGGCGGCATCGCGCAGGCTGTCCCACAAGGCATCGCGTCCGGGCTCGCGTTTGGCGGCCAGTTGCTGGCGCCACTCGGCCATGGCCAGCTGCAGTTCCATCCGGCTGGCGAGTGCACGGCTTTCGATGTCCGGCAGCTCCTGCACCTGGGCGGGCAGCTCCGGCAGGCGATCGGGCAGCGTGATCTGCGTTTGCGCCCCCCACAGTCCCATCAGCACGATGAGCTGTTCACGCGCGCTGAAGGCCGCCTGTTCGACGCGCGCTTGCCGGGTGGCGGCGTCGGCCAGCAGGGCCTGCTGGCGTGCCTGCTGCAGGCGGCTCCAGTTGCCCACGCGCGCCAGGCGTCGGGCCAGCTCGCCGGCGGCTTCAGCGCCTTCCCGCGCTTCACGCAGGTAGCGTGCGCTCTGCGCGGCCGCGACGGCCTGGACCCAGGCCTTGCGCGTTTGCGCCGACAGCAGGGTGATGCGTTGCTGGGCCCTGCGCTTGGCGCTGCCGCTCGACGCGGTAGCGTCCGAGATGTTCACGCCATCGGCTGCGAGCGCGGCCTGCAGGCCCGGGTTGTTGAGCAGGGCCACGCGCACCGCGGTGTCTGCGCTGAGCGGTGCCTTCAGCAGCGCGTCCACTTCCTTGCTGTTGTCGGTGCCGGGGCGCGGAATGGGTACCGGTGAAGAGTTACTGGCCATGCCGGGTGTTTTTCCTTCGGTCAGTTTTTGCAGGCCTGCCACGCCGCCATCAGCGGGCACGCTGGCGCAACCACCTGCTGCCACGGTTGCAGCGATGGCGAGGGTCATCACGGTCCAGCGCCAGGGGTGTGTCATCGCGCGCCTCATGGTTTGGACGCGGCCGGTGCCGCAGGGTTGGAGGATGACGGGGCACCGGGTGTGGCTGTCTGCCGGCCCTGGGTTCCTTGCGCGTCCTCCCACTTCAGCAGGTCGACGTGGCCACGCCTGAATTGCCCCACCTCTGCATTGGCCTTTTTCCAGTCATCGCTGCCCTGTTCCACCCCTGCCGGCAGGTCGGCAAAGAGCGATCGGTACAGGGCCGCGGGGACCGGGCTTGCCGGATCGGCCGCACGCAAGGTGGGCTGCGGGTCGGGGCGCGGCGGCGTCTGTGCCGCGGCGGTGCCCAAGGTGGCGATGGCCAGCGCGCACGGCCACAGCGGGCGGCAGGAAAAACAATGGAAAGACACAGCAATCTCCTGAAAGGCAAACCAGGCAGCCGACACCAGCGAAAACGCCGGGCGACTGCGGATGTCCGGCGTGTGCAGCGACAAGGCGCTGCGCCAGAGGCCACCACAGACCCACTACGGGCCTGAAGTTCAGGAAATGGGTGGTTTTTGACCCAGTGCAGCGTCAGCACTGGCAAACTGCATCGCCACGCTGATGGGCGCGCTGCGGGGTGCGGGGAGAGCCGTCAGTACCGGCGCACTGGGCGACAGCGCCACCGTGTGACAGGCCTGGCAGGCGGTGCAGGATTCGCAGCCCGCCGCACCAGTGTGTGCGGGCTGCGTTTCATCGGCGGGCTGGGCATGTCCGGCGCAGTCCGGCACCGGGTGGGTGCTCGTCATGCCCATCGCATGATGCATCGGGTCATGGCTCGATACATCATCGCCGGAAGAGGGGTGCGCAGGCGCCACGGTAGCCGCTGGCTGGGCAGCGTGATGCCCGCCTGCCATGCCCAAAGCTGTATGGGCCATCGTCGTGGCCATGGCGTCACCCGCCCAGCCGCGCAGCAGCAGCAGGGCGACGAGGGCAAGGCAGGCAAAACGACGCATGCAGGAATGATAAGGCCTTGGGCGGGAAAGTTCCCCGGCTGCGTCAATGGCCCTCGGCAATGTGGGCAGCATGGGCCGCGTGGGCGGTATCGATGCTGGCGCGCCGCAGGTCGGCGCGGGCATGCCGCAGCACCTGCCAGCCACTGGTAAGGGCCAGCACCGACATCACGGCGGCCACGGCCAGGTCGGGCCAGGCGGTGCCGGTGCCGAACACCCCCAGCGCAGCGGCCATGACGGCCAGATTACCCAGGGCATCGTTGCGGGAGCACAGCCACACACTGCGCATGTTGGCATCGCCTTCGCGCCAGGCATACAGCATGAAGGCCACGGTGCCGTTGGCCACCAGCGCCAGCAGGCCGATCGCTCCCATGGTCAATGGCTCGGGGGCCGTGCCCTGCGTGGCCACCCAGACGGCGCGGGCCATTACAAACGCGCCGAAGAGCAGCATGCTCACACCCTTGATGCCGGCCGCGCGCGCGCGCCATGCCAGGCCCATCGAGAGCACCGCGAGCGACATGGCATAGCTGGCGGCATCGCCAAAAAAATCGATGGCATCGGCCAGCAGGGAGACCGAGCCGGAGCGCAGTCCGGCACCGATTTCCAGCAGGAACATGGCGAAGTTGATGGCCAGCGCCAGCCAGAGGATGCGGCGGTAGCGTGGGTTGGCCGCCGCATCGCTGGCGGCCTGTTCATGACCATGGTGGCAGTGGGCTGACATGCTTTTCCTGGGGTGAGGTTTTCTGATCCGTGGCACATTGGAAACCTTGTAGCCACTTCAAGGTCAAGCTTGTGCTGGCAATGACCGGATCAACCCAGGGGCCTTGCCGCGATTTGCCCGGGGCTGACCGGTCGCTCTGCGGAGGAATTTGAGTACATCATGACATCAACAATCTGGCAACCCGGTGTGGTGGCGGCCCTGGCCTCTGCCGCACTGTTTGGCGCGGGCACGCCTTTGGCCAAGGTGTTGCTCGGCCAGTTGCATCCCTGGATGCTGGCCGGCCTGCTGTACCTGGGTTCCGGCGTGGGCCTGGCGATCTACCGGCTGGCCACGAGCGCGGCCTGGCCGCAGCTCAGGCGTTCGGAATGGGGCTGGCTGGTGGCGGCCATCGTCTGCGGCGGCGGAATTGCACCGGTGCTGCTGATGTGGGGCCTGTCTGCCATGGCGGCCGGTCCCGCGGCGCTGCTGCTCAATGCCGAGGCGGTGTTCACTGCGCTGCTGGCCTGGGTGGTGTTCCGCGAGAACGCCGATCGGCGCATCGTGATGGGCATGGCGGCCATCGTGGCGGGTGCCGTGGTGCTGAGCTGGCCTTCTGCGGGCTCATCGGGTTCGGCTTCGACCGTACCGCTGGCCCCGGCACTCGCGGTGCTGCTGGCCTGCCTGTTCTGGGCGCTCGACAACAACTTCACGCGCAAGGTCTCGCTGACCGATGCTTCGTGGATCGCCTGCCTCAAGGGGCTGGCGGCCGGCACCACCAATTTGCTGCTGGCGTTGGCGCTGGGTGCTGCATGGCCTGGCGCCGCGAATCTGTCGGTGGCCCTGCTGGTCGGCTTTGGAGCCTACGGCGTGAGCCTGGCCTTGTTTGTGGTGGCGCTGCGGCATTTGGGCGCCTCACGCGCCGGTGCCTATTTTTCAACCGCTCCCTTTGTGGGCGCACTGGCAGCGGTGGTCTTTCTGGCAGAGCCGGTGACCTGGCAGTTGCTGTCGGCGGCGCTGCTGATGGCGGCCGGCCTGTGGCTGCACCTGACCGAGCGCCATGCTCATGAGCATCTGCATCAGCCGATGATGCACGAGCATGCGCATGCCCACCCTGACGCAGAGGGCCACCACGACCATGCCCATGTACCGGCTTTCGAGGGACAGCACTCGCATCCGCACCAGCATGAGCCGCTGCGCCACAGCCACGCCCATTACCCTGACGCCCACCACCGCCATGGCCACTAGCGCCCCGTCAAGCGCGTCCGGCGCGGCACAACCCACCGGCAGCTACCGGATCAGCGAGGCCGCGACCCTCAGCGGCGTGACCGCGGCCAACATCCGCTTCTACGAAAAAGAGAAGCTGCTCGGCGCGCCAGGCCGCAGCGACAACCGTTACCGGCTGTACGGTGCGGCGGACGTGCACCGACTGCGCTTCATCCGCCTGTGCCGGGCCATGGACATGTCGCTGGACGAGGTGCGCACGCTGCTGGGGCTGGACCTGTCACGCAAGGCCGATTGCGTGGCCGCCCGCGATGCACTGGACGAGCACCTGACCCATGTGCGTGCGCGCCTGAAGGAACTGAAAACCCTGGCGCAGGATCTGCAGGCCTTGCGTGACCATTGCGACGGCACGGACACGCATTGCCACCTGATCGAAGCGCTGCACGCCCGTGCGGATGCCTTGCCGCTGCCCATCGCTGCCGCGGCACGCGGTGCGCAGGCCGCGAAAACCAGGCGCCACGTGTGAGCGCTGGCCCGCCGCCCAGGCGTCGCCTCAGGACGCAGCCTGCGCCTGCAGCCGCAGGCGCGCCTTGTCCAGCCACATCTGCAGGCTGTCCAGCAGGTCGGTCTGGCTGAAGGAGCAGCTTTCCTCGCTGAACAGCGCACTGGATTCGAGCCGCGTCAGCAGCCCGTTCAGCACCTCACCAAATGCTGGCGGCAGCGCCTCCAGCAAGGCGCACTGAGCTCCCGCGAGGGCCGAAAAGCCTGCCGCAGTCATGCTGCCGCAGCGCAGTTGCTGCAAAGCCTGGGCCATCGCCTCCAGCTGGTCGGCGGCGTTCATGCGGCGGCTCCAGTGCCGGCTGGCCGGGGTGTCAGCCGGTCAAACATCAAGGTGGCCCAGGCCATCAGGCCAAACGGAACGCCGACCCAGGCCAGGTGTGAAAAGCCGACGGCATCCAGCAGCGAGCCGCTGATGATGGCCCCCAGGGCCGTGCCGATGTAGAGCATGGAACCGTTCAGGCTGAGCAGCAGCGGCGCCTGCGTGGGCGAGAGGCTGGCCAGCCGGCTCTGCTGCGGCGCCATCAGGCCGAAACCGGCCACGCCCCACACCACCAGTGTGGCCAGCGTGGCGGGCACATGGCCGCGTGTCAGCGGCAACAGGCACATCATGCTGACCAGCAGGGACAGCTGCACGCGCGTGGTGCGGATCGAGCCAAAGCGGTCGTTGGCCCAGCCGCCGGTGAGGGTGCCGGCCACGCCGGCCAGGCCAAACACCGCCAGCGTCATCGAGAGTTGCGTCGAGCTCATCGGATTGAGCGCCTGCAGCACCGGCCCGACATAGGCGAAGACGCTGAAGATCGCCACAAAGTAAAGCAGGGTGCGCAGCCACACGCGCAGCACCGCAGGCTGCCCCGCGGCGGCGCGAAAACCCGAGAAGCTGGCGCCGGCGCTGGCCATCTGCGCGGGAATCAGCCAGCTGGCCGCCACCAGCGCCGCCAGGCTGGCTGCGGCAGACAGCCACACCGGCACACGCCAGCCATATTCAAACCCCAGCCACGCGCCCACGGGCAGCCCCACGGCGTAGCTGATGCTCATGCCCAGAAACGTGATCGACAGCGCGCGGCCGCGCTGCGCCGGCGCCACCATGCTGACGGCCAGTGCAGACGCCGCGGCCGTGAACATGGCACCCGCTCCCATCAGCATGCGGCCCAGCAGCAGCACCGCCAGGCTGGGGGCCAGGGCACACACCAGGCAGCCGGCTGCGAACAGCAGCAACGCGAGCTGGACGGCACGCTTGCGCGGCCAGCGTGCCGTCAGGATGATGAGCACCGGCGCCAGCACCGCCGTAGCCATCGCGTAAGCCGTCATCGCCTGGCCCGCCGCGGCGACGCTCACGCCGAGCGACACGCTCATCGGCTGCAGGATGCCGCCCAGCACAAAGGCACCACTGCCGATGACGAGGTTGCACAGTGCGAAGAAATAAAGAATGGGTGGCATGGGGCGTCAGGAAAAGGATGCGCGGTGCGCCGTGTCGGGACACGCCTTGGCATCAGGGAGGTCGTCCGTCATTGTGCCCGGAGCTTGACCGGATCAGATCGGTGCGCGGCCCAGCGTGAAGGAAAAACGGGCACCCACGCCGGGAACGCCCTCAGCCCAGACTTTGCCGCCGTGGCGCTTGATGATGCGCTGCACCGTTGCCAGCCCGATGCCGGTGCCAGCGAACTCCGCCGTCGAGTGCAGCCGCTGGAAGTCGCCGAAGAGTTTTTCAGAGTAAGCCATGTCAAAACCGGCACCGTTGTCCTGCACGGAATACACCCGCTCCCCATTGGCCCCGGTGGCGCAGGCGAAGCGGATCGCGGACTTGGGTGTGTGCCCGCTGAACTTCCATGCGTTGGACAGAAGGTTCTCCAGGACTTGCCGCAGCAGCCGGGGATCGCCATGCACCGTCATGGCCGGCTCGATGGTGATCTCCACGGACCGGTCCGGGTCCCGCTCGCGGTACACCGCCAGCAGGGTGTGCGCCATCGCGCTCAGGTCGGTTTTTTCCCAGCGCAGGGTGGTGCGCGAGACCTGGGCCAGTGACAGCAGCCCGTCGATGAGTTCACCCATGTGGACCACACCCGCCCGGATGCGCGACAGGTAGTGCCTGCTGCGGTCGTTGTTTGCAGGCGGGACGGCGCCGCCGATCTCCCGGTTCAGCAGGTCGCTGAAGCCGTCAATGGTGTTGAGCGGGTTGCGCAGGTCGTGCGAGACGGAATAGGAAAAAGCCTCGAGTTCCCGGTTGGCCGTCTCCAGTTCGGCGGTGCGCCTGCGCACGCGTTCCTCCAGCTCGACGTTCAGGCGCAGGATCTCCTCGGACGCCAGTTTTTGCACAGTGATGTTCATGTGCATCACGATCACGCCGTGACCGGACGCGGCGGACAGTGGGCACACGGTCATCACGAACCAGCGGTGGTCGATCGGTGAATGGCAAGGGTATTCCAGTGAAAAAATTTTGCTGCCGCCACTGAGCACCGAGCGGATACCCGCGGCCGCCTGGCTGGCTTCGGCGGAGTCGCTGCCGCTGGCGTTGTCGCAGACGTTGAGGTAGTTGATACCCAGCCCGCAGGTCGTACCCTGCAGTGCCTCCTCGCCGGGAAAATTCCGCCATGCATTGTTCACCGAGACAATCGTTCCTTCGTGGTCCAGCAGTGCAATGTGTGCCGGCAAGGCGTTGAGGATGGCCACCTGCCTGGCCGCGTCGGCGAGTTGCAGCGCGGTCGCGCGCTCCAGGTCGGCGGTGCGTGCTTCCACCTGGGTCTTGACCTCGGCCTCCAGAAGCTGGCTGTGGCCTTGCAGAAAATCACCATACTCTTTCAGCCGCAGCAGATTGCGCACGCGCAGCCACAGCTCGGTGCGGTCCACCGGTTTGGTGAGGAACTCCTCGGCTCCGGCGTGCAGCCCGGCCAGGCGGGCGTCACGGTCGGTGAGGGCCGTCAGCATGATGACCGGAATGTTGGAGGTGACCGGGTTCGCCTTGAGTGCGCGTGCGACGCTGTAGCCGTCCATGTCCGGCATCATGACGTCGAGCAGGATCAGGTCCGGCGTCTGCTGCCGCGTCAGGATCATCGCCTCTTCACCGCTGGCGGCGCACACCGTGCGGTAGCCTTCGGGCCGCAGCAGCACCTCGAGCAGCTTGCGGTTCTGCAGCTCGTCGTCCACGATCAGGATGGTGGCGGGCGACTGGCTCATGGGGGTAGTGTCGTCCGGGCCAGCAAGGCGTTGACGGTGTCGTAAAGCTCCTGGTAGCGCAGCGGTTTGGCAATGTAGGCCTCGCAGCCGGCGACCTGGCTTTTTTCCTGATCGGCCTTCATGGCCAGGGCGGTCAGGGCAATGACCGGGATGGTCGCGGTCACTGCGTCTTTTTTCAGCAGCGCGGTTGCTGCCAGGCCGTCCATGCCGGGCAGCTGGATGTCCATCAGGATCAGGGCCGGCCGTTCGGAGCGCGCCAGCGTGAGGCCGGTTTCCGCGTCGGTGGCGCTCAGGACATCATGGCCGGCCTTGCGCAGCAGCACGCAGGCCAGCTTCATGTTGGCGGGGTTGTCTTCAATGACCAATATGCGGGCCATGGTGCGATTCCTGTTGTGGCGGCAGTGCGCGCCTGACCTCGTCAATGAAGCGCCCCTGATTGAGGCCGACTTTCTCGACGATGCGAATGACATTGCCACGGTCTTTGTTGAGCGTGGCGCGGTCCTGTGCGGTGATCTGTTTGGCGGTGACCACAAGAATCGGAATATGCGCAGTATCCTGGTGGCGCTGAAGTGCCTCCACCACATCGAACCCGCTGACTTGCGGCATCATCAGATCGAGGAAGATCAGGTCCGGCCTGAGCCGCTGCGCCAGCGTGATGGCCTCGTTGCCGCCATACGCCCGCACCACAGCATAGGCAGGCGGTGGCAGGAAGGTGGCAATCAGCTCGACCGCCTTGGGGTCGTCGTCCACCACCAGAACCGTGTGGGTGCAGTCCACGACGGGGTGCAGGCCCAGGCAGGCCAGCGACATCTTCAGCTGGGCGCGGCTGATCGGCTTTTGCAGCACCGCTGCAGCGCCGCTGGTCAGGCCCAGGCTGCTTTCGGAGGTGCCGGAAATGATGACCACTGGCACATGCGCCAGGATTTCACTGTCGAGTTCACGCAGCCGCGCCAGGAACGCCCAGCCGTCCATGCCGGGCAACTGGATGTCGAGCGTGATCAGGTTGAGCGGCTGCATCGGTGCCAATTCCAGCGCCTCTTCTGCGCTCGTGGCCCGGATCACGGAGAAGCCTTCGGCCTCCAGCAGCAGCTGCACCAGGTCCGCAGCCTGGTCATTGTCTTCAACGACCAGTGCCCTGAGTCCAGCTGTGGTGGGCGAAAAAATCATCGGTTGATTGGTGAGCTGTTCCGAGGCTGCTTCGTCGGTGATCAGCCGCAGCGGCAACCAGACTGCAAAGCGCGCTCCCTGACCTTCGGCGCTGGCGACAGCAACCGTTCCGCCGTGCAACTCCGCCAGCTGTTTGACCATGGCCAGACCCAGACCCGTGCCTTCAAATTTGCGCGCCAGACTGCTGTCAATCTGCCGGAAAGCCTGAAACAGTTTGGACATGTCGTCCTTCGAGATGCCGATCCCGCTGTCGGTGACGGACAGTTCCAGAAACTCGCTGTACTCACTGGCATGCAGCGGGAAGCCGTGCACCGGCCAAAGGCCAGGCAGCAGGCCCACGTTCTGACGCTGGACGCGTTGTGAACTCAAGGTCACATGGCCGCCGCTGGCGCTGAACTTCACCGCATTGGCGAGCAGGTTGTAGACGATCTGCTTGGTCTTGCGCATGTCCAGCATCAGCAGGCCAAGGTCCTGGGCAACGTCCAGCCCCAGTGTCAGGCGCTGGGCCAGTGCCTTCTCTTTCACGATGGACAGGCTGGCACTGAGCAGTGACGGCAGATCGACAGGCTCCAGCTCCAGGTTCATCATGCCGGCCTCGACCTTGGACAGGTCGAGGATGTCATTGATCAGCGACAGCAGGTGCTGGCCGCTGGTGAAGATATCGCCCATGTACTCCTGCTGCGTCTCGCTCATGGGCCCCATCAGGCCGTCCTTGAGCGCTTCCGAGAAGCCGATGATGGAGTTGAGCGGCGTGCGCAGTTCGTGCGACATGGTCGCCAGGAACTCCGACTTCATGCTGCTGGCATGCTGGAGATCGATGTTCTTCTCCTGCAGGGCACTTTCGAACCGCTTGCGCTCGGTGATGTCGCGGGCTGCGGCGAACACACCCTGGAGCTGGTGGTTCCGGTCATGGAAGGTGGCGGCGTTGTAGGAGACCACCGTCTCCTCGCCGTTGCGCGCGCGCACGGTGAGCTCGTAGTTGTTGACCTTGTGCTCGGTCAGCACGCGCTGGATGGCGGCATCGGCCTGCGCCGGATCGGTGAAGAATGTCTTGGAGGGCGCGCCTATCAGTTCTTCTCTTGTGCAGCCGGTGAGCGTCATCATCTGCTGGTTCACGTCGGAGATGATGCCCTGCGGGTCCGTCATCATCAGGGCGTCGATGTTCGACTCGATCAGCGAGCGGGTATAGAACTGCTGGTCGCGCAGCTGCTGGTCCAGCAGCGCCTGGGCGGCTTCCACTTCCTTGCGGGCGGTGTTGTCGGTGCCGATCAGCAGGTAGCCGATGATGGCTTCCTGCTCGTCGCGCAGGGCGGTGACCGAGACGACAGCCGGAAAGCGGCTGCCGTCCTTGCGGATGTAGGTGAGCTGGTAGATGTCTTCAATGCCGCGCGAGGCCTTGAACACCAGCGCCTCGAAGCCGGGGGTGATCGGTGTGCCCAGTTCCACGCTCAGTGCATCAGCCCGGGCGATCAGCTCTTCCGGATCGGAAATGTCGACTGGGGTGACGCGGTTGATCACCTCGGTGGCCGTGTAGCCCAGCATGTGCTCGGCCCCGACGTTGAAAATCTGGATAACGCCTTTTTCGTCCGTCGCGATGCTGGAAAAGTTGGCGCTGTTGAAAATCGCGTCCTGCAGCGCACCTGTCTTGAGCAGGGTTTGCTGGCGCCGGAATTCAATGACGCCTTCAGCACCTTCGTGTCTGCCGAACGTGCTGTCGGTCCAGCCGGAATTTGGCATGGTGGCCCTCCAGCGCGAATTCTTACTTCAACAGAGGACTGGCTCAGCAGACCCCTGCGTCAGACGGGCTCACGGGTTATCACGTCATTCAGCACTGAAACGCGAACAGGCTGGTGATAAGGAGGAGATACCCGGCGAATGTAACAGATAAGTACAAATACAAGATACAAATACAAGGCCCGGGTGCGTGTTGGGCATCCGCCGCGGTCATGAAAGGCCCCGGCGGGCGATCGACACTTGCCGCCGTCCTGCCCGTCCTGCCCGTCCTGCCGCGTGCCGCGTGCCGCGGCTACTGAATCATGCCCAGGAACTGCTTGAGCTCCGCCGTCTGCGGGTGCGAGAACACCTCGTCGGGCGGGCCGATCTCGTGCACCCGGCCCTGGTGCATGAACACCACGCGGTCGCACACCTTGCGCGCGAAGTTCATTTCGTGCGTGACCATCAGCAGCGTCATGCCGTCTGCCGCCAGGCTCTCCACCACCTGCAGCACCTCACCCACCAGTTCCGGGTCGAGCGCCGAGGTGATCTCGTCGCACAGCAGCACCGAAGGCTGCATCGCCAGCGCCCGGGCAATGGCCACGCGCTGCTGCTGCCCGCCGGAGAGCTGGTCGGGCCAGGCGTCGAATTTCTCGGCCAGGCCCACACGCTGCAGCAACGCACGCGCGTGTTCTTCGGCTGGCGCCCCTGCCGTTTTCTTCACCAGGGTGGGGGCCAGCATGATGTTCTTGCCCACGGTGAGGTGTGGAAAGAGGTTGAAGCTCTGGAAGATCATGCCGACGCGCTGGCGCAAGTCGCGCATCACCTGTGCGTTGTCATGCAGCAGGTGCTTGCCGTCCACCCGCAGCGTGCCGCTCTGGAACACCTCCAGCCCGTTGATGCAGCGCAGCAGCGTGCTCTTGCCCGAGCCGCTCTTGCCGATGATGGCAATCACCTCGCCGACCTTGACGTCGAGGTCAATGCCCTTGAGCACTTCGTTGCTGCCAAAGCTCTTGCGCAGCTGGTTGATTTCCACCAGCGTTCTGGGGGCGTCCAGCTGATCGGCGGGCAATGGCGGTGCGTTCTGGTGCAGTTTTTGATCAGCGTCCATTTCTTGCTTTCCTCTCCAGATGACGGGCGTACAGGGACACCGGAAAACACAGCGCGAAGTACATCAGCGCGACGCAGCTGTACACCACAAAGGGCTTGAAGGTGGCGTTGGTGATCATGGTGCCGGCCTTGGTGAGTTCGATGAAGCCGATCACCGAGGCCAGCGCCGTGCCCTTGATGACCTGCACCAGAAAGCCCACGGTGGGCGGCACGCCGATGCGCATGGCCTGCGGCAGCACGATGTGGCGCAACTGCTCGCGAAAATTCAGCGCCAGGCTTTGCGCGGCTTCCCATTGCCCTCTGGGAATGGCCTCGACGCAGCCGCGCCAGATTTCCGCCAGATAGGCGCTGGTGTAGAGCGTGAGCGCCAGCGCGGCAGCCACCCAGGCCGAGGTGTTGATGCCGACCAACGCCAGCCCGAAGTACGACAGAAAGAGCTGCATCAGCAGCGGCGTGCCCTGAAAGAGCTGCACATAGCCGCTCACGGCCAGTGCGGTCCGGCGGCCGCCGGCCAGCCGCGTCACCAGCAGCAGCAAGCCCACCACGCCGCCGCCGATGAAGGCAATGAGCGAGAGCGCGACCGTCCAGCGCATCGCCAGCAGCAGGTTGCGCAGGATGTCCCAGAGCGAGAACTCAATCATGGTACGAGGGCCTGGTGGCGGCTGGCAGGCTCATCGCCCGAACACCAGGCGCAGACCCAGCCAGTTGAGGGTGCGGCGCACCGCGACCGACAGCAGCAGGTAGATCAGCGTGGCGATGATGAAGGCCTCGAAGGCGCGGAAGTTGCGGCTCTGGATCAGGTTGGCGGCATAGCTCAGGTCCGGCACCGAGATCTGCCCGCACACGGCCGAGCCCAGCATCACGATGATGATCTGGCTCACCAATGCCGGCCACACCTTGCGCAGCGCCGGCGGCAGCACCACGCGGGTGAAGGTCTGCATGCGGCTCAGCGCCAGGCTCATGGCCGCTTCGATCTGGCCCCTGGGCGTGGCCTCGATGCCGGCGCGGATGATCTCGCAGGAGTAGGCCCCGAGGTTGATCACCATGGCGATCACCGAGGCGGTTTCCGGCGAGAGCTTGACGCCCGCAGCCGGCAGGCCGAAAAACACGAAGAACAGCTGCACGATGAAGGGCGTGTTGCGGATCAGCTCCACATAGACGCCCACCACCGCCTGCAGCCAGCGCGGCCCGCTGGTGCGGGACCAGGCGCAGCCAATGCCGATGGCCACGCCCAGCAGCGTCGAGACGATGGTCAGGCCCAGCGTCCACAGCACGCCGCGCGCAAGCTGCGGCCATTCGTGCAGGACGGCGGCAAAGTCAAGCTGGATCAGCATGGGGTGTACCGCGGGTTGTCAGGTGCGCCGTGCTTATTGCAGGGGCAGGTCGCCGGTGGGGCGACCCAGCCATTTGACGGCAATCTTGTCGAGCTCACCCGACTTCTTGGCCTCGGCAATGATCTCGTTGACTTTGAGGCGCAGCTTGTCTTCGCCCTTGCCCACGCCAATGAAGTTGGGCGAGTCTTTCAGCACGAACTTGTACTCGGTGCCCAGTTGCGGGTTCTTGGCCATCATGCTGCCGGCGACCTGGGCGCTGGTGGCCACCAGTTGCACCTGGCCTGCGACAAAGGCCGCCACCGTGGAGTTGTTGTCCTCAAAGCGGCGCATCTCGGTGCTGGCTGGCGCTACCTTGGTGAGCTCGAGGTCGTCCACCGAGCCACGCGTGACCGAGATGGATTTGCCGGCGAGGTCTGGTGCGCCCTTGACGGCCATGGTCTTGGGGCCGAACACGGCGATGAAGAAGGGCGAGTAGGCGATGGTGAAGTCGACAACCTTCTCGCGCTCGGGGTTCTTGCCGAGGGTGGAGATCACCAGGTCCACTTTTTTCGTCTGCAGGTAGGGAATGCGGTTGGCGGTGGTCACCGGCACCAGTTCGAGCTTCACGCCCAGCTTGGTGGCAATGTACTGCGCCACTTCGATGTCCAGGCCTTGCGGCTTGAGGTCGGTGCCGACCGAGCCGTAGGGCGGGAAGTCGGTGGGAATGGCGATCTTGATTTCCCTGGCCTTCATCACGTCGTCGAGTGCGGTCTGGGCCTGCACGCCAAAGGCGGCCAGCATTGCAGTGGTGGTCAGGGCGAGGGACAACAGGCGGCGAGTGGCGCGATAGGGGGTGGTCATAGCAGGGCTCCAAGGTAGGTGGAAGGGTCGCCGGAAAGGGCGTCAGGGGAACCGGCTTTGGACCGGCGGGGTGAACGGACGGGGACAGGGGAAGCTGGCGCCGACAGCGGGCTGAGCGCACTGCGCAACTGCGACAGCGGGTCGCCGCTGGTGGTGTGCAGTTTCAGGGTTGCCTGCACGCTGCCGATGTGCGCCTGCATCAGTTGCTCGGCGCGTGCCAGATCGCCCTTTTCGAGCGCCTGGACGATGAGCACATGCTCCTCGCAGGACTGCACGGCGTCGTGCGACGACTGGTAGAGCATGGCAATCAGCGTGGTGCGCGCAGTGAAGTCGCGCAGCGTGTCGGCCAGCAGGCTGTTGCCCAGGCATTCGGCCAGGCACACATGAAAGTCGCCGAGCAGAAAGCTGCGCAGGCCCACGTCGTCGCCCTTGAGGGCTGCTTTTTCGCGGACCAGGTGGTTCTTGAGTTGTTTGATCGCCGCCTTGCTGACATCGGTGGTGCAGCGGATCAGGCCCATCTCGATCACGCGGCGGGCCTCGAAGGCTTCGCGGGCTTCTTCCTGCGACGGCTCGATGACGTACCAGCCGCGCCGGCTGCTGACGGTGACAATGCCGCGCACGGCCAGCCGGGTCAACGCCTCGCGCACGATGGTGCGGCTGCAGTCAAACAGCATGGCCAGCTGCTGCTCGCCCAGGCGCGCGCCGGGCTCCAGCTTTTGGGCCATGACGGCCTCAATGATGCGGTTGCTGATGTCCGAAGCGGTGGTCATACCACAGGCCTTGCATAAGCCATGCCAGCATTTCAGGCTGGTTCAATCAACTGGTATACAAGATTTGCGCACTGAATTGGTGTGCCGAATAGGGGAATTTGGCCTTTTCAGGGCGCGGCTGCACCACAAGCGTGAACTGGCCCCGGCGCGGAGGAGGACCTCAGGGGAGCTGCTGCAAATCCTGTTGTATCCGGGCGAACACGTTGCCCCAGCCGCCGGTCGTGTCCTGGCGATAGAGGCGCATGGAGGCATACCAGGGGCTGTCGTGGCGGTCCAGCAGCCAGCGCCAGTCGGGTGAGAAGGGAAGCATCACCCAGGTGGGTTTTCCGAGGGCGCCGCTCAGGTGCGCCACGCTGGTGTCGACGCTGATGACCACGTCCATCAGGTCGCACAGTGCGGCGGTGTCCACAAAGTCCGCCAGCGCTGCACCGAAGTGCCGGATGCCGCTGGCGTCCAGTGCCGCCCGGTCTGCGTCGCGCAGCTCTTTCTGCAGGCTGATGTATTCCAGTCCCTCGGGCAAATGCGGCAGCAGCGATGCCAAAGCCACGCTGCGGTTGCTGTCGTTCTTGTGGATGGTGCTGCCGCTCCATGCGAGACCGACGCGCGGCCGCCGGCGCGGGCCCAGCGTGCGCGCCCATCGCGCCATCACCTCGGGGTCGCTGTGCAGATAGGGCTGCGGGCTGGGGATGCTGTGCAGCGTGGTGCCGAACCTCAGCGGCAGGCTGAGCAGCGGGCAATGGAAGTCGAAAGCAGGAAAGCGCTCGCCCGGGCCGATGAGCTGGCTGATCCCCGGGACACCCTGCAACAGCCGCATCAGCGGTTGCGGCGTCTCCAGCAGGACGCGCGCGCCCCGCTCCTGCAGCAGGCTGGCGTAGCGGCAGAACTGGATGACGTCGCCCAGGCCCTGCTCGCGCGTGAGCAGCAGGGTCTTGCCCTGCAGCGGCTCCTGGCCGGACCAGAGCGGCTGGGGGAAGTGGCGCTGTATTTTCCTGAACTCCGGCTGGGTCCAGCGCGACTCGTACAAGGCCCAGCCTTTCTCGAAGTCCCCGGTCACCAGAAGCAGCAGCGATTTGTTCCAGCGTGTCTCGCCGCTGTCACGGCCCTGCCAGAGGCTGAGGGCCTGGTCGTAGCTGGCCAGGGCCGCGTCCATCTGCAACATTTCCTTGAGCAGGTTGCCGCGGTTGGAATGCGCTTCGGCGTAGTCGGGTTTGAAATGGATGGCCCGGTCGTAGCTGGCCAGGGCCGCGTCCAGCTGCTTCATGTCCTTGAGCACATTGCCGCGGTTGGAGTGGGCCGTGGCCAGGTCCGGCTGCAGACTGATCGCCCTGTCGTGGCTGGCCAGCGCTTCGTCCAGCCGCCTGAGCAGGAGCAGCGCATTGCCGCGGTTGGAGTGCGCAATCGCCATGTCGGGCTGGCAACGGATGGCACTGTCGTAGCTGGCCAGTGCTTCCTCGATCCGCTCCAGGTCCTGCAACACATTGCCGCGGTTGAGGTGGGCGCCGGCGTAGTCCGGCTGCAGGCTGATGGCCGTGTCGTAGCTGGCCAGCGCGGCCTCGAGCTGGCCGAGCTCCTTCAGCACGATGCCGCGGTTGGAATGCACTTCGGCATAGCGCGGCTGCAGGCGGATGGCCTCTGTGTAGCTGGCGAGAGCCGCTTCGGGTTGTTTGAGCTCGCGCAGGACATTGCCGCGGTTGGAGTAGGCCTCGACGTAGCCGGGCTGGAGCCGGATGGCTTCGTCGTAGCTGGCCAGCGCGGCCTCCAGTTGCGCCAGTTCCCGCAGCGCGTTGCCGCGATTGCCCCAGGCCTGGGCATGCCCGGGCTGGAGGCTGATGCACTGGTCGTAGCTGGCCAGCGCGTCGGCAGGCCGCTGCAGCGTCATCAGCAGGTTGCCGCGGCGGCAGCAGGCCTCGGCGTGGCGGGGCTGCAGCCGGAGGGCCTGGTCATAGCTGGCCAGGGCCGCCGCCCCTTGCTGCAGTTCCACCAGCACTTCGGCCCGGCTGACATGCGCTGCTGCATCGCCGGGCCTGAGCCGGATGGCCGTGTCGAAACTGGCCAGGGCTGCGCCGGGCTGGCCCAGCTCGCGCAGCACCATGCCGCGGTTGTGGTGGGCCTCGGCGTGGCCGGGTTTGAGGCGGATGGCCGTGTCCTGGCTGGCCAAGGCGTCGTCGAGGCGGTTCAGCGCACGCAACACGATGCCGCGGTTGGCATGTGCTTCGGCATGGTCAGGCTGCAGTTGCAGGGCCTGGTCGTGGCTGGCCAGGGCGGCTTCCATCTGGCCCAGCTCCGTCAACGCGATGCCGCGGTGGGAATAAAACGCCGCGTTGTCCGGATGGATCGCGATGGCCCGGTCGATCAGCGCCACCGCCAGCGCGGGCTGATGGGTCTGGATGGCGATGACGCCCAGCAGGTGCAGGGCATCGACGTTGTCCGGCTGCGCAGCCAGCAGGCCTTCACACACCGCCCTGGCCTCGGCCCATTGCCCTGCCTGATGCAGCGCAAAGGCCTGGTTCAGCATGTCCCGCCGGGCCGCGGGCGGCGCAGCGGCGTTCAAGGCGGCCTGGGGCGGGCTGGTGCTGTTGGCAGGAGGCGGCATGGCGCAGTCGTGTTTCCGGATGGCGGGGCTGTCGTCGGTAATGTCGTCGGTAAGGGAGGCGGCAGGGCTGCCGGTATTGTCGGCGCGCCCGGCCAGATGCCATTGTGGCGCCATCCGGCGGCCCCCAGCTGCGCCCGAAGCCCCATCAGTTGCCGACCTCGCAATAAGTATGCATACTTAGCATCAGGCGGACCGGCACCGGGACCGCCCTCCGGATCAACCGGGACAACAAACAGGAGACACCTTGAAGAAGTACACATTGAACGTCAATGGGCAGAGCCGTGCCGCCCAGGTCGACGACGACACCCCGCTGCTTTATGTGCTGCGCGACAACTTCGCGCTGCAAGGCCCCAAGTACGGTTGCGGACTGGGCCAGTGCGGCGCCTGCACGGTGCTGATCAACGGGCAGGCGGTGCGCAGTTGCATCACCCCGGTCTCCAGCGTCGGGCGCGCCAAGGTGGTGACGCTCGAAGGCCTGGGCACGGTGGAGTCTCCCCACCCGGTGCAAAAGGCCTTCATCGACGAGCAGGCCCTGCAGTGCGGCTACTGCACCAACGGCATGGTCATGACCTCTGTGGCTTTTCTGGCGAGAACCCCCAAGCCCAGTGAAGAGCAGATCCGGCAGGCGCTGGACGCCAACCTCTGCCGCTGCGGCAGCCACACCCGCATCGTGAAGGCTGTGCAGCGCGCAGCCGGCATGCCCACGGGCTCCACGGTGAAGGAGAGCTGAGCATGCAACGTCGTCAATTTCTGCAGGCCGGCAGTGGCCTGGTGGTTTCCTTCACGCTGGGCGGTGTCGCACCGCTGGCCTCTGCACAGGGGGCCATGGCCTCCGGCAAAAGCATGGCGCGCGACCAGGTCGAGGCCTGGCTGGGCATCGCTGCCGATGGCCGTGTCACCGTGTACAGCGGCAAGGTCGATCTGGGCACCGGTACCCGCACGGCACTGGCCCAGCTGGTGGCCGAGGAGCTGGATGTGGACTTCAGCGCCGTCGACATGGTGATGGGCGACACGCTGCTCACCCTCGACCAGGGGCAGACGGCCGGCAGCCTGACCATCTCCAACGGCGGCATCACCCTGCGCCAGGCGGCAGCCTGCGCCCGGCAGGCGCTGCTGGCGTCCGCCGCCTCGCGCCTGTCGGCCAATGTGGCCGACCTGACGGTGGCCCGCGGCGTGGTGTTGGTGCGCGGCACTGGCCAGCAGGTCAGCTACGGCGCCCTGGTGCAGGGCAAGCCGCTCGATCTCAAGCTGGACACCAAGGTGGCTCTGAAGTCACCCGCGGCGCACACCATCGTCGGGAAATCGATTCCCCGGGTGGATATTCCGGCCAAGGTGACGGGGCGCTTCACCTACATCCATGACTTCAAGCTGCCGGGCATGCTGCATGCACGCGTGGTGCGGCCGCCCGGACCAGGCGCCACGCTGGTGAGCATCGACGAGTCGTCGGTGCGCAACGTCCCCGGTTTTGTGAAAGTGGTGCGCAAGCAGGATTTTGTGGCCGTGCTCAGCAAGACCGAATGGGGCGCGGTGAAGGCGGCGAAACTGCTCAAGGCCGAGTGGACGCCGTCCGCCATGCTGCCGGTCAAGGGCACGCTGTACGACTACTGGCGCAAGCTGCCGGTGGCCAAGGACGAGCCGATGGTCAAGACCGGCGACGCCGTGGCTGCACTGGGCACCGCCAGCAAGCGCATCCAGGCCACCTACGACTTCGCGCCGCACACCCATGGCTCGATCGGGCCCTCGTGCGCGGTGGCGGATTTCCGCGACGGGAACTGCACCATCTGGTCGGCTTCGCAGGCGACCCATTCGCTGCAGAGCGAACTCTCTACCGTGCTGGGCGTGCCCAAGGCCAATGTGCGGCTGGTGTACCTGGACGGCGCCGGTTGCTATGGCCGCAATGGCCATGAAGACTGCTCGGGCGACGCGGCCCTGGTCTCCCAGCTCGCCGGCGCGCCGGTGCGGGTGCAGTGGATGCGGGCGGACGAGCATGGCTGGGACCCGAAGAGCCCGCCCACGCTGGTCGACATGGAAGGCGGCCTCGACGCGCAGGGCCTGCCCGTGGCATGGCGCTCCGAGTTCTTCATCACGCAGGCCAACGGCACGCTGGAAGAGTTTCCGCTGCTCGCTGCGGTGCTGTCGGGCGTCAAGCGCACCGGGCACTACACCGGCAACATCCAGAAGAACTCGGATGTGCTCTACCAGTTTCCGAACATCAAGACCGAGGTGCACCGGCTGGTGGACAACGCGTTCCGCACCTCGCACCTGCGCACGCCGGGGCGGATGCAGAACACCTTTGCCAATGAGGCCTTTTTCGACGAGATGGCTGCCGCCGCAGGGGCTGATCCGTTGCAGTGGCGCATGACCTACCTGAAAGAGCCGCGCGCCCGCGCGGTGCTGGAGGATGTGGCGCGCCTGTCCGGCTGGCAAAGCCGGCCGTCACCGCAGGCCGGCTCCACGACTGCAGGTGCCTCCGGTGTGGCGCGCGGCCGGGGCGTGTCGTTTGTCAAATACGACAACGAGCGGACCTTCGTGGCCCTGGTCGCCCAGGTGGAAGTGGACCGCCGCAGCGGCCAGATCCGCGTGACCGACGTCTGGTGCAGCCATGACTGCGGGCAGCTCATCAACCCCGACGGTGCGCGCAACCAGATCGAGGGCGGCATTGTGCAGACCATCAGCCGCACGCTGATGGAGGAACTGCAGTTCGACCGCTCCCGCTTCACCAGCGTGGACTGGGCGAGCTACCCCATCCTGCGCTTCACCGGCGTGCCGCGCATTCACCTGAGCCTGATCAACCGGCCCGAGCAGCCGTCGTGGGGTGCGGGCGAGATGGCGCCGACGGTGGTGCCGTCGGCGATCTCGAATGCGGTGTTTGACGCCACCGGCCTGCGGCTGCGGTCGGTGCCCTTCCTGCCGGAGAAGGTGCTGGCTGCGCGCACCGCCTGACGGCTACGGCGCATCACCCCTCATGCGGTGGTGCGCCGGGTTCAGTCCAGCCGCGCGCCGGAGGCCTTCACGGCCTTCGCCCAGCGCGGCATTTCGGCCGCCAGGAATTTCGTGAAATCCTCGCTGCCCATGAAGGCCGGGTCTGCGCCCTGGGTCACCATGCGGTTGCGGATGTCGGGGTTGTTCATCACCTGCTGGAAGGCATCGCTGAGCTTGGCGGTGACATCCTTGGGCAAACCTGCCGGCGCCAGGAAGCCGTAAAAACCCACCACCTCGAAGTCCTTGATGCCGGACTCGATGACGGTGGGCACATCCGGCAGGGCCGGGTTGCGCTCGCGGCTGGTCACGGCCAGCGCCCGCACCTTGCCCTGCTTGTGGTAGTTGGCAGCCTGCGGAATCGATTCCCCCATGAACTGCACCTGGCCGCCCATCAGGTCGGTGAAGGCCGGCGCGCTGCCGCGGTAGGGAATGTGCACCATGAAAAGGCCGGTGGCGTTCTTGAACATCTCGGGCACCAGGTGGCTGATGCCGCCATTGCCGGCCGAGCCGTAGTTGACCTGCCCGGGCCGGGCGCGGGTGTAATCCACAAACTCCCTGAGCGTGTTGACCGGCAGCTTGGGGTTGACGAGCAGTGCCAGCGGCTGCATCGCCGTGCGGGCAATCGGCGTGAAATCCTTCAGGGTGCTGTAGGGCAGCTTGCTGTAGAGGGCCGGGTTGATGACCATCACGCCTGTGTTGGCCAGCATCAGGGTGTAGCCGTCGGGCGCGGCCTTCATCACGTCCTGCGCGCCCACGGTGCCGCCGGCGCCGGATTTGTAGTCGATCACGATGGGCTGGCCCAGCACCGCCTGCAGCCGCTCCGTCAGCAGGCGGGCATGCTGGTCCAGCGGCCCGCCGGCCGGAAAGCCGATCACCACCCGGATGGGCTTGTCAGGAAAGGCCGCCCAGGCCGTGCTGGCGATGGCCAGGCTGGCCGCGAGGAGCCCCGCCCGGCCCAGGTGGCGCATCGTGGCAAGGGTCAGGCGAAGGATGGTGGGACCGGGCATGGGCAGCTCCTGGGTGGGCGGGGAGGGTCGGGTGATTTTCATCATAGTCAGCCGGGGTCGCCCACGCGACACTCTTTTCTACGGAGCTTCCCCGATGCGGGGGTCGGCGCATGCCGCTAGGCTGGGGGTGTTTGCAAAGGGCTCGCCGGCTGTCTCATGAACGAGGCCACGGGCCGTGCCACAGAACCTTCCCGGAGTAACGCCTTGACCCTTCCCCTGCACCACAAGGTCTGGCCCAAGCGGCTGCCCCGCAGTATCACGCCGCCGGCCACCTCGCTCTGGCACAACCTGGCCGTGAGCGCGCTGCGCTTCCCCGGCAAGCCTGCGCTGGTGTTCTTCAACCGCGTCTTCACCTATGCGCAGGTGCTGCAGCAGGCAGAGCGGCTGGCCGCCACGCTGCACCAGCGCGGCGTGCAAAAGGGCGACCGCGTCGTCCTCTACATGCAGAACTGCCCGCAGTGGGTGATTGCGCACTTTGCCATCCTGCGCGCCAATGCGGTGGTGGTGCCGGTGAACCCGATGAACCGGGCCGAGGAGCTCAAGCACTACATCACCGACCCGGACGTGAAGGTGGCGATTGCCGCCGCCGATCTGGCGCCCGAACTGGCACGCGCCAACGCCGAGCTTCCGGAAGGCCAGCGGCTGGCGCACCTGGTGGTGAGCCACTACAGCGATGCCTTCGACATGCCGGCGGCCGGCAGTGCGCCCTCGGAGCAGGACACGCCCATGCCCGAGGTCTGGCGCGACTGGCTGGGCACCCGCCACCCCTTGCCCGTGCTGGCGGGCGGTGAGGTCCTCGCCTGGCCCGATGCGGTGTCGGGGCAGGGCGGCCAGGCGCTGCCAGCGCACACGGCGCAACCAGCCGATCTGGCCGTGCTGCCCTACACCAGCGGCACCACCGGCCTGCCCAAGGGCTGCATGCACACGCACGCCAGCATCATGCACAACGCGGTGGCCACCTGCCTGTGGGGCAACAGCACATTTGAAAACGTGGTGCTGTCCGTGGTGCCGATGTTCCACATCACCGGCATGGTGTCGGTGATGCACGCCTCCATCTATGGTGGCTCCACCCTGGTCATCATGCCGCGCTGGGACCGTGAACTGGCCGGTGCACTGATCTCGCGCTGGCGCGTCACGCACTGGACCAACATCCCCACCATGGTCATTGACCTGCTGGGCAGTCCGAACTTTGCCGACTTCCGGCTCGACAGCCTGGTCTACATCGGTGGTGGCGGTGCAGCCATGCCGCAGGCGGTGGCGCAGCGCCTGTGGGAGCAGTACGGCCTGCGCTATGCAGAAGGTTATGGTCTCACCGAGACCGCCGCGCCTTCGCACAGCAACCCGCCGGATGCGACCAAGCAGCAGTGCCTGGGCGTGCCCTTCATCAGCACCGATGCGCGCATCATCGACCCGCTCACGCGCAAGGAGGTGCCCCAGGGCGAGCAGGGTGAGATCATCATGTGCGGGCCACAGAACTTCCAGGGCTACTGGAAGCAGCCCGAGGCGACCGCCGCCGCCTTCATGGAGCTCGACGGCAAGCGCTTCTTCCGCTCCGGCGATCTGGGCCGCATCGACGAGGAGGGCTATTTCTTCATCACCGACCGGCTCAAACGCATGATCAATGCATCGGGCTTCAAGGTCTGGCCGGCCGAAGTCGAGGCGCTGATGTTCAAGCACCCGGCGATCCAGGAAGCCTGCATCATCTCCACCCGCGACGCCTACCGCGGCGAGACCGTCAAGGCCGTGGTGGTGCTGCGCAGCGAGGCCAAAGGCAAGACCACCGAGGACGAGATCATCGACTGGTGCCGCAACCACATGGCGGCCTACAAATACCCGCGGGTGGTGCAGTTCGTCGATGCGCTGCCCAAGAGTGGTTCGGGGAAGGTGATGTGGCGTAGCTTGCAGGAAGCAGAGGTGGAAGGCAAGAAAATCTGACTCATTGTTCGCCTTAAAGAAGGCTTTTGGCAGTCCAATAGGCCGCCTGATCAGTTATTGAAAACGATGCCTGAGGTTACGTATCTTCCGGAAATATTTTCTGCGCTAGAGACGAGTACAAACATGAACTCTGTGCGACTGAATCTCAAACAGTGTCTTCCTTACACAATGGAGTCTGATCGAGTTTAAGGTATGCAATTAATAGCTGCGCAGCCAAATAAAACACTTGATCTGGACTTTCTTGCTCATCCAGATCATCACCTGACGCAAGTTTTATAAATTCGCGTATTTTTTTATTTATCTTACTTGGATCGGGATGCAGCTCATGAGCTAGTCGATTACGAAGCGCATTCAATGCTTTGAGCGCAGGCCAAAGTTTTGCGCTGACTGTAGGAGGTACTTCGTCGCTATGGCTTAAAGCTTGAGCCAGGAGAATTAACCCAAGACCTGTACCAACGGGAGAGTATGGCTCCTTGATCTGCTTCTGGAAAGCCTGGTCGGTGACTCGAGAACAGACATAACCGAAAAGATGATGCTCTGCCAATAAGTGTGCTTTTATGACCATTAGCGCGGTATCACCAAATGGTACAGCCTTATCAAAATCGCTTTCTGTGTTTTCTGGGTGCAGCATAGTTCTAAACGAAGAGTGGCGATTCGCCCTGCTATGTAACGCGCTGATTAGCATGAGGGAGGATTGGAATATTTGCATGCTCGACCGCGATCTATATTGCGTTGTTCTTGTCTGAACTTTTGATCTAGTGCTTCCCTATCCGCTTTTCCTTTATCGTCAATTGCCTTCAGCTCTTTTTCCAGTTTTTCCATGGACGATTCATTATTTTTTAACGCCGAAGGTTTTTTAGCTTTTGCAGATAACTTTTTTGCCTGCTCGATTTGCTCAATTTTGTATTTATCCAAAGCTCTTCGCGCGTATTGTGCCTGTTTCATGGCTAAATCAAGCATGACTTCACTCCCTCTTTCTGACTTGGCGTTGATGCTTTCGTCCCAACTTATTGCTGCGTCACGATATGCTTTCATGGCGTCATACAAATAGCCATAGCGGTCCCCGCCAGACCGGGTGTAGCGATCAAACTTCACATTCAGTTCGGAAAGATTTCTTTTGAAGTCTACGTAGTTAACTCCGCTATCGAATCTAGCCGCCATATCGAGAAGGCTCTCGTGCAAGTCAACCTCTCGTTGCGAAACTGTATTTGCTGCAGCAGCAAAAGACGTAAGGAGAAAAAGTACAGAAAAAAACCTTTTTAGACTGCTCATAAGGACTCCTAGTTGATAGCTATCGCATTATTTAAATCACTATGCCAGGGCATTCGAAATCACCAACTTTAGCAACGTTTACTAAAACGTGGTTTCACAAAATTCAAGCTCGGTAGAATTTCTTTGCGCGGCTTATAGAGGGCCCACCTTTTCACCGTACCAGTTCTCTTTTCCCGCTAGTACTTCAAGTGGTACGCGGTGATGCCAATGGTTAGGTTATCAAACTGTCGCTGTCGACGGCTCAAATTCCGACTGTCAGCCGGCGCGGCGTGATCTCGACCGAGCCCAGCGCCGTGCTCATCCACACGGTGCCGTCCTGCACCGTCACCTGCAGCTGCATGCTGCGCTCGGCCAGTTTGGCCAGCGCCTGGCTTTCGGCCGCGTCAATCTGCCAGACCACCAGGTTGGCGGCGCGTGTGAGCTTGGTCTCGATGTTCTTCCACCACACCGGCGTGCTGCTGGCGAAGCTGTAGACGCTGACCTTGCCGGCCCGGCCGGCAGCTTTCATCAGGCGCTTGTCGTCGGGCTGACCGACGTCGATCCAGTGCAGGATCTGCTCGGTGTAGTCCTTGTGCCAGAGCGCGGCTTCGTCCACGTCCCACAGGTCCTTGGCGAATTCCAGGTTGCCCTGCTTGTCGTCGGCCGGCACATTGAGCGCGAAGGCCAGCAGGCGGATCATCATGCGTTCGTCGGCTTCCGACGGGTGGCGCGCAATCGTCACGCTGTGGTCGGCGTAGATGCTGCGGTCCATGTCGGACAGGGCCAGCTGGGCTTTGTAAATGGTGGCTTTGAGTGCCATGGTGGGGTGTCTTCTGTATCGGGTTCGGGTCGGGTTCAGGTCGCGTCCGTGCGGGCGCGAACGTGTATTGGAACAGAGCCGCCCGGGGTAACCCTGTCCGGGCAGGATTAAAGCGCGCTGGCTATAGTTTCGGCATGCCCCTCAGTCTTTCCGTGCTCGACCAGTCGGTGGCCATTTCCGGCCGTGCCGAAGACGCCTCCATCCGGGACACCCTCGCGCTGGCCCGGCACTGCGAGGCCCTGGGCTACCAGCGCTTCTGGGTCAGCGAACACCACAGCCACCCCAGCATCGTCGGGTCTGCGCCCGAGGTGCTGATGGCTGCCATTGCCGCCACCACGCAGCGCATCCGCATCGGCAGTGCCGGCGTGATGCTGCCGCACTATTCGGCGCTGAAAGTGGCCGAGCAGTTCCGTGTGCTGGAGGCCCTGGCGCCGGGGCGTATCGACCTCGGCGTGGGCCGGGCGCCGGGCTCCGACATGCGCACGGCCCGGCTGCTCAGCAGCGACCCGCGGCAGTCGGCAGAGAACTTTCCCATCCAGGTGCGGGAGCTGCAGGCCTGGGTGTCGGGTGTGGCGCTGCCCGAGGGGCATCCGGGCCATGGGGTCACGGCCAACCCTACCGGCCCCAGTTCGCCCGAGCTGTGGATGCTGGGCAGCTCCGACTACGGCGCGCAGCTTGCCGCGCACTACGGGCTGCCGTATGCCTACGCCTGGTTCATCACCGATGGCCGGGGCGCCGACGAGGCCTTGTCGATGTACCGCTCGCTGTACCGGCCCAGTGCGCGCCATCCGGCGCCGCATGCGGCGATCTGTGTCTGGGCCCTGGCGGCTGACACGGAAGCCGAGGCCTGGCATCATTTTTCCGGGCGTGAGCGCTGGAAGATAGACCGCAACCGCGGTGCGATCGGCCCCTTGCCGTCGCCGGCGGAGGTTGCGGCGCGGCCTTATTCCTCCGCCGAGCAGGCCGAGGCGTTCCGGCTGCGCGAAACGGCGCTGGTCGGCACCGGCGCCCAAGTGGCCAACCAATTGCGCGCACTGGCCGATACACTGGCGGTTGAAGAACTCGTGGTCATCACCTGGACGCACGACCCGGCGGCTTCGCGCCGGTCTTACGAGCTGCTGGCCCGCGAGTTTTTTTGACGCTATCCCATTTGAATTTCCCTACAAATCCAGTCGAGACAAAGGATCCGGACATGACCGCACCCCTCTTCAGCGCCACCATCGCCGGCAGCCTGCCCAAACCGGCCTGGCTGTCCGAGACCAACAAACTCTGGCCCCAGTGGAAGGCTGAAGGCGACGAGCTGAAGCAGGCCAAGGCCGATGCCACCCTGCTGTGGATCAAGGCCCAGGAAGACGCCGGCCTGGATGTGATCGGTGACGGCGAGCAGTCGCGCCAGCACTTTGTGCACGGCTTTCTGGAGCAGGTGGCCGGCATCGACTTTGAGCACAAGGTCAAGATGGGCATCCGCAACAACCGTTACGACGCGATGGTGCCGCAGGTGGTCTCGGAGCTCAAGCTCAAGGGCCGCGTGCACGCCGCCGAGGCGCGACTGCTGCGTGCCCACACGAAGAAAAAAATCAAGTTCACATTGCCCGGCCCGATGACGATCGTGGACACCGTGGCCGACCAGTTCTACGGCGACCGCGTGAAGATGGCCATGGCCTTTGCCGAACTGCTGAACCAGGAAGCGCGGGCCCTGCAGGCCGACGGCGTGGACATCATCCAGTTCGACGAGCCGGCCTTCAACGTCTACATGAAGGACGCTGCCGACTGGGGCGTGAAGGCGCTGGAAGTGGCCGCCAAAGGCCTGACCTGCACCACCGCCGTCCACATTTGCTACGGCTACGGCATCAAGGCCAACACCGACTGGAAGGAAACGCTGGGCCAGGAATGGCGCCAGTATGAAGAGGTGTTCCCGGCGCTGGCCAAGAGCAGCATCCAGCAGGTGAGCCTGGAGTGCTACCACTCGCATGTGCCTCCGCACCTGATGGCCCTGCTGGAAGGCAAGGACGTGATGGTGGGCGTGATCGACGTCGCAAGTGACGAGATTGAAACGCCCGAGCAGGTCGCCGACACCATCGGCAAGGCGCTGCAGTACGTGCCCAAGAACCGCCTGCTGCCGTGCACCAACTGCGGTCTGGCGCCCATGGACCGAGCGATTGCCATGAAGAAGCTCGAAGCCCTGGCCAAAGGTGCCGCCCTGGCACGCGAGCGCTACAAGTAAGTTGATGGCGGTGTAGCCCTCTGCTCGCAGCTCAAGGAGACCAGTGATGTCAAGCCATTCTCATGATGGTCATAGCCACGACGGTCACGACCATGACCATACCCATGCCGAAACGCCCGCGTGGAAGCACGACGGCGTGCGCGTGATTCCGGGCAACCAGCTCGACAGCAACACGGCCCAGACGCCGGGCATGGACCGGCGCGCGGCCATCAACTTCGCGCGCGTCGGTGCCCAGAAACTGTGGGCCGGCACGGTGACCATCCATGCCGATGCCAAAACCGGTGCCCACCACCATGGGCCGCTCGAAAGCGTGATCTACGTCATTCGTGGTCGCGCGCGCATGCGCTGGGGCGAGCACCTGGAGTTCACCGCCGAGGCGGGGCCGGGCGACTTCATCTATGTACCGCCCTATGTGCCGCACCAGGAAATCAATGCCAGTGCCACCGAGACGCTGGAGTGTGTGCTGTGCCGTAGCGACGGCGAAGCGGTGGCGGTGAACCTGGACATCGAGCCGGTGGAAAAGCCCGACACCGTGCTGTGGGTGGACCCGACCCACCCCCAGGGTGGTGTGTAAAGCCCCGGTCAAGCGATGGTGATGGTGGGGTGAAGGCCCGCCGGAATGCGGAAAATTACACAGATTTTTCAAGCCCTTGGGGGGTTTGCTTACGTTTGTCACCTTGTCCTACACGGCGTATCACGGCTGTTGGTTACAACTGGGGTTCTCATCAAAGGAGTTCCACCATGGATACCAACACACAAGCTACCTCCAACGTCAACGCCCAGCCCGCCCTCTCGGAAAAGCTTCGCCACAGCAAGGCACTGATCCCGACCCTGGCTGTCATGGGTGTCACGGTGCTGGCACTCGCTGCGGCGCTGGTGGTGAACAAATCAGAAGCTCAGCCCGGCGGCACGGAGGCCGCCGCCAAGACGGAGCCGGCCAAGCAGGTCAGTGCAGTCAAGCCCGCCATCAAGCACGCCAACCCTGCCCCTGCGGTGGTGGCCCAGAACCACAAGGCTGACGCCTGCACCAGCTGCGGCACGGTCGAGTCGGTGGTCGCGGTCGAGCGCCAGGGCCAGGTCAACGGCGTGGCTGTCGGCAACACCACGATTGGTCTCGGCACAGTGGCCGGCGGCGTGGTCGGCGGCCTGCTGGGCAACCAGATGGGCGGCGGCAACGGCAAAACGGCCATGACCGTGCTCGGCGTGGCCGGCGGTGCGGTGGCCGGCAATGCCATCGAGAAGAACATGAAGAAAGTCACCGTCTACCAGATGCGGGTCCGCATGCATGACGGATCGATCCGCACCATCGAGCAGCCCAGCGCCGTGCAGGCCGGTTCGCGTGTGATCGTCGAAGGCAACACCCTGCGCATGGCATCGACCTCCGTGTCGTCTGCGGCGGGCTTTGTGTCCTACCGCGCCGCGCTGGCTTGATCGAGATGCATTGAGGCCATCCCACTGATGCAAACCATCCACTCGAAAATGGCCGTGCTGGCGTCCCTGCTGGCGCTGTCGGCCTTCACCATGTCGGCCAGCGTGGCGGCGACGCCGTATGTCAATGCGACCGTGGAGGGGGCTCTGGCCCCTGGCGTCTACGGCCAGATCAACATTGGCAATGCCCCGCCGCCGCCGCTGATCTATGCGCAGCCCATCATCGTGCAGCGTCCTGCCGTGCTGGTGCAGCAGCCACCGCTGTACCTGCATGTGCCGCCGGGCCACGCCAAGAAGTGGTCCAAGCATTGCGCGCGCTACAACGCCTGTGGTGTGCCCGTGTACTTTGTCCGTGTCGACGGCGACGAGGACTTTGAGCGCCGCCAGTACCAGCGCGTGTACGCGGAGCAGCACGGGTACAAGGACAAGCACGAGGACAAGCACTGGGACAAGCACAAAGACAAGGAATACAAGCACGGCAAAAAGCATGGCAAGGATCACGACGACTGAGCCTTGTCAGCACCCCATCGAGCCCATGCATGCCATGGGCTTTTTTATGGGTGGCGGTGCCCTTCGGCAAGGGTCTTCACACTGTGCGAAGATTCCCGCATAGCAACTCATCAGGCAAGGAATTCCATGAAAGCAGTCTGGAACGGCGCAGTGATTGCGCAGAGCGATGACACCGTGGTTCTTGAAGGGAACCACTATTTTCCCGAGAGCACGCTCAACCGCGACTATGTGACCTTCAGCAACCACCACACCATGTGCGCGTGGAAGGGGCAGGCCAGCTACTACTCGCTGCTGGTCAACGGCGAGATGAACACCGATGCGGCCTGGTACTACCCGGACCCGAAGCCCGAAGCCGAAAGCATCAAGGGCCATGTGGCCTTCTGGAAGGGTGTGAAGATCGAGGCGTGAACGTCGAGGTGCGTTGCCCGCTCCGGGATCGGGTTTACCCTTTGCCGATCGGCGGGTAAAGGTCTGGTCACTGTGCAAACTGATACGTATACTTATTAAAAATACCTGCACCCTGTGGTTCAGGTTTTTGCAATAAGGAGACAACATGACGGTTCCCGCGCCCGACCCGGCCCTGGTCGAAAAACTGGTGATTGCCAACCGCATCCTGTACGACCAGGGTGTGGTCGACGGCTTTGGGCACGTGAGCGTGCGCCACGACCAGTCCAACGAGCATTTCCTGCTCTCCTGCAACCGCGCCCCCGGCCTGGTCAAGCGCGCGGACATCCTGGTGTACGACCTCAACGGCGACCTGGCGGTGGCGTCCGACCAGCGTTCCTACCTGGAGCGTTTCATCCACAGCGAGATCTACCGCGCCCGTCCCGACGTGATGGCCGTGGTGCACAGCCACTCGCCCAGCGTGATCCCCTTTGGCGTGACCGGCCAGCGCCTGCGCCCGATCTTCCACATGAGCGGTTTTCTGGGCAGCGGCACCTCGCATTTCGAAATCCGTGATTCGGCAGGCAACACCGACCTGCTGATCCGCAACAGCGGCCTGGGCAAGGCGCTGGCCGAGTCGCTGGCGCAGCACACCTGTGTGCTGATGCGCGGCCATGGCTCCACCACCGTGGCACCGTCGCTGGAGCGCGTGGTGTACCGCGCAGTCTATGCCGAGGAAAACGCCAAGCTGCAGCTCACAGCCTCCAGCCTGGGGCCGATCGAGTTCCTCACGCCGGAAGAGGCCGACCTCGCCATGGCCACCAATGAAGGCCAGGTCATGCGGCCCTGGGAGTTGTGGCGCCAGCGCATTGGCAATGTGGAATAACAGGCCCTGCCGCGGCAGCCCTTGAATACGACTACACCGGAGACACCGATGAAATTCAGCCAAGTCCTGAGCATTGCAGGCATCGCCCTGGCCAGCCACCTGATGGCAGGCTCGGCCCTCGCCGACACCTACCCCTCGCGCGCTGTCCGCATCATCGTGCCCTATGGCACCGGTGGCGGGTCGGATGTGCTGGCGCGCCAGATTGCGGCCCGTCTGCAGACGATCTGGGGGCAGGGCATCGCGGTTGACAACCGGGCCGGCGCCTCGGGCAACATCGGCACCGAAGCGGTGGTTCGCTCGCCGGCGGACGGCTACACCCTGCTGCTGCAGAACAGCACCATGGTGGTCAATCCGGCGGTGGCCGGCAAGCTCAACTACGACCCGGAAAAGGACCTGACGCCCATCATGCTGCTGGGCCTGACGCCGATTGCCCTGGTGTCGCATCAGGGCACCAACATCAAGACGCTGAAGGATCTGGTGGACTATTCGAGGGCCAACCCGACCGCCCTGAGCTACGGCTCCTGCGGCATCGGGACGCCCCAGCACTTCGTGATGGAACTGGTCAAACAGCGCACCGGCGTCAATGCCACGCATGTGGGCTACAAAGGCTGCGCGCCGGGGCTGACCGACGTGGTGGGCGGCCAGGTGCCGCTGGCGATTCTCAGTGCCAACCTGGTGGCGCCGCACATCAAGACCGGCAAGCTCAATGGCATCGGCGTCTCCACCGCTGCGCGTTACCAACTGATACCGCAGTTGCCCTCGTTCGAGGAGCAGGGCCTCAAGCCGCTGGATTTTTCAATCTGGTATGCGCTGATGGGGCCGGCCAAAATGCCGCCCGAGGTGGTGGCCCGCATCCATGCCGACGTGCAGAAGGTGCTGGCCGAGCCCGCGATCAAGGAAAACCTCTCCAACGCGGGCGTGGAGCCTTTCGCCGGCAATGGCGCCGAGCTGTCCCAGCTCATCAAGGCCGACCTGGCCCGCTATGCGCAACTGGCCAAATCGGCCAATATCAAGGCCGAATAAGGTCCGTCAAGAGGCTTCCCGGGCGAGCCCCAAGGCAGGCCAGGGGCCTGCCTTTCGGCGCCTTGTCTGACGCACACCTGCCAGCAGGTGGCCTATAACCAGGGCTGGGTGGACGCATCTCTTTCGGGGCTGCGCCTGACCTTGTGCTCCGGCCGGAGCCTCGCGGACTTTCGACATGGACGCCATGCGCCCCCGGCGCAATTGACGTGCCGGGTTCCGTGCCCGAGAATTGTTTCAAGGCATGAAGGAGGCTGCATCATGTTCAAGCATGTTCTGGTTCCTGTTGATGGCTCGACGGCGGCAAGGCAGGCCATCGTCAAGGCGGTCGACATCGCGGTGGCCTTCAAGAGCGCGGTCACCATCATCTACGTCATCGATCCGTATGCCTTCACGGGCGTCGGGACTGATTTCGCCTACGGTCAGGCCGAGTACCTGAGCGCGGCCACCGCAGAGGCCAACGAGGCCATCACGGCGGCCAAAGCCATTTTCGAGGCGGCGGGCGTGGCCGCCCATGGTTCGGTGGTGGAAGGGCATGCCGTCTACCGCGGCATCATCGAGACGGCCCAATCCCTGGGCGCCGATCTGATCGTGATGGGCTCGCATGGGCGCCGCGGGCTCCAGAAGCTGGTGCTTGGCAGCGTCACGGCGCAGGTCCTGTCCCATGCGCATCTGCCGGTGCTGGTCGTGCGCGACTGAATGGCCGCGGGCCATGTCGCCGGGCCGTCCCCGAATCTTTCGCCCGGCGCCGCTGGGGCCTGTTCTCGTTGTCCGACCTTCAAGGAGCTTTCATGGATTTGCTGAAACACGATCTGGTGCACGAGTTTCCGGATTGTCTGGAGAAGATGCACATGCTCAAGGCCACCAGCGCGCGTTTTGCAAGCCTGTATGCCCGCTACGACACCGACAACCACGCGATCGCCCGCTATGAGCAGGGTGTGGGAGCCATCACCGATGAAGCGCTCGAAGACCTGAAAAAGCGGCGCCTGAAAATCAAGGACGAGATCTACCAGATGCTCAAGCAGCTGTAAGGCGGCACCCGGGGTGCGCCCGGCATGGCATCAGTCGCGTACGTCACCCACCGGCTGCGCACCAAAATTGTCCCGGGCCAGATAAGCCAGCACCCGTGCCGCCGCGTCCTCCGGCGAGGTGAGCTGGCCGCCGCTCTGGAGGCCGACAAAACTGCCGCGGTCCGGGAAAGCGTCGGCATCGGCGTTGCGCAGCTGGACCTGCATGTCGGTGTCGATCACGCCGGGCGCCAGCGAACAGACCCTGGCGCCGCCCGGCTTGAGCGCTTCTTCCAGCGCCACGCAGCGCGTGAAATGGTCCATGCCGGCCTTGGCCGCGCAATAGGCGGCTTGTGAGGCCATCGCACGCCGGCCCAGGCCCGACGAAATATTCAGCACCTTGCGTGGGGCCGCCCAGCCCCCGGTGGCACGCAGGAAAGCCGCCGTGAGGTGCATGGGCGCTTCCAGGCCCACGCGCATGGCCTGGGCAATGTCAGCACCGTCCAGCGCGCTGAGCGGTGCAATGCGGGGAATCATGCCGGCGTTGTTGATCAGCTGGACGCTGCGCCACCCGCCGCCGGCCTGTGTCTGAAGCCAGGCCTGCAGCTTCACCGCCAGCGCTGCGCCGTCGGCCAGATCGTGGGACCACTGCGACAGACGGGCGCCTTGCTGCGCGGCCAGCTCAGTCAATGCGGGGGATGTGCTGCGGGAGATGCACAGCACCGTGTGATCTGGAACCAGCAGCTGGCGGGCCATGGCCAGGCCCATGCCGCGCGAAGCGCCGGTGAGTACGGTCAGATGTGTCATGCAGCCGATGGTAGTGCCATGGCGCTCTTCTGGCTGGGGAACACCCGGGGAAAGTCCGGCGGGCAATCCAGTGCCATCGATTGCCCGGTGGCGGGATGCGAAAACGCCAGTGTGCAGGCGTGCAGCATCAGGCGCGGCGCCATGGCCTGCACCGCCTGCGGTGCGTACAGAGCATCCCCCAGAATCGGATGCCCCAGCGCCTGCAGGTGCACGCGCAACTGGTGGGTGCGGCCCGTCAGCGGCTCCAGCATCACGTGGGTGCAGGGCAGGGCGGTGTCCCATGCGGTAGGCTGCCACCGCGTCTGGCTTGGCTTGCCCAGCACGGCATCAATGATGCGCAGTGGACGGCGCGGCCAGTCCACGGCAATCGGCAGATCGATCAGGCCCCATCCGTCTGCCGTGTCGGGTGCGGGCATCTGTCCGTGCACCAGGGCGGCATAGCGTTTGTGCATCTGGCGCCCGGCGAACAGCGCACTGAGCGCCCGCTGCATGGCCGCATCGCGCGCCATCAGCATCAGCCCCGAGGTGGCCATGTCGAGCCGGTGCACCACCAGCGCTTCGGGGTGATGTGCCTGCACCCGCGCGCTCAGGCAATCCTGCTTGTCTTCGCCGCGTCCGGGCACCGAGAGCAGGCCCGCCGGTTTGTTGAACACCAGCAGGCTGTCGTCGGCATACACCAGCGGCAGCGGTGTGGGGAGGGGTGGGACGTGGTTCAGCGGCGCAGCCATGGGGGGTGCCGGCCCTGCCGGTCAGAGGCCTGATGAAGGGGGTTTGCCCGGGGCCTTGGCTTTGGGCGGCGGGAAGTTGTGTGTCGGCGGCTGGCTGCGTTTGATCTCGCGCAGCATGAAGAGGTAAAGGCTTTCAACTTTCTCACGCGCCCACGGCGTCTTGCGCAGGAACTTCAGGCTCGAGGGCACACTGGGTTCGCTGGTGAAGCAGCGGATGGGGATGCGCTGGCCCAGATCTTCCCAGCCGTAGTGGGCCGCCAGTGCCGTGACGATGGCTTCCAGTGTCACCCCATGCAAGGCGTTGCCAGGTTGCTCTGGAGTGCTGGCAATCGGCGCGTCAGCACCAGATGGTTTGGGCGGCGCAGCCACGCGCATCACTTGTTCTTCAGCTTGCCGCGGATCGGCACCTGCGTGACGATGGTCGGGCGCACGGCGTCCGGTGACACGGGCTTGGGTGGCGAGGTGTCCTTCTTGGGTTTCTTGACCATCTTGTTGTTGTTTTGTTGACCTTTGGCCATGGTGATCTCCAGTAGTTTGTGAGAGGGTAGCCGTGATTATCAGTGCAACTTGATGCGCGGCCGGTAGGTGCGGTCCAGCATCTCAGACAGCGTGATGAGCGCCGTCTTCTTGAACCCGCCCAGCGCCAGCTGGTGCTGCTTGTGCAGGCCCCAGTACATGAACTTGGCGAGCTGGCCTTCGACAAAGAAGCTGCCGTGGCTCAGGCTGCCCATCAGGCTGCCAACCGAGGAGTATTCGGACAGCGAGATGAGCGAGCCCTGATCCTTGTAAAGATAGGGCGCCACCGTTTTGCCGCTGCTCAGGTCCTGCAGGTGGCGTGCGAGGTACATGGCCTGCTGGTAGGCCGCCTGCGCGCGCGGCGGCACCCAGCTGCCGTCGGGTTGCTGGCAGGCGGCGCAGTCGCCAAAGGCGTAAATGCTCGCGTCCCGGGTGGTCTGCAGGTTGCCGTTGACGACCAACTGGTTCAGGCGGGTGGTTTCCAGCGGGTCGGGGCTGCCGATGGTGGTCAGGAACTCGGGCGCCTTCACACCAGCGGCCCACACCATGATGCTGGAGGCGATGACCTTGCCGCTGGCCATCTTCAGGCTGTCGGCCGTGACTTCCACCACCTTCTCGTTGGTGTGGACCTCGATGGACAACTGGCGCAGCTCGCGCAAGGCCGATTCGCTGAGCCGCTCGGGCAACTGGGCCAGCAGCCGTGGCGCGGCTTCCACCAGCACGATCTGCAAATCCTTTTCCGGATGGATGTGATCGAAACCGAAGTGGGCCAGTACCCGCGCCGAGGCATGCAGCTCGGCCGCCAGCTCGACACCGGTGGCGCCGCCGCCGACGATGGCCACGGTCAGGCGCCCGCTGCCCGCGGCGCGCGGCACCGTCTGTGCGCGGATGCAGGCATTGATGAGCCGGTCGTTGAAGTGCTTGGCCGCCTGCGGGCTGTCGAGCTTGATGGTGTGCTCGGCCGCACCGGGCGTGCCGAAATCATTGGTCTGGCTGCCCACGGCAATCACCAGCGTGTCGTAGCCGAGCTGCTGCGCGGGCGTGATCTCGCGCCCGGCCTCGTCGTGGCTGGCCGCCAGCTGGATGGTCTTGGCCTGCCGGTCCACGCCGGTGAGGCTGCCCAGCCTGAACTTGAAATTATTCCAGCGGGCCTGCGCCAGGTACTCGATTTCCTCGGCGTGGGTGTCGAAACTGCCGGCCGCGAGCTGGTGCAGCAGCGGCTTCCACACATGGGTGCGCGCCGCATCCACCAGGGTTATGTCGGCCAGTTTCTTGCGGCCCAGGCGCTTGCCGAGCTGCGTGGCCAGTGCCAGGCCTCCCGCGCCTCCTCCCACGATCACGATACGGTGCATGATGTCCTCCGGATTTCGGGGATGTGTGTCCAGCCCCTGGCGGACATGTTAACGCCGTGTCCGGAGGTGGGGCGCTGCGCTGTTAAGCTTGGCCGCCCATGCCGATACCCAGCTTCCAGGACCTGACCCGCCAGCGCGCCTTCATGCGCATGTGGTGTGCCCGGCTTTTCGGCACCACCGGCAGCCAGATGCTGATGGTGGCCGTCGGCTGGCAGATGTACGAGCTCACGGGCAGCGCCTGGGATCTCGGCCTGGTGGGCCTTTACCAGTTCCTGCCGGCCCTGCTGCTGACCCTGGTGGCCGGGCATGTGGCCGACCGCCTTCACCGCGGCCGCATCGTGGCCACCTGCCTGATCACGCAGGCCGCCGTGGCCATGACCCTGGTGGCCGCCACCGAGGGTTGGGGCCATGCCGGCGGCTGGGTGTCGCGCGAACTGCTGCTGGGCCTGTCGGTCATCCTGGGCATGACCCGCGCCTTCCAGATGCCGGCGCAGCAGGCCCTCACGCCGACGCTGGTGCCGCCGGCCATGCTGCCGCGCGCCATGGCCTTCAGCTCGGCCGGCATGCAGGTCGCCGTCATCGGTGGGCCGGCCCTGGGCGGGGTGATTTTTGTGGCCGGTGCGACGGCGGTGTACGCCACCTGTGCCGGCCTCTTTGCCACCGGCTGCGTGCTGATTTCCGTGTTGCGCTACCACCATGTGCCGCCGTCGCGCGAGCCGGTGTCTGTCCGTACCCTGCTGGCAGGCGCCGAGTTTGTCTGGCAGCGCAAAGCCCTGCTGGGCGCGGTCTCGCTCGATTTGTTTGCCGTGCTGCTGGGCGGCGCCGTGGCGCTGTTGCCGATGTTCGCCAAGGACATCCTGCATGTCGGCCCCTGGGGCCTGGGCCTGCTGCGGGCCGCACCTGCCGCTGGCGCCTTGCTGGCCTCGGTGCTGCTGACGCGCTGGCCGCTGGAGCGGCGCGTGGGGCGCACCATGCTGACGGCGGTGGCGGTGTACGGCCTGTGCATGGTGGTGTTCGGACTCTCGACCCACCTGGTGCTGTCGCTGCTGGTGCTGGCGGTGTCGGGCAGTGCCGACATGGTCAGCGTGGTGGTGCGCCAGACCCTGATGCAGATTGAAACGCCGGACGCGATGCGCGGACGGGTCAGTGCCGTCAATTCCGTGTTCATTGGGGCGTCGAACCAGCTCGGCGAGTTCGAGTCGGGCGCCACCGCGGCGCTGCTGGGCCCGGTCGGCTCGGTGGTGGCGGGCGGGATCGGCACGCTGCTCGTGGCTGTGTTGTGGCTGCGCTGGTTTCCGGCGCTGGCTCAACGGGACAAGATATGAGCCCCCACGCTCCCCACTTCGTGTGGTTCGCTGCCCCCCGAGGGGGCCGTCCGCCTGTGGCCCGGCAAAGCCGGTTCCACGGCTCCGCTGGTTTGAATACCTCGGCGCTTCAATCCTCGACTTGTTGAATTCCGTTCGTCCTGAGCCTGTCGAAGGATGCTCCCGGGGCTCAGGCGGTGCCCACACTTCCGAAGGTGAACTGGCTATTGCCCTGAATTGGCCCGTATGCGGTTGACGTCGAAGGCGGTCACTTCGCTGGCGTGGTTGCCCCAGGCGTTGCGGATGTGGGTGAGCACGGCGGCGGTGTCCTTGTCGTTCAGCACCAGCACAAAGGGTGGCATGCCGAACGGTCGGGGGTTGCCTGCGGTCGCCGGCGCGTAGCCGCCGTTGAGCACGATCTGCACCAGGTTGACGGTTTGGGCCATCGTCACTGCGCGATTTCCGGCCAGCGCCGGGTAGGCTTTGGGCACACCCTGGCCGGCATCACCGTGGCACTGCGCGCAGTGCAGCTCGTACAGCCTGGCGCCCTTGCCGCTGCTGTCCGTCCCCCGGCTTGGTATGGGCGCGGGTGCCGCCGTCGCGCCGGGCAGTTGCTGGAGGTACTGGGCCATCGCAACGAGGTCGGTGGCGCTCAGGTGCTGCGTGCTTTGCAACACCACTTCAGCCATCGGCCCGGTCACGGACGCCTGCGCGGAGACGCCGTGCTGCAGCAAGCTCACGATGTCGGCCTGATTCCAGCCTGCCACGCCGGCCTCGAGAGGAGCGCTCAGCGAGGGCGCATACCAGTTTTGCATCGGGATCAGACCGCCCGCCAGGTTCAGCCCCTCGGTGGTGGCGCCCAGCGCATTGCGGGCGCTGTGGCAGGCGCTGCAGTGGCCCAGGCCCTGCACCAGGTAGGCGCCCCGGTTCCAGTCGGCGCTGCGTCGGCTGTCGGCTTCAAAAACGCCAGGCCGGAAATACATCGCGCGCCACACCGCAAGAGCTGCCTGCGACTGGAACGGAAACCGCAGCCCATGCGGGCGGTTGGCCTGCGCCACCGGCGGCAGACTGCCGAGGTAGGCGAACAGCGCATCCGAGTCATCGCGCGTCACCTGGGTGTAGCTGGTGTAGGGAAAGGCGGGATACAGCAGGCGGCCGCTCTTGGAGCGTCCGTTGTGCATGGCGCGCCAGAAGTGGGCGGGCGACCAGCCGCCCAGGCCGGTGTTGTCGTCCGGTGTCAGGTTGGAGGTGAACACGGTGCCGAAGGGTGTCGGGATGCCGCGTCCGCCCGCATAGGCCTGCCCGCCGGGGGCGGTGTGGCAGCCTGCGCAATTGCCGGCGCGTGCCAGGTAGGCGCCGCGGGCGATCAGGCTCTCGCTGGCGGCTGCAGACGCCACGGGTGCCTTCACATCGATCTCGTCCTGGATGTTCAGGGCCCACACCACGGCCGCGATGACGCCGATGCCTGCGACCAGGCCCAGCAACAGCTTGAAGAATTTTTTCATGGTCACTTCTTCTGGGCCGCGGGCGGTATCGTCGCACTCAGCCCGGCCGTCGGCGCACTGCCGCAGGCGATGGCCTCCTGGCCTGGCGCCAGCACCGGAGGGCTGCCGGCGGGCTTGGTGATGGCGGGCAAAGGCTGGGCCGCGACCCAGCTGGCCACGGCGTTGATGTCGTCCATGCCGAGGCGCGACACCACCTCGCGCATGCAGTCGGGTGCGTGGGCCTTGCGCTGGCCGTTTTTCCAGGCACCCAGCTGGGCGTTGAGGTAGTCGCGTGGCAGGCCCAGCAGGCCGGGCACATTGGGTGCGACGCCGGTCATGGTCTGGCCATGGCATTGCACGCAGGCAGGCACACGCCGCGCCGCATCGCCTTCCATCACCAGTTGCCGGCCCAGGCGCAGCACCTCGGCCGATGCGGCGGAAGGCGAGGGTGCCGGGTAAGGCACTTCCAGGCGCGAAAAGTACTGGGCGATCTCCATCAGGTAGGCATCGCCGGCGGGACCGCTCAGGGGTTCGAGCAGCTGGGTCATCAGGCCGTAGTGGCGACGTCCTTCACGGAAGTTGATCAGCTGGTTGTACAGGTAGCCGGGCGGCTTGCCGGCCAGGCGCGGGTAATAACCATCGGGCGCAGCCCGGCCTTGCGGGCCGTGGCAGGCGGTGCAGGCGAGGGTCCGCTGGGCGATGGTGTCCTCGAACGGAGCAGCCCCGGCTGCGCCGCCAGCGAGCAACACCAGCGCGGCCAGCAAGAGGGTTGCCGGCCTCATGACCCGTGTCAGCGCATGGCGCTGACGCCGGGCGACGGGGTGCGTCAGCGGTGGGCTGGCGGTTGCGCAGGGGGTCATGGTGTTCGATCTGCTCCGGCTGGCGGGGATCCGGTGGAGTGGTCGCTGTCCTGCCGGACACGGACGCAGGCCATGAAGTGTTCCCAGCTGGTTTGCACCTCCTGGACGCGCACGCCCTTGTCGAGCACGGCGCCGCAGGCGGCCTCGGCGCGCCGCACCACCTTGGCCAGGGCACTGGCCGGCAGCGGCGGGATGCGCGCACGCAGGCTGTCGGCCTTGGCGCGCATCTGCGCAATGCTGTCGCGCGCCAGCGTCTTGTTGCTGGCGCAGGCAATCATGCCGATCATCTCGGCCATCTCGCCAAGGGCCGGGTCGAGGTGCCAGACGGCGGCCGTGCCCAGCGCCAGCACCCACAGGCGCTTGGCCCGGCCCGGCGCCTGTGGGCCGGGCGTGCCGGCCGCGGGTGCCGCGGGATCGCTGTCGGAATCGTTGGAGGGGTTCATGGCCGGGTTGCCTTGCAGCAGACCCTGATTTTGCCTGAGCCCGCCACCCGGCAGGCCCCTGAATGCCAAAGGCCCTAGCGCTCTGCCGGGGTGTTGCGGACAGGGCCGACCTGCCCCGAGCCCAGCCACTCCCCCACCTGCCGGCATACCCAGGGCGCGTCGTCATGCGGCAGATCGTGGCCAGCCCATGGGTGCTGGCGTGCTTCGGCCCGCCAGGCGGCGGCCAGGCGCCCGGAGCAGCGGGGGTGCACCAGCGCGTCGGCGGCCGACGACAGGACCAGTACCGGGCAGGCCGGCTTGTCCATGCTGCTGAAAGCCGCGGCCGCAAGCAGCTGCCGCGAGGCGTTGGTCCGGCTCACGGGCGCCGTCCGGCGGATGTGCATCCAGTCCGCGATGTCGTCATCGCGTGAGCTGAGGCGCCGGCAGGTGAGCGCATGCACCGTCTGCTCTGCGTGAACGAGACGGGTCGTGGTGTGGCTGGCAGGCGGCCAGCGCAGAGCCAGCAGCGCCAGCCGGGCCCAGTTGCCGAACCAGCGGCCCGGCCGCAGCCGCTCGGTCAGGCGGCCCAGCGGCCGCATGCTGGTGTTGATCAGAACCAGTGCCCTCACCTCGCCCGGGTAACGCAGCGCCCAGTCGGTGGCGACCATGCCGCCCAGCGACATCGCCAGCAGGTGGTAGGGTGGCGCCTGCCCGCGCTGGGCCAGTTGCTCGCGCACAGCCTCCACCATGCCACGCACCGAGGTGGGCGATACGGCTTCGAAAAATTCCCCGTTGCCCGGCAAATCGATCGGCAACACGGCGGCACTGCCAGCGAGCGCGTCGGCGGCCAGTGCCTGCGGGAACGTGCCCCAGTGCCTGGCCTCGCGCGTGAGGCCACGCAGCAGCACCCAGCAGGCCGGGGTCACGTCGTCAGCCGCCATGCCGCCCCCGCCAGTGGTCCGTGGCCAATTGCATCAGCACGGCCCGCTGCGCCCCTTGCGGCAGCCACTGCGGGGCCGAGAACGCCGCGCGGGCCAGGAAATCCAGCAGGTCGGCATGGCGGCGCAGCACCCGGCGCGTGCGGTGCGCCTTCATGGGGTTGAAGATACCGTGGCGCGAAAACAGCTGCCGCGGGTTCTTGCGTATCCACAGCCAGGAGCCCAGCTCCAGCGTCATCGGCAGGAACACATGGCCGGGCGGCGCGTGTTCATAAGCGTGGTCCCACAGGTCGCCATGCAGCAGGTACTGGTTGCTTTGCGGCTCGAAGCTGTAGGCGTGGTGCGGGTGCGATTGCTCCAGCAGCGTCTTGAGCGCGAACATCTCGGGCAGGTGCGGCATCAGGCGCCGCGTTTTCGCGTACGGAAACCACAGGCTGTCGTCAAAGCCGTAACCGGAGTGGCAGTCCAGTGCCAGGCTGAACGGGCGGCTGGCCAGTTGCGTCTGCACCACCCGGAGCAGCGCCGCGCTCTCGACTTCCATGGGCGCACCGGGCCGGCCGCAGTACCAGGGCAGCAGCGGGCTCAGCGTCTGGCCGCCGGCCAGGAAGGGCACGCGGCCTTCGGCGCGCTGCGGCGCATTGCGCATCAGGTCCACGCCCTGGGGGTTGGCGCGGCGATGGGCCCACATGCCACCGGGGTTGACGATGGGCATGAACACCAGCCGCAGGTTGTCGAGCTGCCGGTGCAGCAGCGTGTCCCAGGCCAGCCGGAACAGCAGCGCCCGCATGTAGGCCAGGATCAGCTGCGTGCCGATGCGCTCCAGCCCGTGGATGCCGCCGAAGAAACCGACGGCCGGCGCGAGCGGGTCGGGCGAGCCCAGGCTGGCGGTGTAGACGGGAAAGCCGCTGGCGCTGGCGACGCACTCCACCTCGAAGTGCGAAGCGCCGGCCTGCAGCAGGCCCAGCAGTTCATCGTGCTCGTCAAAGCGGCCGGGCGCGGGCGGCGCAGCGCCAGCGGTTTCAGGAGGCGGCTGTGTGGAGGGCATGGCGGGATGCTTGCACACTTGTGTGACAAGTCACCCCGCGTGGTGGGCCTTGCCGCTTTCCCTCACGCCCCTTCGTTCGCCCATGGTCCGTCAAGGGTCCGTCAAGGGATAGAGCGGCTGCAGCGGCGCATTGCCCAGCGTGAAATAGAAGGTGGCGCCTTTGCCGGGTTCCGAGCGCGCCCAGATGCGTCCGCCGTGCCGCATGATGACGCGTTGCACGCTCGCCAGGCCGATGCCCGTGCCTTCGAATTCGGCGGGCGAGTGCAGACGCTGGAAGTTGCCGAAGAGCTTTTCGATGTAGGTCATGTCGAAGCCGGCGCCCTGGTCTCGCACGAAATAAACGGGGCTCCCGTCGTCATCGCGTTCGCTGCCAATTTCGATGACGGTCTGCGGCATCTTGGAGCTGAATTTCCAGGCGTTGCTGATCAGGTTGTCCAGCACCACCGACAGCAGCTTGGGATCGCCCATCACCTCCAGGCCCTGCTGGATGTGGACCTTGGCGGCGCGGCGCGGCTCCAGCCGTGCCCGCCGTGCCAGCAGGGTTCGTGCCAGCGCCGACAGGTCCACCTTCTCCCAGCGCAACTCCAGGGTCGACAGTCTGGCCAGCAACAGCAGGGCGTCGGTGGACTCGCCAATTTGCTCCACCCCGGCCCGGATGCGCCGCAGGTAGTGCTTGCCCCGGTCACCCAGCTGTGCCGCCAGTTCGCGCGCCAGCAACTCGCTGAAGCCCATGATGGAGCTCAGGGGCTGGCGCAGGTCATGGGCCATGGAATAAGAGAAATCTGTCAGTTCCTGGGTGGCCATCTGCAGCTGGTCGGTGCGCTGCTTCACGCGTGCCTCCAGATCGGCATTGAGCCGCACGATCTCTTCTTCGGCCTGCTTGTTGCGCGTGATGTCCTGCACGTGCGCGACCAGGTGCGCCGGCTGGCCGTGGTCGTCCCGCACCATGGCGACCGTGAGCGACACCCATACGACCCGCCCCAGACGATGCCGATAGCGCTTTTCGTGTTGAAACTGATCACGCCCGCTGGTGAGCAGTTCGTTGTACTTCTGGAACGAAGCGGCTCGGTCCGCTTCCAGTGTGATTTCCTGGAATTGGGTGGACATGAGCTCTGCCTCGCTGTATCCGATCATGCGGCACAGCGCGGGGTTGACCTTCAGCCAGCGACCGTTCAGGTCGGTGAGCGCCATTCCGATGCCGGAGTAGTCGAAAGAGGCGGCCAGCAGCCGGTCGCGCTCGCGCAACGTAAGGGCTGCCTGCTGGCGTTCGGTGATGTCCTGCAGCGCGCAGATGAAGTAGCTCTCGCGGTCGTCCATCTGCAGCACCAGGGACACCGAACACAATGTCCAGACCACCCGGCCGTCCTTGTGAAGGTAGCGGAACTCCCTCGTGATGGCGTTGGTTTCCTCGGGCGAGGCCCGGAGGCTTTCGAGAAAAAGCTGGCACTCGTCCCGGTCGTCCGGGTGCACCTGGCCCTGAAGGGCGCGCTGTTGCAGTTCGGACGACTGGTAGCCCAAAATCTCGCAGAATTTCTCATTCACCTCGAGGTAGTAGCCATCCATATCCAGATGACACAAACCCACCGCGGCCAGATTGAACGATGCCTTTTGCAGTGCCTGGGACCTGCGCATCACCTGCAACAAGTCCTGCTGGTGGCGCAGCAGCCACAGCAGCAGCGCGCCCAGCGCCAGCACCGTGGCTGTGGCCAGTGCCCCGGTCACGTAGTGCCGGGTCTGCTGCTGGTACAGCGGCGCCATGGCCTCGGCCTCGCTGGTGCCCACCGCTACCACCATCGGGTAGTCCTTCAGGGTGCGGTAGCTGATGAAACGGCGTATGCCGTCGATTGCACCATCGGTGAGCAGCGTTCCCTCCGGCTGGAGTTTCTGGAGCGCCAGCAGCTGACCCTTGGTGACGTCGTCGCCGATGGTGGTCTGTTTGCCGACGCGCCGTGCCCGCACGATGCCGTCCAGTCCGACCAGTGCAACCATTCCTTCGTTGCCCACGTCCGTCTGCAGGTAAAAAGTGGTGAAGTACTCGGGCGCGATCGCCCCCACCACCACGCCGGCAAAACTGCCGTCGGGCCGATTGATGCGTCGGCTCACGTGGATGGACCATTTCCCGGAAATGCGCCCCGTGGTGGGTCGTGAAATGAAAAGAGCGGTGTCGTTGACGGCGGCGTGGTGCTTGAAGTAATCACGGTCCAACAGGTTCAACGGTGTCGGCATGTCTGGCCCCAGCTCGATACGCCCCAGCGGATTGACCACCACCAGCGCCATGAAGTCCTTGAAGCCCGGTGTGTTTTCCGTCAGCAGGGGGGCCAGGCTGGCGCCCGCGCCCCGCGCCAGGTAGTCCCGTTCGATCAGGCTGAAGGTGCGCTCCACGCCTTGCAGCGTCCGGCGCGTGTGGTTTTCGATGGCTGCCGCCAGATTGGCGTTGTGCAGGTATTCATAGCGAACCGCCTCCGACTGCTCATGGGCAATCCGCTCGATGACCACCCGCCAGATGACGGCCAGCTGCACCAGGCCCAAAAGAATGACCACGGCCGCAAGCGCGCCCACCGAGCCGGTAAACGGCCACAGCGGACTCTTCGGCCTGAGCGGCGATTTGTTCAAAGTCAATGCAATTCTCTGGTCAACAGGAGCCGTTCCAGACGGGCGTGACTGACAGGCTGGCGGGATGGCCAGCTGCTGTCGCTGTTTTATTTCACTCTGTAACTTAGTATGACAATTCGTTACATTCTGGGGATGTGAATAATCCCACGGAAGGTCTTTTGGGCGTCTCCGCAGCCGGTTTTCGTGAGTTATGTCTCACCCCAGGCGTGCTGGTGTCGCAGCGATGCGACCGTCTGGCGCGGTTCAGGCGGGAATGCTGAGCGCCAGGTCGGACGCAGGATAGGCCACGCAGGGCAGAATCCAGCCCTCGCGCTTTTCCTCGGCACTGAGGCCGGGCCATTCGATGCGGTAGTGCACGTCGCCCCGCGTCATGAAACACAGGCAGGTACGGCAGGTGCCATTGCGGCAGGAACTGGGCAGCACGACGCCGGCCGCCTCGGCCGATGCCAGCAGCGGTGCGGAGGCGGGTGCCTCGAACCGGGCGGTGCCCGGCTCCACGGTCACCTCGAACGCTGCGTGCCTCGCCGCCACCGTGTCGGGTGCAGGCGTCATCACGGGCGGGTCGAGGTCTGGGGCAACGGTCACACCCTGAATTTACCGCACCGGACAGGCTGTCCTGGATGCCTCTGACCGCTCCCGATGGATTTGCGGCGACAATTTCCGCATCATTTGACTGGCCGGCGCGTGCCACGCAGCGCCGTTCCTTCGGCCTCGTGTCTCCCGGTTTCCCCATCTTTTTCATTCAATTTTCCATGCCCACCTATTCAGTTCGTCCCGCCACGTCCCGCGATGCCCAGGCCATCGCCGATATCCATGTGTCTACCTGGCAGGCCGCCTACAAAGACCTGATGCCTGACGACTACCTCAGCAAGATCACGGTTGCCAAGCGACTGGCCTACTGGCGCGAGGCGATCGAGTACAGCGAACCGCAGGTGCTGGTGGCCACCCTGGGCGAGGAGGTGGTCGGCTTCGTCGGCTTCGACCGCTCCCGCGATGCAGGCACCAAGTCCACCGTGGGTGAGATCTGGGCGCTTTACGTGGCACCGTCCCACTGGGGCGAGGGTGTCGGCCTGGCCCTGTGGGACGGTGCACGCGATGGCTTGAAAGAGGAAGGCTGCACCACCGTGACCGTGTGGGTGTTGCTGCGCAACGAGCGGGCCTTGCGCTTTGTCGAGCAGGCAGCGGGATTCAAGCGTGAGATGCCTTCGCTCAAGACGGTGGCGTTTGGGTCTGCCAAGCTGGAGGAGATTCGGTTGAAGAGGGTGGTGGATTGAGGTTCTTTGGGTTTTGCTGAGGGCTCGGTTGATTGCTTAGGCCTGAGGCCGGGGGTTGCCCGGCGGCAACTCACTTTCTTTTGCTTCGCCAAAAGAAA
>CBHWCZ010000020.1:0-54705 GCA_966112355.1 uncultured Polaromonas sp.
GGTTGTTCCACTCGTTCCAGACGAAGTAGCCGATGCCCGTGCCGCCCACCAGCATCTCGGCGGCCACGATCACCAGCCAGGCAATGCCCATGGAGATGCGCATGCCGGTCAAGATGGTCGGGGCTGCGGCCGGCAGGATCACCAGGAAGGCCTTGCGCAGCGGGCTCACTTCCAGCGTGCTGGCCACGTTGAGCCATTCGCGCTTGACCGAGGCCACGCCAAAGGCGGTGTTGATCAGCATGGGCCAGACCGAGCAGATGAAGATCACGAAAATGCCGGAGATCGACGAGTCCTTGATGGTGTAGAGCGCCAGCGGCATCCATGCCAGCGGCGAGATCGGCTTGAGCACCTGGATGAAGGGGTCGAATGCGCGCCGCAGCAGGGGCGACATGCCGATCACAAAGCCCAGCGGGATGGCCACCAGTGCGGCCAGCAGAAAGCCCAGGCCCACGCGTGCCAGCGAGTGGCTCAACTGGATCAGGATGCCCTTGTCGTTGGGGCCGTTGTCATACACCGGATTGGAGACCTGTTTCCAGATCGCCGTGCCCATCTGGCCCAGCGTGGGAAAGCCGGTGGTCTTGGTGTTGCCCGGGTCCTTGCCCATCATCTTCTGGTACTCGATCTGCTCGGCGGTCAGGCCAGTCGTGGTCGCTACTGGCGCGCCGGCGCTTGGCAGCGTTGCGGCGTACCAGATACCGAGGAAGGTGAAAAAGATAAGAAACGAGACGAGTGCCGCTTTGAGATTCAGCGATTTCATGGTGTAACCCCGAGTGGTTGGACGCGGTGCAGCTCAGTTTTAAAGCCAGCCGGGGCCGCGGAACCGGCTTTGCCGGGCCGCAGGCGCAGCGGCCCCCTCGGGGGGCAGGGAGCTACACGAAGTGAGCGACCGTGGGGGCTCATATTTTGCTGATTGCAAAGCTCTTGGCGTACTGTTCGGCCTTTGCCGGGTCAAACTCCTTGCCCATGATGAAGTACTTTTTGTAGGCGCCTTCCGGGGCCTTGAAGCCGGCCATCGCCATCTGCTTCTTGGCGTCTGTCAGCAGGAAAACTTTTTCAGCGATCTGCTTGTAGTTCACGTCGCCCTTCACATAGCCCCAGCGCTTCATCTGCGTCAGCATCCACACCGCCATGCTCTGCCATGGCACCGGGTCAAAGTTGGCGCGGTCCGGCACGTTCTTGATGTTGCCCAGGCCATCGGCAAACTTGCCGGTCAGCACCTGCTTGAGAACCTCTTCGGGTTGATTGAGGTATTGCGTGGGCGCAATCAGCTTGGCGATCAGCTCGCGGTCTTTCGGCTGGCTGGCGATGAAGGAGGCGCTGAGCACGGCGCGGTACAGCGCTGCAAAGCTGTTCGGGTTCTGCTTGATGAAGTCGTCGCTCACGCCAAAGGCGCAGCAGGGGTGGCCGTCCCAGATCTCCTTGGACAGGATGTGGATGAAACCCACTTCGTCGTACACCGCGCGCTGGTTGAAGGGATCGGGGCCGAGGAAGCCGTCGATGTTGCCGGCACGCAGGTTGGCCACCATCTCTGGCGGCGGCACCACGCGCAACTGCACATCGGTGTCGGGGTTGAGTCCGTTTTCGGCCAGGTAATAGCGCAGCAGGAAGTTGTGCATGCTGTACTCGAACGGGATCGCGAACTTGAAGCCTTTCCAGTTTTTTGGGTCGCGGTTGTTCTTGTGCTTCACGTGCAGCGTGATGGCCTGGCCGTTGGTGTTCTGGATGCTGGCCACGTTCATGTTGACCTGGTTGCTGCCCAGACCCATGGTCATGGCCAGCGGCATCGGCGACAGGAAGTGCGACGCGTCATGCTCCTTGTTGATCATCTTGTCGCGGATCAGCGCCCAGCCGGCGGTCTTGTTGAGCTGGACGTTCAGGCCTTCCTTCTTGTAGAGGCCCAGCGGGTCGGCCATGATCAGCGGACTGGCGCAGGTGATGGCGATGAAGCCGAGCTTGAGGTCTTTCTTTTCCAGCGGCCCCTTGTCCTGGGCCATGGCCTGCAGCGCGCCCATGGGCAGCAGCGAGGCAATCGCCGCGCGTGCGGTGTTGGCGCCCACGGCCTTCAGAAAGCCGCGGCGCACCGCATCGACCGGGAACAGCGCCTTGACCAGTGCGGCTTCCATGAAGTTGTCCGACATGTCCTGCGGGCTGGCCATGGCAGCGTCGTGCTGGTCGGGCGCATGGTTTTCACCGCAGGCGCAGCGCAGCATCAACGGACGGTCGGCATCGTAGGCATCAAAACGTTTGGACATGGCGGTTCCCCTTTTCAGGCCAATTGGCAAATGGATGCCTGCCTCCATGCAAGGGGCGGGCCTGAATGTGATGCGGCGCACCGATGGGCGGCAGAACGCGGTGCAGTTTTTGTAGGGGTGTAGGGGTGGCCCTACAAAACAGTCCCTGAAACCGGTCAGGACGGGGCTTTGCCGTGGCGCTCGGCGTACAAGGCCAGCTCCACGTCGTTGCGGGTACCGGTTTTTTCGAGGATGCGCGCCCGGTAGGTGCTGACCGTGTTGGGTGCCAGGCTCAGCTGCGCACCAATTTCGCCCACGGACTTGCCGGCCGTCAGCAAGCGAAAGACCTGGTGCTCGCGGTGCGACAAGGCTTCGGTGCCGCTGCGGGTGGCGCTGTTGCCGACGGCGCTGGCCAGTGCTTCGGCCGCCACAGCCGACACATAGCGCCCGCCGGCCGCCACCTTGCGCACGGCGGCAATCATGTCGTCGGGGTTGGCGCTCTTGTTCAGGTAGCCGGCGGCGCCCAGCTTGATGCAGCGCACCGCGTACTGCTTTTCCGGGTAGGTGCTGAGCATCAGCACCGGCAAGCCGGGCCAGCGTTCCTTCAGCACCTGCAGCACTTCCAGGCCGTCGCGGTCGGGCAGGGCGATGTCCAGCAGCACGGCGCCAAGCGCTGTTGGGCCGGTGTCGCCGCCCAGGGCCTCGACTTTCTCCAGAATCTCCGGACCGGTTTCGGCCTCAGCCACGACGTCGATTTCCGGCGCGTCGGCCAGCACCTGCTTCAGGCCCTCGCGCACGATGCGGTGGTCGTCGCCGATCAGGATGCGGACAGTGTTCATCGGTGGTGTCTGAAAAAGGGGGTCAGGAAGGCAGGAGGTCAATGTGCAGATGGAACACGGACCCGCGGCCGACTTCGCTCGAGATGGCGAGGCTGCCGCCCAGGTGCCGGGCCCGCTCGCGCATGCCCATCACGCCATAGGCTGTGGCGGCCTCGAAGGCGCTGGCGTCCGCGCCCTTGCCGTTGTCGCGCACGGTGATGCCGATGGCTTCGGTCGTGGCCTGGATCGCAATCGCCACCTCGGTGGCCTCGGCGTGCCGGCCGACGTTGCTGAGCATCTCCTGGAAGATGCGGAAGATGGCGATCGCCGACGGCTCGGGCAGCGCCGCCGCGTCGGCCACGTCCATCTGCCAGTCCAGCGCCAGCTCGGCCGACTGTACGAACTCGTGCGCCTGCCAGTCGAGTGCGGCCCACAGGCCCTGGTGATCCAGAATGCTGGGGCGCAGGTCGGTGATGATGCGGCCCACGTTGTCCACCGCCGCCTCAATGAGCCGGCTCATGTTCTGGCATTTGCTGCGCATGCGGTCACGCATGGCCTGGGCGTCGTCGCTGCTGCGCTGGGGCTGCTCGCCCAGACGCTTGTCGAGCCAGCCCACGTCCATCTTCAGTGCCACCAGCAGGCTGCCGAGTTCGTCGTGCACCTCGCGTGCGATGCGGGTGCGCTCTTCCTCGCGCACGGTGTGGGTGTAGGCCGAGAGTTCGCGCAACTGCTGCAGCGCCTCCGACAGCGCCTGGGTGCGCTCGCTCACGCGCTGCTCCAGCACGGCGTGGGCCTGGCGCAGCGCGTCTTCGGCGCGCCGCCGCGCCGAGATGTCCACGAAGGTGACCACGGCGCCCTGCACCACACCGTTTTCCACGATGGGGTAGGAGGAATACTCCACCGCAAAGGCGGCGCCGTCGCGGCGCCAGAAGAACTCGGTGTCGATGCGGCACGGCAGCGCCATGCGGAAGGCATTGAAGATCGGGCACAGGTGCTCGGGGTAATGCGCGCCATCGGCATGGCTGTGGTGGGCCAGCTCGTGCATGTTGCGGCCCAGCACCTCGTCGGGGGCAAAGCCCAGTTGCTCCGCGCCGGCGCGGTTGATGAAGGTGCAGCGCCCGTCCATGTCGATGCCGAAGATGCCTTCGCCGGTGGACTCGAGCAGTTGCGACAGCCGGTCGCGCCAGACGATCTGGCCAGCGCCCGGCAGGTGGGCCGGCGCCGCACGCCCGGGCAGCATCGGTGGCAGATCAGGCAGGGCGAGGTCTTCAAACATGCCTTTGTTTAGCAAGCATCGTGCCCAGATTGGTGCAGGCGATGGGTCATGGGAGGCGCCAAAACGGTGCGCAGGCGCGGTTGACCGGTCTGGCAGGCCCCAAGGCGGCGCACGATTGCCTGTAAAGTCATCGATATGCTGATGAGTTCCCGTATCCTGGCCGTTTGGGCTGTCCTGTGCCTGCTGATGGCGGCCGGCGGCTGCAGTCCGGCTTTCAATTGGCGCGAGGTGCGGCCTGGCGGCACCCGTCTGGCGCTGCTGCTGCCCTGCAAGCCCGACAAGGCCGAAAAGCAGGTGCCGCTCGGCGGCCAGCCGACGTCTCTGGCCATGCTGGGATGCGATGCGGGCGACGCCACCTTTGCCGTGGCGCTGGCCGATGTCGGGGATCCGGCACGTACCGGCGAGGTGCTGGCGCAGTGGCAGGCCGTGACGCTGGCCAACATGAAGGCAACACCAGGGACGACCCGCACGCAGGCCTTGCGTCTGCCCGGCCTCAAGGCGCCTGCGCAGGCGATGCTGGTCAGTGCTGAGGGCCGGCGTGCGGACGGCACGGTGGTGCAGGGGCAGGCGGCTTATTTTGCCGACGGCGGCCAGGTGTTCCAGGCGGTGATGTACGCCGGCAAGGCCAATGCCGAGGTGGCGGAGACGTTTTTCTCCAGCCTCAAACTGGAATGAACCTGGAATGAACCGCATGAATCGGTCGCATGGACATGGGCAGTGACATGACCACCCGGCCAACCGCGCTGTCCGACCCAGGTCAGGCTGCTGCGCCCGGCGTCACCCGTCTGGACGTGCGCGCTGCGGCGGCCGTGTTCCTGGCGTTTGCTGCTGCCTACTTCTGCTCGGCGCTGGTTCGCGCCATCACCGCCACGCTGTCGCCGGTGCTGACGCAGGAGTTCTCGCTGCACGCGCGGGACCTCGGCCTGCTGGCGGGTGGCTACTTCCTGGGTTTTGCGGCCATGCAGCTGCCTTTGGGCACGTGGCTGGATCGGCACGGCCCGAAGCGCGTGATCCTGTGTTTCCTGGCCTTGTCGGTGATCGGGTGTCTTGCTTTTTCAGTGGCCACCAGCTTTGCCTGGCTGCTGGCGGCGCGGGTGCTGGTGGGCATGGGTGTCAGTGCCTGCCTGATGGCGCCCCTCACCGGCTTTCGCCGCTGGTACGAGCCCGGTGCCGTGTTGCGCGCCAATTCGTGGATGCTGATGACCGGCTCGCTGGGCATGCTCACCTCGACCCTGCCGGTGCAATGGCTGATGCCGCTCACGGGCTGGCGGCCGATGTTCTGGATGCTGGCCGGCATGATTCTGCTGTCGATGGCGGCGCTGGCCTGGCTGGTGCCGGCGTGGCGCGTGGACAAGCCGGCCCCTGACGGCCCTGCGGCTGAACAGCCGGCCACCATGGTCGCCAGTTATGCCGTGATCTGGCGCAACCCGTACTTCCGACGCATGGCGCCGCTGGCGTTTTTCAACTACGGTGGCCTGGTCGCCATCCAGACGCTGTGGGCCGGCCCCTGGATGGTGAAGGTGGCCGGCTACACGCCACTGCAGGCGGCCACAGGCCTCTTTTCCATCAACGCGGCCATGCTGGTGACCTTCTGGAGCTGGGGCATGGTCAACCCGTGGCTCACGTCCCGCGGATGGACCGCCAACCGCCTGCTGACCTGGGGCGTGCCCTTCAGTCTGGTGATGCTGGCGGGCAATACCGCGCTGGGCGCGTCCACCGGCTGGCTGGGTTGGGCGTTGTTTTGTGTAGCGTCCAGTGTGTTGGGCCTGGCGCAACCTGCTGTGGGCATGGCGTTTCCGTCGTCGCTGGCAGGCCGCGCGCTGTCGGGCTACAACCTGATGATCTTCGGTGGCATCTTTGTCGTGCAGTGGGGCATCGGGCTGCTGATCGACGCTTTCGCTGCAGCGGGCCTGGGTTCCGTGGTGACCTTCCAGGCGGCCATGGCTGTGTTTTTGTGTTGTTGTCTCGCCTCATACGGGTACTTCCTGTACGGCGGCAAGGATAATGAGTCGCCATGAACGGCATTTTCATCATCGCCCATGCGCCCCTTGCATCGGCGCTTCGCCAGTGTGTGCTGCATGTGTTTCCCGACAACGCCCCCGGCATTGCCGCGCTGGACGTACAGCCCAACATGCCGCCGGAAGAAACGCTGGCGCAGGCGCGCCTGATCATGGCCCAGCTGGGCACGGCGCACATGCTGGTGCTGGCCGATGTTTTCGGTGCCACGCCCTGCAATGTCGCGCAGAGGCTGGTGGATGGTGTGAACTCCAAACTGATCACCGGCATCAACCTGCCGATGCTGCTGCGCACCGTCTCCTACCGCCATGAATCCCTGGACGCCCTGGTGGCGCGCGCCCTCATCGGCGCGACACAGGGCGTGATGCAGGTCGCCATCACGGCACCCCAAAACCAGGTACGTCGAGCTCATGATAAAGACCACCACGAACATCAACAATAAGCTGGGCCTGCATGCACGCGCCTCGGCCAAACTCACCAAACTCGCTGGCAGCTTCTCCTGCGAGGTCTGGATGAGCAAGGGCGAGCGCCGCGTCAATGCCAAGAGCATCATGGGCGTGATGATGCTGGCCGCCGGTTTGGGCAGCGTCGTCGAGGTGGAAACCAATGGCCCGGATGAGCAGCACGCGATGGAGGCCATCCTGGCCCTGATTGCCGACAAGTTTGGCGAAGGCGAATGATGGAGCCCCCACGGTCGCTCGCTGCGCGTAGCTCCCTGCCCCCCGGGGGGGCGTATTTTTCCTTGGGGCGGCCCGGCGGAAAAATGTGTGCCCCCACGCTTCTCACTTCGCCTTCGGCTCCGTGTAATGCGCTGCCCCCCGAGGGGGCCGCCCGCCTGCAGTCCGGCAAAGCCGGACCTGCGGCTCGAGCTTGCCTGAAGACCTTCGACAAACCATCTCCCCAAGCCAGCAGGCGCCGCGGAACCGGCTTTGCCGGGCCGCAGGCGCAGCGGCCCCCTCGGGGGGCAGCGACCCACACGCAGTGGGGGAGCGTGGGGGCCACATCCACGGGGGCGCCATGACTTTTTCTGTGCATGGCCTGGCGGTCTCGCGGGGCATTGCGATCGGCCGGGCCGTGCTGGTGGCTTCCAGCCGGGCGGACGTGGCGCACTATTTCGTCGACCCCGACAAGATTGACGAAGAAATCGACCGTGCGCGGGTGGCGCGCAATGCGGTGTTCGAGGAGATCACCCGGGTGCAGCAGGACCTGCCCAAGGATGCGCCGCACGAGCTCGCGGCCCTGCTCGATGTGCACCTGATGCTGCTGCAGGACGAGCAGCTCATCACCGGTGTGAAGCACTGGATCACCGACCGCCATTACAACGCCGAGTGGGCGCTGACCACGCAGTACGAGGTGATTGCGCGCCAGTTCGACGACATGGAAGACGAGTACCTGCGCGAGCGCAAGGCGGACCTGGAGCAGGTGGTCGAGCGCATCCTGCGCTACATGAAGGGTGTGGCCTCCCCGGTGCATCCGGTGGGGCAGGCCGGCGCTGGCCGCAAGGCCTCCCAGCAGGATCTGCTGCTCGACGACACCATGGACGTGCCGCTGGTGCTGATCGCCCATGACATCTCCCCGGCGGACATGATGCAGTTCAAGCAGAGCCTGTTCGCCGGCTTCTCCACCGATGTCGGCGGACGCACCTCGCACACCGCCATCGTGGCGCGCAGCATGGACATTCCCGCGGTGGTCGGTGCGCGCAGCGCCAGCCAGCTGATCCAGCAGGACGACTGGGTCATCATCGACGGCGATGCCGGCGTGCTGATCGTCGACCCTTCGCCCATCATCCTGGCCGAGTACGGCTTCAAGCAGCGCCAGGGTGAGCTGGAGCGGCAGCGGCTCAACCGCCTGAAGAACACGCCGGCCGTCACCATCGATGGCCAACGGGTGGAACTGCTCGCCAACATCGAGATGCCCGACGACACGGTGGGCGCCGTCAAGGCGGGTGCCGTTGGCGTGGGCCTGTTCCGCAGCGAGTTCCTGTTCATGGGGCGCAACGGCAACCTGCCCGATGAAGAAGAGCAATACCTTGCCTACCGCAAGGCCATCGAGGGCATGCGTGGCCTGCCGGTCACCATCCGCACGGTAGACATCGGCGCCGACAAGCCGCTCGACCGGCACGCCAGCAAGTTGCAGGAAACCCACCTCAATCCGGCACTGGGCCTGCGCGCCATCCGCTGGAGCCTGGCGGACCCGCCGATGTTTCTCACGCAGCTGCGCGCCATCCTGCGTGCGGCGGCGCACGGGCAGGTCAACCTGCTGGTGCCCATGCTGGCGCACGCCACGGAGATCCGCCAGACCATGGCGCTGATCGACCGCGCGCGCGCGCTGCTCGACAGCAAGGGCATCCCCTACGGACCGGTACGGCTGGGCGCGATGATCGAGATCCCGGCTGCGGCACTCACGCTCAAGCTCTTTCTGAAGTACTTCGATTTCCTGTCCATCGGCACCAACGACCTGATCCAGTACACCCTGGCGATCGACCGTGCCGATGAATCCGTCTCGCATCTCTACAACCCCTGCCACCCGGCGGTGCTGCGGCTGATCGCCGACACCATCGCCGAATGCCATGCACAGGGCAAGGGCGTGAGCGTGTGCGGTGAGATGGCTGGCGACGTTGGCATGACGCGGCTGCTGCTGGGTCTGGGCCTGCGCAGCTTTTCCATGCATCCGTCGCAAATCCTGATGGTCAAGCAGCAGATACTGCGGGCCGATGCGTCCAAGCTGCAGACGTGGGCGGACGAGGTGCTGGCGAGCGAAGACCCTGCGGTGCTGCTTCAGCAGCAGTGATGCCCTCCGCCTGAGCCTATCTGGCGCGCGTGCCCAGGAGCGCTGCGCCCACAATCATCAGTGCCGCCAGCCCGATGTTCCAGGTGAAGGCGCGGCCGCTCACTGCCATCAGCATGGCGGTGGAGCCCAGCGGTGTGAGGTAACTCAGGATGCCGATCTGCCGTGCATCGCCCAGCTTCAGGGCCTTGTCCCACAGGAAAAATGCAGTGCCCAGCGGCCCCAGCCCCATCACGGCCAGAAGCCCCCAATCCCCTGCCGACAGGGCCGTGGCCGGCTCCATCGCCAGATGGCACATCAGCGAGAGCAGGCCGGACACCAGACCGAAGAGACCAATCGCCGCCGTGGGGAACGCTGGTACCCGCCGCGTCATTAGCGAATAGCTGGACCAGATGAAGGCCGAGACCAGCGCCGGCACATAGCCCCAGTGCCAGCCGCCCGCCTGGGCGCCGCCACCATCGGCCCGTGTTCCCAGGATGGCGACCGCCGCACCCGCAAACCCCAGCAGGGCGGCCACCACATGCACCGCGCGCAGACTGAGGCCTTGCAGAAACAGCGGCGCCATCACCACGATCAGCAGCGGCCACAGGTAGTTGACGAGGTTCGCCTCGACGGCCGGCGCATGGCGTAGCGAGATGAAGAGCAGGAAGTGGAAGCCGAACAGGCCATACACCCCCATCAGCAGCGTGCCGGGTGCAATCTTCCACAGGCCCGGGTCACGCACCACGACGGGCAGCGCCAGCAGGCTGCCGATCAGCAGCGCGATGCCGGTCAGCAGAAACGGCGGAACATGCTGAAGGGCGACCCCCAGCGCGGCCAGGCTGGCCCACAGGGCAATGGCCCCAAGTGCATAAAGGTTGGCAGACATGGACAGGGAGCATAAGCGGTATGGCGGCTGCCCAGGCCTTCAAGCGCGGGGGAATCTTCAGGCAAGGGCTGCCCGCGGGCCGGAGCGTGGCGGTACAACTTGCGACCAGCTTCACACACCGGGTACACAAGCGACATGGCAGGGCGATTCGCGCGGCGCTTAATCACGATCACGCAGCCAGTGATGCGTCTGGCTGCAGGCCTGTTTTTGATGGCTGGCTGTTTTGTCACCACGCTGCTTTTTGGAGACCCTGATGAAAAAACTGTCCATCCTCTTGATCATGCTGGTGGGTGCGCTCGGCCTGTCCGGCTGCGTGGTGTACCCGGTCGGCTACGGCGCACGTCCGGTTCAGTACCAGGGCCAGGGTTACTCGGCCTACCCGCACGACCGCGACGGTGACGGCGTGCGCGACCGTTACGACCGCCGCCCGAACAATCCGTACCGCTATTGAGCGTGTTCCCCGGCTGACGGCGTGAGCACCGCATTGGTGCCCGCTGTGACGTGCCCTGCGGGTTGGCTGTCTCAGAGCGCGGTAGCGTCGGCCTTGTCGGCGACGCCAGCCGCATGCGCCTGCTGGTCGGCGTGGTAGCTCGACCGCACCATGGCGCCGACGGCGGCGTGGGTAAAGCCCATCTTGTAGGCTTCCTCTTCAAACATCCTGAAAGTGTCGGGGTGCACATAGCGCCGCACCGGCAGGTGGCTGGTCGAAGGCGCGAGGTACTGGCCGATGGTCAGCATGTCGATGTTGTGCGCGCGCATGTCGCGCATCACCTGCAGGATTTCTTCGTCGGTTTCGCCCAGACCGACCATGATGCCGCTCTTGGTTGGCACGTCGGGGTGCAGCGCCTTGAATTTCTTGAGCAGGTTCAGGCTGAACTGGTAGTCACTGCCGGGGCGCGCTTCCTTGTAGAGGCGCGGTGCGGTTTCCAGGTTGTGGTTCATCACATCGGGCGGTGCGGCCTTCAGGATTTCCAGCGCGCGGTCATCGCGACCGCGGAAGTCGGGCACCAGGATCTCGATGGTAGTGCTCGGCGACAGCTCGCGGATTTTCCGGATGCATTCGACAAAGTGTCCGCTGCCGCCATCGCGCAGGTCGTCGCGGTCCACGCTGGTGATCACCACATACTTGAGCTTGAGCGCAGCAATGGTTTTGGCCAGGTTCAGCGGCTCGTTCACGTCCAGCGGGTCTGGCCGGCCGTGGCCGACGTCGCAGAACGGACAGCGGCGCGTGCACTTGTCACCCATGATCATGAAGGTGGCCGTGCCCTTGCCGAAGCATTCGCCGATGTTGGGGCAGCTGGCTTCCTCGCACACGGTGTTGAGCTTGTTCTCGCGCAGGATCTGCTTGATCTCGTAGAAGCGGGTGCTGGGGCTGCCGGCTTTCACGCGGATCCATTCCGGCTTCTTCAGCACTTCAGCGCGTTCGACCTTGACCGGAATGCGCGACAGCTTGGCCGCAGCCTTCTGCTTGGCCAGCGGGTTGTAGGCCTCCTGGCTTTGCGCTTCGCGGACGACGTCTTGGGTGCTCATGCTTGATCCATACCGTTCATCCTGAGCCTGTCGAAGGACTGGGTGACCCGTTCTTGTCCGTGATTCACTTGGTGCACGGGGGCTTCGACAGACTCAGCCCGAACGGAAAAAAATCAGGGTGCCAGATAAGTTGACAACTTCTGCCCCAGCAGGTCGGCGGCCTCGGGCCACGCGACGGATACCCCGATTGTACGAAGGTCGATGGTTTCCAGCCCCGCATAGCCACACGGGTTGATGCGCGAAAAGGGTTCCAGGTCCATCGCCACATTCAGCGCCACACCGTGGTAAGTGCAGTGCCGGCTGACCTTGATGCCCAATGCAGCGATCTTGCCGAGGCCACGAAACGGGTCGGCGGGATGGGCGGGGCCGGTCAGCGCCGCATGCGAGCCCGGGTCGTCCAGCCGCACATAAATGCCGGGTGAGCCCGCCACGCGGTGCCCCGTCACGCCGAAGTGCGCCAGTGTCCGGATGACGGCCTCCTCGATGCGGTAGACGTATTCCTTGACGTAGTAACCGGCCCGTTTCAGGTCGACCAGCGGATAGGCCACCACTTGGCCGGGGCCGTGGTAAGTGACCTGCCCCCCGCGGTTGGTCTGCACTACAGGGATGCTGCCCGGGTTCAGCACGTGGTCTGCCTTGCCCGCCAGCCCCTGGGTGTACACCGGCGGGTGTTCGCACAGCCACAGCGCGTCGAGGGTGTCGGCGCTGCGGGATGCGGTGAAGTCCTGCATCGCTGCATAGGTGGGCAGGTAATCGACGTGGCCGAGCCGATGCACTTCGATACTCATGTGCGTGCAGAGGTGTTGGAGGTCTGAGCGCGGTTGAGCCGGTCAAGGGTGGGCATGGGTAATCAAGTGCAAATGGAGGAAGGCCTCAACCGGCTTGTTGCAGCAGATTGCGGACAATGGTGTAGCAATGCAGGCTGCTGGGGCTGAATTCCACTAATTTGCCATCAATTTCTGCGCTGCCTGCCTGCGTGAGCGTGGTCACCAGCGGTGGACGGACGAGAGGGTGCTGCGCCATGAATTTGCGCAGGCCTTTGAGTTCGCTCCAGTCCGACCAGGCACGGTCCGACCATTTGATTTCGACCGCAAAACGCGGCTTCTGCGTGCTGGCAGCCAAGCCCACCAGATCGACTTCATAGTCGGTACGTCCTTCTTTCCATCGGGCGTAGTGCAGCGAGGCGATGGTGTCGGTGCTGTGCAGCCACTGGCTCCAGATGGCCGTTTCCACCAGGCGGCCAAGAGCGGGGTCTTCGGCGCGTACGATGCCGAACAGCGCAGCGCGGATGGAGGGGTTGGTGAGGTAGACCTTGTAGCTGGTAGCGCGTTGCAGGCGGCGCGCGTTGTCGCTCAGGCGGTGAACCCGTTTGATCAGGAAGGCCGCCTCCAGATACTCGAGGTATTCGTCGATACGGGCTTTGCTCAAGCCCGTGTCTTTGGACAAGCCTGCCGGTGCGACCTCCATCCCGGTGTTGTACGCCAGGACGTTGAAAAAGCGGTTCAGTTCCTGCGTGTCGGAAATACCAAACAGGCTGGGCAAGTCTTTCTGCAGAACTTTGTCCACAATGTCCTGCCGCAGGTAGCGCCGGGGGTCTTGCCGTACCGAGGGGTTCATCACCGCTTCGGGGAAACCGCCGTAGTTGAGGTAGTTGATGAATTCAGCATTCAGGGCTGCGATGTTGGGTGCGTGGTACTCGGGCCGCGGGGCATCCAGCGCTGCGATGTCTTGCACCAGGTGAGTCTGACCACAAAAATCGAGGTATTCGGCAAAAGTCAGCGGCGGTAATACAAAGTCTGAAAACCGGCCCGCCCCCGATTCGCGGCTTTTCATCCGCAGTGCGGCTGCTGCGGAGCCGGTAGCGACAAAACGCACGCCTTTGTAGGTGTCCACCAGCACCTTGAGATGGGTTTCCCACTCTTTGAGGTACTGGATTTCATCAAAAAACACGTATAAAGCGCTCGCTGGTTCCTCGAGTTTGTGTCGATGAATGTCGATAAATAGCTTGACCAAGCTACCCAGGGTCTGGCCGGAAAACAAAGGCACGTCCATTTGCGCGACCATGATGCGCGACCCTGGAACGCCAGAGTCAAGCAGGTCTTGCACGGCTTGCGTCAGCATGACAGTCTTGCCGACGCGACGGGGGCCGATGACCACAACGGCCCGACGTACATCGATCGCCTTGACCAGACGTATGAAAGAGGCGAAGTAGGCGCGTTTGGGCCAGGCTTGCATCTCCGGGTCAATGCCTTTGCCGGCGACCCACCAAGGATTGGTGTCGGCCAGGTATTCCTGCACCGCTGGTAAAGGGATAGCAAGGGATTGTTCTATTAGCATCCCGTTAGTTTACTTAAAATGTCAAATTAAGTAGTATTTTTAATATCTATTTAACATTCAACTGTATTTCTCAATGAAATCAATAACTTGTAAGTGTCGCGACTGGTGCTTCGGTTGCGGCATCGGGCTTGCTTGGCGCTCAGTGTGATATTTTCGTAAGGCGTGCAGTCTTTGTTCTTGTGAAGGAAACGACCTCAAAACTTTCACAAAACCTGGGAGCTGACGGTTAAAGCACCACCTTGACCATGGGGTGCGTGGACAGCGTGCGGTACAGCTCATCGAGCTGTTCGCGGCTGGTGGCGGTGACGGTGACGGTCACCCCCAGGTATTTGCCGCCCTTGCTCTCACGCAACTCGATGGTGCTGGCGTCGAAGGCCGGGTCGAACTGGCGCGCGATGGACGTGATGGCGGCCACCAGCCCGTCGACCTTCTGGCCCATGACCTTGATGGGGAAGAGGGAGGGGTACTCGATCAGCGATTCCTGCCGGGCCGCCGGCACATCGGTGAGCGGGCCTGTCGGGGGTGTGGTGTCGGGCGGTGTGTTCATGGGCGAGTGTCCTGGGTGGATTGCTTGGCCTGCTGGTAGGCGGCGTAGAGGCGGGCGTACACCGGGCCGGGCCGGCCGGCTGCCGCACCGTGGCCCACCGGCTGGCCATCGAGCCGCGTGATCGGCAGCACTTCCTTGGTGGCTGACGACAGCATCAGTTCATCGGCCGCCTGCACCTCCTGGCGGCTGATTCTGCGCAACTCAAACGGAATGCCGGCGGCGCGGCAGATCTCCTCGATCAGGCCGTAGCGTATGCCTTCGAGCACCAGGTGGTTTTTCAGCGGGCCCAGCACCTTGCCATCCTTCACCACCCAGACATTGCTCGACGACGCTTCGCTGAGGTCATCGCCGCGGAACATCACGGTTTCCACCGCGCCCGCGTCCACGCTGATCTGGCGCGAAAACACCGCGCCCAGCAGGCTCGTGCTCTTGATGTGGGCTTTTTCCCAGCGGAAGTCGTCGGCCGTCACGCAGGCCACGCCCTGTTCGCGCTGCTGGGCGCTGGGCAGCTTCATCGCGTTGCACATGACAAACACGGTGGGCGTCAGGCCTGGCAGCATGGGGTGGTCGCGCATCGCCACGCCGCGGCTGATCTGGATGTAGATCAACTGGTTGCCGGCTTCGGGGGTTGCGCCGGTGGTGTGCGCATGCTCTGCGATCAGGCGCTCCAGCAAGGTGCGCCACGCCTCGCGGGTCATGGGATTGGCGATGCGCAACTCGGTCAGGCTACGCTCCAGCCGTGCCATGTGCTGCTCAAAGCGGAACGGGCGTCCGCCATAGGCCGGCACCACCTCGTAGATGCCGTCACCAAAAATGAAGCCACGGTCGAGCACGCTGATCCTGGCGTCCTTCAGGGGTGTGAACTCACCGTTCAGGTAGCACAGTGTGTCGGGCAAGGGGGCTGGCGGCAGGGGTGTCATGGCGTGCGGGAAATCAGGAAAAGTCAAAAAAAGAGGCGAGGGGGTCCGGAAAGGGTGGCGCGTCACTGCCCAGTATCTCGCGTGACGGGATCACTACGCGCAAAAAAGGTGAAACTCCTTGGACCCTGGTGGCCCGGGCGCTCCGGATCACCTCAAAAAAGCACGGCGCCACGGGCCGCGGTCCTGTGAGGATGCCTTGCATTTCATCAGGCGAACGTGTCTGCCGGAAAGTGGAATTCATCAGGGTCGTCAAAGGTGTATTGCTGTTTTCCACTGAGTCTCCGACCCCCATATATCGCCTTGGCGCAAGGGCCGGGCTGCGTGACGGCATGGCCAGCCAGCGGGCATGGCCTCGCTTCGAACGCGTGCGGCTATTCGCACTTGGGCCGCAGGATATGTCCGTGGGCAGCGGGTTTCTACGTATAATCAGGGGCTTTGCTAAACATTGCCTTGTAACCTTGCCGTAATTTGTCATGTCCAAAATAACAAGTTCGGCGACCGGGCCTGCGCTTCGCAGTCCAGTCGAAGAAGTTGAGACGGAAGACGGGGGTTTCAAGCCCCTGACGCGTGAAGAAGCCCAAAAGCTTCGCGATGCGAATCCTTCCGTATCCCCATGGGCGGTGTTGGCAGGGCAATCGGTGGTCGGGCTGGTGGTGGCGTGTGCTGCCTGGGCTCTGACCGGAAGGCCGAATGCAGGCTGGTCTGCGCTCTATGGGGCGCTGGCGGTGGTGATTCCGGGTGCGTTGTTCGCACGCGGCCTCACCAGCAAGGTGTCTTCGATGAATGCGGGTGCTGCGGTGACCGGATTCTTCTTGTGGGAGATGGTCAAGATTGGCCTCACGGTGGCGATGTTGTTCGCTGCCCCCCGCATGGTTCCTGATGTGAGCTGGCCGGCTTTGCTGGTTGGCATGGTTGTGACAATGAAAGTGGTCTGGCTGGTGCTCTGGTACCGGTCAAGGCCGAAAAAGTTAGCGTAATCCAAATAAAGAGTTGAGAGATGAGTGAATCTTCCGGACACGCTTTGACCGCTGGTGAATACATTGGTCACCACCTGACGCATCTGCAGACCCACAAGCAGTCGGGCATTGTGGACTTCTCCGTTTTCAATCTCGATACGATTTTCTGGTCCGTCACCCTGGGCCTGATCGGCATGTTCACGCTGTGGCGCGTGGCGCGCAGCGTGCACGCCGGCGTGCCCGGCCGCATGCAGGCCGCGGTCGAAATCCTCCTTGAAATGGTCGATACGCAGGCCAAGGGCATCGTGAAGAATGCCGAGTCGCGCAAAGTCGTCGGCCCGCTGGCGCTTACCGTGTTCGTCTGGATCTTCCTGATGAACTCGATGGACTTCCTGCCCGTCGATTTGTTTCACACCATCCTGTCCGTGACCGGCCTCGAGCACAACATCGAATATTTCCGCGTGGTGCCCACCGCCGACCTGTCGGCCACGCTGGGCATGTCCTGTGGCGTGCTGCTGGTCTGCCTGTTCTACAACGTCAAGATCAAGGGTTTCGGCGGCTGGGTGCACGAGCTGTTTTCCGCACCGTTCGGCGACAAGTGGTTCCTCTACCCGGTCAACTTCCTGATGCAGATGATCGAGTTCGCCGCCAAGACCGTGTCGCACGGCCTGCGGTTGTTCGGCAACATGTATGCGGGCGAGCTGCTGTTCATGCTGATCGCGCTGATGGGCGCCGTCGGCTTCGGCTCCGCCACCGGCGTGCTTCTCTTCATCGGCCATGTGCTCGCGGGCACCGGCTGGGCCATCTTCCACATCCTGATCGTGGCGCTGCAGGCGTTTATTTTCATGATGTTGACGCTGGTGTACGTGGGACAGGCCCACGACCACCATTGATTCGCAGGAATCAGGATTTCCAGTTTTCGTTTTCGGTTTTTTTATTTTTGTTAGTTAGTTCAATCCATAGGAGCATTAAATGGAACACGTACTCGGTTTTGTCGCTTTGGCCGCTGGCCTGATCATTGGCCTGGGCGCTGTCGGCGCATGTATCGGTATCGGCATCATGGGCAGCAAGTACCTCGAAGCAGCTGCACGCCAGCCTGAGCTGATGAACGAACTGCAGACCAAGATGTTCCTGCTGGCCGGTCTGATCGACGCGGCTTTCCTGATCGGCGTGGGTATTGCCATGCTGTTCGCGTTCGCCAACCCGTTTGTGTTGAAGTAAATCGCACGCCCTTCTAGCCAACAACCTACAGAGGTGCAGTTGTGAGTATTAACTCCACATTCTTTGCGCAGCTCGTCGTGTTTGCGATCCTGGTGTTCTTCACGATGAAATTCGTGTGGCCCCCGATTGCAGCTGCACTCGACGAACGCGCCCGGAAGATCGCTGACGGCCTCGCCGCTGCCGACAAGGCCAAATCCGAACTCTCCGTGGCCAACAAGCGCGTGGAAGAAGAACTGGCCAAATCGCGCAACGAAGCCGCTGTGCGTCTGGCCGAGGCCGAGCGCCGTGGTCAAGCCCTGATTGAAGAGGCCAAAGCCCGCGCCACCGAAGAAGGCAGCAAGATCATTGCTGCCGCCAAGGTGGAAGCCGAGCAGCAGACCGTCAAGGCCCGCGAGACCCTGCGCGAGCAGGTGGCCGCACTGGCCGTCAAGGGCGCTGAGCAGATCCTGCGCAAGGAAGTCAATGCCTCCGTGCATGCCGACTTGCTGGGTCGCCTGAAGACAGAACTTTGAACGTCATTGAGCGAGCACTAACATGGCCGAATTAGCCACCATTGCCCGTCCGTATGCCGAGGCGCTGTTCAAGGCGTCGGCGGCTGACCTGGGCGCAACCGCTGCCTGGCTCGACGAGCTGGCCGCCATTGCGGCCAATGAGCAGCTTCAGCGTTTCGCCGGCAACCCCAGCGTGACGGCAAGCCAGACTTTTGACGTGATCGCGGGCGTGGCCAAGACGGCCCTGCCCGAGGCGGCGAAGAACTTCCTGCGTGCGGTGATCGACAACGGTCGCATCGGCGTGCTGCCGGAAATCGCTGCGCAGTTCCGCACCCTGAAAAACGCGAAAAGTGGCTCTTCGGATGCCACCGTGTACAGCGCCTTCGCGCTGGAAGGCGGGGAGCTGGCTGATCTGGCAGCGACCCTGGAAAAGCGTTTTGGCCGCAAGCTCAACCTGAAGGTGGAGCTGGAGCCGGCGCTGATCGGTGGCATTCGTGTCGTGGTGGGTGACGAGGTGCTGGACACCTCGGTCAAAGCCCGTTTAGAGCAAATGAAAGTGGCGCTGATCGCCTGAGCGGCAGCGCCCAGGCGTGCCCCCAGGTTTTTAGCCAACAACATAGAAAGAAGGAAAGAGTCATGCAACTCAATCCCGCAGAAATTTCTGAACTGATCAAGAGCCGCATCGAAGGCCTGACAGCCAGCAGCGACGTCCGCAACCAGGGCACCGTGGTGTCCGTGACCGACGGTATCGTCCGCATCCACGGCCTGTCCGATGTGATGCAGGGCGAGATGCTGGAATTCCCCGCGACCGCAGACGGCACGCCCACCTATGGTCTGGCGCTGAACCTCGAGCGCGACTCGGTGGGTTCCGTGATTCTGGGTGAGTACGAGCACATCGCCGAAGGCGACACCGTCAAGTGCACGGGCCGCATTCTGGAAGTGCCTGTGGGTCCCGAGTTGCTGGGTCGCGTGGTGAACGCCCTGGGCCAGCCGATCGACGGCAAAGGCCCGGTCAACGCCAAGATGACCGACGTGATCGAAAAGGTCGCACCGGGCGTGATCGCCCGTAAATCCGTGGACCAGCCCCTGCAAACCGGCCTGAAGTCCATCGACTCCATGGTGCCCGTGGGCCGTGGCCAGCGCGAGCTGATCATCGGTGACCGCCAGACCGGCAAGACCGCTGTGGCCATCGACGCCATCATCAACCAGAAGGGCAAAGGCGTGTCGTGCGTCTATGTCGCGATTGGCCAGAAGGCTTCGTCGATCAAGAACGTGGTGCGCTCGCTCGAGCAAGCTGGCGCGATGGAGTACACCATCGTGGTGGCTGCTTCCGCTTCCGAGTCCGCCGCCATGCAATACGTGAGTGCCTACTCCGGCTGCACGATGGGCGAATACTTCCGCGACCGCGGCGAAGACGCGCTGATCGTGTATGACGACCTGTCCAAGCAGGCCGTGGCCTACCGTCAGGTGTCGCTGCTGCTGCGCCGTCCACCAGGCCGCGAAGCCTACCCCGGCGACGTGTTCTATCTCCACAGCCGTCTGCTCGAGCGCGCTGCCCGCGTGAACGAGAAGTATGTCGAAGACTTCACCAAGGGTGCCGTCAAAGGCAAGACCGGTTCGCTGACCGCACTGCCGATCATCGAAACGCAGGCTGGCGACGTGTCCGCTTTCGTGCCGACCAACGTGATCTCGATCACCGACGGCCAGATCTTCCTGGAAACCAGCCTGTTCAACGCCGGTATCCGCCCCGCCATCAACGCCGGTATCTCGGTATCGCGCGTCGGTGGTGCCGCCCAGACCAAGCTGATCAAGAACCTCTCTGGTGGTATCCGTACCGACTTGGCCCAGTACCGTGAACTGGCTGCGTTCGCGCAGTTCGCTTCCGATCTGGACGAGGCCACCCGCAAGCAGCTCGACCGCGGTGCCCGCGTGACCGAACTGCTCAAGCAGGCCCAGTACTCGCCGCTGTCCATCTCCAACATGGCCGCCACACTGTTTGCCGTGAACAAGGGTTTCATGGACGACGTCGAAGTCAAGAAGGTTCTGGCGTTTGAACACGGCCTGCATGCTTTCCTCAAGGACAAGAATGCGGCGCTGATGGCCAAGCTGGAAGCCAACAAGGCCATGGACAAGGACGCCGAGGCGGAACTGAACGCTGCCGTGGCCGAGTTCAAGAAGTCGTTTGCCTGATCCTGCCTGATTCCTACGAGTCAACGCAGGCTTTCTAGACACCTTCAGGAACCCCCAGGAAATACATATGGCAGCAGGCAAGGAAATACGCGGCAAGATCAAATCGGTGGAAAACACCAAGAAGATCACCAAGGCCATGGAGATGGTGGCCGCCTCCAAGATGCGCAAGGCGCAGGAGCGGATGCGCGCTGCCCGTCCTTACAGCGACAAGATCCGCAACATCACGGCCAACCTGAGTCAGGCCAACCCCGAGTACACCCACGCTTTCATGGAGTCCAACGACGCCAAGAGCGTCGGCTTCATCGTGGTGACGACCGACAAGGGCCTGTGCGGCGGCTTGAACACCAACGTGCTGCGCGCCGTGACCACCAAGCTGAAGGAAGGCCAGGCGGCCGGACATGACGCGCAGGCTGTCGCCATCGGCAACAAGGGCCTGGGTTTCCTGAACCGTGTCGGCGCCAAGGTGGTGTCGCATGCGACGCAACTCGGTGACAAACCGCATCTGGAAAAGCTCATCGGTCCCGTGAAGGTCCTGCTCGACGCCTATAGCGCCGGCAAGGTCAACGCGGTGTACCTGTGCTACACCAAGTTCATCAACACGATGCGCCAGGAGCCGGTGGTCGAGCAGTTGCTGCCCCTCACGGCAGACCGCCTGACGGCCGACAAGGACCAGCACGGCTGGGACTACATCTACGAGCCCGATGCACAGACCGTGATTGACGACCTGTTGATCCGTTACGTGGAAGCGCTGGTGTACCAGGCTGTGGCCGAAAACATGGCGTCCGAGCAGTCGGCGCGCATGGTGGCCATGAAGGCCGCCACCGACAACGCAGGCAGCGTGATCGGCGAGCTCAAGCTGGTCTACAACAAGACCCGCCAGGCAGCGATCACGAAAGAACTGTCGGAAATCGTCGCCGGTGCTGCAGCGGTCTAAGCCGCCTCACCAGATTCCAGATTTAAAGAAACGCAAGAACGAAAGAGGATTCAATCATGGCTCAAGCTCAAGGCAAGATTGTTCAGTGTATTGGTGCGGTGGTGGACGTGGAATTCGCGCGCGACCAGATGCCGAAGATTTATGACGCACTCAAGATGGAGGGCTCCGCGCTGACGCTGGAAGTCCAGCAGCAGCTGGGCGACGGCATCGTGCGTACCATCGCACTGGGCACGTCGGACGGCCTGCGCCGCGGCAACATGGTCTACAACACCGGCGCCAACATCACCGTGCCCGTGGGCAAGGCCACGCTGGGCCGCATCATGGACGTGCTGGGTGCGCCGATTGACGAGCGCGGCCCGGTCGACCAGACCCTGACTGCCCCGATCCACCGCAAGGCGCCTGCGTACGACGAACTGTCGCCATCGCAGGAACTGCTGGAAACCGGCATCAAGGTGATTGACCTGGTGTGCCCGTTCGCCAAGGGCGGCAAGGTCGGCCTGTTCGGTGGTGCCGGTGTGGGCAAGACCGTGAACATGATGGAACTGATCAACAACATCGCCAAGGCGCACTCGGGTCTGTCCGTGTTCGCCGGTGTGGGTGAGCGTACCCGCGAGGGCAATGACTTCTATCACGAGATGGCCGACTCCGGCGTTGTGAACCTTGAGAACCTCGGCGAATCCAAAGTGGCCATGGTCTACGGCCAGATGAACGAGCCCCCAGGAAACCGTCTGCGCGTGGCCCTGACCGGTCTGACGATCGCCGAATCCTTCCGGGACGAAGGCCGTGACGTGCTGTTCTTCGTGGACAACATCTACCGCTACACGCTGGCCGGTACCGAAGTGTCCGCGCTGCTGGGCCGCATGCCTTCCGCTGTGGGCTACCAGCCAACGCTGGCCGAGGAAATGGGCCGCCTGCAAGAGCGCATTACCTCCACCAAGGTCGGCTCGATCACCTCCATCCAGGCCGTGTACGTGCCTGCCGATGACTTGACCGACCCGTCGCCTGCCACCACCTTTGCCCACCTGGATTCCACCGTGGTGCTGTCGCGTGACATCGCCTCGCTGGGTATCTACCCGGCGGTGGACCCGCTGGACTCCACCAGCCGCCAGCTCGACCCGAACGTCGTGGGCGAAGACCACTACGCCACCGCCCGTGCGGTGCAGGGCACGCTGCAGCGCTACAAGGAACTGCGCGACATCATCGCGATTCTGGGCATGGACGAGCTGGCCCCTGAAGACAAGCTGGCCGTGGCCCGCGCGCGCAAGATCCAGCGTTTCCTGTCGCAGCCTTTCCACGTGGCCGAGGTGTTCACCGGTTCCCCCGGCAAGTACGTGAGCCTGGCCGAAACCATTCGCGGCTTCAAGATGATTGTGGCTGGCGAGTGCGATCACCTGCCCGAGCAGGCGTTCTACATGGTCGGCACGATTGACGAAGCTTTCGAGAAAGCGAAAAAGGTCTGAGGCTCAGGCCTCGAAACCTTTTCCACTAAGGATCGCTTATGTCAACCACCATTCATGTCGACGTCGTTTCCGCAGAAGAGTCCATCTTCTCGGGCGAGGCGCGCTTTGTGGCTTTGCCCGGCGAGGCTGGCGAACTGGGCATCTACCCACGCCACACGCCGCTGATCACCCGCATCAAGCCGGGCGCCGTGCGCATTGAAAAAGCCGACGGTACGGAAGAGTTCGTCTTCGTGGCCGGCGGCCTGCTGGAAGTGCAGCCCAACTGCGTGACCGTGCTGAGCGACACTGCCATTCGCGGCAAGGACCTCGACGAAGCCAAGGCCACCGAAGCCAAGGCCCAGGCCGAAGAAGCGCTGAAGAACGCCAAAAGCGACATCGACATCGCCATGGCCCAGTCCGAGTTGGCCGTGATGGCCGCGCAGATTGCAGCCTTGCGCAAATACCGCCAGAAAAAATAAGACCTTTCCGGTCTTCACGACAAAGCCCTTGAGCGCAAGCCAGGGGCTTTTTCTTTGGGCGTGGCCCAGAGTCCCTGCGCACTGTGGGCGCCGCTGCGGCAGACCAGCAAGGCGCTGCTGCTGCCATTACGATGGAGCGGCATGGCCAGGGGCGGCAGGGGCCGCGCACCGGCTCCTTGCCACCCGATGCTGCGCTACACATACCACGCATGGACCTGATCGTCGCCCGGCCGGAAGGCCTGTACTGTCCGTCGGGCGATTTCCATATCGACCCGTGGCGGCCGGTGGATCGCGCCGTGATCACCCACGCGCACTCCGACCACGCCCGCACCGGCCATCAGCACTACCTGGCCCACACCGACAGCGCCGGCATCCTGCGCGCCCGGCTGGGCCCCATCGCGCTGCAGACGGTGCCCTACGGCGAGGTGGTCGAGCACCACGGTGTTCGCGTGTCGCTGCATCCCGCCGGCCATGTGCTGGGGTCGGCGCAGGTTCGCGTCGAGCACCAAGGTGAGGTCTGGGTCGCCTCGGGGGACTACAAGACCGAGGCCGACGGCACCTGCATACCTTTTGAAGCGGTACGCTGCCATACCTTCATCACCGAGTCCACCTTCGGCCTGCCGGTGTACCGCTGGCCGGCGCAGGCGGCGCTGTTTGACGATATCAACGCCTGGTGGCGGCGCAATGCAGACGAGGGCCGCAGCTCGGTGCTGTTCTGCTATGCCTTTGGCAAGGCGCAGCGCATCCTGCACGGCGTGGACGCCAGCATAGGCCCCATCGTGGTTCACGGGGCCGTGGAGCCGCTCAATGCGGTGTACCGCGAAGCGGGCGTCGCGCTGCCGCCCACGGTGCGCGTGAGCGATCCGGCCGTGGATGCCGCGATGCTGCGGCGCGCGCTGGTGCTGGCACCCCCCTCCGCGCAGGGCACGCCGTGGATGAAGCGCTTTGGCGCCTATGCCGACGCCTTCGCCAGCGGCTGGATGCAGTTGCGCGGCACACGGCGCCGCCGCGGGGTCGATCGCGGTTTTGTCATGTCCGACCACGCCGACTGGCTAGGCCTGCAGCAAGCCATTGGCGGCACCGGCGCCGAGCGGGTGATGGTGACGCACGGCAGCGTGGCCGTGCTGGTGCGCTGGCTGACCGAGCAGGGTTTGCAGGCAGAGGGCTTCAAGACCGAATACGGCGGCGACGATGCGGCGGATGTGGCCGCGCCGGTGGCCTCTGCCGCCACCAGCGCCGAGGGCAGCGCATGAAGGCCTTTGCCGCGCTGTACCGCGAGCTGGACGCGACCACGTCCAGCCTGGCCAAGCAGGCCGCGCTGCAGCGCTATCTGCAAACGGTACCGGCTGCGGACGCCGCCTGGGCGGTGTACTTTCTGGCCGGTGGCAAGCCGCGCCAGCTGGTGCCCACCCGGCTGCTGCGCGAACTCGCCCGCGAGGCGGCCAGCCTGCCCGAGTGGCTGTTCGATGAAAGCTACGAGGCGGTCGGTGATCTGGCCGAAACCATTTCGCTGCTGATCCCGCCGCCGTCTGACACACAGGCGCTGGGCCTGGCTGCGTGGATGGAGCAGCACCTGCTGCCCCTGCGCGCGCTGGCCAAAAGCTCGCCCGATGCGCTGACCGCAGCGCTGCGTGCCCAGTGGCAGCAACTGGCCCTGGATGAACGCCTGGTGTACTTCAAGCTGATCACCGGCGGCTTTCGCGTGGGTGTCTCGCGGCTGCAGGTCACGCAGGCGCTTGCGGCCGTGGCCAGTGTGGACGCCAAGCGCATTGCCCAGCGCCTGATGGGCTACACCCACCTCAGCGCCTTGCCCACGGCCACCGGCTACGCGGCGCTGATCGCGCCCGAAAGCAGCGGCGAGCTGAACCAGCAGACCAGCGGCCAGCCCTATCCGTTTTTTCTGGCGCATCCGTTCAACCAGCCGCTGGCGCAGTTCGATGCGGCGCTGGGCCCGCCCGACCAGTGGGTGGTGGAGTGGAAGTGGGACGGCATCCGCGCGCAGCTGGTACGGCGGGCCGGCCAGGTGTGGCTGTGGTCGCGCGGTGAAGAACTGGTCACCGACCGCTTCCCGGAACTGGCGACCCTGGGCGACGCACTGCCAGACGGCACGGTGCTTGATGGCGAGGTGGTGGTCTGGCGTGACGGCCGGGCGCAGCCTTTTGCCGACCTGCAAAAACGCGTGGGCCGCAAGACCATCGGCGCCAAATTGCTGCGCGATATTCCGGTGGTGCTCCTCGCCTACGACCTGCTCGAGTGGGAAGGTCGCGACCTGCGTTCGTCGCCACTGGTGGAGCGGCGTGCCTTGCTCGACGCACTGGTGACGCAACTGCAGCATCCTCAACTGGTGGCCAGCGCGCAGTTGCAGGGCGACAGCTGGGCGGATCTGGCGCGCCAGCGCGAGGCGGCGCGCAGCCTCGGTGTCGAGGGCATGATGCTCAAGCAGCGGCAGTCGCACTACGGTGTGGGCCGCACCAAGGACGTCGGCACCTGGTGGAAGTGGAAGATCGATCCGCTCAGCGTGGATGCCGTGCTGATTTATGCGCAGCGCGGCCACGGCCGGCGTGCCAGCCTCTACAGCGATTACACCTTCGCCGTGTGGGACGGCCCGCCCGCGCAGGCCGGGCGCAAGCTGGTGCCTTTTGCCAAGGCCTATTCGGGCCTGACCGATGCCGAGATGGCGAAGGTTGATGCCGTGATCCGCAAGACGACGATTGAAAGCTTTGGTCCGGTGCGCAGCGTGCAACCCACGCTGGTGTTTGAGCTCGGCTTTGAGGGCATTGCCCGCAGTAGCCGGCACAAGAGCGGCATTGCCGTGCGCTTTCCGCGCATGCTGCGCTGGCGCGAAGACAAACCGGTGGAAGAGGCCGACACACTGGAAACACTTGCGGCCCTGCTGCCGGGGACACCATCCGCATGAGCCGGGCAACCCACACAACGGTCAAGCAAGCTCTGGATGGGTGGTTCGCCGCTCAAGGATGGAAGCCTTTCAAGTTTCAGCGCGAGGTGTGGAAGGCCGTGGCCGACGGGCAGTCCGGCCTGCTGCATGCCACCACAGGCGCGGGCAAGACCTATGCCGTGTGGCTGGGCGCCTTGATGGCGTTCATGACTCCCGCGAATCTGCCAAAGAAGGCGGTGGCGCCCACCCGAAAGCCCGTCGCTGCGCCACTGACGGTGTTGTGGATCACACCGATGCGTGCGCTCGCCGCAGACACCTTGCGTGCCCTTCAACAGGCGCTGGATGTCCTGAACGCGGTACAGCATGACGATGGCTCGCCGGTCTTCAGCCCCTGGAGCATCGGTGCGCGCAGCGGCGACACCTCATCGGGCGAACGCAGCGCGCAGAACCAGCGCTTGCCCAGCGTGCTGGTGACCACGCCAGAGAGTCTGTCCCTGTTGCTCGCCCGCGCCGATGCGCGGCAAACGCTGGGCAGCGTGAAGATGGTGGTGGTCGACGAGTGGCACGAGCTATTGGGAAACAAGCGCGGTGTGCAAGTTCAGCTTGCACTGGCAAGACTCAGGATGTGGAATCGCACGGAGGCCTTGAATTCAGGCCAGCAGGTGCCGCGGAACCGGCTCCGCCGGGCCGCAGGCGCAGTGGCCCCAGTACTCGATGCGAGGGGCAGCGTATCGCCGAAGGCACGCGAAGCGACAAGCGTGGGGGCTCTATCAGTTTGGGGCATGTCGGCGACGCTGGGTAATCTGGGGGAGGCCATGCACACGTTGCTTGGCTCTGACGATGGCACCTTGGTCCAAGGTACCGTGCCAAAGAAACTGGTGGTCGATTCCCTGTTGCCTGCGCAGGCCGAGCGTTTCCCCTGGGGAGGCCATCTGGGCCTGAGCATGCTGCCCCAGGTCGTCGAAGAGCTGGCGAGCAGCCCGACCACACTGGTCTTCACCAACACCCGTTCACAGGCCGAGATCTGGTACCACGCCTTGCTCGATGCGCGGCCCGAGTGGGCGGGGTTGATCGCGCTGCACCACGGCTCGCTCGACCGGGAGGTGCGCGAGTGGGTGGAGCTGGGCTTGAAGAAAGGCGAATTGCGCGCGGTGGTGTGCACGTCCAGCCTGGACCTGGGTGTGGACTTCCTGCCGGTGGAACGGGTGCTGCAGATCGGCTCGCCCAAGGGTGTGGCGCGGCTGCTGCAGCGCGCGGGCCGCTCAGGCCATGCGCCTGGGCGGCCCTCGCGCATCACGCTGGTGCCGACCCACAGCATGGAGATCATCGAAGGCGCTGCGGCGCGCGCCGCGATGGCTGCCGGGCAGATCGAGGCACGTGAATCGCCACGCCAGCCGCTCGACGTGCTGGTGCAGCATCTGGTCACGGTGGCGCTCGGCGGCGGCTTCGTGGCCGATGCGCTGTATGCCGAAGTGCGCAGCACGGCCGCCTACCGCGATCTCACGCCCGGGAGCTGGGCCTGGTGTCTGTCGTTTGTCCAGCAGGGCGGGCCATCGCTCGCGGCCTATCCTGACTACCGCCGTGCCGTGCCCGACGGGCAGGGTGTCTGGCATGTGCCGGATGCGCGCCTGGCGCGTCGGCACCGCATGAACATCGGCACCATCGTCAGCGATGCGAGCATGACGGTGCAGTACCTGGGAGGCGGCAAGATAGGCACCGTTGAGGAAAGCTTTGCGGCGCGCATCAAGCCGGGCGACTGTTTCCTGTTCGGCGGGCGTTTGCTGGAGCTGGTGCGCATCCGCGAGATGACGGCCTGGGTGAAGCGGGCCAGCGGCAAGCGCCCGGCGGTGCCGCGCTGGAGTGGCGGCCGCATGCCGCTGTCCACCACCCTGGCCGATGCGGTGGTGCAGCAACTTGAAAGCGCCAGCGAGGGCCGATTCGACTCCCCTGAACTGCGCTGCCTGCGCCCGCTGCTCGATCTGCAGCAGCGCTGGTCAGTCCTGCCCACACGGCAGACCCTGCTGGCCGAGCTGCTCACCAGCCGCGAGGGGCATCACCTTTTTCTTTATCCGTTTGCCGGGCGCCATGTGCACCTGGGCCTGGCCAACCTGATCGCCTGGCGGGCCGCACGGCTGGCACCGCTCACCTTCTCCATGGCGGTCAATGACTACGGTTTCGAGTTGCTCAGTGCCAGCCCGGTGGATTGGCCGGTGCTGCTGCCGCAGGTGCTGGCCATGCCGGCGGGCGGAGAGGCAGCGCTGCTGCAGGAGGTGCTGGGCAGCCTGAATGCGGGTGAGCTGGCGCAGCGGCGCTTTCGTGAAATCGCGCGCGTGGCGGGTCTGGTGTTCCAGGGCTTTCCGGGGGAAAAACGCAGCAACAAGCAGTTGCAGGCCTCCTCCTCACTCTTTTACGAGGTGTTCCGCAAGTACGACCCGGCCAACCGCTTGCTGCTGCAGGCCGACGAAGAGCTGCTCGCGCAGGAGCTGGAGATCGGCCGCCTGCAGGCGAGCCTGCAGCGCATCCATTTGCAGCGGCTGGTGATCAAGACGCTGGTGCGGCCCACGCCGTTTTCATTTCCGCTGATGGTCGAGCGGCTGCGCGAACAGCTCTCCAGCGAAAGCCTGGCCGACCGCATCGCCCGCATGGTGCAGCAACTGGAAGCTGCAGCGGGTGGGGGTGGTTCTGCAGCGCCTGCGGCAACGGAGGCAGAGCACATGCTGCAACACGTCCGGCTGTCGCTGGCCTTCGGGCAAGACACCCTGACCAGCCCGGCCAAGCCCCTGCGTGTGTCGCGCCGCAAGCCCTCACGGCCTTTGCCGCCCTTGTGATGCCTTCACCCTCTTCCACAGTGGTCGGTCAGGCGCTGGCCATCTCCCAGGCGGGCGAGACGCTGTGGCTGCTGCCCGAGCGGGCGCTGTGGTGGCCGCGCCTGCGCCTGCTGTTCGTGGCCGATCTGCACCTGGGCAAGGCGGCGACCTACCGCGCCCTGGGTCAACCGGTGCCAGCCGGCACCACGGATGAAAACCTTGCACGGCTGAGCCGGCTGCTGGCGGCCTACGCGCCCGTGCAGCTTGTTTTTCTGGGAGATTTTCTCCACGCAGCGCAGTCTCGCACCCCCGCGGTGCTGGAGGCGCTGGCGGCGTGGCGGCAGCAACATGCAGGCCTCGCGTGTACGCTGGTACGTGGCAACCACGACAGCCGCGCTGGCGATCCGCCTTCGACCCTGGGCATCGAGGTGGTGAACGAGCCCTGGCCCGTGCCAGGCGCCCCTGCCTTCCTCGCCTGCCACCATCCGCAGCTTCATGCGGGACACACCGTGCTGGCCGGGCATCTGCACCCGGTGGTGAACTTGCGTGGCCCGGCGCGTGACCGCTTGCGCTTGCCCTGCTTCACTGCCGAGGCGGGGCAGATGGTGTTGCCGGCTTTTGGTGAGTTCACGGGCGGATGGCCTGCGGCAGCCGAGGCGGGGCGCCAGCTGTATCCCGCAGGCGGCGGCGCGGTCTGGCGGCTGCCCTACAGCGCAAGCGCCGGCATGGGCGGTAAAAGCTGAAGGCCACGGTTACCAGGGTGTTCTCACGACACCGTCAGTCCCTGTGCATTGGGTAACAACTCGACACCAGAAGTGACACCCGCGAACAGGCTTTACAACTACGCTGAGGTCCCTGAATCAATCAATGCAAGAGGACCGCACGATGGACAGCGTATTGGACAGCCTGGCATGGGTGGAGCGCCTGTCGCCCCGGCGAAAGGCCAGGCGTTCACGCAAGACATGGCTCAGGCGCCTGTTGATGGTGCTGGTGCTGTCGCTGGTGGGCCTGGCTGCTTCAGGGTGGATGCTCCGATAACAGCGCTGCGCCGGTAGCACGCGCGAAGCTCAGTGCAGCTCACTGCAGCACGGGCGTGTCCGGCAGGTCGTTGGGGTCGGCAGGTGAATTGTCCCCCGGCGCCAGCGCGAAGTGGGTCATCAGCACCGCCGAGGTTTCCTCCAGCGCCTGCGTCAGGCCGTCCTCGTAGCGACCCTCACGGAAGGCTGCCGACATGCGTGCCACCATCGCCTGCCACTGCACCGGGCTCACATGCTGCACCAGACCCCGGTCGGCCACGATTTCAATCGCCCGCTCGGCCAGCAGCAGGTAGATCAGCACGCCGTTGTTGTGCTCGGTGTCCCACACCCGCAGTTTGCCGAACATCGTCACCGCCCGTTGACGTGTGATCTCACGCACGGTCGCATGGCGACCCAGTCGCCACAGGTAGCTGGCCGGCAGCGAGGCCTCCACGCAGATGCGGATTTCGCCACTGTGCCGGCGCTCGCTGGCTTGCACGCGGCCCGCCAGCCGCTCCAGCATGTCGGGCGGAATCGCACGCCGTGTGTCGGACGTGTCCAGCCACAGGTGCCGCAGCCAGGTGGTGAGAAGCTTGTGAAGACCCATGGGTGCCCTCCGCCTACCAGTCGCCGGAGGCACCGCCGCCACCGAAGTCGCCACCACCGCCCGAGCTGAAGCCGCCGCCGCCACTGGAGCCACTGCTCCAGCCGCCACTGCCCAACCCGCCACCGACACCACCGCTGCGCCCCACTGAAGAGCCGCTGCGTGCCAGCGCGCCCAGGCTGGTCACCAGCGCAAACACCAGGCCGGCCACGGCAGCCAGGCCCGCCACCAGCAGGCTGCTGGTGAAGACCCACGCCAGCACACCGACCACGCCGCCGGTGGCCACCGAGCCCAGCTTGCGCCCGAAGAGGCCGGCCAGCACACGTCCACCGATGGGCACCGCAAAAAAGAGGAACACCGCCAGATCGGTCCAGTCAAACCCGTGTCCAGCCGCGGAAGCCTTGCCTGAAGGGGCTGCCGGTGCCGGCAGGTTTTCACCGCTGATGCGCGCCATGATCTGGTCGGTGGCCGCGTCCAGGCCACCGGCGAAGTCGCCCTGGCGGAAGCGCGGCGTGATGGCCTCGTCAATGATCTGCTTTGCGGCCAGGTCGGGGATGGCGCCTTCCAGTGCCTTGGTGGTTTCGATGCGCACCTTGCGGTCGTTCTTGGCCACCACCAGCAGCAAGCCGTCGCCCACGCTCTTGCGGCCGATTTTCCAGCTGTCGCCCACCCGCTGGGCGTAAGCGGCAATGTCCTCGGGCTGCGTGGTGGGCACCATCAGCACCACCACCTGCGCGCCGCGGCTTTGCTCGAAGGCGGCCAGCTTGGCCTCCAGCGCCTGCAGGCGTGCGGCATCCAGCGTGCCGGTGCTGTCCATCACGCGGGCGGTGAGGGCCGGCACCGCTTGCACGGTCTGCGCCGTGGCGGCTGCACTGGCCAGTGCCAGGGCAACAACCAGCGACCATGCGGCGACCCCGCTCAGCCATGGGCGGCGCCAGCAGCCGGTCATGTGTGCCATGGGTTCACCGTGGGGCCGTGCGACGGATGACGGCGCTTATTTCTTGTTGAAGTCCACCACCGGCGGCGTGGAGATCTGGGCTTCGTTCTGCACCGCAAAATTGGGCTTGACGCTGTAGCTGAAGACCATGGCCGTCAGGTTGCTGGGAAAGCTGCGCGTCAGCACGTTGTACTCCTGCACCGTCTGGATGTAGCGGTTGCGCGCCACCGTGATGCGGTTCTCGGTGCCCTCGAGCTGCACACGCAGGTCCCTGAAACCCTGGTTGGCCTTCAGGTCCGGGTAGCGCTCGCTCACCACCATCAGGCGGCTCAGCGCACTGCCCAGTTCACCCTGCGCCGCCTGGAACTTGCTGAAGGCGGCCGGGTCCTTCAGTGTTTCGGGCGTGACCTGGATGGAGGTGGCCTTGGCGCGGGCTTCGATCACCTTGGTCAGCGTGTCCTGCTCAAACGCGGCCTCACCCTTGACGGTGGCCACGATGTTGGGCACCAGGTCGGCGCGGCGCTGGTACTGGTTCAGTACCTCGGACCAGGCCGATTTGGTCTGCTCGTCCAGGCGCTGGAAGTCGTTGTAGCCGCAGCCCGTGAGCAGCAGGGCCAGGGCAGAGGCCGCCAGCAGGGCGGTCAGGCGTGAGAGTCGTGATGTCATCGGGTCCTCCGGAAATGCAAGCTGCAACACTAACATAGTCAAATGTCCTGGCTGCGTTCTGCGCCTTGTCACTGGCGCGGTGCGGGCCGGACTTGGGCCCTATTCACACCTCAGGGCAGCGCACGGCCAGGAGCGTCCGTGAAACAATACACGTGAGGCGCCCTGCCGGGTCCTCATCGGCGTGCCGGCCATCCTGCCGGCCCAGCCTTGACCTGACCGATGGACGGACCGATGCGAAAAACCAAAGTCTCCCCCGCCAGTACCGGTAACGCCGACGACATCGAAGCGGCGTTTTACGAGGCCTTGCAGAGCGGTGACATTGAAAAGCTCATGGCCTGCTGGGCCGATGAGGACGACGTCGTCTGCGTGCACCCTGGCGGCGGGCGCCTGGTGGGTCTGGCGTCCATCCGCGCCACTTTCGATGCCATGTTTGCCAACGGCACCATCCAGGCGCGCCCCGAGAAAGTCCGCCGCGTCGAAATGATGGGGGCCAGCGTGCACAACGTGCTCGAGCGTGTGGATGTGCTCACCGAAGAAGGCCCGCGCCACGCCTACGTCATCGCCACCAACGTGTACCACAAGACCGCGCAGGGCTGGCGCCTGGTGGCCCACCACGCCAGCCCCGGAACGCCGCGCGAGATGCAGGAAGTCTCTGAAACCCCGCAAGTCCTTCACTGACGGGGTGACGTTGTGATCAACTACGTCGCACCCTGGTGGCTTCCGGGGGGCAATCTGCAGACCATCTGGGCGGCGCTGCGTTCGCGCCGCTACCTCGGCCCTGCGCCGCAGTTCCGGCGCGAGCGCTGGACCACGCCGGACCGTGATTTTGTGGATGTCGATTTCCTGGTCGACGATCAGCGGCAATTTTCCGCCGGGCCGCCCCAAGGAAAACCAGCCCCCTCGGGGGGCACCCTTCGACGAAGCTCAGGACAGGCGGCTCAGGGCGAACGGATTCGTGAAGCGAAAAGCGTGGGGGCGCAACCCCTTCTGGTGGTGTTCCATGGCCTCGAGGGCTCGTCGGAGAGTCACTATGCCGAGGCCTTTGCCGATGTCGCCCGCGAACGCGGCTGGGCCTGTGCGATTCCGCACTTCAGGGGGTGCTCCGGCGAGCTGAACCTGGCGCCGCGCGCCTACCACTCGGGGGACTATGCCGAGATCGACTGGTTGCTGGCCCGGTTTGCGCAACAGCACCGCGGCCCCATCGTGGCCGTCGGCATCTCGCTTGGCGGCAATGCGCTGATGCGCTGGGCCGCTGAAATGGAGGGCGCGGCCCGCCAGCGGGTGGCGGCGGTGGCGTCGGTGTGCTCCCCGCTGGATCTGGCCGCCAGCGGCCGGGCCATCGGCCGGGGCTTCAACCGGCTGGTGTACACGCGCATGTTCCTCGGCACCATGGTGCCCAAGGCGCTGAAAAAGCTCGACCAGCACCCTGGCCTGTTCGATCGCAGCAAATTACTGGCCGCCCGCGACCTCTACGAGTTCGACAACATCTTCACCGCACCGCTGCACGGTTTCACCGACACCGAGGATTACTGGGTCCGCGCCTCGGCCAAACCACATCTGCACCGCGTGCAGGTGCCGGCGCTGGCGCTCAATGCGGCCAACGATCCGTTCGTGCCCGCCAGCAGCCTGCCGACTGCGGCCGAGGTCAGCGCACACGTCACGCTGTGGCAGCCGGCCGAAGGCGGCCATGTCGGGTTTCCGTCGGCGCCCTTCCCGGGGCATGTGCGCGCCATGCCCGAAGCGGTGGTGGCCTTTCTGGCGCAGCATCTGCCCCAATAGCCGCGAGCGCAGTAGACCCATCGGCCGCATGGCAGGCCTCCGCAGCGCAAAATAGACCCATGGACGACATTGTTCGACAGGCGATCGCCAAATGGCCCAATGTGCCCGACTGCTATGGCTGGCTGGGGCTGGATGCGCGCGGCAACTGGTACATGCGGGACGATCGCGCGCAGGCGGCCGGGTCTTTCGCCGGCGAACTGCCCGCCGGCGTGCCGCCGGACGAGGCCCGACAGCGCGCCAGCAAAGGCTCGCGGCTGCAGCACGGCAAGCTGATCGACTTCATCCAGCGCAACTATGAAAGCGACGCGCAGGGCCGCTGGTTTTTCCAGAACGGGCCGCAGCGGGTGTATGTGGAACTGGAGTCCACGCCGCTGATCTGGCGCGTCGGCCCGGCGCCGGATTTTGCCGTCACCGCGCACACCGGGACAGTGGCACGCGTGCAGCGCTGCCTGGTGGATGAAGCGGGACGTGTGTACCTCGACACAGACCTGGGCCTGGGGCTGGTGCACACGCTGGACATGGCCAGCGCAGCCGAGGCCGTCGAGCGTGGCCTGTGGGTGCCGCAAGAGGTGAGCGCCGCCGACCTGCCCGCCCGCTTTGGGTTCATCCGCAGCCCGCAGGCGCTTCAGCAGCCAAGGTGACCGCCCGCTGTTCGGTGGGCACCATGCAAAAAGGCCGGTCACTGACCGGCCTTTTGTGTGTGGGCGAGACGCCTTGTTGCTTCTTGGCGTCTTATTTGACGGCGCTGACCATGTACTGCACCACGGTCTTGATCTCGGCGTCGGAGGCCGTGGAGCCACCCTTGGGCGGCATGGCGTTCTTGCCCTTGATGACGCTGGCCGTGAGGGCGTCCACACCGGCGCCCACGCGGGTTGCCCAGGCGGCCTTGTCGCCGAACTTGGGGGCACCGGCCACGCCGGCCGCATGGCAAGCCGAGCACACCTGGCCATACAAAGCGGGGGCAGCACCACCAGCCGCCGCAGCCACGGGCGTGGCGACAGCCGGCTTGTTGGCACTGGCCAGCGCAGCGACCACATCCGCCGAAGGTGCTGCCATGGCGGCAGGCGCAGCCGCCGGGGCTGCTGCAGCGGCAGCGGGTGCTGCGGGGGCGGTGAACTTGCCGCCTGCGGCTGCCGTCATGTAGACCACGGCACGGCCAATTTCGATGTCCTCAAAATCGCCGCCGCCTTGTGCGCCCATGGCGCCTTTGCCCTTGAGGGCCGAGTTCCAGAGTGCGTCAAAACCCGTCTTGATGCGCGGTGCCCAGGCGGCCACGTCACCAAACTTGGGCGAGCCTGCGGCACCAATGCCGTGGCAGGCCACGCACTGTGCCTTGTAGACGTCTTCGCCGGATTTCAGGGGGCGGTTGGCGTCGCGGATTTCCACCGTGCCGATTTTCTGGATGCGCTGGACCACCGACTGTTCAGTGTCTGCGGCGCCGGCGGCTGGCTTGTTGGCCGAGGTCACGTAGTACACCAGACCGATGATCCCGAAGACCGGCACCACAAACGAGAAAAACACCGCAGCCAGCAGTTGCTGGGGGGTCTTGATGGGGCCGGTATGGGCTTCTTCGTGGGCCGTGGTGTGGTCGTTTGCGCTCATGGCGTCCTCAAAAAACTGAAATCAGGGGCTGAACGGGGCTGATCAGGGCTGCGGCGGGTGGATCGGCATGCCAATCCCCGCCTTCCTGCCAGCAACCTCGCATTATAACTGGGGGGTTGTTGAATCTGCCCGGTGTCCGGCAGATCCCGACGGCCGTGCGGGCGGTCGCCGGGCTTACGCGGTATTCGCCATGGGTGAGGGCCAGGCGGGGCTCAGCCCGTGGCGCACCAGCAGCCATTCGGCGCTGTCGTTCCACACATCCATGGCCACGATCTTTCCGTGGCTCACCACATAACGGTCGATGTAGCGGTTGCCTTCAAAGGGGGTGCCGTCCAGCCACGCGCCATGCAGCGTGCCCCGGTTGTAGACGATGGCCTGCGCGGCGGTGGCGCCGCTGACCACCTCGGTGCTTTCAAAGCGCTTGCGGACCCAGGCGTAGCGGCTGGCATTGAAGGCGCTGCATTCGGCCGGCGCTGCCATGGGGCGGCCGCCGGTGAAGCGGATCTGCAGATCCGGAGCGGTGAAGGCCAGCGCACCTTGCGGATCAGGAATCATCAGGATGCGCAGGAACTCCTCGACCAGTGCCGCCGCTTGCGCACCGGCATCCTGAGTGACCATGGGTGTGCTCATGCAGGCCTCCTGTCAATCCATAAAGGCGAATCGGCCAGCGGGTACTCGTCGCAATTGGCATCGCCCGGCGGCCCACCGCGGTCCACCACCAGAAAGTCGTGCACGCTGTCCAGGGCAATCAGCGGGTGGTGCCACACGCCCCGCGCGTAATTGACGCCCTGGCCAGGCGCTGGCAGGAAGCAGCGGATCTGCGTGAGGTCGGGCACGGGCCCTGCAGGCGCCACGACCACGAAATAGGGCTGGCCGGACAGCGGCACAAAGGCCTGGCTGCCGTGCGGGTGGCGCTCCAGAAGCCCCAGCCGCATGGGCAGGGCGCGCGGCTGTGCCCGGAAGATGCTGATCAGGGCCCGGCCACCCGCCGTGGCAACGTCGACATGGGCCAGGTCGTGGTAGCGCTCGGCAAAGCCTTCGTTGATGGAGAAGTGCCGGGCGGCGTCGCTCGCGCCAATCACATCGCCAAAAGGCCGGAAGGCCTCGGCCGACAGGGGCTCCACGGCAAGAACACGCTGGCCGGCAGCAAGCGGGTTGGGGGAAGGTGGCGAGGAAGACATGGGGTATGGCCTAACAGTCGATGTCCTGCAGATCGGCGGCGGGCAAGGGCTTGCCGGCGGTGATGGCGCCCTGGCGGCTCCGTCGCCGCTGGCGCTTGCTGAAGGCCAGGCCCACGGCGAGGGTCTGGGCCAGGCTCATGGCCGAGGTCAGCGAGCGAAAGCCCAGCAGCTTGGCGTCGTTCACCTCCAGCACCAGGTCGGCCTCTCTGGCGACGGGGCTCATGAAGGCATCGGTGATCGCCAGGCGTTTGGCACCGGTCTTGCGAATCTGCTCGCACACGGCCAGGGTGTCCTGAGCATAGGGGGGAAAGCTGATGGCAATCAGGAGGTCCTCGGCATTGGCGATGCTGGCCTGCTCCGCGATGGCGCCGCCGGTGCCGGTGACCTGCACCGCCGGTTGCCCGACCCGGTTCAGCGCGTAGGCCAGGTAGGCCGCTACGGCGAACGAGCGCCTGAGCCCCAGCACATGCACGACGCGCGCATTCTGGATCATGGCGATGGCCTGCTGCAGCGGCAGCTCGCCGGCTTGCGCCTGCAGGTGCTCCAGCGAGACGATGTTGGCCTGGCTGAAGGCGCGCAGCACCTCGGCCGGGTCGCCCGGGTTCTCCAGCGGCTGCTCGCCGCCGAAGTGGCGGATGCGCTCGCGGAAGGTCGGGTTGACGGCCTGGCGCAGCGGCTCGCGGAACAGGCGCTGCAGATCCGAGTAACCGTCATAGCCCAGCGCCTTGGCCATGCGGATGAACGCGGCGGAGGCGATGCCGGCCTTGCCGGCCACGGTGGCCACCGGGTTGAGCGCGATGTCGTTGGGGTGCTCGATGGCGTAGCGCGCCGCATCGCGCATGCGGGGTGTCAGCCGGTCACCGTCGCGGCTGATGCGTTCGCGCAGGTCGTCCATGCTGGCGGGTTTCACAGGGCTCATGGCGCGATGATAGTCAGGCCGGCCGCCTAGAAAGCGCGCACCTCGCTGCGCCGCACGAACTGGCCCATGCCTTCGCGGCCGTGCCACTCGGGCCCGTCCACGATCAGCTGGCCGCGCAGGAAGACTTTTTCCACGCGGCCTTGCAACTCCCGCCCTTCGAGCAGCGTGTAGTCGCAGTTGCCGTGCAGGTGCTTGGCGTGCACGGTCTGCTTCACATGGGGGTTGAACAGCACGATGTCGGCGTCGCTGCCGACGGCAATCGTTCCTTTTTTGGGGAACAGGCCGAAGAGCTTGGCGGGCGTGGTGGCCGTCAGCTCCACAAAGCGGTTGAGCGACAGCTTGCCCTGCATCACGCCAATGTCGAACAGGCTGACCAGCCGCGTCTCGATGCCGGGTGCGCCATTGGGGATCAGCGAGAAATCCTCCTTGCCGCGCATCTTCTGCAGGCGGTAGCCCAGGTGCCCTTCCTTCATGCAGAAGGGGCAGTGGTCGGTGGCGATGACCTGCAGGTCGTCATAGCGCAGCGCGCGCCACAGGTGCTTCTGGTCGTCGGGCGTGCGCAGCGGCGGCGTCATCACATACTTGGCGATCTCGAAGTCGTCGCTGCTGTAGACCGAGTCGTCAAACAGCAGGTAGTGCGGGCAGGTTTCCGCGAACACCGGAATCCCTTCGGCCCGCGCGGTGACGATGTGCTTGAGCGCCTGGTTGCTCGACACGTGCACGAAGTAGATCGGCGCCTCGGCCAGCTCGGCCAGCCGGATGCCGCGGTGCGTGGCTTCGCCTTCCATGATGGCCGGCCGCGTCAGCGCGTGGTAGCGCGGCGAGGTGTGGCCGGCTTCCAGCGCCTCCTTGATCAGCAGGTCGATCACGGTGCCGTTTTCGGCATGCAGCGCCACCATGCCGCCGTCGGCGCCGACCTGGCGCAGCATCCGGAAGATGGAGGCATCGTCGGCCATCATCACGCCCGGATAGGCCATGAACATCTTGAAGCTGGTCACGCCTTCGTGCCGCATGGCGTGGCGCACGTCTTTCAGCACCTGGTCGTCGACGCGGGTGACGATCACGTGCAGGCTGTAGTCCACCGACACCTGCGCTTCGGCACTGCGCTGGGCGCGGGCGATGGCGCCCAGCGGCGAGTCGGCCTCGGTCTGCAGGGCAAAGTCCACCACCGTGGTGGTGCCGCCGAAGGCTGCCGCCCGGGTGCCGCTGGCGAAGGTGTCGCAGGTGATGGTCGGGCCGATCACGTTTTCCATGTGCACATGGGTGTCGACGCCGCCAGGCAAGACATAAAGGCCGGTGGCATCCACCACCTTCACGTCTTCACCCACCACCATGCCGCGGCCGATGGTGTGGACCACGCCGTCCTGCAGCAGCACATCGGCCACATAGTCGTCGGTGGCCGTGATGACGCGGCCGCCCCGGATGAGTGTGGCGTTGGAACTCATGCGATGACCTCCTCCAGGTGCTGGATCAGGCGGTCGATTTCTTCCAGCGTGTTGTAGTGCGCAATCGAGACACGCACCACGCCCCCCTGCGCCTGCAGGCCCAGGAATTCAATCAGGCGCTTGGCGTAGAAATCCCCGAACCGGATGCCGATGTTGAAGCGGTCCATGTGGCGCACGATGGACTCCGACGGCCGCCCTTTCACCGTGAAGCTCACGGTGGGCACGCGCTGGCCGGCCGTCGCCTGGGCGAGCCCGACGATGTGCACGCCGGGCTTGGCGCGCAGGTAAGCCAGCAGCCGCTCGGCCAGCTCGTCCTCGTGCCGGGCAAAGGCATCGAAAGCCGCCTGCATTTTTTCCCGGACGGTGTCCGCCGGCGCGAGCACGCTGCCGACATGCACCAGGTAGTCGCTGATGCCCATGCAGCCATACGACAGCTCGTAGTTGACATTGCCCGGCTGCAATTTGTAGGGCACCACATCGGCGCCGATGAAATAGTGGTTCAGGCTGGGCAGGGACAGCAGCAGGTCGCGTGCAATCCACATCACCGCATAGTGCGGACCGAACACCTTGTAGAAACTGAACACATACACGTCGGCGCCGCTGGCCTGCACATCGACGAGCCTGTGCGGGGCGTATGCCACCGCGTCGACGCACACGCGCCCGCCCACGGCGTGCACCCGGGCCGCCACTTCGCGCACCGGGTTGATCGTGCCCAGGATGTTGGACGCGTGCGTCAGCGCCACCCACTTCACGCTGGGTGAGAGCAGGCGGTCCAGGTCGGACAGTTCCAGCGCCAGTGTTTCGCGGTTGATCTCCCAGATCTTCACCACCGCGCCTGCGGCCTTCAGGCGCATCCAGCCGCCGATGTTGGCTTCGTGGTCGCTGTTGGTGACGATGACTTCATCGCCCGGCTGGATGCCGGGCAGGATGGCCTGGGTGAGCTGGAACATCAGCGAGGTGGTGGAGCCGCCCATCACCACTTCGTCGTCGTGGGGTGCGTTGATCAGCGTGGCCACCGATTGCCGCGCGGCCAGCACCTTGACGCCGGCCTCCTGCGACTGCGCATAGCTGGCGCCCAGCTGCACGCTGCTGGTGAGCAGGTAGTCGCTGACGCGGTCGGCCACGCGGCGCAGCACCTGCGAGCCGCCGGCGTTGTCGAGGTAGACGCAGTCGTTGGTGATGGCGGGGAATTCCGCCCGGATGGCGGGCAGGCTGAGAGTGGGAGATGTCATGCGGTGGCTCGATGCGTGGTCAGTGTTTGAAAATGGCTTGCAGGAAATTCTGTGTGCGGACTTCGCGCGGGGCGCTGAAGAAGATCTCGGGCGGCGCCTGCTCCACGATGCGGCCCGCTTCCATGAAGATGACGCGGTTGGCCACGCGCCGCGCAAACCCCATCTCATGCGTGACGATGATCATGGTCACGCCGGTTCGGGCGAGCGACTGCATCACGTCGAGCACCTCGCCGACCATCTCCGGGTCCAGCGCCGAGGTCGGCTCATCGAAAAGCAGTGCCTTGGGCTCCATCGCCAGTGCGCGGGCGATGGCCACGCGCTGCTGCTGTCCGCCGGAGAGCTTGCCCGGCAGCTTGTGGGCCTGCTCGGCCAGCCCGACCTTGGCCAGCAAGGCCTGCGCCTGCTGCTCTGCCTCATGGCGCGGTGTTTTCTTGATGCGCCGCGGACCCAGCGACACGTTCTCCAGCGCCGTGAGATGCGGAAACAGGTTGAAGCTCTGGAACACCATGCCGACTTCCGAGCGGACCTGGGCCAGCTCCTTGCCGCGCACGACTTTCGTGCCGTCGACCTTCACGCTGCCGCCCTGGTAGTCCTCCAGCAGGTTGATGCAGCGGATCAGCGTGGACTTGCCGGAGCCCGACGGCCCGATGACGGCCACCACCTCGCCCGCATGGACCTCGAGATCAATGTCATGCAGCGCCTGGAAGCTGCCGTAGAACTTTTGCAGTCCCTGAATCTGGATCAGTGCGGTCATGGTTGGCTTGGAGACGTGACTCAGTGCGTGGTGGCGCGATGCCGCGCCTCGAAGTAGCCGACCAGTCGCACCAGCGGCAGCAGCAGCAGCAGGTACAACACGGCCGCACCGATGAGCGGCGTGGGGTTGGCGGCCAGGGCCTGCGCCTGGGTGGCCTGCTTGAGCAGGTCGGGCATGGCCACGACCGAGGCCAGCGCCGTGTCCTTCAGCACATTGATGCAGTTGCTGGTGAGCGGCGGCACCACGATCCGGAAGGCCTGCGGCAGGATCACATCGCGCATGCGGCTGAAAAAGCCGAGCCCGATGGCCTCGGCGGCCTCGAACTGACCCTTGGGGATGGCCTCAATGCCGGCGCGGAAGATTTCTGCGGTGTAGGCGCAGGAGACCAGCGTCAGCGCCGTGGCCGCTGCGGTGAAGGACGTGAAGCGGATGCCCACGAAGGGCAGCGCGTAGTACACCAGCACCAGCAACACCAGCAACGGGATGGAGCGGAACACGTCGATGTAGACGCGGGTGATGGTGCGCATCCACACGGGCCCGAAAATGCGCGCCAGCGCCATCAGCAGGCCGCTGACCAGGCCCGACAGAATGCTCACGACACCCAGAAGAATCGTGATCCACAGGCCCTCCAGCAGCTGGGGCAGCGAATCCCTGAAAACCGGCCAGTTGAAAAAAGTATCGATCAGGTCCATGACAGGCCAGTGGAAGAATCAGTGCCGCCGTACGCCTGGCGGGGGCCGGGACCGGCCCTCAGGCGGGTCCCGGCGTGGGTTCGTCAGAGTCAGAGCTTGGGAACGTCCATCACCTTCACGCTGGACGACGTGGCGGGCGGCGTGGTGCCAAACCATTTCTTGTGGGTGGCGGAAATGAAGCCTTCTTTTTTCAGCGTGGTCAGGATGTCGTTGATCTTGGCCGCATCGGCAAAGGTCTTGGCGAACATGAAGGAATAGCGCTCGCCGGTCGGGATGCGCGCGGCGATCCGGTACTGCGGCTTGTCCTTGATGTAGTACTCGACAGCCGGAATGTCGCTGATGTAGCCGTCGATGCGGCCATTGGCCAGGTCGATCATCGCGGGCGACAGGCCTTCGTAGCGCGAGATCTTCGCGATCTTCAGCTTGGCCGTGTTCTCGGTCGCGTAGATGTCGCCGGTGGAGGCGGTGTCCACGCCCACTGTCTTGCCGGACAGGTCTTCCACCTTGTTGATCTTGGCTGCTTTCAGCACGGACAGCGACTGGTCACTGTCGTAATAGGGCTGCGCAAAGGCCAGGGACTCCAGCCGCTTGGGCGTGATGGTGATGGAAGACACCGCAATCTGGATGCGTCCCGACTGCACGGCTGGAAAGAGGCCGTTGAACGGAATGTTCTCGATCTGCACCGATTTGCCGGCGCGCTTGGCGACTTCGTTGACGAGATCGATCTCGAAACCGACGAACTTGCCCGCGGCGTCCTGGAACTCCCAGGGCACATTGCCGATGTTGGCACCCACCACCCAGTCGGCTGCGGCAGCCGGAGCGGTGGCAGTCAGGGTGGCCACGGTCAGCCCGACGATGGCGGCGAATTGATTGAACTTCATGCTCTGAAACTCCTGTGTGAGGGTGGGGGCTCGGACTGCATGGCGGGTGCTGGCGCGTCCGAAGGGGCACTGGCTGTCAAAAAAGCTCGTTGGCAACGAACTTGAGGCCACGATAGCAAATTGAATCAAATAAATCAATATTTTAATAAATGAATTATTTGCGCCAATGCAGTGCAGCCCCTGGCCGCCTGCACTGATTTGACGCGTTGCAGTGCACCATATGTGTCCGCGGCGGCCGGTTCGCCGGGCGCGCCGTGAAGAGGTGGGGTGGCGCCGTCACAGGGTGGCACGGCCGTGGCGGCCTCTGGTTCAGGTCGGCGCGAACGGGAACTGGCACAGCCCTTGCTGAAAGTGCCGCATGAACACGCCGGCCCCTTCCAGCGCCGCGGCCATCGAGGTCGTGGGCCTGACCAAGCGCTTTGGGCAGGGGGCGCCAGCAGTGGACGGCATCAACCTGCGCATTGCCAGCGGCAGCTACTGCTGCCTGCTCGGTCCTTCTGGCTGCGGCAAGAGCACCACCTTGCGCATGATCGCCGGCCACGAATCGGTAACGAGTGGTGACATCCTGCTGGACAACCGAAACATCACGGGCCTGCCGGCAGCCGCACGCGGCACGGCCATGATGTTCCAGAACTTCGCCCTGTTCCCGCACCTGACGGCTTTGGACAACGTGGCCTTCAGCCTCAAGATGAAAGGCGTTGCGCGGGACGAGCGGCATGCCAAAGCGCAGGACCTGCTGGAGCGCGTGGCCATGGGCCGGCTCGCCCAGCGCAAGCCGGGCGAGCTGTCGGGCGGCCAGCAGCAGCGGGTGGCGCTGGCGCGCGCGCTCATCAACCAGCCGCGCGTGCTGCTGCTCGACGAGCCGCTGTCCGCGCTCGATCCCTTTCTGCGCATCCAGATGCGTGCCGAACTGCGGCACTGGCAGCAGGAGCTGGGGCTGACCTTTGTCCACGTCACCCACTCGCAGGAAGAAGCGATGGCCCTTGCCGACGTGATGGTGGTGATGAATGGCGGGCGCATCGAGCAGACCGGCTCACCGCACGAGGTCTACAACCGCCCCGTCAATGAGTTCGTGGCGCGCTTCATGGGCGGGCACAACGTGCTGGACACACCGGCAGGCCGGATGGGCGTGCGGATTGACCACATCCGCGTGGCCGAGTGTGAGGCGTCCCAGCCCGAACTCCCGGACAGCAAGAAGGCTGTCATCACCGACGTGGAGTACCAAGGCACCTATGTACTGCTGGGCCTGCGGGACCCGGCCGCCGTGCGGGCCGCGCACCAGACGGCCGAGCTCTCGGTGCTGCTGCCGGAAGCCCGGTTTGCCGACCACCCCTTTGTTGTGGGCGAACTGGTCCAGTTGTCATGGGCGGCAGAAGCTGCCCACGCCCTGCAGGACATCCGGCATGCGACCGCCTGATGACCGGCAGACCGTTCCCCTTGTGATCTTTCGCGTGTCCACCTTGTCCCCTGTTTTTAGGAGCACCCACCATGTCAGACAGTCCCGAAAAAATCGCATCCACCATGACCGACCCCATCACGGGCGTGCCGCGCCGAAGCCTGCTCAAGGGCACGGCGGGCATTCTGGCCACCGGCCTCTTCCCGGCCGTGCATGCGCAGGAAAAGATCGTTCTGCGTTACCTCGGCACGGCGGTCAACCAGGACAAGGCCATTGCCGAGAAGTTCAAGGCCGACACCGGGATTGAAATCCAGTACGTGGCGGTGACGACCGACGAGGTCACCAAGCGCGCCGTGACGGCGCCGAACAGCTTCGACCTGATCGACGAAGAGTATTTCTCGCTCAAGAAGGTCGTGCCCACCGGCAACCTCAAGGGCATCGACGTCAAGCGCATCAAGAACGCCGACAAGATCACCACGCTGTTCACCAAAGGCGAGGTCGCGGGCAAGAAGGTGGGCGACCAGGGCACGGCACCGCTGAAGGTGATTTATCTCGAAGGCGAAAAATCCAGGGTCTTCGCCAAGAGCCCGACACAGTACATGTCGCTGATCCCCACCGTCTACAACGCCGACACGCTGGGCATTCGCCCCGACCTCATCAAGCGGCCGATCTCGTCCTGGGCCGAACTGCTCAACCCCGAGTTCAAGGGCAAGGCCTCCATCCTCAACATCCCCTCCATCGGCATCATGGACGCCGCCATGGTCGTGGAGGCGATGGGCCTGTACAAGTACCCCGACAAGGGCAACATGACCAAAAAGGAAATCGACCTCACCATCAAGACGCTGATCGAAGCCAAGAAGGCCGGACAGTTCCGCAGCCTGTGGAAGGACTTCAACGAGTCCGTCAACCTGATGGCCTCCGGCGAGGTGGTGATCCAGTCCATGTGGTCGCCCGCGGTGACAGCGGTGCGCAGCAAGGGCATTGCCTGCACCTTCCAGCCGCTGAAGGAAGGCTATCGCGCCTGGGCCGCCGGCTTCGGTCTGCCCGCCACGCTCTCGGGCCGCAAGCTCGACGGCGCCTATGAATTCATCAACTGGTTCCTCGACGGCTGGGCCGGCGCCTACCTGAACCGGCAGGGCTACTACAGCGCCGTGCTGGACACCGCCAAGGCCAAGATGGAACCCTACGAATGGGCTTACTGGATGGAAGGCAAACCCGCCACCCAGGACATCAAGAGCCCCAAGGGCGACGTGCTGGCCAAGGTGGGCGCGGTGCGCGACGGCGGCAGCTACGAGACGCGCATGGGCGGCATTGCCTGCTGGAATGCGGTGATGGACGAGAACAACTACATGGTCCAGAAATGGAATGAGTTCGTCGCAGCCTAGAACAGGTACACCCCCGTTGACGCTCACTGCGTGTAGGGTCCTTCCCCCTTGCAGGGGGCGGCGCCTGCGGCCCGGCTGAGCCGGTTCCGCGGCGCCCTGGCTTTTCGGCGTCGCTTCGCTCGCCTTGGGGAAACAGTTCTGCCTTCAATGGGAAGCTCATGAGTTCTTCTGCCGTTCACGTTCACGCTGGTCAGACCGCCGGGCCTGGCCGGAGCCTGGCTGCGTGGTGGCAGGCGGCACCGCTGAGTGCGGTGTTTGTGCTGTTCTTTCTGCTGCCACTGGTGCTGATCCTGGCGGTCAGCTTCTGGGACTTCAACGAGTACGAGCTGTTGCCCGGTTTCACCCTCAAGAACTACTTCTCGATTTTTGAAGGCTGCAGCAACACGGCCGAGCTGTGCGTCACGCTGAAGACCTACCTCTCCACCTTCAAGTTCTGCCTGCTGGTCTGGCTCATCACGCTGGGGCTCGGTTTTACCGTGTCCTACTTTCTGGCCTTTCATGTCCGCTCGGGCGGCATGCAGACCGTGTTGTTTGTGCTGTGCACGATTCCATTCTGGACCTCCAACGTGATCCGCATGATCGCCTGGGTACCTCTGCTGGGACGCAACGGTCTGGTGAACCAGATTCTCACCGGGCTGGGCCTGGTCAGCACCCCGGTCGAGTGGCTGCTGTTTTCGGATTTTTCCGTGGTGCTGGCGTTTGTGCACCTCTACACCATGTTCATGATCGTGCCCATCTTCAACTCCATGATGCGCATCGACCGCAGCCTGGTCGAAGCCGCCAGCGACGCCGGCGCGTCGGCATGGCAGACCCTCTGGAACGTCATCGTGCCGCTGTCTCGCTCGGGCATCGTCATCGGCTCCATCTTTGTCATCACGCTGGTGATGGGCGACTTCGTCACCATCGGCGTGATGGGCGGCCAGCAGATCGCCTCCGTCGGCAAGATCATTCAGATGCAGACCTCCTATCTGCAGTTTCCGCTGGCGGCAGCCAATGCCGTGATCCTGCTGCTGCTGGTGCTGATGATCATCTGGGCGCTGACCCGCATGGTCGATATCCGCAGGGAGCTGTGACGTGACGACCGATCAACGACCCAAGGGCTTCTGGTTGCTGGCGCTGTTTTTTGCAGCCTATGTGGCCTTCATGTACGGCCCCATGCTGATCATCGTGATCCTGAGCTTTCAGGGCCCCGAGGGCGGGCTGACCTTTCCGCTGCGGGGGCTGTCGCTTCACTGGTTCTACAAGCTGGCCGAAGGTCTGGGCGTGGTCGACATCGGCGCGGCCCTGCGGCGCTCGCTGGCGCTGGGCGTGGTGGTGATGGCCGTCACGGTGGTGTTCTCGGTGCTGTGCGGGCTGGCGTTCCGCAAGAAGCTGGCCGGCGGCAACACGCTGTTCTTCATCGTGGTGGCCAGCCTCATCATGCCGTCCATCATTGTGTCGCTGGGCATAGGCCTCGAGTTCCGGCTGCTCGACAGCGGCATCAAGAAGGCGCTGGTGCTGCTCCACATGGACGGCACGCTCGAGTCCTACGGCACCGCGCTGGGCTTGTTCACCTCGGCGCTGGGCGCCCACCTGACCTGGACCTTGCCCTTCGGCCTGCTCATCATGTTCGCCATCTTCAACCGCTTCAACCCCTCGTATGAAGAGGCGGCACGTGATCTGGGCGCCACGCCCTGGCAGGGCTTCCGCCATGTGGTGCTGCCGCTCATTGCGCCGTCGGTCGTCGGCATCGGCATGCTGGGCTTCACCCTGAGCTGGGACGAAATTGCCCGCACCTCGCAAGCCATAGGCGACGTGAACACGCTCCCGCTGGAGCTGCAGGGCCTGACGACCACCGTCACCAGTCCGTCCATCTATGCCCTCGGCACAGTGACCATGGTGATCTCTTTCGCCGTCATGGGCCTGGCTGTGGGCATCTCGAAGCTGCTGGCCTTGCGACAACGGCGCGCACGGCCAGACTGACGGCAGTCGTCAGAAAATTCATGCCATGCGCCGTCTGTTGATCATCAACCCCAACACCTCCACCGGCGTCAGTGCGCTGCTGCAGGGTTACGCGCAACAACGGCTGGGCGAAGCGGTGCAGGTCAAAACCGTCACAGCCCGCTTCGGCGCGCCTTACATCGCTTGTGAAGCCAGTTACGCCGTGGCGGGTCATGCCGTGCTCGACGCGTGGGCGGCCGAGCTGCAGTCGCCGCACGCCGTGCCGCCCGACGCGGTGCTGATCGGCTGCTTCGGCGACCCGGGCCTGATGGCCTTGCGCGAGAGCAGTACCGCCCCCGTGGTCGGCCTGGCCGAGGCCGCCTTTGCGCAGGCCGCGCAGCACGGGCGCTTTGCGGTGGTCACAGGCGGCCACCGCTGGCAGCCCATGCTGGAGCGGCTGGCCCTGACGCTCGGCTACACCCCAGGGAAAAGTCTGGCGGGCGTCCATACCGTGGCCCTCACGGGCGCGCAATTGCGCGAAGACCTCTCGGGCGGCAGCCAGCTGTTGCTGGAAGCCTGCCGCACGGCCCTGAAGGCCGGGAAGGTGCAGGCCATCGTGCTGGGCGGCGCGGGTCTCGCAGGCATGGCCGAGCGCCTTCAGCCTGAGGTGGATGTCCCGCTCATTGACAGCGTGCAGGCCGGCTGCCAGCGGGCGCTGGAACTTGCCGCCCGCGCATCCGCACCACCCCAGTCCATGAACGCCTTTACCGTCACCTGGCGAGGTATCTCCCCCGAAATGACCCGCATGGGACTGCCGCCCACGGCCCCGTGACCGGGGCTGTGCGAAAATAGCGGGCTGGAAATGCAACAGCATGCGGCTGTAGCTCAGTGGATAGAGTATTGGCCTCCGAAGCCAAGGGTCGTGGGTTCGATCCCCGCCAGCCGCACCACTTTTTGAAACCCAAGCCCCGCGCGGCCTCCAAGCCGGTTGGGCTCTGGCTATCATCCACTTCGCTCATCCAGCTCCTTCATGGAGCTGCTTGTGAGCATCAAAACCCCTCGCCTGATCCGCGACCGTTGCGGCGTCTACTACTTCCGTTTGATTGTTCCGTTAGCATGGCGGCAGTTCACCGGCAAAGCCGAGTTTCGGCGCAGCCTGCGAACCAAAGATTCAGTGGTCGCGCGCCAGCGCGCCTTGTCCTTGTCCCTTGAAGTGGAGTCAATGATGGTGAGTCCCAAGTTTTTGTCGAATCCCACGCTTGCGGATTTTCCGCACTTGCTGCGCGCTGACGCCAAGCAGGGCATCCGCGAAAAAATCAGGATCGACCTGGACAAGGGAATCATCGAGACAGACACCCTTGAAGAAGCCAAAGAGGCGCAGCGGATCACCGCCAATATGGCGAAAGCGCGGCAAGCAACGGCAGCCGCGGGCATTGCTGCGGTGCTCCCAATGGCCAAGTGCGGAACGAACCTCGAAAAGGCCAAAGATGACTTTTTGGCCGAGCGTAAGGCAACGCTCAAAGATTCAACTTGGCGTAAGCACCGAGGCGTCCTTCAAGCGTTCATCAAGGCGAAGGGCAATATCGACGTAGCCATGGTGAGCGCCAAGACCATTACTGACTACAAGAAAGAGTTGCTAGCATTGGGGCGTGAGGCCACTACGGTCAACGACCACATCACCATCCTCAACGGATTCTTTGACTACTGCATCAGCAACAAGGTAGTGAACATGGTCAACCCGGCCAAAGACCTTTATATCGTCGGCGCCCACAATAAGGCCGAATCCTATAAGCCCTTCTCAGATGCCGAGCTACAAAAAATATTTCAGCCGGACCTCTACTGCAAAAAGCTGAAACTGCCCGATTTCTACTGGTGCCCGTTAATTGCGTTGTTCACTGGTGCGCGCGCCGAAGAGATTGCCAGTCTTGACTTAGAACAGATTTACCCTGTTAAGGGCATTTGGGTCATCGACATCTTGAAGGGCAAGAACGCCAACGCCACGCGGCGGGTTCCTGTTCACCAGCAACTCATCGCGTTGGGCCTGTTGGACTATGTGGCGAGCCTACGCAAAGCCCTGTATAAAAAACTGTTCCCGCATATCCAGCCCGGCACCAATGGATACCGCAAGAACATGACCCGCATGTTCGGCACCTACCTTGATCTGCCTGAGGTCAACATCGTTGACCCGCTCAAAGTCTTTCATTCATTCCGTCATACCGTGGTCACTGCGTTGACTAACGCCGGGGTAAATGATGGACTGAAACGCGCCATGGTAGGGCATGACATCGACACTCGCACATCCTCGCATGATGACTACATTCACCATTCCGCACTGACTGTGCCCAACCTGAATGCGGCTATCAATCTGCTGCACTATGAGGATATTGATTTTGGGAAACTGAAAGTCCCGCAGGCCTCATTTTTGCCGATCATCGCGAAGCGCATCAGCCAGCAGGCGGAGCAGAAGAAAAAGAAAACGGAGAAGGCTGCAACCAAGACAAGAGCTGAGGCCACAACAAAGGCCAAGCCAAAGGGCAAGGCAGCGAGATGAATCTGAAAATCGCGCCGCCCTTTTTTTCTTCTTAATGCAAAAGCCCTGCTCTGCTGGTGTTGCATGAGTGCGTGCCGTGATACACGCATCACTGCTTATTCCCTGAACGCAACAGCCCCGCCCCATGAATGAGAAGGACCCCAGTGGGGTCCTTCTCTCCGGCCCCTGTCGGGGCCGGTTCCGCTCCTACACCGGAGCGGGCACGGCTCGCCCTAAGGACTACTGGAAGTCCTTGGCGCCATGCCCGCTGCGGTCTACACCATCTGCGGGGCGATGCATTTGCCAACTGGCATCGCTTTGGAGTTCAGAGCGTTGGCGCTCCCTCGGGCCGGTCTCCTTCGGCTTCGGTGCAGCTTCCCCGAGTTCCCATCCTCGCTGCTTTTACCCGGTCCCCTGACCCTTGGCAGGCTGGGGGATCGAGAACCTTGCGGTCGACGCGTGCCCAGCCCGCATCTGGTTTACCAAACCCTGCGCCAAAAGCAAGCCCCCGCCCCAGCCGTTGAATGGCTCTTGATCTGCTGGACTGGTCGCGCCATCGTGAAGGCCTCACACCGGAGGCGCCCATGTCTGCAAGCCCAATGCTCCAAGCTATCGACTTGATGCGCGTCAATATCGACGCCATGACTCTGGAAGACCTCGAAGCACATGCCCAGCAGGTGCTGGACACCCTGGGCGGCTTGAATGAATACACCAACAGCCCGGCGCCGAAGAGTGCGAACGCCAAACGCGGGGCCCTGCATCAGGCCCGCAAGCTGCGGCTACACATGGCGCGGGTTCGCGACTTGATCAATGCTCACAAGCTGGCGGCGGCGGTGGTCGCGACCATGCAGGCTGCTGGTTCGGTGAGCTTGGCGCCTTGCGCGAAGCCCCCAGGCTGCTGAGATTTTGGATACGTCGCGCGCGCGCATGCGCGTGCGCGCGAGATCGCAGTATAGCCGGGCCTAACAGGATCGATTCCGATGCTGTGGCCCGGCGTGCCGGCGCACCAACAATGACAGGACGAACCTCCGAGCCGCAGGCCGGAGGCTGGTCCTGTCATGGCGCGCCCTGACTTGCTCCCCGCCCTTGCAGGGCGGGGCCGGGGGTGGGTCGAACAAAACCGAGCTTGCTCGGTGTAGTGAGTAGACCGACCATCTGATGGGCGGGCGTGCTATCTCTGGCGGTGCGCGATATGCATAAGGCATGAGCACACCGCACCCCGCCGCTGCCCCCTACGCCGTGCTGCGCGTGGATCGCCGAAAAGCGAAAGCGATGGCGGCGATTGCGGCTTCTTCGGCGCACACCATGCGCGAGAAGCCTACGCCCAACGCGGACCCGGAGGGAGCGGCGCCGGTGGTGATGCACCTCGCAGACGGCAAGACGCCCTATCAGGCGGCGCGTCATCTGCTCGAAGGTGCCGAGCGGCGCAACCGGGACACGGTGCTGTGCCGCGAGATCGTGCTCTCTGCAAGCCCTAGCTATTTCAGGCCAGGGCGCGAGAGCATGGGTGGTGTGTTCGAGCCGGACAGGGTGAAAGCCTGGGCCACTGCCTCGCTGGCATGGGCCAAGCGGCAATGGCCGGATCAACTGGCCTCGGCGGTGCTGCACCTGGACGAGATGACCCCACACCTGCACCTGCTGGTGGTGCCGCGCGTTAAGTCAGCGGCAGGGGCCTGGAAGCTCAACAGCAAGGCGCTGTTTGACCGGGAGCGGCTGCGAGAGCTGCAAACCGGATTTGGAGAGGCGCTGGCGCCGCTGGGCATCCGGCGTGGCGAGCCGGGGAGCATGGCCACCCACTCAGAGGCGCGCCAATTCTATGGCGCGGTGCAGGCTGCAAAGGGGATGCCCGAACGGATCAAGCTGCCACCTGCACCGAAGGCACCAACGCAGCCCAGCGGCATGGCTGCGGGGGCTGCTGATGCCTTGGGTTCAGTGCTGGGTATTGAGACCGCGCACCAGCGGGCGATGAAGGCGCACGCGGAGGCGATGAAGCAGTGGCGCCAGACGGTCAAGGACTTGCGCCAACAGGATGCGGCGGTTTGGGAGCAGTTAAAGGCGCGCAGTGCCATAGCGCCGTTGGCCCACAAGCAGACAAAAGCCGCGCCATTGCAGGCGCAGCCTCTACCCCAACCGGCGCCTACCGGTTTGCAGAAGGTCAATCCCAGCGTTTGAGAGTTGACTCAGGGCCGCTGTGCATAAGCCTCATCGAAAGCCTGCCGCAGCGGGACACTGACCTTTGGTAAAGCGTCGACAACGCGTTTGGCCCAGTCGAAATAAGCTTGTCGGCGGGCTAGAGGCCAATCGATGGGTGGCGTTGCCGCAACGTCTCGTAGATTGCAAGTTTTGTCTGCCAGCTTCACCAGCGCTGCGCCTTTGCTCTTTTGAGGCGCGTGCTCAATTTGTAGTTCCTTGCGTCTCTGCTTGGGCAAAGCCTTGTCATCGGTAAGCTCCATGACCATTCCCGCCACCACTTCGCCAAACCGTTCGCGTAGCTCGATCTCAGTGGTTTCGGTGTCCTCGACCGTGTCATGCAGGATCGCGGCGCGAAGCACATTCACATCGCTAACGCCGCCCGTCGTTGCAAGCAGATGCGCCAGCGCAATAGGATGGTTGATATACGGCGAGGCCTCGGCGTCTTTTCGTCGCTGATTGCGATGCCGCTCTGCGGCGAACATCACTGCCGCTAATAGGTCTGCTGCAAGAGTCTCTATGCCCATCACTCACTCCCTCTTTAAGCTGCTGTTTTCGAGTATCAAAAAAGTGTCGCCGATTCCGCTCTAACACACTTGCCTCTGATGGTGCCGACGACTTTATCGTTGAGAGCTTTCGCCTCGGCACGCAGCGAGCCAGTTACACGGTCAATCACGTAACGAACAATCAAGTCTTGCGTTGTTTTAAGCGTGAAAGAAATGAGGACTTCATCTACGTTGGCTGGTTCATGTTCAAACACGATCATGCGCCGGTTACGAACCATGGCTGGGGTCTGCGAGACGCTGATAACCAGGTCATCGAGCGCGTTCCATGAACCGCCTGACTCCGACTCGCGCGTGCATCGCAGCAGGAAACTAGGCTTTATTGCTGGCGTCCTACTGACCGGTGCGTAATACACATCCAAGACGTTCGGCTCTCGACGAGATTGCGACGACTCAAACGCGCCATGGCAACGAGCTCCGACTCTCGTCTGTCCAACTGTCCATTGCCAGTCCAGCCAAGTCAGCTCGAAATAGATGTCCTTGCCAAAGTAGTCGCGCGTAGACGCATCGCTGACGATAGGCGTGCCGAGACCTTGTCCAATTGCAAGCGCGGCCTGCGCACACTGCTCGGCGGGGATATCTCTCGTCATGGTTACTTGAACATCACCCTCGGGACTTCCTGCCCGCCAACGTCGCGCCTCCCAAGTCGCACCCATCGCATTAAGTTTGCGCTCATGCGACACCAACGTTCCGTTTTTTTCAATGACCTGTTCGGGGTTCTTGGCCCATCGCAAGTCTGAAAAAACATTACTCTGGCTTGCCTTCGTCCAGTCGAATGACCGCCATGCAGTCGGCTGTGCAATCAGGCTTTCGAGCGTATAACTTGAACTCGGTTTATCGGTTGCGAAGCTATGTGTAGACAAGAGTAGCGGGGCAACCAGAAGCGGGCGCACCAGCCAGCTGAGCACTCTCAGAGGTCTCATCAGGTTGTCCTCCGCAGATGCTGCGCTCGGCGGATACCAGCCAATTCCCGCTTCAAGGCGTGCCTGACAGTCTGCCGGCTACCGAACGGGACCACACGACGACCTTGGATGAGGCGTCCGTCATGACCTTCAACGTAGGCGCAGATCAACCCCGTATAACCTGATGGTCTAAGTTCGATACGAGTGAAGAGTGTTCGCATTTTTTGCTCCCAGTGATGTAACCTCACAGTCAATATATCGGAACTGTTGACGCCGAGCAACGCAACACCCTCGGTATTAAATGCTGTCGAGCGGCGCGCATCTGATAGATGCTGAGCGCGGCGGTAGTGCAGTGCTATGCCGAGTGCTCGTGCTGTTAGACTTTGGGCGGGGTGTCATCCACTTGGATCATCCGCATTTAGAGTTTTTTTAAACCTGCTGGATTTTGCGAAGTCCAACAGTGGCGCGGGTTGCGGAAGATTTAACCCGAAAGTGGGTTCGATCCCCGCCAGCCGCACCAGATAACGATCCAAGGAATGATCCAGGCCTCTCAGGGCGCTTTGCCCAGCAGGGCATCCCTGAGTTTCCAGTCGGCCGCATAAGGGCCGATCCAGATTCCCAGCAGCACATTGAACACCTCGATGTCGTTGAAGGGCTCGCCTTGCGGCTTACCTTTCACCGAGATGACGGTCCCGGTTCCGGGGACCCAGTCAATCGTCATGGTTTCGCCCGCCAGCAGTTTCTCGCCGCCCTCGAAGGTGTGCTCGATCTTGACGAGCACCGGCACCAGCCGCGCCGCCACGCCCTTGAACGCGGGCCCCCCGATGGCCTTTGCAAAGGTCTTGGCAATCTCGTCGGCGTCGACATCGCGCAGCAGCGTGATGGCCAGCCGCTTCGGGCCAGGGATGGCGTAAATTTCTTCGGGTGTGCTGGCTTTGTGGCCCGCGTACAGCGCTGCGACATAGACCTTGAACACTGCCTTGAAACGAATGCCGGCGCCGTTGAGTGGAAGGCTGGTGCCGTGCAGGCTGACCGGATCGTCCAGCTTGACGCCCGAGATGACATGGGGTGCGCCGAACGCGCCGAACGACCACGCCAGTGCAACCAAGGCAAAGAGTGCGCGAGAGCTTGCGGGACTGGCCATGTCTGTTCCTGTGGGCTGTGTCGCAGGCCCCGAATCGGGGCAGCGTTGACAATTCCATCAGAGCACATCGACGCGATGGTCACCATGTACTTCTGGTGCGGTATACCGTAGGACGGGAAGCTGTGAACCCGCGCTGGGGCGAAACCGGTGGTGGACCGAAGGAGGATCGAACTCCCGACCTCTGCATTGCGAACGCAGCGCTCTCCCAGCTGAGCTATCGGCCC
>CBHWCZ010000021.1:0-53190 GCA_966112355.1 uncultured Polaromonas sp.
GCGCCAACCTGCTGTACAGCCCGCGCAACAAGATCCTGGCCACCTCGCTGCTGGTGGAAGCCTTCCTCTATGAAGAGCAGACCCGGCGTGGCGTGAGCATCAAGCACTGGGAAGAGTTCGAGGACGTGGCCGACCACTGCACGGTCTGCCACAAGTGCCTGACGCCCTGCCCGGTGGACATCGACTTTGGCGATGTCTCGATGAACATGCGCAACCTGCTGCGCAAGATGGGCCAGAAGTCCTTCCGCCCTGGCAATGCGGCGGCGATGTTCTTCCTGAACGCCACCAGCCCGCAGACCATCAAGTTCATGCGCAGTGCCATGGTCGATGTGGGCTTCAAGGCCCAGCGCCTGGCCAACGACCTGCTGCGCGTTGTCGCGCGGCGCCAGACCGACAAGCCGCCCGCCACCGTGGGCAAGGCGCCGGTGAAGGAACAGGTCATCCACTTCATCAACAAGAAGATGCCGGGCGGCCTGCCCAAGAAGACCGCGCGTGCCTTGCTGGACATTGAAGACAAGGACTACGTCCCCATCATCCGCAACCCGAAAAACACCACCTCGGAAACCGAGGCGGTGTTCTATTTCCCGGGGTGCGGCTCGGAGCGGCTGTTCAGCCAGGTGGGCCTGGCCACGCAAGCCATGCTGTGGCATGCGGGCGTGCAGACAGTGCTGCCGCCGGGCTATCTGTGCTGCGGCTACCCGCAGCGCGGCAGCGGCCAGTTCGACAAGGCCGAGAAGATCATCACCGACAACCGGGTGTTGTTCCACCGCGTGGCCAACACGCTCAATTACCTTGACATCAAGACCGTGGTGGTGAGCTGCGGCACCTGCTACGACCAGTTGCAGGGCTATGAATTCGAGAAGATATTTCCGGGCTGCCGCATCATCGACATCCACGAGTACCTGCTCGAAAAAGGCATCACCCTGCGCACCGATCAACCCGGTGCCGGTTACCTCTACCACGACCCCTGCCACAGCCCGATGAAGCTGCAGGAGCCGATGAAAACCGTCAAGGCGCTGCTGGGCGACAACGTGCTGAAGAACGAGCGCTGCTGCGGCGAATCTGGCACGCTGGGTGTCACGCGGCCAGACATCTCGACGCAGATCCGGTTCCGCAAGGAAGAAGAGCTGCAAAAAGGCGAGGCACAGCTGCGTGCCTCGGGTGCCGTCGGTGCGCAGGACAACGTGAAGATCCTCACCAGCTGCCCGAGCTGCCTGCAGGGCCTGTCGCGCTACGGCAATGATTTGCAGAACGGTCTGCTGGAAGCCGATTACATCGTGGTGGAGATGGCCAACCAGATTCTCGGCAAGGACTGGCTGCCGGCGTACGTGGAAGCGGCCAACCACGGCGGCATCGAGCGGGTGCTGGTGTAGTGGCCACGGCCGCGGGTTGCGCACTGTGTGATGCCGACGGCGGTCGTGTGGTGTTCCGCTGCGGCGACTTCCGCGTCATCCAGGCCGATGAGGCGGGCTTCCCGGCTTTTTACCGCGTCATCTGGAACCACCATGTGCCGGAGTTTTCGGACTTGACGGAAGCCGGGCGTGCCGCCTGCATGCGCGCCGTGCTCCATGTGGAGCAGACGCTCCGGCGCGAACTGCAGCCCACCAAGATCAACCTGGCCGCACTGGGCAATGTGGTGCCGCACCTGCACTGGCACGTGATTGCCCGCTTCGACTGGGACAGCCATTTCCCTGCGCCGGTGTGGGCCGCTGCAGTGCGACCTGCTGACGAAGCCCACTTGGCGGAGTTGGCTAGGCGTTGCGAGTCCGTCAACCTGCAGCTTGCAGGCATGGACGCGGGCAAGACGACCTGATTCCTCTCATCTGATTTCAGAAAGCAACACCCACCATGGCCGGACTTCAAGCAGGCGCACCGACGCCGACAGCCCTCACGGTGCACAACCAGTCCCGTGTGCTCGAGATCGATTTTTCCGACGGCGCGAGTTTCCGCATTCCGCTGGAGCTGATGCGGGTGTATTCACCGTCGGCAGAAGTGCAGGGCCACGGCCCCGGGCAGGAAGTGCTGCAGACCGGCAAACGCAACGTCACGCTGCAGGAGCTGGAGCCTGTCGGCAACTACGCCGTCAAGCCGGTGTTTTCGGATGGCCACGAGAGCGGAATTTTCTCCTGGGATTACCTCTACCACCTGGGGGCCGACCAGGACCGTCTCTGGGCCGACTACGAGCGGCGTTTGCAGGCGGCCGGCATGGACCGCGACGCCCCCATGGTGGACGCCGGGGGCCACGCCTGCGGCAACCACTGATCGCGGCGTCACGGCAGTGCGTCTGGCCGCCTTCCACACGGCCGATGCACCCTGCGCCTGACAGGTTTTCCTGTTGTTTTTCCGGGATAAACCCCTGCAATGCCCCGGGTGAAAACGGGGTTGTCGGGGTCCAACACGGCTTTGCCCTCTAGCATTCATCCCATGAGCACCACGCATTTCGGTTTTGAGTCCGTCGACGAGCGCGAAAAGGCACGTCGCGTCCGCAGCGTATTTGATTCCGTCGCACCCAAGTACGACGTCATGAACGACCTGATGTCGCTGGGTCTGCACCGCGCCTGGAAGGCCTACACCGTGATGGTGGCCAACGTGAAGGAAGGCCAGCAGGTGCTGGACATCGCCGGCGGCACCGGCGATCTCGCGCTGGCGTTCGCCCCCAAGGTCGGGCCGGGCGGCCGCGTGGTGCACACCGACATCAACGAAGCCATGCTGCGCGAGGGCCGCAACCGCCTGCTCGATGCGGGCGTCGCCCTGCCCACCCTGGTCTGCGATGCCGAGCACCTGCCGTTTGCCGACGCCAGTTTCGACCTCGTCACGGTGGCTTTCGGTCTGCGCAACATGACGCACAAGGACGGCGCGCTGCGCGAGATGAACCGTGTGATCAAACCCGGCGGCAAGCTGATGGTGCTGGAGTTCTCCAAGGTCGCCAAGCCGATCGAGAAGCTCTACGACTGGTATTCGTTCAAGGTGCTGCCGCGATTGGGCAAGCTGGTGGCCAATGATGATGCGAGTTACCAGTACCTGGCGGAGTCGATTCGCATGCACCCCAGCCAGGAAGAGCTCAAGGCCATCATGCGCAGCAGCGGTTTCGGCCACGTGGACTATCACAACATGGCGGGCGGGGTCGTGGCCCTGCATGTGGGAATCAAGTGTTGAGGTGAAGGCGCTGCGGCCCCCGTGCCGCGGCCGGATCGTTTTGAAGGAGACATCATGAAAATCTGGACCGGAATTTTTGCATCACTGCTGGCAGCCACCTTGCTGCTGGCGGGGGCGCCTGCGGAGGCCAAACGGCTGGGCGGCGGCACGTCTGTCGGCAAGCAGTCCACCAATGTGACCAAGCGTGAAGCCGCGCCGGCCGGCGCCGGAACGGCCACCAATTCGGCCACGCCGCCTGCCACACCTGCCCCCGCTGTCCCGAGAAAACCCTGGGGCGCCATGCTCGGCGGTCTGGCCGCCGGCCTCGGCCTGGCGTGGCTCGCCTCTTCGCTCGGACTGGGCGCTGCGTTCGGTCAGGTCATCATGTTTGCCCTGCTGGCCCTGCTGATCATGGTCGCCGTGGGCTTCGTCATGCGCAAGCTCAAGGCGGGCAACACGCCGGCCTCGGGGCGCTCGCAGGCCCCCTTTGCCTTTCAGGGTGCGGGTGGCCCGACTGCCGTGACACCGCGCGAATACAGCCCCGGCAACGTGGGCAATGATGCCTCGGCCCGGCCCTGGGAGCGCAACAGCACGGCGTTTGAAGCGGGCAAGTACGACGCGGCCGCTCCCGGTTCGATGATCGGCTCGGCCCTGCTCGGTTCGCAGTCCTGGGGTGTGCCGGCAGGCTTTGACGCCGAAGGCTTCCTCAAGGCCTGCAAGACCAACTTCGTGACCCTGCAGGATGCCTGGGACCGTTCGGATATCCAGAGCCTGCGCGCGATGATGACCGACGACATGCTCGATCAGATCAAGGCCCAGCTCGCAGACCGCGAGTCGCACACCGGTGGCGTGGTCAACAAGACCGACGTCGTGATGCTCAACGCCCAACTGCTGGGCATCGAGGAACTGAGCGATGTGTACATGGCCAGTGTCGAGTTCTCCGGCATGATCCGCGAAGACGCGTCGGCCGGCGCCAGCCCGTTCCGCGAGGTGTGGAACATGACCAAGCCCCGCACCGGCAGCGGTGGCTGGCTGGTGGCGGGCGTACAGGCACTTCAGTAAGCACCCCCGTCCGGACTCACTGCGTGTAGTCCGTTCCCCCCTCGAGGGGGCGGTGCCTGCGGCCCGGCGAAGCCGGTTCCGCGGCGCCTGCTGGTGAAGTACCGCACGCCGGTTACGCCACTGAAGTCGTCAACCCAGCATGAGCCGTGGAACCGGCTTCGCCGGGCCACAGGCGGGCGGCCCCCTCGGGGGGCAGCGACCCACACGCAGTGGGGGAGCGTGGGGGCCACATATTGCTGTCAAAATCGGACACGTATGAACACCACGTCCCCCTTTTCATTTCTGGAATCCCTTGCCTCCCGTTTTCAGCCGCCCGCCTGGGCGGTGGATGAAGGGCAGCACCGGGTGGTGCTGTTCCTGAACCATGTGCTGATGCAGGAAAAGCAGGCCCAGGACCGTCTGGTGCGCCAGAAGGGCCGGGTGGTTCACCTGCAATGGGGCCCGTTCTCGCTGGACCTGCTGATCACGCCTGCCGGTCTGGTGGACCGGGCGTCGCCCCTGGTCACACCCGATCTGCGGCTGGTGGTGGCCGGCGAGTCTCCTTTGAGCGCAGTGCAATCCGTGCTGGCCGGCGAGCGGCCGCCAGTGACGATCGAGGGCGATGTGCAGCTAGCAGCCGATATCGGGTGGCTGGCCGAGAACCTGCGCTGGGACGTGGAGGAGGACCTGTCCCGCCTGGTGGGCGACGTGCCTGCCCATGCGCTGGGCGATTTCGGGCGGCGCGTGCTGTCCGGTTTGAAGGATTTCCTGGCCAGGACGCCTGTGGCGCAGGGCACGGGCGTGTCGGTCCCTCCGACCGGTGCACCGGTTGACTCGCCTGCTTCGTCCTCGACCAGGGCGTCTGCATGAGCCGGTTCTTCAGGGGATTTTTCATTGTCTGGACCGTGCTCCGGTTCGGGCTGGACGAGCTGGTTCTGTCGAGTTTTGCCCACCCCTGGCTGCGCCGCCTGACGCGCGTCGTTGCGCTCGGGCGCAACCTCAGGGCTCCGCGCGGCGAGCGTCTGCGCGAGGCACTGGAGGCGCTGGGGCCTATCTTCGTGAAGTTCGGGCAGGTGATGTCCACCCGCCGCGACCTGCTGCCCGCGGACATTGCCGACGAACTGGCGCGCCTTCAGGACCGCGTGCCGCCGTTCGAGTCGGCGGTCGCCGTGGCCATCATCGAGAAGGCCTTCGGCCGGCCGCTGGACCGCATCTTTGCGTCTTTCGAGCAGACACCCGTGGCCAGCGCATCGATTGCCCAGGTGCACTTCGCCACCTTGCCGGGTGGGCGGGAAGTGGCCGTCAAGGTGCTGCGCCCCAACATGCTGCCGGCGATCGAGAAAGACCTGGCCCTGATGCACATGATGGCCGGCTGGGTGGAGCGCGCCTCTGCCGACGGCAAGCGCCTGAAGCCGCGCGAGGTGGTGGGGGAGTTCGACAAATACCTGCACGACGAGCTTGACCTGCTGCGCGAGGCGGCAAATGCCGCGCAGTTGCGGCGCAACATGCAGGACCTGAACCTGGTGATGATCCCGGAGATGGTGTGGGATTACTGCATGCCCGACGTCATGGTGATGGAGCGCATGAAGGGCGTTCCCATCGGCCAGACACAGCGCCTGCGCGATGCCGGCGTCGACATGAAAAAACTGGCGCGCGATGGTGTCACGATTTTCTTCACCCAGGTGTTCCGCGACGGGTTTTTCCATGCCGACATGCACCCGGGCAACATCCAGGTCAGCCTGGAGCCGGCCACCTTCGGGCGCTACATCTCGCTGGACTTCGGCATCGTGGGCACGCTCACCGAAGTAGACAAGGAATACCTGGCGCAGAACTTCAGCGCCTTTTTCCGGCGCGACTACAAACGCGTGGCCGAACTGCACCTGGAGTCCGGCTGGGTGCCCTCCAGCACCCGGGTGGATGAGCTGGAGGCGGCCATCCGCGCCTGCTGCGAACCGTATTTCGACCGGCCACTGAAGGAGATTTCCCTGGGCCTGGTGCTGATGCGGCTGTTCCAGACCTCGCGCCGCTTCCATGTGGAAATCCAGCCGCAACTGGTGCTGCTGCAGAAAACCCTGCTCAACATCGAGGGGCTGGGCCGGGAGCTGGATCCGGATCTGGACCTCTGGAGCACGGCCAAGCCGTTTCTGGAGCGCTGGATGCTGGAGCAGGTCGGGCCGGAAAAGCTGCTGGCCCAGCTCAAGGCCGAGGCGCCCACCTATGCCAAGCTGCTGCCGGGCCTGCCGCGCCTGATCACCCAGTACCTGAAGGCGGCGCCGGGCATCACCCGGCAGGAGCTCGATGCCCTGCTGTCGGAGCAGCGGCGCACCAACAAGCTGCTGCAAAGCCTGATCTATGGGGGCCTGGGTTTTGTGCTGGGGCTTCTGGTGATGCAGGTCGTCATGCGGATCCGCGTTTTCTGAAGGCCAGACCGGCGGCGGCGTGAGTGCCTTGCCGGGGCACTTGAAGGGGTGGGCAGCGCCTATAATTGAGGGTTTTGCATCTGGCGGCCTTTTTCGGCTGCCTTCCCTTGAAATTTCCAGAAATTTGCCGGAAACCCCTTCAGCACTATGCCAATCTACGCTTACAAATGCGAGTCCTGCGGGCATGCCAAGGACGTCTTGCAAAAAATCTCGGATGCTCCCCTGGCCGACTGCCCGCAATGCGGTGCGCCAAGCTTTAGGAAGCAGGTGACCGCCGCCGGCTTTCAGCTCAAGGGTTCCGGCTGGTATGTGACCGATTTCCGCGGTGGCAACACCGGCGCTGCAGCGCCCAAGCCGACTGACGCTGCCGCCACGGGCACGGATGGCGCCGCACCCGCCGGCACCACGACGCCCGCGCCCGCAGCTGCCCCCGCTGCGTCTGCCGCCGCAGTGTCCGCCACGCCGGCGGCCGCCAGCACGGGCGGCGCTTCCACCGTCAAACCATCGTGATGAGCGCTGTTCGCCGATGGCTGCTGGCCGGCCTGCTGGTGCTGGTGCCGCTGGCCATCACGCTGTGGGTACTGGACTGGATTGTCGGAACGCTGGACCAGACCCTGCAGATACTGCCCGGCAACTGGCATCCCGACAAGCTGCTCGGTTTTCACATCCCCGGTTTCGGCGTCCTGCTGACCCTGCTGATCGTGCTGGTGATGGGCGCCGTGACCAGCAACTTCTTTGGCAAGAAGCTGGTCCGCTGGGGCAACTCCTTCCTCAGCCGAATTCCCATCGTCCGCTCGATCTATTCCAGCGTGAAGCAGGTCTCGGACACCGTGTTCGCGGAAAACGGCAATGCCTTTCGCAAGGCCCTGCTGGTGCAGTGGCCGCGCGAAGGCGTGTGGACCATCGGCTTCCAGACCGGCCAGCCGGGCGGCGATGTGGCCAACCACCTGCAGGGCGACTACCTCAGCGTGTACGTGCCCACCACCCCGAACCCCACCGGTGGCTATTTCGTCATGCTCAAGCGCAGCGACTGCATCGAGCTGAAGATGAGCGTGGACGAGGCGCTCACCTATGTCATTTCCATGGGGGTGGTTGTCCCCAAGCCGGCCTTGCGGCCCCAACTTCCCCCTGTCTGAACGGCGACATCTGTTGCACCACCTGCGCGGCAAGCGCTGAAAGTCCGAGAATTCTTATGGCCATCGCTGATACACAAGTCGCCCCCATGCGTTCCAGTTACTGCGGTCTGGTGACCGAGGCCCAGATGGGCCAGACCGTGAGCCTGTGCGGCTGGGTGAACCGCCGCCGCGACCATGGCGGCGTGATCTTCATTGACCTGCGCGACCGCGAAGGCTATGTGCAGGTGGTGTGCGACCCGGACCGCGCGGCCATGTTCAAGACCGCCGAAGGCGTGCGCAACGAGTTCTGCGTGCAGGTCAAAGGCGTCGTGCGTGCCCGCCCCGAAGGCACCACCAATGACAACCTCAAAAGCGGCAAGATCGAGGTGCTGTGCCACGAGCTGATCGTGCTCAACCCCAGCGTCACGCCGCCGTTCCAGCTGGACGACGACAACCTCTCCGAGACAACTCGCCTCACGCACCGCGTGCTGGACCTGCGCCGCCCGTACATGCAGAACAACCTGATGCTGCGTTACCGCGTGTCGATGGAAACCCGCAAGTTCCTCGACGCCAACGGCTTCATCGACATCGAAACCCCGATGCTCACCAAGAGCACGCCTGAAGGTGCGCGCGACTACCTGGTGCCCAGCCGTGTCAATGAAGGCATGTTCTTCGCGCTGCCGCAAAGCCCGCAGCTGTTCAAGCAGCTGCTGATGGTCTCCGGCTTCGACCGCTACTACCAGATCACCAAGTGCTTCCGCGACGAAGACCTGCGCGCCGACCGCCAGCCCGAGTTCACCCAGATCGATATCGAAACCTCCTTTATGGGTGAGCAGGAAATTCGCGACCTGTTCCAGGGAATGATCGGCAACATCTTCAAGACCGTGCTGAACACCGACCTGGGCGAATTCCCGGTCATGGCCTATTCCGAAGCCATGCACCGCTACGGCTCGGACAAACCTGACCTGCGCGTGAACCTCGAGTTCACCGAACTCACCGACGTGATGGCCGGCGTGGACTTCAAGGTCTTCAGCACCCCCGCCACGACGCCGGGCGGCCGGGTGGTGGCCTTGCGCGTTCCCGGTGGCTCCGAGATGAGCCGCGGCGAGATCGATGGCTACACCGAGTTCGTCAAGATCTACGGCGCCAAGGGCCTGGCGTGGATCAAGGTCAACGACGTCAGCAAGGGACGCGATGGCCTGCAAAGCCCCATCGTCAAGAACCTGCACGACGCGGCGATTGCGCAAATCCTTGAGCGCACCGGCGCGCAGAACGGCGACATCCTGTTCTTCGGTGCCGACAAGGCCAAGATCGTCAACGACAGCATCGGCGCCCTGCGCCTGAAGGTTGGCCACAGCGAGTTCGGCAAGAAGACCGGCCTGATGACCAAAGGCTGGAAGCCCCTCTGGGTGGTGGATTTTCCGATGTTCGAATTCGACGAGGAAGGCCAGCGCTGGAGCGCGGTGCACCATCCGTTCACGGCGCCGAAAGATGGCCACGAAGACTGGATGGACACCGACCCGGGGCGCTGCATCGCCAAGGCCTACGACATGGTGCTCAACGGCTGGGAACTGGGCGGCGGCTCGGTGCGTATCCACCGCGCCGAGGTGCAGAGCAAGGTGTTCAGTGCGCTGAAGATCGGCCCGGAAGAAGCACAGCAGAAGTTCGGCTTCCTGCTCGACGCGCTGCAATACGGCGCCCCGCCGCACGGTGGCCTGGCCTTTGGCCTGGACCGTATCGTCACGATGATGACGGGCGCCGAATCCATCCGCGACGTGATCGCCTTCCCCAAGACCCAGCGCGCCCAGGACCTGCTCACGCACGCCCCGAGCCCGGTGGACGAAAAGCAGTTGCGCGAGCTGCACATCCGGCTGCGCAACCCGGTCGCCTGATCCGTGTGCTGGAAAACGGAAGCGGGGTGACTTGAAAGCCTTCAAGATTCCCGAGTCCGTGCTGGTGGTGATTTACACCCCACAGCAGGATGTCCTGCTCATCGAGCGTGCCGACCAGCCAGGTTTCTGGCAAAGCGTCACGGGCTCCAGGGAGGGTGCCGACGAGCCGCTGCGTGACACTGCCATCCGAGAGGTGCTGGAAGAAACCGGCATCCGCGCCGATGCCGGGCAACTGGTGGACTGGGCGCTGGCCAATGTGTACGAGATTTATCCGGTCTGGCGCCACCGCTATGCGCCGGGCGTGACGCACAACACCGAACACGTGTTCGGGCTGTGCGTGCCGTCCGGCACCGGGGTACGGCTGAACCCGCGCGAGCACACGGCCTGGCAGTGGCTGCCGTTTCAGCAGGCCGCCGACCGCTGTTTTTCTCCCTCCAACGCTGAAGCCATTCTGCTGCTGCCCCGTTTCACGGATTGATCCGGGTGGCCGGTCACCCTGGCGTCCTGCTCCCACGCCAGAATCGGGCTTTCCCCCGTGGGCAATACCGCAAATGTCCGCTCCAATGGTGGTGTGTTCATGCCCCGAGACCATGTCCCCCAACGCTTTTCCCCCTGATGCCCGCTCTTCACAAGTCTGACTCACTTCAGCTGCTGCAGGGCGGAGAGGCGCTGTTTCCGGCGCTCGTCAAGGCGTTCGACAGCGCCGGCAGCTGGATCCAGCTGGAAAGCTACATCCTGGATTTTCACGGCGCCGGGGCCACGGTGGCCGAAGCGCTGATCCGTGCAGCGCAGCGCGGGGTCACGGTCCAGGTGCTGGTCGACGGCATAGGAACCGGGGCGCTGCCCCCCGACTGGATGGACAGGCTGCGCGGTGCCGGCGTAGACCTTCGGGTGTATTCGCCGCTGGGGTCGGGCCTGAGCGGCCTCGGCCTGCTGCTGCCGGAGCGCTGGCGCCGGCTGCACCGCAAGCTCTGCGTCGTGGATCTGGCGACCCTGTTTTGCGGTGGCATCAACATCCTCGACGATTTTTACGATCCCAACTACGGCGAGCTGAAGGCGCCGCGCTTTGACTTCGCCGTGGCCGTCACGGGCCCGCTGGCGGCCGAGGCGGCCGATGCCATGGCCCTGCTCTGGTGGCGCGTGCAGGCCGGCTACAGCGCGCGGCAGCGGCACCTCAGTGCAGCCTGGGAGAGCTTCAAGGCGGCAGGCTACGGTGGGCGGACCCGCGCGGAACTGACACCTGCCCCGGCCCACAGCGGCGCGGGGCTCGGGGGCGCGATGACGAGTCCCAGGGCGGCGCTGCTGCTGCGCGACAACCTTCTCAACCGCCGCAGCATTGAACTGGCCTACCGCAAGGCGATTGGCCGGGCGCACAAGGAAATCATCATTGCCAATGCCTACTTCCTGCCCGGCGGCAAGCTCAGGCGTGCGCTGGTGGCGGCCTCGCGCCGCGGCGTGAAAGTGACGCTTTTGCTGCAGGGCAAGTATGAATACTTCATGCAATACCATGCGGTGCGGCCGGTGTATGGCGCGCTGCTGTCGGCAGGCATCGAGATCCATGAATATGAAGCGAGCTTCCTGCATGCGAAAGTGGCGGTGATCGATGGGCACTGGGCCACGGTGGGTTCCTCCAATCTGGACCCGCTCAGCCTGCTGCTGGCGCGGGAAGCCAATGTGGTGATTGAAGACAAGACCTTTGCCGCCGACCTGCGGACGCGGTTATGCCAGGCCATGGAAACCCACGGGCGGCGCATCGACCCGGCCAGCTACAGCCACCGGCCGCTGGGGCAGCGTGTGCGGGGCTGGATGGCCTATGCGCTGATGCGGCTGGCCTTGATGATCACTGGCCAGCGTTACTAGCAGCGGGCTGCCGCGGGGGTTACGCCAGGGCGCTGTGCCAGTCGCTATGAAAAAAGTAGCTTCGAACAGCCACCGGCAAAGGGCTGGAGCTTAAAAACCCTGAAAATCCTGGCGCCAATCCAGGCTGTTAATATCTGCCATGCTTATGAAATCCACTACGCCCCCTCCCGATGTGACCGACGAAGGAACGCCGGTGTCGGTCAAAATCCGCGAGCGATTGAAGCAGTCACGCAAGCGCTTCAACGCGAACGACAACATCGCCAAATTCATCGAGCCGGGCGAACTGGAAAAGCTGCTCGATGAAGTCGAAATCAAGATGCAGGGCGTGCTCGACAGCCTGGTGATCGACACCGAGACGGACCACAACACCCAGAGCACCGCGCGCCGCGTGGCCAAGATGTACCTGAACGAGGTGTTCAAGGGACGCTATGTGCCGGCGCCCACCATCACCGAGTTCCCCAACGCCGAACACCTCAACGAGCTGATGATCGTCGGGCCCATCACCGTGCGCAGCGCCTGCTCGCATCACTTCTGCCCGGTGATCGGGAAGATCTGGATCGGCGTGATGCCGAACGAGCACACCAATGTCATCGGGCTGTCGAAGTACGCGCGCCTGGCCGAATGGGTCATGGGGCGTCCGCAAATCCAGGAAGAAGCAGTGGTGCAACTGGCCGACCTCATCATGGACAAGACACAGCCCGACGGGCTGGCCATCGTGATGGAGGCCAGCCACTACTGCATGGCCTGGCGCGGCGTGAAGGACATGGACAGCAAGATGATCAACTCGGTGATGCGTGGCGTGTTCCTGAAAGATTCGACGTTGCGCCGCGAATTCCTCGCACTGATCCCGCAGAAAGGCTGACCATGCTCGTCCGTTTACTTTACGCAAGCCGCGCGGTCGACACCAGCCCCGAGGCGATTGAAGGCATCCTGGCGCAGTCGCGCCAGCACAACCCGTCCTCCGGCATCACGGGCATCCTGTGCTATGGCGGCGGCATCTTCCTGCAGGCCATCGAAGGCGGGCGCATGGCCGTCAGCACGCTGTTCGGGCATATCCAGCATGACCCCCGCCACAAGGACGTGGTGCTGCTGCACTTCGAGGAAATTTCCGAGCGTCGCTTCAGCGGCTGGACCATGGGCCAGGTCAATCTGTCCAAGCTCAACCACTCCATCCTGCTGAAGTACTCGGAAAAGGCCGAGCTTGACCCCTATGCGGTGTCGGGCAAGGTGTCCTTCGCGCTGCTGGAAGACCTGATGGCGACGGCTTCCATCTGCGGCCGGGTCTGAGTCTCCGGGTTCTAGACAAAGGGACGCGCTGGCGGCAGGGCTCGCTCAATGCCCCGGGGTTCTTGCCGTGACGTCTCCTCCGCCATCCCTGCTGCTGCTCGGCTGCGATTTTTCCAGCAGACCCACCCGGCGCAAACCCATCGTGGTGGCGGTGGGGTCGTGCGACCGTGGCAGGGTCGTGCTGGCGCGGCTGGACCGGCTCGAATCGCTGGAGGCTTTTGAGCAGTTTCTGCGCGAACCCCGGCCGTGGCTGGGTGCGTTTGACTTCCCCTTCGGTCTGCCGCGCGAGCTGGTGGTGCATCTCGGATGGCCCCTGCACTGGGCCGGGCTGATCCGCCACTACGCGGGCCTGGAGCGCGCCGAGATCCGCAGCACCTTTGCCGCCTTTTGCAATGCGCGCCCGGCGGGGCAGAAGTTCGCCCACCGCGCGGCCGACCGGCCGGCCGGTTCCAGCCCGTCGATGAAGTGGGTGAACCCCCCGGTGGCCTACATGCTGCACGCCGGCATCCCCCGGCTTCTGGCCGCCGGCGTGCACCTGCCGGGTCTTCATGCGGGCGACCCCACCCGTGTGGCGCTGGAGGGCTACCCCGGCCTGCTCGCCCGTGAGGTGCTGGGCGCCAGATCCTACAAAAGCGACGACAAAGCCAGGCAGACCCCCGAGCGCCTGATTGCCCGCAAGGACCTGATCACCGGCCTGGAGCATGGCCAGACGCGGCTGGCGCTGCGCCTGAAACTCAGCCATGCCCAGCGGGATGCCTTGACCGCCGATGCCAGCGGCGACAGCCTGGACGCGGTGCTGTGCCTGATGCAGGCCGCCTGGGCCCAGCAGCAGGGTGCCCCGCTGTATGGGCTGCCGGCGGACCTGGACCCTCTGGAGGGCTGGATTGTCACCGCCTGATCGCTGTGTCGGCCACCGTTATGGCCGCCTGGTCCGGCTTGGCGCTGCAGCGCTGCTATGGCTGGTCGGCGCCCTGCAGCCCGGTGGCGCCCAGGCGCAGGCCCCGGCCAGCTGGTCCGGTGTGGTGACTTATGTCGTGGACGGCGACACCGTGTGGGTCAGGGCCCACGACGGCAGCAAGCCGCTCAGCGTGCGCATGGAAGGGATCGATGCCCCGGAAATCTGTCAGGCGGGCGGCGTGGCCTCCCGTGAGGCCCTGCGCCAGCGCCTGCAGGGACAGGTGGTGGTCGTCCACGGCCTGCGGCATGACGACTACGGACGCCTGCTCGCCCGGATTGACCAGCGCGGCGAGGATGTAGGCGCCTGGATGGTTCGCACCGGCCACGCCTGGTCCTACCATGCCGGCAGGCGTGCGGGGCCGTATGCGGCTGAACAGCGACAGGCCCGCGCCGCACGCGCCGGCCTGTTCGCGCAGCAGCATCCAGCCCCCGTGTACCCTGGCCGTTTCCGGCGTGAGCATGGCAGCTGCCACGTCCACAAGACGCACTGATCGCGGGCGTCATCTTTCGTCCTACGGCGAGTTCAGCAGCGTCTGACCCGGGGCGGCCACACCGCTGACTACAGTCAAACCGTGCCCGCGTCGGCAGGGACCTCGATGCTGAGTCCCTGACCCCGATGCCGTGCACCCATGCATTCCATCGACCGGGTCATTCCAAGGAGATCACCATGAAAACGCAATCACTTTTCCCCATGCCTCTTGTGCATTCATCGCCGGCCTCCACTGCTGCAGTGATGGTGCTGCTCGCCGCCACCCTCGGGCTCACGGCCTGCGGCAAGCAGGGGGAGGAAAAAACAGCGGGCCAGAAACTGGACAGCGCCATTGCCAAAACCACCGAAGCTGCGGCCGAGGCCAAGGCCAAGGCAGAAAGCGGGCTGTCCAGTGCCGGCACCGCCATGAAAGACGGTGCCCAGAAGGCTGAAACAGCCATCAAGGGCACAGCGACGAGTGCAGGCGAAAAAATGGATGACATGGGCATCACCGCCGCGGTATCTGCCGGTCTGGCCAAAGACAGTGAGCTCAGCATGCGGAAAATCGACGTCCGCACCCGCGAGGGTGTGGTCACCCTGACCGGCTCGGCGCCGACGGAAGCCGCCCGGGAAAAAGCCGCGGCGCTGGCCAGGGGTGTCAAGGGAGTGAGCTCTGTGGACAACCAGCTCATCGTCAAAGCCGGCTGAAGCGTCCTCGGGGCGCTCGATCCGGTGCGGCGAGCGGCCCCTGGCAACGCCAGGCAACAGACGTGAAAAAGCGGGCCATGGAAATCCATGGCCCGCTTTTTCCCTGTGCGGCAGCCCTCACGGCCGCCGCACGGGTCAGAGGGCAGTCATGTCACGACTGCCTTGTCTGAAGTTCAGGGACGAATGGCGATGTCGTTGCGGACAGCGCGGACGTTCTTGGTGTTCCGGGCGATGTTCTCAGCCTGCATCTTCTCGGCGGAGGACTTGGCAAAACCGGACAGCTGGACCGTGCCGTTCAGCGTCTCGACGCTGATGGACATGGCCGACACCGTTTTGTCTTCCACGAATTTCGCCTTGACAGCCGTGGTGATCGCTGCGTCATCGACGTAGGCGCCAGCCGTTTCCTGGCCACGCCCGACGGCGCAGCCCGTGCCGATGATGGTGATTCCGGCCAGAGCGGCGAATGCAATTGCGCGAGCGTATTTCATATGGTTTTCCTCTTGAATGAATAGTGTGAAATTGGTGCGAAGTTGACAGGCTGGCAGATCGGCGGCACCACGCTGACCTGCCTGCAGAAAGCTTTATTTTTCGAGCCAGTCCGTGAGCTCATCGGCATGCTCTTCCTCGTCGGCCAGGATGTCTTCCAGCATGCGGCGGGTGGTGGGGTCCTTGTCGGCCAGCAGTGAAATCATCTGCCGGTAAGCTTCGACCGCCACACGTTCGGCCACCAGGTTGGAGCGGACCATGGCCTGCAGGTCATTGGTTTCGTCATAGCCGGCATGGCTGCGCTGGGTCAGGGTATCGGGACAAAAATCAGGTTCGCCGCCCAGTTGGACAATCCGCTTGGCCAGCCGGTCCGCATGGCCGGATTCTTCATTGGCATGCACCATGAATTCCTCGGCAATCTTGGCCGACGACAGGCCGCTGGCCATGAAGTGGTGCCGTTTGTAACGCAGCACGCACACCAGCTCGGTGGCCAACGCGTCGTTGAGCAGCTTCACGATCGCCGCGCGGTGCGGGCCGTAGGCGGGCGTGACCGCACCGTCGTCCAGACTTTGGCGCGCGGCCGTGAGGCCCTGCTCGTCCAGGGTCAGGGTGTCGGTGCGGGTGTCAGGGTTTTTCATGGGAATTCTTCTCGGGTGGAGGGGTGGACGGGAGCTGGATGGCGTGACATCAGCGACATCACCACAGCCGACAGCTCGGAGGACTTGAGCGTGGCCAGCAGCAGGCCGCCGATGGAGACCAGGCGCCAGGGTTTGAGCACCACGGCCGCGGCACCGGCCACTGCCGCGACGCCCAGCAGTTTCATCGGGTGTTCCCTGGCATAGCTGCCCAGGGAGGGGCCGGCCAGTTCCACCGCCGTATGCAGGGGATGGTGTTGCCACCAGACACGCAGCGTCCGGCTCACGGTGCCCCAGACGGTGCCATCGTCGTCGCGCTGCCCGTCGGGGTGCTTGCCCGGCTGGCGATCTTCTGCGGCTCGGGGTGACGGCTCGCCATTCATATAGCCGACCAAGGCCTTGCGGCTGTGTGCAAGGCGCTGGGCTGCGGTGGTGGTGGGAAGGTCTGACATGGTGGTTCCGTTTCGCCTGTTGACCGGGCCTATCCCGCCGACCCAAGCGTGCGGAGTGCACGTGTGTCGCTGTCAATCTGCGACTTGAGTTCCGGGAATCGTTCCGACACCTGCGACCTGCTGGCCACCAGCCATGCGACGAGGGCAGTCACCAGCACACACCCGGGTACGGCAATCAGCACCCAGTGAAACCGGTCCTGCAACAGACCCAGCATCAAGGCGGTACCGGCCAGCCCGAGGAACACCATCGCCAGCAGGACCGCCAGCATCCAGGCCATCACCCGCCCCAACAACTCCTCACCGGCGCTGGACGCTTCCTGGCGAACCAGTGCGGCGTAGCCGGACAAATGGTCGACCACCAGGTCTGGCCTTTGGACGAGTGTGGAGAAAATCGGGTGGAGCATGAAGACGGGGGTTTCGGAGAGTCGCAGGATGGGGTGGGTTGGGGCGTCAGGTGACCCGGACGCCAGGCGCCCGGGCAGTGGTTTTTCAGTAGCCCGATTTGCTGCGGCTGCGGGCCGAAGCGATCAGCACTGCCATGGCAGCGCCTACTGCCGCTGCAATCAGGACCGAGCGCACAGGCTGCTCGGAGACATAGCGCGTGGTCATATCTGCGGCACGGCTCAGTGATTTCTGGGCGCGGTCCTTGGCTTCGGAAGCCATGTCCAGGCTTTGGCGGGCGAGTTTCTGGGCTTTGGACGCCAGCATGTCCACCACGGGATCGACGTTGCCGCGCAGTTCCCGCACCTTGTGTTCTGCTGCGTCGAGCGCGTCGTTGGCGTGGTCGCGGGTCGAGCTCACGGCCCGGCCGGCAGACTGCAGCAATTCATCGCTGGCTTGACGCATGGCGGGCATGGCATCGCGGGTGGCATTGGGGATGGTTTGATTGTTCATGGGAGAGATCCTGGGTAGTTGAAATCGGGACGATGGGCGAAGAGTGCGAAGAGGGCAGCGGGATGGCCGGGTGTAGGGGCTTGTGGCCTGGATGGAACGGGCGCAGTGCGTCAGTTCTTGCGGAGCAGGCTGATCACAAAGCTCACGATGGCCATGATGGCGAAGATGAAGAACAGGATCTTGGCAATTTCGACAGCACCTGCTGCGATGCCACCGAAACCAAAGACGGCAGCAATCAGTGCGATCACAAGAAAAACGACGGAATAGTGCAGCATCTGGGCTCCTTGCTCTGGCGATGGAACGCTTCCACTGAAGCGCCTGTAGCAAGGTTACCCAGCGATGCCGCCATCCCTCATCGGCAGCAGGCGTGTGCCACTGTCAGTGCCGGGTGGCACGACCTGTAGGTCATGGCTGACGGTTTTGGAGGCCAGCCACGTCCCTGTGCGAGGCTGGCGGCAGCCTCAGCGTGTGAGCGGCAGGACGGCAGAAATCCGCGTCCCGCGGCCTTCTTCGCTGGTCACGGTCAGGCGGCCGCCCGCAGCCTCCACGCGGTGGCGCATGCCGGCCAGCCCGTGGCTGCCGGGTCCGACGCTGCTCACGTGGAAGCCCTTGCCGTTGTCCTTGACCTCGACCAGGATGTAGTTGTCAAAGTTGTGCAGGCTGATTTCTGCCTGACGGGCCTCGGCGTATTTGCCGATGTTGGTGAGCGACTCCTGCACCAGCCTGTAGACCGTGAGCTGCGCCGAGCCGCCCAGCTCCACCGTCTCGAGATCGGTCGTGATCGCCAGCCCCGAGCGCTCCTCGAATTCGCGTGCAAGAATCTCCAGCGATGCCACCAGCCCGAGGTGGGACAGCGACGATGGCCGCAGATCCTCCACGATCCGGCGCTTGAGCGCGATGCCGTTGTTCAGCGTCTGGGTCAGGTGCTCCAGCCGTTCGTGTGCTTCGGGGAAGTTCCCCGCCAGGCGGGACTTCAGCCGCGCCACATCGAGCTTGGCAGCCGTCAGCAGGGCGCCCAGCTCGTCGTGCAGTTCGCGGGCCAGGTGGCCACGCTCGTCTTCACGCACGTTCTGCAAATGGGTGGCCAGCTCGGCCAGGTTGGCCGTGCGCTCGCGCACCTGCTTTTCCAGGAAGTCGCGCTCGCGTTCCAGGGATTCCTGCTCGCGTCTGCCCGAGTCCAGCAAGGCCTTGGTCTGGCGCAGGTACATGTAAAAGGCCAGCAGACCCGCCAGCGCCATGATGGCCACGCCGATCCGCGACAGCTGCAGTGTCTTCTGGATCTGCGCCTGCCCCTGTTCCATTTTGGTGATGCTATTGGCCGCCAGGCGCGCGGACTGCTCCCGGATGGCGTCCATGTGCTCCTTGCCCACGTCGGTGGTCAGCACAAACTTCCAGGCGTCTTCGTTGCCTTCCTTGCGCATGCGCACGCTCAGATCCATCTCGGCGAGCTTGCGCGACACATGCCGGGACAACACGCCAAATTCGTCGAGCTGCTGCCGGTAGGGTGTGAAGAGCTGCCTCAGCGCGTCCAGATTCTGGTTGATGTCAGCTGTCGCCGCGTTGTAGGGTTCGAGGTAGCGCGGGTCGCCTGTCAGCAGGAAGCCGCGCTGCCCGGTTTCGGCGTCCAGCACCTGTTGCAACAGTTTATTGATCGCAGCGCGTGTCTGTTGCGCTTCCTGGATGTGGGCGGCTGCGTCGGTGGATTCCCGGAAACTGGCCTCGTTGATGAAGATCAGGATGGCTGCAGCCAGCACGGCCAATGGCAGGCTGATGGCCATTTGGGGAATGGAAAATTTCTTCACAGCGGACTCCGGTAACTACTTGGTGAGCTAATTCGTCAATAATGGCAACTGCATCTCAATGAGGGCGTCCGTGTTGGGCGTTCTGCACATGCCCGCGCTAGCAGGCGCAAAGAAAGACAGCGACATGATCAAGATCGGAATTGTGGACGACCACGCCATTGTGCGGTCCGGCCTCAGGCAGTTTTTCTCGGAGCAGGTCGACTTGCGTGTGGTCGGCGAAGCAGGCAGCGGGCGCGAGGCCATTGACCTGGTGCGCAATGTCGAGCTGGACATTCTCGTCATGGACCTCTCGATGCCGGGGCAAAGCGGCATCGACGCGCTCGCCATGATCCGGGCCAAGGCGCCGGACGTGGGCATCCTGATCCTCAGCGGCTACCCCGAGGAGCACTACGCGGTGAACCTGATCCGCCAGGGCGCCAGCGGCTACCTCAACAAGGAGTGCGAGCCGTCCGAGATCGTGGACGCGATCCGCGTCATTTCGCTGGGCAAGCGCTACATCACGCCTGCCGTGGCAGAGCTGCTGGCGCAACAGCTGAACCGGCCGAACGACGTGGCAGCGCATGAACAGCTGTCCGAGCGTGAGTTTCAGGTGTTTCTCAAGCTGGCCAAGGGCGAAACGGCGGGCGACATCGCGAAGGCGCTGTCGCTGAGCGTGAAGACCGTGAGCACCTACCGTACGCGGGTGATGGAGAAGATGAGCCTGTCTTCCAACAGCGACCTCACCTACTACGCGCTGAAGAACAAGCTGATTGATTGAATTCAAGCGCCCCTGACGCCCTGCTCGCTCTGCTGGAGGCAGTAGTCCACCAGCGCGTCAATCTCGTTGGATTTGTCGAACACCGCATCGACACCCAGCTGGGCGCATCGCCGGCGGATGTCGGCCGTCGCATAGTTGCTCAGCACCACCACTTTCTGATGTGAGGGGCGATCGCGGCATGCCGCGAGAACACCCAAACCACTGCCCTGTTTCAGGAACAGGTCCACGATGGCCAGGTCCCAGGCGTTGCTGCTTTCCGCGAGCCATGCCTTGCCTTCGTTTTCAGTCTCTGCCGTACCGACTGCGTTGACACACGCCAACTCTTCAAGCGTGCCAATCAGGTTCTCCCGAATGGTGGCGTTGTCTTCAACGATGTAAGTCTTCAGTCTCACTGATCAGGTCCAGGTGGTGCGGCGTGCTTGCGGAAGGTGTCAGAAAGGCTGTATGGCGGAAGGGCGCTGTGTTTCCTAATGTATCTTCCGTGGTGGGTTCATTCTGCCAGCGACCCGGCGTATCACCTGTAGGCGGTTTCCTACTGACGTCACACTGGCGCCAAATCTGTTGTTTGGCGGCGGTGTAGGCACGCGCTCACACCCATTCCTCGCGCTTCCCGACGGCTCCGCACCCCGGTTCAGCCGATAGTAGGTAGTTCCAATCAAGCGCACATGCGCATCCGCCAGCCCGTCAGTCCAGCCTTGCCGCAGAGGTCGTTGCGGTCGTCGGTGGACAGCGGATAACCCCAGGGCTGCAAGGTATGAATAAGGTCATGTTTGAATCTCCGCTGCTGCGCAAGGTGCTGTGGGGCCTTGCCGCATTGGGGGTGACCCTGCTGCTGGTGTTCTTCTTTTTCCCCTGGGACATGTTGCGCGAGCCCCTGAACCGCCATGTGTCCTCCCAGTTGGGGCGCCGGTTCGAGATCACGCAACACCTCGACGTGCACCTCGGCACCACCACCACGGTGAACTTGACCGGACTGGAGCTGGCCAACCCCGATTGGGCGACCGATCCGTACCTGGTCAAGGCGAAGGCGGCCGAGTTTGATGTCGAGCTTTGGCCTTTGCTCCGTGGAAAATTGGTGCTGCCGCGCGTGGTGCTGACCGAGCCGCAACTGGGCCTGCAGATGGAGCCGGACGGTCGCAGGACATGGACGCTGGCACGCGACACCACCCGCGCCGACATGGTGCCGGACGTGGGTTCGCTGCAGGTCGACCGTGGCTCGCTCGTGTACCGCGCGGCTGCGGAAGGCGCGCACATTGACGTGCAGTTTTCGCTGGCTGACCTGGCATCCACAGACCCCGCGGCCATCAAGCTGCCGCTGAGCTACAAGGCTTCCGGAACCTGGAAGAAAGAGCCTCTCGTCGCCTACGGCCGCATGGGGGGGGTGCTGCAACTGGGCACCGACATTTCGCGGCCGTTCCCCATCGAGATCAATGCCGTGGCAGGCAAAACCTCACTCAAGGTGGCGGGCTCCGTGTCCAGCCTGCAGGCGCTGGCCGGCCTGGATGCCACCTTCGATCTGCGCGGCCGCAACCTCGACGAGCTCTACAAATTCGTCGGCATGGTGCTGCCGTCAACGCCACCTTACCGGTTGAAGGGCAAGCTGAACCAGGACGGCCGGGTCTGGGCCATCAGCCAGATACAGGGTGTGCTGGGGCAATCGGACCTGGGTGGTCAGGTGGTGTTCGACCCCACACAGGCTGTGCCTCTGCTGACAGGCAAGCTGCATTCGAAGCAGCTGGATTTTGCCGACCTGGGGCCGGTGGTCGGCCTGGACGCACCCGCGGCAGCGGCGCGCAGCAAATCGCCTTCGCGCAAGGTGCTGCCAACCGCCACCCTGGATGTGACCCGGCTCAAGGCGATGAATGCCGACGTCACCTACTCGGCGGCCGCCATTCACCACGTCAAGGCCTTGCCGCTGGACAAGGGCAGCGCGCACATTCTGTTGAAGTCCGGTGTGCTGACGCTGGACCCGCTGGCGCTGGGCGTGGCCGGTGGTACCGTCAACGGCCGTGTGGTCATCGACGCCAATGTGGTGCCTGCGGCCTTCAGCACACGTCTCGATGTGCGGGCGTTGCAGCTCAACCAGATCCTGCCGGCGGTGGAAACGACCCGGAGCAGCCTCGGAAAAATCAGTGGCCAGCTGGCACTGGATGGTCGGGGTAACTCGGTGGCGCAGATGCTGGCGTCGGCGTCGGGCGACGTGGCCGTGCTGACCGGCAAGGGCCAGATCAGCAACATCCTGCTGGAGTACCTGGGCCTCGATGGCGGGGAGATCATCAAGTTCCTGATCAGCGGTGACCGCAACGTGAACATGCGTTGTGCGGCCCTGGCGTTCAGCGTGAAAAAGGGATTGATGACCAGCCGCGCCATGGTGCTGGACACCACAGACACCGAAATCAACGGTGAAGGCCAGATCAACCTGGCCAACGAAACCCTGGACATCCTCCTGAAGCCCGAGCCCAAGGACCAGAGCATTCTCAGCCTGCGCTCACCGCTGCGGATTGGCGGCACATTCGCCGCGCCGACGGCCGGGCCGGACAAGGCCGCGCTGGCCGGCCGGGTGGGCCTGGCCGTGGTGCTGGGCATGATCAACCCGCTGCTGGCCCTGGCCGCGACGATAGAGACCGGCCCCGGTCAGGACACGGACTGCAGGGCCGTGCTGGCACAGGCGGCGAAGAAGGGGGCGGTGGTGACGCCGCAGGCCCTCGGCAAGCCCTGAGCCTGACGCGATGCCGGCCACAGGCGGGCGGCAGTTTCAGCGATGCAACTGCCCGCACACCGGGCATTGGGCATCTTTGGCGACGTACATTTCGTTCCACTCCATGCCGCGGCCATCCAGCATCAGCAGCCGGCCCGTGAGCGGCCGGCCCGTGCTGCACAGCAGCTTCAGGGCTTCTGCGGCCTGCACCGTGCCGATGATGCCGACCAGTGGCGCAAAGACGCCCATGGTGGCGCACTGGGTTTCTTCCAGCTGACCTGATTCCGGAAAGATGCAGGCATAGCACGGCGACTGCGCATCGCGCAGGTCGTAGACGCTCACCTGGCCATCAAACCGGATCGCTGCGCCCGACACCAGCGGCTTGCGGTGGGTGACGCAGGCGCGGTTGATGGCGTGGCGCGTGGCAAAGTTGTCGGTGCAGTCGAGCACCAGGTCGGCATCGGCGACCAGGGTGTCAAGCAAGGCCGCATCTGCGCGCTGCGTGACAGCCACGACCTCGACATCCGGGTTGATGGCCGCAATCGACTGCATCGCTGACACGGCCTTGAATTCGCCAATGCGCGCCAGATTGTGCGCAATCTGCCGTTGCAGGTTGGTGGCGTCCACCCGGTCCGGGTCCACGATGGTGAGCCGGCCGACACCGGCACTGCCCAGGTACAGCGCCACGGGAGACCCCAGGCCGCCGGCGCCAATCATGAGCACCCGGGCAGCCAGGAGCTTTTCCTGGCCTTCAATGCCCAGTTCGTCGAGCAGGATGTGCCGGGAATAGCGAAGCAGCTGTTCGTCGTTCATGCGGGGCCAGCGTAGAGCGTCAGCAGCCATCTGTCCTGCGCGGTTCGCGCGAGACGCGGCCAGCGTGCGCAGGGCTGCGTCACAGCCCCGGCGCGCAGCGCCTAGTTCTCTTTTTTCTCGTTCCTGGTTTCCACCACGGCGGTCTTGCTGACCAGCACGGGGCGGCCCTTGAGCTGGTTGATGGCCTGCGCCAGCTGGAAGTCCTTGTCGCTGCCCAGCTCCGGCGGCCGGCGCTGTTCAGGTGTCTTCTTGGCTTCCTCTTCCAGCCGCTTCAAGGCTTCCTCGCGGGCTTTTTCGCGCCCCGGGTCCTTGACTTCGGTACCCTGGCCGCTGTTGAGGTGCTTTTCCAGATCCGCTTCGCGGGTGCGCAAGGCGGCGAACGGGCTGCCTTCGGCGGTTTCATCGACCATCACATCAGGAACAATGCCGCGTGCCTGGATCGATTTGCCGCTCGGCGTGTAGTAGCGGGCGGTGGTCAGCTTGATGCCGGTGTCCGGACCCAGGGGCCGCACGGTCTGCACCGAGCCCTTGCCGAAGGTCTGCGTGCCCATGATGGTGCCGCGCTTGTAGTCCTGCAGGGCGCCGGCCACAATCTCGCTGGCGGAGGCGGAACCCTCATTGACCAGCACCACCAGCGGCACGGTCTTCAAGGCGGCCGGCAGGCGCTGTAGCGGATCGGAGCCGTTGCGGCGCTGGTAGAACTCCGGTGCGGCCTTGTAGGTGAACTTGCTTTCGGCGAGCTGGCCGTTGGTGGAGACCACCGTCACGTTCTCGGGCAGGAAGGCCGCCGAGATGGCCACCGCCGCATCCAGCAAGCCACCCGGGTCGTTGCGCAGGTCCAGCACCAGGCCCTTGAGGTTGGGTTCCTGCTTGTAGATCTGCTCCATCTTGCTGACGAAGTCGTCCACCGTGCGTTCCTGGAACTGGCTCAGGCGGATCCACGCGTAGCCGGGCTCCACCACCTTGCTGCGGACCGACTGGGTGCGGATTTCCTCGCGGACGATGGTGACGGGGAAGGTGCGGTTCTCGTCCTTGCGGAAAATCGTCAGCGACACCTTGGTCTTCGGTTCGCCGCGCATCCGTTTCACGGCTTCATTGAGCGTCAGGCCTTTCACGGCCGTGTCGTCAATCCGCGTGATCAGGTCGTTCGGCTTGAGGCCCGCCTTGTCGGCAGGGGAGCCCTCGATCGGCGACACCACTTTCACCAGGCCGTCTTCCTGGCTGATCTCGATGCCGACGCCGACAAAGCGGCCGGTGGTGCCCTCGCGGAATTCCTTGAACGATTTCTTGTCGAAATAGACGGAATGCGGGTCCAGGCTGGCGACCATGCCCGAGATGGCGTCGGTGATGAGTTTTTTCTCGTCCACCGGCTCCACATAGTCGGACTTGACCATGCCGAAGACGGCCGCAAGCTGCTGCAGTTCTTCGAGCGGCAGCGGCGTCAGGCCGCCACGCGCGACGGCCTGCAACTGTACGGTGGTGAGTGCACCGGCGACCGCACCAATTGAAATCCAGCCTGCGATCTTGAGCTTCTGACCCATAAGAATACCTTTGTAAGCCTGGCGGAAAGCCCTTTGCCCGCCGTGTTTGAAGCAATATACACCTTGGAGAAAGGCCCCGCGAGCCAGTTCCTCGCGCCATCGCCCTGGGCGTTGAAAAAGTACCGTTTTGGTGCTGATTGCAGCACTTTCCGGGCAGGCTTTACCCCGTGTTTACAGGAAATGCGGCCGAGCAGGCGTTGGTGTCGCCGGCGAGGGCTCAGGCCTTGCCCTGAGCACCCACAGCAGCGGCGGCTGCGGCGGCGGCTTCGCTGTCGCCCAGGTAGTAATGGCGGATCGGCTGAAGGCCAGCGTCCAGCTCGTACACGAGCGGAATGCCGTTGGGAATGTTCAGGCCGACGATGTCGCTGTCGGAGACCTTGTCGAGGTATTTCACCAGGGCCCGGATCGAGTTGCCGTGCGCCGCCACCACCACGCGCTTGCCGGCCTTGATGGCCGGTGCCATGGATTCGTTCCAGAAGGGCAGCACGCGGTCGACGGTGTCCTTGAGGCACTCGGTCAGGGGGACCTGCCCGGGCTGCAGCCTGGCATAGCGCGGGTCCGAGCGTTCGCAGCGCGGGTCGGTCGCTTCCAGCGGCGGCGGCGGCGTGTCGTAGCTGCGGCGCCAGACCAGCACTTGCTGGTCACCGTACTTTTTCGCGGTTTCGGCCTTGTTCAGGCCCTGCAGTGCGCCGTAATGGCGCTCGTTAAGCCGCCAGCTGTTGACGACCGGCAGCCAGGTGCGGTCCATTTCATCGAGCGTGTGCCATAAGGTGCGGGTGGCGCGCTTGAGCACGCTGGTGTAGGCCACGTCAAAGTCGTAGCCCTCGGCCTTGAGCAGCCGGCCGGCATTCTTGGCCTGCTCGACACCGGTGTCGGTCAGGTCGACATCGGTCCAGCCGGTGAAGCGGTTTTCAAGGTTCCAGGTGGATTCGCCGTGGCGGATGAGCACAAGTTTGTACATGGTGAGGAGTCTGAAGGGCAGGAAACTGAGGGGGAAACAGGGGGTGACGGGCAGGTCGGGGCCAGGGCTTATGGAGGGCCCGGCGGACCCAACCGCCCCTCCATTCTAAAATCATGGGTTCGCTGAAAAAATGCAAAGGGTACCAAGTGAAATTTCTGATCGACAACTGGATGCTGATTTCGATAGCGCTCGCCTCTGGCGGCATGCTGGTCTGGCCGCTGATTTCCAGCGGCATGAACGCCGGCGGGCTGACGGCCAGCGGGGCGGTCCAGCTGATCAACCGCGAAAAAGCGGTGGTGGTGGATGTGAGCGACGCCGAGGAATTCGCGGCCGGGCACGTCACGGGTGCCAAGCATGTGCCCCTGAACGAGCTGGAGGACAAGCTGGCCGGCGCCGTGAAGAACAAGACCCTGCCGCTGATCCTGGTGTGTGCCAGTGGCGCCCGTTCAGGCCGGGCCGTGGCGATGGCCAAGAAACTCGGTTACGAGCAGGCCCAATCGCTCAGCGGCGGGCTCAAAGCCTGGAAAGACGCTAACCTGCCCCTCGAGAAAGCCTGAGCCGCCCGACCGGGCTTCACGCTGTTGCCAGGTGCGTCCGGGTCCGCCGGGACCCGGCGACGATTACCCAGAGATCCCATGCAAACCGTCAAAATCTACACCACGGGCACCTGTCCTTACTGCATCCACGCCAAGCAGCTGCTCAAGCAGCGTGGCGTCACGGAACTCGATGAAATCCGCGTCGACATGACGCCCGGCGAACGCCAGAAAATGATGGAGATCACCGGCCGGCGTACGGTGCCGCAGATATTCATCGGCAATACCCATGTCGGGGGCTGCGATGACCTGGTCGCACTGGACGGCCGTGGCGGTCTGCTGCCGCTGCTCAACGGCGCCTGAAAAAGCGCGGCGCCCCGTCCCGGCATTGCGCCCAAGGCCGGCTGCTGTGCCCGCGGGGTACGCACTTTTGCCTGAGATAATGTGCCCGTGCCGCCGGCCAGGCCCGGCGCCGACCTTCCTGCATCCCCACCCTCATTCCCGTCCCGAAAGAGCACCATGGCTGAAGCCAATCTTGACCCCGTATTCCAGATCCAGCGCGTCTACCTCAAGGACGTCTCGCTGGAGCAACCCAACTCCCCCGAGATCCTGCTGAACCAGGAGCAGCCCGCGGTCGACATCCAGCTGGGAGTCGATGCCACGCCGGTGGCCGAAGGCCTGTTCGAAGTCACCGTGACCGCCACGGTGCACACCAAGATCGCCGACAAGACCGTGTTTCTGGTGGAAGCCAAGCAGGCTGGCATTTTCGAAATCCGCAACCTTGCCGCCGAACAGATGAATTCCATCCTCGGCATCGCCTGCCCGCAGATCGTCTATCCCTACCTGCGCAGCAATGTGGCCGATGTCATCCAGCGCGGCGGCTTTCCTCCGGTGCACATGGCCGAGATCAACTTCCAGGCGATGTACGAACAGCAGCAGGTCGAAGCGGCCGCGGCTGCGCAATCCGCGCCACAAATCATCGTCTGATTGATACGGATACGGCCCCTGGCTGTTGACTGACCGTGTCCATGAACATCCTCGTGATCGGTGCCGGTGCGTGGGGCACCGCGCTGGCGGCCAGCAGCGCGACCCGGCACCGCGTCACCCTGTGGGCGCGCGATGCCTCTCTGGTGCAGACCCTGGCGGACAGCCGCAGCAACCCGCGCTACCTGCCAGGCATCACCTTGCCGCCGGCACTGCGGGTGGCGGGGGGCAGCGAGGCCTCGCTGGCCCAGGCACTGGGCGGGCAGGATTTGGTCATTGTGGCCACGCCGGTGTCGGCTGCGCGTGCCATGCTCTCGCGTCTGCAGGACGTGACGGTACCGGTGGCCTGGCTCAGCAAAGGCTTTGAGGCTGCAGTGCCTGCAAGCGACCCGGCCGCGTCCAGTGCCGCTGTAAGGGCCGTCCCCCAGCCTTTTGGCTTGCTGGTGCACGAAATACGGGCGCAAGTCGCCGTCAATTTGAGGGCGGGCGTGCTCAGCGGCCCCAGCTTTGCACTGGAAGTCGCTCGCGGTCAGCCCACCGCGCTGGTGGCTGCCAGCGAGCACGCCAGCGTGCGCGAGGCGCTTGTCGCGGCCTTTCACGGGCCGACCCTGCGCGTCTATGCCAATGATGACGTGGTGGGTGTCGAGGTGGGTGGTGCCGTCAAGAACGTGCTGGCCATTGCCACCGGGCTGTGTGACGGTCTGCAGCTGGGACTCAATGCCCGGGCGGCACTGATCACCCGCGGCCTGGCCGAGATGACTCGCCTGGGGGTGGCGCTGGGTGCGCGCCCCGAGACGTTTACCGGCCTGTCCGGGCTTGGCGACCTCGTTCTCACCGCCACGGGTGATCTGAGCCGCAACCGCCGCGTGGGCCTGCTGCTGGCCCAGGGCCAGAGCCTGGCGCAGGCCGTGGAGTCGCTGGGTCATGTGGCCGAAGGCGTGTACTGCGCCCGCACGGTGGTGCAGCGCGCGGCTGGCCTCGGCGTGGACATGCCGATTGCGCGCAGCGTGGTGGACCTGCTTGACGGCAAGCTGCAACCGGCCGCCGCGGTGGCGGTGCTGATGGGGCGCGAGCCGACGGCCGAACTGGCCTGACGGGTTCGCCTGAATCAGCCCGCCTGATCAGTCCGGATACTCGGTGGGTGTGTCCCGACCCGGCATCACAAGCGTCACCAGCAGCGAAGCATCGCGCAAGGCGGTCAGGCCGTGCGGCACACCGCCTGCCAGCCACAGCAATTGACCCGCCTTCATGCGCTGGGTGGCGCCCGCAGAGCTGAACTCGATCTCGCCTTCCAGGCATTGCACGGTGATTTCTCCCCGCACCTGGTGCACGGGAACGGACTTGCCCGCCGGCACCACCAGCCGCATGACCTCAAGCTCCTGGCTTTTGAACAGGGCAAAGGTGCGGGTATCGGACAGTTTGTCTGCCAGTGGTTGAACGTCCACCAGTTGCCCCGACGAGGCGTGTGCGATGGCCATGACGGATTCCCCTGAAAGTGAGCGACTTGGTCTGCAGACTGTATACCTGCAGGGGCCCGCCGTGAAGCGCGCCAGGGGCTGGGTTGCTGTCAGATTTCGAGGTTGTCAATCAGGCGGGTGTTGCCGAGCTTGGCAGCGCCCAGCACCACCAGGGGCTGGCCGGGCAAGGGGCCTTGCGGCGGCATCAGGTCGCTGCGGCGGCGCACGGTCAGGTAGTCGGGCTTCCAGCCCCGGCGCGCCAGGCCCTGCATGGCCTGGGCTTCGAGCGCTGCGAGGTCCGGTGCGGGCGTCGTGCGGGCAGCCGTACCGAGCGCGTGCAGTGCCCGCGAAAGCTCCACCGCCTCGGCGCGTTCCATCGCATTGAGGTAGCTGTTGCGCGACGACAGCGCCAGCCCGTCGTCGGCGCGCTGGGTCTCCCCCGCCAGAATCTCGATGGGCAGCGCAAACTGCTGCACCATGCGGCGAACCACCATCACCTGCTGGTAGTCCTTCTTGCCGAAGGCGGCCACGCCCGACGGTTTGCCGGCATAGACGCAGGAGAACAGCTTGAGCACCACCGTGCTGACACCGATGAAAAAGCCGGGCCGGAAGTGGCCTTCCAGAATGTCGCCCAGGTCGGTGGCCGGGTGCACCTTGTAGGTTTGCGGTTCCGGATACAGCTCTTTCTCGCGCGGCGCGAAGAGCACATTGCAGCCGGCCTCTTCCAGCCGCTGCGCATCGGCGCCCAGCGTGCGCGGGTAGCTGTCGAAGTCTTCGTGCGGCGCAAACTGCAGGCGGTTCACGAAAATGCTGGAGACCGTCACATCACCCAATGGCTTGGCCTGCTTGACGAGTGCGATATGGCCGTCGTGCAGATTGCCCATGGTGGGCACGAACGCCGGGCGCTGGTACGGCGCCAGGTGCTCGCGCAGCTCGGCGATGGTGTGAACGATGTGCATGGTGTCTCCGGGAATTGCCGCAGCGGGGCTTGTGGTGATGAGGGGAAGCGTCGGGGCGGCGCTGGCTTACCAGGCGTGCACGGCGTCCACCGGGAAGCTGCCGTCCTTCACGGCGCGGACATAGGCTTCCATCGCACCGCGCACGCTGGCGCTGGTGTTGTCCGGCCCTTCCATGAAGTTGCGCACGAACTTCGGCATCCTGCCCAGGTTCATGCCCAGCATGTCGTGCAGTACCAGCACCTGGCCGGCGGTGCCCCTGCCCGCGCCTATGCCTATGGTGGCGCAGTGATGGAGCTCTTGGGTGAGTTCGGTCGACAGCGCCGCGGGCACCATCTCCAGCACCAGCATCGCTGCGCCGGCGTCCTGCAGTTCGTGGGCCTGGCGCTTGAGCGTGGCGGCCGCTTCCTCGCCCTTGCCCTGCACGCGGTAGCCGCCCAGGGCGTGTACCGTCTGCGGCGTCAGGCCCAGGTGGGCGCAGACCGGGAAGCCGCGCTCGACCAGAAAGCGCACGGTCTCGGTCGTCCAGCCGCCGCCTTCGAGCTTGACCATGTGGGCGCCGGCCTGCATCAGCACCGCCGCGCTGCGCAGGGCCTGCTCTCTGGACTCGTGGTAAGTGCCAAAGGGCAGGTCGCCGATCAGCCAGGCGGTGGCCTGGGAGCGGCGCAGGCCGTTGGCCACGCATTCGGTGTGGTGACGCATGGTTTCCAGCGTCACGCCGACGGTGCTGGTCAGGCCCTGGCAGACCATGCCCAATGAATCGCCCACCAGGATGCACTCCACGCCCGCCGCATCTGCCACGGCGGCGAAGGTGGCGTCGTAGGCTGTCAGCATGGTGATCTTCTCGCCCTGGGCATGCATTTCGCGCAGGCGCGGCAGGCTCAGTGGCTTGCGCGCCGACGGGACGGATGACAGCGGCAGGGTGCCGTAGGGCGTGGCAGACGCTGCGGAAGGGTTGGAGGGTGTCGTCATACAGCGAGTCCGGAAATTAGCGAGAGTCTAACCAGCTTCCACCCACTTGTTGAGCCGGTGTTTAGGGAGGCCAGACCACGTCTGCAGGTGCTATCGCGGCAGCGGTGCCGCGCGGCCCATGCCCAGGCGCTTCAGCAGTTGCAGGTCGGCATCGGTGTCGGGATTGCCGGTGGTCAGCAGCTTGTCGCCGTAAAAAATCGAATTGGCACCCGCCAGAAAACACAGCGCCTGCACGGCATCGCCCATCTGCTGGCGGCCGGCCGACAGGCGCACACGCGCCGTCGGCATGGTGATGCGCGCCACGGCAATGGTGCGCACGAATTCAAGCGGGTCCAGGTCCTGCTGGTCGGCCAGCGGCGTGCCCTCGACCTTGACCAGGTGGTTGATGGGCACCGACTCCGGGTGGGGCGTGAGGTTGGCCAGTTCGGCCACCAGGCCGGCGCGCTGGCGGCGCGTTTCGCCCATGCCGACAATGCCGCCGCAGCAGACTTTCACACCGGCGCCGCGCACCCGTGCAAGGGTGTCGAGCCGGTCCTGGTAATCCCGTGTGGTGATGATGTCGCCATAAAAATCAGGCGCACTGTCGAGGTTGTGGTTGTAGTAATCGAGGCCCGCGCCTTGGAGCGTCTCGGCGTGGCCGTCTTCCAGCATGCCCAGCGTGGCGCAGGTTTCCAGGCCCAGGGCTTTGACCGTGCGCACCAGCTCGGCCACTTTCTCGATGTCGCGGTCTTTGGGCGAACGCCATGCCGCGCCCATGCAGAAACGGGTGGCGCCGGCGGCCTGCGCGCGCTGTGCGGCGGCCAGTACTTCTTCCGGTTCCATCAGTTTGCTGGCTTCCACGCCGGTGTCGTAGCGGGCGGCTTGCGGGCAGTAGCCACAGTCTTCCGGGCAGCCGCCGGTCTTGACCGAGAGCAGGGTCGCGAACTCGACGTGGTTGGGGTCAAAGTGCTCGCGGTGAACCGTTTGTGCCCGGTGCATCAGCTCCGGGAACGGCAGGTTGAACAGCGCCTCGATCGCGTCCACGCTCCAGCGCTCGGTACCGGTGCCGGCCTTGGGGCTCTGGGGGCGGTGCAGCGTGATGGGCTGCTCAACAATGTGGGACATGCTTTTTTCCTTGAAATGCGTTTTGGAGTCTATCTGAAGCGACCTTCAGGATCACGCCGTCTGGTGTGCTGCCTGTGCCGCCAGGGCCGTCAGGGCCTGCACCAGGCGACCGACGTCGGCTTCGGTGTGCGCGGCCGACAGCGCAATGCGCAGCCTGGCGGTGCCTTCCGGCACGGTCGGCGGCCGGATGGCGGGTACCCACAGGCCGCGCAGGCGCAGGCCCTCCATCACGGCCAGGGCCTCGTCGTTGCTGCCAATCAGCAGCGGCTGGATCGCGGTGCGGGAGGACATCAGTTGCCAGTGGCTGCGGGCCAGACCTGCTGCCAGACCGGAGCGCAGGTGCACGATGAGTTTCTGCAAGTGGGTGCGGCGCCATTCGTCCTGCGCCATCACCTGCAGGCTGGCGCCGAGGGCACTGGCCAGCATCGCCGGTGCGGCAGTGGCAAAGATATAGCTGCGGGTCTTTTGCAGCAACCACTCCACCAGTGCATCGCTGCCCGCCACAAAGGCACCGGCGACACCGGCGGCCTTGCCCAGCGTGGCCATGTACAGCACGCGTGGCGAGGCATGGATGCCGTGGAGCCCTGCGGCGGCCAGGCTGCCCCGCCCCTGCGGGCCCAGCACGCCAAAGCCATGGGCGTCGTCCAGCAGCAGCAGTGCGTCGTGCTGCTCGCACAGCGCCAGCAGGGCCGGGATGTCCGCCGTGTCGCCGTCCATGCTGAACACGGCATCGCTGACGATCAGCTTGCGCGGTGCCGTGCTGCGCGCCAGTTCGCGTGCCAGCGCACCGAGGTCGGCATGGGCGTAGCGGTGGATCTGCGCGCGTGACAGCCGCGCGCCGTCGATCAGGCAGGCGTGGTTGAGTGCGTCCGAGAAAATCGCGTCGCCCGCGCCGACCAGTGCCGGCACGATGCCGATGTTGGTGGCGTAGCCGGCATAGAAGTAGAGCGCACGGGGGAGACCTACAAAATCCGCCAGGGCTTGCTCCAGGGCGTCGTTGGCGGCGCTGTGGCCGCTCACCAGGGGTGAGGCGCCTGCCCCGACGCCATGCGCCTCTGCGCTGGCGCAGGCCGCCGCCACCAGGGCCGGGTGCCGGGCCAGACCCAGGTAGTCATTGCTGCAAAAAGCCAGCAGGCGCTGGCCGTCCACCACCAGTTCGGCCCCGTTGCCCGGCAGGACGACGCGGCGCCGGCGGCGCAGTTGGCCACGGTCCAGCTCGGCCAGGCGCGCCGGGAATTCATCGAGCCACGACGCGTTCATGGCCACGGCACGGGCAGGTCAAAGGTGATCGCGCGTGCATCCAGCCCGGGCTGCCACGCCACCGTGGCCAGCAGCGGCGCCTGCAGCCGCGCGTGAAGAAAGGCGATGTTGTCGTCCTGTGCCAGCATGGCCGGGTCGATGTGATTGGCGACCCAGCCGGCCAGCGTGAGCCCGCGTGCACGAACCGCGTCGGCCGTCAGCAGCGCATGGTTCAGGCAGCCCAGGCGCAGGCCCACCACCAGCACCACCGGCAGGCCCAGCGCCTGGGCCAGATCGGCGCCGGTCTCAGACGCCGACAGCGGCACCTGAAAGCCGCCAGCGCCCTCCACCACGACCGCATCGGCCCGCTGCGCCAGTTGGCGGTAGCAGGCCACCAGGTGGTCGATGTCGATCCGCACGCCGGCACGGGCTGCCGCGATGTGCGGGGAGACCGGGTCGGGCAGCAGCACGGGGTTGTCCAGCTGGGGCGGCACGCGGCAGCTGGACGCCGCGCGCAGCGCGAGCACATCCTCGTTGGCGTCCACGCCGTCCACCCGTTGTGTGCCGGCCGCCACCGGCTTCATGCCCACCACGCGCAGGTGGCGGGCCGCCAGCGTGTGCAGCAGCGCCGTGCTGACCAGCGTCTTGCCCACGCCGGTGTCGGTGCCCGTGACGAATACGGAGGGGCCGCGGAGAACCGACTCAGCCATGGGCCATGCCCTCTTCGGCCAGCGTGGCACGCAGCGCCGCCAGCGCGCCTTGCGCCAGATGCTGGCTGGACGCTTCATCCATCACATAGGGCGGCATGGCGTAAATCGTGCGGCCGATGGGGCGCAACAGCACGCCGTGGGCCATCGCATGCTGCGCATAGCGCCGGGCGAAATGCGGCAGGGCAGCAGGGCCGGCTTCCACGTCCCAGGCCCAGACCATGCCCAGCCGGCGCGCGTGGCGGATGGCGGGGTGCCGGGTCAGCGGTTCAAAGGCGTGGTCCATCACCATGCCCAACGCTGCGTTCCGCGCCAGCACATCAGTCTGTTCAAACAGCTCCAGGGTGGCCAGTGCCGCACGGCAGGCCAGCGGATTGCCGGTGTAGGAATGCGAATGCAGAAAGCCGCGCGCGGTGTCGTCGTCGTAAAACGCTTCGTACACGTCGTCAGTGGTGAGCACGGCCGACAGCGGCAGCGTGCCACCGGTCAGGCCTTTGGACAGGCAGATGAAGTCGGGCCGGATGCCCGCCTGCTGGTGCGCGAACATCGTGCCGGTGCGGCCGAAACCGGTGGCGATCTCGTCGGCAATCAGATGCACCTGGTAGCGGTCGCACAGCGCGCGGGCTTCGCGCAGGTAGGCGGCATCGTGCATGGCCATGCCGGCGGCGCACTGCACCATGGGCTCCAGAATCAGTGCGGCGGTCTGCGCGTGGTGTTCGGCCAGCCAGTGCGCCAGGCCTGCGGCGGCGCGGTGGGCCACGTCGGCTGCGCCCTCGCCTGGCTGAGCGTTGCGCATATCAGGGCTGGGCACGGTGGCCGCCAGCCGCACCAGCGGGGCATAGGCTTCGCGGAACAGCGCGATGTCTGTGACCGCCAGCGCGCCCACGGTCTCGCCGTGGTAGCCGCCCGCGAGGCCGATGAAGCGGCACTTTTCCGCCCGGCCCTGATTGCGCCAGTAATGCGCGCTCATCTTCAGCGCAATCTCGGTGGCGCTGGCGCCGTCGCTGCCGTAGAAGGCATGGCCCAGGCCCGTCAGTGCGCCCAGGCGCTCCGACAACTGCACCACCGGCTCGTGCGTGAAGCCTGCCAGCATGACGTGGTCCAGCCGCTCCAGCTGGTCGCGCAGCGCGGCCTTGATGTGCGGATGCCCATGGCCGAACAGGTTGACCCACCAGGAACTGATGCCGTCGAGGTAGCGCCTGCCTTCGAAGTCGTGCAGCCACACACCTTCGGCGCGGGCGATCGGCACCAGGGGCTGCAATTCGTGCAGCTTCATCTGCGTGCAGGGGTGCCACACGTGGCGCAGGCTGCGCCCGGTCAGGGTGGCGTTGTCTCGGGTCATGGGCGGTGGACGGGTGACGTGCCAGCCTCAGGGCTGCTGCACCGACACCGACGAGCGCTGCTCATGGATGCGGTTCTCGGGCGTGACGAACACCAGCCGGGGGCTGAAGCCTGCGACCTGGTCCTCATGCACCTGGGCGAACGCTGCAATGATCACCAGGTCGCCGACCGCTGCGCGCCGTGCGGCGGAGCCATTGACCGAGACGATGCGGCTGCCGCGCTCGGCGCGGATGGCGTAGGTGATGAAGCGCTCGCCGTTGTTGATGTTCCAGAGGTGCACCTGTTCGTTTTCGGCGATGTGGGCGGCGTCGAGCAGATCTTCATCGATGGCGCAGGAGCCTTCGTAGTGGAGCTCGCAGTGGGTCACGGCGGCGCGGTGGATTTTGGATTTGAGCAGGGTTCGGAACATGGCGGGCGCGGTGGGCGTGCAGGCAGGACGAAAAGGGCAACCACCGTGTTGGATGGCGTGGCGGAAGACTGGCGCTCCAGTCGCTGTAACATTCGCGACAAATTTCAGCGCTATTCGATAGTTTAGTGCAGGGTACTGTGCCGGTTCTTTCTTAGATTGCTTATGAAAAAGTCATTTGATTTCTCGGTCGACACACTTCAATCGCTGGCCCGGGCAGACGCCAGGCGCGCCCTGGCAGAGGATGTGGGCGAGGGCGATTTGACCGCGGGACTGATTGACCCGGCCCGTCAGGCCAGCGCGCAGGTGGTGGCACGCGAGAGCGCGGTGCTGTGCGGCAGTGCCTGGGTCGAGGCCACGGTGCGGCAGCTGGACCCGCAGGCCCGGCTGGTCTGGCGTGTGCTGGACGGCCAGCGCTGCGAGGCCGGCCAGGTGGTGTTCGAGGTGCATGGCCAGGCGCAGGCCCTGCTGTCGGCCGAGCGCACCGCGCTGAATTTCCTGCAGTTGCTCAGCGCCGTGGCCACCAAGACCGCGACCTGTGTCGGCATGGTGAAGGGCACGCGCGCGGTGATCGTCGACACGCGCAAGACCTTGCCCGGTCTGCGGCTGGCGCAGAAGTATGCCGTGGTGGCCGGCGGTGGCACCAACCACCGTGTCGGCCTGTACGACGCGGTGCTCATCAAGGAAAACCACATCGCTGCTGCGGGCGGCATCGCGCAGGTGCTGGCCCGCGCCGCCGAGGTCGCCGCGCGTGCGGACTTTGTGGAAATTGAAGTCGAGAACCTGGATGAGCTCGTGGAGGCGCTGGACGCCGGGGCCCGCATGGTGCTGCTCGACAACATGCCGCTGGCCGCGCTGAAAGAGGCGGTGCGCATCAACCGCGGGCGCGCGATTCTGGAGATATCAGGCGGCGTCACACTGGAGGGCCTGCGCACGCTGGCAGAAACCGGCGTGGACCGGATTTCCATCGGCACCCTGACCAAGGATGTGAAGGCGGTTGATTTCTCGATGCGCTTTGAGGCAGAAAGCGCAGGGTCCGCATGAACGCCGCGGTGCCCATGATCCGCGTGGACTATGAGCAGCCGGGCTCCGCCGATGCAGCAACCTGCGGCACACACCAGGCCTGGGCCCGGGTACCGGCCGAGCCCACACAGGCCGGGCGCGCCTTGCTCAAGGAGCGCATTCGTGGCCTGCTCAAGGCGCGCAACGCCGTCATGGTGTCGCACTACTACGTGCACCCGGACCTGCAGGATCTGGCCGAGGAAACCGGCGGCCTGGTCGCCGATTCGCTGGAGATGGCGCGCTTTGGCCGTGACCATGCCGCGCAGACGCTGGTGGTGTCCGGCGTGCGTTTCATGGGCGAGACGGCGAAGATCCTGTCGCCTGAAAAGCGTGTGCTGATGCCGGACCCCGACGCCACCTGCTCGCTCGACCTGGGCTGCCCGGCAGATGCCTTCAGCGCCTTTTGCGACGCCCACCCGGACCGCACCGTGGTCGTCTATGCCAACACCAGCGCCGCCGTGAAGGCACGGGCCGACTGGGTGGTGACCTCCAGCTGTGCGCTGGACATCGTGCGGGCGCTGAAAGCCCAGGGCCAGAAAATCCTCTGGGCGCCGGACCGGCACCTGGGCGGCTACATCCAGCGCGAGACCGGCGCCGACATGGTGTTGTGGAACGGCGCCTGCATCGTCCACGATGAGTTCAAGGCCTTCGAGCTGCAGGCCCTGAAGGCAGAGCATCCGGGCGCCAAGGTGCTGGTGCACCCCGAATCGCCAGCCGACGTGGTGGCGCTGGCCGATGCGGTGGGCTCCACATCGGCCATCCTCCAGGCCGCACGCGAGATGGCCGCCGGCACCTTCATCGTGGCCACCGACAGCGGCATGCTGCACAAGCTGCGCACGCTCAACCCCGGCAAGACCTTTATTGAAGCGCCGACGGCTGGCAACAGTGCCACGTGCAAGAGCTGCGCGCAGTGCCCGTGGATGGCCATGAACGGCCTCGCCGGTGTGGCGCAGGTGCTGGAAACCGGTGCGCAGGAGGTGCAGGTGGACGCTGCGCTGGCGGCCCGTGCCCGCCTCCCGATAGACCGCATGCTGGCATTCACCGCAGAAGCCGCCCGCCGGATGAGCAGCGGGCTTCAACCCCACCTGGGGGCTGCTTAAACGGGCGGTTTCAAGCCGGCGGTGTCAAGACCGTGGGCACAGCCACGGCGGCGGTTTCCGGGTAGTCGCGGCTGTAATGCAGGCCGCGGCTTTCATGCCGGCCCTGGGCAGAACGCACGATCAGATCGGCCACCTGCACCAGGTTGCGCAACTCCAGCAGATCGGGTGTGATGCGGAAGCGGGCGTAGAACTCCTGGATTTCCGACTGCAGCAGGGCGATGCGGTGTGCCGCGCGTTCCAGCCGCTTGGTGGTGCGCACAATGCCCACATAGTCCCACATGAAGCGGCGCAACTCGTCCCAGTTGTGCGAGATCACCACCGCCTCGTCGGCGTCGGTGACCTGGCTGTCGTCCCACGCGGGCAGTGCCGTACTGTCCCCTGCCGGCGCGGAGTCGATCGCCCGCGCTGCCGCCCGGGCCAGCACCACGCATTCCACCAGCGAGTTGCTGGCCAGGCGGTTGGCGCCGTGCAGGCCGGTGCAGGCGGTCTCGCCGATGGCATACAAGCCCGCCACGTCGGTGCGGCCCGCCAGGTCGGTCATCACGCCGCCGCAGGTGTAATGCGCCGCCGGCACCACGGGAATGGGCTGCCGCGTGATGTCGATGCCGAGCGCCATGCAGCGCTGCTGGATGTTGGGGAAATGCGCCTGCAGGAAGGCTGGGCTCTGGTGGGAGATGTCCAGATAGACGCAATCGAGCCCGTGCTTTTTCATCTCGAAATCGATGGCGCGTGCCACCACGTCGCGCGGCGCCAGCTCGGCCCGCTCATCGTGTGCGGGCATGAAGCGTGCGCCACCGGCCGAGGGCGGCAGCAGCAGCCGGCCACCTTCGCCGCGCACCGCTTCGCTGATGAGGAATGACTTCGCGTCGGGGTGGTACAGGCAGGTGGGGTGGAACTGGATGAACTCCATGTTGGCGACACGGCAGCCTGCGCGCCAGGCCGCCGCGATGCCGTCGCCGGTGGCGGTGTCCGGGTTGGTCGAGTACAGGTAGACCTTGCCGGCGCCGCCGGTGGCGAGAATGGTGTGGCTGGCGCTGAAGGTTTTCACTTCGCCGGTGGAGGCATGCAGCACATAGGCGCCATGGCAGCGCTGGCCGGTGCTGGAGGTGTGCGGGTGAAGCTGCCGGTCGGTGATGACGTCGATCAGCATGTGCTGCTCCAGTACCGTGATGCCCGGTGTGCGCAGCACCTGGGCCGCCAGGGCCCGCTGCACGGCCGCACCGGTGGCGTCGGCCGCGTGAACAATGCGCCGCTGGCTGTGTCCGCCCTCGCGCGTCAGGTGCAGGGTGCCCGGCTGGTCGCCGTCCTGCGAAAAATCCACGCCCATGGCGCGCAGCCAGTCAATCGCGGCGGGTGCGCCCTGCACCACGGCGCGGGTCGCGTCCAGATCACACAGGCCGTCACCGGCGATCAGCGTGTCCTGCACATGGGCGTCGAAGGAGTCGGTGGGGGCGAGCACGGCCGCCATGCCGCCCTGCGCCCAGGTGCTGGCCCCGTCGCTCAATGCCTTCTTGGTGACGATGGCCACGCGTTTCGCCGGCGCCAGTTGCAGCGCTGCCGTCAAACCGGCCAGACCACTGCCGATGATGAGCACGTCAAAGTGCCTGGAGGGTGTGTGCGGCGCAGCTTCGGGATGGCGAGGGGGCATCAGATTTCTTCAGGAGCAGGTTCTGGCGTGAAAAGGCACGAGAACAGGCGCCAGAACTGGCGCTGTTGGCGGGCGATGATAGTTCACCGCGGCAGGCCGCTGATGTGAGGCGCGGCCGTCGGCCTTGCCTACTTACCCGTAAAGCAGAAACTCAGCGGTTGGTTGGCACGGTACCCGGTGCAGGTGACGAGGCCCGTTCCGCCACGTCGTAGGACTTGAAGACCTCCCGCGCCGTCCGTGTTTCCGGCAGGATGTAGACGACACCGCTGGTGCCGGTGAATGCCGGGCTGATCACCTTGTCGTAGAACGCGGCGGGTACGTTGATGCAGCCATAGGAGATGCGGTTGTCGTCCGCCGTGGGAGTGGCCAGCCGCTGGGCGCGGTGCTCGCGCGCGTTGGACGTCACCACGCGGTGCATGGAAATGGCTGTTTCGTAATCCACCCACAGCATCTCGACGCCATGCGGATCACGGTCGAGCGAAGCCACAAAACGGCCTGCCGGCGTGGTGCGCTCCTCGGGGCGTATGGTGGACAGCTTGCGCTGGCCAATGCCGGGTGTGGAGTCGTCGCCGCGGGCCAGACCCAGCAAGGCGGCGGCCGCACCCTTCAGATGGCCCAGCGCGTCAAAGACGAACACCCTGGCGTTGACCTTGTCGATGATGACAAAGGGCATGCGCTGGTTGTCGCCGGAGTCCACGATCCAGTTGGCGGTGTGCAGGGCTTCGCCGGAGGGGTGCTCCTTGCCGAAATCGGCGTGGCGGGCCTGCACGCCGTCGTGGGCTGGCGCTGCGGCTGTCTGGGCCCGCGCAGTACGGCCCGCGAAGAGCGCAAGTCCCACAGCCAGGCACAGCGCGGTCAGTGCATACCGCTGCCATGGCGTGCCGGCACGGGCATCAGGATGGCGCATGTTCAGTTCCGCTGCGGCCGGGGAGCGTAGCGCGGTGCGACGTATTTTTCGGGTACCAGTTCGACCGGCGCCGGGCTGTCCACCGCAGCACCCACGGGCAGGTAAAGGTCACCTTCGCCGTAGGTGGGCCAGCTGGCGGGCATGAACCCTGCGGGATAAGACGCAAAGTCGCCGAGGACTGACGTCGCGCCTGTCGTCACGGCAGCAAAGACAGTGGACGTGCGGATAGCGGCGGGTGTGATGTCACCACGCGTTTTGCCGGCAATGGGCGCGCAGCAGGACTCTGGAAGCGAGTACAGGCTGGCATTGGGTCCCCCGAGACGATAGCCGCTGAAGGTGACCGTTTTTCCTGTGCCAGGATCGAAAGTGTCAAACGTCGCGCTGCTGCCAGGGTCAGCGATAAGGGAAACACCTGAGGGGTTCCCTTTCAAACCAGTGAAGACGGCGGTGGTCGTCCCATCGAAGGTCTTGCTGACTTCAGGGAAGACCAGCATGTGCTGCGTCAAGGTGGCCCCGCCGGTCAATGTGAACTTGTTGGAAAAATCAGTCGGTGAGGTGTAGGAAATCGGGTTGTAGTAAATGTTGACGGGTGCGTTGGGGCCGGTGACGGTCACCATGGGTGCCGTCGGGCTGAACACCACGGTGCCCCCGGCAATACCTGGTCCGCTGCCATCGCTGTCGGCACGCAGCGTCAGGCCCAGCGGCAGGCCCAGGCTGCGCGTCGGGTCAGAGGTTCCGCGGGTCAAGGTGATGGCCTGGTTGATGCTGACGTCATTGGCGGCGCACATCTCCAGGTTGCCGTCGGTGACGGTGATGGCTGCGTTCTGGTTGATGTTCCTGCCAGCACTCATCAGGATGCTGCCGCGGGTGGTGGTCACGGCCGCATTCACATTGATGTCGCGCCCGCAGCACACGGCGAAGTTGCCGTCGACGGCGGTCACGGCGGCGTTGATGTTCACGTCCCGGGTGGCGGTCAGCGTCAGGGTGGTGGGCCCGCCGCTGGCGGTCCAGCTCACGGCCTCATTGACAAAGATATCGCCATTGCCCGGGCCCGGTTGCGTGACGATGTTGATGTTGTTGGTGACCAGCTGGCCCGACAGCGTGGCGCCTGAAATATTGCCGCCTGCCCCGATGATGAAGTCCTGCGGGTCAATCAGCCAGGTGCCCATCAGGCCTGCGGGTGCGGCGGTGGTCACGCGCACACTGTCCAGCACATTGACATGGGCGGCAGAGGTCTCGATGAAGCCGCCATTGCCGCCGTTGGGTGCGCTGGCATCCAGCGTGCCGCCCACGTTCACGGTGCCTGTCTGCATGTCTGCCAGCAGCAGGATCTGGCCATTGCGGTTGGCCAGCGTCTGCGCCTCGATCACGCCGGTGTTGTTCACCACGGTCTGCAGCAGGTTGCCGGCGCCCTGTGCCGTCAGCAGCACATGGCCGCCGGGTGCGCGTATCATGCCGCCGTTGTCGACCAGCGCGTTCACCGCGCCCTGCGTCACCGACACGTTCAGCAGGCCGTCGCCGCCCAGGTCCAGCGTCATGGCGTTGCCCGAGGCCAGCACCACGGTGCCCATGCGTGCAGAGATCACGCCCTGGTTGCTGACATTTCTGCCCAGCAGGGCCACATAGCCCCCGTCGGCGGCGGTAATGGTGCCCTGATTCAGCACGGTGCCGGTGCCGCCGGTGTTGGTGAGGGCGTATTGCCCCGCCATGAAATTGGTATCGCTCATGCCCAGGGTGGATGCCACCAGTCCGCCCACATTTACCGACGCGCCGCCGCCGAACAGCACACCATTCGGATTGAGCAGGAACACCTTACCGTTGGCCGAGAGGCTGCCCAGGATGCTGGATGGGTCTGCACCGAGCACGCGGTTAAGGGTAACGGAGCTGGTGCCCGGCTGGATGAACTGCACCGCCTGCCCCGCGCCAATGCTGAAGCTCTGCCAGTTGACCACCGCATTCGCGGTGGTCTGCGTGATGGTGGTGTTGGCAGTGCCGCTGGCGATGCTGGCGCCGCCGGCTGCCACCACGCCGCCTTGCGGCAGGGCATGCGCCGAGGCGCCGAAGGCCAGCATCAGACCTGCCGATAGCGCCTGAACCGCAAAGCGGGCGTTGCTGCCACGCTGGCCGGACGAGGGCTTCTTGCCGGTCCCGCGCGTGTTTTCGGACACGGCAACAACAGCTTGAGCAGTGTCGTTCCAGAGGGATTGGTGAATGCGGTTCATGGGGTTCGTCTTTCGATGGTCAAAGGTCCAGTCAGCAGGCGGCAGGGCTGGTGTTTTCTAGAAGTACTTCACAGCCTGTACCCAGAACCGGCCGGACTTGTCGGGCGCGGACAGAGCGGTCTCGTTGCCCAGCTTGCGGGCGTAGTACATGCGAACGAGGAAATTGCCCGGGTCACTCCAGGTGAGGCCCACACCGGCTGCACTCAGCGTGCGCTGGTTGTTGCCGGGTGCCCAGGGTTGCTTGTTGATCGTCACGCCGCCGTGGTCGACAAACCCGATGAGGTGCATCTGCCCCGGCATGTTGGCGGACAAGCGCGGCAGCAGCAGCCGGGCTTCGAGGGTCAGCAGGTAGCCCTGGTCGGCAGCGGCTTCGCCCTGGGGGTAGGCCCGTACGCCGTTCATGCCGCCCAGTTCCATTTTTTCCGATGAGTCGAGATTTTTCGATGCCAGCTGGCCGCTCAGCGAACCGTAGAGTGACACTGTATCGGTGACGCGCTGCAGGCGGATGGCGTTGAAGGCCAGCTTGTTCCAGGCACCGTTGCTGCGCGCCGTGGCGGCATCGGCGGCCAGTGCGGCGGGTGTCTTGATGTTGAGCCTGCCGGCCGACCCCGACAGCGAATAGGCGCTGTAGCCACCGCCACCCAGGTTGTCACGGTGGTTGCCATACAGGCTGGCGGTCAGTACGTCGTCTTTTTTGTCGGTGACGGCACCGACCGAGTCGATCTTGTCCTGAAAGGTCTTGGCGTCGTAGCCCAGGCGGACATACAGATTGCTGTCGCGCGAACGGATCAGCGGGTAGCTGCCGTAAATGCTGGCGACTTCTGCGGTGCCGTTGGCCTGGAGGCTGGCAAATTCCTCGCCCAGCTTGTAATGCAGCCGGCTGTACGACACGCCGACCCGGCCCATGCCGGCCTGCAGCTCATAGGACAGCAGACCGTAGTTCAGGCCGCTGCCCGATGTCACGCCGCGAAAGGTCGCGACGTCACCCAGGCCGAGCGGATTGTTCAGGTTCACGGTAGCGCCCGCGCGGTATTCGCCGGTGTAGCGGTTGCCCGCGTTGTCGGCATCCACACTGCCGGACACCGGCTTGCCGGGCGTCACATCGACGACCAGGTCGGACGTCCCCGGTGCTGCGCCGGGCACCAGCGTCGAGTGCACCTGGATGCCCGGGATGTCCGAGAGCAGCAGCAGGCGGCTTTCCAGCGGGGCGGCGGTGATGGCGTCTCCGCTGTGCAGTCCGCCCAGCAGGTTGTTGGCAATCGCGTCGGAGAGCTTGCTCTGGTTGTTCAGTTTGACCTGGCCGTATTCACCTTCACGCACGGCGATGGTGACGGTCTTGTTCCGGATGTCCTGCGTCGGCAGATAGGCTTGAGCCACAAAGTAGCCCTTGCTGGCGTAATAGGCCGTGATCCGGGCGGCCATGCCGCGAAGGTCGGACAGCGTCAACTCGCTGCCTGGAACGAAACCGGTGATGGCCACCAGTTCAGCTTCCGAATAGACCTTGGCACCGGTCACATGCAAGGTATCGACGAAGATCCGGGTGGCATCTGCCGTGGCTGCTGGCGCCGGTTTGGCGGGCTCGACACGAATTTCGGGGGCGGCCTGCTGTGGCGTGGGAATGGCGGGAATTTGCTGGATCTGGCTGCCAGCGCCGGGAATCTGCTGCGCGAGAAGATGAGGACTCACGCTGAGCAAGGCCAGTGGCAGAAGGCGGAGGTGGAATCGACCCACTGCTGCAGGTGGCCCCCGAATACCCAGCGTTTGCTGCAGAAAAAACTGCAGTTGGTGGCTGATCCGCCGGCTGGCGTCACCAGCAAGTCTGGTGGACATTTTTACGTTCATCGCGAAGCTCCTTCAATCCTGCTTCGATCATGTTCCTCAAAACGTAAAAAGTTGTAGGACGGTGCGCTGAGGTGTGACGGGACGAACTCGCCAGTGCAAAAAAACCACCGATTGGCTGTGCAGATATTCAAAAAAGCCCATGACGAGACGCCGGCTTGAACAGAACGCTGTCGCCTGTAAAAAGACCCGTTGGTATGTCGGATGTAGAAGGCGCCGCAGGCGCATCCTTCGACAGGCTCAGCAAGAACGTAATTCAGCGAGCCACCGGGGGCTCTGTCTCCTACCAGCAGGAGCCGCGGGACTGGCTTCGCCAGACCGCAGGCGGAGCGGCCCCCTCGGGGGGGCAGGGAGCTACACGCAGTGAGCGACCGTGGGGGCCGTATTCAAGCAGGCGTATAGGCCAGGCGCACATAGATGGGCGCAAAAGCCTCGGCCTGCGTGACTTCCAGCAGGCCTTCCTTCGACAGTTCCAGCAGGGCGATGAAGGTCACCACCAGCACGGGCATGCCGCGCCTGGCATCGAACAGCTCCTCGAAGCCGAGGAAGGTGCGGCCCTGCAGCTTGCGCAGCACGATGCTCATGTGCTCGCGCACCGAGAGTTCCTCGCGGCTGATGACATGGTGCTGCACCAGGCGTGCGCGCTTGACGATGTCGCGCCAGGCTTCCTGCAGGTCCACCACATTCACATCCGGAAAGCGCGGCTGCAGGGATTGCTCGACATACACCTGGGCGCGCAGGAAGTCGCGGCCGAACTGCGGCACTTCATTGAGCTTGTGGGCGGCCAGCTTGATCTGCTCGTACTCCAGCAGGCGGCGCACCAGCTCTGCGCGCGGGTCTTCCGGCTCCTGGCCCTCTGCCGTCTTCTTGGGCGGCAGCAGCATGCGCGACTTGATCTCGATCAGCATGGCGGCCATCAGCAGGTATTCGGCCGCCAGTTCCAGGTTGGTGGCGCGGATCTCCTCGACGTAGGCCAGGTACTGCCGCGTGACCGCCGCCATCGGGATGTCGAGAATGTTGAAGTTCTGCTTGCGGATCAGGTACAGCAGCAAGTCCAGCGGACCTTCAAATGCCTCGAGGAACACCTTGAGGGCGTCCGGCGGTATGTACAGGTCATGCGGCATCGCAAACAGCGGCTCGCCATAGAGCCGTGCCAGCGCCACCTGGTCAATCACCAGCGGCATGTCGGGTGCCAAGGCATCCGGCAGGGCCAGCTCGCCGGCAGGCGGCAGCTCGTCCAGCGTGGGCGTCAGGGGCGTTTTCGACATGGTGCAGCCGGGCGTGGCGGGAGGACTTACTTCGCGTTGTCGTGGCCGCTGGTGCCATACACATAGGGCTGCTGGGGGACGCGGGCTTCCGCGTACTCGGCCTGGTCGCCCCGGTTCAGGTTTTTGTCCCAGAGCAGGGCACGGCCGGCGCGCTGCTCGGCCTCCAGCGTGGGCTTGTTGGCCTTGAGCTGCTCAATGAACTGCGTGGTGTCGGAGGTGTAGTCGGGGCGGCGGAAAATGGACATGGGGCTAAACTGTTCTTTGCGTGGAGTGGTCAGATTTTACCGGGGAGCGCCTGTGCGCGATTTGTTGCCAGCTTCGTTGCGCCGTTTCAGTTCGAAACAGGCGCTTTTTTCAGACCCCGTGCGCGAGTCGTTGCGCCCGGCGTGCGGACGCCCCGGGGCGGCCATCAGGGGGGTGCTGGGCATGGGTATTTTGTCGTTGGTCCTCGGGCTGGTCGGTTGCGACCAGCAGCGCATTGCCGAGCTGGAAGAGGGTGTGGCCACCGAGGCCGATGTGCGTGCCCGCTTTGGCGAGCCGGAAAAGATCTGGACGGCAGCCGACATGTCGGAGTTGCCCTTTGCGGGCGCCGCAGCCGCACCCGGCGCGCGCACCTTCGAATACAACCGTCAGCCCGAAGGAATGGTCAATTACATGATCACCGTGGGGGCGGACGGCAAGATGAGTGCGCTCAGGCAGGTGCTCGCGCCGCAGAATTTCGAGCGCATTCTGCCCGGCATGCGCATGGAGCAGGTGCGCAAGATGCTGGGCAAGCCGATGAAGATCACACCTTTTGCGCTCAAGCAGGAAGTCCACTACGACTGGCGCTACCTGAACCCGCCCAACACGCCGCGGATCTTCACCGTGGTGTTCGACCGCGACCTGAATGTGCTGGGCACGGCGTCGGTGGACGAGGAGAGCCTTTACCCGAAAGGCGGCTCGCGGTAGACGGGAGCCCCCTGACGGGTTGTGCTCACAGCGTCTCGATGTGTACCAGAAAACCGGCGCGGGCCATCACCTCGCGCGGCTGGGCGTTGAGCCCCGCCAGCACCAGTCGCCCGCCGCGCAGCACCACCGCCTTGTGCAACTGCTCGAGCACATCCAGGCCCGAGGCGTCGAGCGACTGCAGGGACTGCACATCCAGCCTGATCAGCAGGCCCTGCGGTGCGCTTTCCACCACGCTCAGGATCGGGTCGATCTTGGCCACCGCGCCGAAAAACAGCGAGCCGTAGAGCTGGAAATTCGCGGAATCGGCCGTACGCGAGACCTCCACCACCTGGAACAGGCTGCTCATGCGGCGCACGAACAGCACGCAGGCCAGCACCAGACCGACCTGCAGCGCCACCGTGAGGTCGAAGATCACGGTGAGCAGAAAGGTGCCCAGCATGATGAGGCGGTAATGGCTGCTGGCCTTGCGCAGGTTGGCAAATTCACGCCACTCCCCCATGTTCCAGGCCACGTAGAGCAGGATGCCGGCCAGCACCGCCAGCGGCACATGCACGGCCAGCGGCGCGGCTGCCAGCACCACCAGCAGCAGCGTGAGGGCATGCACCAGCCCTGAAACCGGCGACGAGGCGCCCGAACGCACATTGGTCACCGTCCGCGCGATGGTGCCGGTGGCTGGCATGCCGCCAAAAAACGGCACCACGAAGTTGGCGACGCCCTGCGCCATCAGCTCCTGGTTGGGGTCGTGGCGGGGCAGCCCGGAGATCTGGTCCGCCACCCGGGCGCACAGCAGCGACTCGATGGCCCCCAGCAGGGCAATCGTCAGCGTGGGGGCCAGCAGCAGCCGCACCGTGCCCCAGGAAAAGTCGGGCAGGGCAAAGTCGGGCAGGGTGCGCGGAATACCGCCAAAGCGCGTACCAATCGTGTCGACGGGCAGATCCAGAAAGTAGGCAAAGGCCGTGAGGGTGACCAGCGCCACGATCGGCCCCGGCATGCGCGAGGCCATGCGCGTGGCGCGCAGCAGCTGCACCCCCTCCACGGCCTGCACCATTTTCAGCAAGCGGGTGGTGAATCCATTGGCGGCGCGGGAGTGGGTGTCGAAAATCCGCGGCCACACAAAAAGCCCCAGCAGGCAGGCCAGCCCGAGCCCCAGCGCGTGCGGGTTGAAGCTGTCCAGATGGCTGGCCATGACACGCAGTTGCGAAAAGAAGTCGGCCGGCATCTTGGGAATCTGCAGCCCCAGCAGGTCCTTGATCTGCGACAGCACGATCAGCACCGCAATGCCGTTGGTAAAGCCCACCACAATGCTCACCGGCACATAGCGCACCAGCGTGCCGAGCTTGAAAAATCCCAGCAGAAACAGCAGCACGCCCGCGCAGGCGGTGGCAATCAGCAGGTTGGCCAGGCCATAGCGCTCGAGGATGCCGTAGACGATGACGATGAAGGCGCCGGCCGGCCCGCCAATCTGCACCGCCGAGCCGCCCAGCGCGGAAATCAGCGCACCGGCAATGATGGCCGTCCAGATGCCGGCTTCCGGCTTCAGGCCCGAGGCGATTGCAAAGGCCATGGCCAGCGGCAGCGCGACGATGCCGACGGTGATGCCCGCGCCGGCATCCTTGAAGAACCGCTCACGGGTGTACCCGCTCAGCGCCGTAAGCAGGCGGGGCCGGAAGGGGGCAAGGTAGGCCGGGAGATGCATGCCCTGCCATTGTGCATCCGGCCCGGCCGCTGCGGACGTACGCCCAATGGCGGTGGCCCTGACCGGTTCAGCGCACCCGCATGCCGGGGGTGGCGCCGGGCAGGGGCTCCAGCACGTGGATGCCGGGTTGCGCCTTCTCGTCGGCATGGCTGGCGGCCAGCACCATGCCTTCGCTGATGCCGAACTTCATCTTGCGCGGTGCCAGGTTGGCCACCATCACCGTGTGCTTGCCGATCAGGTCGGCAGGCTGGTAGGCGCTGGCAATGCCGCTGAAGACGTTGCGCATGATGGGGTTCCCCTGCGGGTCAGTGCCTTCACCCACATCCAGCGTCAGGCGCAGCAGCTTGGTCGAGCCTTCCACGGCTTCGCAGTTGACGATCAGCGCAATGCGCAGGTCTATTTTTGCGAAATCGTCGATGGTGATGGCAGGCGCGAGCGCCTCGCCGCCGGGCAGGGAAAACTCTGCTGCGGGCTGGGCGGGTTCGGCGGATGCGGGGGGTTCGAACAATGCATCGAGTTGCTCTGGGGTGACGCGCTGCATGAGGTGTTCATACTTGTTGATACGAACTACCTCAGATGGCCCAAGAGTTTGTGAGAAATCCACATTCAGTTGCTTAGCGACTTTCGATGCAGTGTCTGGCAAGATGGGTGCAAGCATACGGGTGAGAACTTCGAAGCATCGAATCAAAGTGCTGCAAACTTTGTGCAACTCCTCTTTTGCTGCGTCCTGCTTGGCTAATACCCAGGGTTTGGCGACGTCGACATAGGCATTGATCTTGTCCGCGACCAGCATGATTTCACGTGTAGCCTTGCCAAAATCACGTTCTTCAAATAGTCGAGCTACGGGCACCTGCGCACCAATCACTTCTACATATAAGCTAGTGCCTGCATCATCAAGTTGATCCATCGGCAACACGATGCCTTCAAACTGCTTTGACAAGAAACCTGCTGCACGGCTGGCGATGTTCACATACTTGCCAATCAAATCGCTATTCACCCGCGCCATGAAGTCATCCGCATTGAAGTCAATGTCCTCATTGCGCGCATTGAGCTTGGCCGCCAGGTAGTAGCGCAGCCATTCGGGGTTCATGCCCAGGCTCAGGTACTTGAGCGGGTCCAGGCCGGTGCCGCGGCTCTTGCTCATCTTCTCGCCGTTGTTCACGGTGAGGAAGCCGTGCACGAACACGTTGTCGGGCGTCTTGCGGCCGCTGAAGTGCAGCATGGCGGGCCAGAACAGGGTGTGGAAGGTGACGATGTCCTTGCCGATGAAGTGGTACTGCTCCAGGCCGGGCGTGGCCATGTAAGCCTCGTAGTTCTCGCCGCGTTTTTCCAGCAGATTTTTCAGCGAGGCGAGGTAGCCCACCGGCGCGTCCAGCCACACATAGAAGTACTTGCCCGGTGCGTCGGGAATCTCGATGCCGAAGTAGGGTGCGTCGCGGCTGATGTCCCAGTCGCCCAGGCCTTCGCTCTTCGTGCCGTCGGCGTTCTCGCGCACCGAGAACCATTCCCTGACCTTGTTGGCCACCTCGGGCTGCAGCTTGCCGTCCTGTGTCCACTGCTCCAGAAAGCTCACGCAGCGCTGGTCGGAGAGCTTGAAGAAAAAGTGCTCCGAGCTTTTCAGCACCGGCTTGGCGCCGGACAGGGCCGAGTAGGGGTTGATCAGGTCGGTCGGTGCATAGACCGCGCCGCAGACCTCGCAGTTGTCGCCGTACTGGTCCTTGCTGTGGCAGTTGGGGCATTCGCCCTTGATGAAGCGGTCCGGCAGGAACATGTTCTTGTCGGGGTCAAAGAACTGCTCGATGGTGCGGGTTTCAATCAGCCCGGCCTGTTTCAGATCCAGGTAAATCTGCTGCGCCAGCTGGTGGTTTTCCGGCGCGTCGGTGGAGTGCCAGTTGTCAAAGCTGATGTGAAAACCGTCCAGGTAGGGCTTGCGGCCCGCCGCGATGTCGGCCACGAACTGCTCGGGCGTCTTGCCGGCCTTTTCGGCGGCAATCATGATGGGCGCACCGTGGGCATCGTCGGCGCCGACAAAGTTCACCGCATGGCCCTGCATGCGCTGGAAGCGCACCCAGATGTCGGCCTGGATGTATTCCATGATGTGGCCGATGTGGAAGTTGCCGTTGGCATACGGCAGGGCGGTGGTGACAAAAAGGCGGCGCTGGGTCATGGAGTCGGGTGGGTAAGGGGCTCGGGGTGCATTGGCAATGCCCGCGATTTTAAGTCGCGGCGCCGCTGGCGGCTGCCGGGCCTGCGCTGCCACCAGCCGCCGCGCCATTTCCCTGCGCACCGGAAGGTTCAGGCCGGGGCGTTAGACTTCAAGGCTGTGCGCGGCAGTCCTGCCCCTCGGCGTTCCGTATCACCACCCCCGCAACGCCGCCCTCATCCCACACAGATTCACTGGAGACTTCCCCGATGCCACCCGAGCAGCAGCCACAACAACAGGCGGTCCTGAACGCCGTACAGACCATCGTCGATCCGAACACGGGGAAGGACTTCGTCAGCACCAAGGCGGTCAAGAACCTGCAGATCACCGGGGGCGATGTGGCGTTCGATGTGGAATTGGGCTACCCGGCCAAAAGCCAGATCGCGGGCTTTCGCAAAAGCCTGATCGCGGCCGTCAAGGCCGTGCCGGGGGTGGACAACGTGTCCGTCAATGTGGCGGTGAAGATCGCCAGCCACAGTGTGCAGCGCGGGGTGCAGCTGCTGCCCAACGTGAAAAACATCATCGCCGTGGCGTCCGGCAAGGGCGGCGTGGGCAAAAGCACCACGGCAGTGAACCTGGCCCTGGCCCTGGCGGCCGAAGGCGCGAGCGTCGGCCTGCTGGACGCCGACATCTATGGCCCCAGCCAGCCCATGATGATGGGCATCGAAGGCCGGCCCGAGAGCGTGGACGGCAAGAACATGGAGCCGATGGAAAACTACGGCATCCAGGTCATGTCGATTGGTTTTCTGGTGGCGCAGGACGAGGCCATGATCTGGCGCGGCCCCATGGCCACCCAGGCGCTGGAGCAGCTCTTGCGCCAGACCAACTGGAAAGACCTCGACTATTTGATCGTCGACATGCCGCCTGGCACCGGCGACATCCAGCTCACACTGAGCCAGCGCGTACCGATGACCGGTGCGGTGATTGTCACCACGCCGCAGGACATTGCGCTGCTGGACGCGAAGAAGGGCATCAAGATGTTCGAGAAGGTGGGCGTGCCCATCCTCGGCATCGTGGAGAACATGGCGGTGCACATCTGCAGCCAGTGCGGGCACGCCGAGCATATCTTCGGCGAAGGCGGCGGCAAGAAGATGGCGGCCGACTACAAGATGGACTACCTCGGCGCTTTGCCGCTGGACATGCAGATCCGCCTGCAGGCCGACAACGGCCGGCCGACGGTGGTGGCCGACCCCGACGGCGAGGTGGCCGCGATTTACAAGGCGGTGGCACGCAAGATGGCCATCACGGTGGCCGCCAAGGCCAAGGACTTCTCGTCGAAGTTCCCGACCATCAAGATTTCCAAAGACACCTGATCGGGGCCTGCGCATTCCATGAATCTGCTGGCTTCCCTGCGTTACCTGGCAGCACTGGATGAACACAAGCATTTCGGCCGTGCGGCCCAAGCTTGCCACATCACCCAACCGGCCTTGTCCAACGCGCTGCGTGCGCTGGAGGTCGAGTTCGGCACAGTGATCGTCCGGCGCGGCCGCAATTTCGAAGGACTGACGCCTGAGGGCGAACGCGTGCTGCTCAGTGCGCAGCGCATGCTGCATGAGCGCGACCTGCTGCAGCAGGAGCTCGACAGCGGCATCGGCAAGCCGCAGGGCACGCTGCGCGTGGGGGCAGTGCCCACCGCCATGCCGATTGCCGCGCGTTTCTGTGCGCAGTTGCATGCGCACCATCCCGGCATTGTTCCTACCGTGCTGTCCATGAGTTCCAACGAGCTGGAGGCGGGTCTGGAAAGCCTGTCGCTGGACATGGGTCTGGGCTACACCGACAGGCTGCGCAAGAACGGCCCCAGCCTGCGGCAGATCCAGCAGTACACCGAGCATTACTTTTTCGTGCGGCGTGCCGCCACCCAGCAGAAAGGCCAGCTCCAGATAGGACCGCAGATGACCTGGGCGGAGGCATCGGCCCATCCCCTGTGCCTGCTCACGCGCGAGATGCACAACCGCACCATCGTCGAAAAAGCATTTCATGATGCGGGTGTGCCGTGCGAGCCGCGCATGGAGACCAACTCCATCCTCACGCTGTCGCTGGCGGTGTCCGAGGGCAGCGTCTGCACGGTGATGCCAGGCGCGCTGGTGGGTGCGTTGCGCGGCTACCAGGAGCTGGAGGCGCTGCCCCTGGCCGGTCCTGAAGTGCTCACAGCCATCGGCTTCATGGCCCAGGGCGGCGACCGCCCTTCGCGCACGCTGGAGGCCGCACTGGCGCTGGCGGAAGCCCCGGCCTGGCTGCAGCACGTCGCCGCGCACAGCGGCCTGCTCAGCGTCTAGCAGGCGATGGCCTGTCCTTCGACAGGCTCAGGACGAACGGATTCCAGATTGCTCAGGCCCTTCGATACCTCAGGGCGAACGGTAACGAGTGCCTTCCCAGCAGTGCCCACGGGACTGGCTTCGCAAGACTACAGGCGCAGCACTCTCCAGAGGACAGCGAACCACACAAAGCGGGAACTGTGCGGGCCTGTATACCACCAGCTGAGCCGCGGAACCGGCTTCGCCGGGCCGCAGGCGGTCGGCCCCCTCGGGGGGCAGCGCAGTACGCGAAGCGACAAGCGTGGGGGCGCAATTCATTAGCCGTGGAACCGGCTTAGCCGGGCCACAGGCGGGCGGCCCCCTCGGGGGGGCAGGGAGCTACACGCAGTGAGCGACCGTGGGGGCTCTTCTCTTTACCAG
>CBHWCZ010000022.1:0-53041 GCA_966112355.1 uncultured Polaromonas sp.
GGCGGGCGGGCAGGCGGGAAGAGGACACGATGAACTGCCTATGAAACCGTTTTCAAAGATCGTAGCACTGTCTGAAGGCAAAAAAACGCCGCAGCGACCCGCCGCCGGTCTTGCTGCCCTGCGCGTCCTCCGTGTCCTACAAATCGGTGCGCAATTTCCAGATTTCCGGAAACAGCACCACATCCAGCATCTTGCGCAGATAGCTCACGCCCCCTGTGCCGCCGGTGCCGCGCTTGAAGCCGATCACCCGTTCCACTGTGGTGACGTGCCGGAAGCGCCAGAGCCGGAAAGCATCTTCCAGATCGGTGAGTTCCTCGCCCAGCTGGTACAGGTCCCAATACTGTTTCGGGTCGCGGTAGACCACCAGCCAGGCCTGCTCCACGGCTTCGCTTTCCACATAGCCCTGGGTCCAGTCGCGCTCGGTGTGGCTGGCCGGCACTGCCAGGCCGCGGCGGGCCAGCAGGCGCAGGGCTTCGTCGTACAGCGACGGCGCAACGTAGGCCGCCTGCACCTTCGCCAGCAGGTCGGGGCGGTGCGCGTGGGGCTTGAGCATGGCCGCGTTCTTGTTGCCCAGCGCGAATTCGATGCAGCGGTACTGCGCGCTCTGAAAGCCGCTGGAGGTGGCGAGGTAGGGCCGGATGGCGCTGTACTCTGGCGGTGTCATCGTGGCCAGCACATCCCAGGCGTGTACCAGCTGCTCCATGATGCGGCTCACGCGCGCCAGTTTCTTGAAGGCGTCGCCCAGTTCGTCGGCCGCCACGTTGGCCATGGCGGCGTGCAGCTCGTGCAGCATCAGCTTCATCCACAGTTCGCTGGTCTGGTGCTGGATGATGAAGAGCATCTCGTTGTGGTCGGGCGACAGCGGCTTTTGCGCGCCCAGCAGCGCATCGAGCTGCAGGTAGTCGCCGTAGCTCATCGACGCGCTGAAGTCGAGCTGCGCTTTCTCGTCGCGCACGATGTCGGAGGGGGTGGGGTGTGTCATCAGGTCACCGCCTGCTTCCGTGTGAATTCTGCGCGCTGCCATTCACCGGAGGCCAGCACCTGCCGCAGATGCTCCACGGCGTGCCACACGTCCTCGAAGCCGATGTACAGCGGCGTGAAGCCAAAGCGCAGGATGTCCGGGTGCCTGCCGGCGTCGCCATCGCCGGCACGGAAGTCGCCGATGACACCGCGCGCAATCAGCGCCTGCACGATGGCGTAGGCGCCCTCGGTTTTGGTGAGGCAGACCTGTGAGCCGCGCTGGCGGTGTTCACGCGGTGTGGCCAGGCCCAGGCCATGGCCGGCGCAGCGCTCCTCGACCAGCTGGATGAACAGGTCGGTGAGGGCCAGTGATTTCTGGCGGATGGCCTGCATGCCGCCCAGGGGCTCTGCGGCCAGCACCGTGTCGAGTCCGCAAGCCAGTGCAGTGAGGCTCAGGATCGGCTGCGTGCCGCACAGGTAGCGGGCAATGCCGGGTGCCGGGCGGTACGCTGGCGTGAACTCGAACGGCGCCGCATGGCCCCACCAGCCGGCCAGCGGTTGCCAGAAACGATCAGCATGCTTCGGGTTGACCCAAACGAACGCTGGCGCGCCGGGGCCACCATTGAGGTACTTGTAGCCGCAGCCGATGGCGAAGTCGGCGTGGGCCGCGTGCAGGTCAACGGGCACCGCGCCGGCGCTGTGTGCCAGGTCCCACACCGCGAGGATGCCTGCGCTGTGTGCGGCAGCGGTCACCGCGCCCATGTCATGCATGGCACCGGTGCGGTAGTTCACATGGGTCAGCATCAGCACCGCCACCTCGTCGGTCAGCGCATGGAGGATAGCCTCCGGCTCTACCATTTGCAGCGTATAGCCACGCTCCTGGCACAGCGCCTCCGCGATGTACAAATCAGTGGGGAAGTTGCTGCGCTCGCTCACGATCACCTTGCGGGCGGGTGCGTCCTGCGCGGCGATGTGGAGCGCCGCGCTCAGCACCTTGTAGAGGTTGATGGAGGTGCTGTCGGTGGCCACCACTTCACCCGGCCGGGCACCGACCAGCCGGGCAATCTGGTCACCCAGGCGCTGCGGCAGGTCGAACCAGCCGGCGCTGTTCCATGAGCGAATCAGGCCTTGCCCCCACTCGGCGGTCACGGCGGCCGCCACGCGGGCTGCTGTGGCTTTCGGCAACACGCCAAGCGAGTTGCCGTCGAGGTAGATCACACCCTCAGGCAGGTGGAACAGATCGCGCAGCGCGTGCAGCGGGTCTTGCGCATCCAGCGCGCGGCAGTGGTCAAGGGTGGTCATGGCCGTCAGGGTGTTTGCAAAACATCAGGGCAGGGTGCGCAGCACGGCGCGCACGGGGGAGGCATCGGCCCGCGTCCACTTCAGCGGCAGGGCAATGAGTTCGTAGTCGCCCTCGGGCACGTCGTCGAGCACCAGGTTTTCCAGCACGCGCAGGTGGTGCCGTAGCAACTGGTGGTGGCTGGGCAGGTCCTGGCTGTTGGCCGGGTCCACGCTGGGGGTATCGATGCCCACCAGCAGCAAGGGGCTGGCGTCAGGGCGGGTGGCGAGCAGCGCCAGGGTTTCCGGCGCAATCGCCGTGAAGGAGGCCCAGGACTGGCTGGCCCGCCGGCTGGTGCGCAGCAGCACGCGCGGCGGCAGGCCGGCCAGCGCGTGGGTAATGTGCGGTGGCTGCACCAGGGGGCCGCAGTCCATGCAGTGAATCACGCGGCAAGGCCCCAGGTAGGGGGCGAGGTCCAGTGCGCCGACGCTGGCTTCGCCTGGGGCGTAGTGCAACGGCGCGTCGGCGTGTGCCCCTGTGTGCGGCGAGAGCGTGATGCGGTTGACGTTGACGGGGCAGTCGGGCGTGAGCGAAAAATGCAGTTGCTGCGAATAGCGGGTGTCCCCGGGGAACACCTCGGACGCCTCATCCACGGCCGGGGAGATGTCCCACAACCGTGCGGTGTGTTCAGATCGGGCTGGCGAGTTCATGCCATGAAGTTTGCACCCCTCAAAATAGCGTGGTGTCGGTTATTTCCAACAAGCGCAAAATTTGCATGGACGCACTTTTCCCTGGCTTCATTTCCTCAAAAGGTACTTTATGAACGACAACACCCACCACAACGGCCAGGTCGCCCTGGTCACCGGCGCGGGCAGCGGCATCGGCAGGGCGGTATCGCTCGCGCTGCTGAAAGAGGGCTACCGCGTGGTGCTGGTCGGCCGCCGGCCGGAGGCGCTGCAGGAGGTGGCCGACGCCGCGGGCACCGACCGGGCATTGCCCATGGCAGCCGACGTGAGCCGGCCTGAGTCGGTGGATGCGCTGTTCGAGCGCGTCCGGCAAAGCTGTGGCCGGCTGGACCTGCTGTTCAACAACGCGGGTGTCAACGCGCCCAAAGGCAAGCTCGAAGATATCTCTTTTGCCGACTGGCAGCGCGTGGTGGACATCAACCTCACGGGTTCTTTCCTGTGCGCGCAGGGCGCCATCCGGCTGATGAAGTCGCAAACGCCGCAGGGTGGTCGCATCATCAACAACGGGTCGATTTCGGCGCACGCACCGCGGCCCGACTCGGCCCCTTACACCGCGACCAAGCATGCGATCACGGGCTTGACCAAATCCATCTCGCTGGACTGCCGGGCCTACAACATCGCCTGCGGCCAGATCGACATTGGCAACGCGTTGACAGAACTCTCTGCCCGCATGACCAAAGGCGTACCGCAGGCCAACGGGGAGATCGCGGTCGAGCCGATGATGGACGCGAAGGAAGTGGCCGCGGCCGTGGTGCACATGGCGGCACTGCCGCTGTCAACCAACGTGCAGTTCATGACCATCATGGCCACCAAGATGCCGTTTGTGGGCCGCGGTTAAATACGAGAGCGCTGGAACCTCGGCGAATCGCTAGCCGAGTCGGCCGAGCAAAAGGTACTCCATGAGTGCCTTTTGCGCGTGCATCCTGTTCTGGCTCCGGCACGCGGCCTGAAGGCCACTTCACATCCGCTGCGCGGATATGAGCCTCTACCTGACCAGATTGCTGGCACTGTCTGGAGACAGTGCCACCGTGCCGCATGTCATGCGACACGGCCCAGCAAAAGGTACTCCATAAGTGCCTTTTGCGCGTGCATCCTGTTCTCAGCCTCGTCCCAGACGACGGACTGGGGGCCGTCGATGACGTCGGCCTCGACCTCTTCGCCGCGGTGGGCGGGCAGGCAGTGCATGAAGAGGGCGTCGGGCTTGGCGGCCTTCATCATCTCGGTGTCCACGCACCAGTCGGCGAAGGCTAGTCTGCGCGCTTCGTTCTCGGCCTCGTAGCCCATGCTGGTCCAGACGTCGGTGGTCACCAGGTCGGCACCTGCGCAGGCTTCCATCGGGTCCTTGAAGACCTGGTAGCTGTCGGCTGAACGGATACCGGCAATCGACTGGTCCACCTCGTAGCCGCCGGGCGTGCTCAGGTGCACCTTGAAGCCGAGGATTTCGCTGGCCTGCAGCCAGGTGTTGGCCATGTTGTTGCCGTCGCCCACCCAGGCCACTGTCTTGCCCTGGATCGAGCCGCGGTGCTCGATGTAGGTGAAGATGTCGGCCAGGATCTGGCAAGGGTGGAACTCGTTGGTCAGGCCGTTGATGACGGGAACGCGTGAATGCTCGGCGAAGCGGTCGATCTTGGTCTGCTCGAAGGTGCGGATCATCACCAGGTCCACCATGCGGCTGATGACCTTGGCGCTGTCTTCAATCGGCTCGGCGCGGCCCAGCTGGCTGTCGCCGGTGGTCAGGTGCACCACGCTGCCGCCCAGCTGGTACATGCCGGCCTCGAAGCTCACGCGGGTGCGGGTCGAGGCCTTCTCGAAGATCATCGCCAGCGTGCGGTCCACCAGCGGCTGGTGTTTCTCGTAGGTCTTGAATTTTTTCTTGATGATGGCGGCGCGCTCGAACAGGTAGGCGTACTCGCTGGCGTTCAGGTCGCTGAACTGCAGGTAATGTCTGATCGGAAGGGTGTTCGTCACGGTCATGCTTTTTCTTTGAGCAGTTGCTTGATCAGCGGTACCAGGATGGCCACGACTTCGTCCGCCTCGGCGGCGGTCATGATGAGCGAGGGCACCAGGCGGATGACGGTGTCGGCCGTCACGCTCAGCAGCAGGCCGTTGTCAGCCGCGCGTTTGAGCAGTTCACCACAGGGCACGGCCAGCTCGATGCCCAGCATCAGTCCGCGGCCCCGCACTTCCTTGACCTTCTGGCTGACCAGTTCAGCCGCGAGCTCGCGCTCCAGCGCGCCGCGCAGGTGGTCGCCCACGCGCTGGGCGTTGGCCAGCAGGCCGTCTTTTTCCATGATGCGGATGGTTTCCACGCCTGCACGCATGGCCAGCGGGTTACCGCCGAAGGTGGTGCCGTGGTTGCCGGGCTGGAAAATATGGGCAGCCCTGGGGCCGGCGACGACAGCGCCAATCGGCACGCCCGAGCCCAGGCCCTTGGCCAGTGGCATCACGTCGGGCTTCACGCCCGACCATTGGTGCGCAAACCACTTGCCGGTGCGGCCCATGCCGCACTGCACCTCGTCGATCATCAGCAGCCAGTCGCGCTCGTCGCACAGCGCGCGCACCTCGCGCAGGTAGTCGTCGGTCATCGGGTTGACGCCGCCTTCGCCCTGAATGGCTTCGAAGAACACCGCCACCACGTTCGGGTTGTTGGCGGTCGCGGCCTTGATGGCGGCGATGTCGTTCAGCGGAACGCGGATGAAGCCTTCGACCAGCGGCCCGAAACCGGCCTGCACCTTGGGGTTGCCGGTGGCACTCAGCGTGGCAATGCTGCGGCCGTGGAAGGCTTTTTCATAGACCACCACCTCGGGCCGTTCAATGCCCTTGTCGTGGCCGAACTTGCGGGCGAGTTTGAGGGCGGCTTCATTGGCTTCGAGACCCGTCGAGCAGAAAAACACGTTCTCCAGCCCGGACAACTCCACCAGCTTGGCGGCCAGCGTTTCCTGCAGCGGCACATGGTAGTAGTTGGAGGTGTGGATCAGCTTGCTGAGCTGGTCCTGCAGCGCCGGCACCAGCTCGGGGTGGTTGTGGCCCAGGGTGTTGACGGCGATGCCGCCCAGCGCGTCCAGATAGGCCTTGCCGTTGACATCCCAGACGCGGCAGCCCTGGCCGTGCGACAGCGCAATCGGCAGGCGGCCGTAGGTGTTCATCACGTGGGGGGAGGCGGCTTCAACGGGGGTGGGCAGGGCTGCGTTCATGGGTTGACTCCGGAGGCAAACAGAAAAAACAAGGGAAACAGGGCAAGGGAGGCTGATTTTAGGCGCAGCCATCTGGCCCACCGGTGACGATTGTGCATGGCTGCGATGCGCAGAACCGCCCCTGGCTTTCCGGTGGGCCGGGCTGTGCCGACGCCGCCCGTGGAGCGCAAGTCTTATATAAGATTGGGATAGAATCGTGCTGCGCTGCAGCAAGGGCAACATCCCGCCTTTCCCCGCTGGCTGGCGTGCGCCCAACCTCCACCCGATGGTCTCATCCTCCGCCAAAGAAGTTTTCATCCAGGGCATCACCCGTGACGGAAAGACCTTCCGGCCCAGCGACTGGGCGGACCGCCTGTGCGGGGTGATGAGCCAGTTCCGTCCCGGCGGGCCGCAACCCGGCAGCCACCTGACTTACTCGCCCTGGTGCGTGCCGACGGTAATCAACGGGGTGAAATGCGTGGTCGTCAACGCAGAACTGCGTGAAGCCGAGCCCATGGCCTGGGACTTTGCCATCAACTTCGCCAGGGACAACGACCTGGTCACGGTCGAAGCCTGCCTGATTCCGGACGCGCCACCGCGCTGACATGCCGGGCACACGAGCCCCCTGGTTTTGCATTCGCCAACAAAAAAGCCGTCTTTCGACGGCTTTTCTGCTTCACTTCGAGCGCACCCTGCAAAACGGCGGACAGTCTGGTTGAGAAACTGTCCGGGCGGTTTGCCTGAACTGGTCAGGCGGCCTTGGCGGGAGCCAGTGCCAGGGCTTTCACCTTGGCAGACAGGCGGCTCTTGTCGCGTGCGGCTTTGTTCTTGTGGAAGATGCCCTTGTCGGCAACCGTGTCCACAATGCTCTGGGCCTTGGCGAACAGGTCCTTGGCTTTGTCCTTGTCACCGGCTGCAACGGCTTTTTCGACGTTTTTCACAGCGGTGCGGTATTTGGAGCGCAGCGAGGTGTTCGCAGCGTTGAGTTTGACGTCCTGACGGACGCGTTTGCGGCCCGACGCAAGGCGCGGGTTCTTTTTCTTGGGTTTGGCGGTAGCCATAAGTAGTTTCCTTTAATCCTGGGGAGGAGTCTGCGGATGTTCAAAGCGAAGCCTTCCATTATAGCGCCCCCACGGTGGAACTGGTGCCCCCACGGTCGTGCACTTCGTGTCACTCCCTGCCCCCCGAGGGGGCCACTCCGCCTGCGGTCTGGCGAAGCCAGTCCCGCGGCTTCTGCTGGTGAAGAAGCCTTTTTCTCCCGTCGGATTCCCCGGAGATCAACGGAGAGCTTCAAGCTTGAGCCGTGGAACCGGCTTTGCCGGGCCACAGGCGGGCGGCCCCCTCGGGGGGCAGGGAGCCACACGCAGTGGGCGACCGTGGGGGCTAAACTCCGGCGGTGTCATTATTTAAAGCCGCCTCCACCGTCTCCCTGCTCACGCTGGTCTCGCGAATCACCGGTCTGGTGCGTGAGCTGTTGATTGCCTCGACCTTTGGTGCGAGCGCCATGACGGATGCCTTCAATGTGGCTTTCCGCATCCCCAATCTCTTCCGGCGGCTGTTTGCCGAGGGGGCTTTCAGCCAGGCTTTTGTCCCGGTGCTGGCGGCCAGCAAGGCCAGGCATGGCGAGGCCGAAACCCGCTTGCTGATTGACCGGGTGGCCACCTTGCTCACCTGGGCCCTGCTGCTGACCTGCGTGGCGGGCGTGGCGGCGGCGCCGGTGCTGGTCTGGGCCATGGCCAGCGGCCTGAAGCAGGAGCCGCGCGGCTTTGAGGCGGCGGTGTTCATGACGCGCTGGATGTTCCCCTACATCGGCTTCATGTCGCTGGTGGCGCTGTCGTCGGGCGTGCTCAACACCTGGCGGCGCTTTGCCGTGCCGGCGGCCACGCCGGTATTGCTCAATGTCTCGATGATTGGCGCGGCCTGGCTGCTGGCGCCCTGGTTCAGGACGCGTGGTATCGAGCCGATCTATGCGCTGGGCGTGGGCGTGATGCTGGGCGGCATGCTGCAATTGGCGGTGCAGGTGCCGGCACTGGCCCGCCTGGGCCTGGTGCCGACCATTGGCCTCGGCTGGTCGGCGGTACGTGCGGCGTGGGCCGATGCGGCCACCCGCAACATCGCCCGGCTGATGGTGCCGGCCCTGCTGGGCGTGAGCGTGGCGCAGATATCCCTGCTCATCAACACCCAGATTGCCTCGCATCTGGCGCCCGGCAGCGTCAGCTGGCTGACCTACGCCGACCGCCTGATGGAGTTTCCCACCGCGATGCTGGGCGTGGCCATCGGGGTGGTGCTGATGCCGCAACTGGCCGCGGCCAGGGCGGCGGACGACGCCGAACGCTATTCCGCCATGCTCGACTGGGGTCTGCGCATCGTGGTGCTGCTGGCCTTGCCGTGCGGCGTGGCCTTGCTCACCTTCGCCCAGCCGCTGGTGGCCACGCTCTACCACTACGGCGCTTTCAATGACCGCGACGTGCAGCAGACCACCGGTGCGCTGATGGGCTATGGCGTCGGCCTGTTGGGGCTGGTCGCCATCAAGGTGCTGGCGCCCGGGTTTTATGCCAGCCAGGACATCAAGACACCGGTGAAGATCGCCGTGGTGGTGCTGGTCATCACCCAGTTCCTGAATGTGGCGCTGGTGCCACTTTTGCAGCAGGCCGGCCTGGCGCTGGCCATCGGGCTGGGCGCGCTGGTCAATGCCACCTGGCTGCTGGTGGGACTGATCCGCCGCGGCAGCTATTCCCCTGCTCCCGGCTGGGGCGCATTTGTGGCGCGTGTGGTGGGGGCCAGCGCCTTGCTGGGGGCTTTTCTGCTGTGGGCCGCCACTGCCGTGGGCTGGCTCGGCCTGAAGAGCCAGCCCCTTGAGCGGATCGGGCTGTTGGTGGCCGTGCTGGCTGCGTCGGCCCTTCTTTATTTCGGAACGCTTCGCGTCTCCGGACTGCCCTTGCGGCAGTTGCTGCGGCGCTGAAATCCCCTGCCTGCAGGCTCGCAAGCCGTGCGGCTTTGTGAGACAGTAGTGGCATGCAACTCAATCTGGCCGTACCGTCCCCGCTCCAGTATTTTTCCTGCCTGGTGGAAAGCGACGAACACTTTCCCCTGCTGGAAGCGGCCATCTGCCTGGCCCAGGACGAATACCCCGATCTGGACGTGCAGCAGGTGCTGGGCGACGTGGACCAGCTGCTGGCCCGGCTCAAGCGCCGCCTGCCGGCCGATGCCCCCGCACTGCAGCGGCTGCGCGGCCTCAACCAGTTCTTTTTTCACGACCTCAACTTCGGCGGCAATGTCAACGACTACTACGACCCGGACAACAGCTACCTGAACGCGGTGCTGCGCACGCGCCGGGGCATCCCCATCACGCTGGCCGTGCTCTGGCTGGAGCTCGCCCTGGGCCTGGGCCTGAACGCGCGTGGTGTGGCGTTTCCGGGGCATTTCATGGTGAAGGTCAACCTGCCCAAGGGCCAGGTGGTGATCGACCCGTTCAGCGGCCAGTCGCTCAGCCGCGAGGAACTGGCCGAGCGGCTGGAGCCCTTCCGCCAGCGCAGCGGCGCCGCGGACGACTTCGATGTGCCCATGGGCCTGTACCTGCAGTCCGCCGCGCCGCGCGACATCATCAGCCGCATGCTGCGCAACCTCAAGGAAATCCACAAGACGCAGGAAGACTGGCTGCGGCTGATTGCCGTGCAGGACCGCCTGATCGTGCTGCAACCCGAGGCCTGGATTGAATACCGTGACCGGGGACTGGCCTGGGCGGCGCAGGGAGAGGCGGCGCGTGCCGTGGCCGATCTGGAAACCTACCTGGCCCATGCCGAGGATGCGCTCGACATCGATGCGATGCTCGAACGCCTGCTGGAGTTGCGCCGCGGCGAGTGCTGAAGCCTGGAACAGGCTATTGAAACATCAAGCCTAGCGCTTGAGGAACTGCGGGATCTTCAGCCCCTCAGGCAAAGTCCCATGGCGTGACAGGGCGGGTGTGCTGCTTGCCGGCGCTGGCTGGGTGACCGTTCTTGCCGCGCTGTGCACCGACAGGCGGGCGCCGTGCACCAGGGACTCCTGCGCCGGCATCAGGCTGCCCGTCAGGGCGCTCCCGAGCCGTGTGGGTGGTGCCTGCTCCCGCAGCGGCCTGGCGCCCAGTACCCGCGGCCCGTTCTGGGCGGGCGAGGGGGCCAGCGATGCCGGGCCGAGGCTTGCCAGCCCGGTCACGGCGCCTGCCGCCGGACTGCTGGCGGCAGCGTCATTGGCTGCTTGCGGTGCATACAGCGTGGGCCGCAGCCAGTCCAGGATGGGCTGCCACTGCGCGAGGTCTGCAGCGGCGGCTGAAGCCGGCAAATCGAAGATGGTCATGCCGCGTTCCAGGCTGCGGACATACAGCTGCGTTTCGCGCAGCACACCCAGAAAAGGCAGCTGGAGCTCTTCGGACCATTGCCGCAGCGTGTCGGCTGCATTGGTGCGTGCGTCAATGCGCATGCCGACCGTGGCAAGGCGGCAGCGTCCGCTGGCCACACGCGGCAGCGCCATCAGGTCGGCGTGGCAGGCGGCGGCCGATTCGCGGTCGAACACGGAATGGCACACGGGCATCAGGATGGCGTCGGCAAACATCACGACGCGTGCCAGCTCGAAACCATGCATGCCGCCGGGCGTGTCGAGCACCACATGCGTGATGCCGGTCGGTACGCGCAGCATGTTTTTCTGGTCCACCGCCCAGGGGGCGATGGCTGGCAGGGCCGGGTCGCGCCGCTTGAGCCAGCTGCGCGCCGACTGCTGCCGGTCGACGTCGCCCAGCATCACCGAGCTGCCGTTGCGCGCGCACCAGGCGGCCACGTGCGCGGCCAGTGTGCTCTTGCCACTGCCCCCTTTGCGGTTGACGACTGCGATGACCGGCATGCATGCTCCAGAATCAAATCAGTTGAACAGTTTGATACAAAGAAATTGAAAAGTCCAGTGAACCCTGATTTCATGGACTTCGGGCGCTCGTTTTTTTGTAGCAAAAAACGGACATTGAGACCCAGGTCAAGAGCTGCTGGCGGCTTTCCGCCAGTACCACAGCAAGCCCAGGGCTGCGACACAGAAGGCCGCACCGGCCGCAAACGGGGTGGAGGCACCCAGCTGGTCCCACAGCACACCGGCCAGCGCACTGGCCACCAGCAAGGCCAGGCCGCTGAGCAGATTGAAGAAGCCAAAGGCCGTGCCGCGCAGGTCGGTCGGGGCCGTCTCGGCCACCATGGTGGCCAGCAGACCCTGGGTCATGGCCATGTGAACACCCCACAGGCCGATGCCTGCCGCCACGGCCAGGCCGGGCGAGGGCGTGCGGTCGGCGCTGGCGAGCATGCCATCGGCCAGGATCAGCACCAGCAGTCCCCAGGCCAGCAGGCGGCCATGCGGCATGCCATCGGCGAGTTTTCCGAAGGGGTAGGCACCGGCTGCAAAGACCAGGTTCATGCCGACCAGCACCAGCGGCGTGTAGGCCACCGGCAGCCCGGCCTGCAAGGCGCGCAGCACCAGAAACGCCTCGCTGAAGCGCGCCAGTGTGAACATGCCGCCCATCACCACGACACGCCAGTAGGCCGGGCTCAGGCGGCGCAGGTTCGCGCGGCTGACGGGGTTGACGTGGCGCGCCGGCGCGCTGGCGGGTGCGCGCTCGGGCTCCTGCACGCCAAAGAGCAGCATGGCCACTGCCAGGGCGCCGGGGATGATCGCGACCCAGAACACGGCGCGGAAGTCGTTGGCCCAGAGCAGCATCAGGCCCATGGCGATCAGCGGCCCGGCAAAAGCGCCGACGGTGTCGAGCGACTGGCGCAGCCCGAAGGCCGCACCGCGCATGCCCGGGGGCGCCAGGTCGGCCACCAGGGCGTCGCGCGGCGCGCCCCGGATGCCTTTGCCGATACGGTCGATCAGGCGGGCACCCAGCACCATGCCGGAACTGGTGGCGATGGCAAACAGCGGCTTGGAGGCCGCGCCCAGGCCATAGCCGAGCAGCGCAAGCGGCTTGCGCTTGCCCCAGAAATCACTGAGCACACCCGAGAACACCTTGACGATCAGCGCGGTGGCTTCGGCAAAGCCCTCGATCAGTCCCACGACGACCATGCTGGTGCCCAGCACCGTGACCATGAAGACCGGCAGCAGGCTGTGGATCATCTCCGAGGAGATGTCCATCAGCAGGCTGACAAAGCCCAGTGCCCAGATGGTGGCGGGCAGGCGGGTTGTGGCACCCGCGGGGGGAGGAGGGGTGTGCGGCGAGGGCAACATGCAGCGCGACCGGTCCAGGCGTTAGCTGCAGGTTCGTGCCGTCAGCCGACGACGACCGCGGCGCCGTCGCCGCGCGCGGCAATCACGCCGATCTGATGTACCTGCTCGCCGGCGGCACGCAGGGTGCTGGCCGTGGCTGCGGCGCTGGCAGCGTCCACCACCACCACCATGCCGATGCCGTTGTTGAAGGTGCGGTTCATCTCGAAGTCGTCGATGCCCGCCGTCTTCTGCAGCCAGGCAAACAGCTCCGTTTGCGGCCAACTGCCCTTTGTCAGGTGGGCAGCCGTGCCTTCAGGCAGCACGCGCGGAATATTTTCCAGCAGGCCGCCACCGGTGATGTGGGCCAGGGCTTTGATGCCGCCGGGTGAGGCGGCATCTTCAGAATGCGGATGAGCCGCCAGCGCCGCCAGCACGTTTTTCACATACAACCGTGTCGGCTCCATCACCGCCTGCCGGAACGGCTTGCCGTCCAGCGTCGAAGGCAGGTCGGCACCCGCGCGCTCGATGCACTTGCGCACCAGGCTGAAACCGTTGGAATGCACGCCGCTGGAGGCCAGGCCCAGCACCACGTCGCCGGGCTGCACGCTCTGACCGGTCAGGATTTTCGATTTTTCCACTGCGCCGACCGCAAAACCAGCCAGGTCGTACTCGCCGGCCGGGTACATGCCCGGCATTTCAGCGGTCTCGCCGCCGATCAGCGCGCAGCCGGACAACTCGCAGCCCCTGGCGATGCCGCCGACCACGGCCGCTGCCGTGTCCACATCGAGCTTGCCGCAGGCGAAATAGTCGAGGAAAAACAGCGGCTCGGCGCCCTGCACCAGCACGTCGTTGACGCTCATGGCGACCAGGTCGATGCCCACGGTGTCATGCATGTTCCACTCGAAGGCGAGCTTGAGCTTGGTGCCCACGCCATCGGTGCCGCTGACCAGCACGGGTTCCTTGTAGCGCTTGGGCACTTCAAACAGCGCACCAAAGCCGCCAATCCCGGCCAGCACGCCTTCCCGCATGGTTTTTTTGGCAAGCGGCTTGATGCGCTCCACCAGGGCGTCGCCGGCGTCAATGTCAACGCCGGCATCTTTGTAGCTCAGGGGAGAAGAGGAAGGGGTGGTCATGGTGTGCAGCAGGGGAAGGGGCTTGCGGTGGTGGGCCAAAGGACCGGGACGCACGTCCTGTCAGCCCCGGCAAGCCCGATAGAATTGAGTACTGGATTCTAAAGGGTGCGCCCGCCGCCCTTTCGGGCAGGCTGGGTGCACGTTTCCTGCGCTTTTCGGCGCTGGGCGGGCACCCCGGGTGTCCCTCCCGGCCCGGTGCCGCTGCTTCGGGTCAGATTTCCTTCAAGGACGTATGCAATTTTCCACGACGCAAAAGCGCGCTGCCGCCTGGGGCCTGATCGCCGCCCTGGCGGTGCTGGCCCTGTGGCTGCTCGGTCCGGTGCTGACGCCTTTTGTGGTGGCGGCTGTGCTGGCCTACGCGCTCACGCCGCTGGTGAACCGCCTGGACCGCCTGGGCAAAGGGCGGCTACCGCGTGTGGTTGCCGTGGTACTGGTGGAGTTCCTCTTCATCGTGGTGCTGCTGGGCCTCTTGCTGCTCATCGTCCCCATCATGGCCAAGGAACTGCCCATGCTGCGCGAGCAACTGCCGCTGCTGGCCGACCGGCTCAACACGCGCTTGTCGCCGTGGCTGTCGCAGTTCGGCGTGCATGTGGCGCTGGACGTGGCCAGCATCAAGGCCTTTGTGCTCAAGTACCTCAATGCCAATTTCGAAGACGCCTTCGGCTCCGTGCTGTCCTCGCTCAAGCTGGGCGGCAGCGTGGCGCTGGCGTTGCTGGGCAATGCGGTGCTGATTCCCGTGGCCCTGTTCTACCTCTTGATGGACTGGGACCGCTTTGTCGCCCGCATCGTGGAACTGGTGCCGCCGCACCTGCGCAGCGGGTTTGACAGCTTCACCGAAGAGGCCGACAGCGTGCTCGGCCAGTACCTGCGCGGCCAGTTGCTGGTGATGCTGGCCATGGCGGTGTTTTATGCGGTGGGTCTGGCGCTGTTCGGCCTGGATCTGGCGGTGCCCATCGGCGTGTTCACCGGGCTGGCGATGTTCATCCCCTATGTCGGGTTTGGCCTGGGCCTGCTGCTGGCCGTGCTGGCCGGCGCGCTGCAGTTTGCCTCGCTCAAGGCGCTGGTCATGGTGGCGGTGGTGTACGGGCTGGGCCAGGTGCTGGAAAGCCTGTACCTCACCCCGCGCCTGGTGGGCGAGCGCATCGGCCTGCATCCGCTGGCGGTGATTTTCGCCCTGCTGGCCTTTGGCCAGGTGTTCGGCTTTGTCGGCGTGCTGATTGCCCTGCCGGCCAGCGCCGTGCTGCTGGTGGGCATTCGCCGTGTGCGCAGGAGCTACCTGGGCAGCCGGCTTTACAACAAGGCAGGCTGAAGCCATGGCACGCCATGGCTGTTTGCAGGTGAATGAAGGCATGAGACCGTCTTGAAGCAGATCGCGCTGGACATCGGGCTGGCCTCGGCCCCCTCGTTCGCCAATTTCTTTGGCGGACCGAACGAGGCCGCGCTCAAGCACCTGGCGCTGTGGGCCGGCAACACGCTGCGCTCGCCCGTGCCCACCTACCTGTGGGGCGAGTCGGCCAGCGGCAAGACGCATCTGCTCAAGGCGGTGCGGGAAGCGCTGCGCGAGCAGGGGGCGGCCAGCGGCTGGCTCGACGCCTCCATGCTGGAGCCGCCCGAGTACAACGAGGCCTGGGCCGCGGTAATCCTGGACGACTGCCACCTCTACACCGCCGTGCAGCAGCAGGCGGCCTTCAACTGGTTCGTCAACGCGCTCAACGCCTCCGACGGCCACCCCCGCTGGGTGCTGGCGGCCGGCCTGGTGCCGCCCGCCGATCTGGCCCTGCGGGAAGACCTGCGCACCCGCCTGGGCTGGGGCCATGTGTTCGCGCTGCAGGCCTTGAGCGAGACCGAGCGCCGCGCCGTGCTGCGGCGCGAGGCCGATGCCCGCGGCGTGTTTTTGAGCGATGACGCGATGGACTTCATGCTCACCCGCTTCTCGCGCGACCTGGGCAGCCTGATGCAACTGCTCGACCAGCTGGATGCCTACGCGCTGCAGACCCAGCGCGCCATCACCATCCCGCTCATCAAGTCCATGCTGGAAAGTGAATGACCGACAAGAAAAAGATCGCGCTGTTTGACCTCGACCACACACTGATCCCGATCGATTCGGACTACGAGTGGGGTGAATTCACCATTGCGCTGGGCTGGTGCGACAGCACCGAATTCAAGCGCCGCAATGCCGAGTTTTTCGAGCACTACCGCGCCGGCACGCTGGACATCCATGACTACGTGCGCTTTGCCACCCAGGCCATCCGCGAGCAGGGTGCAGCCGCGTCGGCGGCAGCCCACGCCCGCTTCATGCAGGAGGTGGTGCAACCGGCCATCACGCACCAGGCGCTGGCGCTGGTGGACGGCCACCGCGCTGCCGGCGAGGAACTGGTGATTGTCACGGCCACCAACGAATTTGTGACGCGCCCGATTGCCGACGCTTTCGGTGTGCCGGAGCTGATTGCGGTGGAACTGGAGCGCGACGCCGCAGGCTGGGTCACCGGTGAAATCAGGGGCACGCCGTCGGCCCGCGACGGGAAAGTGACCCGCATGGAACAATGGCTGGCAGCCCGCGGGCTGGGCTGGGGCGACGTGGAGACCACCTTCTACACCGACTCCATGAACGACCTCGCCCTGCTGGAGCGGGCCACCCACCCGGTGGCCACCAACCCCGATGCGCGCCTGCGGGCCCTCGCCACAGAGCGTGGATGGCGCATACTTGACCTGTTTATCTAGTTTTACATGATCAAAAAATTTATCGACAAGCTGTTCGGAAAGTCCGGCAGCGCAGACGCTGGCACAGCAGCGAAAAAGGTCAAAAAGTCACTCTACGGGCAGCGGCAGGATGTCGGGCCCGCCGAGCACGGCATCGACGTCAAGCTGGTGGATGACCGCGCCATGGACGTGGTGCGCACCCTCAAGGACGCCGGCTACGAGGCCTACATCGTCGGCGGCGCCGTGCGCGACCTGCTGGTCGGCCTGCGCCCGAAGGATTTCGACGTGGCCACCGACGCCACCCCCGAGCAGGTCAAGAGCCTGTTCCGCCGCGCCTTCATCATCGGCCGCCGCTTTCGCATTGTGCATGTGGTCTATGGCCGCGGGCGCGAACATGAGGTGATCGAGGTCTCGACCTTCCGGGCGCATCTGGACAGTGCGGACGCCGAACAGGTTGGCGGCAACGAGCGCACCAGCAAGAGCGAACTCGCCGGCATGAAGCATGCGGTGGACGCCTCCGGCCGGGTGCTGCGCGACAACGTCTGGGGCCCGATCGAGCAGGACGCGGCCCGCCGCGACTTCACCATCAATGCCATGTACTACGACCCGGAAACCCAGATCGTGGTCGACTATCACAACGGCATCAAGGACGCCAAGAAGAAAATCATCCGCATGATCGGCAACCCGGTGGTGCGGTACCGCGAAGACCCGGTGCGCATCATCCGCGCCGTGCGCTTCGGCGCCAAGCTCAGCCCGCTCGGCTTCAAGTTCGAGGACAAAACCTCCGCCCCGCTGCGCGAGATGAAGGGCCTGCTGGCCGATGTGCCGCAGTCGCGTCTTTTTGATGAAATGCTCAAGCTGCTGCAGACCGGGCATTCGATCGCCAGCATTGCGCAGCTCAAGGCACTGGGCCTGGGCACCGGCATCTACCCGCTGCTGGACGTGGTGGTGCAGACGGCGGATGAACCCTTCCTCCAGCTCGCCTTGCAGGACACCGACCGCCGCGTCGGCGAAGGCAAGCCGGTGGCGCCCAGCTTCCTGCTGTCCTGCGTGCTGTGGGCAGATGTGCGCGAAGGCTGGGACAGGCGCACCCGGAAGGGCGAGCATGTCATGCCGGCCTTGCAAGACGCGATTGACGACGCCTTCAACGCGAAAATCGGCGACGTGTCCGGCCGCGGCAAGCTCGGCACCGACATGCGCGAGATCTGGACCATGCAGCCGCGCTTCGAGAAGCGCACCGGCAGCGCGCCGTATTCCCTGCTGGAGCAGCCGCGCTTTCGCGCCGGCTTCGACTTCCTGCGCCTGCGCGCGCAAACCGGCGAGATCGATACGGCACTGTCCGAATGGTGGGAAACCTTCAGCACGGCCTACGACGACGAACGCCATGCCATGATCGAGCAGGTGCGCCTGGAGCAGCAGCAAAAACCGCAGGCGCCTCGCGTGCGCGTCAAGCGCACCGACGGGGATCGTCCGCCCGCGGTGGGCCAGGCCGCAGAGCGTGTGCAGACCGATCCGTCCGAGGACCCATTGGACGCAGAGTCAGGTGATGCAGCCCCGGCGCGCAAGCGCCGTCGCCGCCGCAAGCCGGCCAGCCGCACCGGCTCGGGTGCCGAAGGCGGGCCAGACGGTGGCTCCAGTTCCACGGGCGCGTCCAACGGCGACTGAGCATGGAGGCTGCGCCCGCCCGCCCGTTCGTCCGGGCCTATGTGGGCCTCGGTGCCAACCTGGGCGACGCCAAGGCGGCGCTGAAAGCCGCCATGGTGGCGATGGCGGCATGGCCTGATGCGCAGGTGGCCGCATGCTCCAGCCTGTACCGCACCGCGCCTCTCGACACCGATGGCGGCGGCGAAAAAACCGCTGCGGGCGATGACTACCTCAACGCCGTGGTCGCGCTGGACACCACCTTGCCTGCACCGCTGCTGCTGGCCCGGCTCCAGCAACTGGAGCAGCAGGCTGGCCGCGAGCGGTCCTACCGCAATGCCCCCCGCACGCTGGACCTGGACTTGCTGCTTTATGGCAGCGGCACGCTGGATTCAGCCGCATTGACCGTGCCGCACCCGCGCATGCAGCAGCGGGCTTTTGTACTGGTGCCGTTGGCCGAGATTGCGCCGGAACGGGTCAGCCAGGCCTCGCTGGCGGCGGTGGCGCACCAGGCCATCATGCGGGTGGATGCGCTCGCGGTTTGATGGACCTCAGGGCGCCAGCCGCTCCCGCAGCCAGCCGCCGCCATCCTGCAGCGTGTAGCGCAGGCGGTCATGCAGCCGGCTTTTGCGGCCCTGCCAGAACTGCCAGTTGTCCGGCTTGAGGCGATAGCCACCCCAGTGTGGTGGGCGCGGCGGTTGCAGCAGGAATTTCGCGCCATATTTCGCGGCGTTGGTCACCAGCACGCTGCGGCTGGCAATCACCTCGCTTTGCGGGCTGGCCCAGGCGCCGATGCGCGAGTCCAGCGGCCGGCTGTGGAAGTAGGCGTCGCTTTCCTCGTCAGAGACTTTTTCCACCACGCCTTCGATGCGCACCACGCGTTCGAGCTCGACCCAATGAAACTGCAGGGCAGCGTACGGGTTGCCTGCCAGTTCCTGGCCCTTGCGGCTGTCGTAGTTGGTGTACCAGACGATGCCGCGCTCGTCGTAGCCCTTGATCAGCACCACGCGGGTCGAGGGCCGCAGGTTGCTGGCCACGGTGGCCAGCGTCATGGCGTTCGGCTCCGGCACCTGGGCGGCGATGGCTTCATCCAGCCACTGGCCGAACTGCTTCATCGGGTCGGCGTGCGAGGCTTCTTCGTTGAGCTCCGCGCGCTCGTAGCTTTTGCGAAGGTCTGCGATGGAGGTGGAGGTGTCTGACATACTGGAAGTATAGGGACGCCGCCGGCGTTCCACCGCCTGTTCGTGGATATCCCCCGTGACGTTTCCGCACTTTTCGGATGTCTCTGACCTGCCCGTGGTGATTGTGCTGGCCGCTGGCCGGGGCGAGCGCTTTCGCGCCTCCGGGGGCACCGTGCACAAGCTCGATGCACTGCTGGCAGGCCGGCCGGTGCGCGCGCATGTGCTGGCCGCGGTGCAGGCCAGCGGCCTGCCGTACCACGTGGTGGAGCCCGACGCGGCACGGCCCGGCATGGGCGACTCGATTGCGGCCGGTGTGCGCGCCACGGCCGGTGCCGCCGCCTGGCTGATCCTGCCGGCTGATTTGCCGCTGGTGCGTGCTGAGACCCTGCGCGTCATCGCCGAGGGTGCCGGCAAGGGCGAAGCGGCCACCGTGCCCGTGTACCAGGGTCAGCGAGGCCACCCGGTGCGCTTTGCGGCGCGTTGCGGGCCGGCGCTCATGGCATTGAGCGGAAATGAAGGGGCGGCTTCGGTGGTGCGGGCGCAGTCTGCCCTCAGCGCCGTGGCCCTGGTCGAGGTGGACGATGCCGGCACCGTGACCGACATCGACACGCTGGACGACTTGCGCCACGCCGAGGCGTTGCTCCGCGACCGGGCGTAGTCGCCGCGCGCCAGCGATCCGCCGCGGTCAGCTTCGGATGATGGTGGCGCAGGCCACGCGTGGGCCGGAGTTGCCGGTCGGCTGGGTCTTGTAGTCGTCCGGGTCGCGGTGAACGATCAGGCCGCGGCCGACGATGTCGCTGGCGCCAGTCCCTACGGCGATGGTCCTGGACTCAAAGCTGAACTTCGCCATGCCGTTGGCGTCTGCCTTCAGGCTGGGCAGGTCACCGGCGTGGTGCGCGGCCTCGGCATGGTTGCCGTGGGGCTTGCCGTCCGGGTTGAAATGGCCACCGGTGCTCATGCCGTCGCCGCTGGAGCAGTCGCCTTTTTCATGCACATGAAAACCGTGCTCCGCATTCGGTTTGAGGCCGCGGATTTCACCGGCCACACGCACCATGTCACCGCTTTGCGTGAAGCTCACGGTGCCGGTGGCGGTATTGCCCTGGGTGCTTTGCAGCCGGGCCACCGCACTGGGGCCTTTCATGGTGCTGGCGCACGCGGTGAGGGCCAGGGCGCTCACGATAAGAGTCAGACGCATGATCATTGAAGTCTCCGGTGATTTGCTTATAAGTACGCTTACTTTAGGCCGCATTGCATGGGCCTGCAAGCCAGTCGGACATGGACCCCGTGCGTATCAGCGGTCGACCAACGCCAGCAGCTTGCCCAGTGCACGGTCTTCAATGCCCAGCTCGCGCAGCTTGTCGTAGGTGAGCTGCGCATACTCGCGCGTGGTGCCGTAGCGCCCGCAGGAATCCGAAAAAATCTGGCGGTAGGTGTCGTCGCTCAGCACGCCCGTGTGGCTGGGACTGCGTTTGGACAGCGTGAACGCCAATCCCTTGACGTCACCCTTGCCCGTCAGGCAGCGCAGCCACTTCGGGTCGTACACGCCGTTGGGCATCTCGCGTGCCCACAGGGCCGGCAGTGCGGCGGCCACCTGCTGGCGCGGAATGCGGAACACCACGCCCTTGCAACTGCCGCCATGCAGCAGGCCGAACACCAGGCCCGGGCATTCGGGCGTGCCGCGGTTGAGGCGGCTCCACATCTTCAGCGCCCGGTGGTAGCCATGGATGCTGGCAAAGCGCTGCTCGGCGAACTGGAACTCCGGCCGCCAGATCAGCGAGGCGTAGCCAAAAATCCAGAGGTCCGACTTGCCGCCCCATTCGCGGGTGATGGCTTCCAGCATGTGGTCCGGGTTGCGGCCGGGGGGTGCGGGCCGCGCAAGAGGTGATCGCGGAGGTAGGCGTGCAATGGAGGTCACCCCCGCACTTTACAATGCGCGCTCTGTTCGTGAAGGGAGTCGGGTCATGTTTTCGCAGGGCGATGAAGGCCAGCAGGGTCTGGTGTTGACGGTCGTTCTTGGCCTGGTCGGTTTCGTGGTGGCCCTGGTGCTGATGCTGGCCATCGCCACGTCGCTGGGCGTGCGCCCGCCGGCCGCTGCCCGGACCGTGACACTGCCATCGGCCCCGGTGCCGGTGCCGGTCATGGCCGCTCCGCCAGCCGGCGCGACGTCCGCGCCTTCTCTTTCGGTCGCACAGACCGCGCTGGCGAACCAGGCCCGTGAAGATGCCGCCAGCGTCAAGGTGGAGCGCGAGGTCGTCAAGTTCTACTTCGCATCGGGCCAGGCCGACCTGGCGGCGGGTGCTGCAGACGCCTTGACGGGTTTGGTCCGTGTCGCGGGCAAGAGCCGGAAATTCGTGGTCTCCGGGTTTCACGATGCCAGCGGCGACCCTGTGCGCAATGCCGAGCTGGCCAGGCGGCGGGCGCTGTCGGTGCGCGATGCGCTGACCCGGCTGGGCGTGCGCGAGCAGCAGATCGAGCTGCGCAAACCCGAATCGGTGGCAGCCGCGGGGACCGACCCCGAGGCGCGCCGGGTTGAGATCACGCTGCAGTGAGCGGCACCACCTGACCGGCCACCGCAGTTTCGTTACCACTCTGTAACTTTCGGGCAGACGCCGGCCCCGTAACCGGGTACGATAGATCGTGTAATTAAGTTACACGCGCACAATCATCCGCGAGCGTGGACCCTTGCAGGGCTTGCCGTCTTGGCCGTTCAGGCACAGGCAATCCTTGCGGGCCATCTCTTCACCCAGGGTTGCTTCACATGGCCATTCATCCCACCGTCGCCCGCGTCACTGCGCGCATCATCGAACGCAGCCGTCCCAGCCGGGACGCCTACCTGGCACAGCTCCATGCCATGAACACGCGTGCCCCCGGCATGGACCGCATGGGCTGCGCCAACATCGCCCACGGCGTCGCGGGCATTCCGCTGGACGACCGCTTCAAGGTCGTGACCCAGCGCGCGCCCAACATCGGCATCGTCACCGCCTACAACGACATGCTGTCGGCGCACGTGCCGCTGCAGGGCTATCCGGCCCTCATCAAGGACGAGGCTCGCCGCCACGGTGCCACGGCCCAGGTGGCCGGCGGCGTGCCGGCGATGTGCGACGGCGTGACGCAGGGCACTTCGGGCATGGAGCTCAGCCTCTTCAGCCGCGACGTGATCGCCATGGCCACGGCCGTGGCGCTGTCGCACGACATGTTCGATGCCGCGCTGATGCTGGGCGTGTGCGACAAGATCGTGCCGGGCCTGCTGATCGGTGCGCTGCAGTTCGGCCACCTGCCCACCGTGTTCGTGCCGGCAGGGCCCATGACGTCCGGCCTGCCCAACAAGGAAAAAGCCCGCGTGCGCGAGCAGGCCGCGCAGGGCCTGGTCGGGCGCGACGGCCTGCTGGAAGCCGAGCTGAAGTCCTATCACAGTCCCGGCACCTGCACCTTTTACGGCACGGCCAACAGCAACCAGATGCTGCTCGAAGCCATGGGCTTGCACGTGCCCGGCACCGCCTTTGTGAACCCGGGGGAGGCGCTGCGTGCCGAGCTCACCCGCGAGGCTGCCCGCACCGTCCTGGGCATCGTGAAGTCGCGACGCTACGCTCCTATCGGTATGGTTGTGGATGAGAAAGCCATCGTCAATGCCATGGTGGCCCTGCTGGCCACCGGCGGCTCCACCAACCACCTGATCCACTGGGTGGCGGTGGCGCACTCGGCCGGCATCACGATTGACTGGAATGACTTTTCAGACCTCTCCGATGTGGTGCCGACGCTGGCCCATGTGTACCCCAACGGCAGCGCCGACGTGAACCAGTTCCAGGCGGCTGGCGGGCCGGGCTTCATCCTGCGCGAGCTGCTGGATGCCGGCTTCATGCACGAGGACGTGCTGACCGTGCGTGACGGTGGCCTGCGCGAATACACCCGAGAACCGGCCATGGCGACGACCGGCGTGGCCTGGCATGAGTTGGGCGATTCGAAAGACGAGTCCATCGTCCGGCCTGTATCCCGCCCGTTCAGTCCCACCGGTGGCCTCAAGCTGCTGCAGGGCAATCTGGGCCGCAGCGTGATCAAGGTGTCCGCCGTGCCGGATAACCGGCATGTCATCGAGGCGCCGGCCCAGGTGTTCGATTCGCAGGAAGCTCTGCTCAAGGCCTTCAACGCCGGCGGGATGGAACGCGATGTGGTCTGCGTGGTGCGCTGGCAGGGCCCCCAGGCCAACGGCATGCCGGAGCTGCACAAGCTGACGCCGCCGCTGGCCGTGTTGCAGGGCAAGGGTTTCAAGGTGGCGCTGGTGACCGATGGGCGCATGAGCGGTGCCTCGGGCAAGGTGCCGGCAGCGATCCATGTCTCGCCAGAGGCGGCGGCCGGCGGGCCCCTGGCCAAGGTGCGCGACGGCGACATCATCCGTGTCGATGCACTCACGGGCGATTTGTTCGTGCGGGTGCCGGACGCCGAATGGGCCGCGCGCACGGTCGCCGTGATGCCGGCAGAATTGCGCCAGGGCAACGGCGTGGGCATGGGCCGCGAATTGTTTGCCGGCATGCGTCGGCACGCGCTGACTGCCGAAGAAGGAGCCTTGACGTGGATGTGAACCTGAACGTGAGCGGAAAATTGACAGCCCTGCAGGTGATGCAGGATGCACCGGTGATTCCTGTCATCGTGCTCCACGATGCGGTGCAGGCCGTGGCGCTGGCGCGTGCGCTGGTGGCCGGCGGCATCCGCATGCTGGAAGTCACGCTGCGCACGCCGCAGGCGCTGGCCTGCATCGAGGCGATTGCACGCGACGTGCCCGAGGCGGTGGTCGGTGCCGGCACCGTGCGCAGTGCCTCCGATGCGCAGGCCTGCGCCATGGCTGGTGCCCGCTTTGTGGTCAGCCCCGGTTACACGCACGCGGTGGGCCAGGCCTGCCGCGATGCGGGGCTGCCGCTGCTGCCGGGGGTGGCCACCGGCAGCGAGATCATGATGGCGCAGGAAGATGGGTTCACCGAGCTGAAGTTTTTCCCGGCCATGCAGGCGGGCGGCCCCGCCATGCTGAAAGCCTGGGGCGGGCCGTTCGGTGATGTGCGCTTTTGCCCCACCGGCGGGGTATCGGTGTCGAACGCGGCAGAGTTTCTGGCCTTGCCCAACGTGGTGTGCGTGGGTGGTTCGTGGCTGACGCCAGCCGAGGCGCTGGTTCACAACAACTGGTCGCAGGTGACGGCGCTGGCGTATCAGGCCAGCCAGCTCAAGCGCTGAGGCGCTTGTCTGCGCGCCCCTTGCGGGCGCCCGTGCCGACGGTCAGGCGGCGGCCTTCCGATCTGCGCTGCGCCGCTTTTCCAGCCACTCGAAGAGGCCCATGCCCACCAGCATGGCGACGACAAACACCGCCGCTTTCGGCGACCCCATGCCCAGTGCGACCAGGCCCGGTCCGGGGCAAAAACCCGCCAGTCCCCAGCCGGCACCAAACAGCACGCTGCCGCCGATCAGCCGGCGGTCGATGTGGCTTGCCGTCGGCAGCTTCATGGGGGCACCCAGCCAGGAGGCGGTGCGCTTTTGGGCCAGCCTGAATGCAAAGAAGCCGACCAGCACAGCACCGCCCATGACCAAGGCCAGCGACGGATCCCAGGCCCCCGCCAGATCCAGAAAACCCAGCACCTTGGCCGGGTTGGCCATGCCGGAGATGATCAGCCCCAGCCCGAACACCAGGCCAGCCAGAAGAGAAGTCAGAATCCACATGGGTGTTCTCCTTAGACGCCCAGCACGTGGCGCACGAGAAAGACGACGGCAAACCCCGTCGCCATGAAGGCGGCAGTTGCCACCAGCGAGCGCGGCGACAGGCGCGACAGGCCGCACACACCGTGGCCGCTGGTACAGCCCGCGCCATAGCGTGTGCCCACCCCGACGAGCAGTCCGGCGGCGGCCAGCGTGCCGTAGCCGGCATCGACCTGCAGCGCGGGCAGTGCTGCAAACACCACGTAGACCAGCGGGGCGCCAGCGAGTCCTGCAATGAAGGCCACGCGCCATCCCACATCACCGCGCACCGGCTTGAGCAGGCCGCCCAGGATGCCGCTGATGCCGGCGATGCGTCCGTTGAGCAGCACCAGCAGGGCGGCTGCCAGGCCAATGAGCAGGCCGCCCGACAGTGCAGTCCAGGGCGTAAAAGCGTTCCAGTCGATCGACATCAGGTGCCTCCTTCGGGGCAGTACTGGCGGTACAGCAGCGCCAGAATGTCCAGCGTGCCCTCATCTGCCACGCGGTAGTAAATGTTCTTGCCCTCGCGCCGTGTGGTCACGGTGCCCTCGTTGCGCAACACCCCCAGTTGCTGCGACAGTGTGGGCTGGCGAATGCCCAGAATCTCTTCCAGCTCGCTGACGCACAGCTCCCCCTGGGAGAGCTGGCACAGCAGCAGCAGGCGGTCTTCGTTGGCCAGCACTTTGAGGGCGCTCACCGCCTGCGCCGCCGCGGCACGCAGGCGCTCGGGGTTCAGGACGGTGCGCGATGCTTTCATGGGTGTTCAGTTGGTTTATTTATAGTATGTATAAATATATAATGTAAGTCAAGACATTGTTTCGGGTGGCTGAAAAATATTGTTTGACAAGGGATGGACCATGAGCAACCCATTGAGCCTTTCACCGTGCGTCGAGGCCTTCTTCGACCCGGTCACCGGGACGGTGACCTACGTGGTCTCCGATGCGGGGGCGGGGCGAGCCGCCATCATTGATCCGGTGCTGGACTACGACCCCAAGTCGGGGCATACCAGCACCGCATCAGCCGACAAGGTGCTGGCCTGCCTGGCCGCGCAAGGCCTCCAGGTGGACTGGATCCTGGAAACCCATGCCCACGCCGACCACCTGTCGGCCGCCCGTTACCTGAAGGCAAAGGTTGGTGGCCGCATTGCCATTGGCGAGCACATTCGCGCGGTGCAGTCCACCTTCAGGACGATCTTCAACCTGGAGCCGTCCTTCGTGCCCGATGGCAGCCATTTCGATCACCTGTTCACCGATGGCGAGGTCTTCATGATCGGCGGCCTCGAAGCCACCGCCATGCTGGTGCCGGGGCACACGCCAGCCGACATGGCGTACCGTGTGGGGCAGGCGGTGTTTGTGGGCGACACGCTCTTCATGCCGGACGTTGGCACGGCGCGCGCCGACTTTCCCGGTGGCGACGCCCACACGCTGTACCGCTCCATCCGGCGCCTGCTGGCACTGCCCGTGGAGACGCAGGTCTTCGTCTGCCACGATTACCCGCCTGTATCCTCCACATCGTCCACCCCGCGCGAACCGCACTGGCAGACCACGGTGGGTGAGCAGCGCGCGCACAACATCCATGTGCACGATGGCGTTGTGGAAGACGACTTTGTCGCCATGCGCTCCGCGCGCGATGCGACGCTGGAGATGCCTGTGCTCATTCTTCCGGCCATCCAGGTCAACATCCGCGCCGGCGACATGCCGCCGCCCGAGGGCAACGGCGTGCGCTACCTGAAAGTTCCGCTCAACATGCTCGGCAAGCCGGCGTAGCGCGGCGGCAGACGCTCAGCGCAGCCCGGCGCCAGCGCCGGTTTCAGGACGCTGGATCAGCTCGATCTTGTAGCCGTCCGGGTCGGTGACAAAGGCGATCACGGTGGTGCCGCCTTTCACCGGTCCGGCCTCCCGTGTGACGTTGCCGCCGGCGGCCCTGATCTTCTCGCAGGCCGCGTAGGCGTCCGGCACGCCCAGCGCGATGTGGCCATAGGCCGTGCCCATCTCGTAGCTGGTGGTGCCCCAGTTGTAGGTGAGTTCAATCTCGGCCTGTGCAGGGTTGCCCTCATAACCCACAAAGGCCAGGCTGTATTTGTACTCGGGGTTTTCCGACCGGCGGATCAGCTGCATGCCCAGCACCTGGGTGTAGAAGTCGATGGAGCGCTGCATGTCGCCAACGCGCAGCATGGTGTGGAGGAGTCGCATGAAATGTTCCTGAAAAACGAATATCGGAGGTCTGCGGATTACGCCGCCGGCGCGCCTTTCTGGCGGGCGGGTTCGGCCTTGATGAAGGCCTCGTGCTGGCTGCACTGGGCCATGATGCGGTCAATCGTCGGGATGTCCGGCACCTCGATCTTGAACACCTTCATCACCACGAGGATGCTGGCCAGGCAGATGTCGGCCATCGTGACGGTGTCGCCATGGCAGAACTTGCCGGTCTCGCTTTCGGTGGCGAGGCGTTGCTCCACGGCCTGCAGGCCGGTGGTGAACCAGTGGATCTGCCAGGCGCGCCAGGCGGCATCGTCGAACTGGCCGGCGGTGGTGAGGTACTTCTTGACGCGCGGCGTGATCATCGGGTGCGTGTCGGCTGCGAGCATCGCGGCCAGCGAGCGCACGCGGGCGCGGCCATGCGGATCGGTGGGCAGCAGCGCCGGCTGCGGGTAGACCTCGTCAAGAAATTCCAGTATGGCCAGCGATTGCGTGATGGGTGTGTGGGTCTGGCCATCTTCCCGTTTCTCGCGGTCAATCAGCGCCGGAATGCCGCCTAAGGGATTGATCTTGAGGTAGGCCTCGCTGCGCTGCTCGCCGGCATCGATGTTGATGTTGTGTTCTTCAGGCTGCACCCCCTTGAGGTTGAAGGCCACCCGCACGCGGTAGGTGGCGGATGTGCGCCAGAAGGAAAAGAGTTCAAAGCGTGGGGTGTGGGTCATGGGTGTTCCTGGATGGCAGCGCCTCAAGGCGCGAGACAGCACAAGAATAATCCACAACCGTCTTTTGTGCCGGAAGAAGGCTTGTGCGACCGCCCCGCGGCGCGCCAGCCCCTGGTCAGCCCTTGATCTCGAACACCAGGCAGGTCGTTGTGGCGTGGGCGTAGAGCTTGCCATCCGGCCCGACGATGCGGCCCTCTGCCGTGGCGAGCTGCTTGCCGCAGTGAATGACGGTGCCCATGGCGCGCAGCGGGCCGGTGGCGTGGGAGGCGGCCCGCACGATGTTCAGGCTCAGCTCGGCGGTGGTGTAGGCGCGGCCTGCCGGCATCAGGGTGTGCACCGCGCAACCCACGGCCGAGTCGAGCAGGGTGGCGTACCAGCCGCCATGCACGCTTCCCAGCGGGTTGTAGTGCTTGAGCTGTGGCGTGCCCTGGAAGGTGGCCTTGCCGGGGGCAACCTCCAGCAGTGAAAAATCCAGTGTCTCGGCGATGTGGGGATAGGGCAGCTCGCCTGCCAGCATGGCTTGCAGAATCTCCAGCCCTGTCTTGCCGGCGATGTCGGCGGGCTTGGCCAGGCCCGGCTGGCCGCCGCCTGCGAGCATGCGCTCCCGCACCGTGGTCAGTTGCTCATTCCATTGCGCCAATGTTTCCTGTGGGGTCATGTCAGTCTCTTTAATTTGCATCTACAACAATTGTAGCTACAATTAAATTCATGACACAAGCTTTCTCCAACCTTTCCATGGGCGCCGCCCTGACCACAGGCACGGACGCCGAACTCAAGGCACTGCTGAAAACCCAGGGCTGCACCAACCTGCGCTTGCGCCAGCTGATGCGCCGCGTAGCGCAGCATTACGACCTCGAGATGGCGAAGGCAGGTCTGAAGACCACGCAGTATTCGCTACTCAGCCACGTGCTCAAGCTGGGGCCCCTGCGTCCGGGCGATCTGGCGCGCGGCATGAAGGTCAACGCCTCCACCCTCACGCGCAACCTCAAGCCGCTGGTGGATGCGGGCTGGCTGCGCGTGACGGCCGGGTTCGATGCGCGCAGCCGGCTGGTCAGCATCACCGAAGCGGGCCGCGCCAAGCGCGACGAAGCCCAGCAGCGCTGGAAGGCCGCGCAGAACGGCCTGAACGACACGCTGGGCGTGAAGCGGGTGCTGGCGCTGCATGCACTGATCAATGAATCGCTGGAGCTTCTGTCAGCGGTGGAACCGGGAGACGATGATGAGCTCTGACATCGGCAATATGAAAAAGATCGCGCCGCAGCACCTGGCGCTGTGGCTGGTGCTGCTGGCTGCAGGCGGCACCTATGCCCTGACCATGGGCACCCGCCAGACCATGGGCCTGTTCCTCAGCCCCCTCAATACCGCCACCGGCCTGGGCATCGGCAGCATCAGCCTGGCCTTTGCGTTCGGCCAGTTGTGGTGGGGGCTGACCCAGCCCTTTGCCGGCGCGGTGGCCGACAAGATCGGCACCGGCCGCGTGGTCTTCATCGGTGCCTTGCTGGTGGCCCTGGGCACTTTCATCACGCCCTTGATGACGACCACCGCCGGCCTGATTCTGGCCATTGGCGTTCTTTCGGCGGGCGGTGCCGGCATGGCCGGCCCGTCGGTGATCATGGCCGCCACCACGCGCCTCATCGCGCCCGAAAAGCGTGGCATGGCCACGGGCATCGTCAACGCCGGTGGCTCCTTCGGCCAGTTCATCATGGCGCCGATCGCGGCCGCGCTGATCGCCGGCATGGGCTGGGCGTCGGCAATGCAGGTCATGGGGCTGCTGGTGTTGCTGGCGCTGCCGGCGGTGTGGGTGCTGCGCGGCAATTCGCTGCAGTCCGTGCCCGCCGGGCAAAAAACCGTGGGCACCGGCGAGGCGGTGCGCACCGCGCTGGCAACACCCGGTTTTCTGATGCTGGGCGGCGGCTTTCTGGTGTGCGGATTCCATGTGGCCTTTCTCGCCACGCACCTGCCGGGCGTGATCGCGTCCTGCGGCTTGTCCACGCAGGTGGGCGGCTGGGCGCTGGGGGTGATTGGCCTCTTCAACATCGTGGGCAGCCTGGCCATGGGCTGGGCGGTGGGGCGCTGGCGCATGAAGTCGCTGCTGGCCCTGCTGTACGCCACGCGCGCACTGGCCGTGCTGGTGTTCCTGCTGGTACCGAAAACCGAAGGGGTGGTGCTGCTGTTTGCGGCTGTGATGGGTGTGACCTTTCTGTCCACCGTTCCACCGACGGCCGGGCTGGTGGCCAAGATGTTCGGCACGGCCAACATGGCCACGCTGTTCGGCGTGGTGATGCTGTCGCACCAGGTGGGTGGCTTCATGGGGGCCTGGCTGGGGGGCAAGGTGTTCGAGTGGACGGGTGCCTACGACTGGGTGTGGTACATCGACATCGTGCTGGCGGTGGGCGCGGCGCTGATCAACCTGCCGATCCGCGAGGCCATGCCGCCGCGTGCAACGAGGGTGGCGGCTTGAGGCAGCTTGACGTACCCGCAGTGAGCGGCCGTGGGGCTGATACGGATCCCCGCACCCGGCTGCTGCTGGAGGCGCCCATCGGCCGCACGCTGCTGCGGCTGGCCGCGCCCAATGTGCTGGTGATGGTGGCGCAGGCGGCCGTCGGCCTGATCGAGACCTACTTCGTCGGCAAGCTGGGTACCGATGCGCTGGCGGGCATGGCCCTCGTGTTTCCGGTCGTGATGCTGATGCAGATGACCTCGGCAGGCGCCATGGGCGGCGGCATCGCCTCGTCCATCGCGCGCGCACTGGGCGCTGGTCGGCGCGATGATGCCAATGCGCTGGTGCTGCATGCGATGGTGATTGCGCTGGGCTTTGGTGTCGTGTTCTCGCTGGCCTTGCTGTTCGGTGGACGCACCCTCTATGCGCGCATGGGCGGCAGCGGGGCTTCGCTGGACGCTGCGCTCACCTACTCGCACTGGGTGTTCGCGGGCGCGATCCTGGTGTGGCTGTTCAATTCACTGGCAGCCGTCATCCGTGGCACCGGCAACATGAGCGTGCCGGCCAATGTGACGGTCGCCGGTGTGCTGGTGCTGGTGCCGCTGTCGCCGCTGCTGATCTTCGGCTGGGGGCCGGTGCCGGCGCTCGGGATTGCCGGCGGTGCCATCGCCTTGCTGCTGTATTACCTCGTCGGCACCGTTGCCCTCGCGGTCTGGCTGTGGTCGGGTCGCAGCGTGCTCCAGCCGGTGTGGGCCCATGTACGCCTGCGCTGGCCTCTGTTCCGGGACATCCTGCGCATTGGCCTGGTGGGCGCTGTCTCCACCGTGGCCACCAACCTGGCTATCGGCGTGGCAACGTCGCTGGCCGGTGGCTTTGGGCCGGCTGCGATTGCCGGTTACGGGACCGCTTCGCGGCTGGAATATCTGCTGGTTCCGCTGGTGTTCGGTCTGGGCGCGCCGCTGGTGGCCATGGTCGGCACCTGCATGGGCGCGGGTCAGCATGAACGTGCGCTCAAGGCGACCTGGACAGGCGCCATCATGGCCTTCACGCTGACCGAGGCCATTGGCCTGGCGGCCGCCTTTTTTCCTCGGGCCTGGCTGTCGCTCTTCGGCACCGACCCGGCCATGCTGGAGGCGGGCACCCTGTACCTGCGCGCCGTCGGCCCGCTCTATGGTTTCTTCGGTGTGGGCCTGGTGCTTTACTTTGCCTCGCAGGGGGCTGGGCGGCTGCTGTGGCCGGTGATGGGCAACATCGCGCGTCTGGCGGTGGCGGCCATAGGCGGCTGGCTCGCGATCCGCTGGGGTGGGGGGTTGGCGCAGGTGTTTGCCCTGCAGGGTGCGGCGCTGGTGGTGTACGGCGTGGTGATCGCGTGCGCCATTGCCGGCGGCGCCTGGTTTGGCCGCGTTGGCTGGCCTTGCCGTACGCGTACCCTGCTGCGGCGCATCCATCCCGCTTGAGGAGCCAAGGGTTCACCGCGTTGCAAGCGCGGGGCGGTGTGCCAGAATCCACGCAGGTAGCCAACTTGCGGGGAACAGCCGATGCTTATCAATTGTGTGGTTTACCAGAACGGAACCAAGCTGGCCGATATTCCGGCCAGCGAGATCAGTGACTACATTTCCCGGCCCGACACCTTTGTATGGGTGGCGATGCAGGACGCCACGCCGGAAGAACTCGAGGAAATGCAGCAGGAGTTCGGGCTCCATGAACTGGCGGTGGAAGACGCCCGGCACGGCCACCAGCGGCCCAAGATCGAGGAATACGGCAACTCGCTTTTTTCCGTGCTGCACCTGATCGAAACCGTGCCTGACCGTCCGGGCGAGCTTAACGTCGGCGAGGTCGATGTGTTCACCGGCAGCAACTACGTGCTGTCGGTGCGCAACCGCAGCCAGAAGGGCTTTCTGGGCGTGCGCGCGCGCTGCGAGCGCGAACCCGAACTGCTGCGAAATGGCTCCGGTTTTGTGCTGTACGCACTGATGGACGCGGTGGTGGACCGTTACTTTCCCATCATTGACGAGTTCGAGACCGAGCTCGAAACCATCGAGAAGGAAATCTTCACCCAGGGCTCGGCCCGCTCCAACATCGAGCGGCTGTATGAGCTCAAGGGCCGTGTGATGATCCTCAAGCATGCCGTGGCCCCGCTGCTGGAAGGCGCCGGCAAGCTGCACGGCGGGCGCGTGCCGCACATCTGCCACGGCGTGCAGGACTACTTCCGCGATGTGGTGGACCACCTCGCGCGCATCAACGGCCTGATCGACAACATGCGCGACACCATCGGCACCGCCATCCAGGTCAACCTGGCCATGGTCACGATCGAGGAGAGCGAGGTCACCAAGCGGCTGGCGGCCTGGGCCAGTATCTTTGCGGTGTCGACCGCCTTTGCCGGCATCTGGGGCATGAACTTCGAAAGCATGCCCGAGCTCAAGTGGCGCTACGGCTATTTGATGGCGCTCACCACGATCGCCGTCACCTGTTCGCTGCTGTACTGGCGCTTCAGGCGCGCGCGCTGGTTGTAGCGCGGTGTGCTGGTCAGCGCGGCGGCTTGAATGCCTTGCGCGCGTCCAGCGCCGCCTGTCGCGAGGCGCAACCCTCGATGTGGTCGTTGACCAGGCCCATCGCCTGCATGAAGGCGTACATCGTGGTCGGTCCCACAAAGCTCCAGCCGCGTTTTTTCAGGTCTTTTGACAGCGCCACCGACGCGGGGGCGGTGGTGAAGGCCTTCAGCGCATCGTGGGTGATGCGGGTGGGGCGCTCGTGGGCAGCAGGCTCCAGGCGCCACACATAGGCACCTAGCGAGCCGAACTCGCGGCGCAACGCCAGCACGCGCTGGGCGTTGTTGATGGTCGAGGCAATCTTGCCCGCATGCCGCACGATGCCGGCATCGGCCAGCAGCCGCTTGACGTCGCGTGCGTCAAAGCGCGCCACCTGCTCGGCCTCGAAGTTGGCGAAGCCGCTGCGAAAGGACTCGCGCTTGTTCAGGATGGTGAGCCAGCTCAGCCCGGCCTGAAAGCCTTCCAGGCAGATTTTTTCAAACAGCCTGCGCTCGTCTGCCACCGGAAATCCCCATTCGCTGTCGTGGTACTGGCGGTAGAACGGCGTGGCCTGGCACCAGGCGCAGCGCGGCGTGCCGGCCTCGTCGGCAAAGAGCCCGGCAGGCAGCATGGCGTTCATGAACCCTGCACCGGCACGGTGTAGTTCAGCGTCATGCGTCCGCCATCGACCACCACAATCTCGCCGGTGATGTAGCTGGCGGCGTCGCTGGCGAGGTAAGCCACCGTGTCGGCGATCTCCGAGGGCTCGCCCAGCCGCTTCATCGGTGTGCGGCTCATGATGCGTGCCTTGGCCTCGTCGCTGGTGAGCACGGCTTTGGCGGCCAGCTCGGTGGCAATGGTGCCGGGCGCCACGGCGTTCACCCGGATGCCCTTGTCTGCCAGCGCCAGCGCCATCACCCGCGTGAGCTGGTTGATGCCGCCCTTGCTGACGTTGTAACTGGCAATCGTGGGAATGGTCAGCACGCCATTGACCGAGCTCATGTTGACGATGCTGCCGCGCGAGGCGGATCCGCCAACGCCCTGTCGTGCTTCCGCGCCGGCCATCACACGCGCCACCGCTTGCCCGACCAGGAAGGAGCCCTTGAGGTTGATGCGCAGCACCGCGTCAAAGTCGGCCTCGGTCACGTCGAGGAAATCTGCGGCCTTGAAGATACCCGCGTTATTGACGAGTACGTCGATGCGGCCGTGTACAGCCACCGTCCGCGCCACCAGCGCATCGACCTGTGCCTTGTCGCCCACGTCGCAATGCACATAGAGACCACCCAGTTCCGTGGCCAGCGCCTGGCCGCGGGCGTCGTCGATGTCGGCAATCACCACTTTGGCGTTTTCGCGTGCAAAGCGGCGGATGCAGGCTTCGCCGATGCCTTGTGCACCCCCGGTGACGAGGCAGACACGGCCTGAGAGGCCAAAGCAAATGCCGGAAGAAGACTGTGATGATGAAGAGGAAGGGGTGCTCATGCCCGGATGTTACCCGCGTGCGCCGCGGCAAAATCCAGCGCCGCCTCCGCGACCTGCGCCACCGTCATGCCGGGCTTGTAAAGGGCCGAACCAATGCCGAAACCATCGGCTCCGGCGGCGCGGTAGGCAGCCATGTTGGCCGGCGTGATGCCGCCTACAGGGAGCAGCAGGGTGCCGGCAGGCAGCACGGCGCGCAGCGCCTTGACCACTGCCGGGGTGGCCATTTCGGCGGGGAAGAGCTTGAGGCCGCTGGCCCCGGCATCGAGTGCGGCGAAGGCTTCGGTGGCCGTCATCACACCCGGCAGGCAGACCATGCCCAGGCGCACCGCCTCCTGCACCACCTCGGCATTGAAGTGGGGCGACACGATCAGCTGGCCGCCGGCGGCATGGACCTCGCGAACCTCGCTGGCGCGCAGCACGGTGCCGGCGCCGACCAGTGCGGCCGGGCAACTGGTCGCGAGCGTCGCAATGCTTTGCAGCGGAAGCGGTGAATTCAGGGGCACCTCGATCAGGCGCCAGCCGCGGGCCGTCAGCGCCTGGCCCACCGGCTGCGACTCGGCCGGTGTGATGCCGCGCAGAATGGCCACCAGCGGCAGTGCCTTGAACGCGTCAGAAAATTTGTCGTGCGATGATGTCATGGCTCAGGTCTCCAGTGTCCGGGCGATGGCCCACAGGCCGTGCCAGGTGGCGTCATGGCCGACGGTCCGGGTCGTGACGCCCAGGTGTGCCAATGCCCGCTGGTAGCGCCCCGCCAGTTCGGGCGCACCGATCACCACCACCGCCTCCGGCAACGAGGGTTGGGCACGCAGCTCCTCGCCGATCACCAGACCCGACAGGTAGCTGGGCAAGGCCTCGGCGGCCATGCGCTCAAAAAGCGAGAGCGTGCGCGTGCTGAAGACTGTGCCGAGCAGGCTGCGCCCCGCCAGAGCATGGGCCACGCCCTGGTCGAAGGCGGCTTCATCAAGGGGGCCATCGCCCTGAGGCAGCGTGCGCGACAGGATGGAATGGCGGCGCAGCAGTGCGTAGAACTCTCCCGTCATGAAGGTGGTGAAGCGGTCGATGCGGCCGCCGCTGACCGTGACCCACTTGCTGTGCGTGCCGGGCAGCACCACTGCAGCGTCGTCCAGTCCGAGCAGACGCAGCGCGCCAAAGACCTGCACCTCTTCACCGCGCATCACATCGGGCACGCCATCGTGCTCGCAACGCAGCCCGGGCACGATTGCCATGCGCAAGGGCGCGGCCAGTCCGTCCCGCGCTGGCGTCAGCCAGACGAGTGACCGGGTGATGTCCTCAAAGCCGGCCGGGCAGGCGCAGTAGGGGGCTTCCCGCCAACCCTGGCGGCTGCCCACCATGCCGGACATCAGGCACACACTGCCGTCGGCTTGCATCCAGTCTGCACAGCTTGCGCTGAACACGCGGGCAAAGTCGCCTGGCGCGACCTGCAGCAGGCCCTGCGCAGACTGCCGTTCCTCCACGACCCGCCCCTGGGCGTCCAGTCGCGCTGCCCGCAGCGTGCTGGTGCCCCAGTCCACGGCGACAAGTGCGTTCACGACCAAGTCCTCACGGCTGTTGCGCGGGGCCCGTGCACCATGCCCTGGTCTTTCGCAACGTCGTCATCTCTCATGCAGATACGGCTCATTCAAGTGCCATCGCGGTACCGGCTTTGCCGGGCCGCTGGTGGCGTCCCCTGGAGGGGGAGGCGCCGAAAGCGCTTCGGGGGAACATTTTTTAGTGGTTGTCTTTCGGCACAAACGCACCGCGCTGGCCCACCAGGAAATCGAGGTCGGCGCCCTCATCGGCCTGCAGCACGTGGTCGATGTAGAGCTTCCAGTAGCCGGATGACAGCGCCGGCGGCGGCGCTTTCCACTGGGCCAGGCGTTTTTTCAGCTCCTCATCGCTGATGAGCAGTTGCAGCTTGCGCTCGGGCACATTGAGCTCGATCATGTCGCCGTTCTGCACGATCGCCAGCGGCCCGCCGGCGGCGGCTTCGGGCGTGGTGTGCAGAACCACCGTGCCGTAGGCGGTGCCGCTCATGCGTGCGTCGCTGATGCGCACCATGTCGGTGATGCCTTTCTTCAGCACCTTGGGCGGCAGCGGCATGTTGCCCACCTCGGCCATGCCGGGGTAGCCCTTGGGGCCGCAGTTCTTCAGCACCAGGATGCAGTGTTCGTCCACGTCCAGGCTGTCGTCGTCGATGCGCTTGTGGAAGTCGTTGCTGTCTTCAAACACCACGGCACGGCCGGTGTGCACCATCAGGGCGGGCGTCGCGGCGCTGGGCTTGATCACGGCGCCGCGCGGCGCCAGGTTGCCGCGCAGGATGGCGATGCCGGCTTTTTCCTTGAAGGGGGCGTCGAAGGTCTTGATGACGCGCGGGTCGTAGTTGACCGCATCGGCGAGGTTCTCGGCCACCGTCTTGCCGCTCACGGTGACGATGTCCCGGTGCAGCAGGTGCTGGATCTCCTTCATCACCACTGGCAGGCCACCGGCATAGCAGAAGTCTTCCATCAAATGCTCGCCCGAGGGCTGCAGGTTGAGCAGGCAGGGGAGTTCGCTGCCCAGTTTCTCGAAGTCATCGATGGTGAGCTTCAAACCCAGGCGGCCGGCAATTGCGATCAGGTGGATCACGGCATTGGTGCTGCCGCCGATGGCGGCCAGGGTGCGGATGGCATTCTCGAAGGCTTCGCGCGTGAGCACATCGCTGATGGTCTGGTCGGCATGCACCATCTCGACGATGCGCCGGCCGGCGTTGCGCGCCAGCACATTGCGGCGGCCGTCCACGGCCGGGTAGGCGGCATTGCCAGGCAGGCCGATGCCCAGCGCCTCGACCATGCTGGCCATGGTGCTGGCGGTGCCCATGGTCATGCAGTGGCCATGGCTGCGGTGCATGCAGCTCTCGGCCTCGAAGAAGTCTGTGAGCTTGAGGGTGCCGGCGCGCACCTGCTCGCTCATGCTCCACACGCCGGTGCCCGAGCCCAGCTCCTGCCCGCGCCACTTGCCGTTGAGCATGGGGCCGCCGCTGACGCCGATGGTGGGCAGGCCGGCGCTCGACGCGCCCATCAGCAGCGAAGGCGTGGTCTTGTCGCAGCCCATCAGCAGCACCACGCCGTCGATGGGGTTGCCGCGAATGGATTCCTCGACGTCCATCGATGCGAGGTTGCGGTACAGCATGGCGGTGGGGCGCAGCAGCGTCTCGCCCAGCGACATCACCGGGAACTCGAGCGGGAAGCCGCCGGCCTCGTAGACGCCGATCTTCACCTGCTCGGCCAGGGTGCGGAAGTGGCTGTTGCAGGGCGTGAGTTCGCTGAAGGTGTTGCAGATGCCGATGACGGGCCGGCCGTCGAACTGGTCATGCGGCACGCCCTTGCCCTTGACCCAGCTGCGGTAGGCAAAGCCGTCGCGGTCCTGTCTGCCGAACCATTGCTGGCTGCGGAGGTCTTCGGGCTTTTTGCGGGGCTTGTTGGCCTTGCTCATGGGGTGCTTCCTGAAATGGCAGCGCCCGGTTCAAGGCGCCAGGGGTGAGGCGCAGGCAGTATGTCCTGCAGCCAGCGTGTGCTATTCCTTGACGGCGCCGGTCATGCCGGAGACGTAGTACTCGACAAAGAAGGAGTAAATGATGGCCACCGGCAGGGAGCCGAGCAGCGCTCCCGCCATCAGCGCCCCCCAGTGGTAGACGTCGCCGTCGACCAGCTCGGTGATGACGCCGACCGGGACGGTCTTGACTTCCGAGGAGGAGACAAACGTGAGCGCGTAAATGAATTCGTTCCACGACAGCGTGAAGGCGAAGATGCCGGCAGAAATCAGGCCGGGCACAGCCAGCGGCAGGATGATCTTCCAGAGAATCTCGAAGCGTGTGGCGCCGTCAATCAGCGCGCATTCCTCCAGCTCGTAGGGAATCGAGCGGAAGTAGCCCATCAGCAGCCAGGTGCAAAACGGAATCAGGAAGGTCGGGTAGGTGAGGATCAGCGCCCAGCGCGTGTCGAAAAGACCGAGCTGAAACACGATGGCGGCCAGCGGAATGAACAGGATGGACGGCGGCACCAGGTAGGCCAGAAAAATGCTCAGACCGATCGAGCGCGAGCCCTTGAAGCGCAGCCTTTCGATGGCATAGGCCGCCAGTACCGACGCCGCCAGCGAGACAAAGGTGGACACCACCGAGACGATCACCGTGTTCCAGAGCCACTCCGGGTAGGCGGTGTCGAACACCAGCTTCTTGAAGTGGGCCAGCGTGGGAGCGATCACCAGAAACGGATTGCCGTCGCGCGAGAGCAGCTCGGCGTCCGGCTTGAAGGACGTGATGGCCATCCAGTAGAACGGAAAGAGCAGCACGAACACAAAGATCCCGAGCGGGATGAACACCGTGACGACGCGGCGCGGCATGGTATCCAGAAAGCTCATGCCCTGGCTGTCGTTGTCTTGCTTGGTCATGGTTTTCTCGTGCGAAGGGGAGTCAGGCCGGTGGTCACTTGTCGCTTCCGCCCTGTTGCCAGGCGCGGCGCTGCAGGCCGAAATAACTGAACAGAATGGACGCCAGCAGGAAGGGCACCATGGCAATGGCGATCGACGCGCCTTCGCCCAGTGCACCGCCCGGGATGGCACGCTGGAATGACAGCGTGGCCATCAGGTGCGTGGCATTGAGCGGCCCGCCGCGCGTGAGGACGTAGATCAGCTGGAAGTCGGTGAAGGTGAACAGCACCGAGAAGGTCATCACCACCGCGATGATGGGCGTGAGCAGGGGCAGCGTGATGAAGCGAAAGCGCTGCCAGCCGCTGGCGCCGTCAATCGCTGCCGCCTCGTAGAGCGAGGGCGAGATGGTCTGCAGGCCCGCCAGCAGGGTGATGGCCACAAACGGCGTGCCGCGCCAGACGTTGGCCGCGATGGTGGACAGGCGTGCATTCCAGGGGTCGCCAAGGAAGTCGATGTAGTGGTCCATCAGGCCGGCCTTGACCAGCACCCAGCTGACGACCGAGAACTGCGCATCGTAAATCCACCAGAAGGCGATCGCCGACAGTGCGGTCGGCACGATGTAGGGCAGCAGGATGACGGTGCGGAAAAAAGTCTTGAACGGGATTTGCTCGTTCAGCAGAATGGCCAGCCACAAGCCCAGGCCGAACTTGAGCAGGCTGGCGACAAAGGTGTAGAACAGGGTGTTGAACAAGGCCAACTGGGTGACGCTGTCGCCCAGCAGGAACTGGTAGTTCTCGAGCCCGATCCAGACGCCGGCGCGGCCGATCTTGGTGTCGGTGAAGCCCAGCCAGACACCGAGGATCAGCGGGTAGGTGAGGAACAGCACCAGCAGCACTGCCGCCGGCAGCATGAAGAGCATGCCCAGGGCGTTGCGGCTGTTTTGCAGTTTTTGCAGCATGGTGAGTTTCAATCGGTCCCTGAACGGCCATCAATTCATGTCGGGGCCCCGGCTTTCCATCGGGAAAGCCAGGGTGGTGCGGCGCGCCGCCAACGCGATGTCGGCAGTGCGGCTGCAAGGGTGTGGGCTCAGACCTTGTAATAGCGCTCTGCGCGCTTCTGGGCCCGCTCCGCCGCTTCTTTGGGCGTCTTGGAGCCGCTGGCGGCCTCGGCCACCATGTCGAGAATGATGAAGTCCGCAATCGAGGCCGCCGAGGCATAACCCATCTCGCCGGAATAACCCAGCGGCCGCATGATCTTCATGGCATCGCGGTAAGGCGTGTGCTTGGGATCGCTGGTCCAGATCGGGTTGGCTTCGTAGGCCTTCAGCGGGTGGCAGATGTAGCCGATCGCGGCCTGCATCCACGGGCCGAACTGCTCGGCTTCCATCATGAAGCGCAGGAACTCCTTGGCCGCTTTCGGGTACTTGGTGTGCTTGTAGATCATCTGGTTGAAGAACAGATTGAACTCGGTGGGCACGCCGGCCGGGCCGATCGGGAAGTTGGCGTGCTGGATGTCCTTGGCCATTTCCTGCAGCTTCGGGTCCTGCGATGTCTTGGCGGCGTAGTAGATCGAAATGCCGTTGGCGGTGACGCTGATCTGGTTGTCCAGGAAGGCCTTGTTGTTGTTGGGGTCGAGCCAGGACAGGGTGCCGGGCACAAAGGTAGGGTAGAGCTCCTTTGCATACTCCAGGGCCTTGAGGGTCTCGGGGCTGTCGATCACCACCTGGTTCTTTTCGTTCACGAGCTTGCCGCCGTGCGACCACACCAGCCAGTGCGCCCAGGCCTGGTCGCCCGTGGCGTGGCCGAGCGCGAAGCCGCCGGGCGTGCCTTTTTCCTTCAGCGCCTTCATGAGCTTGAGGAAGCCGTCGGTGTCGCGCGGGAAGGTGTTGAAGCCGGCCGCCTTGACCTGGCTTTCGCGGTACACGATGGCGTTGCCCGCACAGCCCAGGGGCAGGCCGATCCACTTGTTGTTGCGCTTGAGGTATTGCTCGCACACCGGGTACCAGCCGCCGTATTTCTTGCCCAGGTAGTTGGCCAGGTCCGTCACATCCACCAGCTTTTCAGGGTAGAGGTTGGCGTCGTCGTTGGTGGACAGGATGATGTCCGGCCCTGCACCCGCATTGGCGGCTACTGCCGCCTTGGGCCGCACATCTTCCCAGCCCTCGTTGTCCACACGGACCTCGATGCCGGTGAGTGCGGTGAACTTCTTGACGTTGGCCATGTACTGGTCTTCGTCGCCCTGCACGAAACGCTTCCAGCGAAGCACGCGCAGCTTGGCGCCTTTTTCCGGCTGGTTGTTCCACTGGGCCTGGGCCGTGGCGGGCCACAGCATGGGGCCGGCCACCGCAGCGCCAGCGGCTGCCGATGATTTCTTGAGGAACTTGCGACGATTGAAATCGGACATGGATGTCTCCTTTGGTTGAATCGAAAAACGCAAAAACAGGGTTGGCCGCAGGCGGTGGGTCAGGCGGTCAGCCGCATGCCGCTGGCCGCATCGAACAGGTGGGCGCGGGCAGGGTCGGGCCGCAGGCGGATGGTTTCACCCGGCCTGAACTCGTGCCGCTCACGGAAGACGCTGGTGACTTCGACGCCGGCGATCTTGGTGAAGATCTGGGTGTCGGCGCCGGTCGGTTCGACCACCACCACTTCAGTGGCCACACCCTCGCCGTCACCTGCCAGATCGATGTGTTCCGGCCGCGTGCCGTAGATGACTTTCTGGCCATCGGTACCGCCGGCATTGACGGGCGCGGGCAGGGACAGGCCGCCGGTCAGTTCGACCGTGGCCGCACCGCCGCCGCGCCTGAGCACACCGGGCAGGAAATTCATCGCTGGCGAGCCGATGAAGCCCGCCACAAACTGGTTGGCCGGATGGTCGTACAGCTCCAGCGGCGAGCCGGTCTGCTCGACGATGCCGTCCCGCATGACGACGATCTTGTCGGCCATGGTCATGGCTTCGATCTGGTCGTGCGTGACATACACCGAGGTGGTTTTCAGGCGCTGGTGCAGTTCCTTGATCTCGGTCCGCATCTGCACCCGCAGCTTGGCGTCCAGGTTGGACAGCGGCTCGTCGAACAGGAAGACCTGCGGGTCCCGCACGATGCAGCGTCCCATGGCCACACGCTGGCGCTGTCCGCCGGACAGTTGCCGCGGGAAGCGGTCCAGCAGGTCGACCAGGCCCAGAATGTCGGCCGCCTTCATCACGCGCTCGTCAGCCAGTGATTTCGGCTGCTTCGCCAGCATCAGGCTGAAGGCCATGTTGTCGCGCACCGTCATGTGCGGATAGAGGGCGTAGTTCTGGAACACCATCGCGATGTCCCGCTCCTTGGGCATCATCTTGTTGACGACCTTGCCGCCTATGAGGATTTCTCCGCCGCCTATTTCTTCCAGGCCGGCGATCATGCGGAGCAGGGTGGATTTGCCGCAACCCGAGGGGCCGACGAGGACGGTGAACTGGCCGTCTTCAATGTCGATGTTCACGCCGCGGATAACATGTGTCGCGCCGAAATATTTCTCGACGCCTCTGATTTGAACTGAAGCCATTGTCTCCTGGGGGTCGAATAATTTTTGTTGCCCTCTGAGCTTGTAGCACGAAAAATTTGGGGTGTCATCAGCATCAACCAGACGGATGGGTGCTTGCGGCGTCGAGCCGGTTCGGCGTGATGATTCAGTGTGTATCTGCTGGCGCACCCGCGCACTTGACGCAACCGGAGCGGCCGCGTGACACGGGCATGGAATGTGTGACCGCAAGCCGCACACCATTGAAAAAGGGCTCCGTGGAGCCCTTTTTCTTTTGGATTGACGGTGATCAATGACCACCCATCATCGACCACCCATCAACGGCCGCCATAAGGGCCCGAGCCCCCGCCGGTGCGGCGTGGACCACCGCTGCGTCCGCCACCACCACCACCGCCGGAACGGTTGCCGCCGCGGAAGCCGCCGCGGTTACCGCCGGCAGGTTGGCCCGACGACGGGAAGCCCGACGAGGCGTGGCTGGCCGGTTGCTGGTTGTCGAAATCGTTGCGCGGCTCGCTGCGCGGTGCGCGCGGCTGCTCGTCGCGAAAGCGCGGCGGCTGCGACTGGCGCGGCGCACGCTGCTCGCCAGCGGGTTGGCCGTTGTTGGCATAGCCCGAGCTCTGGCGTGGCTGGCCCGGGTTGGGTGTGCGTGGGCCGCGGCCTGAGCCGCCGCCATTGCTGCCACCGTTGCCGCCTCCGGCAGGGCCACGGCCGCGTGCGCCCTGGCCACCACCATTGCCGCCACCGGCACCGCGCGCGGGCTGCGCACCCTTGGTGTCACGGATGCGCTGCATCATCTCGGAGCGGGCGGCCTTGGCGGCTGCCTGCATCACTTCACGGCTTGGCGGTTTGCCCAGGCCGCCCCAGATGGTCTGGCGGCCCATGGCCAGGGGCTCGGCGCGCTCGCCGGGTTCAGCTTCAAAGCCGGGGACGATGACCTTTTCAATGTTCTGCTTGGTGAAGCGCTCGATGTCCTGCATGAAGCCTTCTTCGTCCAGGCACACCAGGCTCACAGCCTCGCCACTGTTGCCGGCACGGCCGGTGCGGCCGATGCGGTGCACATAGTCTTCGCTGACGTTCGGAATCTCGTAGTTCACCACGTGCGGCAACTCGTCGATGTCAATGCCGCGTGCGGCAATGTCGGTGGCCACCAGGGCGCGGATGGTGCCGCTCTTGAAGTCGGCCAGCGCCTGGGTGCGCGCCGTCTGGCTCTTGTTGCCGTGCAGTGCCATCGCCGGGATGCCGTGCTTGGTCAGGTGCTCGGCCACGTTGTTGGCGCCGAACTTGGTGCGCGTGAACACCAGCACCTGGCTCCAGTTGTGCTCGTTGATGATGTGCGTGAGCAGCGCCTTCTTTTTGCTGCGGCTCACCGGGTGAATGGTCTGCGTGATGCGCTGCACCGTGGTGTTGCGCGGCGTGACCTGGATGGACTCCGGGTTCTTCAGCAGGCCGTTGGCCAGTTCGCGGATCTCGTCGCTGAAGGTGGCGCTGAACAGCAGCGACTGCTTCTGCTTGGGCACCAGCGCCAGCACTTTCTTGATGTCGTGGATGAAGCCCATGTCCAGCATGCGGTCGGCTTCGTCCAGCACCAGGATCTGCACCTGGCTCAAATCCAGCGTGCCCTGGCTGGCGTGGTCCAGCAGGCGGCCGGGGGTGGCCACCAGGATGTCGACGCCACGGCGCAGCTTTTCAATCTGCGCGCCCATGCCGACACCGCCGAACATCACCATCGAGGTGAGGTCCAGGTATTTGCCGTAGGTGCGTACGCTTTCTTCCACCTGCGCGGCGAGTTCGCGGGTCGGCGTCATGATGAGTGCGCGCACGGCGTTGACGCCGCGGCGGTTGACGAGGCGTGGCTCGGTGGAGAGGCGCTGCAGCAGTGGCAGCGTGAAAGCCGCCGTCTTGCCCGTTCCCGTCTGGGCGCCGCCCAGCAGGTCGCCGCCGGCCAGCACGGCGGGGATCGCCTGGGCCTGGATGGGCGTGGGTGTGTCATAGCCTTGCTCAAGCACGGCCTTCAGAATGGCCGGGGCCAAGTTCAATTCTTCAAATGTCATGGTGATGCGCCGCTGGGGCGCTTTAGATCGGCCTGTTGGGCGCCTGGTGTGAAGGCAACCCGCCAGTCATAGGCAGATGGGGTCAGGGAGTCGGGCCGAAAACATCGCGGATATACGGTGGATACCGCCCCGGATGTGCCCAAATGTTGGGGGCAACTGGAGCCACCAACCCCTGTATTGTCGCACAGCAACGATAATCAGGGGTTTAGCGCCTCCTGACGCGCCCTGGGCGCCCGGGCTGCTCCTGCACCGCAAGCCGCTCCGGCATGCCCCGTGCAAGGCTGCGGCCCGTCAGGTATGAGCCCTGTTTGCAGTCTCTTTTTCAATTTTTACCAAAGTAGTTGTCCGATGGCCCAGTACGTCTTTACTATGAACAAGGTCGGCAAAATCGTGCCGCCCAAACGCCACATCCTCAAGGAGGTATCGCTCAGTTTCTTCCCTGGCGCCAAGATCGGCGTGCTCGGCACCAACGGTTCCGGCAAGTCGACCCTGCTCAAGATCATGGCCGGCCTGGACACGGAGATCGAAGGCGAAGCCACCCCCATGCCCGGGCTGAACATCGGCTACCTGCCTCAGGAGCCCAAGCTCAACCCCGAGCACACCGTGCGTGAAAGCGTGGAAGCCGGCATGGGTGCGGTGTTCGCAGCCAAGGCCCAGCTCGAAGCCGTCTACACCGCCTACGGCGAGCCCGACGCCGACTTCGACGCGCTGGCCGCCGAGCAGGCCCGCCTCGAAGCCATCATTGCTACGGCCGGCACTGACTCCGAGCACCAGCTCGAGATCGCCGCCGACGCGCTGCGCCTGCCGCCGTGGGACGCCGTGATTGGTGTGCTCTCGGGTGGTGAAAAGCGCCGTGTGGCGCTGTGCAGCCTGCTGCTGTCCAAGCCCGACATGCTGCTGCTCGACGAACCCACCAACCACCTGGACGCCGAATCGGTGGACTGGCTGGAGCAGTTCCTGCAGCGCTACTCGGGCACCGTGGTGGCCATCACCCACGACCGCTATTTCCTCGACAACGCCGCCGAGTGGATTCTGGAGCTGGATCGCGGCCATGGCATCCCCTGGAAGGGCAACTACAGCAGCTGGCTGGACCAGAAGGGCGAGCGCCTGGCGCAGGAGCAGAAGGGCGAAGAAGCCCGCGCCAAGGCCCTGAAGAAAGAGCTGGAATGGTCGCGCCAGAACCCCAAGGCGCGGCAGGCCAAGAGCAAGTCCCGCCTGGCCCGCTTCGAAGAGCTGTCGGATTTCGAATACCAGAAGCGCGTGGAAACGAACGAGATTTTCATCCCCGTGGCGGAACGCCTGGGCAACGAAGTCATCGAGTTCAAGAACGTCAGCAAATCCTTTGGCGAGCGTGTGCTGATCGACAACCTGAGTTTCCAGGTGCCTGCCGGCGCCATCGTCGGCATCATCGGCCCCAACGGCGCCGGCAAGTCGACGCTGTTCAAGCTGATTGCCGGCAAGGAAAAGCCGGACTCCGGCGAAGTCGTGATCGGCAAGACCGCACGCATGGCCTTTGTGGACCAGCACCGCGATGATCTGGCCAACGAGAAAACCGTCTGGGAAGACATCTCCGGCGGCCTCGACATGCTGACGGTGGGCAAGTTCACCATGCCCAGCCGCGCGTACGCCGGCCGCTTCAATTTCAATGGTGCCGACCAGCAAAAACGCGTGGGCATGCTGTCGGGCGGTGAACGCGGCCGCCTGCATTTGGCCAAGACACTGATCGCTGGCGGCAATGTGCTGATGCTGGATGAGCCGTCCAACGACCTCGACGTGGAAACCCTGCGCGCCCTGGAAGATGCGCTGCTCGAATTCGCCGGCTCGGTCATGGTCATCAGCCACGACCGCTGGTTCCTCGACCGCATCGCCACGCACATCCTCGCCGCCGAAGGCGACAGCCAATGGACCTTCTTCAACGGCAACTACCAGGAATACGAAGCCGACAAGAAGAAGCGCCTGGGTGAAGAGGGTGCCAAGCCGAAACGGGTGCGTTTCAAGGCACTTCATTAGGCCCCTACGCTTTTCACTTCGTGTAATGCGCTGCCCCCCAAGGGGGCCGCTCCGCCTGCGGTCTGGCGAAGCCAGTCCCGCGGCTCGGCTGATGAAGAGCTTGGGCAACAGGTACGTTTGGTTTTCTGGAGATAGTGATGACCGACGACGACGTTCTGAACCAAACCCGGCACTGGCTCGAAAAAGCCGTGATCGGGCTCAACCTGTGCCCCTTTGCCAAGGCGGTGTATGTGAAGAACCAGGTGCGCCTGGTGGTAAGCCGTGCGCGCCATGCCGATGACCTGCTTGAAGAGCTCGACCGCGAACTCGACTTGCTGGTGGCCGCGCCGGCCGACGAGATCGACACCACGCTGCTGATTCACCCCACGCTGTTTGAAGACTTCCTCGACTTCAACGACTTTCTGGAGGTGGCCGATGGCGTGGTGAGCGAACACGATCTGGAGGGCGTGATCCAGCTGGCCAGCTTCCACCCCCGCTTCCAGTTCGACGGCACCGATCCCGACGACATCGGCAACTACACCAACCGCGCGCCCTTCGCCATGCTGCACCTGCTGCGCGAGGAGAGCGTGGACAAAGCCGTCGAGGCTTTCCCCGAAGCCGACGCGATCTTCGAGCAGAACATCCAGACGCTGGAGAAGCTGGGGCTGGCAGGTTGGAAGGCCTTGGGGCTTTAGCCTTTGGATTGTGGGTGTGCAGGCGCTGTTGTCGGCAGGACGCGCTCAGCACTTCAACGGATATTGAGTAACCTGCATACGGGCGCACCCTGTCTTCCTGGCGCCTGGAACACTGCCGCTTGACAAACCTGCAATTAGGTAGGAAACTATCTATATGTCGCATCCCACCCTCGAATTGAAGCGTGCCTACCTTGCCATGCGGCGTGCCGTGGAGCAGACGGTCAAGCCGTTCAACTTCACGGGCGCACAGTTCGACGTGCTTCAGTTCCTGTTGCACGGCGACGGCATGGAGCACCGGGAACTGCAGAGCCGGTTGTCCGTGACGTCTCCCACGCTGACCAACATCCTGGACGGCATGGTGCGGGACGGTCATGTGGTTCGCCATGCCGATCCGCATGACGGCCGGGTCAAGCGCCTGTATCTGGGGGATGCGGCACGCAAACTGTGCTCGTCGGCTGAATTCTGCGAGGCCGGGGATGCGCTGGTGGCGAAGATGTTTCACGGTTTCACGGAGAAGGAGCGGCGCGAGTTTTCGCGTGCGCTCAGCCGCATCGAGTCCAACCTCGACGGCGGTTGATTTGAGTGCTTGATTTGCAAGGGCGTTGAGTCGCCTTTTTTTGGATTCATATCGGTAGCCTCCTATCGGTGTGGAGAGGTTCGTCTTATTCGTTAGCTTCCTACAGGAGTTCGTCATGAGTGTCATTGCTTTCACCCTTCAGTCGCTGGTTGCACTGGGCTTTCTGGTCCGCGCGGTCTGCAAATTTTTGGATACCGCCTCCGTGCGCCAGGAGTTCGAGGCGCTTCGCATCGGGCGCAGGGGCCGCTGGGTTCTTGCTGCCCTGGAAATGGTCGGTGGCCTCGGCATGCTGGCCGCCATCGCCCAGCCTTTTCTTGTTTTTTTCATCGCGGTCTTGCTGGCGCTCTTGTCCGCCGGGACCCTCATCGTTCAACGCGTTCGCCAATTCACGAAAGGACGCTTCATGGTCGTCTTGCTGCTCGCTGGTGCGCTTGCCGCCGCTGCCCTCCAGCCTCTCGGGCTGAAAGTCCTGCTGCTGCCCAAGGCGGCAGATCTCCCACTGGACGCGGTGGCGTCCTCACGCACCGTGAAGACCTATGAAGAAGGCCTCTGGTTTGAAGGCGTCGCCATGGGACCCGATGGCACGCTCTACCTTGCCGGCAACAAGGGGGAGAACTACGCCACGGGCGACAAGAGCCAGGTCCGCGCGCAGGTGATTGCGCGAGCCCCGGACGGCAGCGAGCGGGTCTTCTTCAATCTGCCCCCGGGCTCGACCGCCGGCGTCATCGCGTTTGACGCGCAAGGGCAGATGGTCATGACCGGGCAGGGCGCCGATCTGGGCGTGTGGCGGCTGGCGCCCGACGGCAAGGGTGAACTCTTTGCGAAGCTTCCGCGCGGCGCCTGGCCCAACGGTATCACCGCCGGCCCCGACGGGCAGCTGTATGTGGCCGATTCCTCGCTGGGTGTCATCTGGCGCGTCGACCCCAGGTCGGGTGCTGTCAGTCGGGCGGTTGAGAGCGAGGCGCTGCGGGCGCGGCCGCTGATTGCACTCGCACCCGGTGCCAACGGCGTTCACTTCTTCGGCCGTGACATGTACGTCACGGTATCCGACGCCGCCCGGGTACTGAAATTCAGAATGAACGCTGAGGGTCAGTTCGGCGCCCCGAGCGTCTTCGCCGAAGGCATTCCCGGTGACGACTTCGCCATCGACGACAAGGGCACGCTCTACATCACGACCCACCCCTTCAACACCATCGTGCGGGTGACGCAGGACGGCCAGCGCAGTGTCGTTGCCAACGCCGCCCACGGCATCGTCGGCGCCACCGATGCGGTGTTCGGCGTCCTGCCGGGGGACCGCGACACGCTATACGTGGCAACCGACGGCGGCGCCTTCTCGGGGGACGCCGGAGCCCGTGGGACGCTGGTCGCGCTGAAGGTCAAGCGCTGAGCTGTGCGGGTGCCGGGGCGCAGTGGCGGCCCGGCGCTTCGGGGCGAATGTCGCCCTGCACCGCTTTCATTTGATGTACATCAAGGAACTGCATGGCCAGGTTCCCCGGCGAACAGACAGGGCGGGACGGAAGGTTCAGCATGGCGGGTTCACCCATGGAGGATCACATGCTCGACTATTCCATCATGAAGCCCGAAGGCATTCTGGTGCTCAAGCCTCACGCGCCGCTGGGCAAGGATGACTTCAGCAGCCTCGGCGCCACCGTGGATGCCTATCTCTCCGAGCACGCCACACTGCACGGCGTCATGGTTCATGCCAAGGCATTTCCCGGATGGGAAAATTTCGGTGGCTTCACCGCGCACATGCACTTTGTCCGGGGGCACCATCAGAAGGTCGAACGTGTGGCCATCGTCACGGACAGTCCTTTCGCCGCCATCGCCGAGTCACTGGGCAAGCACTTCACGGCGGCCCAGGTCAGGCATTTTGCTTTTGCTGATGACGCCGGAGCGCTGGACTGGTTGAAGAGCCGCTGAGGCCGCCATCACCGATCTCGGGGCGAGCGTCCAGCGCGACACGGCCCCTGCAAGGATTGGAAACAAGTGTGAGGGCGAGTTGGCTCTGTGCGGTGGCAAACCGATGGATGGCCGCGGGTGGCCGACAGTGGACTGCTCAAGAACTCCACAGGCACCCCTTCACCATGCACCACGTCACGACCACCGACAACACCCAGCTTCATGTCAAAACCTGGGGCGCCGGCCGTCCTGTCATTCTCATGCATGGCTGGCCGCTGTCGTCCGACAGCTGGGACGACCAGGCCATGGCATTGGCCGAGGCCGGCTACCGGACCATCGCTTACGACAGGCGCGGCTTCGGGCGCTCTTCCCAGCCGTGGAGCGGCTACGACTACGACACCCTGGCCGATGACCTGGCCGCGGTCATCGAGCAGACCGGCGCGAAAGACGCCGTGCTGGTGGGTTTTTCCATGGGCGGCGGGGAGGTGGCCCGCTACATGTCGCGCCACGCGGGCAAGTCGGTGGTGCAAGCCGTGCTGGTGTCCTCGGTGGTGCCCTACATGCTCAAGACCGATGACAACCCGTCCGGGACGGAGCAGTCGGTGTTCGACCAGATGGCCGCCGCCATGAAGGAAGACCGCGCGAAATTTTTCGCCGGATTCTTCAAGGACTTCTTCGGGGTGAACATGATGTCGAGCCCCGTCAGCCAGGAACTGCTGGAATGGGCGCGTTCGGTGTCCATGCAGGCCGGATTGAAGGCGACGCTGGAATGCGCCAAGTCGTTTGCGACGACGGATTTCCGGGCAGACCTTGCTGCATTCAAGGTGCCCACGCTCATCATCCACGGCACCGAAGACAAGACAGTGCCCATCGATCCCTCCGGCAGGGCGGCCGCCAGCGCCATCGCGCAGTCCACGCTGCTGGAATACGAAGGCTCACCGCACGGCCTGTTTGCGACCGACAAGGCGCGGTTGACGAAAGACCTGCTGGCCTTTCTCAAGTAGCAGGGCCAGGCGTCAGCGTGTGAGCTCGGGTGCCAGGGTGGAGGGCGCCACCTTGGCGGGCGACGTCGCCTGTGCGCCCTGCCGCTGGCCGCGCCGGCTGACCCAGCGCATACCGATAGAGATGGCGACCAGCGTCACGGCGTAAAAGATGACCTGCATGCCGGCGGGTTGGGGGTCGTAGCCGATCAGTGCGTGCAGCAGGGTACCCAACGCCGCCTTCTGCGAGAGGACACTGGACGTGTCCCACAGGGGCGCGCCCAGGCTGGGCAGCAAATCCGCCTGCACCATGAAGCGTGCCGCTTGCGAGGCCATGCTGGCAGCAAGCAGCAACACCAGCAGGCCGGTCACCGAGAAGAACCAGCGCAGTGGCACGCGCAGAAGGCCGGCGTACAGCAGGCCCCCCACCAGCAAACCCGCAGCCAGGCCCATGGCACCACCGCCCAGGGTGGTGTGCAGACCGGTCGCGTCGCTGGTGGCCAGGCTGTAGAGGAAGAGCACGGTCTCTGACCCTTCGCGCAGAACCGCCAGCGACACCACCAGCAGGATCACCGAGCGTTCGCGGGTGCCGTCCCTGATGGCAAGGGCTGCTTCGCGGGCCTGCGTGGCCATCTCGCGGCCATGAATCGACATCCAGATGTTGTGCCAGGCCAGCATGGCCACTGCCAGCAGCAGAATGCCCGCGTTGAAGAGTTCCTGCCCGATGCCGCTGGCGGCGCTGGAGATCAGTTCCATGCTGGATGCCACCAGGGCTGCACCGAAAAGGCCTGCGAGCACGCCGCCCATGATCCAGCGGCTGCGCAGCGGTATCCCGCGCGTCGCCGCGGCCATGATGCTGATGATCAGCGCCGCTTCAAGCGATTCGCGAAAAACAATCAGTGCGGCGGCAAACATGGAAGGGCCTGTGGGTGTTACTTGACGATGATGGTGCCCTGTGCGGCCGCATCGTTCTCGTGGTATTCCTCCACGAAGGAGTAGCGCCCGGGCTTCAGGGGGCCGAGCTGGATGGTGGCGGTGGATTTGCCGGGGATGATTTTTTCGCGTCCCAGCGGCTTGCTCTCGAATTCGGCGGGCGTGGCGTCCTGGTTGACGACCAGCAGCTTGATTTTCTTGCCTGCGGGAACCGTGATTTCCTTGGGCTCAAAGGCATGGTTCTTGATGGTGAGCGTGAATTCATCGGCACCCGCGGCAGAAGCGGCGGCCATGGAAAACAACAAAAAAGCAGTGGTGAGCAGGCGTTTCATTCGGAGATTCCTTTGGTTGGAAAATGAATGATAATGATTCCCATTGAGAAATGCAAGCCCCCTGCCCCCGGAGCCCTGCCCATGAAGGACGGGCATCCGATGGGGTTGGCTTGGAGCGCCTGTGTACGGACAGATTCGGGCGTCCCGCTACCCGCTACCCGCTTCATCGAGGCCTCAGCGCCAGGCAACTTGACAAATCCCAGGGTGGTTGCATGCTTGTGGGCCGATTACCCCCGTTGTCCGGCAGACTGGGGCCGTGCGTATCACGCCGCAGAAACCCTGACGCCAACCTCATGGACTCTCCACTCACCTCGTCGGGCCGTCTGTCGCACCAGGGCCTGGAGCCCATCGTCTTGCGCGTGCTGCTGCGCCTGCGCGCCTGGCTGCCCCCGGACTGCCAGCTGGCACTGCAGTTGTCGCACGACAACCCGCGCATTCGCGCCAATGCCTCCAGGCTGGAGGAAGCGCTGCTCAGTGCCTGCGTCGTGGCACACCAGTCCATCCATGAGATTTCCACGGTGATGGTGGTGGAGATGACGGAGGTGCTCTTGGACGACATCGTGCTGGACCCCGATGCGCAGAAGCTGCAGGGGGGGCTGCCGCCCAGGCGCTACGTGCGCATTGCCGTGAGCAACGGCAGCCGCATCGAAGTGACGCCTCTTCACACGCTGATGCCCGCGGGCGCCGGGGCCGGCCAGGAGGCTGTTCCGGCGCATCGGCTCAAGCTGACGGAAATACAGACCATCGTCGAGCAGCAAGGCGGCTCCATGACGCTTGCACGCGAGCCGGGGCGAGGGGTTGAGTTTGATTTCTACCTGCCTACCGCGCTTCCGCTGCAGCCGCTGGCCACCAATGGCTCGGGCACAGCCATCAAACAGGTCATGTATGTGGACGACTACGAAGACATGCGCGCGCTGGTCGGGGAAACGCTGCCGGATGCAGGCTTTCGCGTCACCTGCCATGAAACCGCCCGGCAGGCGCTGTCGGCACTCATCGCCAACCCCCATGCCTGTGATGTGCTGGTGTGCGACTACAGGCTGCAGGGCAACTCGGGCCTTGACCTGCTGCGGCAGGTCAAATTGCTCCGTGCCGACTTGCCGGTCATCATCATTTCCGGCTACGTGGATGCCGCCCTGCAAACCAGGGCACGGGAAGAGGGGGCGGCCATGGTCATCAGCAAGGCGGATGACCTGAGCGAGCTGTGCGTGGCGCTCAAGGAACTGCTTGGCAACGAACCCCACCCGGCACTGGTGACCTATTCGGAGTGGGCCAAGCTTTGAGTGCCGGCGCCCCCGCAGGCCGGGTGCTTCTTCGCGCTTGATCAGGCCGACAAGGCCTGCATGTGGGCGAAGAGGTCGGCCTTGCCTTCAAAGCCGATGCCGGGCAGGTCGGGCAAGGTCACGTGCCCATCCACCACCTTGACGCCGTCCGGGAAGCCGCCAAAGGGCTGGAAAAGGTCCGGGTAGGACTCATTGCCGCCCAGGCCGAGGCCGGCTGCGATGTTCAGCGACATCTGGTGGCCGCCGTGCGGAATGCAGCGGCTGGCCGACCAGCCGTG
>CBHWCZ010000023.1:0-52552 GCA_966112355.1 uncultured Polaromonas sp.
ATCAGGCCCACGTTGTGGATGTCGGGCACCTTGGAGCAGCCCACGCCCTGGTCGATCCAGCGCACCACGTAGCCCAGGATACCCTGCGCGTTGTTGTCCAGCTCCTGCTGCTTCTCGGCCGCGCTCCAGTTCGGGGTGCTGGTCACCGGAATCTGCAGCAGGCCGCCGAGCAGGTTGTCACGCTCCTTGTCGGCCTTGGTCTTTTCGAGCTGCTTTTGCACGTCGCTCACCTTGACCTGGTGGTAGTGCAGCGCGTGCAGCACGGCGGCGGTGGGGCTGGGAACCCAGGCGGTGTTGGCGCCGGCCAGCGGGTGTGCAATTTTCTGCGCGCGCATGGCGGCCATCAGGTCGGGCATGGCCCACATGCCCTTGCCGATCTGGGCCTTGCCGCGCAGGCCGCAGTCCAGGCCCACCAGCACGTTGTTCTTCTCGTAGGCGTTGATCCAGGCGGTGGTCTTCATGTCGCCCTTGCGGATCATCGGGCCGGCCTGCATCGCGGTGTGCATCTCGTCGCCGGTGCGGTCGAGGAAGCCGGTGTTGATGAAGGCCACGCGGGCCGCTGCCTGGCCAATGCAGGCCTTGAGGTTGACGCTGGTGCGGCGCTCTTCGTCCATGATGCCGAGCTTGACGGTGTTCTCCTTCAGGCCCAGCACCGCTTCGACGCGGCCGAACAGTTCGCTGGCAAAGGCCACTTCGGCCGGGCCATGCATCTTGGGCTTGACGATGTAGACGCTGCCCTTGCGGGAGTTCTTGATGCCGTCCTTGCCCTTGCGCTGCAGGTCATGCAGGGCGATGGTGGTGGTGATCACGGCGTCCATGATGCCTTCGGGAATTTCCTTCGTGCTGCCATCGGCGGCCTTGTACAGGATGGCCGGGTTGGTCATCAGGTGGCCCACATTGCGCAGGAACATCAGCGAGCGGCCATGCAGCGCGACGGTCTTCTTGCCCTTGGGCGCGGTGTACACGCGGTCGGCGTTCAGGCCGCGGGTGAAGGTCTTGCCGCCCTTGACGACGTCTTCAGTCAGCGTGCCCTTGAGGATGCCCAGCCAGTTGCTGTAAGCCAGCACTTTGTCATCCGCGTCGACCACGGCGACCGAGTCTTCCAGGTCGAGGATGGTGGAGAGTGCGGCTTCGATCACCAGATCAGCCATGCCGGCCGCGTCGCTGGCGCCAATCGGCGTGCGGCGGTCAATGCGGATGTCGAGGTGCAGGCCGTTGTGCTCCAGCAGGATGGACGACGGCGATTTCGCTTCGCCCTGGTAGCCGACGAACTGGTCGTGGTCGGCCAGGCCCGTGCTGCTGCCGTCTTTGAGTTTGACGCGCAGCTTGCCGTCCTGCACGCTGTAGCCGGTGCTGCCCACATGCGAGCCTTTCTTCAGCGGTGCGGTGCGGTCCAGCACGTGGCGTGCGTATTCAATCACCTTGGCGCCGCGCTTGGGGTTGTAGCCCGAGCCGCCGGGGCCGGCCTTGCCGCAGCCGCCTTCTTCGGAAATCGCGTCGGTGCCGTACAGCGCGTCATAGAGCGAGCCCCAGCGGGCATTCGCGGCGTTCAGCGCATAGCGTGCGTTCAGGATCGGCACCACCAGCTGCGGGCCGGCCTGGCGGGCGAGCTCGGCGTCCACATTCGAGGTGGTGGCCTTCACCTTTTTCGGCTGCGGTACGAGGTAGCCGATCTTCTCCAGGAAGGCGCGGTAGGCCGGCATGTCGGTGATCGGGCCGGGGTGGGCCTTGTGCCAGTGGTCCAGCTCGATCTGAAGGCGATCACGCTCGGCCAGCAGCGCGATGTTCTTCGGTGCCAGGTCGGCCACGATGGCGTCAAAGCCCTTCCAGAACTTTTCGCTGCTGACGCCAGTGCCGGGCAACACCGCGTCTTCGATGAAGCGGTACAGGTTGGTCGCCACTTCGAGGCGGTGGCAGGGGGTGCGAGGCGAGGTGGCTTTGGTCATGGTGTCCCTTTTGGCAAATGGAAAAAATCTGGAAGAAGATGAGGATGAAAATGAAATCGGTGGAGTGGGTGGGCCGCAAGGGCCCAGCATCCTGCCCTGCTATTGTCGCGGCGCCAGACCGGGCAGGGTCAGCACGTCGCGCAGGTCGTTTCCGGTAAACACCGGCTGGGTGTCCAGCTCCTCGAACGGCAGGCGGTATCGGTTGATCCAGAGTGTCTGGTAGCCAAACCAGGTGGCGGCCAGCGCGTCCCAGGCATTGCAGCTCACAAAAGCCACCTGGTGCGCCGGCAGGCCAGTGGAAGCCAGCCCCAGTTCGTAGGCTTCAGGGGCAGTCTTGTACTGGCGGATGCTGTCCACGCTGATCACGTGGTCGAGCAGACCGTCCAGCCCGGCGGAGCGCACGGCGACGTCCAACATGGCTGGATCACCATTCGAGAGAATGCCGGTGACAATGCCGCGCGCCTTCAGCGCCTGCAGCACTTCCTTGTTTTCGGGGAAGGCTGACAGGTGCCGGTACTGGTTCATCAACTGCTCTTCACGCTCCGTGGTCAGGTCCAGCGCCAGGCGTTTGCAGGCGTAGCGCAGGCCGGCACGCGTGAGCTCCCAGAAGGGCCGGTACACCGACTCGCGCTGCGGCCCGCGCCGGCTGCTGGTGACCAGGCGGGTGTAGTCGATCTGCTTGTCGCGCCACAGCACGCCCAGCGCCTGGCCGTGACCCGGGAAGAACTGCTCGGCCAGCAAGCCCACGCTGTACACGTCGAACAGCGTGCCATAGGCATCAAACAGCACGGCATGCAGAGGGCCGGCACTTGGAGCGGTCAGTTTGTTCATCAAGTCAACTGTATTTGATACGCGCCCATAGATTAAGAGCCCGTCAAGCGCTTTATTTGTGACCTGAAGGCGTGTAATTAAAAGAGCCTTTGCCCGACGGAGCAGGTTCCGGGCCTGTGATTGTCGCCATCACGGCGCCTTGTGGACTGTCTCCGGCCCGCCGGTGGCGGTCGGGGGAGGGCACAAGGACGGGCTCATGCGTTGGCATATGTCTTGCGAGTGCGCTTGTGTACAAGCCTCCATGTGTCAAGTTGGTGCTTGCTCCTCACGCCGTCTTCCCTGTTTTTTCCTTCTCCTCCTTTTTTGTCCCCTTATCCAGCCAGGAGCTCCGCATGACCCCTTCCCCCACGATTGCTTCCGGCCTGCCTGGCGGCAGCACGCGCCGCAAGATTCTCCAGTCCGCCGTGGCAGGGGCTGCGGTGGGCATGCTGGGTGCGCCGGCCTTGGTGCGTGCACAGGGCGGGCCCAAGCTGCGCATCGGCTACTGGCCACTGTCGGCCGGCCTGCCGTTCTATGCGGCGGTGGAACTGGGTTACTTCAAGGAGGCGGGCGTCAATGTGGAGGTGCTGCGCTTTGCCTCGGCCCAGCAGATCATGGAGGCCATGCTGTCCGACCGTGCCGATGCCAGCGCCAACGGCACCGGCTCGGCCAACATCGCCATCGGCGAAATCGCTGCGCCCGGCACCTTCAAGATCTTTTGCGCCAACCCCAGCAATGTGAAGAATGTGCTCGACGAAGTCATCGTGCCCGCCGCCAGCACGGCCAAGGTGATGGCCGACCTCAAGGGCAAGCGCATCGGCTGCGGCCCCGGCATCCAGAACGTGACGCTGGCCAAAACCATTCTGGAGCGGGGTGGTGCCACCGGCGTCACGGTGGTCGAGTTGCCGATTGCCCAGCATGTCGCCGCACTGGCCGCCGGCCAGGTCGAAGGCTGCTACACGCTGGAGCCCACCGGCACCGTGGGGCGCATGAACGGCACGACCAGGGTGCTGGAGGCGGGCGTGATCTCGCGCTATGTGCTGGGTGACCCGATGGCGCCGTGGTTTGGTGGCTCGGCCACCCTCACGTCGTCCTTCATCAAGAAGTACCCGGAAGAGTCCAGGCGTTTCATTGCCGCCTACGCCAAGGGTGTGAACTACGTGCGCACCAAACCTGTGGAAGCGCGCCAGTACCTCAAGGGCTACACGGCCATTGAAGGCCCGCTCACCGGCGAGGTACCGCTGGCCGCCTACACCATGTACAACGAATTCACGGCAGCCGACATCGGCCACTTCCAGAAGTTCTTTGACCTCTTCTCGGACAAAGGCATCTTCAGCTCCCGGCTGATGGTGGACACCATGATCTACAAGGCCTGAGCGCATTGCCTGCCACTGTTCACGCCCCTGCGGCAAGGAGTCCTGTGATGCATGACCTCACCCCGGCCACGGCGGCCTTGCCGGCCAGCGCGTGGGCGCCGCCGCAGTCGCTACCTGTTGCTGCCGGCAACCCTCCGGTGCCCATCAATTTCAGCAAGGCCTTGCCTTTCATTGGCCCGGTGGTGCTGTTCGTGCTGTGGGACCTGGTGGTGCGCCTGGGCTTCATCAAGCCCATCCTGTTGCCGCCACCCCTGGATGCGATCGGTGCACTGGTCAAGGGCCTGGCGGGCGGGCCGCTGCTGAAGGATTTTCTGGTCACCGTCTGGCGCACCGTACAGGCCTTCCTGATCGCGTCGCTGGTCGGCATGCCGCTGGGCATCCTGCTGGGCAGCTCTGAAAAGGCCTACCGCAGCGTCGAATTCCTGATCGACTTTTTCCGCTCCACGCCCTCGTCGGCGCTGATCCCGCTGTTCCTGATGATCTTCGGCGTGTCCGACGTGAACAAGGTGGCCATTGCCGCCTTCGGCGCCATGCTGATCGTGGTGTTCAACAGCGCCTACGGTGTGATCAATGCGCGCAAGCAGCGCGTCATGGCCGCGCGGGTCATGGGGGCTTCGCGCTGGCAGATATTCCGCGATGTGCTGGTGTGGGAAAGCCTGCAGCCCAGCTTTGTCGGCCTGCGTTCGGCGGTGTCGATGGCACTGGTCATCGTGATCGTCGCCGAGATGTTCATCGGCGCCGACAGCGGCCTGGGCAACCGCATCATCAACTCGCAGCAGGTGATGAATGTGCGCGACATGTATGCGTCGATTCTGGCAGCAGGTGCGCTGGGTTATGCGCTCAACATCACGTTCCTTCTTGCTGAGCGCCGCATCGTGCATTGGAGTGGAAGGTAAATGCCCCCCACGCTTGTCACTTCGTGTACTACGCTGCCCCCCGAGGGGGCCGCTGCGCCTGCGGCCCGGCAAAGCCGGTTCCGCGGCGCCTGCTGGCGAAAAGCGAATGCGCCCACTGCAAATCTCATCGGAGCATTCCATGACTGAAGTTATCAACGCACCGGTGTTTGCCGATGTGCCCGCGCCGGTGTTCAAGCCCGGCCCGGCCGGCACCCACATCACCATCCGGGGCCTGACCAAATACTTTGCGGGCTGGCCGCTGTATGAAAACTTCGACCTCGACATTCCCAAGCACAAGATCGTCTCGGTATTTGGCCCCAACGGCTGCGGCAAGTCGACGCTGATCAACATGATTGCCGGCTTGACGCCGGTGGATGCGGGCGAGATCCTGTTTGACGGCAAGTCGCTCAAGGACACCAAGATCGGCTACGTTTTCCAGAACTACCGCGAAGCGATGTTTCCGTGGATGCGCACCATCGACAACATCGCCTACCCGCTCAAGCTCGAGGGCAAGTCCAAGGCCGAGGTGGACAGACGCATGGCCGAACTGGTGGCGTCGTTTGACGTGAAGTTCGACCTGAACCGCTACCCCTACGAACTCTCGGGTGGCCAGCAGCAGACCGCCTCCATCATGCGGGCGCTGGCACCCAACCCCGAGGTGCTGTTTCTCGACGAACCGTTTTCGGCACTCGACTTCGAGATGACGCTGTTCATCCGCGAGAAGCTGCAGGAAGTGTTCATGAAAACCGGCACCACCATGCTGCTGGTGTCGCACGATCTGGAAGAAGCCGTGTACCTGGCCGACCAGGTGCTGCTGCTCACCAAGCGTCCGACGCGCGTGGCGGAAATCCTCCCCTACACCGACCCGCGGCCGCGCACCGTCGAGACCCTGTCGGACGCCAGCTTTGTGGCCACCAAGAAGCGCAGCCTGGAAATCTTCCAGCGTGAAGTGCGGCACTGAGTTGGCATGAGCGATATCGAACTGGCCGTGGTCGCGGCCCATGTGAAGAGCGCAGCCGCCTTGCTAGCCATGCCGATGGACGACGCGCGCGCTGAGCGGGTGTCGCTGCATCTGCAACGCACCGCAGGCATGGCTGCCGCGCTTGCTGCCGCTGACCTGCAAATACACGATGAGCTGGTCGAGATTTTTTGCCCGGCGCCTTTCCCCGCAGACGACAGCGGGCAGCCCCAGGCATGAACACTGCGACCACCGGGATCGCGATGGACGCGCCAGCCATGGCCCGTGCCGTGGCCGTGGGTGACGTCAGCGCGTCGGAGTTGCTGGACGCATGCCTGGCCCGCGTCGAAGCCACCGACGACCGGGTCAATGCCTTCACCGAACGCACCGTGGCCCGGGCCCGTGCCGAAGCGGCGATGGTGGACGCGGCACGCGCCGCGGGCCAGCCGCTCGGCCCACTGGCAGGTGTGCCCTATGCGGTGAAGAACCTGTTCGACATCGAAGGCGTGGTGACGCTGGCCGGTTCCCGCATCAACCGCAGCCATGCACCGGCAGCGGCCGATGCAGTGCTCGTCAGCCAGATGCGCGCCGCTGGCGCCGTGCTGGTGGGTGGCCTCAACATGGACGAGTACGCCTACGGCTTCACCACCGAGAACACCCACTACGGCCCCTGCCACAACCCGCACGACCTGACGCGTATCGCGGGTGGCTCGTCCGGCGGTTCGGGTGCCGCCGTCGCCGCGCAGCAGGTGCCGCTCGCGCTGGGCTCGGACACCAACGGCTCCATTCGCGTGCCCGCGTCGCTCTGCGGCGTGTGGGGGCTCAAACCCACCTTCGGCCGGCTCTCGCGGCGTGGCACCTATCCTTTCGTGTACAGCATCGACCATCTGGGTCCGCTGGCCAGCAGCCTGGAAGGGCTGGCGCTCGCCTATGACGCACTGCAGCGGCCCGATGCGATGGACCCGGGCTGCCACGCGCTGCGTGTGCAGCCGGTGATGTCTGCGCTGGGTACCAGCAACGCTCGTGGTTTGCGCATCGGCGTGCTGGGCGGCTACTTTCACGACCATGCCACGCCCGAGGCGCGTGCGGTGGTGGCCATGGCGGCGCGTGCGCTGGGGGCCGATGACGAGGTGTTGTGGCCCGATGCCGCACTGGCACGCGCTGCTGCCTTCATCATCTCTGCCAGTGAAGGCGGCAGCCTGCACCTGGACGACCTGCGCCGGCGACCGGATGATTTTGAGCCGCTGTCGGTGGACCGCTTCACCGCTGGCGTCCTGCAGCCGGTGGATTGGTACCTGCGTGCGCAGCGCTTTCGCCGCGTCTACCGCGACAAGGTCAATGATCTGTTCCAACACTGGGATGTGCTGATCACGGCTGCCACACCGGTGAGCGCCACCGTCATCGGTACCGAATGGCTGGACATCAACGGCACCCGACAACCCTGCCGCGCCGCGATGGGGCTGCTGACGCAGCCAATCTCTCTCGCGGGCTGCCCGGTGGTGGCGGCTCCGATGTGGCCCGAAGGCACAGGCGGCATGCCGATCGGCGTGCAACTGATTGCGGCACCCTGGCGCGAGGACCTGGCCTTTCGCGCTGCCAGGGCACTGAGCGATGCGGGTGTGGCCACAGCGCAAACACCCGGAGGACTGGCATGACCAAATCTGTACCCACTGCGCTTGCGGTCAACTTGCCCATCAACCTGCCTGAGGTGGTGGCAGAGGTCACCACGCAGTTCGATCGCTACGAAAAAGCGCTGACCAGCAACGACGTGGCAGTGCTCGACGAGCTGTTCTGGAACAGCCCGCATACGCTACGTTACGGCGCCACCGAAAACCTTTACGGCTATGCCGAGATCCAGGCCTTTCGCGCCGGCCGGCCCGCGCAGGGGCTGGTGCGTACGGTGCTCAGGACGGTGATCACCACCTACGGCCACGACGTCGCCACGGCGAATATCGAATTCCAGCGCGCGGGCAGCGCCAAAACCGGCCGCCAGAGCCAGACCTGGGTGCGCATGCCGGAAGGCTGGCGCGTGGTGGCTGCCCATGTGAGCCTGCTGGGCTGAAGTCACCGTTCGTCCCACACCTGCCGATCACTATCCACTGCCCATCACCCCTCTTCATGATCACCACACGCCGCCACGCCTTGCGTCACCTGCTCCAGCTCACCGCGTTCGTGCCCCTGGCCAGCGCCACCGGCTGGAGTCAGGCACAGACGGCGGCCTACCCGTCCAAGTCGGTCAAGATGATCATCCCCTTTCCGGCTGGCGGCGCCACCGACTACGCCGGCCGGGCTATCGGCAATGCGCTGTCCGAACTCTGGCACCAGCCCATGGTGTCCGACAACCGCGTCGGCGCTGGCTCCACCATCGGCACCGAGATCGGCGCGAAGAGCGCACCGGACGGCTACACCCTGGTGATGGGCATTCCGGCCGGCGTCACGATTGCGCCGCACATCTACCCGAAGCTGGGGTACGACCCGGCGACTGACCTGCTGCCGGTCGCGGGCTTTGCCACCTCGCCGCTGGTCGTGGTGGTGCCAGTGGATTCACCCTTCAAGACCTTTGCCGAGCTGGTGTCGTATGCCCGCGCCAACCCCGGCAAGCTGAGCTACGCCTCCAACGGCAACGGCTCGCTGCCGCATCTCACCACCGAGTGGTTCTTGTCGATGGCCAAAATCAGCATGACGCATGTGCCCTACCGCGGCAGTGCGCAGGCGCTGCCGGATCTGATCACCGGGCGCGTTCAGGTGATGATCGACATCATCGTGTCTGCACTGCCGCAAATTGAAGGCGGCAAGCTGCGCGCCCTGGCCGTTACAGGCACGCAGCCCACTTCACGCCTGCCGGGCGTTCCCACCGTGGCCAGCCTTAGCTACCCGGGTTTTGCAGCAGACCAGTGGTACGGCCTGTTTGTGCCGGCGGGCACCCCCGAGGCCGTCGTGCGCAAGATCGAAAGCGACGTACAGAGCGTCACGCAGGACGCCCGGCTGCGCGGCCAGATGTGGCAGCGCGGCGCAGAGATCGCCTACCTGCCGGCCAGGGCGCTGCAGGACGTGGTGCGCGTCGACTCGAAACGCTGGGCGGTGATCGCCAAAGCCACCGGTGCGCGCGCCGAATAGCCCGGTTGTCACGCGGGCATCCGATGACGCCAGTGCGTTCTGCTGTTTTTGCACCCGGCAAGCCGGCCAGCCCGGTGAGGCCGACTGTGCGCAGCTCGCGCGCGGAAGAGGTCTACCAGCAGCTCAAGCGCGATGTGTCCGCCTTCAGGCTGGTGCCGGGCGACCGCTTCACGGAGACCGAGGTCAGCCAGCGGCTGGGCGTCTCACGCACGCCCGTGCGGCAGGCACTTTTTCGCATGCAGCAGGAAGGCTTTGTGGAGGTGATGTTCCGCAGCGGCTGGCGCGTTCTGCCCTTTGACTTTCAGCAGTTTGAAGCGCTGTACGACCTGCGCATGGTGCTGGAAACCACGGCCGTGCACCGGCTCAGCGGCGACGGCCGGCGCATCCACCCTGCGCTGCAGGTGGCTGGATGGGACGAGGCCTTTCACTGCGCGCTGGTAGAGGCCGCTGGCAACCCCGAAATGGCTCGCGTGCACCGCGAAGTCACCGACCGCATCCGCGTGATCCGCCGGCTCGACTTCACCCAGCAGCCGCGCATTGACGCCACCTACGACGAGCACGCCAAAATCCTTCAGGCCGTCCAGCGCAGGCGCGCTGATGAAGCCGCCATGCTGCTGCGCGCCCACATCGAGACCCGCCAGTCCGAGGTGCGCAAGATCACGCTGCATCAGTTGCATATGGCGCGGGAAAAGAAATAAGGGAATAAGGGAATAAGCGCTGACCCGAGCGCGGGGTCAGGCGGCAGGCTTTTTGGCGACGACCTGCGCCAGAACAATCCTGCCTTCCTCCAGATTACGACGCTGGTTCTGCGCCATGGCGGAGAAGTCCTGTCCCATCAACAGTGCAAAGCTCAGGGGCGGCAAGCCGAATTTCTGGATGCGCTCCGCAAGCGCGACAAACCAGGCCTTTCCGGTCTCGGTGCTGTCAACCCAGTCGGTGACCTCGAAACCGGCCGCCTTGAGGTGGGTGCGCAGTTCCTCTGGGGATATCAGAAAGCTCGTTTGGGAAGTCCGGGCCCACGGGACCGGGAAGTGCACGGGGGCTACGGGACCGGCAAGGATGTCGTAAATGGCCAGTGTGCCGCCCGGCTTGAGCACCCGGAACATCTCCCGATAGAGCCCGGCCTTGTCGGGAATGTTCATCGCGACGTGTTCGGTCCACACGGTGTCGAACGAGGCGGCTTCAAACGGCAGGTTCAGGGCATCACCCTGCTGGAAGTGCAGCAGGTGGCTCAGGCCAAGGAGCCCGGAGAGCATGTGTGCGACCCGGCAGTACTCGTCGGTCAGGTCAATTCCCGTTACGTGACATCCATACTCGGATGCCAATGCCCGTGCGGGGCCGCCCAATCCACTGCCCACGTCCAGAACCTTCGTGGCCGGGCTGATCTTGGCAGCCCGCGCCAGATCCAGTGTGGCGGCGCGTCCCCGGATATGAAACTCATCGATAGGCGCCAGATCCTCGGGCGTGAGGCGGCTCGGGTCGCGCCCGGCCTTGGCCAGCGTCTCGAGGATCAACTGCCCCAGGTCGGTGACGGTGTAGTGACTCTGGACTGTGGAATTGTGGTTTGCAGGCTCCGTGGACATCTTCAACTCCTGATGACGTTCTGAACGTATTCGCTGCAGCACGCCTGTCGATCCTCATGGTCACTTCTACAGGTATGCTGGTGCAAGGCCTTAGCTTGAATCATGAACGGCAGCCTGAGCTTCACTGGAAGTCGCAAGCCATCCACCCGGCCAAAAGTTTAAGCACTTTCTGCAATGTCAGGGGTGTAACTTTTCGCCCTTGCCGAGCATCTCGACAAACTTGGCGATCTTCTTCGCACGGGTTTCTGGCTTTTTTACGTTCTAAATCCTGAAGAGCACCGCGTACCGATTTTGACTGTTGAGCGTGGCAAAGAATGCCTTGGCCTTGTTGATCTTGGGCCAGGCGCTCCGGGCGGCTCTCGGCGTGAATCGCTGAAGCCAATAATGCTCACTCTCAGCCCGCTTCCGGCCATCGATCCAGCCAAAGCAAAGCGCGCATTCAAGCGCCTCTGCATAGGAGACCGTTGGCTCGTCGGCTCCCTTCCTGGCGATGCGAAGCCACACGCCCGATGAGGCGTCACCGTTCCGCTTCAGCCAGGCCTCCCACTTCGCCTGGGTGCTCACTGCGAGTATCGGGTCGTTCACTTCGTGTGGTGTCCGGGAAGACCTGAGGTTCGAACTCTGCGTGAGGCTCCCGTATTTCCCGCAGCAGGTATCACATTGCCACGCGTTGATATTCTGCATTTACGATCAGCAAGCTGCCTTTTTTGAGCTCCAAAAACTCAGCGACAGTGAGAATTTCCGTTTTCAGCTCCCTTAGAACTCCCTATCAATTTAGTTGCGGACAGACGCGCGTGGGGTAGCAACTGTGGGGCCTACCCGAAAGCTCATTGGCAATTACCTGACCCGAGTTGCAGCCAAATATTGGTACTGGCCGAATATTAGACACCCTCGCGTTAAGCTCGCTTAACAGTGTCCCCGCGCAGAAATAATTGACGCCTTTAGTTATATAAAAATCCCTGCGCCCTTCCTCCCTCCTAAATTCACCGCCAACCCGTTGGAAATTCCTCAAAAGTAACGCAATGCTGTAGTTCTACGCATTGAGTTTTGCTTTTTCAGGGGGTAATGTGCCTGGATGGACAAATTAAAACAACTGGAGTCGTTTGTGTCGGTGGTGGCCCGGGGCAGCCTGACAGCCGCGGCCAAGGCCGAGGGTGTCGCGCCCGCCATCATGGGCCGGCGGCTGGACGCGCTGGAAGAGCGCCTGGGCGTGAAGCTGCTGGTGCGCACCACGCGGCGCATCGCGCTGACGCACGAGGGCAGCGCCTTTCTGGAGGATTGCCAGCGTCTGTTGTCGGACCTGGCCAACGCCGAGGCCAGTGTGTCGGCCGGTGGCGTGAAGGCCAGCGGGCATCTGCGCATCACGGCACCCGCCGGCTTTGGCCGCCGCCATGTGGCGCCGCTGGTCACCAAGTTCCGCGAGCAGCATGCTGACGTCAGCATTTCACTGAACCTTAGCGATCGGGTGGTGGATCTGGCCGGGGAGGGCTTTGATTGCGCGGTGCGCGTGGGCGACTTACCCGACTCTTCGCTGGTCAGTGTGCGGATGGCCGACAACCGGCGGCTGTGCGTCGCCACGCCGCAGTACCTCAAAAGCCACGGTACGCCGCAGCACCCGAACGAGCTGGCGCGGTTTGACTGTTTGACGCTCTCCAGCGATGCCTCGCAGACGCGGGGCTGGGCTTTCGTGGTGGGTGGCGAACTGGTGCACCTCAAGCCGGGCGGGCCGCTTGATTGCTCGGATGGCCAGGTTCTGCACGACTGGTGTACGGGTGGCTACGGCATCGCGTGGCGCAGCACCTGGGAGGTCGAGGCCGACATCGCGGCCGGACGCCTGGTCACGCTGCTGGACGACTTTGCCGCGCCGCCCAACGGCATCTATGCTGTGTTTCCGCAGCGTAAGCACCTGCCGCTGCGGGTCAGGCTGTGGATTGATTTCCTGAAGCACCACTACAGCCAGCCGGCGTTCTGGCGAGCGGTCTGATTCAGGGCGAACGGCGGGGAGTTGGCGGGCATGATGGATGGGGCCTCATTGAAAAAGCCCGTACAGCAGCCACAATGCGGTGCCCCACATCATGAGGGCCACCAGCGCATCCAGCGCGCGCCAGAAAGCCGGTGCATTCAGGCGGCGCCCCAGCACCGCCATGGCGACGCCCAGGCTGGCGAACCAGAGCGCTGAGCCGGCCGCAGCGCCGACGCCAAAGACGGCGTTTCCAGGCTGCGCATAGGCCAACGAGGCGGTGCCGATCACCACCGCGGTATCCAGCCAGGCATGCGGGTTCAGCCACGACATGGCCAATGCCAGCCCAACGGCCTGCCGGCGGCTGATGCGGTGTGCCGTGCGGTGTGCCGTGCCGGTGGCTGGTGATCCGGGCTGCGCGGCTGTCTCAGGCCGCAAAAAACGGCGCATGGCCTGTGCCCCATAGGCCAGCAGCACCAGCGCGCCCGCGCCGGTCATGGCGCCCAACAGCTTGTCAGAGAGGCCGCCCAGTTGCGCCAGCCCGGCCACCCCGACAGCGATCAGCGCGATGTCGGTGGCCACGCACACAGCGATGGTCAGCCACAGATGCTGGCGCGTCAGCCCCATGCGCATCACGTGGGCGTTTTGCGGGCCGATGGCCATGATGAGCGACAGGCTGAGCACCATGCCGGCAAAAAAGGCGGGGTTGGCGAGAAAGGGCATGGTGTGCAGGCGGAGGGGATGTCGGATGAGCGGTGGCAGGTGGAGAAGTCGAAGTGTGCCCGCTCACGCTCTTTTATTAAATGAAAGTAATTAAAATTTGAATCAGTTAAATAAAAATTGAATCACTATGCTGGACGCCCGCCAACTGGAAGCGCTGACCGCCGTGATCGAGCAGGGCAGTTTTGGTGCAGCCGCGAAGGCCTTGCGCCTGACGCTGGCAGCGGTGTCGCTGCGCATCAGGGCGCTGGAAGAAGCCCTGGGCCAGCGGGTGCTGGTGCGCGGCAAGCAGGTCCGGGCCACACCGGCCGGGCAGGCATTGCTGGCGCATGCGATGCAGCTCCGCCTGATGGAGGCCGATCTGCTGGCCGGCTTGCCGGGCCGGGCCACCAGCGCCGCCGGGGCTGCCCGCCTGCAGACGCTGAGTGTGGCCGTCAATGCCGACTCCCTCACCAGCTGGTTTCTGCCGGGCGTGGCCAAGGCACTGCAAAAGCACCGGCTGCTGCTGGATGTGATGGTGGACGACCAGGACCACACGCACGACGCCTTGAAATGTGGCGATGTCACCGGCTGTGTGACGACGCTGGCGACCGCCATGCGCGGCTGCGTGGCTGAGCCGCTGGGCATCATGCGCTACCGCTGCGTGGCAGCGCCCGCGCTGCTGGCCAAGTGGCCTGCGGCGACGGCTGCCAGCCAGGCAGCGGGCTTGCCGCACCGGCTGCTGCAAACGCCCGCCGTGATCTTCAACCGCAAGGACGCCTTGCAGGACGCCTTTCTGGCCCAGCATTTCAACCTGCGCGATGCGCACTACCCGCGCCACTTTGTTCCAGCGGTTGACGCCTTCGAGCTGGCCTTGCAACTGGGCATGGGCTGGGGCATGGTGCCCGAGCTGCTGCTGCAGGCGCATGGCCGCCAGCCCACGCTCCAGGAGGTGTGGCCGGGGCGCACCATCGACGTGGTGCTGTACTGGCAGCACTGGGCGCGCGAGCCGCTGACGGCGCAGTGCCTGACCGAGGCCGTCAAGCAGGCGGCCAGGGTGCAGCTTCTGCAGACCTAGAGAGTGTCAGACACGCGCGAAAAAAAGCAGCCCGGCGGATGGCTCCGCGGGGCTGCCGGTGGTCCGGAAGGGGAGGACTCTGGTTACTTGCTCAGGCACTCTTTCATGAAGGCCTTGTACTCATCGCCTTTTTTGCCTTTGCCTTCGGCAGCGCAGGCTTTCATCTTGCCTTGCTGGGTCGGCGGAGCTTCTTTCTTGGCGCTCAGACATTCCTTCATGAAGGCCTTGCGTTCATCGCCCTTCTTGCCTTCGGCATCCTTGTTGCAGGTGCTCATTTTGCTTTGCTGTGCAGTTTTGGCAGGCGCATCCGCGGCGTGAGCCACCGGAGCGAAAGTCATTGAGACGGCAAAACTGACGGCAATCAGGGAAAGCAGTTTTTTCATGGTGGCTCCAAGGGGTTGGGAATCGGGATTGAGTTCCGGCTGGAATTCCAACACATAACGTCCGGCGCGGCAAATGCGATGACGGGCCCTGTCCGAAGCGGCCCCGAATGGCTTAAACGTAAAATCGGGCGATGCTCTCGATTAAAAAAGACCTGCTCGCAGCGCTGGCTGCGGCGCTGGAAGAACTCTCCCCGGGCGCTGGCGCCCGCGCAGCCTTTGAATCCCCCAAAGTCGCCGCCCATGGCGACCTGGCCTGTACAGCCGCGATGCAGCTGGCCAAGCCCCTGAAGCAGAACCCACGCCAGACAGCCGAAAGCCTGTGCGTGCTGCTGCGCCAGGCCCCCGCTTTTGAACGCTGGGTCGACGCGGTGGAAATCGCCGGCCCCGGCTTCATCAACATCCGCCTCAAGCCGGCCGCCAAGCAGGAGACCGTGCGCGAGGTGCTGGCGGCAGGCGCGCACTACGGCGAGCAGGCGGCAGACAGCCAGCGCAAGATGATCGTCGAGTTTGTCTCGGCCAACCCGACCGGGCCGCTCCATGTGGGCCATGGGCGCCAGGCGGCATTGGGCGACGCCATCTGCAATCTGTTCGCCACCCAGGGCGCCCAGGTCTGGCGCGAGTTCTATTACAACGACGCAGGCGTGCAGATCCACACGCTGGCCACCAGCACCCAGGCGCGTGCCAGGGGCCTGAAGCCCGGCGACGCCGGCTGGCCCGAGCCGGCCTACAACGGCGATTACATCGCCGACATCGCGGCAGACTTTCTGGCCCAAAAGACCGTCAAGTCGGATGACCGCGAGTTCACCGCGTCGGGCGACGTGGACGACATCGACGCCATTCGCCAGTTCGCCGTGGCCTACCTGCGGCATGAGCAGGACCTGGACCTCAAGGCCTTCTCGGTCCGCTTTGACAACTACTACCTCGAGTCCAGCCTGTACAGCTCTGGCCGCGTCGATGCTGCCGTGGCCAAGCTGAAGGAAGCCGGCAAGACCTACGAGCAGGACGGCGCGCTCTGGCTCAAGTCCACCGACTACGGTGACGACAAAGACCGTGTGATGAAAAAGAGCGACGGCAGCTACACCTACTTTGTGCCGGACGTGGCCTACCACCTGGCCAAATGGGAACGCGGCTTTGCCAGGGCCATCAACATCCAGGGCATGGACCACCACGGCACGATTGCGCGTGTGCGCGCCGGCCTGCAGGCGGCGGGCGAGGGCGTGCCCGCCGGCTACCCGGACTACGTGCTGCACACCATGGTGCGGGTGGTGCGCCACGGCGAGGAAGTGAAGATCTCCAAACGCGCCGGCAGCTATGTCACGCTGCGCGACCTGATCGAGTGGACCAGTGCCGATGCGGTGCGCTTCTTCCTGCTCAGCCGCAAGCCGGACACCGAGTACACCTTCGACATCGACTTGGCGCTGGCCAAAAACAACGAGAACCCGGTGTACTACGTGCAGTACGCGCATGCGCGCATCTGCTCCATCCTCACCACTTGGGCCGGCCAGGGCGGCGACGAGACCGGCCTGAAGTTTGTCGACCTGTCCCCGCTGACCAGCCCGCAGGCCCAGTCACTGATGCTGCTGCTGGCGAAGTACCCCGAGATGCTGACCAACGCCGCGCTGGGTTTTGCGCCGCACGACGTGGCCTTCTACCTGCGCGAACTGGCAGCCTGCTACCACAGCTATTACGACGCCGAGCGCATTCTGGTCGAGGAAGAAGACGTCAAGCAGGCGCGGCTTGCGCTGGTCGCCGCAACGGCGCAGGTGTTGCACAATGGTTTGGCGGTGCTGGGTGTGAGCGCCCCGCGCAAGATGTGATGACCCCTGTAGCATTCAGGCATTCCGGAGACGGCAAGGAAGTTGGGCGTGGTATGAAAAAACAACGAGGCGGAACCCTGCTGGGTTTGATTATTGGCGCACTGATCGGCCTGGGCGCAGCGCTGGCCGTGGCGGTGTACATCACCAAGGTGCCGGTGCCCTTCATGAACAAGAGCCAGTCGCGCAGCCCGGACAGCGATGCCGCGGAGGCCAGAAAGAACAAGGACTGGAACCCCAACGCCCCGCTGGCGGGCAAGAACCCGGCCAAGCCGGCGGCAGGGCCGGCCACCTCCGGCGAAGTGACGCCCAACCCAGCGCCGCCGGCGGCGGTGGAGGCACCTGCAACGCCATCGGCCAAGGCCACCAAACCGACGGTATCCGGCGATCCACTGGGTGACCTGGCCAAGGCCAAGTCGGAAACGCCTGCTGTCGCGGGAACTGCGTCGGCAGGTGCCGACCCGTTCAGCTATTTCGTGCAGGCCGGCGCCTTCCGGACCCCGGAAGACGCCGAAGCGCAGCGCGCGAAGCTGTCCTTGCTGGGCATGCAGGCCAAGGTCACCGAGCGGGAGCAGGCTGGCCGCACGGTCTATCGCGTCCGCCTGGGCCCCTTTGACCGCAAGGAAGATGCTGACAAGGCCAAGGAGCGCCTGGACAACAATTCCATCGAGACCGCACTGGTCCGGGTGCAGCGTTAGCCATTCGCCAGCGCCGTCAAGACAGGCCGGGCCTTGCTTGCCGGCTGAACTTTTAACGGCATGGCCACACCAACTGTCATGAGACCGGCTATTTCAGTCATTCAAGGCCGGTCAAAACATTCCGATCTTCCAGGAGAAAAACTTGATGCAACGACGTGAGTTCTCGCTTTCAGCCGCTTCAGCCGCCGCCGCTACCCTGGGCGCCGCCGTGCTGCCTGCCGGTGCCTTGGCCCAGGGCAACGCCTTCAAGGACGGCACGGATTTTCTGACGCTGGACAAGCGGGCCCCCACCGAGGCGGCGGCCGGCCAGGTCGAAGTCGTCGAGTTCTTCTGGTACAGCTGCCCGCACTGCAATGCCTTCGAGCCGCAGCTGGAAGCCTGGGTCAAGAAGCTGCCCAAGGACGTGGCCTTCCGGCGCGCGCCGGTGTCTTTCCGTCCCGACTTCGAACCCCAGCAGCGCCTGTATTACGTGCTCGAGAGCCTGGGCAAGGTCGACGAGCTGCAGAAAAAGGTCTTCTATACCATCCACGTCGAAAAGCAGGGGCTGAACACGGCCGATCAGGTCGCGGCATGGGCCGAGAAACAAGGCATCAACCGCGCCAGGTTTGCCGAGCTGTACAACTCGTTCTCTGTCAGCACCAAGGTCCGCAAGGCGACCCAGCTGCAGGACGTCTACCAGGTCGATGGCGTTCCCGCCCTGGGCATTGCCGGCCGTTACTACACCTCCGGCACCCTGGCACAGCACATGGGGCGTGCACTTCAGGTAACCGATTACCTGATTGGCTTGTCGCGCGGCAAGGCCTGAGCCTGAAAAGGCCAGCGCTCCCCATGCCTGGCGGCGGGTAGCCAGCGCTGCCCGAAGCGCTTTTGACGCGGCACCCGTGCCCCGGGCGCCCTTCCTTTTTTGACACGGATGGCCCGCCTTTGGCCGGAAACGGCAAGTGCATGGCTACAATGGGCCGATCGCTTCACAGCAAGATTCGTGCCTTATGAAACACCCCGCCTTGTCCCTTGTCCTCACGGCCGTCCTGGCTGGCGGCGCCGTGTTTCCGGTTTTCGCCGAAAAGGCTGACCGCGACAAACCCATGAACGCCGAGGCGGACGCCTTGCGCTATGACGATTTGAAACAAACCAGCGTGTTCACCGGCAATGTGGTGATCACCAAAGGCACCACGATTGTGCGTGGCGACCGCGTCGATGTCGCCCAGGACCCCGAGGGCTATCAGCGCGCCGTGTCGATCGCCGGCCCGGGCAAGCTGGCCTTCTACCGGAAAAAGCGCGATGGGGTGGACGAGTACATCGAGGGTGAAGGCGAGCGCATCGAGTACGACAGCCGCGCCGACCTGGTGAAGTTCATCAAGCGCGCCGTCGTGCGGCGCTACAACGGCGCCACGCTGGTGGACGAGACCACCGGCTCGCTGATCGTGTACGACAACAACACCGACGTCTTCACTGTCGACGGTGGGGCCGAGAACCGAACGGCGGCCAACCCCTCGGGGCGCGTGCGCGCCATGCTCACACCCCGCGGCGCCATAGGGCAGGCTGCACCGGCAGTCGCCGGGCCGGCGCCCGCCCTTCGTCCCAGCACCACGCTGGGCCAGTGATCCCGAATTGAAAGAACGCCTGCCGATGACCGATGTGGTGATGGACTCCTCAAGCGCCGTGGCTGGCACCAGCCCGGCCCCAGTCAGCCGGCTGGTGGCCCGGGGGCTGCAAAAATCCTACGGCAGCCGCATGGTGGTGCGGGATGTCTCCGTGTCGGTCCAGAAGGGCGAGGTGGTCGGTCTGCTGGGCCCCAATGGCGCCGGCAAGACCACCTCCTTCTACATGATCGTGGGCCTGGTGCGTGCGGACGCGGGCGAGATTTCCATCGACGGCGAGTCGGTCGAGCACATGCCCATTCACCTGCGGGCCCGGCTCGGTCTGAGCTACCTGCCGCAGGAAGCCTCGATTTTCCGCAAGCTCACCGTCGACGAGAACGTGCGTGCCGTGCTGGAGCTGCAGGTGGACGCGGCGGGCAAGCCGCTGGCTTCGGCCGAGCTCGAACGGCGCCTCGACACCTTGCTCAAGGACCTGCGGGTGGATCACCTGCGCGACTCGTCGGCGCTGTCGCTGTCGGGCGGCGAGCGGCGCCGGGTGGAAATCGCCCGCGCGCTGGCGACGCAGCCGCGCTTCATTCTGCTGGACGAGCCCTTCGCCGGCATCGACCCGATCGCCGTGATCGAGATTCAGCGCATCATCGGCTTCCTCAAGCAACGCGGCATCGGTGTGCTGATCACCGACCACAACGTCCGTGAAACGCTGGGCATCTGCGACCACGCCTACATCATCAGCGACGGCCATGTGCTCGCCAACGGCACCCCGTCCGAAATCGTCAACAACGCCGATGTGCGCCGGGTCTACCTTGGCGAGCATTTCAAGATGTGATCATGGTGCCCCCACGGTCGTTCACTTCGTGTAACTCCCTGCCCCCCGAGGGGGCCGCCGCTTGCTCGGGGCGGCCCTTCGCGGCGCAGAAGGCTCCCCCCCGTTGTCGCTCACTCCGTGTAGCTCCCTCCCCCCTGCAGGGGACGGCGCCTGCGCCCCGGCAAAGCCGGTTGCGCGGCTCCCGCTGGCCTAATTCTTCCCAAACCGCTTCATCGCGCGCGTAGGGATGTCATGAAGCAGGGTCTTTCTTTACGCGTCTCGCAGCATCTGGCGCTGACGCCGCAGCTGCAGCAGTCGATCCGGCTGTTGCAGTTGTCGACACTGGAGCTGAGCCAGGAGGTCGAGCAGATGCTCGACGAAAACCCCTTCCTGGAGGTGGCGGAGGAATCTGCGGCGCGTGAGGAATTCGGCCTGGAGCACGTCAACACGCCCGTCAGCCAGGACAGCCACGAGTTTGAATCTACGACGGAAATCATCGTGCCGACTGGCGACGATGCAGGGGTCGGCAGCACCAGCACCAGCGATGCGGAGCTCAGCGCCGAGCCCAAGCTCGAGGACAGCTGGGACGGTGACGGCAGCGTCGAGACGGCCCCCGACGACAGCGAGTGGGGCAGCGATGCACCGGCGCGCAAGAACAACGTCGATGACGGCGACACCGAAGCGTCGGATCTGGTGGGTGCACACGAATCCCTGCAGGATCACCTGCACCGCCAGTCGCTCGGGCTGCGCCTGTCGCCTGAAGACAAGGCTGCGCTCCACTTCCTGATCGAGTCGCTCAATGACGACGGCTACCTCGAGGACAGCCTTGCCTCGCTGGCGGCCGGGCTGGCCGGTGATGACCTGGCTCAGGCCGAAGAACTGGAGCAGCATTTTGCCGTCGCGCTCAAGCTGCTGCACCACATGGAGCCTGCGGGTGTCGGTGCGCGCAGCCTGGCCGAGTGCCTGACGCTGCAGTTGCTCGACTGCCGCAATGGCGATGAAACCCGCGCGGCCATGGCCATCTGCAAGCAGCCCATGGAGCTGCTGGCCAAACGCGACGTGAAGCGGCTGGCCCAGTTGTGCGGATGCACCGAGGCGGTGGTCAAGGGCGCGATTGCCGTGATCGGCCGGCTCGACCCGAAACCGGGCCGGCGCTTTGCCAATGTGGAGCGCAATGTCATCGTGCCGGATGTCATCGTCGTCAAGGCTGGCCGGGGCTTCAAGGTCTCGCTCAACGGCGATGTGATGCCGCGGCTGCGCGTGCACGACATCTATGCCAATGCCCTCAAGCAAGGCGGCAAGGGGGCAGGGCAGGGCGGCGCGGCGCTGCAGCAGCGGCTGCAGGAGGCGCGCTGGTTCATCAAGAACATCCAGCAGCGCTTTGACACCATCCTGCGCGTCAGCAGTGCCATCGTCGAGCGCCAGAAAAATTTCTTCACCCATGGCGAGCTGGCCATGCGCCCGCTGGTGCTGCGCGAAATTGCCGACGAGCTGGGCCTGCACGAGTCCACCATCTCGCGCGTGACCACCGCCAAGTACATGAGCACGCCTTTTGGCACGTTCGAGCTGAAGTATTTCTTCGGCTCTGCACTGGGTACCGAGACGGGCGGCAATGCGTCGAGTACCGCCGTGCGCGCGCTCATCAAGCAGTTTGTGTCGTCGGAAAGCCCCAAGAAACCGCTGAGCGACAACCAGATTTCAGAAATGCTCAAGGAGCAGGGCATTGAATGCGCGCGACGCACCGTGGCGAAGTACCGCGAGGCTCTGCGCCTCGCACCCGCCAATTTGCGTAAATCATTGTGAACATGGCCCCCACGATGCAAATGGAGCCCCCACGGTCGCTCACTTCGTGTAGCTCCCTGCCCCCCGAGGGGGCCGCCCGCCTGCGGCCCGGCAAAGCCGGTTCCGCGGCTCCTGCTTGAATAAGAACCAGGACCCTTCAGTTCTGGCGAGAGCTCTTTATCTATGAACCAACTTCAACTATTTTTGCCTTGCGCCGCCGGCGTTGAGAATCTGCTGGCCGCCGAAGTGCAGCGCATCACCGGTGTGGCCGGCAAGGCCTGGCGCGCTGGCGTGGGGCTGCAGGCGTCGTGGCGCGACGCGCTGCAGCTCAACCTGCACAGCCGGCTGGCACAGCGCGTGCTGATCGAGCTGCAGCACAACCCCTACCGCAACGAGCAGGACCTCTACAACGCGGCGGCCAATGTGGCGTGGGAGATCTGGTTCACGCCCAAACAGACCTTCAAGGTCGAGATCACCGCGCAGCACAGCCCGCTGACCAGCCTCAATTTCGCTGCGTTGAAAATCAAGGATGCGATTGCCGACCGCTTCCGTGCCAAGTTCGATGTGCGCCCCGATGTCGACACGCGCTGGCCCGATGTGCGGGTCTATGTGCACCTGACCACCGACACTGTGACCATCTACATCGACACCTCGGGTGAGCCGCTCTTCAAGCGCGGCTGGCGCGAAGACAAGGGCGATGCGCCTCTGAAGGAAACACTGGCCGCCGCAATGATCGCGGCCAGTGGTTGGGACGAACTCTGCCGCCAGGGCGTGCCGCTGTACGACCCCTGTTGCGGCTCTGGCACCATTGCGATTGAGGCCGCGCAGATCGCCTGCCACATTGCACCCGGGATCAATCGCCGCTTTGCCTTCCAGAAGTACCTGCCTTTCCAGCCCCATGTGTGGGACGGCCTGCTCGACCAGGCCGAGGCGGCCATCACCGAGCCCACGGCGCCTGTCTTCGGCAGCGATGTGTCGTTCCGGATGGTGGACTTCGCCGAACGCAATGCCGAGCGCGCCGGTGTGGCCAATGCCGTGCAACTGCGCGGTGGCGACGCACTGCAGCGCATGCCGCCCGCCCCCTCGGGCGTGATGCTGGTCAACCCGCCCTATGGCGAGCGGATCGATGTGGCGGGCGTGGCCGGCATCACCGGTGTGCAGGGACGTGACCAGCGGCGCCAGCAGATGCCCGCGGCCCGCCCCGCCATGACAGACCACCGCAACCAACCGATTGATGAATTCGGTCAGCCCCTGGTGCGCGACCCGCAGGATGCTCGCCACAGCGGCGACACCCGCGACACCCGTGAAGAGGCCGCCTTTGAAACCTCGCGTGACCGCTCCGCCAACCCCGGGCGCGAGCAGGCTCAGAACGCCTGGGGCGAAGAGGCGTCGGACTTCTTTCCGCAACTGGCGGCGCACTGGAAGAAACATTACGCCGGCTGGACGGCCCACGTGCTCACGCCTGACCTGAAGCTGCCCGGCAAAATGCGGCTGAAGGAGTCGCGCCGTGTGCCGATGTGGAACGGCCCCATCGAATGCCGGCTGTTCCGCTTCGACATGGTGGCCGGTTCAGCACGCGGCAAGCCTGCACCACCGGACAACGCGACACCGTGACGGGCGCCGCCATTGTCCTGGACACCAACATCGTCCTCGATGTGTTCGTGTTCAACGACGCGGCTGCGCAGCCGCTGAAGGCGCGGCTGATCGCCGGCGAACTCGACTGGCTGGCCACCACCGCCATGCGCGACGAGCTGGCACGCGTGCTGGCCTATCCGCAGATCGTGCCACGTCTGGCCTTCTACGATTTGGCGGCTGGCGATGTGCTGGCAGCATTTGACCGCCATGCCCGGCTGGTGCCGGTGGCGGCCAAGGCCCAGGTGACCTGCCGCGATGCCGACGACCAGAAGTTCATCGACCTCGCGGTGGCACACCGCACGCCCCTGCTGAGCAAGGACCGTGCGGTGCTGTGCATGAAAAAACGGCTTCTGGCGCTGGGCGTGGCCGCGCAAACGGCGATGGAAGGTGTCGCGCTAGCTGACCGTTAGACCGCGTTAAACCGCGCCAGACTACCTCAAACCGGCAGTGGAATGTCCACGGCGCCGGCTGTGCTCACCGCCTTCGTGGCAGCGCTGATCGCTCCATTGGCCCGGAAACTGTGCGCACTGGCCAGCGGCCAGTAGTAGCGGAACACATTGGGCAGCTTGTCCAGAGAATCGAGTAGCGCACCCGGCGCCACCTGCATGATGAGGTTGCTGAGCAGTCGCACTTCAGTGTCGGTCAGCCGGCGCACGATGTGGTGTGCATTCACCTCCTGCGGATGGCACAGGCCCGCGGCCTGCACCAGCTCCTTGAGTGCGTGAAGCGTGCTGCGGTGAAAGTTGCGCACCCGCTCGGCCTTGTCGGGTACCACCAGCGCCTGCTGGCGGACCGGGTCCTGCGTGGTCACGCCGGTCGGACATTTGCCGGTGTGGCAGCTCTGCGCCTGGATGCAGCCGAGCGCCATCATGAAGCCGCGGCCGGCATTGCACCAGTCGGCGCCCAGCGCCATCAGACGCACCATGTCAAATGCACTCACCACCTTGCCTGCTGCGCCAATCGACACCCGGCTGCGCAGGTTCACGCCCATCAGTGTGTTGTGCACCAGCAGCAGGCCTTCCTGCAGCGGCGCGCCCACGTGGTCGGTGAACTCCACCGGTGCGGCGCCGGTGCCGCCCTCAGCACCGTCCACCACGATGAAGTCGGGCGTGATGCCGGTCTCCAGCATGGCCTTCACAATCGCAAACCATTCCCACGGGTGGCCGATGCAGAACTTGAAGCCGGTGGGCTTGCCGCCCGACAGCCGCCGCAGTCTGGCGATGAAATGCATCATTTCCACCGGCGTTGAAAACGCGCTGTGGCTGGACGGTGAAATGCAGTCCTGGCCCGCCGGCACGCCGCGTGCGGCAGCAATTTCTTCCGTGACTTTTGGCCCCGGCAGGATGCCGCCATGCCCTGGCTTGGCCCCCTGGCTGAGCTTCAGTTCGATCAGCTTGACCTGCGGGTCGCAGGCGTTGGCGGCAAAGCGCTCCTCGTTGAAACTGCCGTCCTCGTGGCGACAGCCGAAGTAGCCGGAGCCGATTTCCCAGATCAGGTCGCCGCCATGCAGGCGGTGGTGCTGCGAGATCGAGCCCTCGCCGGTATCGTGCGCAAAGCCCCCCAGCTTGGCCCCCTTGTTGAGCGCCATGATGGCATTCGCCGAGAGCGAGCCAAAGCTCAGCGCCGAGATATTGAACACGCTGGCGTGATAAGGCCGGGTACAGGGCTCAACCGAGGGCGAGGGCTTGCCGGGTGCCCCACCGATCCAGACGCGGAAATCATGTGTCGGCAGCCGGGTGGGCGCCATCGAATGGTTGACCCATTCATAGCCCTGCACCCCCACATCGAGCTGGGTGCCGAACGGCCGGTTGTCGGGTTCGCCCTTGGAGCGCTGGTAGACCAGGGAGCGCTGCGCCCGCGAGAACGGCAGCGCCTCGCTGTCGCTTTCAATGAAGTACTGCCGCATCTCCGGGCGGATGTACTCGAACAGAAAGCGCATGTGGCCGATCACCGGGTAGTTGCGCAGCACGGCGTGGCGGGTCTGGCGCAGGTCGTGTACACCCACGCCGACGAGAAACAGGCACGCCAGCAAGGCCAGCCAGCCCACACCAAACGCCACCAGGCTGAAAAGTGACAGCAGGGCCCCGAACGCACACAGACCCATGAAGGTGTAGCGAAGCGGGAATTGGGCATCAAGACGCTGGAGCATGGCGGGTGTGCTTCCTCTGTTTGCCGTGAAGGTGGCGGCAGTTGGCGACAGGCGGTGGGGTGCCCGTTCGGTGGGCAGATACACTTTGCATCATAAGAGCGCGCGTTGGCGCTGCAAGCTGTTTGTTCCCTGTTTCCCCCTGTTTGTCCCTCATGACCACGTCTTCTTACACATCAACCATTCCCGCTCCGTTGGACACCGCCGAGTTCGACGAACTGGACGCCATCCTCGACGACCTGCGCACCCGCTACGACGAGACGCCCCAGTGGGAGTTCTGCGAAGGCTTCATCGCCGCCGTGATCTGCTCGCGTCGGCCGATCGCACCCGCTGAATACCTGCCGGTGCTGCTGGCCACGCCCGCAGAGGGCGAACTGGCGGATGCGGAGGGCGGCTCTTTTGCCAGCGAAGCCCAGCGCGAACGCTTTCTTGCCCTGTGGCGGCAGCGCTGGGATGAAGTTGCCACCGCACTCGATGCCGAAGTCGATTCACTCGAAGACGAGCGCTGCTACCACCCTGAGGTCATGGACATCCGCGGCGCGGTGGCCGAGATGTCATCTGAAGAGCAGGCGCGCTTTGCCGCCGAAGAGTTGCCCGCCTTCGCGCAAGTCTGGGCGCTGGGCTTCATGTTCGCGGTGGAAAGCTGGCCCGACGAATGGACCCCGCCACGCGACAAGGACGCCGCCAAGTGGCTCGACGGCGCGCTGCAGGCCGTGGTGGCGATGACAGAAGACGATAGTGCCGCCCCCGAGGTCTCGCCCCTCAGCGAAGAAGGTGTACCCAGCACCAGCATCGCCCGGCTCAATGCCTTCGGCGAAGCCATCTGGGCGGTGTATGACCTGCGCGAATTGTGGAAGACCATGGGGCCGAAGGTGGAAACGGTACGGGCGGTGGCGACGCCCGGGCGCAATGAGCTGTGTCATTGTGGGAGTGGGAAGAAGTACAAGAAGTGTCATGGGGCGGGGTGAGGCTCCTGGTTGTTTTCAGTTAGTGGGGTTTGTTGAGGGCTGAGGTCGGGCAACCCCCGGCTTCGAAACCTCAACCAGCCCCGGAATCAGTTCGAAGCCAACGGACGATCCCACACCCCAACCCACCTCTCCATCTGCCGATCCTGCCACCGCGCCAACAAAGCCATCCCCACCACCGCCCCGATCAACGCAAAGAACATGTCCGACTGCGTATCCCACGGATCCCCCTGCGTTCCCAGGAAGGCGTCGGCACCCTGGCCTATGGCGAGGGCCGTCCACCATTCCAGCAGTTCGTAGACGGCACTGATCGCCATCGCCACGCAGACCGAGAGAAAGGCTGCCATGCCCCGGTGGCGCAGGTCGCCGCGCTGCAGCAGCACCTCCCGTGTCACCATCGCTGGCACCAGCCCCTGCATGAAGTGGCCTATCTTGTCGTAGGGATTGCGGCCCAGGTGGAACAGGTCCTGGAGCCAGAAACCCAGCGGGACGCGCGCATAGGTGTGGGCGCCTCCCAGGATCAGCACCAGCATGTGCAGCGCGATCAGCAGGTAGAGCAGTGTGGTGAGCGGATAACGCTTGCCGGTCACCCACAGCACCGGCGCGGCGATCACGGCGGGAGCGACCTCCAGCACCCAGGTGCCCCGGTCGTGCGGCGCTATGCCTGAGCACACCAGCGCCAGCAGCACCGACAGGCTCAGCCCCAGTTGCAGATGCCAGCGGCTCATGGGCAGCCGGCTCATGCGGTGTGCATCAGCGGTTCGCAGCGCACCTCGGTCCTGACCGAGCTGGCGATGAAGCAGGCCTCATGTGCCTCGTGGTGCATCGCATGCAGTTCTTCCTGCGTGGGCAGGCGGCTGCCGGAGAAGGTCGCCTCGGGACGCAGCGTGACCACGGTCATGGCCACCTTGCCTTCGGCGTTCTTCGCCATGATGCCGACGGCTGCGTCGGTGTAGCGGTCCACGCAGAAGCGGTGTTTGGCGGCAATCGACAGAAACCACAGCATGTGGCAGCTCGACAGCGAGGCGACAAAAGCTTCTTCAGGGTCCAGCGCTGACGCATCAGACATCGGCAACGGAACCACCTGTGGTGACGAGGAGCCGGGCACTTCGAGGCCACCGTCAAAGCGCAGCAGATGCTTGCGGCTGTAGCGGTTGCCCAGAAAGTCGCCGCCCTGGCGATCCCAAATGATTTCTGCGGTGTAGTGCGACATCACGCTCTCCGGGGTGACAGGCAAGCACGGTCAGTTGAAAAAATGATGCAGGGCCTTTGCCGTGGCCTCGGGTTGTTCTTCGGGAATGAAATGGCCCGCCGGCATGGCGTGACCGGAGACCTCGCCGCTGCATTGCGCCATCCACAGCGCCAGCGGATCGAACAGCCGGTGCACCACGCCGCGCTCGCCCCACAGCACCAGCATGTCGCAAATGACTTTTGCGTGCTGGGCGCGGCTTTCCCTGTCGTGCTCCAGGTCGATGCCGCCACTGGCGCGGTAGTCTTCGCAGGCCGAGTGCAGCGCTTCGGCATTGCAGAAGCAGCGCTCATATTCCGCCAGGGCCTGCGGTTCGATGTAGCCCAGGCCGGTACTGCCCCAGCCGCCCAGCTTGGCGTGCAGGTAGGCGTGTGCGGTCTCGGGGTGGTTGGCTCCCATCATGATTTCCGGCAGCGGCGCCGGCTGCAGCATGTGGAACCAGTGGTAGTAGGCCCGGGCAAATGCCATGTAGGGCTCGGTCATGCTGCGTCCGTCGTACATGTCCAGCGTGGGGGCGATGTCGATCACGCACAGCTTCTGCACGCGCGCGGCGTGGTCCAGCGCCAGCCGGTGCGCCACCCGCCCGCCCCGGTCATGGCCGCAGAGGAGGAATGTTCCCACGCCCAGCGCATCCATCACGTTCACCATGTCGTGCGCCATGTTGCGCTTGCTGTAGTTGCTGTGGTCGGGAAGCCCGGCGGTCTTGGAGGAGTCGCCGTAGCCGCGCAGATCGGGCATCACGAGGAAATAGTGGGGTGCCAGCTGCTGCGCCACGCGGTGCCACATCACATGCGACTGGGGAAAGCCGTGCAGCAACAGCAGCGGCGGGCGCAGCGGCTCGCCCAGCACGGTTTTGGAGACCCGTGCGTTGATGGTCGTGCCGTTGACCTCGAAGCTGCGCTGATCAAAACCTTCAAACCATGTCATGGATGTTCTCCCGGGTTGGGCTCAACGTGGGCGTTGGGCCAGGTATTTCTGCAAATTCGCTGCCGCCTGTGCCCTGATCTTGCGGCGCAGCCAGGGTGTCCAGCCCAGCAGCACACCCGGCACACCCAGAGCCTGACGGCTCCAGGCCCAGAAGTCAAAGTGGTCGCGGTGGCGGTGGATGAGGCCCTGATCATTGAACGCGAACTGGCCGTCGATGCTGTTGTGCACCAGGCGGCCGGTGGCGCTGAAGCGGTACCAGGCGTCCCAGTGGGCCTTGCCTGTGCGGGCATCGGCTTCGATGCCCTGGCTGGTCAGCTTCCAGTCGTCCCGCCCGCGGGCCCGGGTGGCAGCGCACAGCATGTGCCACATGCCCGCCACCTGCTCATGGCCACGCAGTGAAAAGACCTCGTCGTCGAAGGCCGCATCGGGCGCATAGCAGGCGGCCATGGCGTCGGAGTCCAGGCGGGCAAACGCAGCATAGAAGTTTTCCAGGGTGGTCTGGTTCGGGTGCATGGTGCGTTCCTCTCAGGCGGGGCAATCCGGCGGGGCGATGATCTGGACTCTAGACCTGTGGAGACGCCGGCCGCGTCGCTCACGCGTCAGGGGTCTGGCCCAGCAGTGCCAGCAGGCGCTGCAGCGCGTGGTGCACGGTGGCCCGGCGCACCGCCGCGCGGTCGCCGTCAAACCGCTGCATCTCGGTCACGATCTGTCCGGGCAGTGCAAAACCAAACCAGACAGTTCCCACCGGTTTGGCAGCGCTCCCGCCGGCAGGGCCGGCAATGCCGGTGACAGACACGGCCACCTGGGCCCGGCCGTGCGCCAGCGCGCCCTGGACCATGGCGCGTGCCACCTCCTCGCTCACCGCGCCGTGCCCGGCAATCAGCGCGGGCGGCACATCCAGCAGATCGGTCTTGGCCTCATTGGAATAGGTCACCAGGCCGCGCTCAAACCAGTTGCTGGATCCCGCCAGGTCGGTGCATGCAGCAGCGATCATCCCGCCCGTGCAGCTCTCGGCGGTGGCCAGCATCCACTGGCGCTGCAGCAGCAGACTGGCCAGCTGCTCCACCTGGGAAGCCACAGGCGTGTTCACCAGAACCTCCAGGCGGCGATCACCAGCAATGTGCAAAAGGCCGCCACGAAGTCGTCGAACAGGATGCCAAAGCCGCCGCGCCAGCCGAAGCCCTTGAAGGTGCGGTCAGCCCAGGCGACAGGGCCGGGCTTGACCGCATCGAAAAACCGAAACAGCACGAAGGCCGCCAGTTGCGAGCCGAAGCTGGCCGGCATCACCAGCCACAGCACCAGCCAGAAGGCGACCACTTCGTCCCACACGATGCTGCCCGGGTCCTGCACCCCCATGTGGCGCGCGGTCAGCGTGCAGGCCCACCAGCCCCCCAGCGTGGACACGGCAATCAACACCCCCATGTCTGCCGGCGACAGCCAGTTCTGCAGCACCAGAAACGACAGCCAGGCCCAGAGCGTGCCGGCGGTTCCCGGCGCGACCGGGCTCAGGCCCGCGCCCAGACCCAGGGCGATGGCATGCGCCGGGTGGGCGAGCAGGAACCGTGCGTTGGGGCGCCGGGGTGCGCCCCGGGCGGTGAGCGGTGCGTCATGTCCGGGCAGATCGGCTGGCAGTGGAGTCATCGGGTGGCTGGAGAGTGGCGAAGTGGATGGGAACGGGAGTCAGCCTTTGATTATCGACAGGTCTGTCGACGCAGGCTCATCCGAAGTGATCGAACGAGGCGTGGCGAGCGGTCAGAGCCTGTCCGCCGGCGTCGAGCAGCCGCAGGCCTGGCGCGGCCTCGATCTGCCCGATGCGGGTGACGTGCGTGCCAGCTTGCAGCGCCGCATGCGCCACGGCGTCGCGCATCGCCGCCGGTGCGGTGAAGGCCAGTTCATAGTCGTCGCCACCGGCCAGCACGTATTCGTGCAGTTGTTCGGACGACAACAGGTTCTCCGTCCAGTCTGCATGGCGTTTGGCAGCCATGAGGCTCAGGGTTGCCGAGGCGTCGAGGGACGCGCCAACCTGTGATGACTGCAGCACATGGCCCAGATCGCCCAGCAAGCCGTCGCTCACGTCAATCGCCGCAGACGCCACACCGCGCAGTGCCTGGCCCAGTGCGACACGCGGCGTCGGCTGTTCGAGCCGTTGCCGCGCTTCCAGCAGCAGCGCCGGCGGCAGTGCGATGCGGCCGCGCAGCGCTTCCAGCGCCAGCCGGGCATCGCCCAGCGTGCCGCTGACGTAGAGGTCGTCGCCGGCCCGCGCGCCGGAGCGCAGCAGTGCCTGGCTGCGGCCAGCCACCACCGGCACCTCGCCAAACACCGTGATGCAGATGTTCAGCGGGCCCTGCGTGGTGTCGCCGCCCACCAGTTCGCAGCCATGGGCGTCGGCCAGTGCCAGCAGGCCGCGCGAGAACGGGGCCAGCCAGGCGTCGTCAGCCTTGGGCAATGACAGCGCCAGGGTGAAAGCCAGCGGCCTGGCGCCGCAGGCGGCCAGATCGCTGAGGTTCACCGCCAGGGCCTTGTGCCCCAGGGTGAAGGGATCGACATCGGGAAAAAAATGCCGGCCCTCGACCAGCATGTCACTGGAGATGGCCAGCTGCGTTCCCGGCGCGGGTTGCAGCAGCGCGCAGTCGTCGCCCACCCCCAGCGCGGCCTTCGGCGTGGGGCGTGTGAAGTAGCGTGCGATCAGGTCAAACTCACCCATGCGGCAAGCATACAGGCAGCCTTGTCGTTCAGGCCTGCTGGTGCGTGACGCCGCCGCGGAAACGCTCCGAGGCCTGGCGGATGACTTCGGCCAGCAACTGCTCCTCGCCCTGGCGCTCGCGCAGCCAGCGTGCGTCGTTGTCGGCCCGCTCCACGCTGGTGCGCAGCATGTACAGCGCGGTACTGGCGCCCACGCTGTTGGCGTGGCGCTCCAGTTGGCCCATGGTCAACAGGATGTGCTCGCGTAGCGGCATGTGCTGGCCGGTGGCCGGGTCCACGTACACCGCATCCAGCCCGAAACGGCAGGCCTGGAAGCGGTTGTAGGTGTAGACGAGGTAATCGTCCTCGGTGGGCATGAAGGGCTGCTCGTTCATGAACCACGAGGCCAGCGACTGCACATAGCCCGCCAGTGCCGTGGCCCGCTCGACCGTCAGCGGGGTGTCGAACACGCGGATCTCGATGGTGCCGAACTCCGGCTTGGGGCGGATGTCCCAGTAAAAGTCCTTCATGCTCTTGACCACGCCGGTGCGGGTCATCTTGTCGAAGTACACGGTGAACTCGTCCCAGGTGAGTGCGAACGGCGCACGGCCCGACAGCGGAAACGCAAACACCGAATTCAGGCGGGCCGAGTCAAAAGCGGTGTCCTGCCCCTGCACATAGGGCGATGAGGCCGACAGCGCGATGAAGTGCGGGATGTAGCGCGACATGCGGTGCAGCGTCAGCAACGCAGTGTCGGCGTCGGGGCAGCCGACGTGCACATGCTGGCCGAAAATCGTGAACTGCTTGGACAGGTAGCCGTACAGCTCCGACAGCTCGCGAAAGCGCGGCTTGTCGTAGATGCGGCGCTCGTGCCATTGCTGGAACGGGTGCGTGCCGCCGCCGACCACGGCAATGTTGAGCTTGTCGGCGCTCTTGACCAGCGCATCGCGGATCTGCGAGAGCTGGCCCAGCACCTCCGAGGACGACTGGCACACGCCGGTCGAGATCTCGATCATGCTGGATGTCATCTCCGGCACCACCGAGCCGGGCAGCGGTATCTTGCCCATCAGCCGCAACATGTCTTCGGCATAAGGGGCGAGGTCGTAGTCGTGCGTGTTCACCAGCTGCAGCTCCAGCTCCACGCCGAGCGACAGTGCCGCCGATTTCTGGAAGGGCTCAAGACTCATGGGGGGCTCCTGGCCGGGATGGTGATGCGGCAGATGCATGGGGGGAGGGCGGCGTGCGTGAACCGGGTGAAAGCCAGACCCAGGGCTTGGAGCTCTCACCCGCCCGGTAGATGGCCAGGGTGGCCAGCACCGCGCCCAGCACTTCCATGAGCAGGATGGCGGGCAGAGCCACGCTGGCGATCTGCCGGCCGAGCGGGCCGGACGCCGCCACAAACTGCGACACCAGCAACAGCGCCACCGAGGACATGGGCGACATGGCGCAACCGACCCACAGCGCCTGTTTCCAGCTCGCGCCGCTGCCCACATTGCCGACGGCGACGCCGCCGATCTTGGCCACGAAGCGAGCTGCCACCAGAGCGATGACGAGGCCAGCCACCGGCCCACTCCAGTCAGCCTGCGCCGCCACCACCGAGACCAGCACGAACATCAGCATCGTGAGCATTGACGACGCAGTGCCCATCTGCCGTGGCCAGGACCATGGACGCGGGTTCAACTGCTTGAGCAGCATGCCCCCCAGCAAGGCAGCCAATGGGGCCGAGCCGCCAAAGTGGGCCGCCAGTGCGGCACCGGCAGCAATCAGCGCCAGCAGCAGGATGGCGGTGTTCTCGCTGGTCGGGCTCATCACGCGCAGCGCCGTGCGCAGGGTGAGCGCCAGCACCGCACCCACCACCACCGACAGGCCCAGCACCACCAGCACCGGATAGAGTGGACTGGAAAGCGCGGCCTCGCCACGCGGCATCATGCCGGCACGGGCACTGCACAGCGTCAGGGCGTAGAGCGTGCTCAGGGTGGAAAGCACCAGGGCGCGTTCGGTCACCGGGCCGGCAGCCCGGGTGTCGATGGCCACACGCGAGAGCACGGCCGGTGAGGCCGCCATCGCCAGCAGGGCCAGCGATTGGGACACGACCTCCCGCATGCCCATGTGCGTCAGCGCCCAGTGCACCAGCAGGTAAGTGAGTGTGGACTCGGCCAGGCTTTGCACCAGCACCATCGGGTTGTGCCGGAACCAGCGCAGCGGAATGCGTCCACCGGCCTCGAACAGCACCACGGCCACACCGAGCTCCAGCAGGAAAAGGCCGGTGCCCTGCAAAGGCCAGGCGGCACCGGTGAAGCCCGCCAGACCGGCCAGGCCGCCCACCAGCGAGTAGCCCACGACCTTGGGCAGGCCGCTGTAGCGGTTGACGAGGTGGCCCGTTGCGGCCGCGACCGCCAGCAGGATGGACCACTGCACTGTGGGCAAGCCTGCGGAAGGTTTGATCCACTCGGCCCAGATGGCCATGATTTCATTCATGCGAAAGCGTCTCCACGTGAGTCGGCCGGTCGGGACGGGCTCTGGTTGGGGTCGTGAGGTGTGTTGCCCCCGCGCGTTCAGCGGGCAGTCAGCAGACCGCCGTGTGGCCGATGATGGCGCCGCGCGGTGAAGGCAGGGAGAAAAAAGAACAATGTTTCAGGAATTTACAGCCCGGTCGTGCGCCGGACTGTAGGACAAGGCCGACGATGCGCGACCTGGCCACCGGGCTGCCGCGGCCCGACGTCAGTCGGGCACGAAAAAGCTGCGCGGACGGCTGCGCCAGCGCGCCCAGATCGCGGTACGGATCAATGCGCGGTCGATGCCGCTGACGTTGTGCGCCTGCAGCGCCAGACGAAACGCGAGGTAAAAACTCACACCCAGGTTGAGGGCGCCAATCAGCGGGATGGCGGCGATACACCACCAGATCAGGCCGTGCCGGAAGGCCTCCGGCCCGAGTGATGCCGCCGCGGCCGCCAGCTGCCCGGTCGACAGCGTGACGTGGCGTGCTTCCAGCTCCAGCCCGAAGAAGCCGGTGAAGGCGGGAATCAGGCCCAGCATGAAACCGAGCGCGGTGTTGGAGGCAAAGCCCGAGATGTTTTTGCGCATGAAAGCCGACCAGCGTGCCGCGCGTTCCGTCCCCAGCACCGAGGTGAAGCGGGGGTTGTGCCGCAAGGCCGAATCGAGGCGGTGCAGGACAAACCAGTTCTCGGTCCAGCCTGCAATCATGCTGGCCGCAAAAAGAATGCCGCCGGTGAAACCCGCCCACATCAGCGTGGGGCCGAGCAGCGTCAGCGTCTCGAGGACGTGGTGCGCCTCCTTGGCGCCGATCATGGGGCGGCCCAGCAGCAGCAGGATCAGCACGTTCACCAGCAGCACGGCCGGGATGACCATGAACACATTGCCGAACACGGCGGCGACCTGGGAGCGCACCAGGTGCGTGACCTCATCGACAAAGGACTCGACGGTGTTGGGGCTGTCCGCCGTGCCCATGTCCTTGAGCTTGGCGGCCATGGCCGGCGCTGTCATCGCAGGCTGCTTGGTCGCCAGCGTGAAATGCAGCAACTGGATCACGATGAAGCTGCCCGCATAGGCCACGCTGGCCCAGAAGCCGCTCCAGAAAGCCGACAGGCCAATTGCCACGATGCTGAACTTGAGCAGTGTGGTGAAGGCGGTGATGGCGCCGCCGCCCATGGCCTTGCCCAGCATCTCGCGGTAGTCGCTGCGGTTGCGGGTGATGTAGGTCTCGCCGGCTTCGGCACTGCGCTCGGCCATCTTGGCCGACAGCAGCGTGGAGTTGGCGCTGATCAGGGCGCCCACGCTCTTGCCATCCTGTGCGGTGATGACGCGGCGTGCCAGCACCTTGATGGCCGCCGCCGCAGGATGGGGCGAGGTCAGGCTGTCGAGCAGCTCGCGCACCCGCAGGATGCGCTCGCGCAACTGGCGCAGCCGGAACACCATGCCCACGGAAATGCCGTTGTCTTCAAGGTGCGCATAGATGCTGTTGACCGCCTGCCGGCAGGCGTCCAGCCGCTCGCGGTACTGGGCCATGGCCGCGTCCAGCAGCACCTCGTCCCGCTCGGTCCTGAAGAACGCGTCGCGCAGTCCGTCGATGTCGCTGGGCAGGGCGTGAAAAGCCCGCGCATGCGGGGAGTCGCGGTTCATCCGCAGGCGCAATTCGGGGGCGAACCCGGTCGCGCGGATCTGCGCCGTGCAGTAGGTCAGCGCGTCCATCAGGCTGTACTGCCATTGCAGCGTGTCGCGCGCCGGGTCGGCCGACAGCAGGGCGGCCAGCTGGCTGGCCTGTGCGTCGCTGATGCTGCCCAGCCATTGCGCATCGAAGCGCGTGGACGCCACCAGCGGGAAGAGCTCGGCGGCGTCGGTGGTCTCCGGCGTACCGGGCAGCAGCTTGCGGCGCAGGCGTTCGGCCAGTTCGCTCACAAACGCGGTGCGCGGCGCAAAGCCGAAGTCGGCCAGCAAGGTGGTGATGTCGACAGTGTGGACCAGCGTCTGCCACCAGGCCTGCAATCGTCTCTGCACGTCCGGCTGCGTGGCTACCGCATCCATCAGCGCCTGAAGCCGTGCCACGGCGGCAGGCGCCGAGGTCGCATCACCGCGTATCCATGCGAACATGCGGATCAGCCAGACATGGCGTGCCGCGATGTCGGCGTCCGGGTCCAGTGCCTTGAGCAGTACCGCCAGATTTTTCATGCCGTGCGTGCCACCGGTTCAGTGGAGGACGCGGCCTGGTGTCGCACCGTCCGCGGGGGCTTCCAGCACAAACATGGGGATGGGCACCTCAAAGCGGGTGCCGTCTTCGGCCACACAGAAGTAGCTGCCGTGCATCGTGCCCGTGGGTGTGCGCAGCCGCGAGCCGCTGGTGTACTGGAAGGACTCACCCGGCTTGAGCAGCGGCTGGTGTCCCACCACGCCCAGCCCCTTGACTTCCTCGTTGTGCCCGTTGGCGTCGCTGATGATCCAGTGCCGTGAAATCAGCTGGGCCGCCACGTCACCGGTGTTGGTGAGCGTCACGGTGTACGAGAAGCCGTAGACGTGCTGCTCCGGCGCTGACTGTTCCGGCAGGTAATGGGGGACAACGTCACAGGACAACTGGTAGGTGGGCATGGCAAAAGCTGTCAAAAACGCACAGGGGGCCTGCATGTTAACCGCCCTCGGTGACAGGCGACTGTGCAGCGGGATGACGCGCGGCGGGCTTGCTGCCACAATCTCCCCTCATGAGCCCCAAAGCAGCCCCCACCTACCGGATTGCCCCCTCCATCCTGTCCGCCGACTTTGCCCGGCTGGGCGACGAACTCCAGGCGGTGATTGCCGCCGGCGCCGACTGGATCCACTTTGACGTGATGGACAACCATTACGTGCCCAACCTCACGTTCGGGCCGATGATCTGCCAGGCGCTCAAGCCGCACGCCAAAAGAGCCGATGGCACGGCCGTTCCGATCGACGTGCACCTGATGGTGCAGCCAGTGGACGCGCTGGCCGCCGCCTTTGCCGACGCCGGCGCCGACCTGATCAGCTTCCATCCCGATGCCTCGGGCCATGTGCACCGCAGCATCCAGGCGATCAAGTCCAAAGGCTGCAAGGCGGGCCTGGTGTTCAACCCCGCCGCGCCCATGGACGTGCTGGACTGGGTGATCGACGACATCGACCTGATCCTCATCATGAGCGTCAACCCCGGCTTCGGCGGGCAGGGCTTCATCGATTCCGCGCTACGCAAGATCGAGCAGGCCAGGGCCCGCATTGACGCGTCGGGCAAGGACATCCGGCTCGAGGTGGATGGCGGCATCAAGACCGACAACATCGCGCGCGTGGCAGCCGCCGGCGCCGACACCTTCGTGGCGGGCAGCGCCATTTTCGGCAAGCCGGATTACAAGGCAGTGGTGGACGCCATGCGCACGGCGCTGGCCGCCTGAGCCGCCTCCGCCGGCGCTGAAAGTCCTCCTCCATGACCGGACGCACGACACCGTGAAACCCTCTCCGGTCAACGCCGCCGCAGTCCCGTTTGCCGACAGCCAGCGTCCGCCGGCACTGGATGCCGTGGCGGTGCAGGGCGCGCAGTGGGTGTCTGCGGTGGCCCGGCCGCGCCTCCTGTTGATCGAGGATTCCGAAGACATCCGTTTCTTCCTGACCAGCCTGCTGTCGGCCAGCCATGAGGTGCTGGCCGCCGCGTCGGGCCAGCAGGGTCTGGAGATGGCGCTGTCCACGACCCGGCCCGACCTCATCCTGCTCGACGTGATGATGCCCGACATGAACGGCTACGAGGTGATGGACAGGCTTCGCCAGCAGGCCCGTACCGCCGACATTCCGGTGATCTTTCTCACCGCGCTCAGCAGCGTGGAAGAGGAGCAGCGCGGGCTGGACATGGGCGCCACCGACTACATCTTCAAGCCGATCAGTCCGCCCATCCTGCTGGCCCGCGTCAAACTGCATCTGGAGCGCAGTGCCAACGCCAGGCGGCTCAAGACCCTGTCCGAGCAGCTGTCGCTCTACCTGGCGCCGCAGGTGTACCAGTCGCTGTTCGATGGCTCCCGGCGGGCGGAGATCCAGACGCAGCGCAAGCGCCTGACGGTGTTCTTTTCCGACATCAAGAATTTCACCGCCTCCACCGCACGGTGGCAGCCCGAGGAAGTCACCTTTCTGCTGAACAGCTATCTCGAGGAAATGTCGCTGGTGGCGGCCGACTTCGGCGGCACGGTGGACAAGTTCATTGGCGACGCCATCGTGATTTTCTTCGGCGATCCGCACACGCTGGGGCCGCGCGAGGATGCCCTGCAATGCGTTCGCATGGCAGTGGCCATGCAGCAGCGCCTGAAAGACCTGCAGGTGCGGTGGCGCAGCCTCGGGATCTACAAGCTCTTTGAAATCCGCATCGGCATCAATTCAGGCTATTGCGATGTCGGCAACTTCGGCAGCAAGCTGCGAATGGACTACACCATCATCGGGCGCGAAGTGAATCTGGCGGCACGGCTGGAGCAGGCGGCGGAGCCGGGTGAAATCCTGATTTCTGCGGAAACCCATGCCCTGATCGGTGACGAGATGGCGGTGGATGCCCGCACGCCGGTCGTGGCCAAGGGGTTTCCGGAGCCGATCACGGTGTATGCCGTGCGGCAGCCGCGCGTGGCTGACACGCTCCCGGGTGATGTGATCCGTTATGACCGTCCCGGGCTGCACCTGGACATGGACATGGGCCGCCTGAAGCCGCAAGATCGCGCCGACGTGGCAGCCGAGCTGCGCCGGGTCCTGGAGAGACTGGAGTCGGCGCCGCGCGAGGAGGTGGGCACGGCGCCGGCACCTGCCGTGGCGCCGCAGCCAATACCTCCGGCTGAGGCGCTGGAACGGGCCGAACGCGTGCTGGCCACACCGATCGCCGGGCTGGACACGGCGCTGGGACTGACCCGTGCCATGGGCATGAAGGCGCTATATGTTTCCATGCTCGAGCGCTACCTGGACGGCCGCAAGCAGGCCGCCGGGCAGATCCGGGACGCCCTGCGCGCCGGTGATCTGCCAGAGGCCGAATTGCTCAGCCATTCCCTGCGCGGTGTGTCGGCCCAGGTCGGTGCCATCGCGGTGGCTGACCGGGCGGCCGCACTGGAGCTGGCGATTGCCGCTGCCGAGCCCGCCGCGACACTGGCCCTTCTGCTGGAGCAACTGCAACCGGAACTGGCCAGTCTGCTGGCGGCGTTGGAGACGGCCTTTGGCCGGGCGCATGGGCAGGCTTGATCCCCGTGGCGCACCGGCGCCAGCGGGCCCCCCCGCGGCATGCCTCATGCGAGCTGCGATACGTTAAGCTCGGGGTACCGGTCCGGCAGTCCCGCCGCATCCCCAGGTCCCCTCTCCAGCACAGGAGCTGAGCCTTGCAATACAACGACATTTACACCGTAACCGCCAAGGGCCGGGAAGAGCTGCGTGGCGCCGTCACACTCCTTTCCTCGTCCGAACTGGATTTGCTGGTGCGCATCGACGGCAAATTGACGCTCAGCCTTATCCAGCGCGGCATGGACCAGGCGGCTCTGGCCCTGTTTGACCACACGCTGGCGACCTTGATCCGCAAGGGCCTGGTCGAGCCGGCCGAAACCGATCCTTTCGCCGATTCTCTGCAGATGCACATCAGCCAGTTCGCCCTGCTGGAGGACGACTCGGAAGCCGAGGCCTGCGCCGCATCGCTCGCCAGCAACAACTACTACGTGCGTATCGCGCGCACCCGCCCGCCGGTGCGCCGGCTGGCACCCGGCGAAAAGTATTCCGCCATCCTCGTCGACGATGAAGCGCCGCTGGCCAAGTTCCTCAGCCACTACCTCGTGTACGAGGGTTTCGACGTCCGGATTGCCGGCTCGCGCGATGAGGTGGTGGCCGAGTTCCGCAAGCCGCCCGTCCCTGACCTGGTGCTGCTAGACGTCGTGCTGCCCGACGCCGACGGGTTCGACATCCTGGCCAAAATCCGCGCCCATCCCCGCCTCAAGGACGTCCCGGTGATCATGTTGACCGGGAAATCCAGCCGGGAGGCTGTGCTCAAGGGGCTGGCCCGGGGGGCCGATGGCTACATCACCAAGCCGGTTGAAACGGAATCGCTGCTGCAGGCGGTACGGACCGTGATGGGCCTGAATTGATTCGATGATGGCACTGGCCCTCCGCGAACCCCGCCAGCCCGGCCATCATCGACCATGATGACCGCGCCGCCGACCTTGATCCTTCCGGCCCCGCGCTGTTGCGGGCGGGGCTACCCGTGATGCGACTGCCTGCCCAGATTACCACCCATGTCGCTTTGGCCCTGGGCCTGGCATTGCTGGTCACGAGCGTCACCATCTCCTACCTCACGATCGGCACGCTGATCCAGGATGCACGCGAGGAAACGCAAAGCCATGAAAGCACCATCCTGCTGGAGCGGGTGGAATCGCAGTTCAAGTCCACCGAAGCGCTGCAAAGGCGGTTTTTACTGAGCGGTCTGCCTGGCGATCTGGGCGCCTACCAGGGTGCGCGTGATGTTCTCTCCCGGCAGGTCGAAACACTGCCGACCATGCTGGCAGATCCGGACAGAAAACAGGCCGACCTCACGTTGCTGCAAGGCCTCATCAAGCGGCGCATCGAAACCTTGAACCGGACCGTGGAAGACCGGTTGCAGCAGGGGATGTATATCCCCGCTGCCAACGCCAGCATCGCAGGCAATCGCCAGCTGGACGCCGACGTCGATGCCCTGTTCGGACGGATCAAGCACGAGGGCAGCATTTCCATCGCCCAGTCGAAAAAGGAAACCGAGCACTCGGCAGAGATGGCCAAGCTGCTGATCCTGATCAGCGGCCTGCTGTCGCTGCTGACATTCTGGTGGGCCATCAGCCGGCTGGAGCGGGCCCAGCGCCAGCAGCAACGCATCGAGGCTCAGTTGACGGACAGCGAGGCGATGAGCCGCGCCGTGACCGAAAGCATGGCAGAGGGTCTGGTGACCGTCACGGCCGACAGCGTCATCGTGAATGCCAACACGGCGGTGCAGCACATGTTCGGCTATCGCAGCGACGAGCTGGTGGGGCAGAAGGTCACCCTGCTGCTGCCTGAACGCTACCGCGCGGGGTTCGATGCGTTTTTCTCCATGCTGCCCCGGCGGGAAGAGGGCTTCCGCGAATGGGATACCAAAACGCTGGCGCTGCGCCGCAATGGGGTCGAGTTTCCGGTGAGTGTTTCCTTTGGCGATGTGAACGTCGCAGGGCAGCGCCTTTTCACCGCCATCATCCATGACATCACGGAGAGCAGCCGCATCACCGAAGCCTTGCGCAACAGTGAAGCGCAGCTGAGGCAGCTCACGGACACGGTGCCGGCGCTGATTGCGTACGTCGATGCCGATGAACGGTTCCAGTTCCATAACAAGGCCTACCAGGAAGTGCTGGGGCGCACGCAGCAGCAGATCGAGGGCCTGTACATGGCCGATGTGCTGGGCCCCGAACTGTATGCCCAGGTCCAGCCCTACGTGCGCGAAGTGCTGGCCGGCTACTCCGTCCGGTACGAACGCCAGCAGATGACCGCCGCAGGCCAGCTGCGCGAATATGTGATGAACTACTTTCCGCGTTATGGCGAGGGTGATGCCGAGGGCCGGGTGATCGGCTTTTTCGCGCTGGGCAACGACGTGACCGAGCTCAAGCGGATCGACCGCATGAAGAGCGAATTCGTGTCGACAGTCAGCCATGAACTGCGCACGCCGCTGACGTCCATTCGCGGCTCCCTCGGCCTCATCATGGGCGGCGTGGCCGGCCCCTTGCCCGACAAGGCCAAGGCGCTGGTGGACATTGCCAGGAGCAACTGCGAGCGGCTGATCCGCCTCATCAACGACATCCTGGACAGCGAAAAAATCGAGTCCGGCAAAGTGACTTTTGACCTGCAGCCCCTCGACCTTCAACTGTTGCTGGAGCAGGCCATTTCGGCCAACGAGGGATTCGCCACGCAGCACAGCGTGAAGGTGGAACTCAAGGCCGAAAAGTTCGCGGTGATGGTTCAGGCCGACAGTGACCGACTGATCCAGGTGGTGACCAACCTGCTGTCCAATGCGATCAAGTTCTCGCCTGTCAACGGAACGGTGAAAGTCAGGCTCCGGTGGAAGGCCGGGCGCGCGCGGGTGGAGGTGTCGGACAGCGGCCCGGGCATCCCCGGGGAATTCCGCGGTCGTATCTTCCAGAAGTTCTCGCAGGCCGATTCGTCGGACACCCGCCAGAAGGGCGGCACCGGCCTCGGCCTGAGCATCTCCCGCGCCATCATCGAGCGCATGGACGGCAGCATTGGCTTCAGCACCGAAGTCGGTGTCGGAACGACTTTCTACTTCGAGTTGCCCGAGTGGAACGAGGCGCCACCGGTCAGCGCACCCATGAGCCTGTTCGGGGAGGAGCGCCCCCGCGTGCTGGTCTGCGAGGACGACCGGGACGTCGGGACGCTGATTGCGCTGATGCTCGACCGGGACGGATTTGATGCGGACGTGGCCCACAGCACCGCGCAGGCACGCGACTACCTCGCCATGACGCCTTATGCGGCCATGACGGTCGACATCAAGCTGCCGTCTCAAAACGGGCTGGAGTTCATCCGAGAGATCAGGAAGAGCCCGCACACGGCCGGCCTGCCGGTGGTGGTGCTGTCCGTGACCGCTGGCGAAGCCCGGCTGCAGCCGGAATACCAGGCGCTGAATGTGTCGGACTGGCTGGACAAGCCCATCAACGAGGTGCTGCTCCGCCAGACCGTTCGGCGTGCTGTCAGGAAGTCACGCGCGGCCTGAGCGGCGCCGCGTCGGGCCACTGGCCAAGCGTCCAGCCCGGAGTCTCTTTCTTGTTTTTTTGAAGTGAAGCCTGCACCTTGTTTCTGAACGCACTGAATCGCCACACCACTGGCGCCGTGATCGTGGATCTCGACGGCACACTGGTCGATACCCTGGGTGACTTCGTCGAGGCCATCAACCGCATGATGGCCTCTCTGGCGCCCGTGGGGCACCCGCCGTTTGTCTTTGATGCGCAGACCGTGAGCCTGATGGTGGGCAAGGGCTCGGAGCACCTGATCCGCTCCGTGCTGTCCTTCCTGCAGACGCGCGGCGTCCGCTACCTCACGGATTACGAAGCGGCCTATGCCAGCTACCAGCGGCACTATGCAGATATCAATGGCCGGTTTGCCGAGGTGTATCCGGGCGTGCGCGAAGGGCTGCAGCAGATGCAGGCTGCGGGTCTGCGCCTGCTGTGCCTGACCAACAAGCCGGTGCAGTTTGCCCGGGACCTGCTGGTGCGCAAAGGGCTGGACGGATTTTTCGGCCAAGTGTTTGGCGGGGATTCATTCGAGCGCAAGAAACCTGACCCACTGCCCTTGCTCAAGTCCTGCGAATACCTGGGCTCTGCCCCGGCCTGCACGCTGATGCTGGGGGACTCCAGCAACGACGCGCAAGCCGCGCGGGCGGCAGGCTGCCCCGTGGTGCTGGTCACCTACGGCTACAACCACGGCCAGCCGGTGCGGGCCATCGACGCCGATGGCTTCATCGACTCACTGGCGGATTTGCGCTGGCATGGCTGAGCGGGGGCTTGTGGCCCCCGTGTGCTGAACGCGTCCTGCCGGCTCGGGCTGCTCAGGCGGGCTTGCCGAGCAGCGCGTCCCTGAGTTTCCAGTCGGCGGGTTGCGGACCCAGCCAGATGCGCATCAGGGCGTTGAAGAACTCGACCTCCTTGAAGGGCTCGCCCTGTGGCTTGCCTTTGACGGTGATGACGGCGCCGGTGCCCGGAATCCAGTCGATGGTGAAGTTCTCACCCGGCAGCAGTTTTTTCTGGTCTGCAAAAATCTGCCCCATGCGCACCAGGCCAGGAATCATCTTGGCCATATCGGACTTGGGCGAGTTTTCTTCAAACGCCTTGGTGAACCCCTTGCCCAGTTCGTTGGAATCAATCTCGCGCAGCAGCGTGATGCTGATGCGTTTGGGGCCTGGTGCCGCATACAACTCTTCAGGTGTGGCGATCTTCTTGCTGGCGTAAAGCGCAGCCACATACACCTTGAACACCGCCTTGTAGCGGATGCCCGCGCCATTGAGCTGCAGCTTGCTGCCGTGGACTTCGACAGGGTCCTCGACTTTGACGCCCGATATCTCGACAGGTGCGGCCCAGGCGCTCATGCACAGGAGCAGGCCGGTCAGGCTGGCGATGCCGCGTTGAATGATGGTCATGAATATGTCTCCAAATTGTAAAAATAGAACGACCGTTCGTTTTGTGCTGCCATTGTGGCGGGGAGTCACGAGGCGCCGCAACAGGGTTTGCCATGTCAGGGTTTAGTGCACACGCTCTACTGTCTGACAGGATGAAGCAAGGCGCCGTCGGGTGCCCCGCCCGCATTCGCCGGTTTGATACACTTTGGAGCTCATGTTCATTCACCGCATCTTTCGAACAGGTTGTGCAGACCGGGGAGCCTGGCCCTGGCGTACCTGTCATTCTTCGCGCGCCTGAGGTGTTTGCGGTTGGGCTGTCATGCCTTCTCCGCGCACGGTCCGCAGGCCTTGCGGAACCCCCTCGCGAATTTTGATGCGCTTTTGCAGGCTGCAAAAGCACCTCCGGCCCCCGTTCCGGGAGCCAGCCGAATGACCCGCGGCACGCCTCAGCCCACATGAGCGCGTGGCCCCCGCATGAAGGATTCACCGTGATCTCCGAACTCGAATTCAAAAGCCTGGCCAGCCAGGGCTTCAACCGCATTCCGCTGATGGCCGAGGCGTTCGCCGACCTCGAGACGCCGCTGTCGCTCTACCTCAAGCTGGCCAATGCCAAGGACGGCGGGCGCTTCAGCTTCCTGCTGGAGTCGGTGGTCGGCGGTGAGCGCTTTGGCCGCTACAGCTTCATCGGCCTGCCGGCGCGCACCCTGGTGCGCTCGTCCGGTTTCGGTGCGGACATGTTGACCGAGGTGGTGACGGATGGCCGTGTGGTGGAAACCTCACGCGCCAATCCGCTGGACTTCATCAGCGACTACCAGAAGCGCTTCAAGGTCGCGCTGCGTCCGGGGCTGCCGCGGTTTTGCGGCGGACTGGCCGGGTACTTCGGCTACGACACCGTGCGCTACATCGAGAAAAAGCTCGAAGCCTCGTGTCCGCCCGACACACTGGGCTGTCCGGACATCCTGCTGCTGCAGTGCGAGGAGCTCGCCGTCATCGACAACCTGTCGGGCAAGCTCTACCTGATCGTCTATGCCGACCCGGCGCAGCCGGAGGCCTTTGCCAACGCCAAGAAGCGCTTGCGTGAGTTGAAGGAGCAACTGAAGTATTCGGTGAGCGCGCCGGTGGTGAAGCCCTCACAGTCCCATCCGGCCGAGCGTGACTTTGCCAAGGCCGACTACCTGGCCGCCGTGGAGCGCGCCAAGCGTCTGATCGAGGCGGGCGACTTCATGCAGGTGCAGGTGGGCCAGCGCATCAAGAAGCGCTACACCGAGTCGCCGCTCAGCCTGTACCGCGCCCTGCGTGCGCTCAACCCGTCGCCCTATATGTATTACTACCACTTCGGGGATTTCCATGTGGTGGGGGCATCGCCCGAGATTCTGGTGCGGCAGGAAAAAGTCGAAGCCGCCGCGATGGGCCGCCCCGAGCAAGGCACGGCCCCCTTGGGGGGCAGCGCAGCACACGCAGTGGCAAGCGTGGGGGCTCAGTTCGAACAGAAAGTGACGATTCGTCCGCTGGCCGGTACGCGGCCCCGTGCCTCGTCGCCAGAAGCCGACAAGGCCGTCGAGCACGAACTGGTGAACGACCCGAAAGAGCGCGCCGAGCATGTGATGCTGATCGATCTCGCCCGCAACGACATCGGTCGCATCGCCAAAACCGGCACGGTCAAGGTGACCGAAGCCTTCTCGGTGGAGCGCTACAGCCATGTCATGCACATCGTGAGCAATGTCGAAGGCACGCTGCTGGATGGCATGTCCAGCATGGACGTGCTGAAGGCCACCTTCCCCGCTGGCACGCTGACGGGCGCACCCAAGGTGCATGCGATGGAGCTGATCGACCAGCTCGAACCCACCAAGCGCGGCCTCTATGGCGGCGCCTGCGGTTACCTCAGCTATGCCGGCGACATGGACGTGGCGATCGCCATCCGCACCGGCATCATCAAGGACCAGACGCTCTATGTGCAGGCGGCTGCCGGCGTGGTGGCCGACTCGGTGGCCGAGCTGGAGTGGAAGGAAACCGAAGCCAAGGCCCGGGCGCTGCTGCGTGCCAGCGAGCTGGTCGAGGAAGGACTGGAGTGAACGCCATGACTGCAACCCCCATCATTGCGCACTGCAACACCATGGCCGATGTGCGCCGTCATATAGATGCCATCGACGACCGCATGGTCCCGCTGATCGCCGAGCGCAGCGCCTATGTGGCGCAGGCGGCCCGCATCAAGCGGAGCGCCCACCAGATCGTGGACCCGGCGCGCATCGAATTCATCATTGACCGTGTGCGGGCGCAGGCCCGTGAGCTGGGCGCGCCCGAGGCGATTCTGGAGGCAACCTACCGCGCCATGATTGCTGCATCCATCGAGTTCGAGCGCAGCGAGTTTGCCCACCTGCACAGGGAGGCCTGAACCATGACGCGCACCAGACTCCTGATGATCGACAACTACGACAGCTTCACCTACAACATCGTCCAGTATTTCGGCGAGCTGGGGGCAGAGGTCGAGGTCTTCCGCAATGACGAGATCACGGTGGCGGACATCGCGGCGCGCGCGCCGGATCTGCTGGTCGTGTCGCCCGGCCCCTGCTCACCCGCCGAGGCCGGAATCTCCGTCGCGGCGATCCAGCATTTCGCCGGCAAGCTGCCCATTCTGGGTGTGTGCCTGGGGCACCAGGCGATAGGCGCCGCCTTTGGCGGCAACATCGTGCGGGCACAGCAACTGATGCACGGCAAGACCAGCGTGATCACCACCACGCAGCAAGGCGTGTTCGCCCATTTGCCTGAGCAGTTCGTGGTGAACCGCTACCACTCGCTGGCGATCGAGAAGTCGTCATGCCCCGATGAGCTGGCCGTCACGGCCTGGACCGACGACGGCGAGATCATGGGGGTGCGCCACAAGACGCTGCCCATCCAGGGGGTGCAGTTTCACCCGGAATCCATCCTCACCGAGCATGGCCATGCCATGCTGAAAAACTTTCTGGAGCAGAAATGATGCCCCCACGCTTGTCACTTCGTGTACTGCGCTGCCCCCCGAGGGGGCTGTCGCTCCTTGGGACGGCCCGGCGGAGCGACGTATGACGATGATCGATTTACGCAGCGACACCGTGACGCAGCCGACAGCGGCCATGCGCACTGCGATGGCGGCGGCTCCGCTGGGGGATGATGTGTTTGGCGGCGACCCCAGTGTGAATGCGCTGCAGGAAAAAATCGCCAGCTTGCTGGGCTTCGAGGCTGCGCTGTTTGTGCCGACCGGCACACAAAGCAATCTGTGCGCCTTGCTCAGCCATTGCCAGCGCGGTGACGAGTACATCGTTGGCCAGATGGCGCATTGCTACCGCTGGGAAGGCGGCGGCGCGGCGGTGTTCGGCAGCGTGCAGCCGCAGCCGCTGAACCATCAGGCCGATGGCACGCTGGCACTCGCAGATATTGAAGCCGCCATCAAGCCAGACGATGCGCACTTTGCGCGCACCCGCCTGCTGGCGCTGGAAAACACGCTGGGCGGCAAGCTGCTGCCGCTGGACTATGTTCAGCAGGCCACTGCGCTGGCGAAAAAACACGGCCTCAATCGCCACCTCGACGGGGCACGGCTGTTCAATGCCGCTGTTGCGCAGGCCACGCAGACCGGCGGTGACGCCCGCACGGAGGCCAGGCGTATCGCCAGCAACTTCGACAGCGTCTCGGTCTGCTTCAGCAAGGGCCTGGGCGCGCCGGTCGGCTCGGCCCTGTGCGGCTCGCGCGAGTTCATCGCCCGGGCGCACCGCATCCGCAAGATGGCGGGAGGCGGCATGCGCCAGGCCGGGGTGCTGGCGGCAGCCGCCTCGTACGCGCTCGACCATCACATCGAGCGGCTGGCGCAAGACCATGCACTGGCCAAACGCCTGGCCGACGGACTGGCTGGCATCGAGGGACTGCAGGTCGAGGCACCGCACACCAATATCCTGTTTGTGGACCTGATGGGTGCGGCCAAGGCGCAATCCGCCGCTCTGCTGGCCTATCTTGGACAGCACGGCATCCAGGCGACGGGCCTTTACCGCCTGCGGTTTGTGACGCATCTGGATGTGGACGCCGCAGGCATCGACCAGGCGATCGCAGCGATCCGCGGTTTCTTTCAGCACGAGGCTGTTCATGCCTGACTTTCAGCACCTGTTGCTCTTCATTGCGGCCGGCTGGCTGCTCAATCTGACGCCGGGTCCGGATGTGCTGTACATCGTGACGAATTCGCTACGCTCGGGTGCGCGCGCCGGCGTGGTGGCCGGGCTGGGCATCACGGCGGGCTGCTTCGTGCACATCTTTGCCGCGGCGCTGGGGGTCAGCGCGCTGCTGGCCGCCTCGGCCACTGCCTTCGCAGTCCTGAAGTGGGCGGGGGCGGCCTATCTGCTGTGGGTTGGCGTGAAGATATTGTTTTCGAAAAGCCCGCAGTCCACCGATCTGGCCGCGGTGGCGGCCAGGGCGCCGCAGCGTTCGCTCAAGGATGTGTTCATCGGCGGCTTCTGGACCAACGCGCTCAATCCCAAGGTGGCAATTTTCTTTCTGGCCTTCGTGCCGCAGTTCATCGCACCTGGCACCGAGAACAAGGCTTTGGCCTTTGTGCTGCTCGGCGCGCTGTTCAACCTCAATGCGATTCCCGTCAATTCGGGCTGGGCACTGGCTGCAGCCTGGATGGCCCGCCGTGAAGCGGTTCAGCGGGGAATGCACTGGTTGGACCGCGCAGCGGGTGTGATGTTCATCGCGTTTGGCATCAAGCTGGCGCTTAGCGACAATCCATCGCAGTAAACCAGAAAGTCATCGACTCTCCCCTGGGTTCCCGAACCACGCAGCGACATACGAAACGAGACAGGCCATGCCACACAGCCACCAGATCACGCCGCAGGAAGCCCTGCAGCGCACCATCGAGCACCGCGAGATTTTCCACGACGAGATGCTGCACATCATGCGGCTCATCATGAGCGGCGAGATGTCGCCCGTGATGATGGCGGCGCTGATCACCGGCCTGCGCGTGAAGAAGGAAACCATTGGCGAGATCACCGCCGCCGCGCAGGTGATGCGCGAGTTCTCGACCAAGGTGAACGTGGCCGACAAGACGCATCTGGTGGACATCGTGGGCACCGGCGGCGATGGCTCGCATACCTTCAACATCTCCACCTGCGCGATGTTTGTGGCCGCCGCCGCAGGCGCCAAGGTCAGCAAGCACGGCGGGCGCAGCGTCAGCAGCAAGTCGGGCAGTGCCGATGTCATCGAGTCGCTGGGCATTCACATCCAGCTCTCGCCCGAAGCGATTGCAAAATGCATCGAGCAGGTGGGCGTGGGCTTCATGTTTGCACCCAACCACCACCCGGCGATGAAGAACGTCGCGCCCATCCGCAAGGAACTGGGCGTGCGCACCATCTTCAACATCCTGGGCCCGCTCACCAACCCGGCCAGCGCGCCCAACATCCTGATGGGCGTGTTCCACCCCGATCTGGTGGGCATCCAGATCCGGGCGCTGCAGCGCCTGGGCGCCGAGCACGCGCTGGTGGTCTATGGCAAGGACGGCATGGACGAAGTCAGCCTGGGCGCCGCCACCGTGGTGGGCGAGCTGAAAAACGGCGAGATCAGCGAGTACGAGATCCACCCGGAAGATTTCCACATGCCCATGGCCAGCTCCCGCGCCCTGCGTGTCGAGACGCCCGAGCAGTCCAGGGCCATGCTGCTGGGCGTGCTCGACAACCAGCCGGGGGCCGCACGCGATATCGTCATTCTTAACGCCGGTGCGGCGCTATATGCCGCCAATGTAGCGGAGTCGATCCAGGCGGGCATCGATCTGGCGCGGGCGGCCTTGGCCTCTGGCGCCGCCAAGGCGCGGCTGCAGCAGCTGATCGCCACCACCCAACAACTGGCGGGCTGAACCATGGCTGACATTCTCGACAAGATCGTTGCCGTCAAGCACGAGGAGGTGGCGGCAGCGATCAAGCGCAAGCCGCTGGCCGTGATGCGGGAAGATGCCGAGTCCCGCGTGCTGACGCGCGACTTCGTGGGCGCCTTGCGCGCCAAAATCGCCCAGGGCCAGCCGGCGGTGATCGCGGAAGTCAAGAAAGCCAGCCCTTCCAAGGGCGTGCTGCGTGCCGACTTCATTCCCGCCGACATTGCCCAGAGCTATGCCGAGGGCGACGGTACCCTCAGCGCGGCTTGCCTTTCGGTGCTGACCGACCGGCAGTTTTTCCAGGGCAGCGTGGATTACCTCAAGCAGGCCCGCGCCTCGTGCAGCCTGCCGGTACTGCGCAAGGACTTCATGGTCGACCCCTACCAGGTGTACGAGGCGCGCGTGATGGGCGCCGACTGCATCTTGCTGATTGCGGCCTGTCTCGATGACGCGCAGATGCGGACCATGGAGGCGCTGGCCATGTCGCTGGACATGGCGGTGCTGGTCGAAGTGCATGACGAGGCCGAACTGGCCCGGGCGCTCCAGCTCAAGACGCCGCTGATCGGCATCAACAACCGCAATCTCAAGACCTTCGAGGTGTCGCTGGACACCACCTTGGGCATGCTGGCCAAAGTCCCGGCTGACCGGCTGCTGATCACGGAGTCCGGCATTGCGACGCCCGCCGACGTGAAGCGCCTGCGCGACGCCGGCGTGAACGCCTTTCTGGTGGGCGAAGCCTTCATGAGGGCGGAAGATCCTGGCCTGGCCCTGGCCGGGCTGTTCGGCAAATCCTGAGGTGCGTCGGAAATAACGCGATGGTTCCAGCAGACGCTCCCGACCGCTTGGTGACCGCAGAACCTGGCGCATGGCCAGTCGCGCCCGGATGGAAGCCGCTGACCGATCATTTTTTTGCCAGTGACACCGGCCGCAGCCTGCTGGCCTTCCTGCAGGAGCGCCTGGCGCAACAGGCCGTGGTGTTCCCGCCGCAGCCGCTGCGGGCGCTGGCGCTCACGCCGCCTGAAGAGGTGCGGGTGGTCATTTTGGGGCAGGACCCGTACCACGGCCTCGGCCAGGCCGAGGGGTTGGCGTTCTCGGTCGCGCCCGGGGTGGCGCTGCCGCCCTCGCTGCGCAACATCTTCAAGGAGCTGCAGCGCGATCTGGGCACGCCGCCGCCGGGTTTTCCTGTGCCGGGCGGCAGTCTGGTGAAATGGGCCACGCACGGCGTGCTGTTGCTCAACACCTGCCTGACGGTCGAGGAAAGCCAGCCGGCCAGCCACGCGGGCAAAGGCTGGGAGGTGCTCACCGACGCGGTCATCCGCCACGTCTCCGATGGGGCACACCCGGTGGTGTTCATGCTGTGGGGTGCGCACGCCCAGAGCAAGCGCGCCCTGATCGACGCCAGCCGCCACAAGGTGCTGGTGGCCAACCACCCCTCGCCACTGTCCGCCCTGCGGCCGCCCTTGCCCTTCATCGGGTGCGGGCATTTCTCCCAGGCGCGTGCCTGGCGCGAGCAACATCCGCGGCCTTAGACCGGCGCTAAAACTCGGATGGCGTGCTGCCCACGTAATCACGGCGGATGTTGACGGTGCTCTGCTGGCCCAAGGCCTCGAAATGGCGGCGCAGCCAGCGTTTGGCCGCACCTTGGCCCATCGCGAACAGTTTGTCGATCATGGCGCCGTCGGCCGACAGCTTGCTGGACGATGGCAGTTCTTCCAGCGCCTCGCCGCCGTCAATGCGGTGCAGCAGCAGGCTTTTGTAGCGCTCGCCCTCCTGCAGCCGGCCATCGGCCAGCAGGCGGTTGATGAAGTCGATGGTCCGCATCTGCGACAGCAGGCTGGCGTTGAAGGTCAGCTCATTGACCCGGTCCACGATCTCGTGCGAGGTTTGCGGTGCGCTGGGGCGCCGCAGCGGGTTGATCTGCACCACGATGATGTCGCGGCTGCTGCATTCGTTGATCAGCGGCAACAGGGACGGGTTGCTGGAAAAACCGCCATCCCAGTAGGGTTGACCGTCAATTTCCACCGCCCGGAACAAGGTCGGCAAGCAGGTGGAAGCCATCACCGCCTGCAGGGTCAGTCGCTTGCCGTGGAAAATTTCGGCCTTGCCGGTGGGCACATGGGTGGCCGAGACAAACACCCTGGGTTGCTGATGCTCGGCGATCGCCGCGAAATCAATCTCGTCCTGCAGCAGACGGCGCAAGGGGTTGATGTCCAGAGGATTGGATTGATAGGGTGACATCCACTGGTTCAGAGAGTTCCCTAGAAAGTTTGCGCCCACTTTCTCGCTAGACCAATAACCCATCATCATCTTGCTGATGCCTTCGGCCATGGCGCCCAGGCTGCCCATGGCCGCCACACGCTGCCAGATGTTGCTGAGCGAGGCGCGGGCGGCTTCACGCGCGGCCATGGCGTCCTTGCCGTCCCGGACGGCAGCCGCAAACCCGTGGGCCAGGGCGACCGCGTTGACGGCGCCGGCGCTGGCGCCACTGATGCCGTCCATCTCGATGCGCTCGTCCTGGAGCAACTCGTCCAGCACGCCCCAGGTGAAGGCGCCGTGCGAGCCGCCGCCCTGCAGCGCCAGATTGATCCGGCGGACCGAGGGGTGTGGCACGGGCGGTGGCGCGGTGGAGGTGGTGTTCATGTGTTCACACAGGATTGAATGGGGTGATTTTGCGCAATTTTCATGCCTCGGAGTGAGGTCTGGCGCGGTCAGCCCAAGGCGCGCGCGGTCTGGCGGCGCCTGGGTTGGCCGATGCCCGGCTGGTGTGGCTGGCCATTTCCCGGTTTTGCAGCGCCGGCACCTATCAGGCGCCATAAAACCGTGGCATAATCCGAGGTTCGCTTGAAGGATGGGTGCCCGAGTGGCTAAAGGGGGCAGACTGTAAATCTGTTGGCTTACGCCTACGCTGGTTCGAATCCAGCCTC
>CBHWCZ010000024.1:0-52373 GCA_966112355.1 uncultured Polaromonas sp.
TCGGTGCCGACAGGCCCGAGGCCAGTTCGCGGTGCACCTGGCTTTCGGTGGTGCGCGCGCCAATCGCGCCCCAGGAAATCAGGTCACCGATGTACTGTGGCGAAATCACGTCGAGGAACTCGCTGCCCGCAGGCAGGCCCAGCCGGTTGATGTCGATCAGCAGCTGGCGCGCAATCCGCAGGCCTTCGTCGATGCGGTAGGTCTCATCGAGGTAGGGGTCGTTGATGAGGCCCTTCCAGCCCACGGTGGTGCGCGGCTTCTCGAAGTACACCCGCATCACGATTTCCAGGGTGCCTTCGTATTTCTTGCGTTGCTCCAGCAGCTTGCGGGCATATTCCAGCGCAGCCTTCGGGTCGTGGATGGAGCACGGACCGATCACCACCAGCAGGCGGTCGTCCTTGCCGGCGATGATGTTGTGCACTGCCTTGCGGGTCTTGCTGATCAGCGTTTCGATGGCAGTGCCCCGGATCGGGAAAAAGCGGATGAGGTGTTCGGGAGGGGGAAGCACGGTGATGTCCTTGATGCGTTCGTCGTCGGTCTGGCTGGTCTTCTCGACGGTCGCATACCAGCTGTCGCTGGGGGAGGTGGCTTTGGCATTCATCGCAGGCTTCCTTTTCTGGCGTTTGTTGTGTTCAGTGATGTCGTTGGATTCGAAAAATTCGCAAATGAAGAAATCGGCAGGGGCAAAAAAAAACCGCCGGAGCCCGGCGGTTTCTGGAGATTTGCTGCGTGACTTCAGGGTTACGCAAAGATCTCTCTACCGCCGGTGGCGCTTGAGAACCAAAAGTAACCAAAATAAAACTTCGCAGCTGTCATGGTTCGAAATGTAGCACAGGTCTTTGACGGGGGTGTACGCGGAGCCGTCAGGCGGTTCCGCCGACGGTGAGGCCATCAATACGCAAGGTGGGCTGGCCGACACCGACCGGCACGCTCTGGCCTTCCTTGCCGCAGGTGCCGACGCCGCTGTCGAGCTGCATGTCGTTGCCCATCATCGTCACGCGGGTCAGCGCGTCCGGGCCGTTGCCCACAATGGTGGCGCCCTTGACCGGATACAGGATCTTGCCGTTCTCGACCCAGAAGGCCTCGCTGGCCGAAAACACGAACTTGCCGGAGGTGATGTCGACCTGTCCGCCGCCGAAGTTGGTGGCGTACAGCCCCTTCTTGATGCTGGCGACGATTTCTTCGGGCTGCTTGTCGCCGCCCAGCATGTAGGTGTTGGTCATGCGCGGCATCGGCACATGGGCGTAGCTTTCGCGGCGGCCGTTGCCGGTGGGTTTGACCTTCATCAGGCGGGCGTTGAGCGAGTCCTGGATGTAGCCCTTCAGGATGCCATCCTCGATCAGCACATTGCGCTGGCTGGCATGGCCTTCGTCGTCCACATTGAGTGAACCGCGACGGTCGGCGATGGTGCCGTCGTCCAGCACCGTGACGCCCTTGGCCGCCACACGCTGGCCGATTTTTCCGGAGAAGGCGCTCGAGCCTTTGCGGTTGAAATCGCCCTCCAGCCCGTGGCCAATGGCTTCATGCAACAGGATGCCGGGCCAGCCGGAGCCAAGCACCACGGTCATTTCACCGGCGGGTGCGGGACGTGCGTCGAGGTTGGTGAGCGCTGCTTTCACCGCGTCATTCACGTACTCGGCGATCTGCGCGTCATCAAAATAAGCCAGGCCGAAGCGGCCACCGCCGCCGCCGGAGCCGACCTCGCGCCGGCCCTTCTGCTCGGCGATCACCGTGACGCTCAGGCGCACCAGCGGACGCACGTCGGCCGCCAGCGTGCCGTCGGCGCGCGCGACCATCACCACGTCGTACTCGCTGGCCAGCCCCGCCATCACCTGCACGATGCGCGGGTCCTTGGCCTTGGCGAGCTTTTCCACCTTTTCCAGCAGCTTGACCTTGGCCGTGCTGTCCAGCGTGGCAATCGGGTCGAGGTCCTGGTAGAGCGAGCGGCTGCTGGCGATTTTCTGCGCCGGGGTTTTGACGCGCGCGGCCTGGCTGACCGCCGAGATGCTGCGCACGGTGCGTGCCGCATCGAGCAGAGAGGCTTCGGAAATATCGTCGGAATAGGCGAACGCGGTTTTCTCGCCGCTGACGGCACGCACGCCCACGCCCTGGTCAATGCTGAAGGAGCCCGTCTTCACGATGCCCTCTTCCAGGCTCCAGCCCTCGCTGCGCGTGTACTGGAAGTACAGGTCGGCGTCGTCCACGCCATAGGACGTGATTTCGCCCAGGGCACGGCGCAGGTGCGATTCGGTCAGGCCAAACGGCGCCAGCAGCAGCTTCTGCGCAATCTCCAGCCGCCCGGAGGTGGACTGCGTCGTCGGACGTACCGTCGAGGAAGTCGTCGAGGTGTTGGTTGCAGAGGCCGTGGAGGAGCGAAGTGAGGTCATCCGGTCATTGTAGGCAGTCTGCCCCAGCGGCGCAGATGCTCGCCTGGCCAACCTCACCTTGGGGCGGCCATCAGGTCAGATCGGCCGTCGGAGCACCCGGCGCATGGGTCTTGCAGGACTCAATGCCGTTGTCACGCGCCGACGCGCTGGAATACATCTCGCTCACACCAATGACCTGGCCGTTGCCAGCCTTGAGCGTGAAATACGGTGAACCATCCTTGCCGGCCAGCCGTTCATAGCGGCCATCGTCCGGGGCGTTCTTCTTTACCGATTCAATGCCATTGCTCGCACTGGCCTTGGTTTCGTACATTTCGCTGGCCAGAATCTTCTGCCCGTTGCCGGCCAGCAGCGAGAAAAAATACTTGTCGTTCCTGGATTTCTTGAGTTCGAACTTGCCGGCCATGGAAGGCTCCTCGGGAGTGGATACCGGCCTTTGTACCCCTGGACGCCCGATCACGCAGCAGAAAAACAGTAACAAATATCGCAGCGTCGGGCCGACCGATGCGCTCAGGCGTGGCCGCCCAGCAGCTTGAACAGCGCCGCATCATCCTCCGCGGCCCAACCGGCCGCATGCGCCTGGGCAAAGGCTGCACTGGCCGGTCCACCCAGAGGACCGTCGAAACCAGCAGAGCGGGCCATCTCCATCGCCAGCCGGGTGTCTTTCTCCAGCAGGGTGACATGGGCGCGGGGCGCATAGTCACCCGCGATGGCGCGCCGCATGCGGTCCATGCCGATCCAGCTCTGGCCGCTGGACTGCTCGATCACGTCCAGTGTTTTGGCCAGGTCCAGCCCGATGCGCTGGGCCAGCGCCATGGCCTCGGCCGCACCCACCAGGTTGATGCCGGCCAGCAGGTTGTTCACCAGCTTGGTCCGCGCGCCGTCGCCCGGCTTGTCGCTGATATGGAAAACCTTCGAAGACAGGGCCTGGAGCAGCTCGCCCGCTGCTGCCACCACAGCCTGCGGCCCGGCCACCATCAGGCTCATGCTGCCGTCGCGGGCCCGCGCAGGACCGCCGGACATCGGCGCGTCCAGGGTGTGCACGCCGATGACAGCCAGACGCGCTGCGAACGCCTCGACATCTTCCGGCGCCAGCGTCGGGCACAGCATCACCGTGTGGCCTGGCTGCAGCCGCTGGGCCAGACCGTCAGGACCGAACAGCACGTCGTCGGTCTGCGCGGCATCGACGACGCAGACAATGTGCGCAGAGGCATTCATGGCGGCCTGTGCCGGGGATTCGAGCGCCAGAGCGCCCAGCAACTGTTGCGCTTCCACCTTGGCCAAATCAATGTCGCAGACCTCCACGGTCCACCCGCGCGTCAGCAGATTGGCCGCCATGCCGCCGCCCATGTTGCCCACGCCGATGACACTGACGTGCTTCACAGCGCAGGCCCCGCCAGACCACGTCGAACAGGCTGAGTGCTCACAGAGCGCGCCGAGGACACGCTGACGTCAAGCCTGGCGTCGCCAATTTCGACGCCGGGCCGCCCCAAGTCGAAATGCACCCCCTCGGGGGGCAGCGCAGTACGCGAAGCGACAAGCGTGGGGGCCACATTCATGACTGGACGAGGCGCTTGGCCTTGGCCACCGACATCAGCATGCCAATGGCAACGCCCAGGGTCACCATGGCGGTGCCGCCATAGCTGATGAAGGGCAAGGGCACACCCACCACCGGCAGGATGCCGCTGACCATGCCCATGTTCACAAAGGCGTAGGTGAAGAAAATCATCGTCAGCGCACCCGCCAGCAGCCGGGCAAACAGTGTCGACGCCTCCATCGCAATCGCCAGTCCGCGCAGGATGAGGAAGGTGAAACCAGCGATCAGCAACAGGTTGCCGATCAGGCCAAACTCCTCGGAATAGGCGGCAAAGATGAAGTCGGTGGTGCGCTCGGGGATGAATTCGAGGTGCGTCTGCGTGCCGGCCATGAAGCCCTTGCCGGTGATACCGCCCGAGCCGATGGCGATCATGCCCTGGATGATGTGAAAGCCCTTGCCCAACGGGTCGCGTGAAGGGTCGAGCAAGGTGCAGATGCGCTGCTGCTGGTAGTCGTGCAGGATGGGCCAGCGCACACCGTCCGCGCACAGCTGTGGCTCGAACCAGACCACCAGGAACACGCCCACCAGCCCGATCAGCACAGGCGGCAGGATCAGCTTCCAGCTCAATCCGGCAAAGAAAATCACTGCCAAGCCTGCCGCCAGCACCAGCAAAGAAGTGCCCAGGTCAGGCTGCTTCATGATGAGACCGACGGGCACCAGCAGCAGCAGGCCCGCGGCCAGGAAGTCCAGCGGGCGCAGCTGGCCCTCGCGCTTCTGGAACCACCACGCCAGCATCAGGGGCATGGCAATCTTGAGGATCTCGCTGGGCTGGATGACCACTCCCACATTGAGCCAGCGGCGCGCCCCTTTTTTGGTGAGTCCGAATATCGCTACCGCCACCAGCAGTGCCACACCCGCCAGGTACAGCGGCACCGCGAACGCCATCAAACGCTGCGGAGGAACCTGCGCCACCACAAACATGATGGCGCCGGCAATCAGCATGTTGCGGCCATGGTCCACAAAGCGTGTGCCGTGGTCGTAGCCGGATGAATACATGATGAGCAGACCCGCGCAGGCCAGCAAGAACACGGCAAACGCCAGCGGGCCGTCAAAGCCCTGCAGCAGCGGCGCCGTGCGCTGGTAAAGAGAGGGTTTTTCAAAAACTGCAGCCATCGCCGGATTATCCGCCAGCCCGCCCGCCGGGCCTGCTGAAAACCCACCCCGACAGCGCGGAAAGCGCCGTCTCTCGGCCAGGCCCATTCAGCCTGGGGCTTAGGATGGCGGCATGCGCACCACCCACCTGTTGTACCTGCACGGATTCCGCTCCTCGCCCCAATCCGCCAAGGCGCGCCGGATGGCCGAGCTGGTGCAGGCGCGCTTTCCGGCGGTGCACTGGTGGTGCCCGCAGTTGCCGCCCTCACCGCGCGAGGCCATGCAGCAGCTCATGGACGGCGTGGCACGCTGGCAGGAAATCGGCGCCACGCCTGAAGGGCTGGCGGTGATCGGCTCGTCGCTCGGCGGGTTTTATGCCACCGCGGTCGCCGAACGCACGGGCTGCAAGGCGGTGCTGCTGAATCCGGCAGTCGACCCGGCCCGGGACCTGGCGCGCTACATCGGCGAGCAGACCAGCTGGCACCACCCGGACGAGCATTTTTTCTTCGAACCGCACTATGTGGATGAACTGAAAGCCCTGCATGCCGGGCCGCTGCGGGAACCGCGGAACTACCTCGCCGTGATCGCCAGGGGCGACGAGGTGCTGGACTGGCGCGAGATGACGGCACGCTACGCCGGCGCCCAGGTCCGCCTGCTCGAAGGCGGCGACCACGCCCTCAGCGACTTTGACGACCACCTGCCGGCGATTCTGGGCTTTCTGGGTCTGGACTGACACAGTGCGCCGCGCAGTGCATCAATCGGTCGGCTGATTACACTAGGGCTCCGGCTCAGGGAACTCCGACCCGTTCGCGCTGAGGTATCGAAGCGTGCTCCCGCAGGGCGAACGGCACAAAGTGCTTCACTGAACCGGACCCGTAGCTGCACCTCACCACCGACCCTCAAGGGATCCCGTTTTGTTTGTATTGTTTGAAGAAACCGGCAAGTTTCTGGCCGGCCGTATCCTGTCCGAAAGCGACGCCTCGCTGCAGGTCGAGCTCGACTCGGGCAAGCGCGTCAAGGTCAAGGGTGCCAACGCGCTGCTGAAGTTTGAAAAGCCCTCCCCGGCCGAACTGGTGGCCGGCGGGCAGAAGCTGAGCGAGGAAATCGAGCTGGACCTGGCGTGGGAATTCGCCAGCGAGGAAGAATTCGGCTTTGCCGACCTGGCGCGCGACTATTTCAGCTCCGACGCCAGCCAGGCCGCCAGCGTGCAACAGCAGGCCGCTGCCCTCTTTCGCCTGTACGACGCGCCCCACTACTTTCGCCGGGCCGGCAAGGGGCGCTTCCGGAAGGCGCCCGCCGAGATCCTGCAGCAGGCCCTGCTGGCCATCGAAAAGAAAAAGGCGGTAGCCGCACAGATCACGGCGTGGGCTGACGAGCTTGGCGCGGGGCAATGTCCCTCGCCGGTTCGCGATCAGCTCTACAAGATCCTGTTCAAGCCCGACAAGAACAGCGCCGAATACAAGGCCGTGGTCGAAGCCGCACGCGCCACACACACCGCGCCGCTGGAGCTGCTCAAAAAAGCCGGCGCCATCAGTTCACCCTACCAGTTCCACTGGAAGCGCTTCCTGTTCGAGAACTTTCCCAAGGGCACGGGATTCCCTGCAGTGGAAGCACCCGCCATCAAGGACGAGCTGCCGCTGGCCTCGGTGCGCGCGTTCTCGATTGACGACTCCACCACCACCGAGATTGACGATGCGCTGTCCGTCAGCGGCCTGGGCACAGGCACCGTCACGCTGGGCATTCACATCGCCGCGCCTGGCCTGGCCGTGCTGCCGGGCAGCCCGGTGGACCAGCTGGGCCGCGCGCGCCTGTCGACCGTGTACATGCCGGGCTACAAGCTCACCATGCTGCCCGACGATGTGGTGCAGACCTACACCCTGCAGGAAGGGCGCAACTGCCCGACCGTGTCGCTCTATGTGACGCTTGACGAAACCACGCTGGCCATCCAGGCCAGTGCAACCCGGCTGGAGCAGGTGCCCATCGTCAGCAACCTGCGTCATGACGTGCTCGACAGCACCTTCACCGAAGCCTTTTTCGAGGCCGCGCAAAGCAGTCCACCAAGCGACATCGCATGGGGCGTGGAGCTGACCTTTCTGCACCGCCTGGCGAAGCACCTCAAGGCGCAGCGCGAAGTGGTGCGCGGCAAGCCGGAGAACTTTAACCGGCCCGACTACAACTTCCGTCTGGACAACCCCACGGGCGTGGAACCACAGGGCGATGAAAAGGTCAGCATCAGCACCCGCCGCCGCGGCGCGCCGCTGGACCTGATCGTGGCCGAAGCCATGATTCTGGCCAACAGCACCTGGGGCCAGTGGATGGCCGAGCACGGCGTGCCGGGCATCTACCGCAGCCAGGCCAGCCTGGCGCCCGGCGTGAAGGTGCGCATGGGCACCAAGGCCTTGCCGCATGCGGGCATCGGCGTGAAAAGCTATGCCTGGGCCACATCGCCGCTACGCCGCTACACCGACCTGGTCAACCAGTGGCAGATCATTGCCTGTGCACGCCACGGCCGAACCGCGGCGCTGGCGGCACCCTTCAAGCCCAAGGACGCCGAGCTGTTTTCCATCATCTCCGGTTTCGATGCGGCCTACAGCGCGTACAACGGCTTCCAGGCCGGCATCGAGCGTTACTGGACGCTCCAGTACCTCACGCAAAACAGCATCAGCGAGATCACGGCCACGGCCTTCAAGGACAACCTGGTGCGGGCCGACGATCTGCCGCTGGTGCTGCCCGTGATGGGCGGCCAGGCCCTGCCGCGTGGTGCCCGGGTGCGGGTGAAGCTGGGCGCCATTGACGAGATCACGCTGGATGTGTCGGGCACCATCACAGAGCGCCTGGACGTGCCGCTGGACGAGTTGCCCGACCCTCTGGGCGAAGACGACGGCGAGTCGGAAATGGCCGCCGGCCCGATTTCCATCGCGGTGGATATCGACGAACCTGCCGCCGAAGCGGCAGGCGCAGCCGCACCAGCGCTTTGACTTTGGGTGTGTGGTGTGGCCGCTGCACGGGTAAGAACCGGGACAGATGGACCCGATAAAGCCCGATAATCCCGGTCTGTGAAGTCACCCACCACCCTGCAAATTGCCCTGGGCGTTTCCATCGCTTTTCACGCGGTGTTGCTGACCGTCCGGTTCGTGGACCCGGAGCGCTTCAACCGCGTGTTCCAGGACACGCCGCTCGAGGTGATTCTGGTCAACACCAAATCCAGCACCAAACCTGACATCGCCAAGGCGATTGCGCAGGCTTCATTGGCAGGTGGCGGCGACGCCGAAAAAGGCCGCGCCACCTCGCCGCTGCCGCCCTCGGCGCTGACGTCGCTGGGCGATGCCAACGAAGACGCACAGCAAAAGGTGGAAGCCATGCAGGAGCAGCAGACGCAGCTGCTCGCGCAGATCAAGAAGGCGCTGGCCAGCCTGCCGCCGCCCGACATGACGCTGCCCGCCAACAACCCGGCGCGGGCCGAGCAGGAGGACAAGCGCAAGCAGCTCGTCAAGATCCTGGCCGAGATTGAAAAGCGCATCAACGAAGAAAACGCCCGGCCCAAGAAACGCTACATCAGCCCCGCCACGCGCGAGGAGGTGTATGCCATCTACTACGACGAGCTGCGCCGCAAGATCGAAGACCGCGGGACCACCAATTTTCCTGAGCAGGCGGGCAAGAAGCTCTATGGCGAGCTCACCATGGTGCTGACCGTCAACTTCGACGGCAAGGTGCTCGACACCGAGGTGGTGCAGACCTCCGGCAGCCTCACGCTGGACCGGCGCGCACAAACCATTGTGCGCAGCAGCGGGCCCTTCGGCACCTTCAGCGACACCATGCGCCGCAAGGCCGACCAGATCGTCGTGGTGTCGCGTTTTCGCTTCACGCGCGACGACACGCTGGAAACCCGACTCACCGGCCGCTGAGACCTCTTTCACCCCTCCCTCCCATGGACCAGTACTACGTTCTCGGCAACCCGGTGGCGCACAGCAAATCGCCGCAGATTCATGCGCGGTTTGCCGAACTGACCGGGCAAAGCCTGCACTATGACCGCCTGCTGGTGCCCACGGACAGTTTTTCCGCCACGCTGGCCGGTCTGGTGCAGGCCGGCGTGTGCGGCTGCAATGTCACGGTGCCGTTCAAGTTCGAAGCCTTTGAGGCCGCCACCTCCCGCAGCGACCGCGCCCAGCTGGCCGAAGCCGCCAACACGCTGGTCCTCAACGGCCAGGGCGTCCATGCCGACAACACCGATGGCGCCGGGCTGGTGAACGACATCCAGCAGAACGCCGGCGTCTCGCTCGGCGGCCGCGATGTGCTGCTGATCGGCGCGGGCGGCGCGGCAGCGGGTGTGCTGGCACCGCTGCTGCATGCCAGGCCGCGCCGGCTGGTGCTGGCCAACCGCACACGGGCCAAGGCGGACGCCATGGTCCAGCGCCACCGCAGTCACCCCTCGCTGCTGGGTTTGCTGTCCGGCACGGAACTGCTCGCGTCCGATTTGCCCGGCCTGGCCGGCAGCTTCGACGTGGTCATCAACGCCAGCGCCAGCAGCCTGGCCGGCGGTGAGGTGCCTGTGAACGCCACCGTGCTCAAGCGCGGCGCGCTCGCCTACGACATGATGTATGGCCCCGCGGCGGCCGGTTTCATGACCTGGGCACGCGAGCACGGTGCCACGCCACGCGATGGCCTGGGCATGCTGGTGGAGCAGGCCGCAGAAGCCTTTGCGCTCTGGCGCGGTGTGCGTCCGCCCTCGGCCCAGGTGCTGGCAGAAATGCGGGCCGCTGCTTGAAGGGCCGGGGATGAAAGCGCTGCTCAGGCTGATCGGTCTGGCGCTGCTGGCCGGACTGGCCCTTGAGGCCTATTTTGTCGGCCGCATTGCCCTGATGGCCGTGGTCGCCCCCGAGTCCACCGCCTTCCAGCGCTCGGAGGTGTACCAGGTCGTCAGCAGCACCGGCGCCCTCAAGTGGCGCCAGCAATGGGTGCCTTATGTCGACATTTCCGACCACCTCAAGCGCGCAGTCATTGCGTCGGAAGACGCCGGTTTTGCCGAGCACGACGGTGTGGACATCGTCGCCCTCGAAAAAGCATGGGATAAAAACGCCAAGGCCGAGCAGCGTGCGGCCCAATCGGCCAGCAAGCTGGCGCCCAATAAGGCAGCTCCCCCCGTCGCCAAGCCCGCGAAGATCGTCGGCGGCTCCACCATCACCCAGCAACTGGCCAAGAACCTTTTTCTCTCGGGTGAGCGCACGCTGCTGCGCAAGGGCCAGGAGCTGGTGCTGACGCTGCTGCTGGAAGCGCTGCTCAGCAAGGAGCGCATCCTCGAGATCTACCTCAACAGCGTGGAATGGGGCGAAGGCGTGTTCGGCGCAGAAGCTGCTGCGCAGCACTACTACCGCAAGCCGGCAACCCGGCTCAGCGCCTACGAGGCGGCGCGCCTGGCGGTGATGCTGCCCCGGCCCAAGTACTTCGAAACCCGGCCCGGCTCGGGTTACCTCGCCTCCCGCGCCAGCACCATCGCCGCGCGCATGGGCGGCGTCGAGTTGCCCTGAGCCGGCGCAGAACGGATTCCATGCGCAGCGACATCTCTCCTTTTCTGGCCCGCCTGTTCGGCCTGCTGCTGCTGGGCTTCATCCGCCTGCTGACGGGTGCGCAGGCGCGCTGGCAAGGCTGCCCGCCCAAAGCCGAGCAGCGCATCTACTTTGCCAACCACCAGAGCCATGCCGATCTGGTGCTGATGTGGGCGGCCTTGCCCGAAGAGCTGCGCAGCATCACCCGTCCGATTGCGGCCAGGGATTACTGGACGAAAACACCGCTCAAGCAATGGATCACCACCGCGGTGTTCAACGCCATCTATGTGGACCGCACCAAGACCACCGATCAGGATCCGCTGGAGCCACTGATCGAGGCACTGCACCAGGGCGACTCCATCATCCTTTTCCCCGAGGGCACGCGCGGCAACCATGAGGAGCCGCAAAGCTTCAAGTCCGGCCTCTACAACCTGGCGCAGAAATTTCCGCAGGTGGTGCTGGTGCCCGCCTGGATCAACAACGTGCAGCGCGTCATGCCCAAGGGTGAGGTCGTGCCGGTGCCGATCCTGTGTTCGGTGACCTTCGGCGCACCGATCTCGCTGGGAGCCGATGAAGACCGCGGCACCTTCCTGGCCAGGGCCCGGCAGGCCGTGATGGATTTGCGCGAGTCATGAACACCTTCCTGCGCAACCTGTCGCCCGCCCATCAGGTGGGGCTGCTGTTCATCCTGCTGTTCGGTATCCTGTCACTGGTTACCGTTGCCGCTTTCATCCTGTCGCTGAAAGACCGGCACGAGGACGACCTGCACACCCAGAAGCTCAGGGACTTCAACGGCCTGCTCAAGACTTCGTGGCTGATGTCCACCGTGTTCTGGGTCGGCTGGACACTCGGCGAAACCATGGCCACCGTGCTGTTCGGCCTGGTGGCCTTCTTCGCGCTGCGCGAGTTCATCACGCTGTCCCCGACCCGGCAGGGCGACCACCGCAGCCTGGTGCTGGCCTTCTTCGTGGTGCTGCCGGTGCAGTTTGCGCTGGTCATCACCCGGCACTTTGACCTGGTGACCGTGTTTATCCCGGTCTATGTGTTCCTGGCGATCCCGGTGGTGAGCGCCCTGGCCGACGACCCGCACCGCTTCCTCGAGCGCAACGCCAAACTGCAGTGGGGCATCATGGTCTGCGTTTACGGCATGAGCCATGTGCCGGCGCTGCTGCTGCTGAAGTTTCCGAACTTCGCGGACAAGAATGCTTTCCTCGTGTTCTTCCTCGTGTTCGTGGTGCAGACCTGCATGATCGTGCAACACCTGGTGGGCCAGCGGCTGCGCCGGCCGCCACGTGCGCCCAACGTCAGCAAGAGCTTCAACTGGACCAGCTGGCTGGTGGCCGTGATCGTGGCCAGCTTTCTGGGCGGGCTGATGGCGGGCCTGACCCCCTTCAAGCCCGGACAGGCCGTGGCCATGGCGCTGATCGCCTGTGTGGCAGGCTCGCTCGGGCATCTGGTGATGAAGGCGCTCAAGCGAGACCGCGGCATCACCAACTGGGGCAGCGAAGGAAAATCCGTCACCGGTGCCAGCGGCCTGCTCGACCGGGTTGATGCGCTGTGTTTTGCCGCACCGGTGTTCTTCCATTCGGTGCGCTGGTACTTCGGCCTCTAGCCTCACAGAAAACACCATGCGCATTCTTGGCATTGACCCGGGCCTGCAGATCGCCGGTTTTGGCGTGATCGACGTGGACGGCCATGCCCTCAGCTACGTCGCCAGCGGCACCATCAAGACCGGCCATCTGGAAACCGCCAATCTGCCCGGCCGGCTGAAAGTGCTGTACGACGGCGTCCGTGAAGTGGTGGCGCGCTACCAGCCCGACCAGACCTCGATCGAGATCGTGTTCGTCAACGTCAACCCGCAGGCCACGCTGCTGCTGGGCCAGGCCCGCGGCGCCTGCATCACGGCGCTGGTGTCGTGTGACCTGCCGGTGACGGAATACTCCGCGCTGCAGATGAAGAAGGCTGTGGCGGGCTACGGCAAGGCCGGCAAGCCGGAGGTACAGCAGATGGTGATGCGCCTCCTGAAGCTGCCCGCGCTGCCCGGCAAGGATGCGGCCGATGCGCTGGGGCTGGCCATCACCCATGCCCATGTGGGCGCCGCGACAGCGCGGCTGGCCAAGGCAGAAGGTCTGGGCCGATCCGCCCACGGGAATTACAAGGACGGGCGCAGCCGCTAGGCGCTATGTGTGAGTTTGTCCGCCAACCTTCGAATTAACGGCGAAGCCAGCACGACAACTGGTAGCATAAAAAGCCATGACAACACCCAAGAGTTCAACCAGTGCAGTAAGTATGCGTCCAAGCTGGTAGCGCCTACGCTTGAAATGCCGGTAGCCACCGCGCAGGTCAGCCCCGACTGGAGGACACCGTAGACCAAATGAGCAAAATGTTGGGGAATTTTTATCACGGTTTTTCAGCTTGCAGTGAATGTTCAAAGTAGATTGCGGTCATAAGAGTCGGTCTTGTCTTTCTTTATGCCATCCCAAGCACAACGTCGAATGCCGCTGATCACGGTGCTGACTGAAACAACTCCCCGCGCACTGGTTATTTCATTTTATGCAGCCTCGTCTGCCGGCGAAAAACGCAAGGCAAGCACGCCCACATCGCTGACCACGATGTCGGGCATGACACCCAGTTGATCAAACACGCCGTTGCTGCGATTGATCCAGCATACCGGGTAGCCAAAATACTTGGCGCCCGTTGCATCCCATGAGTTACATGAGACGAACAGGATTTCTGATTTACCCAAGTGCAGGGTATCCATTGCAAGTTCATAAACTTTCTGATGCGGCTTGAACAGCCGCACTTCGTCAACGCTGATCAGGTGATCGAAGGAGTTGGTCAACCCCGAATTGCCCACCACCTGGCGGATGGAGTGACGTGAACCGTTGGACAAAATGGCGGTTTTCAGTCCTGCGGCCCGCAACTGCTGAAGCGCCTGTGGAACATCCGCGAAAGGGGTCAGACTCAGGTACTCCGAGCACAGGTACGCCTCAACGTCTGCATCAAGCGCCAGGCCCAGGCTGCCACAGGTGTAGCGCAACGCATCGAGGGTGGCGCTCTCAAAGTCTTGGTACTGGCCCATCAGCGTTCTCATCCATGTGTATTCAAGTTGCTTTTGGCGCCACATCTTGCTGACTGTCTCGCCCTGACCGGGGAAGATGCGCTCGCAGGCGGTGCGGACAGAGTAAACGTCGTACAAGGTACCGTACAGGTCAAAAACAACGGCTTTGATGGCATGCATACTGTTCTCCAAAAATTCTAAAAATCAATCGGTGGCGATGCCGGTCTGGGCCTTGAACAGTACCTGGTCAAAGTGCGCTTCAAGTTCGGCATTCCTGCCACCCAGCAGGGTCCCGAGGTAGGCACCCAAAAAGCCCAGCGGCATGCTGACAATGGCCGGATTAACGATAGGGAACATCGCTTCCTTGCCCATGAAAGCCGGACCAATGAGTGCCAGCCCGATGGCGGATACCAAACCCACGCCGACGCCGCCTATGACACCGCCGGTGTTGAAGCGCCGCCAGAATAGCGACAGAACGACGATAGGGAAATTGGCACTCGCCGCAATTGAGATCGCCAGAATCACCAGCACCGCCACGTTCTGGCCTTGAGCCAGCAAACCCAGTACCGTAGCGACAATGCCGATGCCGATCACGGAGACGCGGGCGACCCTGACCTGCTCTTTTTCACTGAGCACGCCCTGCTTGATGACGTTGACGTAGAGGTCATGAGCGATGGCTCCCGAGGTGGCGAGTGTCAAGCCTGCCACCACCGCCAAAATGGTGGCAAAAGCCACAGCTGCTACGAAGGCCAGGAAAATCTGTCCGCCCAAAGTTCCGACCCCACCGCCCAGGTATTGCGCCAGCAGGGGGAGCGCCAGATTGCCACCTTTGTCAGCCGCGCGTATGGCGTCCTGCCCCACCAGCAGGGCCGAGGCAAAACCGATCAGTGTGGTGACAAGAAAAAATCCACCCGCGAGAAACATCAGCCAGATGACCGACTTGCGCGCCGTTTTTGCATCTGGCACAGTGTAAAAGCGGGTCATGATGTGCGGCAGGCCGGCGGTGCCCAGCACAAAACTGATGCCCAGAGAGAATGCATCCAATGGGTGTTTGAAGAAATTTCCCGGCGACAATATTTTGCTGCCGTACTTGGCCTCCATGCCGTCAAACAGCGCCACCGGGTTGAAGCCAAATAGGGCCAGTATCCACACCACCAGCACGACGGCGGTAGAAATCAGCAACACCGCCTTGATGATTTGCACCCAAGTGGTGGCCAGCATGCCACCAAAGGCCACATACACAATCATGCCAATGCCGACAAACACCACCGAGACGCTGTAGGGAATGTCCAGCAGCAATTTGATCAACACACCGCCACCGGCCATTTGCGGAATCAGGTACGCCAAGTTAACCACAATGGTACCGACCACTGCCGCGACCCGGGCCTGCGGGCGTTGCATGCGGTAGGCAATCACGTCGCCCAGTGTGTAGCGGCCGGTGTTGCGCAGCGGCTCGGCAACCAGCAACAAGATGGTCATGAAAGCCACCAGCGCACCCAGCGCATACAGTGCACCATCCCAGCCAAACAACGCGGACAGGCCGACAAAGCCCAGGAAAGCGGCGGCACTCATCCAGTCTCCGGCCAGTGCAAAGCCGTTTTCTACCGCCCCCAGATTGCCCCCCGCCGCGTAGAACTCGCTGGTAGTTTTGGTGCGTTTGGCGGCCCAATAAGTCACTGCAAGGGTGATGCCCAGAATGAACAGAAATATGCCTAGCGTGATGAATTTCATGCTTGTCCCCTGCCGTGCGCAAGCTCATGCACCGCTCGGGACGCCATCACGTCGAAATCACGGTTGGCAATTCGCACGTAGATCACGCCCATGATCCAACACATGAAGTAGCAGCACAGTACCAGCAAGTAGGCCGTGTTGAACGCACCGCTGATTTTCTGTGTCATGAAGCCTTTGGCATAACCGGCCAACAAAGTCATGCCCATGAACAGCCCGAAGTACATCAGCACCATCGGCACCAGCAACTTCTTTTTGGCAGCCATCAACTCGCGGAATGCGGGCAGATCGACGGCGTTTTGCCAATACTTTGCGTCTCGGGCTGCAATACTTTGATCGTATGAACTCATCTTTGTCTCCTGTTTATAGGGATTACCTTTATGGGATTTCACGGTGCCTGTTGCCAGGACGCTTCTATATCGCAGGGACTGTGCCAAGGAAATTCTCTATTGAAATCAATGGCTTGAATGCAGTCTGTCGTTTTTACGTGGAGATTTGATGCATTTTTGATATCAACGGAGTCACTAAAGACTCGCTTGCGCGGTGTACTGAGGCGCCTTGCGTAACAAGATTGCCCTGCATGCGCTCATTCACGTGAACTTGCTGCGTGAAAACCCTATGCTTTTCGCCTATGGCGATTTGCTTCGCGTGGCTCTTGCTCTATGCTCTGCGGAGTTTGATTCATTTTTGAATCAAACCGCATCGAACAAGGCAACCCATCATGCAGACTCACGAGAACATATCCGCGTCCGACTCCTTGTCAAGCAAGACCGAAACCAGCGAGTTGCTGCATTTACGACAGCTTTGCAAAGACTTCGAGGAAATTTATCGCAACTCGTTTGACGGTATTTTTGTAGCCAATGGCAAGGGCATCACGCTGATGGTCAACGAGGGCTGTGAGCGCAACTACGACCTCAAGGCTGAGGAATTGGTAGGTCGTCACGTTTCAGAATTTGAAAAAAAGGGGTGGATACGTCCGGTGATTGCAACCCGTGTGGCGGCCGAGCGAAAACGCATTTCTGCCATGCAGCACACCCACACTGGGAAGACCATCATGGTCACGGGCATTCCCTTGTTCGACGACCAGGGCGTGGTGCGCAAAGTCATCATCAATTCGCGCGACACCACCGAGCTGGTGCAATTGCAGGAGGCATTGCTGCGCACGCGCGAAGATTTGCAGCGTGTTGAAAACGAGATGAAAGAGCTGCGTCTGCAAAACCTCAAACCCGATGGTGTGGAGCTCAAAAGCCAGAGCATGCAGCGCTTGTCCAGCTTGGCACTGCGGGTAGCCAAAGTGGATACGGCGGTGCTGATCAGCGGCGAATCGGGAGTGGGCAAGGAGGTGCTGGCGCGACAGATTCACAAGGAAAGTCAGCGTAGCCAAGGGCCTTTGATCAAAATCAATTGCGGCGCCATTCCACGCGAATTGCTGGAGTCGGAATTATTTGGCTACGAGGGAGGGGCGTTCACTGGCGCACTCAAGCAGGGAAAGGTAGGCCTGATAGAAACCGCCCACCACGGCACCCTGTTTCTGGACGAGATCGGCGAACTGCCGATGAACCTGCAGGTCAAGCTGCTCCAGATGCTGCAAGACCATACGGTGGTGCGTGTGGGCGGTACTCGGGTGGTCCACGTCGATCTGCGGGTGATTGCGGCAACCAATCGCGACTTGCAAGTCATGGTGGACAACAACCAGTTCCGCAGCGACCTGTACTACCGCCTGAACGTGGTTCCACTGAGCGTGCCGCCCCTGCGCTTGCGCAAGGAAGACATTTTTCCGCTGACAGAGCATGCACTCGGCGAGTTAAATACCTCATACAGTTTCAACAAGCGATTTTCCGAACGCGCCTTGAAGTCTTTGTTGACGTACGAATGGCCTGGCAATGTGCGCGAGCTGCGCAATATTGTCGAGCGCCTGGTGGTAACTACGCCTACGGACCTAATTGACGTGATCGACTTGCCGGAATATCTCACAGCACCAGTGGAACAGGCCTTCGCGGACCCGCTTCAGTACCGCGCCAAAGTGGCTCAATTTGAAAAGCAACTTGTCGCAGAGGCGCTCAAGAAATATGGCAATACACGCGCCGTGGCCAAGCAGCTAAATCTCAGCCAATCCACTGTGGTTCGCAAGCTGAACGCCGCATGACAAGTTATTTACGGTCGCCCAAGACTGTTCTCCAGAATATTGGGGATGATGCTGCGGCTGATTCAGGCCGTGTGTATTGGTTGCTCAAAACCACCTCAATTAGACGACGGCAATGCAAGCCCGGCCAAGGCGACTTCCACGATGCGTTCGAGCGTGCGGCGACCCGGTTTGGTCTTGGCCAACACGTTCATACCCTGCACCACGGCGACCAGGTAACCAGCTGCTTCAGGCCCGACGTCCGGTCGCAATTCGCCAGCGGCGCGGGCGCGTGTCAACGCTGCCGCAAAAGTCGTTTCCAGTCGAACTAGATGCAGTTGAAACAACACGGCCAGCTCGGGATCGCGTGACGCGAACTCGACCAGGGAATTTGTCATGAGGCAGCCCCAACGCCGCTTGCCGTCAAGCATGGCGTCCACCAGGTGCTCGAAGTAGCCGCGTATGCCCTGCAAACCCGAGGAGGCGCTGTTGATCCTCTCCAGAGCCTGCATCGACACGGTATCCATGTAGCGATGCAGCGCTTGGCGAAAAAGGTTTCGCTTATCACCGAATGCGGCATAGATACTGCCGGGCCCGAGGTGCATGGATCGGCACAGGTCCTGCATCGGCGTCGCTTCAAATCCCTGGTGCCAGAAGGTGTCTATCGCGGCATCCAGTGCTGTATCGGTGTCAAATTCCCGTGTTCTTGCCATTCTGAAAATTATAGTTTATGTATTCAATAACTAGCTTAATGAAATGTCTAAAAGATAAATTCATGAGTTATTGACACACCATTTTCTCGCCCTATACTCAATTAATTCTTGATTGTTTATTCATTAATTGGGTAAAAGATGCGTATCGCTGTTATGGGAACCGGTGGTGTGGGTGGTTATTTCGGGGCGCGTCTTGCCAAGGCCGGCCATGATGTGAGCTTTGTGGCGCGTGGCCGGCAGCTTGCAGCCATCCGGGACACGGGCTTGCGTGTGGAAAGTCCACTGGGCAACCTGCACCTTCAGCAGGTCAGCGTTACCGATACACCCGCAAACATAGGCCTCGTTGATATCGTGCTGTTTGGCGTCAAGCTGTGGGATACGGCCGAGGCCGCCGAGGCCATCAAGCCCCTGATTGGCGAACATACGGCCGTGGTGTCATTCCAGAACGGTGTCGTCAAGGACGACATCCTTCGCCGGACTCTGGGAGAAGCCCATGTCATAGGCGGCGCCTGCTATATCGCGGCGACGATATCCGAGCCCGGCCTCATCAGGCATTCGGGCGCGATGCAAAAGCTGGTATTCGGAGAGTATGACGGCACAAGCACTGCACGTGTGGCCCGCTTTCGCGATGCCTGTGTTGAAGCCGGCATCGATGTGGAGATCAGTGACCGCATTGGTCAGACGATATGGGAAAAATTTGTATTCCTGGTCGGCCTGTCGGGCACCACGACCGTCACGCGAGCACCCGTAGGCACGGTGTGTGCCAACGAACGTGCACGCGCCTTTTTGAGGGACGTCATGGACGAGGTGGTGCGAGTTGCACGGGCTGAAGGCGTACAAGTGGCCGAAGACTACGCAAATAACCGCCTGGCTTTTTGCGACCAGTTACCGGCGACGATGACCTCCTCCATGCATGGGGATCTTGAGCGCGGAAGCCGTCTCGAAGTGCAGTGGCTCAGCGGCGACGTGGTGCACAGGGGCGCCCGCCTCGGGGTGGCCACGCCTTGCAATAGGGCCATCCTTGATATTCTGTCTGTGCATAGTGAGGGGCGTACTGCATGAGCCCGCAACATCTCACGGTGCGGGCCATTGAAGCCACACTGGTGGTTGTACCCATGCGGCGGGCACTTGGCACCAGCGCCATGCAGGTGACGCAGGCACCACTGCTGCTACTGGACTTGCAAACAGAAGAAGGCGTTACGGGCCGTGCGTACCTGTTCTGCTACCTTGAAGCGGCCGGCGCGGCCGCTCTTGCGCTGGTACGCGACATCAACGCCGAGCTTGTCGGGAAAACGGCAGCGCCCGCCGCGGTGCGGCGGGCGCTGGAAGCGCGGTTTCGCCTCCTGGGTGCACGCGGCATCGTATCCATGCTCATGGCGGGGATTGATATCGCCTGTTGGGACGCGCTGGCCATTTGTACCGGGCTGCCACTGGCAACACTGCTGGGCGCCAAGCCCAGGCCCATCCCCGCCTACAACAGCAACGGCCTGGGTTTGTTGAACGCGCCGGCCGCGGCCGATGAGGCCCTGGAACTGGTCAGTGAGGGGTTTCACGCCATCAAAATGCGCCTGGGGCGCCCACTGGCCAAAGACGACCTGGCCGCCGTACGGGCTGTCAAGCAAGCCCTACCAGCCGGGATTGCGCTGATGGCCGACTTCAACCAGGCGTTAAGCCGCAACGCTGCGGTCGAGCGATGCAGGCAGCTTGATGATGAGGGCCTGTGCTGGATTGAAGAACCGGTTCGCCATGACGATTACGCGACCAGTGCCGAACTGACCGCCTTGTTGCGCACACCCGTCCAGATCGGGGAAAACTTTGCCGGGCCTCGTGCCATGGCCCAGGCACTGGCACAACGTGCCTGTGACTTTGTCATGCCGGACCTGGAGCGCATCGGCGGCGTGAGTGGCTGGATCGATGCTTCTGCGCTTGCCAATGTTGCAGGCATTGAACTTTCGTCGCACCTCTTTCCCGAAGTCAGCGCGCACCTGCTGGCCAGCACACCCACGGCACACTGGATCGAGTACGTCGATTGGGCTGATGCCATTCTGCAGGAGCCGCTGAAAGTGGTGGATGGCTGCCTGTCAGCGCCCGCCCGGCCTGGCAACGGCCTGACTTGGGATCTGGACGCCGTGAGGCATTACCAAAAATCGTGATTCGTCAGGCCCTTTGCACGGCAGCAGCGCCCCAAAAAGCGCTCCATCGCCGGGTTGTCTCATACTTCATCCGCTCGGTTCCTGCTATTCGGTGCCCTGCTCATTGGCAGTTTCTGGACGTGTTCGCTGGTGCGCCGGCGGCCGTGATCCTGCTGATGAAGCAAGGCCACCGGCTTGTACCCCGGCGCCACACCGAAAGCATTCAGTCAACGTTGGCCGTTTGGCGGGTGTTCACGCGATTCCAATTTCTTAGCTTTCAAGGAGACCACTGATGATCAGGTTCTATTTCCACCCTTCGCCCAACCCTTTGAAGATTGCCTTGTATCTTGAGGAAACAGGCGAACCTTACGAACTCGTTGGAATCGATACCCGCAAGGGTGAGCAGCATGCACAGGCTTTCAAGGCCATCAATCCCAACGCCAAAACACCAGCGATGTTGGACGGTGACATTCGTATCTTTGACAGCAATGCCATGCTGATTTATCTGGCCGAGAAGATTGGAAAATTTGTGCCGCCCGACACCCCAGCGAACAAGGCGGAAATGTATTCATGGCTCATGTTCGTTGCCACAGGCATCGGCCCCTACTGTGGCCAAGCGGTCCACTTCAAGCATTTCGCGCCTGAGCCCAAAGAATACGCGGTCAACCGCTACGACTTCGAAGCGTGGCGTCATTGGCACATCATTAACGACCGCTTGGCGACTCAGCCTTACATGATGGGCAGTGAGTACACGGTGGTCGATATGTCTGTTTGGGGCTGGGCCCGGGTAGCCCCTTTTGTGTTGGGCGCCGATGCGTGGGAAAGGTTGCCCCATGTGAAGCGCTTGTTGGACGAGATCAATGCGCGCCCCGCCGCACAGCGGGCAGAGGCATTGAAAACCAAATTCGCGTTCAAATCCGAGGTGGATGACGATGCTCGGAAAATGCTCTTCCCCTCGAATGAGCGCCTGAAAAAAGCAAGCGCCTGAGCCATGATTGACTTGTACTACTGGACCACCCCCAATGGTCACAAGATCACGATGTACCTGGAGGAGGCTGGTCTTGAATACGGCATCAAGCCTATCAACATCAGCAAGGGGGAGCAGTTCGCCGCGGAGTTTTTGAAGATTGCTCCCAACAACCGGATTCCGGCCATCGTCGATCATGCACCGCAGGACGGTGGTGCGCCCATCGCCGTTTTTGAATCCGGTGCGATTTTGCTGTATCTGGCCGATAAAACCAGGCAGTTCATTCCTCAAGACCTGCGCGGCAGGAATGAATGTCTTCAATGGCTGTTTTGGCAGATGGGTGGCTTGGGACCCATGGCTGGGCAAAATCACCATTTCGTTCAGTACGCCCCTGAAAAACTACCCTATGCGATGGATCGCTATGTCAATGAGACGTCAAGGCTTTATGGGGTGCTGAATAAACATTTAGCGGATGGGCGTGAGTACATCTGCGGTGATTACTCTATCGCTGACATGGCGGCCTATCCTTGGGTTGTTCCTCATGAGCGGCAAAGACAGGATATGAACCACTTCCCTGCATTGAATCAATGGTTCGAGAGGATTAGTGTCAGGTCAGCTACCCGGAAAGCCTATGACTTGGCTAAATCCATCAATATCGCACCGACCGTAGATGACAAGTCCAAGAGTATTTTATTTGGGCAGGATGCCAAAAGCATTCGCTGAGCCCTCCATCCGGTGCAGATCATGAAAATCAAAGCTGTGGGTATTGAATTGCGCTGAAGTCTGACCCGAGGGGGGTGAACCCTATGGACTGGACCAGAGAGAGCCAGAACTAAGCTGCCAATAGAGCGAGTTGTGATTCGAATTCGTTGGGTGAACGGTAACCTGGTGCCGAGTGAAGGCGCCTAGCGATCAGACACATCCGCACGCGCCCTTACACGCCGCGCACCAACGGCAAAGCAGAACGACTCATCCAGACTTTGCTGCGCGAGTGGGCCTATGCCTTCGTCTATCCCAATTCAGATGCCCGTGCCCATGAGCTGGCGACCTGGATCCATCACTAGAACTTCGCCAGACCCCACTCAGCCACCTCCCACCGCCCTCCAGCTTCTCGTCTCGGATTTGATGGGAACAACGTCGTGAGAAACTACACCTAAGCGACGCGCTCAAGAATCAGCACGGCAAAAAAACCGAAGGCGGCGATCAGCGTCCACTTCAGGATGGTCAGCCCGAATCGCTTGAAGCGGGCTTTTCCGGTTCCGGCATAGAACATGAAGGACACCACGGCGGCCAGCAGGAAGAGCAGGATGAGCCAGCGGAACAGCAGCATGAAAAAGTTTGCCTGCTGCCTGACTACCAGGCGCGTGCCAGCGTCGCGAAGCCCTGGGGCGCTTTTTTCTCGTCTTCAAAGGTGACAACTTCCCAGGCGTCCTGGTGCGCCAGCAGCTCGCGCAGCAGCTTGTTGTTCATCGCGTGCCCGGAACGGAAGGCACTGTAGGCTGCCAGCAGCGGCTTGCCCAGCAGGTAGAGATCGCCCATGGCGTCGAGGATCTTGTGCTTCACGAACTCGTCGTTGTAGCGCAGGCCGTCGCTGTTGAGCACCTTGTAGTCGTCCATCACGATGGCGTTGTCCAGCCCGCCGCCCAGTGCGAGCCCATTGGCGCGCATCATCTCCACATCCTTGGTGAAACCGAAGGTGCGGGCACGGGCAATGTCCCGGGTGTAGGCGCCGGAGCCGATGTCGAACTCCACGCGCTGACCGGTGGAGTCCACCGCCGGATGGTCGAAGTCGATCTCGAAGCTGAGCTTGTAGCCCTCGTAGGGCGCCAGGCGCGCCCACTTCACGTTGGCGCCCTCCCCGTCACGCACTTCCACCGGCTTGATGACCCGGATGAAGCGCTTGGGCGCCGCCTGCAAGGCAATGCCCGCCGACTGCAGCAGGAACACGAACGAGGCCGCGGAGCCATCCAGGATCGGCACTTCCTCGGCTGTGATGTCCACATACAGGTTGTCGATGCCCAGGCCTGCGCAGGCCGACATCAGGTGCTCTACCGTGTGCACCTTGGCATTGCCATTCGAGATGGTCGAAGCCAGCCGCGTGTCGGTCACCGACTGCGCCGAGATGGGAATGTCCACCGGCTGCGGCAGATCCACCCGCCGGAACACGATGCCCGTGTCAGGCGCCGCCGGCCGCAAGGTCAACTCCACCCGCTGACCACTGTGCAGGCCCACGCCCACGGCTTTGGTCAGTGACTTGAGGGTTCTTTGAGCGAGCATGACGCTATTTTAAGTGGTGGGTATCCCTGCGACAGGCAGGGATACGAATGACGCGAATAGCTGGGCTGTATGAAAGCCGCCGTGATTAATCGAACGAAAAGCGTAGCGAGCGGGCTGAGGTTGCGTTGAGGCGCACAGCCGTACCCAGGTACGGCGAGCACCGCAGACGCAAGATCAGCACGCGCAGTAGCTTTGCGTGGATTAATCGGCTTGTTTGCGCAGGAAGGCGGGGATCTCGAAATCGTCCATCCCGCCAGAAGACAGCGCATCCACCTTCGCCGCTGCCTGCGTCCGGTTGGTGCGCCAGACGCTCGGCGTGGACATGTTGCCGTAATCCGGCTGGGCCGAACCCATGCCCACCGACTGGCCACCCGCGTTGCCTGCGGTGGTGCTCAGCGTCGGGACATTGAAAGGTACGTTGTCGGTGCCGGTGCGCAGCACCTGCAGCGGTGGCGCATGGCGGCGGGCGCCCTGGCGGCTCAGGCCCGTGGCCACCACCGTCACGCGGATGTCGTCGCCCAGTTCGTCGTCATAGGCCGTGCCGTAGATGACGTGCGCATCGGGTGAGGCATAAGCGCGGATGGTGTTCATCGCCAGCTTGGACTCGCTCAGCTTGAGCGAACCCTTGGCCGCCGTGATCAGCACCAGCACGCCTTTGGCGCCCGACAGGTCAATGCCTTCCAGCAGCGGGCAGGCCACGGCCTGCTCGGCCGCGATGCGGGCACGGTCCGGACCGTTGGCCTTGGCGGTGCCCATCATGGCCTTGCCAGGCTCACCCATGACGGTGCGAACGTCTTCAAAGTCGACGTTCACATGGCCCGGCACATTGATGATCTCGGCAATGCCGCCCACGGCGTTTTTCAGCACGTCGTTGGCGTGGGCAAAGGCTTCGTCCTGCGTGACGTCATCGCCCAGCACTTCGAGCAGCTTCTCGTTCAGCACCACGATCAGCGAGTCGACATTGGCTTCGAGTTCCGCCAGGCCGAGGTCCGCATTGGTCATGCGGCGGCCGCCTTCAAACTCGAAAGGCTTGGTCACCACGCCTACGGTGAGGATGCCCATTTCCTTGGCGATGCGCGCAATCACCGGTGCAGCGCCGGTGCCGGTGCCGCCACCCATGCCGGCGGTGATGAACAGCATGTGCGCACCGTCGATGGCGCTGCGGATGTCGTCCACGGCCAGTTCGGCGGCTTCACGGCCCTTGTCGGGCTTGCTGCCGGCACCCAGGCCGCTGCCGCCCAGCTGGATGGTCTTGTGGGCGTTGCCACGGCTCAGGGCCTGCGCGTCGGTGTTGGCGCAGATGAATTCCACACCCTGCACGCCGCACTCGATCATGTGCCCGACCGCGTTGCCGCCGCCGCCGCCCACGCCGATCACCTTGATCTGTGTGCCTTGGTTGAATTCTTCGATTTCGATCATTTCGATGCTCATTGGGAGCCTCCAGTTCTTGAATTGCAGTTGCCAGAAATTTGTCGATGGTTCTTGTTGTGGACGCAGCGCTCAGGCAGGGGGATCAGCGCCTCCCGAATGGATACAACGCGCGTGCCGGCTCATGAAGACAGAAAATTGGATCATCAGAAATTCCCCACAAACCAGTCTTTGACACGACCGAAAGCGTTGTGAACACTGCCTGCCTTTTGCGCCACCTTGTAGCCGCGCATGCGCGCGGTGCGGGCCTCTTCCAGCAGGCCCATCACGGTGGCGGCGCGGGCCTGGGCCACCATGTCCGAGAGTGCGCTGGAGTAACGCGGAATGCCGCGCCGCACCGGCTTGAGGAAGATGTCTTCGCCGAGCTCCACCATGCCCGGCATCACCGCACTGCCGCCGGTGATGACGATGCCGGAGGACAGCACCTCTTCGTAACCCGACTCGCGGATGACCTGCTGCACCAGCGAGAAAATTTCCTCGATGCGCGGCTCGATCACGCCTGCCAGCGCCTGCCGGCTCAGCATGCGCGGGCCGCGGTCGCCCAGGCCCGGTACTTCGACCTGCGTTTCCGGGTCAGCCAGCAGTTGCTTGGCGCAACCGCTCTCGACCTTGATGTCTTCGGCGTCCTTGGTGGGAGTGCGCAGCGCCATCGCGATGTCGCTGGTGATCAGGTCGCCGGCAATCGGAATGACGGCGGTATGGCGGATGGCGCCACCGGTGAAGATGGCCACGTCGGTGGTGCCGGCGCCGATGTCGACCATCGCCACGCCCAGCTCCTGCTCGTCCTGCGTCAGCACGGCCAGGCTCGAAGCCAGCGGGTTCAGCATCAGCTGGTCCACCTCCAGGCCGCAACGGCGCACGCACTTGATGATGTTCTCGGCAGCGCTCTGTGCGCCCGTGACGATGTGCACCTTGGCCTCGAGGCGAATGCCGCTCATGCCGATCGGTTCGCGCACGTCCTGGCCGTCGATCACGAATTCCTGCGGCTCCACCAGCAGCAGGCGCTGGTCGGTCGAGATGTTGATGGCCTTGGCAGTCTCGATCACGCGGGCCACGTCGGCCTGAGTGACTTCCTTGTCCTTCACCGCCACCATGCCGCTGGAGTTGATGCCGCGGATGTGGCTGCCGGTGATGCCGGTGTAGACCCGCGCAATCTTGCAGTCGGCCATCAGCTCGGCTTCCTTCAGCGCCTGCTGAATGCTCTGCACGGTTGCGTCGATGTTCACCACCACGCCGCGCTTGAGGCCGTTGCTGGCGGCAATGCCCAGGCCAGCGAGCTTCAGTTCACCGCCAGGCAGCACCTCTGCCACCACGGCCATCACCTTGCTGGTGCCGATGTCCAGACCGACCACGAGGTCTTTGTATTCTTTGGCCATATGTTTACCTTTTCTTCTTTCCGTCGTCTTTGTCGCCCGCGCTCAAGGTGGTGACGCCTCTGAGCTTGATCGCGTAGCCGTTGCTGTAGCGCAGGTCCGCCGATTCCAGGTCACGCCCGTACTTGGCCGAAGCCTGCGTGAGCGTGTCGAGAAAGCGGCGGACCCGGGCCTGAATGTCCTCTATGGAGCCGTGACCCATCTCGATCACGGCGCCGCTGTCGAGCCGGGCGCGCCAGCTGCCCTGACTGCTGAGCTGGAGCTGCTCCAGCACCGTGTCGAGTTCATCGAACATCGGCTCCAGCACCTGGTAGCCCTTGAGCACCAGCGCCGCCTGCCCTTGCGGGCCGTTGAGCAGCGGCAGGGCATCACCCTCCACATCGCCGGGGTTGGCCTCGAACACCTCGCCAAAACTGTTGACCAGGCGCGTCTCCCCTTCTGCACCCCAGTAGGCAATGGCCTGGTGTTCCTGCAGCACCACCCGGAGCCGGTTCGGGAACTCGCGCTGCACACGGGCACTGCGCACCCAGGGCACCGACTCGAAGGCAGCCCGCGTGCGGGACAGGTCCACCGTGAAGAAATTACCGGCCAGACGCGGCATGACATTGGCGCGCAGGGTGACGGCGTTGTTGTGCGCGATATCGCCCATGACATGGATCGCCGTCAGGTTGAAGAGGGGTTGGCGTACCAGCCAGCTTGCCGCCAGCACCAGCACCATGGCCACAAACGCCAGCACCAGTGCACCCGAAAGGGTGTTCATGAGCTTGATGTCGGCAGGAACGGACATCTGTTTGGGCATGGGCATGGCGCGGATCACGGGGTGGTGCCTCCGGGGGTGTGGTGGTCCAGCGCAGCGGTCCTGAGCACTTCCAGGCACAGGTCCTCGTAGGACATGCCGGCAGCGCGTGCCGACATCGGCACCAGCGAATGGCCTGTCATGCCCGGCGAGGTGTTGATCTCCAGCATGTAGGGCTTGCGCGTGGCGCGGTCGATCATCACGTCCGCACGGGCCCAGCCGCGGCAGTTGAGCGTGCGGAAGGCCTGCAGCACCAGGGTCTGGATGACGGCCTCCTCGCCTTCCGGCAGGCCGCAGGGCACCAGGTATTGCGTGGTGTCGGTGAAGTACTTGTTCTGGTAGTCGTAGTTGCCGTCGGGTGCCACGATGCGGATGACAGGCAGCGCGCGCGCGCCCTCGCCCGTGCCCAGCACCGGGCAGGTGACCTCGTCGCCGCTGATGAACTGCTCGCACAGGATGTCGGCATCGAGCTGGGCAGCCTGCACCACGGCGGCTGCCATCTGCGACCGGTCTGTCACCTTGGTGAGGCCGATGGAGGAACCCTCGCGGGCCGGCTTGACGATCAGCGGCAGGCCCAGGGTGTCCGGCACGGCCTGCACGTCACCTGCGCTGTAGGCGCCCTTGCGCAGCAGCACGTAGCGCGGCGTGGGAATGTTCTCGGAGATCAGAACCCGCTTGGTCATCACCTTGTCGATGGCCATGCTGGAGGCCATCACGCCGGAGCCGGTGTAGGGAATGCCCAGCAGCTCCAGCGCACCCTGCACCGTGCCGTCTTCGCCGAAGCGGCCATGCAGGGTGATGAAGCAGCGGGAAAAGCCTTCTTTTTTCAGTTCGCCCAGATCACGCTCTGCCGGGTCAAAGGCATGCGCATCCACGCCGCGTGAGCGCAGCGCCTTGAGCACACCGCCGCCCGACATCAGCGAGACTTCGCGCTCGGCGGATTGACCGCCCATCAGCACCGCGACTTTGCCGAATATCGCCCCCACGCTTTCCACTTCGTGTGATGCGCTGCCCCCCGAGGGGGCTGTGCTTGCTTGGGGCGGCCCTGCGCGGCGCACGTTGTCGGCATCGGTGCTCATGCCTTGCCCTCCATGGCCCAGACGATGTCCACCACCTTGGCGGGCACAGCGCCTATGGAGCCCGCGCCCATGCACATGACGACGTCACCGCCGCATGCGTTGTCATAAATGGCCTGCGGCATGGCATCAATGTCATCGACAAAGACAGGCTCAACACGTCCAGCGACACGAATGGCCCGTGTCAGGGATCGCCCATCCGCAGCAACGATAGGCGCCTCGCCAGCTGCATACACCTCGGACAGCAACACCAGATCCGCTTCACCGATGACTTTGACAAAGTCCTCGAAACAATCGCGCGTACGGGTATAGCGGTGCGGCTGAAAAGCCAGCACCAGCCGACGCCCCGGGAAGGCACCGCGCGCGGCAGCCAGGGTAGCGGCCATTTCGACGGGGTGGTGGCCGTAGTCTTCAATCACCGTGAACTGGCCACCATCCTTCGCACGCATGTCGCCATAGCTCTGAAAGCGCCGACCGACACCCTTGAATTCCGCCAGAGCTTTCTGGACGGCGGCATCTGGCACATTCAGTTCAACGGCCACAGCGATCGCTGAAAGTGCATTCAGCACGTTGTGCTCACCTGCCAGATTGAGCTCGATGTCGAGGTCAGGCAACGTGACACCGTTGCGGCGCTGTGCGGTGAAGTGCATTTGTGCACCGACTGCCCGCACATTGACAGCGCGCACTTGCGCGTCCTCGTTCATGCCGTAGCTGGTGATGGGGCAGGACATCTGCGGCACGATCTCGCGCACGGCGGCGTCGTCGGTGCACAGGATGGCGGTACCGTAGAACGGCATGCGATGCAGGAAATCGACAAACGCCTTTTTCAGGTTGCCGAAGTCATGGCCATAGGTTTCCATGTGGTCGGCGTCGATGTTGGTGACCACCGCCATCACCGGCAGCAGGTTCAGGAAGGACGCGTCGGACTCGTCGGCTTCCACCACGATGTAATCGCCCGAGCCCAGCTTGGCATTGGCGCCAGCGCTGTTGAGGCGCCCGCCGATCACGAAGGTCGGGTCCAGGCCGCCCTCGGCCAGGATGCTGGCCACCAGGCTGGTGGTGGTTGTCTTGCCATGGGTGCCGGCAATCGCGATGCCTTGCTTGAGGCGCATCAGCTCGGCGAGCATCAGCGCGCGCGGCACGACCGGAATGCGTTTTTCACGTGCGGCCAGCACTTCCGGGTTGTCCGGCTGGACCGCGGTGGAGGTCACCACGGCATCCACCATGGCAAGGTTGTCCGCCTGATGGCCCACGAAGGTCTTGATGCCCAGCCCGGCCAGGCGGCGCAGGGTGGGGCTGTCGGACAGGTCCGAGCCGGAGACCCCATAGCCCAGGTTGTGCAGGACCTCGGCAATGCCGGACATGCCCGCGCCCCCCAGCCCGATGAAATGGATGTTCTTGATGGCGTGCTTCATGCGGCAAGCTCCTCACAGGCGGCGACCAGCTGGGCGGTGGCGTCGAGTTTCTGCAGGGCCTTGGCCTGCTGTGCACGCCGGATGAGTGCGGGGCGATCGGTAGTCTGGAGCATTTCGGCAAGTCTGGAAGGCGACAGGTCGCGTTGTTGAACCAGCCAGCCACCACCCTGGCCGACGAGGAACTGGGCATTGGTGGTCTGGTGGTCATCCACGGCGGCAGGGAACGGCACGAACAGCGCCGCTGCGCCGACGGCAGCAATTTCCGTCACAGTGCTGGCACCGGCACGGCAGATGATGAGGTCGGCCTCGGCAAAGGCGCTGGCGGTGTCGTCGATGAAGGGCGTGAGTTCGGCTTCCACGCCAGCGGCCCGGTAATTGGCCCGCAGCGCGTCAAGCTGGCGGGCACCGCTTTGGTGGAGGACATGGGGACGCGCCTGGGCGGGCATCAGGGCCAGCGCCCTGGGCACCAGGTCATTGAGCGCCTTGGCGCCCAGGCTGCCCCCCACCACCAGCAGTTTGAGCGGCCCGGTGCGCCCGGCAAAACGCTCGGCCGGCGCAGGCTGGCAGGTAAAGGCAGGGCGCAGCGGATTGCCCACCCACCGGGCCTTTTTCAGCACGCCGGGGAAGGCGGTGAAGACGCGGTCTGCCACGCCCGCCAGCACCTTGTTGACGAGGCCGGCCACCGAGTTCTGCTCGTGCAGCACCAGCGGCTTGCCGAGCAGAACACTCATCATGCCGGCCGGAAAGCTGATGTAGCCTCCCAACCCGAGCACCACGTCCGGACGGACATGGCGAACCACCTGGATGCTTTGCCAGAAGGCCTTGAGCAGGCGCAGCGGCAGCCAGAACAGGGTGGCGACGCCCTTGCCCCGTACGCCTGAAAAGTCGATGGTCTCGAAGGCAAAGCCGCGCGGTGGCACCAGTTGGCTTTCCATGCTGGGCTGGTCCGCGCTGCCGCGGCCGCCGAGCCAATGCACGCGCCAGCCGCGCTCACGCAGGGCTTCGGCCACGGCCAGGCCGGGGAAAATGTGGCCACCGGTGCCGCCGGCCATGATCAATACGACCCCCACGCTTTTCACTTCGTGTAATGCGCTGCCCCCCGAGGGGGCTAATTCCCCTTGGGGCGGCCCTGCGGGGAATTGCGCGTTTTGGATGATGTGCATCGCTGTCACGCGCGCCCCCCTCTCATCAACAGGCGATTCTCGTAATCGATGCGAAGCACCACAGCCAGAGACACCAGGTTCATCAAAATCGCCGAGCCGCCGTAGCTCATCAGCGGCAAGGTCAGGCCCTTGGTGGGCAGGGCGCCGAGGTTCACGCCGATGTTGATGAAGGTCTGAAAGCCCATCCAGATGCCCACGCCCTGCGCGACCAGGCCCGCGAACAGGCGGTCCAGCGCGATGGACTGGCGGCCGATGTGCATGATGCGACGCGTCATCCACATGAAGAGGCCAATGACAACCAGCACACCGATCAGGCCGAACTCCTCGCCGATCACGGCCATCAGGAAGTCGGTGTGGGCCTCGGGCAGCCAGTGCAGCTTTTCAATGCTGCCGCCCAGGCCGACGCCAAAAATCTCGCCGCGCCCAAAGGCGATCAGCGAATGTGAAAGCTGGTAGCCCTTGCCCATGGAGTACTTGTCGCTCCACGGGTCGAGGTAGGCAAAAATCCGCTCGCGCCGCCATTCGCTGAGCATCACCATCAGACTGAAGGCGACCACCACCACGGCAGCGATCACAAAGAACATGCGGGCGTTGACGCCGCCCAGGAAGAGAATGCCCATGGCAATGACCGAGATCACCATGAAGGCGCCCATGTCAGGCTCGGCCAGCAGCAGCAAACCCACGATGGCGATGGCGACCGCCATCGGCATGACGGCGCGGAAAAAGCGCTCCTTCACTTCCATCTTGCGCACCATGTAGTCGGCCGCATACAGCAGCACGGCGAACTTGGCGAGCTCCGAGGGCTGGAAGTTCATCACCCCGAGCGATATCCAGCGGCGGGCGCCGTTGACACCCTTGCCGATGAAGGGGATCAGCACCAGAATCAGCAGCAGCAGCGACGCGACGAACAACCAGGGCGCGACTTTCTCCCAGGTGGCCAGCGGTACCTGAAAGGCCAGCAGCGCCACGACAAACGCCACCACCAGCGACAGCACATGGCGCGTGAGGAAATGGGTATGGGCGTAACGCGCGAACTTGGGGTTGTCCGGCATGGCCACCGAAGCGGAGTAAACCATCACCAGGCCCCACAGCAGCAGGGCCACCGTGACCCACACCAGCGTCTGGTCGAAGCCGGCCATGCGCACAGTCGGCGTGGACAGGGTGCGCGACAGGCTCTGCCCGCCCAGCCGCACCGGCAGCACATCCGCGGCCACCCGGCCCACGCCAGAGAACCAGCCCTTGAGGCGATGGGTGGCGGCCGTCATGTCACGACCCCCTGATCGTGCGCCAGGGATTGCACAGCCTCACAGAACACCTGGGCGCGGTGCTCGTAGTTGTCGAACATGTCGAAGCTGGCGCAGGCCGGCGACATCAGGACCGCATCACCGGTCTGCGCCTGGGCCGCAGCCAGAGTAACTGCAGCCCCCATGTCGGCTGCGTCCAGCAGCGGCACGCCAGTGGCCTGAAGCGCCGCCTTGATGAGGGGTGCATCGCGGCCGATCAGCACCACCGCGCGCACATGGCGCGCCACCGGCTCGGCCAGCGGGGAGAAGTCCTGGCCCTTGCCTTCACCGCCCAGGATCACCACCAGCTTGCGCCCCGAGGTGCCGGCTGGCAGCTCGCTCGCTGCCAGGCCCAGGCCCGACAGCGCGGCCACCGTGGCACCGACATTGGTACCTTTGCTGTCGTCGAAATATTCGACGTCGTTGACGATGGCCACCGGCTCGACCCGGTGCGGCTCGCCGCGGTATTCGCGCAGACCATGGAGCATGGGCGCCAGGTTGCCGCCCACGGCCACGGCCAGCGCCAGGGCCGCCAGCGCGTTGGTGGCGTTGTGCCGTCCACGGATGCGCAGGGCTTCAGTGGGCATGAGTCGCTGGATGAACAGCACCTCTTCCTCGTCCTTACGGCGCTTGATGGTTTCGTCGGCCACAGCCGCACGGACCAGCCAGGCCATGCCATTGACCGTTTCGATGCCGTAGTCGCCTGGGCGGCGCGGTGCATCGGCGCCGAAAGTGACGTGGCTGCGAACCACTGGCTTGCCCTTGGCTGGCGTAGTGGCCGGCGGCAGCATGGCCATCACCTGCGGATCATCCCGGTTCAGCAGCATGACGCCGGCGCTGCCGAACACCTGCGCCTTGGCCGCCGCATAGTTGGGCAGGGTTTCGTGCCAGTCGAGGTGGTCCTGCGTGATATTGAGCACGGTGGCCACGGTCGGCTCGAAATTGCGGATGCCGTCGAGCTGAAAGCTCGACAGTTCCAGCACCCACACCTCAGGCAACTCGCCTGCATCCAGCTTGTCGGTGAGGGTGTCGAGCAGGGTCGGGCCAATGTTGCCGGCCACCGCCACCGACTTGCCGGCGCGCCGCACCAATTGGCCGGTGAGCGATGTCACCGTGGTCTTGCCGTTGGTACCGGTGATGCCGATGACCTGCGGCGCGTAGCCTGACTCCTCCTTCAGGTCGACCAGCGCCTGGGCAAACAGGCTCAACTCATTGCCGCAGGGGATCGCCCGCGACTGCGCTTCAGCGGTCACCGCGGCGACGGACATCGGCGAGAGGCCCGGGCTTTTCAGCACCATGTCGAAGGCTGTGCTGGCCAGCAAGGCCGCATCCATCGTGCCTTGTACAAAAGACGCATCCGGAAGCGCTGCGCGAAGCGCTTCGAGCTGGGGCGGTTGCGCCCGCGTGTCCGCGACCGTGACCCGGGCACCTGAGCGGACGCACCAGCGCGCCAGCGCCAGGCCGGAGGCGCCGAGCCCCAGCACAAGGACCTGTTTGTTGGCGAGGTGTTTCATCGCCGTATCACCGCAGTTTCAGCGTGGACAGGCCCACGAGGCACAGAAGCATGGTGATGATCCAGAAACGCACGACCACCTGCGTTTCCTTCCAGCCGGATTTCTCGAAGTGGTGGTGCAGGGGCGCCATCTTCAACAGGCGGCGGCCTTCGCCGTAGCGCCGCTTGGTGTACTTGAACCACGTCACCTGCACCATCACCGACAAGGCTTCGACGACGAAGATGCCACCCATGATGGCCAGCACGATTTCCTGCCGCACGATCACGGCGATGGTGCCCAGCGCAGCGCCCAGCGCCAGTGCGCCGACGTCACCCATGAACACCTGCGCCGGATGGGTGTTGAACCACAGAAAAGCCAGACCGGCACCGGCCATGGCCGAGCAGAAAATCAGCAGCTCGCCCGAACCGGGGATGTGGGGGAAGAACAGGTACTTCGAATACACCGCGCTGCCGGTGACGTAAGCAAACACACCGAGCGCCGAGCCCACCATCACCACCGGCATGATCGCCAGGCCATCCAGGCCATCGGTGAGGTTCACCGCATTGCTGGAGCCAACGATCACCAGGTAGGTGAGGATCACAAAGCCGAACACGCCCAGCGGGTAGCTGACCTCTTTCACAAAAGGCACCAGCAAGCCCGCCTTGGGCGGCAGGTTCACATCAAAGCCCGACTGGACCCAGCTGAAGAAGAGTTCGAGCACGCGCAGGTTGGAGCTCTCCGAAATGCTGAACACCAGGTACAGCGCCGCCACCAGACCGATGAGCGACTGCCAGAGGTATTTCTCGCGCGAGCGCATGCCTTCCGGGTCCTTCAGGACCACCTTGCGCCAGTCGTCGGCCCAGCCGATCGCGCCGAAGCCCAGTGTCACGATCAGCACAATCCACACAAAGCGGTTGGAGAGGTCAAACCACAGCAGCGTGGAGATGCCGATGGCCAGCAGGATCAGCACACCGCCCATGGTCGGCGTGCCGCTCTTGCTCAGATGCGTCTGCATCGCGTACTCGCGGATGGGCTGTCCGATCTTGAGTGCGATCAGGCGGCGGATCACAAAGGGGCCGGCGATCAGGCCGATCAGCAGCGACGTCATGGCCGCCATCACCGCGCGGAAGGTCAGGTACTGGAACACGCGGAAGAACCCGAACTCGGGCGACTGGGACTGCAGCCACTGGGCCAGACTAAGCAACATGCAACTTCTCCTCCCGAGCCGCTTCAGACCAGGCCGTCATGCTGCCCACAGGCGTTGCAGGTATCCGGGCCTGTGGACTCATGTTTTCTCCTTGCGCTGGAGCGCCGCGCCCGGGGGGACGGCAGCGCTCTCGCATGCTTGTGACACCGCGTGAACGACACGCTCCATCTTCATGAAGCGCGAGCCCTTGACGAGCAGGCTGCCCACCGACGGCAGCTGCGCCAGTACGGCGGCGGTCAAGGTCTCCACGTCGGCAAAATGCTGCCCGCGCTGGAACGAAGCGGCGGCACGCGCCGATTGCTCGCCCAACGCAAAAAGCGTTTCCACGCCTTGCGCCTGGGCGTAACGCCCGGCTTCCTCATGAAATTGCGGGCCCTGGTCCCCCACCTCGCCCATGTCGCCCATCACCAGCAGGCGCGGCGCGGGCAACCCGGCCAGCACGTCAATGGCTGCACGCATGGAGTCCGGATTGGCGTTGTAGGTGTCGTCCACCAGGGTGACGGCGTGGCCACGCCAGTCCAGGGCGATGGCGCGAGAGCGGCCTTTCACAGGGGTGAATGCCGACAGGCCCGCGGCGATGACAGACAAGGGGGCTCCGGCAGCCAGCGCGCACGCTGCCGCCGCCAGCGCATTCTTCACATTGTGTTGGCCAGCGATGCGCAGCGAGAAATCAAAATCTCCCGCCGGGGTGACCGCCTGGACCTGCCAGCCGTCGCCCTGCCAGCGCCCCTGCCCCGTGACATCCGCCGGCCCTGTCAGCGCAAACGTCATGACGCGGCGGGTGCCGGCAAGGCCCCGCCAGAGGCCGGTGTAGGCGTCATCCGCCGGGAACACCGCCACGCCATCGGGCGGCAAGGCCGCCAGCACCGAACCGTTTTCACGGGCAACGGCTTCCACGGTGGCCATGAACTCCAGGTGTTCACGCTGGGCGTTGTTCACCAGCGCAATGGTCGGCCGGGTGAGGCGGGCCAGGTAGGCAATTTCGCCCGGGTGGTTCATGCCCAGTTCCACCACGCCCACCTCATGCGATGCGCACAGGCGCAGCAGCGTCAGCGGCACGCCGATGTCGTTGTTGAGATTGCCTTCGGTGGAAAACGCGGCGGCCGCCTTCCACGCCCGCAGGATGGACGCCATCATCTGCGTCACGGTGGTCTTGCCGTTGCTGCCGGTGACTGCGATCAGCGGCAAGCTGAACTGGTTGCGCCAGCCGGCAGCCAGCTGGCCCAGCGCCAGGCGGGTGTCGGCCACCTGCAGGCCCGGCAGTCCGGCACCTTCGAGGCCGCCATGGGCGACAGCGGCGACAGCCCCCTGCGCCCGTGCCTGGCCGAGGAAATCATGCGCGTCGAAGCGCTCGCCCTTGAGGGCCACGAACAGGTCACCCGCTTGCAGGGTGCGCGTGTCCGTGTGCACACGCGAGGGCGTGACGCCGCCGTCACCGACCAGCTGGGCGCCCGGCACCCATTGCAGGGCTTGCTGCAGGCTCATCATGTGGCCACTCCGGCTTGCCGGCGGGCCGACACAGTTTGCAGCACCGCTTCTGCATGGGCGCGATCCGAAAACGGCAGCTTTTCGCCAGCGATATCCTGGTAGCTTTCGTGGCCCTTGCCAGCGATCAGCACCACATCCTGCGCACTGGCAAGCTGCAGCGCATGGGCAATGGCGGCTGCGCGGTCGGCCTGCACATGCACCGCGTCACGGTGGCTCAGGCCAAGCAATATCTGGCTGATGATGGTCAGGGGATTCTCGTGGCGCGGGTTGTCGCTGGTGACCACGACCTGATCGGCATCCTTCTCGGCCACAGCGGCCATGAGCGGGCGCTTGATGGGGTCACGGTCGCCGCCACAGCCGAATACACACCACAGCTGTCCACCACGGCTCTGCGCGGTGGGACGCAAGGCCGTCAGCACCTTCTCCAGCGCGTCTGGTGTGTGGGCGTAGTCGATCACCACCAGGGGCTGGCCCTCAACGGCCAGTGTTTCAGTGCGGCCGGGGACAGGCAGAAGGCCATGGCAGGCCGACACGGCATCGGCCAGCGAAACGCCCATGGCCCGCAGCGTGGCGATCACGCCCAGCAGGTTGGACACGTTGTAGAGGCCCACCATGGGTGCGGTCACAGCGTATTTTTCTGCGGTCTGCTCGGCTGGTCTGTTTTGTTCCACCACGTCAAACTGCAACACTGCGCCATGCTGGATGTTGATGGCGCGCAACCGCGCTGGCGACAGGCAGGACACCGTCCACAGATCCACCGCCCGCTCGGCCAGCAAGCCGCTGAGCACCTGCCCTTTCAGGTCATCCACGTTGACCACTGCCACTTCCAGACCGGGCCAGTCAAACAGTGCCGCCTTGGCATCCCAGTAGGCCTCCATCGACGCATGGTAGTCAAGATGGTCCTGTGTGAAGTTGGTGAAGATGGCCGTTTTGATGACAGTGCCGTCCAGCCGACGCTCCTGCAAGCCGATGGACGAGGCCTCGATCGCGCACGCGGCAAAGCCCTGGTCTGCGAAGTGCCGCAACTGCTGCTGCAGCAGCACCGGGTCGGGGGTGGTCAATCCGTTGGACACCATGGCGCCCGGCACACCGATGCCCAGGGTGCCCACCACGCCGCAAGGCCGGCCGGTACGGGCCAACGCCTGCGCCAGCCACCAGGCTGTCGATGTTTTTCCATTGGTGCCGGTGATGGCCGTCACCTGCAGATGGCGACTGGGCTCTTCGAAATAGGCCGAAGCAATCGGGCCGGTGTCGGCCTTCAGGCCGGTGTAGGCCGCAATACGTGGGTCCGAAAACCCGTAAGCGTCCGCTCCTGCCTGCTCGACCAGGCAGGCCGTGGCGCCCGCCGCCAGCGCACTCTGGACATACTGCCGCCCATCACTGGCAGCACCTGGCCAGGCAACAAAACCGTCCCCGGCCTGGACCTGGCGGCTGTCGGCGCGCAGCGTGCCGCGCACATGCGCATGCAGCCACTGGGCGGCCTGCCGTGGCGACTGGAAAGACTGGAGCGGCGCGTTCAAAACGACTCCTCCACCGTCTGGGTAACGATTTGCGGCTTGACGCTCATGTCGGGCTGCACGCCCATCATGCGCAGCGTCTGCTGCACCACTTCACTGAACACGGGCGCTGCGGCCACACCGCCAAAGTAGTTGCCGTCACCGGGCTCGTCAATCATCACACCGACCACGATGCGCGGCGCCTCGATCGGCGCCATACCCGTGAACCAGGCGCGGTATTTGTTGCTGGCGTAACCCTTGCCCACCTGCTTGTGCGCCGTGCCGGATTTTCCGCCCACCGAGTAGCCCACCGTCTGCGCCAGAGGGCCGGTGCCACCGGGCGCGGCGGCCATCTGCAGCATACGGCGCACGGCATGGGCGTTTTCCGGCGAGAACACCTGCACACCCACCGCCGGCTCGCTGCTCTTGAGCATGGTCACCGGGATGATCTGGCCGTCATGCGCGAAGGCGGTGTAGGAATGCGCCATCTGGAACAGCGAGGCCGACAGGCCATAGCCGTAGGCCATGGTCGCCTGCTCCACCGGGCGCCAGCTCTTCCACGGACGCACACGCCCGGTCACGGCACCGGGGAACTGGATCTGCGGCTTCTGGCCGTAGCCCAGCGCCATGTAGGTGTCCCACATCTCGTGGGGCGTCATTTTCTGGGCAATCTTCAAGGCGCCGACGTTGCTGGACTTCTGGATCACGCCCTCCACCGTCAGCGTGCCGTAGTTGTGCGTGTCGCTGATGGTGAAGCCGCCGATGTTGAAGCGGCCCGGCGCCGTCTCGATCACGGTCTGCGGCTTGACGCGGCCAGCCTCCAGCGCCATGGCCACCGTGATCGGCTTCATCGTGGAGCCTGGCTCGAAGGTGTCGGTGATGGCGCGGTTGCGCAACTGCTCGCCGGTGAGGTTCTGCCGGCGGTCCGGCACATAGCTCGGGTAGTTGGCCAGTGCCAGCACTTCGCCGGTGACGGCGTCGAGCACCACCACACTGCCGGCCTTGGCCTTGCGGGCGGTCACCGCATCGCGCAGTTTTTGATAGGCAAAGAACTGCACCTTGCTGTCGATGCTGAGCTGGATGTCCTTGCCTTCGACCGGCGGCACCTGCTCGCCCACACCCTCGACCACGCGGCCGAGACGGTCCTTGATCACGCGACGCGAGCCGGCGCGGCCAGCGAGGTCCTTGTTGAAAGCGAGCTCGATGCCCTCCTGGCCGTTTTCCTCGACGTTGGTGAAACCCACCACGTGCGCGGAGGCTTCGCCCTCGGGGTACTTGCGCTTGTATTCCTTGCGCTGGTAGATGCCCGTGATGCCCATGGCCTGGATCTGCTGCGCCACCGGCTCGTCGACCTGGCGCTTGATCCAGACAAAGGTCTTGTCTTCGTCTGCCAGCTTTTTCTGCAGGTCTGCCAGCGGCATCTCCAGCAGTTTGGCCAGCTGGGACAGTTGCGCTTTGGTGGCGTCCACATCCTCGGGAATGGCCCAGATGCTGGGTGCGGGAACGCTGGACGCAAGGATCAGGCCGTTGCGGTCCAGGATGCGGCCGCGGTTGGCGGGCAACTCCAGCGTGCGCGCAAAGCGGACTTCGCCCTGGCGCTGGAAAAACTCGTTGCCGAACACCTGCACGTAAGCAGCGCGCCCGGCCAGTCCCAGAAAAGCCAGGGCGATGCCGGCCACAATGAACTTGCTGCGCCACACCGGCGTCTTGCTGGCCAGCAAAGGACTGGAAGAGTACAGCACGCTGCGGCTCATGGCCTGGCACTCCCGCTGGCCGGTGCTGAGGCAGCAGCATCCTTGTGCGTCACGTACTGCGTGATGGCCGGCGTGGTGGTGCGCATCTGCAGGCGCTCCTTGGCCAGCTTTTCGACGCGCAAAGGCGTGGCCTGCGCGCGTTTTTCAACCTGCAGGCGTTCGCTGTCGGTCTCGATCTTGCGCGCTTCCGCAGAGGCTTTTTCCAATTCCGTGTAGAGGCGGCGCGATTCATACTGCGTGCGCACCAGGTACAGCGCGCTGGCCAGCACCGCGAGCAACAGGAACAAGTTGAGGCGGGTCATGCGCCCACCCCGGTGCGCTCGGCCACACGCATCACGGCGCTGCGGGCGCGCGGGTTGGCGGCAACCTCTTCATCGCCCGGCTTGATGCGGCCCAGGGCCTTGAGCTGCATGGCCCGGGGCGCCGCAAACGGAGCGCGGCGGTCGTACACCTCGCGCGAATGGGTGGCGATGAACTGCTTGACGATGCGGTCTTCAAGCGAATGAAAACTGATCACCACAAGACGGCCTCCTGGCTGGAGCACTTTCAGTGCGGCTTCTAGCGCCTGTTGCAGCTCTTCAAGCTCGGCGTTGATGAAAATCCGAAAAGCCTGAAATGTACGCGTTGCAGGGTCCTTGCCCGGCTCGCGGGTTTTGACCGCGCCAGCCACGACTTCGGCCAGTTCAGCGGTGCCTCGAAGAGGGCCCCGTTCCTGTCGGCGACGATCAATCGCCTTTGCAATCTGCCCAGCAAACCGTTCTTCGCCATATTCACGAATCACCTCCGCCATGGTTTCTATCGATGCGTCTTCCAGCCACTCGGCCACGCTCTGGCCACGCGTGGTGTCCATGCGCATGTCGAGCGGCCCCTCTTGCCGGAACGAGAATCCCCGCGCCGGGTTGTCGATCTGTGGGGAGCTGATGCCCAGATCCATCAGCACGCCGGCGGCACTGGCCGCCGGCAGTTGCCCGAGGTGCATGAAGCCCTCGTGGCGGATCGAGAAGCGGGGGTCGTCCAGGGTCCGCGCCTCGGCAACGGCCTCGAGGTCCTTGTCGAAGGCGGTGAGCCGGCCGGCCGGCGAGAGTTGCGACAGCAGCAGGCGCGAGTGACCGCCGCGGCCAAAGGTGGCATCGATGTAGTGACCGTCCGGGTTGATGTGAAGCGCTGCGATGGCTTCGTTCAACAAGACGGTGCGGTGTGTCCATGTGGCGTTCACCGTCTACTTTCAGAAAGAAAAGTCTTTGAAGACATCGGGCATCTCGCCCTTCATCTGCTCTGCTTCCTGCGCGGCATAAGTGGCCGCGTCCCACAATTCGAAGTAGCTGCCCATGCCGAGCAGCACCGTGTCCTTGCTGATGCCGGCAGCGGCACGCAATTCGGGGGACACCAGCACGCGGCCGGTGGCATCCATGTCCACGTCCATCGCGTTGCCGAGGAAAATGCGTTTCCACCACTGTGCCTGCATGGGCAGCGCGGCGATGCGGTCGCGGAATTTCTCCCACTCGTTACGAGGGAAAATCATCAGGCAGCCGTGGGGGTGCTTGGTGATGGTGAGTTGGCTGGAGGCGGTCGCGCTCAGGACGTCACGATGCCGGGTCGGCACCGACAGCCGCCCTTTGGTATCGAGAGTGAGAGATGACGCCCCTTGAAACACCGTTAGAAACCTTTAGAAAACACTTTTCACCACTAAATTCCACTTTTTCCCACTTTATCAGGAAAGCTTTCACAAGCAAGTGGTTTGACACAAATTTTTTCAATGAAATCAAGGACTTAGACGCGTATATCGATGTGACAGAGGGTTAAAAAGTGTTCTAAATTAAGCACTTAGAAGACGCAATGAAAGTAGTGCTTTAAGCCATCGCAGCGTGCAACAGGTGCTGCAGGCGCTGACAAGGCCTCGGAACGCCGGAAGCAGCATTCCATCGGCCCCTGCGGACCGACAACATGGACCGTGCCAGAGGAGGATGGTTCGGGTACCCGGGATGGGGGTGTACGACGGCGACAGGGCCTGGCAGCCGTCAGGACGGCGAACCGTGCAGCGAGACCGGCACTTCCCGCGCGGGTCTCGCGGCGCGCTCTCTGGTCAATCCGTGCGGATCAGGACCCGCGCGTGTTCGGTGATGCCAATGACATTGAAGAAAGATGCCACCAGGCGATTGACATCGGTGAACTGCACCGTGCGCTGCTCCGACTGCCGGGCCGACACCCAGTTCAGCAGGGAGCCGGCTGCAGAGAAGTCCACACGGATCAGTTTGGCGCAGGAGATGACCATCATGTCGGCGCCGACGAACTTCACTTCGAGCTTATCCAGCACCTCGATGGCGTCCCCCTGGATCTGGCCGGACAGCTCGACCGACAACAGGTTGCTCATCTGGGAGCTTGCGCCTTCCATGTGGGTGTCGCCATCGAAGGCACTCAGGCTGGAGGGCATGGAGTCGCGGTACACATCGCTGATGATGGCCTTGCTGGCCACGACCCCACCCTGGGAGTCGATCGGCCGGTACTCGCAGCGCGCACTCTCCCAGGCCGGTGGCGACACCTCGTAGGTGACGCAGAAATCAAGCGCCGCCAGTTCGAAATCATCGGGCTGATGGGTCACCCGCAGCATCGCCAGCCGCAACAACCACCAGCTCTGGTCCACATTGCGGTCGCTGGAGGGCGTGGCATTGTGCAGCACCTTCAGCAACTGGGCATCGCCAATGAATCGCAACTGGACGGGCTGCACCGCCCAGCCGAGGATGACCTGATGCAGCGGGCCGACGGCAGCCGCCTCGATGGTCTTGAGGTTGGACCAGTCCAGGCGCCAGGGCATGGCCGCCTTGAGCATGGCCGCCTTGAGCGCGGCCACCGTCTGGATGCCCAGCACCGAAGGGCACACCCAGTCAGCCGCCGGGCCGCCCGACGCCTTGCCTGCAGGCTGGCTCATCTGCTTGACCATGTCGGGCATGGAGAACCACTGAGGGGCCGAGCGGTCAAAGCGCTCCACGAACTGGATCGCTGCGGTCTCGAATTTGTCCTGCTGCGCGGTGGCGCGGTACAGGTCGAACAGGGTGAGCCAGGTCTCGGGGTGCTGCGTACGCGTTCCACCAGGCCCCAGAATCTCCATCAGGCCCGCCTCGGCCCCGACGTCGTCCCCGTTGGCGAAACGGATGGCGGCTTCCTCCACATCCGGGTCGTGGGCGACGGCCTCGGCAAAATCAACGGCCGTGAGCTTGGAGTGCGAGAAACCCGAGGCGCTCCCGTCGTAGCCACCCAGGGCGTCAGACAGCCCGCCATGCACCGGAGGCGGTGATTTGGCGGCCGGCGCGGCTGGCTTGGCGCCCGCTTGCGAAGCGGCACGCGCGGCAGCCAATGCCACCGACAGGCCGTCCGGTTGCGTCGGCACCACGTCGCGCGCAGGCACGGCATTTTCCGGCACCCGGGCCGATGGGGGTATTTCGGCGGGGGCTGTCAGCTTGTAGGCAGTGGGCAGCGCGTTCTCGAGGAAAGGCGCGCTGTCAGGCATTTGAGGCACGCGCGGCGCCTTCGGCTGCAGGGGGAGATGCGTGGACTGGTCAGGCACGCCGGCATGCTTGGTCTTCCACCATTGCATCGACATCTGCGCCTCGATCTCGTCGATCTTCTTGAGCGTCGTGGCGCGGTCGTCCGGCTTGGACGGCAGGCTGCTCTGGAAAAAGGACGGCCGTCCGCTCTGGTCTTGCCCGACGCCCACCATGGCTTCGCGCTTGCGCATCTTGCGCAGCATGTCGAATTCGCGTTTGCGCACGAAATCGTTGCGCCGCTTGCGCTCGATCATTTCCCTGAGCAACTGCTTGCTCATGGCTTCATCGCGGTCCGAAGTGGTGGTGTCCAGCTCCGACCAGTTGGTGGCCGGGTTCCGGACGAACTTCACCATCTTGGAGAGCAAGCCTGAACCGGTGTCTTCCTTGGACATGGGCCGAATATAAACGCGTTGAGAAATCAGCGTGCGTCAGTCGCCAAACATCTTCTGCTTGAGCTCGCGGCGCTGCTGCGCCTCAAGAGACAGGTTGGCGGTGGGACGGGCAATCAGCCGGCCGACACCGATCGGCTCGCCGGTCTCATCGCAGTACCCGTAATCACCCGAATCGATGCGGGCAATGGACTGTTCGATCTTCTTGAGCAGCTTGCGCTCGCGGTCGCGCGTGCGCAGCTCCAGGGCGTGCTCTTCTTCGATGGTCGCGCGGTCAGCCGGGTCGGGCACGACAACGGTGTCTTCGCGCAGGTGCTCTGTGGTCTCGCCGGCGCTGTTGTGGATGTCCTGCTTCAGGACCGACAGCTTGTGGCGGAAGAAGGCCAGCTGCTTTTCATTCATGTACTCGGAGTCCGGCATGGCCTTGACTTCGTCGTCGGTGAGCTGCTCGGCTGGCTTGGTTTTCCAGTTGTTGGCGAGCTTGGGGTCCTTTTTGGCAGCCGCCTGCGGTGGCGGTGCGATCACACGTTCGATCATTGTGGAATAACTGGCTTTGGCTGCGTCTGGCGCATGGGTGGGCACCATCGGTGCGGGCGGGGGTGATTGGGTGGCCACCCGGGCAGAGCTTCTGCGGCCGGGCTTGAGCGGAGGCGGCGCCATCAGCGCCGAGGACTTGACGGGTGCAGCCACCGCAACGGGAGGCTTGGCGGCGGGCTGGGCAACGGCTTTGGGCGAGGCCTTGGCGACTGGTTTGGCAGCCGGCGTGGCAGATGTTTTAGGCAATGGTTTGGATGCGCTTTTGGCAGGTAAGGCAGATGGTTTGGCGGGATGGCTTTTGGCAGTCACTGCCTTGGCAGGTGACTTTTTCGCGGGTGACTTGACGGGTGCCTTCGTTGAGGACTTGGTGACCGGCTTGGCGGTGGCTTTCGATGAGGGTTTGGCTGAAGATTTCGCCGCCGGCTTTGACGCCGGCTTGGCTGCCGCCTTGACCCCTGGCTTGCCCTTGCTCACGGCCTTGGCCACCGGCTTGGCAGCTTTGGCTTTGACCACTGCCCTGGCCGGCGCTTTGGCTGCAGGCTTTTTCACAGGCTTGGCAGCGGCCTTGACGGCCGTCTTGGCGCCCGGCTTGACGGCGGGCTTGGCAGCCTTCTTGGGGGCTGGCTGGGTCTTCTTCGCAAGGACTTTCACGATAGGTCTCCTCTGGAAAGCGGCCATGGGCTAGCCCATGAACCGCTCCCTGGCCAGGCCGCTCTTTGGCAACCCAGCCCTTTCTGTATCCAGTTTTCCTGGTTTTTTCGCCATCCGCCAGTCGGGGAAACACGATCCAAGGTGCCTGACAGGCAACTTGCTTGCCGCATTGCTGCCGGCGTGCGTCCAGACCAGCGACCCGATTCGATGCTCCGGGCGATGGCGTCGGCGCGCGATTGTAGCGGCCGCCCGCCCTGTTGTAACACTTTCACAACAAACCGTTGGGGAATCGACACAAACATGGAACGCACCGCCTGTCTCATCACACTGGCAGTCAGCCTACCTCAAACCAGGCACTGCTCCAGCCCCTGCACAAAAATATCTTTGGGCAGGTCGATGCCAATGAAGACCATCTTGCTGTTTTTCTTCTCGGCCTCGGCCCAGGCAGGGCCCAGGTCGCTGCCCATCAGCTGGTGCACACCCTGGAAAATCACCTTGCGGTCGGTGCCCTCCATGAACAGCACCCCTTTGTAGCGCAGCATGCGCGGGCCGTAGATATTGACAACGGCCCCGAGGAAATCCTCCAGCTTGGCGGCGCTGAACGGTTTGTCAGAACGGAACACAAAGCTCTTGACGTCGTCGTCATGGTGGTGATGGTGACCTTGCTCATGGGCGTGAGAGGGGTGGTCGCAATGCTCCCCGTCCGCATGGTCATGATGGGCGTGGTCGTCCTCCTTGAGGAAGTCCGGGTCAATGTCGAGCTTGGCGTTGAGGTTGAAGCCGCGCAGGTCAAACACGTCGGCAATGGCCACGTCACCAAAATGCACGGCTTTTTGCGGCGCGCGGGGGTTCATGTGCTTGAGCCGGTGCATCAGCGCCTGCACTTCGTTGGCCGCCACGAGGTCGGACTTGCTGATGAAGATCTGGTCGGCAAACCCGACCTGACGGCGCGCTTCCTGGCGGTCATTGAGCTGGGTGGCGGCGTGTTTGGCATCGACCAGCGTGAGGATGGAGTCCAGCAGGTACTGCTCGGCGATTTCCTCGTCCATGAAGAAGGTCTGCGCCACCGGGCCCGGATCGGCGAGGCCCGTGGTTTCAATCACCACGCGGTCGAAGTCCAGCAGGCCCTTGCGTTTCTTGGCCGCCAGCAGCTGCAGCGTCTCGCGCAGGTCCTCGCGGATCGAGCAGCAGATGCAGCCGTTGTTCATCTGGATGATGTTTTCCTCGGTGTCGTTGACGAGAATCTCGTTGTCGATGTTCTCCTCACCGAACTCGTTTTCGATGACGGCGATCTTCTGCCCGTGGGCTTCGGTCAGGACGCGCTTGAGCAGCGTGGTCTTGCCGGAGCCCAGAAAGCCGGTGAGGATCGTGACGGGAATCAAACTCATGGTGTCTACCTGCTGACTGCTGACAATGGATACAAACTGCCTGGTGGCGCCTCCGGAAGGAGCGCCTTTTGCCGAGACGAGAAGCTGGGGAGTGTAGCCACCCGTTCAAGCCCCGGCCGGGGCAAGGCTGTGGATTCTGCACCTTTGCGGCCCATTCCACGCATTCCGCCCCACAAAGCCATGGCGCCTGCGTCTTTATTCACACGCCTCGGCGGGACCCACCCTCAACCGGCCGGCCTTTTCACCAGCACCAGCCCCTTGAGGTATTCGCCTTCGGGGAAAGCCACCGTCATCGGATGATCGGGTGCGCCGCCCATGCGTTCTGAAATGAAGGCGTCCACGCCGGCATCGGTGCCGGCAGAGGCCACGATCTTGTGGAAAAGATCGGCGCTGATGCCGCCGGAGCACGAATAGGTGAACAGAACGCCCCCCGGCGCCAGGATGCCCAGGGCCAGCCGGTTGATGTCCTTGTAGGCGCGGGCGGCCCGCTCGGCGTGGGCCACCGTCGGGGCCAGCTTGGGCGGATCGAGCACGATCGCATCGAACTGCCGCCCTTCTTTCTGGTACTGGCGCAGTGACGCATTGACGTCGGCATCCAGCAGGGTGGTGCGGCTGGCATCGAAGCCGTTCAGCGCGACATTCGCCTGTGCCCGCTCGATGGCCGGGCCCGAGGAATCGATCGACGTGACGTGGGCCGCACCCCCGGCGAGTGCCGCCACGGTGAAGCCGCCGGTGTAGCAGTAGCAGTTGAGCACCTCGCCGAACTGCCGGCGCCGGGTGTACTGCGCAAACTTGTGGCGGCTGTCGCGCTGGTCCAGGTAAAAACCGGTCTTGTGGCCTTCGGCCACGTCCAGGCTTAAGGTCCAGCCATGCTCGGTGATAGTCACGGCCGTCTCGCCCGAGCCGGCCAGCCAGCCCGTGGCCTCCGGCAGGCCTTCCAGCGCCCGCACGCTCGCATCCGAGCGTTCATAGAGGCGGGCAAGCCCTGTCTGCGCCAGCAGCGCCTGCACAATCACGTCCTTCCACTTCTCGGCCCCGCAACTGGAGAACTGCGCCACCAGGGTGTCGGCATACCGGTCCACCACCACGCCGGGCAGGCCATCCGACTCTCCGTGGATCAGCCGGCAGCCATTGCTCTGGATGTCGAACAGGCTTCGGGCCTGGATCGCCTGGGCAATGCGGGCACTGAAAAAGGACGCGTCAATGCGCTGCGTCTCGTCAAAACTCCAGACCCGGGCCCGGATTTTGGAGCTGGGGCTGAACGCGGCCCAGCCCAGGAACTGGCCAGCATCGCCTTCCACGCGAACCGTCTCGCCGGCGTCGCCGCCGCCCTTGGCGATGGCGCCATCAAAAATCCACGGGTGGCGGCGCAGCAGCGAGCGCTCCTTGCCCTCCTTGAGTCGAATTGTTTTCATGGCTGTATTGTCGTGTGGTGGTAGCGACCGGTCTGCGCAGCCATGCATCTGCCGGGTGTGCCGCAAAGTTTGCGACAATCACACATTAATGATTTTTAAGTACTTTTCAGCACATTTGGCGTTTCGGCGAGGTCCAGCCGAGGGCTCAGACCCACGGCATCCTCAGCTTTCGTACCCATTGCCGTCTTTTCTGACAGGTTTGATGCTGACGCTCATGCTGGGGTGCCTGCTGGCCTTTGGCAGCCCGGCCGTCCACGCCCGCACCGTTCTGGACCTCGACACGCGCGCGCAGCCGGTGGCGCTCCAGGACTGGGGCGATTACTGGATAGACACCACCGGCCAGTACACGCCAGAGCAGGTCGTGGCAACCGCCACCCTCCCTTGGAAGCCGACACGTCACGACGCCATTTACCCTGTGACGTCCGGCCAGGTGATGTGGGTTCGCTTCAGCGTGCCGCCGGCACCGGACGCCGAGCGCTGGTACGCCGAAGTGCCCTACCCGTCCATCGACCGCGCCTCGCTGTACACACTGGACAGCGCGGGCCAGTGGAACGAGCAGCGGGCCGGTGACCTGGTGGCAGTCGACAAGTGGCCAGTCCCGCACCGACACCCCTTGTTGCCGATCGCCGTGTCGGCCGAAGTGCCAACCCAGTACCTGCTGCGGCTGGAAAACGGCCACGCCTTCAGCGCGCCGCTACAGTTCATCAGCGAAAGCCGGCTCAGCCACCAGGAGCAGCGGGTGTCGCTGATCCTCGGCATCTTTTTCGGCCTGACGGGCCTGGCCGCGGTGGTGTCGGCACTGGGCGCCCTGTCGCTGCGCGACAACGCCTACGGTTTCTACGCCCTGTGCGTCACCCTGATGGGGCTGACGCAGGCCACCGTCACCGGCATTGCCGGCCTGCACCTGTGGCCCATGATGCCGGCGGTCAACGATTTGTCCACCACGGTGCTGCCGATGCTCACCGCCGCCGCCACGCTGCTCTTCATCTCCGCGGCCGTGTCCTTGCCCGAACGCTCGCAGCGCCTGCACTGGCTGATGGTCGGCCAGGCCGGGCTGGGCTTCATCGTCGCCGTGGCGCTCACGCTGGTGGCGACCGATGCACGGATGGACATCTTTGTGCCCACCATGGTGCTGCTGCAACTTGGCGCCATGCTGGTCATGGCCTGGGCCTGGCGCCGGGGTGACCGCTTCGCGCCCTGGCTCATGCTGGCCTACCTGCCGGTCATTGCTGCCGCCAGCTGGTCGCTGGCGCGCGGCGCTGACCTGGTGCCCATCGGATTTTTCACCCAGCACGGCATGCAGCTGGCGGTGGCCCTGCACCTGCCCATCGTCATGGTGGTGCTGATGCTGCGCAGCCAGCACCGGCGCGAAAACATCCGGCGCATCCAGGGCCTGGACCGGGTGGACCCGGCCACGGGCCTCATCAATGGCCATGTCTTTGCCGAGCGGCTGGTGCGCATGATCGCCCGCTCCGAGCGGCTGCGCCACCAGAGTGCCCTGCTGCTGATCGATCTGGTGAACTCGGACCAGGTCCAGCGCGATTTCGGCCGCAAGGCAGCCGAGGAGCTGCCGCTGCGCGTGGCGGCGCGCCTGCTGTCAACGGCGCGCGAGATCGACAGCGCCGCGCGCCTGTCGGAGCGGCGCTTCGGCATGCTGGTCGAAGGCCCGTTCAGCGCGGAAGACGCCAGCACGCTGGGCCCGCGCATCGTGGCCCGCTGCCTGATGCCCTACAAGGGCCTGCATGTAGGTTACGTGGCCCAGGTGCATGTGGCCTATGCGCTGGTGCCGCATCAGGGCTCCAACGCACAGGGGCTGCTGTCGCAGCTGGAAGAGCGCCTGGCATCGACCCCCGCCGATAGCAAGCGCGCCGTGTTCATGCTGGGAGAAGCGCCACCTGCTCCTTCCCCGCGCCGCATGCGCGTGGGCAAAAAAAGCGAACGAAGCGAACTGGTCTAAGGCCTGTTCAGTGACCTGTACCCGCGGGTTTCGCGGGAGGCGGCGTCAGATCCGATGCGTCGGATCGCGGCGCCGCAGCCGTCTCACCACCGGCTGAAGACTTGGCCGCCTTGGCACCCGTTTTGGAGACAGCCCGTGGGTGTGCCGCGTCATAGACCCGGGCCAGGTGCTGGAAATCCAGCCGGGTGTAGACCTGCGTGGTGGTGATGTTGGCGTGCCCCAACAGCTCCTGCACCGCGCGCAAATCGCCGCTGGACTGCAGCACATGGCTGGCAAACGAATGCCGCAGCATGTGCGGATGCACCGGCGTGGCCAGGCCGGCCTGCAGTGAGCGCTGCTTGAGCCGCACGCGGATGTGCTGCGGCGTAAGGCGGGTGCCGCGCTGGTTGATGAAAAGCGGCTGCACCAAAGAAGAGGCTGCCCCTGACGCAGGGCGCACCCAGTCGCCGCGCAGAGCCAGCCATTGCCGCAGCGACTGCAGCGCCATGCGCCCCACCGGCACGCTGCGGCGCTTGGAACCCTTGCCCAGCACATGGGCCTCGGCAGCGTCGAGGTCGATCCAGCCCCGCGCCTGGCTGCTGGCCTGCACATCCAGGCCGACCAGCTCGCCGATACGCAGACCGCAGCCGTACAGCAGTTCGGTGATGCACTGGTCGCGCGCTTCGAGGTGACGGTCAGCATCCTCTTGCACATTCTGATAGCCCGCCAGTTGCACGGCTTCGTCCACACCCAGCGCCTTGGGCAGCGGCTTGGCGGCTTTGGGGGCGCGAACGTCCTGCACCGGGTTGCCATGTATCAATCCTTCGCGGCCCAGCCAGGTGTAGAACCCGCGCCAGCCCGACAGCACAAGGGCAATGCCGCGGCCGCTGCGGCCCGCGCTGTGCATCTGCGCCACCCAGCGCCGAACGTGCATGTTCTGCACGTCGGTGAGCGCAACGCTGGCCTTGAGCGCCTGCTGCTCCAGCTTCTGCAGGTCCAGCGTGTAAAGCTCCACGGTTCGCGCGGCGAGCCGCTTTTCGACACGGACATGCTCGAGGTAGCGCTCCACCAAGGGGTGGCGCTCAGGGGGATGCCCGGGCTGGGGCTTCGCCGGCAAGTCAGACGCAAGAGGCCGGGTTTGCGCCATGCCAGCCCTCAGGTGGCTGCGGGCGTGGCCGGGGCGGTGGGCGCCGGACTGCTCGGCCGGGTGGTACCCTGGGAACGCAGGCGGGAAAGCGCCGCTCCGGCCAGCTCGCCGAGGCGCTCCAGAAAGTCCGTGCCCATGCCGCTGTGAAAGCGCTCGGCATCGGGCGATGCCAGCACCAGCAGACCCAGGGCCTGGGCTCCCGGCGCCGGCCGCATCGGAATCAGTGCAATCGACAGGGCTGCCTCAGGCTCGGGCAGCCACGTCACGGCCTCGAAGCCGGAGTTCACGCCGCAGTACGGTGTGGTCAGCGAGGCAGCAAAGGTCTTGGCGTCCTCGCTCACGCCAGTGGCGAATTCCTCGTCGGAAAAAATGCCGTTGACGCCCCAGACCTTGATGGCCGCCTGCGGAATCTGGAACTCGGCCATGATGCCGTCGGCAATCACTGCGGGCAGGTCGCGCGCCTGGGCGGCCTGCAGCAGCTTGCGTGTCCAGCGCTGCATCTTGTCGGCGATCAGCACGTTGTCCTGCCCATGGCGGATCATGTCGACCACCCGCGTTTCCAGGCCCTTGATCTTCTCGCGCAGCATGCCCGCCTGACGCTCCTGCAGGCTCACGGCGCGGGTGCCATGACCGCTGGAGAGCTGCACCGTGGCCAGCAACTCGGCGTGGCGTTCAAAAAAGTCTGGCGTGTTGGCCAGAAAGTTGGCGATGTCGTCTTCGGTGATGGGGTGTTCGGTTGGAGTCATGTCGGCATTGTCGCCAGTTTTGCAGCCTCCGCAAAGCCTGGTCAGATTCCGTCCGGGACCTCGATCTCCGACTCAAACACCGTGGTGGCAGGCCCCGTCATCATCACCGGTGCATCCAGTGCGCCGCTCCATTCGATGGTCAGCTGCCCGCCACGCGTCAGCACCTCGACGCGGCTGTCCAGCCACCCCCAGCGGATGCCGGCCACCACCGCCGCGCAGGCACCGGTGCCGCAGGCCAGCGTCTCGCCAGCGCCGCGCTCATACACCCGAAGGCGGATCTGCGAGCGCGAGACCACCTGCATGAAGCCCGCGTTGACGCGCCGCGGATAGCGTACATGGTTTTCAATCAGCGGGCCGGTCTGCAACACAGGTGCCGTGTCCACATCGTCCACCCGCTGCACCGCATGCGGATTGCCCATCGACAGCGCGCCGATCCACACCGACGCACTGCCAGCGGATGACGCCACCGCCAGCGGCCATGTCTGCCATGACCCTTCGGGTTGAGGCGTCAGGCCGGTGGCGTCAAATGGAATGCGCGCCAGCTCAAACACCGGCGCGCCCATGTCCACCGTGACGCGGCCATCCGGCTGCATGCGCGGCTCGATCACGCCGCTGAGCGTCTTGACCCGCACCACATCCTTGCTGGTCAGTCCCTTCTCCCGCACGAAGCGGACAAAACAGCGCGCACCATTGCCGCACTGCTCGACCTCGCCGCCATCGGCGTTGTGGATGACGTACTCGAAATCGATGCCGTTTTCCGGCGACGGACGCACCGTCAGAATCTGGTCGGCGCCCACGCCAAAGTGGCGGTTGGCGAGAAAGCGGTATTGCGCGGCGCTGAGGTTCAGGCGGCCACGGGTTTCGTCGAGCATGACGAAGTCGTTGCCTGCGCCTTGCATTTTGGTGAATCGGATTCGCATGGGGGGATTATCGGTTGGGGCGGTGTTTTGGTTTTTGGTGTTTTGGTTTTTGCTGAGGCCTGAGGCCGGGGGTTGCCCGGCGGCAACTCACTTTTCTTTGCTTCGCCAAAGAAA
>CBHWCZ010000025.1:0-51014 GCA_966112355.1 uncultured Polaromonas sp.
GGATCGGGTTGTCGCGCAGCGCCGTGAAGGCCTTGCCCCAGGGCGAGCGCAGCAGCCCCCACAGCAGGCCGGCCAGCAACAGGGTCACGGCCAGCACGAAGTAGTAGTACGGCAGGTTTTTTTCCAGCGAGTAGCCCAGCACGGAGGGCCGGGCGATGTTGTTGATGCCGAAGGTGCCGCCCGTGAGCCACTCCTCATTGCGCATCACCAGCCAGATCGCCGTGTTGAAGCCCAGCGTGGCAAACGCGAGGTAGATGGCCTGCACGCGCAGTGCCGGGAAGCCGAGGACGATGCCGACACCAAAGCAGATCAGCGCGGCAGCCGGCAAACCCAGCCAGAAGCTGACGCCGGCCTTCATCAGGATGGCCACGGTGTAGGCACCGATGCCGAAGAAGGCGGCATGCCCCAGCGACTTCTGCCCGGCATAGCCGATGGTGAGGTTCAGGCCCATGGTGGCGATGATGAACACCAGCCAGTAGGTCATCAGGTAGACACCGTAGCTCTTGAGGAACTGCGGCGCCACCAACACCAGCAAGGCACCCAGCACGGCAAACACCATTGAAATTTTTCCGGCAGAGGATTTCATACCTTGCGCTCCTCTTTCTTGCCCAGCAGGCCTTGCGGCTTGAACAGGATGACCACCATGAAAATGACCAGTGCTACCGCATCCTTGTAGGCCGGCGAGATGTAGGCCGAAGCGAGGTTCTCGCACACGCCCACAATCAGGCCGCCCAGCAGGGCGCCGCGTGAGTTGTTGAAGCCGCCGATGATGGCGGCAAAAAATGCCTTGGTGCCCAGGCCCTCGCCCATGTCGAACTTGGCCAGGTAAGTGGGCGTCACCAGCATGGCGGCCACCACCGCCAGCACGGCGTTGATGGCGAAGGTGTAGAGGATCATGCGCGGCACATTGATGCCGAGCACCGAAGCGCTTTCGGTGTTCTGCGCCACGGCCTGCATGGCACGGCCGGTGACTGTCTTGGCGAGAAATGCCTGCGTCGCCATCACCACCACCATGGCCAGCAGGAAGGTGCCGATGTCCTGCAGCGTCACGGTCACGCCGGCGATGTTGTAGAGCTTGTCGGCAAAGAGGCTGGGGAAGGGATGGGCTTCCGCGCTGTAGCCGGCGCGCACGCCGTTGCGCATGGCGATCGACAGGCCGATGGTGGCCACGACGATGGGCATCATGCCGTAGCGGAACAGCGGATCGACCACGCCGCGCTTGAAAATCCAGCCCAGCACCAGGATGGCCAAAAGGATGGTGAAGACAAAGCTCACCAGCATGGGCGCGCCCAGGGACATGAAGCCCAGCATCATGAATGCCGGCAGCATGACGAACTCACCCTGGGCGAAATTGATGGTCCCCGAGGCCTGCCAGAGCAGGGTGAAGCCCAGTGCGGCCAGCGCATAGATGCTGCCGGTGGCCAGGCCGGAGAAGAAGAGCTGAAGAAAGTCGGTCATGTCGATACCGCCGGTGAAGTGATGAAAGGGCTGTCAGCGCCTGGCGTGCTGTGCCGGGTACCCGCTGCGGGGTCCCGAACAGCACGCGCTGGCTGGTTTACTTTTTCGCAGCCGGGCTGGCTGCAGCAGCACCCAGCGGTGGCACGATCGCGACCACTTCCTGCTTACCGTTCTTCACCTCGACCATGAAGCTCTCACGGTCCAGGTCGCCCTTGCTGTCAAACGAAACATCCATCAGCACGCCGGGCTGGTCTGCCGCTTTCACCTTGAGGGTGTGCAGCACATTGGCGACAGCCTTGCGGTCCAGCTTGCCGACCTTTTCAATGGCGGACTTCAGCACATAGATGCCGGAGTAGCCCTTCATGCCGTTGTGGTCGGAGACGTATTTGTATTCCTTCTCGAACTTGGCGCGGAAGGCGCGAATCGCCGGCTGCGGTGCATCGACCGTCAGGCCGACGTGGGCCACGGCGCCGTTGGCAGCATCACCAGCCAGTTCAATCACTTTCTGGCCTGTCAGCGTGGTCTCGCCGATGATGGGCTTGTTCCAGCCCTGCTTGCGCAACTCGCGCAGCAGACGGGCAGACTCTTCCTCGTTGGAGTAGGCAAACACACCGTCGGCATTGCTCTGCTTGGCGCGGAGCACAGCGGCCGAGAAGTCCACCTGACCGGGTTCGGTGGAAATCTCCGCCATCACCTTGGTCGGCGAATTGGCCAGCGCCTTCTTGAGGGAATCCAGGCCACCCTTGCCGAAGTCGTTGTTCACATAGATGATGGCAATGCTTTTCAGCTTGGCCTGGTCGCTGATGTAGCGCGCCACCTTGGGCATGGCGGTGGCTTGGGTGAAGCTGGTGCGGAACACATAGGGGTTGCCCTGCTCGGTGATGCTGGCGGCCTCACCACCGGTGAAGTTGGGAACTTCCGCCCGTCGCGATTCGGCCATGCTGACCATGATGGAGCCGGAGAACACCGGGCCAAAAATCGCAAACACGTTGTCGTCGATGGCTTTTTGCGTCAGGCCCTTGGCAACACCCGGATTGCTCTGCGTGTCGGTGGTGATGGTCTGGATCTTCTTGCCCAGGATGCCGCCCGAGGCGTTGATTTCCTTGACGGCCAGTTCCACGCCGTTCTTGAAGTTGGTGCCCGCGGTAGCGCCGCCACCGGAGAGTTCCACGATATTGGCGATCTTGATCACGTCCTGTGAAAAAGCACCCGTGGCGCCGATCGACAGCGCGCAGGCCACCACCAATTTGAGAGCGAATCGTTTGTTCATCTTTGTCTCCTCTGGGTTAAAAATCATGCTCAATGATCAGTTCGAAAAAACCTGTGAATTCCGACGCTTTCCCATCGCGGGACTAGAACGTTCGATAATCGGTTAAATCGGAAAGAATGGTCTGCACTTTAGCGATGGAACAGAAAAATCAAAACCTATTTTTGACCTATTAGTTCATTAATCGCGCAATTTGGTTCGATCATCGATCGCAATCAGGGTTTGACCTAGTTTTGACGAAGGCCGCCTGACGGGACATTTGTGCATCCATCTGCCCCCAGCCATGACCACACCCCAAACGACACCCCGCCTGCCCGACGCCCTGATCTCCGGTCCTGGCGCCTCCACCCTCGACAAGCGGGACTGGATTGCCGGCCTCGAAAAAGGGCTGTCCATCATCGAATGCTTTGACGACGCCAATCCACGCCTGACCGCCAGCCAGGCGGGCGGGCGCTGCGGCATGACGCGCACCGCGGCACGCCGCTACCTGCTCACGCTGGCGCACCTGGGTTATGTGTCCACCGACGGCAAGCTCTTCTGGCTGACGCCGCGGGTGCTGCGCCTGGGCCAGTCCTATCTGGAATCGGCACGGCTGCCGCGCATCGTGCAGCCCTTCCTTCAGCGCGTGACCGCCGGCACCCAGGAAAGCGCCTATGTCAGCGTGATGGATGGCGACGACATCGTCTACATCGCGCGCAACGGCTCCAACCGCGCCATGAACACAGGCTACGTGCTGGGCTCGCGGGTGCAGGCGCAGGTCACGGCCGCAGGGCTTCTGATGCTGTCGATGCGCAACACGTCCTGGATGGAGAACTGGCTGGCCACGCACGAGCTCAGGGCCTACACCTCCTACACCATCTCCAGCAAGGACCGCCTGCGCATCGAACTGGCGCGGGTACGCGCGCAGGGCTGGGCAATTTCCGAGCAGCAGCTGGAACTGAACTACCGCGGCATCGCCGTGCCGCTGCGTGACCGGCACGGTGATGTGGTGGGCGCCCTTAGCGTGACCATGCCGATGGGCCATGAGTCCAGCGAAGATGCGGCGGCGCGGGTGTTGTCGGTCCTGCAGGAGACCGCGCAGGCCATGCGCAACCTGATCTGAGGCGGCGCTCCAGCCCGTCATCGGCGCGAACGTCACACCGGCGTGACACCTGGACCGCAAACTGTTGCAACCCGCCGGCAATCGGCGTATGGTCAACCCTCAAACGCAGGCTTTGCATCAACAACAAGCCCCCCGTATCCTCACGGCCTGGATGCGGGCACGGAGGACAGCGCGGTATGGGCGTGTGCGTTTTGGCATTCCGGCCGGGTGTGCGGCAGGCGCTGCTGGTTCCACGGGCAGACCTGCTGCATGAACTGCAAACCCGCACAGGAGGATCAGGTCATGGCACAGGCAAACTGGCGCCTCGAAGGCGAATGGATCAAGAACTGCAGTTGCGCATTCGGATGCCCCTGCGATTTCAACGCACCGCCCACCCAGGGCTATTGCAAGGGCCTGCTGGGCATGCGCATCGGCAAGGGCCACTTTGAAAAGACAAGCCTTGACGGGCTGAGTTTTTTTGTCACAGTGCATTTCCCGGGTGCGCTGCACGAAGGCAACGGACAAGCGCAACCCATCATCGACGAGCGCGCGACCGCCGAGCAGCGCGAAGCCCTGTTCGCCATCATGTCGGGCAAGAACTCGGCGGAGGGCACACTGTTCAACATCTTCAGCCTGATCGTGACGAAGATGCATGATCCGGTCTTTGCCCCGGTGAGGTTCGAGTTCGACAAGAAAGGCCGCACCGCGCGTGTCCACGTTGCCGGCGTTCTCGAAACCGACGTGGAACCCATCAGAAACCCGGTCACGGGGGCACCGCACCGGATTCAGGTGGTCATGCCGGAAGGGTTCGAGCACATCGAGGGGGAGGTGGCCTCGGCCAAGATCCACTCCACCGGTGCGATCCGCTTCGACACCCACGGCACGCACAGCACGCTGGCCCACGTGACGCAGACACCGCAGGGCGTGGTGGCTTGAGCCATGGGCACCAGGCCCCCTGAAGACTGGCATCTCGCCATCGACACGCCGCCACGATGAACAGCCCGTCGCCAGCTCAGGGACTGCAGGGGGTCCTGCAGCGGGTGCTGCGACATGACCGCGCGCTGGTGATCACCGGCCTGTTGCTGGTGGTGTTGCTGTGCTGGGCGTATCTGCTCAACGGCGCCGGCACGATGCAGGACATGGGCGGCATGCTGATGCCCATGAGTTCGGGGCCGTGGTCGCTGCAGCATGCCGGCGTGATGCTGCTGATGTGGGTGGTGATGATGGCCGCCATGATGCTGCCCAGCGCCGCGCCGATGATCCTGCTGTACACCACCATGGCACGGGCCCGCCACGCCCGTGGCGAGCGCATGCCCGCTTCTGGGTTTTTTGTGCTCGGCTATCTCGCCATCTGGAGTGGCTTCAGCCTGGTGGCGGTGGCGCTGCAGTACGGGCTGGAGCAGGCCGCCCTGCTGTCACCGATGATGGAAACCACCAGCGTGACCCTGGCCGGCGGGTTGCTGGTGGCAGCGGGCCTCTACCAGTGGACACCGCTGAAGCAGACTTGTCTGCGCGGGTGCCGCTCGCCGCTGGAATTCGTGCTGTCGCACTGGCGCCCTGGCCTGCGGGGTGCACTCTGGATGGGACTGGTGCATGGCCTGTACTGCCTGGGTTGCTGCTGGATGCTGATGCTGCTGCTGTTTGCCGGCGGTGTCATGAGCATGGCATGGATCGCCGGGCTGGCGCTTTTTGTCCTGGTCGAAAAACTGGCGCCGGCCGGCCACTGGCTGGGCCGGGCTGCGGGCGTGGTGCTGATAGCATGGGGTGTGGCCGCTTTATCTGCCGCCGCCTGACCTGCCTGTCCGCGCACCACTCGCCCCACCGTCGGGGGCGCCGCCGCAACGCCCCTGATGCACACACGCCACTTTTTCCAGCTGATCGCCATGTCCGCCCTGTGGGGCGCTTCCTTTCCACTTCTGCGCATTGCCAGCCCGGCATTGGGCCCCTGGGTGGTGGCGGGCGCGCGCTGCCTGCTGGCGGCCGTGGTGCTCACAGTGCTGATGCGCGTGCTGCGTGAGCGCTGGCCGGCGCGCCAGGCCTGGGTCAGCCTGACCTGGCTCAGCACCCTGACGGTGGGCATTCCCTTCATGCTCTACAACTGGGCAGCACTGGTGATTCCGTCGGGCTACTCGGCGGTGCTCAACGCCACCGTGCCGCTGTTCGGCGTGCTGGGCGCTGCCGCCATGGGCGAAGAAAGGCTCACCGGCCGCCGCCTGTTCGGCTGCGCTGTCGGTTTTGCCGGCGTGGCCCTGCTGGTGCAATTGGGTCCGGTCGCCGTCACGCCGAAAGTGCTGCTGGCGGCGCTGGCCTGCATTGCCGCGTCGGCCAGCTACGGCATGGGCGCCATCCTGATGAAGCGCGCCACACTGAAACATGGGCCCCTGCCCTCCTCGGCCATGGTGCACATCGCGGCGGCCCTCATCCTGTTCGTGCCCATGGGCATGGCCACCCCCGGCATGACCGTTACCCCAGGCGCGGTGTTCGCGATTCTGGTGCTGGGCATGGTCACCTCCGGTTTCATGTACTGGATCAGCATGCGGCTGATGCGTGAAATTCCCGCCAGTGCGGCGACGTCCGCCGCCTTCATGATTCCGCTGTTTGGTGTGACCTGGGGCGCACTGTTCCTCAGTGAACCCGTCACCGCGAGCATGCTGCCCGGCTGCCTGCTGATCCTCGCGGCCACGCTGCTGGTCACGGGCTTCAACCCGTTCCGCGGCGCGCCGCCGGAACCCTGAAGGCGACCTGAAAGTACTCTGATGGCTCAACGGCCGGAGCGGCTGATATCCGGCGTGGCCACCACCACATCGGCGTTCTGCGCCCGCTGCCGCAGCGCGTGCTCCATCACCACCAGGGCCAGCATGGCTTCGGCAATCGGCGTGGCACGGATGCCGACGCAGGGATCATGGCGCCCTTTGGTCACCACCTCGGCCGGGTTACCCGCGGTGTCGATGGACTGGCGCGGCGTGATGATGGAACTGGTCGGCTTGATGGCAATCGACACTTCCAGATCCTGACCGGTGCTGATGCCGCCGAGCACGCCGCCGGCATTGTTGGACTGGAAGCCCTGCGGCGAGAGCGAATCGCCGTGGGTGGTGCCGCGCTGGGTGACGCTGGCAAAGCCGGCGCCGATTTCCACGCCCTTGACGGCGTTGATGCCCATCATGGCGTAGGCGATGTCGGCGTCCATCTTGTCAAAGAGCGGCTCACCCAGGCCCACCGGTACCCGCGACGCCGTGACGCGGATGCGCGCACCGCAGGAGTCGCCCGCCTTGCGCAGCGAGTCCATGTAGTCCTCCAGCGCCGACACGTCGGCTGCGGGGGCAAAAAACGGATTATTGGGCACATGCTCCCAGGACTCGAAAGGGATGGCGATGTCGCCGATCTGCGTCATGCAGCCGCGAAACACCGTGCCATATTTTTCAGCCAGCCATTTCTTGGCAACGGCACCGGCCGCCACCATGGGCGCCGTCAAGCGCGCCGAGGAGCGGCCACCGCCACGCGGATCGCGCAGGCCGTACTTGTGCAGGTAGGTGTAATCGGCATGGCCCGGGCGGAAGGTCTCGAGGATGTTGCCGTAGTCCTTGCTGCGCTGGTCGGTGTTGCGGATCAGAAGACAGATCGGCGTGCCGGTGGTCTTGCCCTGGTACACGCCCGAGAGAATTTCCACCGCATCCGGCTCGTTGCGCTGGGTCACGTGCCGGCTGGTGCCGGGGCGGCGGCGGTCCAGGTCGCCCTGGATGTCGGCCTCGCTGAGGCGCATGCCCGGCGGGCAGCCGTCAATCACGCAGCCGATGGCCGGGCCGTGGGATTCACCAAAGTTGGTGACTGCGAAAAGGGTGCCGAAAGTGTTGCCGCTCATGGGTGCTGATTATCCCCGACCCCACGGGAGTGCGTCGCCCCGCCCTGTGGACGCCTCAGTGGCCTTTGACTTCCGGCGATTCTTCTTCGGCAGGCCAGTCGCGGATGTAGGCCTTGAGCATCTGGTTTTCGAAGTTCTGGCTGTCCACCACCGCCTTGGCGACGTCATACAGGCTGATGACGCCCATCAGCATTTTCTGGTTCATCACCGGCATGTAGCGCGCATGGCGCTCCAGCATCATGCGACGCACCTCGTCGAGTTCGGTCTCGGAGGTGCAGGTCAGTGGGTGGTCGTCCATGGCCGTGCGCACCACGGTGCTGCCAATGGCGCCGCCGTTCTTGACGATGTACACGATGACCTCGCGGAAGGTGAGCATGCCGACCAGGTCGCCGTGCTCCATCACCACCAGTGAGCCAATGTCCTTGTCGGCCATGATCTGGGCGGCGTTGGCCAGTGGCTCGTCAGGCTGAACGGTGTACAGGGTGTTGCCTTTCACACGCAGGATGTCCAGTACCTTCATAGCCTTCTCCTCGTTTGTTCTGCCAGCTTGCCTGCAACACCCCCACCGGGCAGTGCAGGCCGGGAACAGAATTAAATATAGCCCACAATCAGGCGGCTGGCTGTAATGATTTCGCGATTCTGAAACCTTCTTCTGAAACCTTCCTGGCGGCCGTGGTGCCCTTCACCGTGGCGATTTTTTTGGAGACACACCCATGCCCGGCTATTCCGACCCCGGCTTTGACACCCTGGCACTTCATGCCGGGGCCGCACCTGACCCGGCCACCGGCGCGCGCGCCGTGCCCATCCACCTGACCACCTCGTTCGTGTTCGAGTCGAGCGACCACGCAGCCAGCCTGTTCAACCTGGAACGTGCCGGTCACGTGTACTCGCGCATCAGCAACCCCACCAATGCGGTGCTGGAGCAGCGCGTGTCGGCACTCGAAGGCGGCATCGGCGCGATTGCCACCGCCAGCGGGCAGGCGGCACTGCACCTGGCTATTGCCACACTGATGGGCGCTGGCGACCACATCGTGGCCAGTACGGCGCTCTACGGCGGCTCGCAGAACCTGCTGCACTACACCTTGCGGCGCTTCGGCATTGAAACCACCTTCGTCAAGCCCGGCGACCTGGACGGCTGGAAGGCGGCCATTCGGCCCAACACCAAGCTGTTTTTCGGCGAGACGGTGGGCAACCCGGGCCTGGACGTGCTCGACATCGAGGCCGTGGCTGCGATTGCCCACGACGCCGGCGTGCCGCTGCTGGTCGACTCCACCCTCACCTCGCCCTGGCTGATCAAGCCCTTCGAGCATGGTGCGGATCTGGTCTATCACTCGGCCACCAAGTTCCTCAGCGGGCACGGCACGGTGATTGGCGGCATCGTGGTCGACGGCGGCAGCTTCGACTGGGGCGGCCCGGCTGCGGCGGGCAGGTTCACCGGCCTCACCGAAGCCTACGAAGGCTTTCACAACATGGTGTTCACCGAGGAGAGCACCGTCGGCGCCTTCCTGCTGCGCGCACGCCGCGAAGGCCTGCGCGACTTCGGCGCCTGCATGAGCCCGCATTCCGCGTGGCTGATCCTTCAGGGCATCGAGACCCTGCCGCTGCGCATGGCACGGCACATGGAGAACACCGCCAAGGTGGTGGAGTTCCTCGCCAGCCATCCGCTGGTCTCGCGCGTGGGCCATCCGCTGCTCGAATCGCACCCCAGCCACGCGCTGGCGAAAAAGCTTCTGCCGCGTGGCGCGGGTTCGGTGTTCAGCTTTGACATCCAGGGCAACCGCCAGCAGGGCAAGGCCTTCATCGACGCGCTCAAGGTGTTCAGCCATCTCGCCAATGTGGGCGATTGCCGCAGCCTGGTGATCCATCCCGCCAGCACCACGCACTTTCGCATGTCGGACGAGGCGCTCGCCGGGGCTGGCATTGCGCAGGGCACCATCCGCCTGTCGATCGGGCTGGAAGACCCGGCAGACCTCATCGACGACCTGAAGCGGGCCCTGAAGGTCGCTGAAAAGGCGGCAGCGAAAGCGGGGGCCTGACCATGGAATTGCTGGTCAACGGTCACCCGACCTACTGCTACACCGGCGGCAAGGCGTTTGACGCCGCCTTGCCCACCGCCGTGTTCATTCACGGCGTGCTCAATGACCACAGCGTCTGGGCGCTGCAAAGCCGCTACCTCGCCAACCACGGCTGGAACGTGCTGGCGATTGACCTGCCCGGCCACTGTCGCAGCGCGGGCGAGGCACCCTCCAGCGTCGAGGAGGCGGCCGGTTTTGTGGCTGCCCTGCTGGACGCAGCAGGCGTGAAGCGCGTGGCGCTGATCGGCCACAGCTGGGGCTCGCTGATTGCGCTGGAGACTGCCGCACAACTGAAGGAGCGCGTGAGCCACCTGGTGCTGGTGGGTACCGCCTTTCCGATGAAGGTGTCCGAGGCGCTGCTGGACAGCTCGCTGCATCAGCCGATGAAGGCCATCACGATGATCAATGTGTTTTCACGCAGCACCCTGGCTGCGCCGCCCTCTGCGCTCGGCCCCGGCACTTGGGTCTATGGCAGCGCGATGGCGCTCAACCGTCGCGTGCTGGCCAGCAACCGCGCGGTCAATGTGTTCCACAGGGGCTTCAAGGCCTGTGACAGCTATGCCAACGGCGAGGCGGCCATTACGCAGATCAGCTGCCCGGTGCTGTTTGTGCTCGGCGCGCAGGACCAGATGACCACGCCCAAAGCGGCGCAGGCCCTGATCACCAGCGCGCGCGAGGCCGGCAAGACCGTGCAGGTGGCCATGCTCGATGTCGGTCACCACCAGATGACCGAGGCGCCCGAGGCCACGCTGGCTGCGCTGCGAACCTTCCTGGTGTGACGCGGCCATGAGCCCTTCGGATATTTCCCGTGTGATCGAGATGGCCTGGGAAGACCGCACCCCATTTGAGGCGATCGAGCTGCAGTTTGGCCTGACCGAGTCGGCCGTGATTGCGCTGATGCGGCGCGAACTCAGGCGCCCGAGCTTCCAGCTGTGGCGGGCACGGGTCACAGCCCGCGCCACCAAGCATGCCGCCCTGCGCCAGCCGGGTGTGACGCGGCACCGCGCGGTGCATACGAGGCAGCAGTGAACAGTGGGTCAGTCCAGTCCGCGCGCCGGCTCAGCGAAGCGACAGCGCCCGGGCCAGCGACACCACCCACCGCGGCGTACTGAGCACCTCCCGGGTCGGCTGACGTTCCAGCGCGTCCAGAATCCGCACCAGGACCTCAGGCTGCGGCGTCAGGGGGCCAAAAAAACGGACCGTGGCGTCGTCCGCGACGAGCACGGTGGGAAAGGTGTCCACCTCTGCGTCGTCCAGCCAGCTCGCCTCGTCCTCGATGTCCAGCCACACAAATTCCACCGCCGGATAGCGTGGTGCCAGGGATTGAAACCCGTCGCGGTAGTCGCGGCAAATACCGCACCACTCGGCACACAGGCAGACCACCCGGCGTGTCATGCGCGAGCGCCTCGCCGGCATCGGGTCACGGCTCAGCGCCCCAACGCATCCCGGAGCATCAGTTCCGGCCATCCGGCCTTCTGCCAAAGGGGCAGCACCGACGGCGCCTTGTCGAGCAGCAGGCGCTGCATCAAGGGCTCCAGCGAGGTGGTGTCGGGATGCGCCAGCAGCAGGTAGCGCGCCTCGGCGTCTTCGTCGCTGCCTTGCACCTGGCCGATCCAGTCCAGCGCCACCAGCGCTTCCAGCACGGGCTCCAGCTGCAGCACATCCACCTGCAGGCGCGCCGCCAGTTCGGACCCGGCAAAGCCGCGGCGCGGCGTGAGCAGCGCCTTGTCCAGCGCCTGCAGCACCTCCACCGCCAACTGGAACTGCCAGCCGTGCGCACTGCCGCGGCGTGCCACACCCGCCAGCAGGCTCGGCAGGTAGGCCGCAATCACCGCGCCCATGAGCACGATGACCCAGGACACATAAATCCAGACCAGCAAAATCGGCAAGGTGGCAAAAGCGCCATAGACCAGCGAATAGGTCGGCACGGCGCCGAGGTAGTAGGTCAGCGCCCGCTTGGCCAGCTCGATGCCTGCGGCCACAAAGAGCCCCCCCGTCCAGGCGTGGGCCCATCGCACATAGGTGTTGGGCACATAGCGATACAGCGCCGCCATGCCCCCGGCGACCAGGAAGAACTGCAGCACGTCGAGCAGAAAACGCAGGCTGACCGGCATGGCGCCCACCAGCCCCCTGGAGGCCGACAGCACATACGAGGTGAGGGCCAGGCTGGCGGCCAGCAACAGCGGCCCCAGCGTGATGGCGGCCCAGTACATGAGGATCCGCTGCGTCAGCGGGCGGGCCTTCTTGACCCGCCAGATGCCGTTGAGGGTGCGGTCTATCGTCAGGATCAGGGCAATCGCGGTGACCAGCAACACCGCCAGACCGGCAATGCCCAGCTTGTTGGCCTGGCGGCTGAACTGCGTGAGGTAGCCCAGCACCTGCCGGGCGATGTTGTCAGGGATCAGGCTTTGCACCAGCCAGCCCTGCAACGCACCCTGCATTTGCGAGAACATCGGGAAGGCCGTGAAGACCGCCAGGGCCACGGTGAAGAAGGGCACCAGCGCAATGGTGGTCGTGAACGTCAGACTACTGGCCGTCAGGCCCATGTGGTCTTCACGGAAACGGTTGCGCAGGGTAAAGGCAGTGTCCTGCCAGGGAAAGTGGGACAGGCTGTCCCATAACTCCTTCAGAGATTGCTGAAAGGATTGCTGAAATTTCATCCCCGGTATCATGCCACTGACACTTGGGCACTCATGAACAAAACAACGCAAATTGACATCACCCGCTGGCTTGCCACGGGCAGCCTCGTCGGCCTGATCGTGCTGGGTCTGGCCTGGGAAATGTGGCTCGCACCGGTGCGGCCGGGCGGCTCGCTGCTGGCGCTGAAGGTGCTGCCGCTGGTGGTCCCGCTGGCCGGCATCATGCGAAACCGCCTCTACACCTACCGCTGGGTCAGCCTGCTGGTGTGGCTTTATTTCATCGAGGGCGTGGTCCGGGCCTGGAGTGACCGTGCGCCCGGCAACCTGCTGGCAGGCATCGAGGTGGCGCTGTGCCTGGCGTTGTTTGCCGCCTGCGCCCTGCACGTGCGGGCTCGCTTCAGGAACAGTGCCAGCCAGAACCTTCAAGCAGCACAGGAGGCACCGTGAACGGCAACACGCAGTTTCTGGAATCCTTGCGGGCTGCGATCGGCGCGGCCCACGTACTGACCGACGGCGACCTAGGCGCCTGGGAGCAGGACTGGCGCAAGCGTGTGCGCGGCAAAGCCCTGGCCGTTGTTCGCCCCGGCAGCACCGCCGAGGTGGCGGCCATCGTCAAGACCTGTGCGGCGGCGGGTGTGAGCCTGGTGCCGCAAGGCGGTAACACCGGTCTGGTGGTGGGCTCCACGCCGGACACCTCGGGTACGCAAGTGGTGCTCAGCCTCACCCGGCTCAACGCTGTGCGCGCCATCGACGCAGCCAACCTGACCATCACGGTGGAGGCCGGCTGCATCCTGCAGACCCTGCAGGAGCAGGCCGAAAAAGCCGGCTTCCTGTTCCCGCTCAGCCTGGCCGCCGAAGGCAGCTGCACGATTGGCGGCAACCTGGGCACCAATGCCGGCGGCACGCAGGTGGTGCGCTACGGCAATGCGCGCGAGCTGTGCCTGGGGCTGGAGGTGGTCACTGCGCAGGGCGAGGTGTGGCATGGGCTGAGCGGCCTGCGCAAGGACAACACCGGCTATGACCTGCGCGACCTGTTCATCGGCAGTGAAGGCACGCTGGGCATCATCACCGCGGCGACGATGAAGCTCTACCCCTTGCCCGCAGCCACGCTCACCGCCTTTGCGGCCGTGCCCACGCTCGATCAGGCCGTCACGCTGCTGGGGCTGGCACACCAGCATCTGGGCGCCGGCCTCACCGGCTTTGAGGTGATGGGCCAGTTTGCGCTGGGCCTGGTGGCCAAACACTACCCGCAGATGCGTGTGCCGTTTTACGAGGCCACACCCTACTGCGTCTTGCTTGAGAATGCGGACAGTGAGTCGGAGGCCCATGCGCGCGAGCGCTTCGAGGCCCTGCTGGAAACAGCCATGGAGCAAGGCTGCGTGACCGATGCCGTGATTGCCGAGAGCCTGGCGCAGGCGCACCAGCTCTGGCACATCCGCGAAAGCATTCCGCTGGCGCAGGCCGAGGAAGGCCTGAACATCAAGCACGACATCTCGATTCCCGTCTCACGCATTCCGGCGTTTTGCGAGGCCACCGATGCCTTGCTGCAACGTGAGATTCCGGGCGTGCGGCTGGTCAACTTCGGCCACCTCGGCGACGGCAACCTGCACTACAACGTGCAGGCACCCGCCACCGGCGTTTACGCCGACGATGGCGCGGGTTTTCTGCGCGACTGGGAAGATCGGGTCAACACGCTGGTGTACGACTCGGTCAAGGCCTTCGACGGCTCGATCTCCGCCGAGCACGGCGTCGGCGACCTGAAGGCCGCCAAGCTGCCCGACTACAAGTCGCCTGTGGCGCTGCAGATGATGCGCGCCATCAAGCAGGCGCTGGATCCGCAGAACATCATGAACCCGGGGCGCGTGCTGGCCAGGCCCTGATCGGCCTCAGGCGTTCAGCCGATCAAACGCTGCGCCAGCCGGGCCAGACGCTCACGGTAAAGCGTGGCATCAAACCCGCGCCTGGCCGAGCCGCTGTCGGCTGCGGCCTGCGCCACGCGCAGCGATACGGCTTCCAGCAGACGGCCATCCAGCAATGTCGGCAGCAGCTTCATGGCGCCGAAAGCCGCGTCGCTGCGGGCCAGGTCGGCCAAAGCCAGCACGGCGGCTTCTTTCATGGCCTCGTTGATCTGCGGCGCGCCCACATCCAGCGCCGCACGGAACAGGTAGGGGAAGCACAGCGCGTTGTTCACCTGGTTGGCATAGTCAGAGCGGCCGGTGGCCGTGATCGCATCGGGTGCCACCGCCATGACCAGTTCGGGGCGGATTTCAGGGTCCGGGTTGGCCAGTGCAAACACCACGGGCCTCGCCGCCATGCTCTTGACCATGGCCTGGCTCACCACGCCGGGGCCGGACAGGCCCAGGAACACATCCGCGCCCTGCATGGCATCGGTAAGCGTGCGGGCAGTGGTATCACGCGCCCAGGCCGCTTTTTCACCGTTGTCGCCATTGGCGCCGCGCCCGGTGTGCAGCACACCCTTGGAGTCGCACACCAGAATGTTCGCGCGCGTCAGGCCCAGCGCCACCAGCAGTTCCAGGCAGGCCACCGCAGCCGCGCCGGCGCCATTGCACACCAGCTTCACCGTCTCCAGGGTCTTGCCCTGCAGGTGCAAGGCATTCATCAGGCCGGCGGCCACCACAATGGCCGTGCCGTGCTGGTCGTCGTGGAACACCGGAATCGGCAGGCGTGCACGCAGGGCCCGCTCGATCTCGAAGCACTCGGGGGCCTTGATGTCTTCCAGGTTGATGCCGCCAAACGTCGGGTGCAGGCTGGCGATGATCTCGATCAGTTTCTTCGGGTCGGTCTCGTCGATCTCGATGTCGAAGGCGTCAATGCCGGCAAAGCGCTTGAACAGCACCGACTTGCCCTCCATCACCGGCTTGCCCGCCAGCGCGCCGATGTTGCCCAGGCCCAGCACCGCGGTGCCGTTGGTGATCACGGCTACCAGATTGCCTTTGGCGGTGTAGTCGTAGGCCATCGCGGCATCGCGTGCGATTTCGACACAAGGCGCGGCCACGCCCGGCGAATAGGCCAGCGACAAGTCATCCATCGAGCCCACGCGCTTGGTCACCGCAATGCCGATCTTGCCGCCGATGTCGTCGGCATTCTGCGGCCGGTGGTAAGCCAACGCGGCCTCCCGCAAGGTCGCACCTTCCGCTGGCGGCTGGAATTGCTGTTGCTGGCTGGTGGAGGCGGCTGTCTCGGTGCCGGACGTTTGTTGTTTGTTCATGGTGATGGACCTCTCGGGCCGCTGGATGGAAGCCCTGATTGTCCTCCCGCCGCGCACCGCTGTTCATGCCTTTTGGACATACGTCCGGATATACACTTTTGACGCCCATGTGCCCAATCGGCGGCCCCTGAAAAGCCACTTGAAGCGATGCGCCTAGAATCCGAAATCGCTCCCGCCGCATGCTGCCCTGGCCCGACCTAGCTGGAACCTGTTGACATGACCACCCCACCCGCGCGGCCCATCCGCTCCCAATACGAAGACTTCATGCGCCATGTGGACACCCACGGCGTGTTCAAGGCCGACCGCACCGGCACCGGCACCAAAAGCGTGTTTGGCCACCAGATGCGGTTCGACCTGAACGAAGGTTTTCCGCTGGTGACCACGAAGAAGGTGCACGTCAAATCCATCGTGCTGGAACTGCTGTGGTTTCTGAGGGGTTCCAGCGACAACAACTGGCTCAAGGAACGCGGCGTCACCATCTGGGACGAATGGGCGCGGCCCGACGGCGATCTGGGTCCGGTCTATGGCGTGCAGTGGCGCAGCTGGCCCACACCGGACGGTGGGCACATCGACCAGATCGCGGAAGTCATCAAGACCCTGAAGACCAACCCCGATTCACGCCGCATCATCGTGAGCGCCTGGAACGTGGCCGATCTGTCCAAGATGGCGTTGATGCCCTGCCATGCCTTCTTCCAGTTTTATGTGGCGCCGTCGGCCGTGCCCGGCCAGCCCGGCAAACTGAGCTGCCAGCTGTACCAGCGCAGCGCCGACATTTTTCTCGGTGTGCCCTTCAACATTGCCAGCTACGCCCTGCTCACGCACATGGTGGCGCAGCAGTGCGGGCTGGACGTGGGCGACTTCATCTGGACGGGCGGCGACTGCCACATCTACAGCAACCACGCCGAGCAGGTGGCCCTGCAACTGGGCCGTGCGCCCTTTCCCTACCCCACGCTCCACATCAAGCGCACGCCGGCGTCGATCTTTGACTACGCCTTTGAGGATTTCGAGTTTCTGGACTACCAGCACCACGCGCCCATCAAAGCGCCGGTGGCTGTCTAGCCGCAGTGGCCCCCATGCCCCGCATCCACATGATTTTTGCGCGCGCCGCCAACGGCGTGATCGGCAAGAACGGCGTCATGCCCTGGCACCTGCCGGAAGACCTGGCGCACTTCAAGCGCCACACCCTGGGCTGGCCGGTCATCATGGGCCGCAAGACCTGGGACTCGCTGCCACCGCGCTTTCGGCCCTTGCCGGGCCGCACCAACATCGTCATCACACGGCAGACGGACTGGGCAGCACCCGGTGCCACGGTTGCCAGCGGCCTGGACGCAGCGCTGCAGTTGTGCGCGGCGTCCGATGAAGCATGGGTGATAGGCGGCGCGCAAATCTACCGCCAGGCCGAACCGCTGGCCGAGCGCATTGAAGTCACGCACATCGACCAGGACTTCGAGGGCGACGCCTACGCGCCGCCTCTCGGTGCGAGCTGGCATGAAACAGCCCGGGAAGACCACGTGTCGGCCGGCGGGCTGAAGTTCAGTTTCATCACCTATAAGCAAACCCCAACACACAGAGGAGATTGATATGTCAGGAGGCGGTTTTCACGTCCACGGACCCCACGACCACGAGCTGGAGCACGCAGCGCAAGGAGGTCACGACAACCACGCAGGTGGCAGCGGCATGATCGCGCAGATTGCCGTGATCACGGCCATCATCGCCACCATTGGCGCCATCTTTTCCTACATGGGCGGCGCCACCCAGGCCAATGCAGGGCTCTACAAGAACAACGCGGCCATCAAGAAGACGGAGGCCTCCAACCAGTGGAATTACTTCCAGTCCAAAAGTACCAAGCAGTCGCTGGCCGAGTTTGCACGCGACCTCGCACCCGAGGACAAGAAGGCGAATTACCAGAAGAAAATCGACCGCTACGAGAGCGAAAAAACCGAGATCAAGACCAACGCCGAAAAGCTGGAGGCGGAAGCCACCACCTGGGACAAGTCATCGGACGAGCAGATGCACCAGCACCATCGCTGGGCCCAGGCCACCACCGTGCTGCAGGTCTCCATTGCCCTGGCCGCCATTGCCCTGCTGACACGCAAGAAGTGGCTGGAATACGGCATGTTTGCGCTGGCCGGCGTAGGCCTGGTGCTGGGCACGCTGGCCTTGCTACACATTTGATGGCAGCAGGCACCAAGCATGAAAATCGCCACCTGGAACGTCAATTCACTGGCCGTTCGGCTGCCGCAGGTGCTGGACTGGCTTGCTGCCAATCCAGTGGATGCGCTGTGCCTGCAGGAACTGAAGCTGAGCGACGACAAGTTCCCGCTCAAGGAGCTGGAGGCGGCGGGTTACCACAGCGCCGTGTTTGGACAGAAAACCTACAACGGCGTGGCGATTCTCAGCCGGGCACCAGCCCGCGATGTGGTGAAAAACATCGCCGGCTTCAGCGACGAGCAGTCGCGCGTGATTGCGGCGACGCTGGATTCGCCGCAAGGCGAGGTGCGTGTGGTCAACGGCTACTTCGTCAATGGTCAGGCGCCGGGCACCGACAAGTTCGCCTACAAGATGAAATGGCTGGACGGCCTGCGCGAATGGCTCCGGCAGGAGCTGGCGTCTCATCAACAACTCGTGCTGCTGGGGGACTTCAACATCACCGTCGACGACCGCGACACCTGGGACCCGGAGGGCCTGCGCGAGACCATTCACCACACCACCGAAGAGCGTGAACACTTCCACGCATTGCTAAGCCTGGGCCTGACGGACGCTTTCCGGATGTTTGAGCAGCCGGAGAAGAGCTACTCGTGGTGGGATTACCGCGAATTCGCCTTCCGCCGCAACCGGGGTCTGCGCATCGACCACATCCTGGTGAGCAAAGCCCTCCAACCCCTGGTGCGGGGCTGCATCATCGACAGGTCACCGCGCAAGAACGAACGCCCCAGCGACCACGCACCGGTACTCGTCGAGCTGGGACAGCCTTGAACGCAGCATGGGCCTGAACCTGGCGCTGCGACAGCTGCGCGCCGGCAGGTCCAAAAGGCAGCTGCTGGCGGTAAATAATTCCGTACAAAAAATACATACTTTTTGAAAAATGTCTAGCGGATAGCGAACACAAAACGTAAAATATTTTCATCTTTACAAATCTGGCCTCGCCTGCACGCGGGCGAAGCCGCATGATCCAGTATGGAAAAGATGCACTTCGGGCGTCTCGCTCTCGTACAAAGCTTGCACGAGGAAAGCGCCACACCCTCACCGCCCCGGCGGGGGACGATGGCAACCATCGTCTCGGGAACAGTGCAAACCTCGCGGTCTGCCCTCTAAGCCCCAAAGCGGAAGTGGCCACATGGATACCCCCGCACTCCATGCTGCCCACACAACGCACATCCTGATCGCAGAAGACAGCAGTGTGCAGGCGCTGATGCTGCGCCATGTGCTGGAAGAACAGGGCTACCAGGTCAGCGTCGAGCATAACGGACTCAGTGCCTTGGAAACGGCGTCACAGATTCAGCCCTCGCTGATCATCAGCGATGTGAACATGCCCGGCATGAGCGGCTACGAACTGTGCCGCCAGATCAGGGCCGCGCCCACCCTGAAGAATGTGCCTGTGATCCTGGTCACCAGCCTGTCTGAACCCGACGACGTGTTGTTGGGCCTCAAGAGCGGCGCCGACAGCTTTGTGATCAAACCCTATGACAAGGAGCACCTGCTGGCGCGGGTGGCGCACGCACTCCAGCCGGCCCTGCGCAGGTCCGCGGAGGACACCTCTGCAGTTGACATCACTTTCCACGGGCAGCATCACCAGATCACGGCCAGCCGCACGCAAATCCTGGACCTGCTGATGTCCACTTATGAAGCCACCGTGCAGCGCAACAAGGAACTGCACGACAGCCGCGAACAGTTGCGCCAGCGCACCGCTGAAGCAGTGTCCGCCAATCGCTTCCTCGATTCGGTGATCGAAAACATCCCGGACATGATCTTCATCAAGGACGCCATCGACCTGAGGTTCGTGAAATTGAATCTGGCGGGCGAGCGTCTGCTTGGCTATCCGCGCGCGGAGTTGCTGGGAAAGAACGACTACGATTTTTTTCCGAAAAACGAAGGAGACCATTTCGTCGCCAAGGACCGTGAAGTCCTGAACAGCGGCGGGTATCTGGAGATATCCGAGGAGCCGATACACACCGCGAACAAGGGAATCCGCCTGCTGCGCACCAAGAAGGTGGCGGTGCTGGATGAGCGCGGCGTCCCCATCCACCTTCTCGGCATTTCAGAAGACGTCACGGAACAAAAGGAGCTGGAAAAACGAGTACAGAGCCTCAACGAAGACCTGCAGACAAGGGCAAAGGAGTTAGAGGCGGCCAACAAGCGGCTGGAAAACTTCACCACGGCAGCAACCCACGATCTTCGCTCGCCGCTGAGCGTCATCGGTGGCTATGTGAATTTGCTGCAAAAGAAATACAGCGCAGCACTGGACGAGACAGGCCAGCGTTACCTGTCGGTGATTGGCGCCAGTGTCAAAAACATGGCCAAGCTGATTGACGACCTGCTGTCGTTTTCAAGAGCAGGCTTGCGTGAAATCCGCAAGGCACAGGTGGACATGGAGTCTTTGGCTGAAAAAGTGATAGCCGACCTGTTGCAGCTCCACCCCGAACATCGCAGGCCCGTCATCAAGCGGGGGCCACTGCCGTCGGCGCACGCCGATGAAGCGCTGCTGCGCCAGGTCTGGGTCAATCTGCTGTCGAATGCCGTCAAATACAGCAGCCGCACGCCAAACCCGCAGATTGAAGTGACAGGCCGCAGGGACGGCGCCGAGACGGTCTATTCGGTCAGGGACAACGGTGCGGGATTTGACATGGCCCGCTACGACGAGCTCTTCGAGGTGTTCAAGCGGCTCCATGACGACAACGAGTTCGAGGGAACCGGTGTGGGCCTGCCCATCGTCCAGCAAATCGTGACCCGGCATGGCGGCCGTGTCTGGGCCGAAGGCAAGGTCGGCGAGGGGGCGGTATTTCACTTCACACTGCCCGCTGCGCCCGACATACCGCGCGCGCAGGCCGAAGCGACGTAACCCATGCACCCCGCCCTGTCCGCAGCCCCACGCCACCCGGGCGACCTCGGCGCCGGCAGGGACCCGATCGGTCTTTTGATCCAGGCTGCTGCGCTGGCCGTTATCTGCATCGGGCTGACGGTTCTGGCGGGCTGGATCGGCGATCTGCCTGTGCTGAAAAGCGTGATTCCAGGCGCTGTAGAGATGAAGGCCAACACGGCGGTGGGCTTCATGGCCTCTGGCGCAGCACTCTGGCTCGCGGCCCATTCGCAACCGCCACCGCTTCAGCGCCTGGCGCAGACCCTGTTTCTTCTCGTCGGCTTGCTGGGTGCCGCAACGGGGGCGCAGTACCTGTTCGGCTGGCAGCTGGGCATTGACGAGTTTTTGTTTCTCGACAAGCAAGGCGCTTACAACGCCATCCGCGGACGCATGTCGCCCTACAGCGCGGCGGCCTTTGTGGGGATTGGCATGGCGATGCTGACCCCACCCCGGGGCAGCCTGCAGGCGCTGTGCTACGTTGCTGCCACGGTGACGCTGCTGATCGGCGCACTGTCCATCTTGGGTTATGCGTGGAACGCCAGCGAAGTCACCACCGATACCCTGCTTCCGCCAGTGGCCATTCACAGTGCCATGGCCTTTGGGCTGCTGGGGCTGGGCATGCTGGCCACCCTTCGCCGGCAAATTGCACAGCAGGCGAGCAACGCCATCCGCCTCACCTCCATGGAAGGAAAGATCCTGACGGGCTTCGGTATCTCGATCCTGCTGCTGGCCGTTGCCGGTGGGATGATCTACCGTACCACCACCACCTTCACCGGCATGTCGGAACAGGTGGCACATACCCAGCGGGTGCGTGCAGCCCTCGGCCTGCTGTATGGCGACATCACCCACGCAGGCCTGGCCCAGCGCAATTACCTGATCACGGGTCAACACGAGCAATTGGCCCAGTACCGGCGATTGGCGTCGAGCTTGCCGCGGCAGATCGGCGCCATCGAGACATTGATCAGTGACAACGCCGCGCAACTGGGCAACTTCCAGCCAATTCATGCGCTGGTAGACCGCATGCTGGAAGTGCTGGACCAGACCATCACCACCTACCAGACCCGGGGTTTTGCCAGTGCGCAGAAATCGCTCGCATCCGGCCAGGGGGTCGACAGCATGCAGTCCATCGCCACCGTCATTGCCCGTGTCGATGAGCAGGAGCAGATCCTGCTGGCCCAACGCGAAAAGGCGTCAGCGATGTTCCAGCGCCAGATGCTGGCCTCTGTCTTTCTGACCTTGCTGGCCGCGACCGCGCTCTTTTCCATTCTGTTCTATCAGATCCGCCGCGAAATCCTGGCGCGCCAGCAGTCAGACCGCGCACTGATCCAGGCCAAGGATGCCGCAGAACTCGCCAAGCGGGAAGCCGACATGGCCAACAACGCCAAGAGTACTTTCCTGGCCACCATGAGCCATGAAATCAGGACGCCGATGAACGGGGTATTGGGCATGCTGGAGCTGCTCAGCCTGACGCGGCTCGACGGCGCCCAGCACGCGGCGCTCAAGGTGATCCGCGAGTCCGGAAAAACACTGATGCGCATCATCGACGACATCCTCGACTTCTCGAAGATCGAAGCAGAAAAATTGAACATTCACCCGGAGCCGACGCATCTTTCGGACTTGATGAAGGACCTGCAGAACACCTACTCCGGCAATGCCAGCAGCAAGGGACTGCCCATTCACTGCCAGATCGACGAAAACATCAGTCCGGCAGTGATGGTGGACCCCGTCCGCCTGCGGCAAGTCCTCGGCAATTTCATCAGCAACGCCATCAAGTTCACCTCAAGTGGTCATATTGACATTCGGGTGGAGCTGATGGAACAGCACCATGACGCCCAGAGACTGCGGTTTTGCGTGAGAGACACTGGCATCGGTATCTCAGCGGCTCACCAGCAGGCGCTCTTCCAGCCCTTTGCCCAGGCCGAATTGAACACCGCACGCCGTTACGGCGGCACAGGCCTGGGCCTGTCCATCAGCCGGCGGCTGGCGAGCCTGATGGGTGGGTCCATCGCCATGCACAGTGAGGTCGGCCAGGGCACGACGATGACGCTGGAGCTGCTGCTGCCGGCCGCCGACCCAGCCTTGCTGGCGTCGAGCAACCCGCTACCGCAAGTGGCCACGCGATCCTCGCGCAAAGAAGGTGAGGTCCACAGGGCAGCGCCCACCACGGCCGAGGCAGAGATCGAAGGCACGCTGGTGCTTCTGGTCGATGACCACCCGACCAATCGGCTGGTGCTGATGCGACAGATCAACCAGCTCGGCTATGCCGCTGAAAGCGCGCGTGACGGCACCGAGGCGTTTCAGATGTGGCAGTCAGGACGCTATGGCCTGCTGTTGACGGACTGCAACATGCCCGGAATGGACGGCTACGCACTGGCAAGAGCCATCCGGGCGCTGGAGGCCGCCTCGGGTGACGGTCACCGCTGCCCGATCATTGCCTGCACTGCCAATGCCCTGAGCGGGGAGGCCGCCATCTGCCTGGAGGCGGGCATGGACGACTACATCACCAAACCGGTCGAACTCAAGAGCTTGCTGGTCAAGCTGACCCGTTGGCTGCCCTTGCCCCCCTCCACCGCCCCCATCGGCCCCATGGCCGAAAGTGCCGTCGCAGGCCTGACCCACAGCACTGCGGATACGTCGCCTGTGAGTTGCCCAATCGATCACGAGGTCCTGGCCAAAATGTCCTCGGGTGACGCGTCGGTGGAGCGCAGGGTTTTCAGCGAGTTTCAGCGCGCCAACGATGACGACGTGACCCGCCTGCAGCAGGCTGTCAGCGAGCGCGACAGCGCCCGGGTCAAGCAACTGGCGCATCTGATCAAGGGCAGCAGTGCCATGGTGGGCGCTGCCACCCTTTCGGACATCTGCGCGCGGATGGAACAGGCCAACAGCAGGGGGGACTGGAGCGCCGTGACGGCCGGCATGATCGATTTGCAGCAGGCGCTTGGCCACCTGAACCGGTATTTTGAAACACTGAGGCAGTCCACCGCATCGCCGGCGGACTCCTGATGGACAGGTGCCATCCACACGCAAACTCCTCCGGCATGGCTGCCGCAGGCCACTGCGCGCCTTCGCGCCTATTCGAGATTGAGTTCCTGGATCTTGCGCGTGATGGTGTTGCGGCCAATGCCCAGTTTCTGCGCCGCCTCGATGCGCCGGCCGCGGGTGTTGATCAGGGCCGTCTGGATCAGCTTCGACTCGAAACGGCGGGTCAGCACATCCCACACATCGCTGCGCCCGGTGGCCAGCAAGGCCAGCGCCTCGGCTTCCAGACCACTCTCCCAGCTCATGGCCACCCCAACGGCTGCCGGTGACGCGGCAGGCGCAGCGGACGACACATCAGACGCCATGGGCGTAGCGCTGCCGCTGGCAGGCCGGTCCGCCAGCACTGCTGGATCACCCAGCCTCTCAGCCGGCGCCATGGATTTGACCGCTTCGGTGGTGGAACCCAGCACCTCCGGTGGCAGGTCTTTGGGCTCGATCACCTGGGCCGGCGCCATCACGGTGAGCCAGTGGCAAATATTCTCGAGCTGGCGCACATTGCCGGGAAAACCGAAATTGCTCAGTTGCTGCAAGGCGGCGTCTGAAATGCGCTTGGGCTCCACGCCCAGCTGCTTGGCGCTTTGCTGCAGGAAATGGCGGGCCAGCATGAACACATCTTCACGCCGCTCCCGCAGCGCCGGCAGCCGCAGACGGATGACGTTGAGGCGGTGGAACAAGTCCTCGCGGAAACCGCCCTCCTTGACGCGTTGCTCCAGGTCCTGGTGCGTCGCCGCAATCACGCGCACATTGGCCTTGACGGCGTTGTGGCCACCGACGCGGTAGAAATGCCCGTCGCTCAGCACGCGCAGCAAGCGCGTCTGCAGGTCAAACGGCATGTCACCGATTTCGTCGAGGAACAGCGTGCCGCCTTCGGCCTGCTCGAAGCGGCCGCGGCGCATGGTCTGCGCGCCGGTGAAGGCGCCGCGTTCATGGCCGAACAGCTCGCTCTCCAGCAGATCCTTGGGGATGGCCGCTGTGTTGATGGCCACAAAAGGCCCATTGGCCCGTGGTGAATGCTTGTGCAGGGCGCGCGCCACCAATTCCTTGCCGGAGCCCGATTCGCCCGTGATCATCACCGTGACCATGCTCTGGCTCAGTCGGCCAATGGCACGAAACACGTCCTGCATGGCGGGCGCCTGGCCGAGCATTTCAGGTGTGGCGGCCATGCGCTCTTCGGCCACTTCCTCACGCTGGCTTTCCTCGACGGCACGCCGGATCAGCTCAACAGCCTTGGGCAGGTCGAAGGGCTTGGGCAGGTACTCAAAAGCGCCACCCTGAAAGGCGGAAACGGCACTGTCCAGATCGGAGAACGCCGTCATGATGATCACCGGCAGGCCGGGGAGTTTTTCCTTCACCTTTTCCAGCAGATCAAGGCCCGAGCCGCCCGGCATGCGGATGTCGCTGACCAGGATCTGCGGGCCGTCTTCTTCGCTGGCGCTTTCGAGCGCGGCGAGCACCTCGCGCGGGTTGGTGAAGCTGCGGGTGGGCAGGTCTTCGCGGAGCAGGGCCTTTTCCAGAACAAACCGGATGGACTGGTCATCATCAACGATCCAGATCGGTTTCATGTCGTGCAGTCCCTTTCTTGTTGCCCGTGCTGGTGGCGCCGGGCATCTTCTGTGTCAAACCATGGCTACAAAGGCCTCAAGGCAGCGGTATCAGCAGCTTGAAGTCTGTAGAACCGGGTCTGCTTTCGCACTCGATCAAACCGTGGTGTTGCTGGACAAAAGTTTGCGCCAATGTCAGCCCCAGCCCCGAACCGCCTTCACGCCCTGACACCAGGGGATAGAAGATCCTGTCTTTGATGGAGTCCGGCACACCCGGCCCATTGTCGATAACATGCAATTCCAGTGCCAAGCGATAGCGCTGCTTGCCGAAAGTTACCTGTCGCACCACACGCGTCCGGAAAGTGATCAGTGCATCACCGGCCGCGATGCGCTCGGCCAGGGCCTGCGCAGCGTTGTGGGCAATGTTCAAAACCGCCTGGATCAGCTGCTCGCGATCCCCGCGGAACTCGGGAATCGACGTGTCGTAGTCGCGCATGACGCGTAAGCCGCGGGGGAACTCCGCCACGATCAGCGAGCGCACCCGCTCACAGACCTCGTGAATATTGACGTCACCGACCAGATGCGGCCGGCGGTGAGGTGCCAGCAGGCGGTCCACCAGCGTCTGCAGGCGGTCGGCCTCATGGATGATGACCTGGGTGTACTCGGTCAGGTCCTTACCGATTTCCATTTGCAGCAACTGCGCCGCGCCGCGGATGCCACCCAGCGGGTTCTTGATTTCATGGGCCAGATTGCGGATGAGCTCCTTGTTGGCCTGCGCCTGGTCGATCAGGCGCTCCTCCCGGTCCTGCTTGGCTTGCTGCTCGAGAGGCAGCAGCTCCACAATCGCCTCTCCCACCGTGTCGGTCTGGGCGACCACCACATGAACCGGCAGGGGCTCGTGGTTCAGGCGTCGCAACCACGCGTCGTAGCGCAGGGCGGCAAACTCGTTGCTGCCCGCGCCCTCCAGCGCGTTCTGCAGGATGACCGGCTCGGTGAAGCATTCAGGCAGTTGCGAGCCTTCAATCGTGCGGCGTGAAATGCCCAGTGCGTCTTCCAGCGCCGCATTGGCATACACCACAGTCCCGTTGGTCCGCACCACGGCCACCAGCGTGGCGAGCAGGTCGAACGAATGGAACCGGGAGGCCAGAGCCGTGGCCGGGGAGGAAGATGACGGGTTGAGGGCGAAAAGCTTTTTCAAGCTTTCCATTTTGGCCCAGAAGCCGGGCGGCCGCCGTCAATTCGCGGCGGGCAGCCGGGAAATTTCACGCTTGAGGCCGGCGATATCGCTCTGCTGGCGTGAAATGCTTTCCTTCAGCTCGGCGACACGGTCCAGATAACGCTGGTAATTGCGCCCTTCAATGCCCTGTTTGTCCGGTTCGCCGTTGTTGTATTCCTTCTGCTGCTCGGCCAGACGGGCTTCGGCCTTCCTGAGCTCGGTCTCCAGAATGGAGCGGGTGTCGCCGTCACGCGCCTTTTGATCCGGGCTGCCATCGGTTCGCGGGCCACTTGTGGATGCTGCCGCTGCGACACGCACAGCCGCCTTGGCCGCAGGCGTGCTTTGCACCACCGTGACATTGCCCCCGGCGATCTGCTTGCAATTGCGTGTCTGGGCGTCCTTGGTGTTGTTGGTGTATTCGGGCGGCGCGCCCGCGGCACCCGCACAGCGGTACACCTGCTGGGCCCAGCCGGTGCTGGAAGCGCCCATCAGAAAGATGGAAAAAGTGGAAAGCAGTAACGTATGTTTCATCTGGAACCCCAGTGCCCGCGAAGGCAAGGTCGGTCTGTGAGTATGCTGCAAAGCCCGCGAAACATAAAGAGCACCCACCCTTATGCCCTTACCCACGAAAAAAGGACGGCATTTGCCGTCCTTTTTTGGCCACAAACCGTAAGGAACGGTAAGCAGCTTGAGTCGATCGCCTGTGTTTACAGGGAGTAGTACATGTCGTATTCGACAGGGTGTGGCGCCATGCGGAAACGCGTGACTTCGGTCATCTTCAACTCGATGTAGGCATCGAGCATCGAATCGGTGAACACGCCGCCCTTGGTCAGGAAGCCGCGGTCCTTGTCCAGGTACTCCAGCGCCTGGTCAAGGCTGTGGCACACGGTTGGCACTTTTGCATCTTCCTCGGGCGGCAGATGGTAGAGGTCCTTGGTGGCGGCTTCGCCCGGATGGATCTTGTTTTCCACGCCGTCGAGACCAGCCATCATCAGGGCCGAGAAGGCCAGATAGGGGTTGGCCGATGGATCGGGGAAGCGCGCCTCGATGCGGCGGCCCTTGGGGTTGGCCACATAAGGAATGCGGATCGATGCAGAACGGTTGCGCGAGCTGTAAGCCAGTTTCACCGGGGCTTCGAAGCCAGGCACCAGACGCTTGTAGCTGTTGGTGCCGGGGTTGGTGATGGCGTTCAGTGCACGGGCGTGCTTGATGATGCCGCCGATGTAGTACAGCGCGAAGTCGGACAGGCCGGCATAGCCGTCGCCTGCGAACAGGTTCTTGCCGTCTTTCCAGATCGACTGGTGCACGTGCATGCCGGAGCCGTTGTCGCCGGCGTAAGGCTTGGGCATGAAGGTCGCGGTCTTGCCGTAGGCATTGGCCACGTTCCACACCACGTACTTCAGGTTCTGGGTCCAGTCGGCGCGCTCGACCAGCGTGCTGAACTTGGTACCGATCTCGTTCTGGCCTGCGCCCGCCACTTCATGGTGGAACACTTCAACCGGAATGCCCAGCGATTCGAGGATCAGGGACATCTCGGCACGCATGTCCTGCGTGCTGTCGACCGGTGGCACGGGGAAGTAGCCGCCCTTGGTGGTGGGACGGTGACCGCGGTTGCCGCCTTCGAGGACCTTGCCGCTGTTCCACGGTGCTTCGTACTCGTCGATGGCGAAATGCACGTTGCCGGGTTCATTGCTCCAGCGCACGCCGTCGAAGATGAAGAATTCAGGCTCTGGTCCGAAGTAGGCGGTATCACCCAGGCCGGAGGCCTTGAGGTAGGCTTCAGCGCGCTTGGCGATGGAACGCGGGTCGCGGTCGTAGGACTTGCCGTCGCTCGGCTCCACCACATCGCATTGCAGGAACAGCGTGGTTTCTTCGAAGAATGGATCGATGTTGGCGGTGTTGGGGTCGGGCATGAGCTGCATGTCCGAAGCCTCGATACCTTTCCAGCCGGCGATCGACGAACCGTCAAAAGCATGGCCGGAGGTGAATTTGTCTTCGCTGAAGGCAGACACGGGCACGGTCACGTGCTGTTCCTTGCCCCGGGTGTCAGTGAAGCGGAAGTCAACAAACTTGACCTCGTTCTCCTTGACCATTGTCATGACGTCTGCGACGGTCTTTGCCATCAAATTCTCCTGTGTATGGATGGTGGGTTAAAAAATTATCTTCGGGCGGGCTGAATGCACTTTTTATGCCAAAGACGTTCCCTGTTCAGTTGAATGCCCCGGGGTGGATTGTGCCGTCAACTGGCTTGAAATTCGGGTCATCCTCGGCGAGAAGGGCAAAAAGTCGATTTTTGCCGATGCACAACTTTGGCGCACCACTGAAATGCACCATTTAAGTGCAATTATTCAACGCACCAATTCGGGGCCGAACGTCAAATCAAAGGTGCGCAAGCCCGTCAGAAGCGCTGGATAGGCCTGTTCCACCGCTGCCGGCCCGCCTTTGACGCCCAATTCGATATGGCGGCCGTACTGGGGATGGTCCACACTGGGCAGGCTGAAGACTTTCACACCGGGGTGGGCTGCCTCGATATCGAGCATCAAAGGGGTGAGCATGGCCTCCATGGAACCAAAGACGATCACGGATTTTTCGACGTAAGCCGACTTTTGGTGCAAATGGGCGTAATGGTTGTCGAGCACCCAGGCCATCATCGGCCAGGCCATCACGGGAAAACCGGGGAGAAAATGCACCCCGGCGCCCGGCGCGCCGGCCGCATCAGACAGGTCAGGGGCGCAGAAAAAGCCGGGAATCTTGTTGTACGGGTTGGGAATGATCTGCGCACCCTCCGGAAACACCCCCATGTTCAGGCGGTGGATGTTGTCATGGCGATCCGGCTCATAGGCGGTGCCCTGCTCCCGGGCCACGTCCTGCATGCGTTCGAGGATCAGGTCTTTGGCTTGCGGGTGCAGCACCAGGTCACGACCCAAGGCCCTGGCCGCGCACTGGCGGGTGTGGTCGTCCGGCGTGGCGCCTATGCCGCCACAGGAAAACACCACGTCGCCCTGCTCGCGCGAGGCTGCGAACGCCCGTTCGAGCGTCGAGGTGATGCGGGCCGGGTCGTCGCCCACATAGTCCGCGTAGGCCAGCGACAGGCCACGCTCGGCGAGCAACTCGATGGTTTTGGGCAAGTGCTTGTCGGCGCGTTTGCCGGAGAGGATTTCATCCCCCACGATGATGAGTCCGAAATGGGTGGGCATGCGAGGTGTCCGGAAAAAGAAGAACGTAAAACCAGCAAGGAAAAAGACTGTGCCCGTTCAGGCAGGGCCAGCGCCGTGATCCGCTGAAGGCGGCAGCGCCGGTGGTGATCTTCCAGAAGGCAGCTCAGGCATGACCGCCTCGATGGTGAGCGGCGGGATGCCGGCAGAGGAAAGATCGTTGTTCTTCTTGCGAAGCGCCTCCAGCGCTGCCAGCGCGTAATGCGAAAACCACAGCGATGAAAACGCAAACACCAGTGTGTAGATCCAGATCGCCAGCGGTACCAGCAGCGGTGCCATGGCCACGAACATGGCGCCGGATGCCCAGATCAGGCTGGGCGCGGCGCCGAGGTACCCACTGAGCACGCCAATGCCCAGCAGCGCCCCGCGGTGCTCCCGGAAAATCTGGCGCCGCTCGCTGCTGCTGGCGTGGTCCACCAGCGCGTCATAGGACATCACGCGGTAAGTGAGCCAGCCCCAGATCAGCGGCGGCAGGATCAGGATCAGCGGCGGAATCAGCCACAGCGGGATCGACAGCACCATCGCCACCATGGCCATCAGCGTCGAGCCCAGGGACCAGAACAGGCTGGCCAGCAGCGAGCCGCCCTTTTTGCGCTCGAGCTGCGGGAAGCGCCGTTGCGCCACGAGCGCAACCATGGCCGGCGTCATGAAGATGGCCACGAACAGCAGCGAGACCACCACGATGACCGGGATGGCCAGAAACAGCAGCAGGGCCGGCGCCAGCACCAGGCGCAGGCTGCTCAGGCCCAAGCCCTCCAGCCAGCCGACCATGGTGTTGACCATTTCATGGTCACCGAGCTGCTGGCGGACAAACTCCACCGCATCGCTCCAGAAGAAATAGCCGAGCCCGAGCGACAGCGCCGCCATGATCACCAGCGGCAACACCGACAGCGCAATCACCCGCGGATGCAGGCAGTACATCACCGCCCGCCAGAAGGAGTCCAGAAGCTTGCTCATGATTTAGTGTAGCCCCCACGGTCGCTCACCCGTACTCCGATCATCCTGACCGTTCGACAGGCTCAGGACAGGCCAAGGCCAGTCCCGCGGCTCATGCCTGGTGAAGACGGCTGTAACGCGTTCAGGCCTTACCCACCAGACGCTTGACGCCCATCCACTGCTGCGACCAGAAACCACGGCCGTAGTCGCGCTGCTGCTCGACCTGGTCGCGCACACCGGTCGCTTCGTAGCGCAGCTGGAAATTGGCTGTCCCGAACAGCACGTCCCACCAGGGCAGCAACACGCCGAAGTTGTGCCCGCCCAGTGTTGTCGGACCATGGCTCTCATGCCCGATACCAATCCCGTGGTGCAGGCGGTGAAACCGCGGGCTGACCCACAGCCGCTCTCCCCATGGGCCAAACCACACCCGGAGGTTGGCATGCTGGAAGCTCTCGCTGAGCTGGGTGAAGGCCACGATGGCTACAAATTGCACGGGCGGCACGCCGATGAACTGGGCCACCAGCACCACCACCGTGTCAACCAGAATGTCGTCGAGCAGGTGATTGCGGTTGTCGCTCCACATCGTCATCTGCCGCTGTGCATGATGAAGGGAATGCAGGCGCCACCACCACTCGAACTGGTGCTGGCCCCGGTGCGTCCAGTAAGCCACCAGGTCAAAAGCGACCAGATAGATCACGAAGCTGGCCACCGCGTGGTCGCTCACGCCGGGCCAGAGCTGGTCCAGGTGAAAGGTGCCGATGCCGGCGGTCCGGAGCATGCCGAAGCCCTCGTCAAACAGCGGGTCCAGCGTGAAAAACAGCGCCAGCCGGAACAGGCCGAGACGATGGATCAGGGTATAGATCACATCCGTGCGGATGGTGGCATGGTCTGTCACGGCCTCCACCGGTCGCCAGCGCTGCAGCGGGCCGATGATGGCCAGCAGGATCACGATCTGGATGAGGCCTGCCATGAACCACGCGGTGGCCGCATAGCCGTCTTCCAGGAAATTGCCCAGCCCCAGCGCAAAGAGCGCAGGCTGCACCGCGGCCTCGAACAGCCATTGCTGCGTGTTGGAAAAAATATCGGCCAGCCAGTCCATGCGATTATTTTGCAGGGACTGCAGGCGGGGCGCTGGCGTGGCTGGCTATCCACTCCCTGTATTGAGGGTGTTCGCGCAAGGTCCGGAAACAGAAACCGCGCGACTGCAGGCCGATGATCAGCGGCTCCAGCACCGCGGGTGCCCAAGGATCCTTGCGCGACCAGATGCCCAGATGCGCCATCAGGATGTCGCCCGGCTGGATGTCCCGCAAGGCCTTCTTGAGCAGCAGGGCATTGGGAAACTTGTCGCTCGACAATTCATCCCCCAGAAAACCGGTAGGCGACCAGCCCACATGCGCATAGCCGCAGGCTTTGGCAGCGGCCAGCAACTGCGGTGATGTTTTACCGCCGGGAGCCCGGAAAACCGGCAGCGCGGGCTGACCCGTGATCTCCTGCAGCCGCGTCGCGGCGCGGGTGATCTCTTCGCAATACTGGCGCGCGGTCCAGGTGACATCCTGGCCTTCCGAGGGCCCTGCGGAAGGTCGCACCACGAACTGCGTGGACATGCCCGACGTGCCCGGTACATCGGAACGCCAGTAGCTGTGGTTCCACGTGTGCGAAGCGAATGCGTGCCCTTCTGCCGCGCGCGCCTTCCACCAGCCGGCCCAATGGTTGCCCAGGCTGCCGTCACCCTCTTGCGTGCGTTCATTGGCCGCAAAAAAAGTGACCTTGACCTGATGCCGCTTCAGGATGTCGGCCATCAGCGGCGCCACCGCCATGTGGCCGGTGTCCAGCGTCAAGTAAACAGGTTTGCAGGAGGCGGGTTCGACCACCACTTGGGCATTGTTTGCCCCCGCAGCCCAAACAGCAGAGGGCAAGTACCCAGCGGCTAAAGCAATGGCAATGGCAATGAGCGACTGCGGGAGGCTCAAAGCCAAGCCGGGGCCGCGGAACCGGCCTTGGCCTGTCCTGAGCCTGACGAAGGGCCGGGCCGCAGGCGCAGCAGCCTTCCCGTGGGGCAGGAAGCTACACGCAGTGAGCGACCGTGGGGGCCACATCCACCGTGGGGCCTCACTACCTCGGCGAGTGATCCAGCGTCCAGACACCGTGAGGGCTCTTTCCAACGTTGACCTGCCGCACGACCTTGCGGGTGGCCACATCAATCACCGTGAGTTTGCGAGCCCAGCGCGAGGTCACCAGAATCTGCTTGCCGTCACGGCTCACTTCGATGCAGTCCGGTCCACCCGGCGCGGGGTAGCTGTCCACCACTTCCAGGGTCTGCAGATCGAGCCGGCTGATGGAGTTGCCCACACGGTTGCTCACCAGCACGTGCCGCTTGTCGCCGAAAGCACGGAAGGCGTGTGCCCCTGCGCCGGTCTTGATGACCTTGATGCGCTGCGGCTCCTTGCCACTCACGTCATAGACCTCGACCGCGTCGCCGCCCGTGAGGCCCACCAGCAGCAGGCGGTCATCGGCCGTGCCGTATACATCGGCCGGAATCGGGCCGGTTTTGCTACGCCACTTGACGGTTTGGCTGGCGAGGTCAATCGCAATCAGCTCATCGCTGTCCTGCATGGTGGAATAGATGACGCTGCTTTTACTGTCGATCCAGAGGTGGCTGGGCGTGCGGCCGGTCGGCACGCGTTTGACCAGCGTGATGTCCTTGCCATCCCAGCGGTAGATGTCAATGTGGTTGAGCCGGTTGGCGGCCGTCACGAACCATTTCATGTCTGGCGAGAAGCGTAGTTGATAAGGATCGATCACGCCGCGCACGGTGCGCTGCACCTCGGCTGTCCTGGGATCGATGAAGGTCAGGGAATCAGACAGTGCATTGGCCACAATCACCGATTTTTCATCGGGTGTGAGGTACAGGTGATGCGGCTGCTTGCCCGTGGCAATGCGGCGCGTTTCGGTCCAGTTGGCCGGGTTGATGACACTCACGCTGTCGTCCAGCGAATTGAGCACAAACACCGGGGACTGGACAGGCCCCGACGCGAACGGCGCGGGGGCCGCAGCGACGGCAGGTACGGCCGGGGTGGCTGCCACAGGCGCCTTTTGTGCCAGAACGGAAAACCCGGCCAGAGTGCCCGCCAGGGACAGGCAGACAACCACACAACGAACTTGAAAATTCACAAACACGATCTTTCTACACGCAATGGTCTAGTGTACCGGGCCGAGGGGTGTCGTCCCCGCCAGAAACCCGGCCAGGCCACCATAACGTGTGACCCGTGACCTTTGCGCACATCCTTTACGATGCCGGCATGCAAGCTGACGTCAACACAGTGGAGATCCAGGGCATCCGGCTGGAGGTTCAGCGCATTGACGGACCTGCTGGCCGCGCACCGCTGGTGTTCCTGCACGAGGGGCTGGGCTCGGTCAGCCTGTGGACGCAGCGCGGCGTGAACTGGCCAGCGGCGGTGTGCAGGGCCACAGGCCGCGCAGGCCTCGTCTATTCACGGCGAGGTTATGGCCAGTCGGATCCGGTGCCGGATGTACGCGGCGAGCCCGGCCTGCGCAACGGCCAGCCCTGTGGGCGCCTGACGCCCGATTACATGCACCGCGAGGCGCTGGATGTGCTGCCGGCGCTGCTCAAGGCACTGGACATGGCCCATCCGGTGCTGATCGGCCATTCGGACGGCGCCACCATTGCACTGCTCCATGCCAGTGCCCAGCCCGTGGCGGCATGCATCGCCATGGCCCCCCATGTGGTGGTGGAAGATGTCTCGGTACAGGCCATTGCACAGGCCCGAATCGCCTATGAGTCGGGTGGCCTGCGCGAGCGCCTGGCCCGTTACCACGCCGATGTGGATGGGGCCTTCTGGCAGTGGAACGACGTGTGGCTTTCCAATGGGTTTCGCCGCTTCGACATCCGGCCCGACTGCAGTCGCATCACGACACCGCTGCTGCTGATCCAGGGACTGGATGACGAATACGGCACCTTGCGCCAGCTCGATGACATTGCCGCCGCCGCACCCCAGGCCCGGCAGTTGCGCCTGGCCGGTTGCGGCCACTCGCCGCAGCGGGACCAGCCCGAGGCGACCTTGCAGGCGATCACGGAATTCCTGGCGCACATCGGCTGATCCTTCCCGCCGGAAGCATCAGGCCTCCTTGACCTCCACGTGGTAGGTGGCCCAGGGGCAGGACGCAAAACGGGCTGACACCGGCTTGGCAGCCATGTCGGCAAAACGGTCGGCGTCGTAAACCGCCCACAGCGGTCCCAGCCCACCGAGGGCCATGGGCTGGCCGTCCAGGTGGGTCGCCACGATAAAACGGTACCTGGCCGCGTCGGCAGCGCTGATCTGCGCCGCATAGCCGTCCACGGCACGCAGGAAGAACACCGTCCTGTCGGTCACTTTCACCCCGCAGGCCTTCATCACCTCCATCAGCAAAGGGCCCTTGAGCGCATGGGCCTGGTTGTCATATTCCAGCGTGGGCCTGATGCTGACGGCGGGCATGGCGGTGAGGGCTGCAAAGTCAAACACCTGGGCCTTGTCAAACCGGATCTTCTGCTTGGCCATCATCTGGTCCAGCGCAGGGTCGAGCGCACCGCGATTGCCGGCCCCTATCGCACCGCTGACGGTCAGCAGGGCCGGGCCGCGGAGCGTCCTGGTAGTGGCCGCCTGCGCTTCCAGACAGACGGGCAGGACTGCCGCGCCGCAGGCGGCAAGGTTCAGGAATTGGCGTTTGTCCATCACAAAACTCTCCGTGTGGGTGGGGCTGTGCAGCAGGGCTGATCCAGCCCGAGGTGGGTCGATTTCAGCGGGAATGTTACCGAATCCCCTGTTTGTTGGTGCTTTGTTGATCCATGTCATGTCCCCCGCTCCGCGCGAGGCGTAGCTTGTAACTTTGAGTATCGAGGCAGGTGACGCAGCATGAACACGCTCTCCAACTCCGTGCTTTTGGGACTGGCTCTGGTGGCTTTTTCAGGCCTCGGGGTATGGCTTTACGGGCTGTGGGCTGCCAGGAGAAAACGGCAGATTCCGCGCCACTGGCCCATTCATGCCCGGGAACTGCTCAACGACGAGGAATTGCGCGTCTGGCGGTGGCTGGGCACCACCTTCGAGGGCTACCACGTCATGATCAAGACGCCGGTCACGCGCTTCACCAAACCCAATCCGACGGAGAACGGCTTGTTCTGGTACGAACTGCTCAAAGGCATTTATTGCACTTTTGCGGTGTGCAACGAGATCGGCCAGGTGGTCGGCTGCGTGGATGTGCCCAAGGCGTTTGGATCCTCGCGGAAAGTCAGGCTGCTCAAGGAGAACCTGCTGGGGCAATGCGGCATCGGCTACACCGTGATCCACGCGGCCAGGCTGCCTGAGCCGCAGGAGATTCTCAATGAGTTCCTGGGAGAAGAAGCGGCCAGGATCAGGACGACCAAGCGGGAAGAAGCCATCGTGAGAGTGGCAAGAGCCAACCTGCAGCAAACGCTGGTCGTACAACGCGGCAGACGGAAGATCAAGGCGCCCAGCTTGTCCAACCCGGACTCCAGCAGCATGCCCAGCCACTGGAATGACTCCTTCCTGATTCAGGACAACACCCAGCCTGCGGAAATGCACTAGATTGTGTGGGGCGCATCGCCCGCAGCCCCCTGAGCGCAGGGATGGCCGCCGGGACTTGGCGTCGTGAAGTGGGGAGTCGTGAAATGAACCCGTCAGGCCGAAATGCGGGTCAGGTCTTCCGCCGTGAGCCAGCGCCATGCCCCGGGCTTCAGATCCGGCGGCAAGGCCAGCGACCCGATGCACGAACGGTGCAGCCCCCCGACCTCTTCCACCCGGTTGCCGACGGCGGCAATCATGCGCTTGACCTGGTGGTACTTGCCTTCGGTGAGGGTCAGGCTCAGTTGCCGGTCCCCGGTTTTTTCACAGGTGGCCGCGCGGACGGGCTTGGGATCGTCGTCCAGCACCACGCCAGCCAGCAGCCGCTGGATTTGCCCGTCGTCCACCGGGTGCTTGGCCCGGACCTCGTAGACCTTGGGAACGTGGTGTTTGGGAGAGCTCATGCGGTGAATGAACTTGCCGTCGTCCGACAGCAGCAAGAGGCCGGTGGTGTCCTGATCCAGCCGCCCCACTGCCTGCACACCCGCCGCGGCACCGCCACCGCGCTGGCGGATGGGCGCTGGCAACAGGGTGTAGATGCTGGGGTAGGTGCTGGGCTTTTGCGAACACTCGTAGCCCGCAGGCTTGTGCAGCATCAAATAGGCTTTCGGGTGATAGGTCCAGGCCACGCCCTGCACAGAAAACTGCAGACCCTCCACGGCAAAATCCGTCGCCGGCTCCAGGCAGGGCACACCAGAAACGGTCACCAGGCCCTGCTGAACCAGTCCGGCACACACACGTCGGGTGCCAAAGCCCTGGGAAAAAAGAATGTCCTGCAATTGCATCGTCGCCATGACGCATTGTCGGTCCTGTCCGGAGTCCATGAGGGCGAGGCGCTGCGCCGCGGCCTCCACACCCCAGACACACATCGCCATCGAACACCGGGGCGCCATCACACACACATCATCCAGCCGTCTTATTTCCGCAAAATACCCCAAACAACGGAAAATTCCGTGAATTTTTACCTTACCCCATCTGTATCTTTTTGTTACCTTCAGTAGCACTTAGTTATTCAATCAATGTCATGAACCAGATGTTGGGATGGTGGATTGCAGCTTCAGCCTGTGTCGGCGTGATCGCCGGGGCTCTGCTCTGCCTCTGGAACATCCGCCGTACCGCCAGGAAGCACAAGCGCATTCCTCGCCACTGGCCGCTGAACCCACGCGGCCTCGTCAACACCGAGGAGCGCAAGGTCTGGCTGTGGTTGAGCCGGGTGTTCTTCGATCATCACGTGATGATCAAGATCCCCGTGACCCGCTTCACCATCCCCGAAAACCAGAAAACCGGCCTGCACTGGTACAACCTGCTCAGCGGCGTGTACTGCACATTCACGATCTGCGCGACCGACGGCACAGTCGTGGGCTGTGTGGACGTTCCCGGCGCAAAAGGCATTTCCCGCAGCAACCGTCAGCTCAAGCTGACCCTGCTGTCGCAGTGCGGCATCGGGTATTGGGTGGTGAAGTCGAGCAACACCCCCACGGTCGCCGAAATCCGCATGGAGTTCCTGGGAGAATCCGCGACAGCGGCCCGGGAGATGGAGCGCAAGCGGGACGAGGAACGGCTGGCCGCCGCCCATGTCAAGTTGCGCACCCAGATTGACCGGCAACGGCACAGCCGGCACGGCGATTTTTCCGGCAATTCGTCAGGGTTTGGCCCCGAATCCATGTCCAGCCCCGACAGCCAGCTGAGAAGCGACAGCGACTTCGCCGGCCTGTGGCAACAGAACAATTCGTTCATCGCACCGCTGGACAGCCGCCGCGGCGATTTGCGCTGAGACTCGGCGCACAGACAAGGCAATCGGGGCATCCTGGCGCAAGGCAAAAAAAAGCCGCCAACGGGTGTCGCTGGCGGCCTTGATCGGGTCGTATGGTGGAGCTGGGGGGATTTGAACCCCCGTCCGCAAGCCTTGTTCGGGCAGATCTACATGTTTAGCGGTCTGATTTGAGTCTCGCCACCTGTGTCGCGCAGTCGCACGCTGCACAGGACGCCAGCACCCTATTGTCTTGCCCCGGGTTAAGGTACCCAGCCCGGAGCCAGCCGATGAAATTATCTTTACAGCCGGGAGCGTTCAACTTGCGTCAAATACCCCTTGCCCAGCCCATCGGCCTGCTGTTGTAAAGCTCACTGGCAATTAAGCAGCGAGTGCGAAACGTTCGTCGTTTGCAGTTAGTTTGTTTGAATCAGTTTTACGAGCACACTCAGCTCGACATGCACCACACCGCGTCCGAACCCACGTCGAAACCAATGCAGCCCCAAGCAGACTAGTTTAAGGCATTCGCAGCAAATTCAAGAGTGCCCCTGGGGCCGAGATGGTGGCGTCGGCTTTCCAGACCTCGGTGTCGGCCGTGAACCCCAGATAGCCGTAAGCGGCTGCCACCGTCGGCATGCCGGCCGCACGGCCTGCCACGATGTCACGCTCGTCATCGCCCACGTAGACGCAACGCCCGGGGGCAATATCGAGCTGCCGTGCCGCCTCCAGCAAGGGGGCCGGATGCGGTTTGGCGTGCGGCGTGGTGTCTCCGCTGACGATGGTTCTGGCCGTTTCAAACAGCGGCATCCGCCGCGTCAGCGGCACGGTGAAGCGCTCGGACTTGTTGGTCACCACACCCCACTTGAGGCCAGCGCGGTCCAGTTCGGCGATCAGCTCGGCCACGCCGTCAAAGGCATAGGTCCGCTCGGTCATGCAGGCCTCGTAATTGACGAAAAACTCCTCCTTGAGGGCGTCGTAGCCGTCGTCCTGTGGCGTGAGGCCGAAAGCCACACCGATCATGCCGCGCGCGCCCGCACCCGCCATGGGCCGGTAATCGGCAAAAGGCAGGGACACCATGCCGCGGTCGGTGCGCATCTTGTCGGCGGCCGCTCCCAGATCGGGGGCGCTGTCGATCAGCGTGCCGTCCAGATCAAACAGGACCGCTTCAATCGGATGGAACATGGTCATCGCGCTTTCAGGTTTTCCGGGTTGCCAGCATGTAATTGACACTGGTATCCGCGCTCAGCCAGTAATGGCGGGTGAACGGGTTGTATTCCATGCCCCGCGTGTGCTCCAGCGTCAACCCGGCACCCCGGCAGTACGCCACCAGTTCACTGGGCCTGATCAGCTTGGCGTATTCGTGGGTGCCGCGAGGCAGCATGTTCAGCAGGTATTCGGCGCCGACGATGGCGAACAAAAAGGATTTGGGGTTGCGGTTGATGGTGGAGAAGAACACCCATCCGCCGGGTTTGACCAAATCGGCACAGGCCCTGACGACCGAGGACGGGTCGGGGACATGCTCCAGCATCTCCATGCAGGTCACCACGTCAAAGCTTGCGGGCTGCTCTGCAGCCAGGGTTTCTGCGCTGACTTCACGGTAGGACACACCTTGCGTGTGGGCCTCCAGCGCATGCAACTGAGCTACCTTCAAGGCCTTGGACGCCAGATCAATACCCAGAACGTCGGCGCCCTTGCGGGCCATGGCATCGGCCAGGATGCCGCCGCCGCAACCCACATCCAGCACACGCTGGCCTTTCAGGGACACGAGGTTGTCTATCCAGTCCAGGCGCAACGGGTTGATCTGATGCAGGGGTCTGAATTCGCTTTCGGTGTCCCACCAGCGATGGGCCAGGTCAGAAAATTTGGCCAATTCAGCAGGATCGAAGTTATCGGAAATAGACATTGTTTGATTATCGCCCGGGCATAAAAAAACCGCGCCGAGGCGCGGTTTTCATGGAATCCGTGAGGATTACTTGTTGGCGCGGGTACCAACCACTTCGATTTCCACGCGACGGTTCTTGGCGCGGCCTTCGGCGGTCTTGTTGTCAGCAACAGGCTGCTTCTCGCCTTTGCCTTCGGTGTACACGCGGTTTTTCTCGATGCCTTTGGACACGAGATAGGCCTTGACGGCTTCCGAGCGACGGACCGACAGCTTCTGGTTGTAAGCATCGCTGCCGACGGAGTCAGTGTGACCCACGGCAATAATGACTTCCAGGTTGATGTCCTTGATCTTGCCGACCAGGTCATCCAGCTTGGCTTTGCCTTCAGGCTTGATCACCGACTTGTTGAAGTCGAAGAAAGCGTCGGCAGCGTACGTCACTTTGGTGGCGGCAGGAGGAGCAGGAGGAGCGACAGGTGCAGGAGCAGCAGCGCGAGGAGCGACAGCGGCTGGAGCAGGAGCGGCTTGGGGAACGATGGCACCGTCGCAACCAGGGGCTGCGGTGGCAGGTGTCCAGTTGGCATCGCGCCAGCACAGTTCGTTGGTGCCGTTTTTCCAGACCAGTTCGTTAGAGCCGTTCTTCCAGTTGTCGATAGTTTGTGCACCGGCGGCGGTAACAAGCGCTGCGGAAGCAAACAACATTGCCACTTTGTTGAGTTTCTTCATGGTTCTCCTCTAGAGAAAAGCCGCAGACTGGCTGCGATTGGTAATTTACACGCCGTGAATGACCATCACTCAAAGCGTTACATTGATTGTGCCACACCTGCCCGGCCCTTCAACCCAGCATTGGAATCCGTCTGACACAGTTCTGAGATTCTCGGCCGTTTGTTGCTGGCCCGCCACAGAGCGACTGACAGTGCCACACCGTAAAATGCGCGGTTGCGCTTTCATTGTCCCGAAATATTTCACCCAGGCCACGCATGACCCAGTTCGCCAAAGAAACCCTGCCCATCAGTCTTGAAGAGGAAATGCGCAGAAGCTATCTGGATTACGCGATGAGCGTGATTGTGGGGCGCGCACTGCCCGATGCACGAGACGGCCTCAAGCCAGTCCATCGCCGTGTTCTCTTTGCGATGCACGAGTTGAACAACGACTGGAACCGGCCGTACAAGAAGTCAGCCCGTATCGTTGGCGACGTGATCGGTAAATACCATCCCCACGGTGACCAGTCGGTCTACGACACCATTGTCCGCATGGCCCAGGATTTCTCCCTGCGGCATCTTCTGGTCGACGGCCAGGGCAACTTCGGCTCGGTGGACGGCGACAACGCCGCCGCGATGCGGTACACCGAAATCCGCCTGGCCAAGATCGCCCATGAGCTGCTGGCCGACCTGGACAAGGAAACCGTCGACTTCGGCCCCAACTACGATGGTAGCGAGCAGGAGCCGCTGGTCATGCCCACGCGGCTGCCCAATCTGCTGGTCAATGGCTCGGGCGGCATCGCCGTCGGCATGGCCACCAACATTCCACCCCATAACCTCAATGAAGTAGTGGACGCGTGCCTGCACATGCTGAAGAACCCCGAGGCCTCCATCGACGAGCTGATGGAAATCGTGCCGGCGCCGGACTTTCCCACCGGCGGCATTATTTACGGCATCAATGGCGTCAAGGACGGTTACCGCACCGGCCGCGGCAAGGTCGTGATGCGCGCCAAGTGCCATTTCGAGGACATCGACAAGGGCCAGCGCCAGTCCATCATCGTCGACGAACTCCCCTACCAGGTGAACAAGAAGACGTTGCAGGAGCGCATGGCAGAGCTGGTGCACGAGAAAAAGATCGAGGGCATCAGCCACATCCAGGACGAAAGCGACAAGTCCGGCATGCGTCTGGTGATCGAACTCAAACGCGGCGAAGTGCCCGAGGTGGTGCTGAACAACCTCTACAAGCAGACACAGCTCCAGGACACGTTTGGCATCAACATGGTGGCGCTGGTCAATGGCCAGCCCAAGCTGTGCAACCTCAAGGACCTGATCCAGGTCTTCCTGTCGCACCGCCGCGAAGTGGTCACACGCCGCACGGTGTTCAACCTGCGCAAGGCCCGGGAGCGTGGCCACGTGCTGGAAGGCCTCGCGGTGGCGCTGGCCAACATCGACGACTTCATCGCGATCATCCGCAATGCGCCGACGCCGCCAGTCGCCAAGGCCGAACTGATGTTGAGGCCCTGGGACAGCACCCTGGTGCGCGAAATGCTCACCCGCACGCGCGCCGACGGTGGCGTGGTCAATGCGGACGACTACCGGCCCGACGGCCTGGAAAAAGCCTTCGGTATGGGCAACGACGGGTTGTACCGCCTGTCGGAGACGCAAGCCCAGGAAATCCTGCAGATGCGCCTGCAGCGCCTGACCGGGCTCGAGCAGGACAAGATCGTCGCTGAATACAAGGACGTCATGGCCGAGATCGACGACCTGCTCGACATCCTGGCCAGGCCCGAGCGCGTGTCCATCATCATTGGCGAAGAACTCTCGGCCATCAAGGCCGAATTCGGTCAGACCAAACTGGGGGCGCGCCGAAGCCAGATTGAGCACAGCTCGTTCGACCTGAGCACCGAAGACCTGATCACGCCGACCGACATGGTCGTCACGCTTTCTCACACCGGCTATATCAAGAGCCAGCCGCTGTCGGAATACCGCGCCCAGAAGCGTGGCGGGCGGGGCAAGCTGGCCACCGCCACCAAGGAAGACGACTGGGTGGACCAGCTCTTCATTGCCAACACACACGACTACATCCTGTGCTTCTCCAACCGCGGTCGGCTGTACTGGCTCAAGGTGTGGGAGGTTCCCGCCGGCTCACGCGGATCGCGCGGACGACCGATCGTCAACATGTTCCCGCTGCAGGAAGGTGAAAAGATCACCGTGGTGCTGCCACTGACCGGCGAGAAACGCACTTTCCCCGCCGACCAGTACGTCTTCATGGCGACCTCGATGGGCACCGTGAAGAAAACCGCGCTGGACGAATTCAACAACCCGCGCAAGGCCGGCATCATTGCCGTGGACCTGGACGCCGGCGACTACCTGATCGGTGCCTCGCTCACCGACGGCAAGCACGACGTGATGCTGTTCAGCGACGGCGGCAAGGCCGTGCGCTTTGACGAAAACGACGTCCGCCCCATGGGCCGCAACGCCCGGGGCGTGCGCGGCATGATGCTCGAAGACGGCCAGGGCGTGATCGCCATGCTGGTGGCAGAGGACGAGCAGCAGAGCGTGCTCACCGCCACCCAGAACGGTTTTGGCAAGCGCACTTCCATCACCGAGTACACCCGCCATGGACGCGGCACCAAGGGCATGATCGCAATCCAGCAAAGCGAGCGCAACGGCAAGGTCGTTGCCGCCACGCTGGTGCATACCGACGACGAAATCATGCTGATCACCGACAAGGGCGTGCTGGTGCGCACACGCGTCAGCGAAATCCGCGAGATGGGCAGGGCGACACAGGGTGTTACGCTGATCGGCCTGGATGAGGGCTCACAATTGAGTGGTCTGCAGCGCATCGTGGAAAACGACGCCTCGCTGGACGACACCGACACCCCTCCCACCGACGGCACCGACGCCGCAAACCCGGAAAACACCCCATGAAAAAACTGATTGCCACGCTCGCCTGGGCTGCCCTGGCCTGTTCCACGACGCTCCACGCCCAAACTGCCGACAGCAAGAATGAGTGGGCAGCCAAAGTGGTCGCGCTCCAGCAGGGGCCAGAACTGGAACGCCTGGTCGGCCAGCTGGCTGGCAGCTCAGCCCAGGAGCTGATCGCCAAATGGGCGCCCCAGCTCGAGGCCAGCGTCCCCAAGGCGGCCCAGCCCAAGGCGTCGGAAAGCCTCAACGCCGAACTCAAGAAATACGACGACGACGCCATCAAGCTGATTTCCAAACAGGTCGCCAAGGTCAGTGCCGATGCGTTGGTACCGGCTTATGCCGAGCGCTTCACCGTGGACGAGCTCAAGCAGATTGCGGCATTTTTTGAGTCGCCTGCCATCAAAAAGTACCAGGCGGCCAGCCCCGAACTGGGCAGCACCTTCGTGCAGAAGCTCATCGAAGCCACACGGCCGGACATCCAGGCCCGCGCGCGGGAGTTCGACGTCGCCGCGGAGAAAATCATCGGTTCCAAACCCGCAGCATCCAACGCACCAGGCGCACCCAAAGCCGCCAAACCCGCGAAGAAATGACCCGGCCTTTCAATTTTTCAGCAGGACCGGCAGCACTGCCAGAGGACGTATTGCAACAGGCCGCTGCGGAAATGCTGGACTGGCACGGCAGCGGCATGAGCGTGATGGAAATGAGCCATCGCGGCAAGGAGTTCATTGCCATCTACGAAGCGGCTGAAGCAGACTTCCGGGAACTGCTGGCCGTGCCCGATGACTTCCACATCCTGTTCATGCAGGGTGGCGGCCTGGCCGAGAACGCGATTGTTCCGCTGAACCTCTCACGAGCTGGCAAGGCCGACTTTGTCCTCACCGGCAGCTGGAGCGAGAAGTCCGAGAAAGAGGCGCGCAAATACTGCAGCACGCATGTCGCGGCAACAGCGCAAAGCACCGGCTTCACCGCCATTCCGGCACCCGCCAGCTGGGGTTTGCGGCCGGATGCCAGCTATGTGCACCTGTGCTCGAACGAAACCATCCATGGGGTGGAGTTCCATGCATTGCCCGATCTGAAAGCACTGGGAAGTGATGCGCCACTGGTGATCGACTTTTCCTCGCATGTCGCGTCGCGTCCGGTGGACTGGAACCGCGTCGGCTTGGCCTTTGGTGGCGCCCAGAAAAACCTGGGGCCTGCTGGCGTGACCATCGTGGTGGTCCGCGACGACCTGCTGGGCCATGCGCTGCCCGCCTGTCCCACCGCCTTTGACTACAAGACCGTGGCAGACCACGGGTCGATGTTCAACACACCGCCAACCTACGCGATTTACATCGCCGGCCTCACCTTCCAATGGCTCAAGCGCCAGAAGGACGGCCCTCCGGGCGACGCGGTTACCGGTGTGGCCGCCATGGAGCGCCGCAACCAGGCCAAGGCCCGCTTGCTGTACGACGCCATTGACGGCTCGGGGCTGTACGTCAACAAGGTGGACCGGGGTTGCCGCTCGCGCATGAATGTGCCTTTCTATCTGCGGGACGAGTCCCGCAATGAGGCTTTCCTGGCGGGCGCCAAAGCCCAGGGACTGCTGCAACTCAAGGGACACAAGTCCGTGGGCGGCATGCGCGCCAGCATCTACAACGCCATGCCGCTGGCGGGTGTCGAGGCCTTGGTGGCGTACATGCGAGAATTCGAACAAAAACACGCCTAGGACGACATGCTCTCCAGTTTCCATTCCCCGTTGCCGATAGCCGACGGGTCTGCAACATCCCCCACCGCCCGACAGGTGTTGCGATGAGTGCCAGCCTGGCTGATTTGCGCGCGCAGATTGACGCGCTGGACCGGCAGCTCCTGGACCTGCTGAACCAGCGCGCAAAGGTGGCCCAGGAGGTCGGCGAGGTCAAGAAACGCGAGGGCTCGCCCTTTTTCCGGCCCGACCGCGTGGCTCAGGTGATCGAGCACATCCAGAAGACGAACCAGGGACCCCTCAAGAGCGAGCACGTCGAAGCCGTCTGGCGCGAGATCATGTCGGCCTGCCTGGCCCTCGAAGCGCCCGTGCGCGTGGCCTACCTTGGGCCGGCTGGCACCTTCAGCGAGCAGGCCGCCCTGCAGTTCTTCGGCGCCAGCATCGAGCACGTTCCCTGCATCAGCATTGATGAAGTGTTCCGCGCCACCGCTGCCGGCAGTGCCAGCTACGGCGTGGTGCCGGTAGAAAACTCCACCGAAGGCGTGGTGTCGCGTTCGCTGGACCTGTTCCTCCACTCGCCGCTGCACATCGTGGGCGAAATCAGCCTGATGGTGCGCCACAACCTGCTGCGCCTGTCCGACTCACTGGAGAACATTGAAGTCGTGCTGGCGCACCCGCAGGCGCTGGCGCAGTGCCAGGGTTGGCTGACCACGCACCTGCCTGACGTGGAGCGCCGCGCTGTCTCCAGCAACGCCGAAGGTGCGCGCCTGGCCAGCACGCATCCGGCCTGGGCAGGCATCGCCAGTGACCGGGCCGCGACCCAGTTCGGCCTGCACACCGCAGCACATGCCATCCAGGACGATGCATTCAACCGCACCCGCTTTGCCGTGGTCTGCCTGCCGCAAACCCTGCCCTCGCCCCCGCCGTCGGGCAAGGACTGCGTGAGCCTGGTGGTGTCCGTGCCCAACCGCCCGGGTGCGGTGCACGACATCCTGGTGCCGCTCAAGACGCACGGTGTCTCCATGACCCGCTTTGAGTCGCGTCCAGCACGTTCCGGCCAATGGGAATATTATTTTTACATTGATCTGCAGGGCCACCCATCCCAGCCCGCCGTCCAGGCGGCTCTGGTGGACCTGCAGCAACTCTGCGCGTTTTACAAAGTTCTCGGCACCTACCCGGTCAGCGATTGATGCAACGTTTCACAGATACCCCGGTAACACGACATGTTTGAACAGTTAGGTCTCATCGGCTGCGGCCTGATGGGTGGCTCTTTCGCGCTGGCGCTCAAGCGCGCAGGTCTCGTCAAGCGAGTCGTGGGTTACAGCAAGTCACCTTCCACCACCGAGCGCGCGCGCCAGATGGGCGTCATCGATGTGGAAGCGCCGTCGGCACTGCTGGCCGTGTCGGGGGCCGACATCGTGCTGCTGGCAGTTCCCGTGTCCGCCACCGAAGCCACCTTCAAGGCGATCCGGCACCTGGTGGGGCCCAACACGCTGATCATGGACGTGGGCTCCACCAAGCGCGATGTGGTGGACGCCGCACGGCGCGTGCTGCAGGGCAATGTCGGCTCCTTCGTGCCCTGCCACCCCATCACCGGCAAGGAGGTCTCGGGTGTCGAGCATGCCGATGTGGACCTGTACACCGGCAAGCAGGTCATCATCACGCCGATCGAGCGCACCTTCACCATTCAGCTGCAAAAAGCGGAAACCCTCTGGACTGCGCTCGGCTGCCACGTGCTCAAGATGTCGCCCCAGGCGCATGACGCCGCCTATGCGGCGGTCAGCCACCTGCCACACCTGATCGCGTTTGCGCTGATCAATGGCATTTCGGGCCAGGACCACGGCAAGGAATACCTCGCCCTGGCCGGCCCCGGATTCCGCGATTTCACCCGGATCGCCGCCAGTGACCCGAAGGTGTGGCGTGACATCCTGATCGCCAACCGGGAAGAGCTGCTCGCGCAATCGAAAATCTTCCAGGAGACCCTGCAGTCCCTGGAGCAGTTGATCTCCTCCAGCAGCGGCGATGTGCTCGAGGTGCTGATCGAGCAGGCCAGCGAGACCCGCGCCAACTGGCGCATATCGACACATAAAACGCCAAAGTAACGCCGGTTCATGTTCGATACCGAGTTCCTGGACATTCCCCCACTGGACAGCGCGGGAGGCTCAGTCCGCCTGCCTGGCTCCAAGAGCATTTCCAACCGCGTGCTGTTGCTGTCCGCGCTGTGCACGGGTACCACCACCCTGCACGACCTGCTCGATTCGGACGATACCCGTGTCATGCTGGACGCACTGCGCAAGCTGGGCTGTGGCGTGCGCCACATCGGCCCCGGTAGCACCACAGTCGAGATCGACGGGTTGGGCGGCATCATCAAAACCCCACAGGCCGACCTGTTCATGGGCAACGCGGGCACCGCCATGCGACCGCTGACTGCCGCCCTGGCGGTGCTTGGCGGAGATTTCAAATTGCACGGCGTGCCGCGTATGCACGAGCGTCCGATTGGCGACCTGGTCGATGCGCTGCGCCAGCTTGGCTGCAACATTGACTATCTGGGACAGGACGGCTTTCCGCCGCTGCACATTGGCCAGCCGAAACTTGCGCTGAATGCCCCTATCCTGGTGCGCGGCGATGTCTCCAGCCAGTTTCTGACCGCCCTGCTGATGTCTCTGCCGCTGGTCGCCACGGAGCACGACATCGTCATCCAGGTCATGGGCGACCTGATCAGCAAACCCTACATCGAGATCACGCTCAACTTGCTGGCCCGCTTCGGAATCCACGTGCGACGTGAAAACTGGGAGCGCTTCACCATTCCCGCTGGCAGCCATTACCGGTCGCCCGGTCTACTGCATGTAGAAGCGGACGCATCCTCGGCCAGCTATTTCATCGCCCTGGGAGCCATCGCACCAGGAAACGGCCTGCGCATTGAAGGCGTCGGTGCGGATTCCATTCAGGGTGATATCCGTTTTATCGATGCGGCCAGGACGATGGGCGCCATCGTGGAGGCGGGCCCCAACTACCTGAACATTCGGCGTGGTGCATGGCCACTCAAGGCCATCGAGACCCTCGACTGCAACCACATCCCCGACGCCGCCATGACACTGGCCGTGATGGCGCTGTATGCCGACGGCACGACCACGCTGCGCAACATTGCCAGCTGGCGCGTCAAGGAAACCGACCGCATCGCCGCCATGGCCTGCGAGCTGCAAAAGTTCGGCGCCGTCGTCGAAGAAGGCGCGGACTACCTCCAGATCACCCCGCCCGCCCGGTGGACGACCGGCGCCATCCGCACCTACGACGACCACCGCGTGGCCATGTGTTTTTCGCTGGCGGCCTTCAACCCGGCGCAACTGCCGGTGCGCATTCTCGATCCCCAATGCGTCGCCAAGACCTTTCCAGACTACTTCGAGGCCCTGTTCGATGTGGCAGAGGCCGACACCGCCCGGATTCCCGTCATCTGCATTGACGGCCCGACCGCCTCCGGCAAGGGCACGCTGGCGGCCCTGACGGCCCACCGGCTGGGCTACCACTACCTGGATTCCGGTGCCCTGTACCGGCTCAGCGCCCATGCCGCGGCGATGGCCGGCATCTCGCTGGACGACGGCGGTAGCGTCGCCCGCGTGGCGCGCACCTTGCCGGTGCGCTTTCAGGGCGACCGGATCTTCCTCGGGCCCGAAGACGTGTCCGACGCCATCCGCACCGAAGCGGCCGGCATGGCCGCCTCCCGGGTATCGGCGCACCCCGAGGTTCGCGCCGCCTTGCTGGAGCTGCAGCACAGTTTTCGCAAGCTACCGGGGCTGGTCGCCGACGGCCGGGACATGGGCACCGTCATCTTCCCCGATGCGTCGCTCAAGATCTTCCTCACGGCGAGCGCCCTTCACCGGGCGGAACGCCGGCATAAGCAGTTGATTTCAAAGGGAAATCCGGCTACAATCGACGGGATTCAGCAAGATTTAGAGGCACGTGATGCGCGCGATTCGTCGCGAAAAGCCGCCCCTTTGAAGCCTGCTGATGACGCCAGGCCCCTGGACAACTCCTATCTGTCGATTGAAAAATCGGTCGATCAGGTTCTTGAATGGTGGCAAGGTACCCGGCCCTTTTGACCCCAGTACATTCATTTGTAAGCACGCCAGTGCTTCGGTCAACAGGTTCATCAACGTAACCCCGCAGTCACGCGCCTTTGCTGACCGCAAGAAATCGCCGCAAGCAGCTATAAAAACAGTAGCAATCATGCTGCTGGAACCCTGTTGTGTGGATGAGGAAAATCATGTCTGAATCTTTTGCCGACCTATTTAACGAATCGCTGCAACGCTCTGAAATGCGTACCGGTGAAGTCATCACCGCCGAAGTAGTGCGTATCGATCACAACCACGTCGTTGTGAACGCCGGACTCAAATCCGAGGCTTACGTCCCCCTCGAAGAATTCAAGAACGACCAGGGCGAGCTCGAAGTCCAGGTTGGCGACTTTGTCTCCGTGGCCATCGACTCCGTCGAAAACGGCTATGGCGACACCCTGCTGTCTCGCGACAAGGCCAAGCGCCTGGCCTCGTGGATGAGCCTGGAAAAAGCCCTGGAATCCGGCGAATTCGTCACCGGCCAGACCAGCGGCAAGGTCAAGGGCGGCCTCACCGTCCTCGTCAACGGCATCCGCGCTTTCCTGCCCGGCTCGCTCATCGACACCCGCCCCATCAAGGACTTGTCTCCGTACGAGAACAAGACCATGGAATTCAAGGTCATCAAGCTCGACCGCAAGCGCAACAACGTGGTGCTGAGCCGCCGCGCCGTGGTGGAAGCCAGCATGGGCGAAGAACGCGCCAAGCTGATGGAAACCCTGAAGGAAGGCTCTTCCGTCAAGGGCGTGGTCAAGAACATCACCGAATACGGTGCCTTCGTGGACCTCGGCGGCATCGACGGCCTGCTGCACATCACCGACATGGCATGGCGCCGCGTGCGTCACCCAAGCGAAGTGGTGACGGCTGGCCAGGAAATCGTTGCCAAGATCCTGAAGTTCGACACCGAGAAAAACCGTGTCTCGCTGGGTCTGAAGCAGATGGGCGACGACCCATGGATGGGCGTGAACCGCCGCTATCCACAGGGCACCCGTCTGTTCGGCAAGATCACCAACATCGCCGACTACGGCGCGTTTGTGGAACTCGAACCCGGCATCGAAGGCCTGGTCCACGTGTCCGAAATGGACTGGACCAACAAGAACGTGGCACCGAGCAAGCTCGTGGCCCTGGGCGACGAAGTCGAAGTCATGGTCCTCGAGATCGACGAAGACAAGCGCCGCATCAGCCTGGGCATGAAGCAGTGCAAGGCCAACCCGTGGGAAGAATTCTCGACCACGGTGCAGCGCGGCGACAAGGTCAAGGGCCCGGTCAAGTCGATCACCGACTTCGGCGTGTTCGTGGGCCTGGCTGCCGGCATCGACGGCCTGGTGCACCTGTCCGACCTGTCGTGGAACGAGCCGGGCGAAGCTGCGGTTCGCAACTACAAGAAGGGCCAGGAAGTCGAAGCCGTGGTTCTGGCTGTCGATGTCGAGCGCGAGCGCATCTCGCTGGGCATCAAGCAGCTCGACTCCGACCCGTTCACGAGCTACACCTCGGTCAATGACCGCGGCATGATCGTCAACGGCAAGGTCAAGACGGTCGACGCGCGCGGCGCCGAGATCCAGCTGAACGACGACGTCACCGGCTACCTGCGTGCTTCCGAAATCAGCCGTGATCGCGTCGAAGACGCGCGCAACGTGCTGAAGGATGGCGACGAAGTCTCGGCGCTGATCATCAACATCGACCGCAAGACGCGTTCGATCC
>CBHWCZ010000026.1:0-44026 GCA_966112355.1 uncultured Polaromonas sp.
GAGATCAACGGCGTGCGCATCATCGGCATCGACGTGCCGGGCTTCGGCGTGCCGACCCATGCAGAAGCCAAGGACGTGCTGACCGGCGCCATGCTGAAGTACGCCCGCCAGGAAGTCATGGCCGGTCCGGTGCCTGCGCCGCGCCAGGCGCGCTCCGACAAGCCCACCATCACGCTGCTCGGCGAGATGTTCCCCGCCGACCCGATGATCATCGCGCAGATGATTGCTCCCATGGGCATCGCCGTCGGCACTGTCGCCCCGACCCGTGAATGGCGCGAGCTGTATGCCGCATTTGACGGCGCTGCGATTGCCGCCATCCACCCCTTCTACACCGCCAGCATCCGCGAGTTCGAAGCCGCTGGCCGCCCCATCGTCGGCTCGGCCCCGGTGGGTGTCGACGGCACGCACGACTGGCTCGGCGCGGTCGGCCAGACCATGGGCATCTCACAGGCCTTGATCGATGCAGCGCGCAACCAGTCAATGGGCGCCATCCGCGGCGTGCTGTCGCAACAGCAAATCAAGGGACGCATCACGCTGAGCGGCTACGAGGGCTCCGAGTTGCTGGTGGGTCGCCTGCTGGTCGAATGTGGTGCCGATCTGCGCTACGTCGGCTCGGCCTGCCCGGCCACACCGTGGAACGCCCACGACGCCGCATGGCTCAAGTCCAAAGGCGTTCAGGTGCAGTTCCGCGCATCGCTGGAAGACGATCTCAATGCACTGCACGAATACCAACCCCAGCTGGCCATCGGCACCACCCCGGTGGTGCAAGCGGCCAAAGAGGCGTGCGTGCCGGCTCTCTACTTCACCAACCTGATCTCGGCCCGTCCGCTGATGGGTGTGGCCGGCGCCGGCTCACTGGTGCAGGTGATCAACGCCGCCATGGGCAACCAGGCCCGCTTCGACACCATGAATGCCTTCTTCGGCGGTGTCGGCCAGGGCGACAAGGCTGGCGTGTGGGAAGAAGTGCCCAAGGCCTTTCCGGACTTCCGCAAGGACAACAAGCGGCAGAACGAGAAACAGGCGAAAAAACGCAAAGCGGAGGAAATGGGCTGATGCTAGTCCTCGACCACGATCGCGCTGGCGGCTACTGGGGTGCCGTGTATGTGTTCACGGCCATCAAGGGCCTGCAGGTGGTCATTGACGGCCCCGTGGGTTGCGAGAACCTGCCGGTAACCAGCGTGCTGCATTACACCGACGCCCTGCCACCGCACGAGCTGCCCATCGTGGTGACAGGCCTGGCCGAAGAGCAGCTGGGCCGCGAAGGCACCGAGGGCTCGATGAAGCGAGCACACGCCGTACTCGACCCTGAACTCCCTGCCGTGGTGGTCACGGGCTCCATTGCCGAGATGATCGGTGGCGGCGTGACGCCTGAGGGCACCAACCTGATGCGCTTTTTGCCGCGCACCATCGACGAAGACCAGTGGCAGTGTGCCAACCGCGCGATGTTCTGGCTCTGGAGCGAGTACGGCATGAAAAAAGTGCCAGCACGCAAGCCCATCAGCGAACGTGCACCTGGCGAAAAACCCCGCGTCAACATCATTGGTCCCTGCTACGGCACTTTCAACAGCCCAAGCGACCTGGCTGAAATCCGCCGCCTGGTGCAAGGCATAGGCGCCGACATCAACATGGTCTTCCCGCTGGGCAGCCACGTGTCAGAGGTGTCGCGGCTGGTCGAGGCCGATGTGAACATCTGCATGTACCGCGAGTTCGGCCGCATGCTGTGCGAAGCCCTGGACCGCCCCTACCTGCAGGCCCCCATCGGCCTGCACAGCACCACGAAATTCCTGCGCAAGCTCGGCGAGCTGCTGGGCCTGGACCCGGAGCCCTTCATCGAGCGGGAAAAGCACACCACCATCAAGCCGGTATGGGACCTGTGGCGCTCGGTCACCCAGGACTTTTTTGCCACCGCCAGTTTCGCCGTGGTGGCCAACGAAACCTACACCCGCGGCCTGCAGCACTTCCTCGAAACCGAAATGGGCCTGCCCTGCCGCTTTGCCGTGCCGCGCATCCCTGGTGCCAAGACCGACAACGCAGCGGTGCGCGAGATGGTGCAGACCAAGACGCCGCTGATCCTGTTCGGCAGTTTCAACGAACGCATGTACCTCGCAGAAGCCGGCAGCAGCGGCCCGATGCGCGCCGCTTTCATTCCCGCGTCGTTCCCTGGCGCAATCATCCGCCGCCACACCGGCACACCGTTCATGGGCTACAGCGGCGCCACCTACCTGATCCAGGAAGTCTGCAACGCACTGTTCGATGCCCTGTTCCACATCCTGCCGCTGGGCACAGACATGGACAAGGTCGAGCCCACGCTGTCGCGCATCCAGGGCGAGGCTGCCACGCCTTGGGAAGACAAGGCGCAGGTCCGGCTGCATGCCCTGGTGTCGCAGCAACCGGTGCTGGTGCAGATTTCAGCCGCCAAGCGGCTGCGCGACCAAGCCGAGCAGCAGGCGCGCGAAGCCAAAGAGCCCATCGTGACCGAATCCCATGTGACCCAGGCCGGAAAAACCATGGGCATGGGTCTGGGAGAGCCTGCATGAACGCACGGACGCGGGGTCACCTGACCTCACCCATTTTCGTTCTGGCGCTGACCCGCCAGTCCTACCGTATTTCGTGGCAATTTGCTGCGGACGCCCAGGTTGCGCGGGCTGCGCGCAACGCAGGCCATCTGGCCTTTTGAAAAGGAGCATTCGTATGTCAACTCGGACCTCAATTTCCGGCCTGACGGACGAGGAAGCTCAGGAGTTTCACACGTACTACATCCAGGGTTTCCTGGGCTTCACAGCGATTGCTGTGGTGGCTCATATCCTGGTGTGGATGTGGAGGCCCTGGCTCTAAGTTCGGTTCCCTTGCATGAATGGAGAAACTGCCATGAACGACGTGTCTTATTCCTCGACTAAGCCATCCCACCGGGTTGACAGGCTCACGCTTGTCCTGATCTTTGCCCCGTGCTTTGTACTGCTGCTGTCCCTTGCTGTTCTCGGCCAGATGGTCGGGTTGCACTGGCAGGCGTGGTTACCAGGCGCTGAGCACAAGAGCAGCATCTTCTCGGGCGTCCATGCTGCGGTGTACACACTCATGTCTCATATTATTTAAGGAGAAAAGATCATGTGGAGAATTTGGCGACTTTACGACCCGCTTCGGGCGATGGTGGTTCAAGGTGTTTTTCTGTTTGCGCTGGCCGCGATGATTCACCTCATCCTGCTGAGCACCAACAAGTTCAACTGGCTCGACGGCCCCAAGAAGCCCATGGCAGCAGCAGCGCAGAACGCGCCGATGCCGCCAGCGGTTCCCGCGGCCAAGTCCTGACCCTCAGGCGAAGTGCAGATGCTGCACTGCGCCTTGGCCGGCGCAGCATCTGCTCTTTTTTCCGGTACCCGCCGGAACAGATCAGTAATTTGGTAGACAAGACAAGCAGTTTGCAACAAGTGTTCATCACTCAAGCGACAGGAGAGTTTCACCATGGCCATGCTCAGCTTTGAAAAAAAATACCGGGTCCGGGGCGGCACCCTGGTCGGCGGTGACCTGTTCGACTTCTGGATGGGCCCCTTCTATGTTGGCTTCTTTGGCGTCACCACCGCGTTTTTCGCGCTGCTTGGTACCGCCATGATTCTCTGGGGCGCCTCGCAAGGGCCGACCTGGAACCTCTGGCAGATCAGCATCGCCCCCCCTGACCTTTCCTACGGCCTGCGCTTTGCGCCGCTGATGGCGGGCGGGCTCTGGCAGCTGATCACCGTGTGCGCGATCGGCGCCTTCGTCTCATGGGCGCTGCGGGAAGTGGAAATCTGCCGCAAGCTCGGCATGGGTTACCACGTGCCGGCGGCGTTCGGTGTGGCCATCTTCGCGTACGTCACGCTGGTGGTCATCCGGCCCGTGCTGATGGGCGCCTGGGGGCACGGCTTTCCCTACGGCATCTTCAGCCACCTCGACTGGGTCTCCAACGTGGGGTACCAGTACCTGCACTTTCATTACAACCCGGCACACATGATTGCCGTGAGTTTCTTCTTCGCCACCGTGTTCGCACTGTCGCTGCACGGCTCGCTGATCCTGTCGGCCACCAACCCTCCGAAGGGTGAAGTCGTCAAGACACCGGAGCATGAGGACACCTTCTTCCGCGACATCATCGGTTACTCGATCGGAACGCTGGGCATTCACCGCCTGGGCCTGTTCCTCGCACTGGCTGCCGTGCTGTTCAGCGCCATGTGCATCGTGATCAGCGGCCCGTTCTGGAGCCGCGGCTGGCCGGAATGGTGGGGCTGGTGGCTCAACATGCCGATCTGGCATTGAACGGTCCACATCGCACAGGCTAAGCACAGGCTAAGGAGACTCTCATGGCTCAATACCAAAACCTATTCACCACCGTGCAAGCGACCGGACCGCTGCACCACGGGATCCCGCTGGGCCCCGGCAATGACAAACGCTTCGGCGAAAGCCCGGGTGTCTCCTACTGGCTGGGCAGGCTGGGCAATGCCCAGATCGGTCCGGTCTACCTGGGCGGCATGGGCGTCGCCTCGATCATCTTCGGCACCCTGGCGTTCAACATCATCGGCCTGAACATGCTGGCCTCGGTGAACTGGGACCCGATCCAGTTCATTCGCCAGCTCTTCTGGCTGGCCCTGGAGCCGCCGGCACCCGGCAACGGTCTCGGCCTGGCGCCACTGAACCAGGGCGGCTGGTGGCAGATCACTGGACTCTTCCTGACCATTTCTGTACTGCTGTGGTGGGCAAGAACCTACCGCCGGGCGCGCGCGTTGGGCATGGGCACCCATGTGGCCTGGGCTTTTGCCGGTGCCATCTGGCTCTTCCTGGTGCTGGGACTGATCCGTCCGGTGTTGATGGGCAGCTGGGGCGAGGCGGTGCCCTTCGGCATCTTCCCGCACCTCGACTGGACGGCCGCCTTCTCGCTGCGCTACGGCAACCTCTTCTACAACCCCTTCCATGCCCTGTCGATCGCCTTCCTGTACGGAGCGACGCTGCTGTTTGCCATGCACGGCGCCACCATCCTGGCGGTGAGCCAGTTCGGCGGCGAACGCGAGATCGAGCAGATCGTCGATCGCGGCACAGCCTCGGAACGCGGTGCCCTGTTCTGGCGCTGGACCATGGGCTTCAACGCCACGATGGAATCCATTCACCGCTGGGCCTGGTGGTTTGCAGTGCTCTGCCCGCTGGTGGGCGGCATCGGCATCCTGCTCACCGGCACGGTGGTGGACAACTGGTACCTGTGGGCCATGAAGCACGGTGTCGTGCCGCCCTATCCAGAAATCTTTCCGGCAGTGATCGACCCAGCCCTCAGCTCAGGAGTCAAGCCATGATGCGAAACACCTCCCTCATCACACGCAGCCTGCAGCTGATCGGCCTGTCTTCCCTGCTCCTGCTGAGCGCCTGCGAGCGCCCACCGGTGGACAGCGTGCAGCACGGCTTTCGCGGAACCGGCATGGTGCAGGTGTACAACCCGCGCCTGCTGGAAGAAAAGACCGCCAGCAACCAGGTGCCACCGGCCCAGGAGCCCGCCTCACCCGATGGCCCCAAGGCCGGGCAGGTGTACCAGAACGTCAAGGTGCTGGGCGACCTGAGCGTCGGCGAATTCACCCGTTTGATGGTGGCCATGACCAGCTGGGTCGCACCGCAGGAAGGCTGCACCTATTGCCACAACGCCGCCAACTTCGCAGACGACAGCAAGTACACCAAGGTGGTGGCGCGGCGCATGGTGCAGATGACGCAGCACATCAACGCCGACTGGAAGCAGCACGTCGCCTCCACCGGTGTGACCTGCTACACCTGCCACCGCGGCAACCCGGTACCCAAGGCGGTGTGGTTCAAGTCTGATCCTCAGCCCTACGGCAGCAACTTCATCGGCGACAAGGCCGGACAGAACTCCCCCGCCACCAGCGTCGGCCTGGCGTCCCTGCCCAACGATCCGTTCACACCCTTCCTGCTGGGCAACCAGGAAATCCGCGTCAATGGCACCACGGCCCTGCCGTCCGGCAACCGCCAGTCGATCAAGCAGGCAGAGTGGACCTATGGCCTGATGAACCACATGTCGGCGTCGCTCGGCGTGAACTGCACCTACTGCCACAACACGCGGTCGTTCTCCAGCTGGGAAGGCGGGCCACCGCAGCGCGTGACAGCGTGGCACGGCATCCGCATGGCCCGGGATCTGAACAAGACCTACCTCGAACCGCTGACCGACACCTTTCCGGCCAACCGCAAGGGCGAGACGGGCGACGTGGCCAAGCTCAACTGCGCCACCTGCCACCAGGGCGCCTACAAGCCGCTCAACGGTGCGTCGATGCTGAAGGACCATCCGGAACTGGGACGTGTGGCGGCGGCTGCAGCACCCGCCGCTGCCGCGATGACCCCCACCGATGTGGCAACTGCTGCGGCCGCCGTACCGCCTGCCAAGGCAACGGCCAAACCCTGAGCCCCACGTCACAACCACCACCGCCTTCACAGGTCCGGTCCGACTGACGTGTCCGCCAGCCCGCCCCATGCAAGCCCAGCCACCCGATGTCAAAGCGGTGTCGGGCGTGATGGTGGTGGTCCTGGCGGATTATCTGCGTCAGCACCAGGCCTGGGGCTGGATGCGGCTGGCGCAAGGTCCCAGCGCCATCAAGGACGCACCCGGGCTGCAGTTCGCCAAGGTCATGGGCAGTGGCCACGGCGGAGGGTTCAGCCTGCGGCCCAGCGCGTCGCACCAGGGCCTGATCACCGTTTTTGACGAACGGGCCCAGGCCGAGGCTTTTCTGGCCAGCCCTTATGTCAGCGCCGGTCGTGAACGGTCCCGCGAATGGTGGTCCGCTGTGCTGGCCATCGACTCAGTCCGCGGCGAATGGGATGGACAGGTGTTCGCCAGCACCCACGGCAGCAGCATTGACACCGAAGAGACCGAACCTGCCCTCGCTGTGCTGACGCGCGCCAGCATCCGTCCGGCCAAGGCCATGGCCTTCTGGCGCTTCGCCCCGGCGGCCCAGGCCGATCTGCAGTCGGCGCCGGGCTGCAAGCTGGCGATGGGGCTGGGCGAGGCACCGCTGGTGCGGCAATGCACTTTCAGCCTGTGGCAGGATACCCCCTCCATGCTCAGCTATGCCCACGGCGGTGCCCACCAGGCGGCCATCGAGGCGGCCTATCGCAACGGCTTTTTTTCTGAATCACTTTTCGTGCGGATGCGTGTGCTGAGCCAGCAGGGCCGCTGGAAGAACCACACGGCAGACCATGGCTGAACAGCGCGTGGTTGTCATCGGCGCCGGCATGGGCGGGCTGGTGAGCGCACTGCAGCTCGCACAGCAAGGGTTGGCCGTCACCGTGGTGGAATCGGCGGCGGGCCCCGGCGGCAAGGTACGCCAACTGCAGGTCGGTGGCGTGGCCATCGACAGCGGCCCCACCGTCTTCACCATGCGATGGATCTTCGACCAGATATTCCAGTCGGCCGGCACCACGCTGGAAGCCGAACTCCACATCACGCCGCTGCCGGTGCTGGCGCGGCATTTCTGGGAAGACGGCTCATCACTCGACCTGTTTGCCGACCCGGTGCGATCGCGCGCCGCTGTGGCCCGTTTTGCGGGCGAGGCAGAAGCGCAGCGCTTCGAAGGCTTCTGCCAGGCGGCCCGCAAGGTCTACAACGCCCTGGAAGGGCCTTTCATCCGCTCGCCCTCGCCCACCCTGCTGCAGATGCCGTCACGCCTGGGCCTGAACGGTCTGGGCACCTTGATGGACCTGGGCCCGATGCGCAGCCTCTGGCATGCGCTGGGCCGCCACTTCAAGGACCCGCGCATGCGACAGCTGTTCGCGCGCTACGCCACCTATTGCGGCTCCTCGCCGTGGGAAGCCCCCGCCACGCTGATGCTGATTGCCCAGGTGGAGCTCGATGGCGTGTGGGCGGTGCGGGGCGGCATGCATGCACTGGCGCAAAGCCTGGCCCGGCTCGCCCGGGCGCGCGGCGTGGTGTTCCGCTACGGAACGGCCTGCGAACAGATTCAACTGGCGAACGGACAGGTCTGCGGTGTGCGCCTGGCCACCGGGGAAGAACTGCCGGCAGACCGCGTGGTCTTCAACGGCGACATCGCCGCACTGCGCACCGGCCTGCTCGGCCACGAGCTACGTTCTGCGGTGCCGTCCAAAGCTGCGCCCCGCTCCTTGTCAGCCGTCACCTGGTCCATGCACGCCGCCACGTCTGGCCTGGTGCTGGACCGGCACAACGTGTTCTTCAGGCAGGACTACGCCAGCGAGTTCAAGGACATTTTTGGCGCTGGCCGCCTGCCCCTGCAGCCCACGGTGTATGTGTGCGCACAGGACCGTGGTGCCGGCGAAGTCCCGCCGCCACATGGCCCTGAGCGGCTGCTGTGCCTGGTCAATGCACCGGCCCATGGCGACGGCCACACCATCACCCCGGAGGCACTCGACGCATGTCAAACCACGAGCTTTTCCCTGCTGCAGCGCTGCGGCCTGAGCATCCAGCCCGGCAGTCCGATGCAGCGCACCACACCAGCGGATTTCCACCGCCTGTTCCCGGCGACGGGCGGGGCGCTGTACGGTCAGGCCACCCACGGGTGGATGTCGGCCTTCGCCCGGCCGGGAGCGAAGACACCGGTTGCGGGCCTGTTCCTGGCGGGCGGGAGCGTGCACCCGGGGCCGGGCGTGCCGATGGCGGCGATGTCGGGCCAGCAGGCGGCCGCGGCCGTGATGGCCAGCCTCGCTTCGACCAGGCCGTTCCCTCGGGTGGCTACCTCTGGTGGTATGTCGACGCGCTGAGCGACGACGGCCAGTGGGGCCTGTCCATCATCGCCTTTGTCGGCAGCGTCTTCTCGCCCTACTACGCCTGGGCATTACGTCATAGCACTGGCAGCGGCAATCCCTCGGCCGACAACCACTGCGCACTGAACGTGGCGCTCTACAGCACGCGCGCGAAGCGCTGGGCCATGACGGAGCGCAGCCAGCGCCACTGCCATCGCAACGCGACAGAGTTCGTCATCGGCCCGAGCCAGCTGCGCTGGGACGGCACGGCGCTCACCATCGACATCCAGGAGATCTGCATGCCGATTCCCCACCGCATCACCGGTCAGGTTCGCGTCGAGCCTGGGCAGCTGTTCAACTTCTCCACCACGCTCGATGCCCAGGGCCGCCACCGCTGGGGGCCGCTCGCACCACAGGCACGGGTACAGGTGGACTTGCAGCACCCGGCACAACGCTGGAGCGGCCATGCCTACCTCGACTCCAACGAAGGCGATGAGCCGATTGCGAAGGGCTTCACCGAATGGGATTGGTCGCGTGGGCAGATGCAGGACGGCAGCACGGCGGTGCTGTATGACGTCGCGCCCCACCGCAGCGGGCAGTCCGGCGCACAGGCAGATGATGGTCGCGTGCTGGCCTTGCGCTTCACCCGGGACGGCCAGGTCGAGCCCTTCAAGGCCCCCCCTTCACAGGCGCTGCGGCGCACGGCCTGGGGCATTGCCCGGCGCATGCGCAGCGACAGCACCGTCGAAATCAGCCAGCAACTGGAGGACACGCCCTTCTATCAGCGCGCGGTGCTCAAAAGCCGCCTGCTGGGGGAAACCGTGACGAGCTTTCACGAGACGCTCAACGTCCCGCGGCTGGTGTCACCAGTGGTTCAGGCGATGCTGCCCTGGCGCATGCCGCGGCGGCGCTGATGCCGGATCGCACCGGCTACGCGGCGACAAACCGGTAGGGCCTCAGGCCTCGCCAGCAGAGTAAGAGGCTCGGGCCGATGGCGGCATGCGGCGCAGCGCAGCCTGCCGCTCGAACAGCTCCAGCATCCATTCGGCACGCTGCCCGACCGGGCGCCGGGGAAAGACCGCCTGCGAACTGCCGTAGGCCACGGCCGGCGGCGGCAGGCACTCATTGGCCTCCGCGCAGTGGCGCACCAGGTAGGCAATGGCGGCCAAAGTCACGGGCTCACCCCGCATCGACACCTCAGCGTGTGACCAGGCCGAGCGCGTCCAGGCGGAAGCAAGAAGCCGGAGCTTGCGGGCGCTGGACACCACCGCACGGTGGTCCACCGGGTTGAGCCCTTCGCGGTGCAATTGCTGGCCGATTTCGGCGTAGATCAGGCGCGCCGCCAGGATGGCCGAGCGGCAGTCGCGCGGCAATTCGCTGATGGCCGTGGTGGACTGCACGTACAGGCGGTCCGCCTCGGCGAGCAGGCGCGCCACCACACCCTGCAGCGCAGGTGTGCAGGTGGGCGCACGCAACCAGGCCTGCACATCCACACCCGCTTCACGCAGCCACTGGCGCGGCAGGTAGAGCCGGCCGTTGCGGGCGTCCTCGCCCACGTCCCGTGCAATGTTGGTCAGCTGCATGGCCACACCCAGCTCGCAGGCACGCGCCAGCGCCTGGGGTGTTCGCACACCCATCAGCCAGCACATCATGGCCCCCACGCTGCCGGCCACACGGGCGGCGTAATCGTGCACGTCTTCCAGCGTCTCATGCTGGCGCGCCTGGGCATCCCAGGCGAAGCCTTCGAGCAGGGCATCGAGCAGCGGCCGCGGCAGCTGGTACTGGTGAACCACGACACTCAGCGCCCGGTCTTCGACCTCAGGCTGTGGTCTGCCGGCGTAGATGTCGTCCAGGCGCTGGGCCAGGATGACCAGGTTCTCGCGCGCCGATCCGCCCTGGTCGACCAGGTCGTCGGCGACCCGGCAGAACGCATAGAGCGCGATGCTGGCCGACCGCATGCGCAGCGGCAGCAGGCGGCTGGCTGCAAAAAAGGTTTTCGATCCACCGCGCATGAGATGCACGCACGCGTCCAGATCGCGCTGCTGGTGGCTGGACAACTGGTCAGGGAACTGCTGCATGGGCCACCTTGCAAGGATGGATGGAATGGAAGGAGACCACGCACTTCATGAGCGGCGTGCGCCTGAAAAAGCCTCGCCGTGCGGCACCACGGAATCCAGCGCCTTGGCCGACATCAGCACACCGGGAACGCCGGCCCCCGGATGGGTGCTGGCGCCCACCATGTAGAGGCCCTCGATGTCCTCGCTGCGGTTGTGCGGCCGGAACCAGGCGCTCTGCAGCAGCAGGGGCTCCAGACCAAAAGCCGCGCCCTTGAAGGACAGCAGCCGGTCATGGAAATCCTGTGGGGTGGTCATGAAGGAGGTCGTGAGGTGCTGCTCGAAGCCCGGCAACACCGTGCTGTCCAGCACTTTGGCAATCGCCTGGCGGTAGGGCTCGTCCTGGGTGGCCCAGTCGGTGCCGCTGTCCAGGTGCGGCACCGGTGCCAGCACATAGAAGGTGTCGCAGCCGGCTGGCGCCATGCCCGGATCGGTCGCGGTTGGCCGGTGAAGGTAGAGGCTGAAGTCATCGGCCAGCTTGTGGTGCTTGAAGATGTCCTGCAGCAAGCCCTTGTAGCGCTTGCCCAGCAGCATCATGTGGTGCGGCACGCCGGTGTACTGCTTGTTGATGCCGAAGTACCAGACAAACAGGCTCATCGAGTAGCGGCCTTTTTCCACACGCTTGTCGGTCCAGTGGCTGCGGTGCTGCGGCTCGATCAGGTTCCGGTAAGTCCAGGCGGTGTCGGCATTGGAAATCACGATGTCCGCGGCCATGTGCTCGCCGCTGGCGAGCGTCACACCGGTCGCTTTGCCGCCGGTGACCTCGATGCGCCTGACTTCCGCATTGCAGCGCAAGGTGCCGCCCATGCCTTCAAGCACATTGACCAGTCCGCTGACCAGCGAGCCCGTGCCGCCCATGGCCCAGTGAACGCCCCACAGGCGCTCCAGCGCGTTGATCAGGCTGTACACACAGGTCACGGAAAACGGGTTGCCGCCAATCAGCAGGCTCTGCAGGCTCATGGCCATGCGCAGCTTGGGATGCTTGAGGTGCGCCGCCACCATGGTGTGCAGACTGCGCCAGCCACGCATCCGCAGAATGGCCGGCGAGGCGCGGAGCAAATCGCCCACGGTGTCAAAGGCCTTGGCGCCCAGCGCCTCGAAGCCGAGCCGGTAGCAATGGTCGGCTTCCGCCATGAAGCGTTCATAGCCGGCGGCATCGCCCGGGCTGACACGCCGCACTTCGGCACGCATCTTGTCGGGGTCGCCGCTGTAGTCGAAATGGTCGCCATCGGCAAAGCGGATGCGGTAGAACGGATCGAGCCGCTTGAGCGTGATGTCGTCGGCAAAGCGCCGCCCGGCCAGCGCCCACAACTCCTCAAAGAGCGATGGCACGGTGATGATGGTCGGGCCGGCATCGAACACATGGCCGTCGCGGCGATGCACATAGGCGCGGCCGCCCGGGGCATCGAGCTTCTCGAGCACCGTGACGCGCCAGCCGCGGGCGGACAGCCGCACCGCAGCACCCAGGCCGCCAAAGCCGCTGCCGATGATCACCGCATGCGGCTTGCTGCTCTTCTGCTCCGCGAGCTGGCGTTGCTCGAGCGTGGTGAATGCGTTCATGACTGGTCGGACTTCGCGCTGCCGGCCTGCAGGGATGCCATGTTGGTGGGGACCAGCGGCAGCGCCGTGCCCGCGGGCGCATCGCGCGACATGGCCCAGCCCCAGAGCCGCTGCAACGGCACCGGAAGCACCATCAGCACATGCTCCACAATGGCCAGCCCCAACAGGGCGGCCAGCAGCACCGAACCCGTGGTGGCGGCCACCACGCCGCTTTGCACTTCCCAGACCAGCCACAGCCAGGTACCGCAGGCCATGCCCATGGTCACGAAGAAAAAGAGGCTCACCGGGCCACGCTTGAAGTAACTGCCCAGATAGGCCAGATGACGCGCCAGGTACTGCTCGCCCACCTGGGGCACACCCAGGAAAAGATTCATCTTGGCGGTGAAGCGCATGCACCACAGCAAGGCGAACGTGCACAGTGCCACATGGTTGGGCTGGCCCTGCTGCAGCACGCACAGCACCACAAAGTTCAGCAGCAGCACAATCTCGTGGTGAAGCACCGCCTGCACCGACTGGCGAAAACGCCGCACGCCGGTGGCGCCGGGCTCCAGCGCCACCTTGCGCGGCCCGGTGAGCCAGCCGGTGAGGAAAGCCAGCTCATGCCAGCTCCACATCAGGATGACGCTGGCAAATCCGAGGTAGGCATTGGCAGGGCCCGCTGCCTGCATGCTGAGGTAACTGATCCACACCCCCACCCCGAGCAAAACCGTGAACACGGAAAGGCTCCACCTGAAACTTGCCGCCGGCAAACGCACCAGCCACAGGATGATGCCGGTACCAAACCACCAGCACAGCAGCGCAAAGACCACAGCCGCGGTGTTGGACGAAAGCAGATCAGGCATGAAGAGGCCGGCTGGGTGGAGGCGGTGGGTGAATGGGCCAGCGGATCGCTTACCAGACCGGCTGGAAGCGGATTTGCTCAGGCAGGGTGTTGGACTTGACCGGCAGCAGGAACAGCCGGGCAAAGGTCAGCGCCGCCTGGACCGCATAGCCGGCACCGAGCAGATGCCCCACCAGGCCGCCGCGCGCCTTGGCCCTGGCATGCGCCAGGGACAGACCCAGCAGCCGTTCCATGCTGGCGCGGAAGACCGGGTGGTCGATGTCCACTTCCACCGGAAAGACCTGGCGGCAGATCTCGGAGGTGATGCGGAACACCGTGTAGTCGTACTCGGTCGACTTCAGCCCCATCGCCTCGTGCAGCATGGGCCGGCTGTGGTCGCGCACATACATGGTGGCGTACACCGCCAGAATGAAGAAGCGGATCCAGAGCTTGTTGACGCCGCTCAGCAGTTTGGGCTGTGCGCGCATGATCAACGCAAACGACTCGCCGTGACGGAACTCGTCATTGCACCAGCGCTCGAACCAGCGAAAGATGGGGTGAAAGCGCTTGTCAGGGTGCCGCTCGAGCTGGCGGAAGATGGTGATGTAGCGCGCGTAACCGATTTTTTCCGACAGGTAGGTGGCGTAGAAAATGTACTTGGGCTTGAAGTAGGTGTAGGCCTTGGTGCGCTTGAGGCTGCCCAGGTCGATGCCGAGGTTGAAGTCCTTCAGCGACTGGTTGATGAAGCCGGCATGGCGCGATTCGTCGCGGGCCATGTAGGTCATCAGCTGCTTGATGTCGGGGTTGGTGACGTTCTTGCGGATCTCGTTGTAGAGGATGCAGCCCGAAAACTCGGAGGTGAGCGAGCTGATCAGGAAGTCGAGAAACTCCTGGCGCATCTCGGGTGACAACTGCGGCATCAGGGTGCGCACCTCTTCAGCGAACTGTGCGTCACGCTGGAAGTGGTCGTGGTTGTTGTCGCCCTCGTACTCCTTCATCATCGCGTCCCACTCGGCGCGCACCGGCGAGACATCCAGGCGGTCCATGGCCTTGAAGTCGGTGGTGTAGAAGCGCGGCGACAGCATGGTGCTGCTGACGGCCTTGGCGATGGCGTCGTCAGAACTTTCCACGCGGTCCATCAACAGGGCCACAGGGTCCATGTCCTGCATTGCGGCTGAGCCGGTGGTATTCATGATTTCTCTCCTCTGATGGACACCGATGCCAACGGACTGGCCGCAGGCGCTGCAGTGACCGCGGCGGCGGGAGCCAGCTTCTGCAAACGGGCAAACACGCCCGCGTTGGTGGGACCGAAAGACTCCAGGCTGATGCTCGCCCCGGTGGCCTGGTCACGCAGCATCAGGCGCCCGTCGGCATAGCCGGTCAATTCGAACGGTTTTTCAGGGCCCATGTCACGCCGCTTGCGCTCCCTGGCCAGCGCACGGAGCGTGCCGCGCACAAAACCCTGCTCGCCTTGGAAGCGGGCAATCTCGACCCGGCTGCCGGCATCCAGTACCGCCACATCCCCGTTGGGACGATCCTCAAAATTCAGATTGCGCTGCCATTGCACCGCAGCCAGCGGCTCGGAGATCGGCTCGCCCGTGGTGCGGTACCAGCCAGCGGTCAGCAAGGTGCCCAACACGGCCGCGCCCAGCACCCATGCCGGCCAGGGGCGCGACGTGGAAAGGGGCGAGGCGGCCTTCAGAGAGGTAGAGGGGTTCATGGCAGGGACCGTGGTGGTTTCGTGCTGGAGAGGTGTCTTGTCTTTTGACTGCTCAGACGGCAGCCGTTCGGCCGTCGTGCATCGGGGCGTAGCCGGAGGGACCGCTCACGGCACCAGCAGGCTCACCGCTGACGACGTGTGCGTCCGGGTTGGCGGCACGCCAGGCACCCTGGATCGTCTGCGCCACACCCGCCACATCGGCCAGGCAACGCAGGCTCGGCTCGGGATGCTTCAGCGCCCAGGGGCGCGCATGGGGCCACAGGTTGAGCCAGGCAATCCGGTCCGGCCCCTTGAGCGCCAGCGCGATGTCACCAAAACCACCGGCCTGCGAACGCAGGGCCGCACCGGCAATCTGCCGCAGCGGCAGGTTGAAGGTCAGCGTCAGCACAATCCCCACACGCATCACCACCCGCTTGTTGGTCAGTGTGTACATCGTTGTCCGTGCCGCAAAAAACGCGGTCACGCCCAGCAGCACCAGCGCCAGTACCGCCATGCCGACACTGGTGGCCAAGGGACGCATCGGCAAACCACCCGGGTCACCCGACAGGTAGAGCGCCTGCAGGCCGAGCATGGCTGCAAAGTAGATGGAGAGTTTGCGCACATGGAAGGCTTCCACGGCCAGCACGCGCCAGTCGGGCGCGCCCTGCCACAGGATGCGCTCGCCAGCAGGCAGGCTCTCCGGCAAACCGGGGGCCGCCTCGAACTCGTGCTCGTGGTTGGCGATCACAGCAGCGGCTCCTGGCGCTCCGGTGTGGCGTACAGCGAGCCGGCACCGTAGTAGGCCATGATTTTTTCTTCTTCCAGCAGCGTCACCTGGTCGGCCTGCCGTGTCCTGGGCACCTGTGCGAACTGCGACGCCAGGATGGCCTTGACGCGGACCGCATCGCGGCTGACGTAGGCGAAGTTCATCGGCAGCAGCACCTGCCCGCCGCCCGTCAATGCCACCTCGACGTAACGGAACAGGATTTCGGCCTGGTCAATCCACATGTCGGTGACGGTACCCGCACGCTCGCCGTCGGCGCCCAGCACAGGCAGTCCGCGCGGGTCGGTGTCCTGGACGGCCACGCCGTGCGCCGGTGAACTACGCAGGGGAACAATCTTCACCATCCCGTCAAACATGGTGTCGGGAATATCGGCCCGCTGTGTCCAGGCACCGGCACCGACACCTGCCAGCAAGGGATTGCCCACAGGCTCCAGCGGCGAGCCGTTCCAGCCGTGCCTGGCCTGCCCGCTGTAGTTGTCTTCGGTGCGGCGAAGGTCCGGACTCATCATCTCGCGGCCATCGGCAAGCTTGAACACCTTGGGCGCCGGAACCGGCGGCCAGCCCTCGACCAGCGGACCGTTCTCACGGCCGGAGTCCATGGGATAACCTTCGCGGTGGTTCTCGCGGAGCAGGTAGTAAATCAGACCTGCGAAGAATGCCCAAAAGGCATACAGCACAAGCTGTGCGACGTCGACATACTGCGTGATAGCGCCTGTTTCCATGGTGGTTCTCCTTCAATAACGGCGGGCAGGGTGACTCATCCTGGCAACTCGGCCAGACCAATCGGGTGACTCGGATGCTTCGTGGCAGCGCTGCGGCGAACCAGGGGTCCGAGCGCGATCAGCACCACGAAGAGCAGGTAAATTTCAAGGTGAAAGACAAAGCTGTAGCCGGTGACGGGCGAGTCGAGCGCGCTGCCCAGCCAGCCGGACGTTGCCAGGCTGGAGACGATGTCCCGCAGCACGCCGCCAAAGGCCATGGACAGCCCACCAGCGGTGGCCTGCACGGCGCCCCAGGCACCCAGCACCAGCCCCGTCAGCTCGCGCTCGGGCAACTCCATCGCCGTCAGCAGCATGCTCACCGAGAACAGGCCACCTGAAAAACCGATGAGTGCGGCACCGAACTGGAAGAGCAAGGCCGACTGCAAAGGCGCAGAGAAGATCACGCAGGCAAACGCGGGCAGCCCGAGCAGCGCACCGATGGCCGCCAGCCGGATGGTGTCCAGCCCGCGCGACATGAAGCGTGCAGACAACACGAAGGCCAGCAGCGCACCGCCGGCACTCATCGCCGTCAGCATGCTGGTGAGGCTCACGTTCAGGCCCAGCACCTCGCCGCCAAAGGGTTCCAGCACAATGTCCTGCATGCTGAAGGCTGCCGTGCCCAGACCCACGGTCCAGAGGAAACGGCGAATCTTCGGGATCGCCATGAGGCGCTGCCAGCTGCGCGAAAAGCCATGCTCCTCGCGTTCACCGCGGCGGGCCTGCCGCGGTTCCTGCTTCCAGAGCGAGGTGACGTTCAGCAAGGCGACCAGTACTGCAACGCCCTGCACCACCTGCACCAGCCGTGTGGGCGTGAAGCCGGTCAGCAAGGCGCCCAGCAGACCGCTGCCGACGATCATGCCCAGCAGCAGCATGCTGTAGAGCAAGGCCACCACGCGTGGTCGCTTCGCCTCGGGCGAGAGGTCACTGGCCAGCGCGACACCGGCCGTCTGTGTGATCTGCATGCCGGCACCGACCAGCAAAAAGGCCAGCGCGGCGCCGATGCGCCCGGCCCAGACGCCAGCGGTGTCCGGCACCGACAGCAGCAGCAAGGCAAACGGCATGATGGCCAGCCCGCCAAACATGAGCAAGGTGCCTATCCACATGTAGGGCATGCGCTTGAGGCCCAGCTTGGACGGGTGCGTGTCGCTGCGGTAACCAATGAGCGCGCGCAGCGGTGCAAACAGCAGCGGCAGCGCAACCGACAGGGCCACCCACCAGGCCGGCACGCCCAGCTCGACAATCATCACGCGGTTGAGCGTGCCCACCAGCAGCGCGGTGGTGATGCCGACCGACGCCTGGAACAGCGAGAGACGCAGCAGCCTGCCCAGCGGCAGCTCGGTCGACGCTGCATCGGCAAACGGCGCGAAGCGTCTGGTGATGTTCAGCGCCCACGAGGGCGACAGCAGGCGTTGGAAGCTCACCGTGTCCACTCCCAGGCTTGCGAGGTGTAGAACCCTTTGGAAACGCGCTGGCTGCGGCCTTCCATCCAGCCGCTGCCCTTGAAGGCCTGCTGCAGCGACTTGCGCAGCAGGGCCTGCGACACCGGCGTGAGCGCCGGCGAGCGGTCGCTGCGGGGGAAAAGCCGACCCACGCTGTGCGCCACGGTGAGCAGGGGGCTGCTCGGCGCGATCGTGAAGAGCACGCTGCCGCTGGTGCGGGCCGCCAGGCGCTGGACGGCACGCGAAATATCGGGGGTGTCGTAATGGATCACCGAATCCATCGCCACCACATGGTCGAAGCGGCCCAGTGCCTCGTCCAGCATGTCGCCGGAGAGAAACTCCACACTGCCACCCAGATCGTTGGCTGGCAAGGTGGCCGCACGGTCGCGTGCCAGTTGCACCAGCGTGGGCGACAGGTCAATCGCCACCACCTCGGCGCCGCGCTGCATGGCTTCCATCGCCAGCGCACCGGTGCCACAACCGGCATCGAGCAGGCGCAGGCCACGCATGTCCTGCGGCAGCCAAGACAGCAGGGTCTGGCGCATCTGGTCCCGCCCTGCCCTCACCGAGGCGCGGATCCGGCCCACGGGCGCCGTGGACGTCAAACGTTCCCAGGCCTTGGCCGCCGTGCGGTCAAAGTAGGTTTCAATCTCGAGCCGGCGCTCGAGGTAGTTGGCGTTCGTGGTGTTCATCAATCAAACCCCAGCAGGTCAAAGATGTCGCGGTCTTTCATCGGCACGGCCGCCAGCGGCTCCACGCCCAGCCACAGGGAAGCTGCCAGGCGCATGTATTCCTTCTTGACCGCCTCCAGCTCGGGCGAGGTCTCCATCTCGAACAGCGTGGACTTCTTGAGACGGCTGCGGCGAATGACGTCGAGATCGGGAAAGTGCGCGGCCAGCTTCAGGCCGATCTGGTTGTTGTACTTGTCGATCTGGTCGGTGGCGGCGCTGCGGTTGGCGATCACACCGCCCAGTCGCACGTTGTAGTTCTTGGCCTTGGCGCCGATGGCCTGCACGATGCGGTTCATCGCGAAGATGGAGTCGAAATCGTTGGCCGTCACGATGAGGGCGCGGTCGGCATGCTGCAGCGGCGCGGCAAAACCGCCGCAGACCACATCACCCAGCACGTCGAAGATCACCACATCGGTGTCCTCGAGCAGATGGTGCTCCTTGAGCAGCTTCACCGTCTGGCCGACGACGTAGCCGCCGCAGCCGGTGCCGGCAGGCGGGCCACCGGCCTCGACGCACATCACGCCGTTGTAGCCCGGGAACACGAAGTCCTCGACGCGGAGTTCTTCGGCGTGGAAGTCCACCGTCTCCAGCACGTCAATGACGGTGGGCAGCATCTTCTTGGTGAGCGTGAAGGTGCTGTCGTGCTTGGGGTCGCAGCCGATCTGCAGCACGCGTTTTCCCAGGTGCGAAAACGCCGCCGAGAGGTTGCTGCTGGTGGTGCTCTTGCCGATACCGCCCTTGCCATAAATGGCAAACACCTTGGCATTGCCGATCTTCAGTGAAGGGTCCAGCTGAACCTGCAGGCTGCCCTCGCCGTCTTCACGGTGGGACTTTCCCGAGGCACGCCTCAGGTCGGTCAGGGGGACGCTGGTTTCCATCATGCTGTAACTCCTTCAAAAACACCTTCGAGCCGGTCTTCCAGCTCCTCGCTGGCCTGTCTGAGCGCCGCGAGAACTTCCGGATCCGGTTGCCAGTATTGGCGGTCAGACGCTTCGAGCAAGCGGCTGGCGACGCGAGCCGACGCTGTCGGGTTGAGCTTGGCGAGGCGGTCGCGCATCTTGGGGTCGAGCATGAAGGTCTCGCTCAGGGCCTGGTACACCCAGGGCTGCACTTGCCCCGTGGTGGCCGACCAGCCCATGGTGTTGGTGAGATGCACCTCGATCTGGCGCACGCCTTCGTAGCCGCTTTCCAGCATGCCTTCGAACCACTTGGGGTTGAGCATGCGGGTACGGGTTTCCAGCGCCACCTGCTCGTGCAGGGTTCTCACGGCGCCATCGCCCTTGGTCTGGTCGCCGATGTACACCGGCGGCGTGATGCCGCCGCGGGCGCGCTTCACGGCCTGGGTGATGCCGCCCAGTGTGTCAAAGTAGTTGTCCACCGTGGTCACACCCAGTTCGACGGAATCGAGGTTCTGGTAAGTCAGCTGCACATCGGCCAGCGCACTTTGCAGCAGCGCGGTCTGCTGCACCGCCACCCCGGTGCGGCCGTAGGCAAAGCCCTTGCGGCGCGAATAGGTTTCAGCCAGCTCGTTTTCATCTGACCAGCGGCTGCTCTCCACCAGGTTGTTGACGTTGGAACCGTAGGCCCCTTCGGCGTTGCCATAGACGCGCAGCGAGGCGGTCTCCAGCGTGCAGCCGTGTTCCTTCTGATAGGCCAGTGCGTGTTTGCGGATCCAGTTGTCTTCGGGTGCTTCGTCGGCCGATGCGGCCAGGAAAGCGGCCTCGGCCAGCATGCGGATCTGCAGCGGCATCAAATCGCGGAAGATGCCCGAGAGCGTGATCACCACATCAATGCGCGGGCGGCCGAGTTCGGCCAGCGGGACCAGCGTCGCGCCGGCAATCCGTCCGTAGCTGTCGAAGCGCGGCAAGGCGCCCATCAGGGCCAGCACCTGGGCAATCGGCGCGCCTTCGTTCTTCAGGTTGTCGCTGCCCCACAGCACCATGGCGATGGATTCAGGCAGCTGGTGCGATTCGCGCATATGGCGCTCCAGCAGGCGCTTGGCCTGTTCGGCGCCGTCTTTCACGGCGAAGGCACTCGGAATGCGGAAGGGGTCGAAGCCATGCAGGTTGCGGCCCGTGGGCAGCACCTCCGGCGCACGCAGGATGTCGCCGCCAGGGGCCGGGCGGATGTACCGGCCGTCCAGGGCGCGCAGGATGGCCTCGACTTCTGAATCCTTGGCCAGCAGGCGGTTGGCATGGGCCAGCCCGGTCATGGCGGTCACCACCGTGGCATCACCCTGCATGTGGCCGGCCTGCATCGCCTGCTCGACGCTGTGTCCGTCGACCAGGGCGCGCACCACCTCGCGCGAGGGCCGCTGGCCGTCCCAGGCTTCGGTCATGGCCAGCAGCATGTCGACCCGCTCGACATCGTTCGGTGGCCGGCCCGTGACATGCAGGCCACAAGGGATGAGGGTGTATTCCAGCTCCAGCACCTGCTCGGCCAGACGCGCCACCTGGTGATCGGCATCACCGCCGGCACCGGCATGCCAGAGCGGCTCGGCCGGCACCAGATCCAGCTCGGCGGCCTGTGATTGCACCAGCACGGCAAAGTCGGCCCGTTCGCGCGCATCCGGGTCCATGCCGCGCCAGCGCTCGATGGACGCCTTCAGCTCAACCAGGCCCTTGTACAGGCCGGCCTGCGCCACCGGGGGCGTGAGGTAGCTGATCAGCGTCGCGCCCGAGCGGCGCTTCGCAATCGCGCCTTCCGACGGGTTGTTGGACGCATAGAGGTAGACATTGGGCAGGTCGCCGATCAGACGATCAGGCCAGCAGCTACCGGACATGCCGCTCTGCTTGCCGGGCATGAACTCCAGCGCGCCGTGGGTGCCGAAGTGCAGCACGGCATGGGCATTGAAGTCTTCGCGCAGGTAACGGTAGAAGGCCGAGAACGCATGCGTGGGCGACAGCCCCTTTTCAAACAGCAGGCGCATCGGGTCGCCCTCATAGCCGAACGAGGGCTGAACGGCCACCAGCACATTGCCGAACTGCTTGCCCAGCACCAGGATGTCGGTGCCATTGCTCAGCTGGCGGCCGGGTGCCGGGCCCCATTGGGCTTCGATCTCGCTGAGCCAGCGCTCACGGCGCACATGCTCGTCGGTGCTGATGAGGGTATGCACATTGGCATCGGCGCCGTAACGGCTGGCATTGCCCTGCAGCACCCCGACCCGCAACTCGTCCACGCTGGCGGGCATGTCCACCGTGTAGCCCTGAGCCTTCATGGCGCTGAGCGTATGGAACATCGACTCGAACACCGAGAGATAGGCCGCACTGCCGATATTGCCGGCATTGGGCGGGAAATTGAAGATCACCACCGCCACGCGGCGCTGGGCGCGCTGGCTGCGGCGCAGCGCCACCATCCGACCCACTCGGGCGGCCAGCATCAGCGCGCGTTCAGGGCAGGACTGCATGTCCTGCGCGGTGTCGTTCGCTGTGAAGGTGCAGGCGTGGTGGCAGCCGGTGCAGGTCACGCCGGCATGGCCGGGGCGGCCACCAAACACCATGGGACTGGTGGCGCCGTCCAGTTCAGGAATCGCCACCATGATGGTGCTTTCCACTGGCAGCAGGCCGCGCTCGGAGCCGCCCCACTGCGCCAGGTTCTGGAACTCCACCGGGTGCGCGGCCACATAGGGCACATCCAGTCTGGAGAGAATGTCTTCAGCGGCCTTGGCGTCGTTGTAAGCCGGTCCACCGACCAGCGAGAAGCCGGTGAGCGAGACCACGGCATCCACTGCCGTCTGGCCGTTGCGCACAAAAAATTCGTCAATCGCGGGCCTTGCGTCCAGACCGGCAGCAAAGGCGGGAATCACGCGCAGGCCGCGCGCTTCCATCGCCGCGATCACGCCGTCATAGTGGGCCGAGTTGCCCGACAGCAAATACGAGCGCAGCACCAGCAGCCCGACAGTGCCCACCACAGGAGTCGATGGCATGGGCAAGGCGGACACTTCGGCAGCCAGGCGCCCGGCCATGCGTGGATGGTAGACACCCACTTCCGGGTACTCGATGGGTGGCTCTGCACGAACCACACTGCGCAGTTCCTTGCGCTCGCCGTCTGCACCGCGATTCACCACATGGCGGATCAGGTTCAGGATGTTTTCATCCGAGCCGCCCAGCCAGTACTGCAGCGTCATGAAATAGGCGCGCACATCCTGCGCGGTACCGGGCACGAAACGCAGCAGCTGCGGAATGCGCCGCAACATCTTCATTTGCGCAGCGCCGCCGGTGGAGGCTTTTTCCTTGTTGCCGCGCAGCTTCTTGAGCAGCGCCATCGGGCCGCTGGCGGGCTTGGCCATGTCAAAGTTACCCAGGCGGGTGAGCTTGACGACCTCGGCGGCAGAGGCCATGCACACCATCGCATCGCAATGGTCGCGCCGCGCCTGCAGTGCGGGCAACACCGGCAGGAAGTGGTCTTCCAGAAACAGCATGCCGCAGACCACGATATCGGCTTTGGAGATGTCATCGCAGCAACGCGCCACAGCTGCCTCGTCACCGGCGTATTCAGACGCAGCGTGGAAGGCCACCGACAGACCGGGCAACTCCCGCGCCAGCGAGGCCTGCGCCCGCTCGACGGCGCCTGCAAAGTGCGTGTCCATGGTCACGACGACCAGGCGCACTCGCTGCTGGCTTGCGGCAGACATCGGCTTAGCGGCCATAGTGAGCCTTTGCGTCATACAGTGTCTCCACTGTGATCAGGGACACCCCGCGGTCCATCGCGAAGCGCTCGGTGTTGCGCCTGGCCTTGCCGCGCACGAAGAACGGAATTTTTCGAAGTTCTTTTTCAGCGTCGATGCCCCAGGTGGCCTCTGCGGGGGACAGCGTTTCGTTGGCTGCCTCTGCTGTGGCGGCCACAGGGGCAGGCTCTGCCGGTGATGCAGCGGTCTGTGCACGGGGCGTGACGGCGCCGCCCAGATGCGACGGCGCGGCATCTTCATGGAACTCCGCATCGCCGCGGAACATACCGATCAGGTGCTCTTCCAGACCCATCATCAGCGGATGCACCCAGGTGTCGAACAACACATTGGCGCCTTCAAAACCCATTTGCGGTGAATAGCGCGCCGGGAAATCCTGCACGTGCACCGGCGCCGAGATGACGGCGCAGGGCACACCCAGACGCTTGGCAATGTGGCGCTCCATTTGCGAGCCCAGCACCAGTTCGGGCTGCAGTTCGGCGATGCGCGCTTCGACTTCAAGGTAGTCGTCGCTGATCAGCGCCTCGACACCGTAGAGCTGCGCGGCTTCGCGCACTTCACGAGCGAACTCTCGGCTGTAAGTGCCCAGTCCGACCACGGTGAAACCCATTTCCTGTGCCGCAATGCGGGCGGCTGCAACCACATGGGTGGCGTCGCCGAACACAAACACACGCTTGCTGGTGAGATAGGTGGAGTCCACCGACTTGGCATACCAGGGGGCACGCGCTTCGGCGTTGGCCAAAACAGGCGCTGAATCCACACCGGCCAGTTCGGCGACTTCACGGATGAAATCGCGTGTGGCGCCAGAGCCGATCGGCACGGTGCGGGTGGACGGCTGGTTGAAGGTGCGTTTGAGCCAGCTGGCCGCCAGCATGGCGATTTCGGGATACAGCACCACGTTGAAATCGGCATCACCCACACGGGCCAGATCGGCCGGCGTGGCGCCCAGCGGTGCGGTGACGTTGATGTCCACGCCCATGTCGGTCAGCAAGCCGGTGATCTCGCGCAGATCGTCACGATGGCGGAAACCCAGCGCGGCCGGGCCGAGGATGTTGCAGCGTGGGCGCCGGGTCTCGCCTTCGGCCAGTGGCGCACGACGCACAGTGGTGTCGGCCAGCTGGCGCACCATCTGGTAGAAAGTTTCGGAAGCGCCCCAGTTTTCCTTGCGCTGGTACGAAGGCAGCTCCAGCGCCACCACCGGCACGGGCAGATCAAGCGCCTTGCACAGACCGCCCGGGTCGTCCTGGATCAGCTCGGCGGTGCACGACGAGCCGACCATCATGGCCTTGGGGCTAAAGCGCGCATAGGCTTCGCGGGCGGCGTTCTTGAACAGCTCGGCGGTGTCGCCACCCAGGTCACGCGCCTGGAAGGTGGTGTAGGTGACCGGCGGCCGCTTGGCGTTGCGCTCGATCATGGTGAACAGCAGATCGGCGTAGGTGTCGCCCTGCGGCGCATGCAGGACGTAGTGGACGTCCTTCATGGCGGTGGCGATACGCATCGCCCCCACATGCGGCGGTCCTTCGTAGGTCCAGAGTGTGAGCTGCATTGGGGTGGCCTTTGGTCAATCTAGGCGGCTAGCCGCATTCGGCGAACCAGGGGTCGGCTGAAGAGTTCGGCCAGATCGGCGGCCTGTTCGTAGCCCTGTATGGGCGTGAAGACAAGCTCGATCGCCCATTTGGTGGTCATGCCCTCGGCTTCGAGTGGGTTGGCCAGCCCCAGACCGCAGACCACAATGTCGGGCTGCGCGGCACGGCAGCGGTCGAGCTGGTTCTCCACGTGCTGGCCTTCCGACAGGAAAGTGCCCTCGGGCAGCCAGGCCAGCTCTTCGGCCATGTGCTGACGGTGCAGATAGGGCGTGCCGACCTCGGCCAAGGTCATGCCCAGTTCGCGCGAGAGAAAACGGGCCAGCGGAATCTCCAGCTGGGAATCCGGGAAAAAGAAAATGCGCTTGCCGGCCAGTTGCGTGCGCTGGCGCGCGACGGCGGTGGTGGCGCGTTCACGGCTGGCAGCTGTGGCCGCGTCAAAGGTCGCAGCATCCACACCAAAAGCACTCGCTGCGGCCTGCAGCCATGCGGTAGTGCCCTCAACGCCCAGCGGGAAGGGTGCTGGCAGACGCCTGGCGCCGCGCGCTTCCAGCGCCACCGCAGTGTCGGCCAGAAAGGGCTGCGCCAGCAGGAACGCGGTGTTGGGACCGATGGCAGGCAGATCATTCGCATGGCGGGGCGGGAAAAAACGTACCCGTTCAATGCCCATCTGCTTGAAGAGCCGGGCGAACTGGTCCTCCACCACATCGGCCAGCGCACCCACCACCAGCAGTTCGGTGGGTACATCCGCGCCGCGCAGCGGCAGGCTGGGCACCAGCGAGGCCAGGCAGGCGTCTTCGCCCTGGGTGAAGGTGGTTTCGATGCCGCTGCCCGAATAATTCAGCACCCGCACATCCGGCGAAAAGCGGCCCGACAGGCGCGACGCGGCGCGCGAGAGGTCGAGCTTGATGACCTCCGAAGGGCAGGAGCCGACCAGGAACAGCAGCTTGATTTCAGGGCGTCGCTCAATGAGGCGCGTGACCACGCGGTCGAGTTCTTCATTGCAGTCGGCCAGACCGGCCAGATCGCGCTCATCGATGATGGCGGTGGCGAAACGCGGCTCGGCAAAAATCATCACCCCCGCTGCCGACTGGATCAGGTGCGCGCAGGTGCGGGAGCCCACCACCAGGAAGAAGGCGTCCTGAATCTTGCGGTGCAGCCAGATGATGCCGGTGAGACCGCAGAACACCTCGCGCTGGCCGCGTTCGCGCAGCACCGGCGCATCGGAGCAGCCCACGGAGGCGGCGTGGATGGGAATGACCGGGCTCATGCCGCCACTCCGGAAGGAGGCGCCACAGGCGCCACTGAAGACCCCTGCAGCCTGGCCATGCGCAGCTTGTAGATGAACTGCCCGGCGTTGATCACGTAGGTGGCGTAGGCCGCCAGCGCCAGCAGCATCAGTCCGCGCGCATCGAGAAATCCGGTGAGGAGCGCTGCCAGGTAGGCGGTGTGCAGCGCCAGTACCAGCATGCTGAACACGTCTTCCCAATAGAAGGCTGGTGCAAACAGGTAGCAGTCAAACACCACCTTCTCCCAGATGCAACCGGCGATCATGATGGTGTAGAGCGTGAGCGTCTTGACGACGACCGACACGGTGGCCGCCTGCTGGCCTTCACCTGTCCACAAAAACCGCAGCACCAGCACCAGGCTGACCAGGAACACGAGAAACTGCACCGGCGCCAGCACACCTTGCACCAGCGTCCAGACCGACGCGTCACGCCGGACGCGCTCTTCCGGCGTGTAAAGCGGAGCGCTGGATTTTTGTCTCGGTGCGCCAGGGTGCATTGTTTTGCAGCTCATTTGTGATCTGCATGCAATTTAGACGCGCTTTTAACTTGTGTCAACTTAAATTGACGTATATATTTATTTACATTGAACAGGGAATTCAGATGGCGAAGTCAGTCGTCAGTACTTACCCGAACGCCTGCACAAATGTTTTGACGATGCAGCAAGTGGGCAGGTACAAGCTGAAATGGGGCATGCGGTATGTGAAACACTCACAGCCAGATGGCTCCCCGGGGGATTCGAAATATCTGATGGCGTAGTAGAGCTCCGGCAAAAGCACCGTAGCCCATGCGTATCGGCACAAACCGCGCAATAGCGCAGGAGACGCGAGATGGGCTCGTTTTCTAGATATGCATCGGAGCAGCCGGAAGGGTCAGGGTTTGGCTCGTCCTCCGATCCATGGCCGGATGCCAGCAACTTTGCGCAGGGAGTGGAGGGATTCCTGAGGTCTGACCGGGATGACATGCCCGACCAGACCAGCCTGCGGTCGATGCTGCTCGCGAAGGCTGTTGAATACGAAATCATTCCGCGGCTGATGCTGGCGCACCGGTTTCCGCACGAATGCGCAGCGGACCTGCCTGCCATGCAGCAGGTATCGCCCGAAGACGTGCTCGAGTTTGCCCGCCTGGTCCTGCACGATGATGACGCAGCGCTGCAAAGAAGCGTCATGGTCTTCCGGGGACGCGGCATCCCCATGCAGGCCATCTTTCTGGACTTGCTCGCACCCGTGGCCCGCCACCTGGGCGAACTGTGGGAGCGCGATCTGTGCGATTTCACCGAAGTGACGGCGGGCCTGGGCCGCCTGCAACAGGTGCTGCGCGAAAACAGCGAGGCCATGGCGCAACCCGTGGCACAGAACGACATTCCCCCCGGGCGAAAGATCCTGCTGGTGCCCTGCCCAGGCGAGCAGCATACCTTCGGCCTGTCGCTGGTGGCGGAATTTTTCCATCGCGCCGGCTGGGAGGTATCCACCAATTTCGGCGCCAGCGACGTGTCGCCGGCTTTCATGGCGAAGCAGGACTGGTATGACGTCGTCGGTTTCTCACTGGGCAGCGAAACAAGCATTTTGCGGCTGGCCGACTGCATTGCGGAGGTCCGCCATGCAAGCCTTAACACCGCCGTCCCTATAATTGCGGGTGGCGCGGTGTTTGCACTCCACCCGGAATACGCCGCACAGATTTCCGCGGATGCCATCATCACCAACGGTGGCATGGCACCTGAAATGGCTGAAAAGCTGGCGGCGCGCAATGGTGTGCGCAGTTGAAACAAGAACTCCTGACCCCATATCACTCAGGATGAAAGACTACTCATGCAGCAGGTAACGCAAGCGTTCATTGACCGGCACTTCGAAATGCCGGGTCAATTCCTTGCCAATCTGGACGCCGATACGGCGGCAGAGTTGATCACGGCCGCCGCGGATGTGGTGCTGGTACTGGACGACGCAGGTGTCATCCGCGACCTGGCGCTGGGCAGTGACGATTTGCGAGCCCAGGGTTGCCATGAGTGGCTGGGCAAGACATGGTCCGAAACCGTGACGGTGGAAAGCCAGCCGAAAGTCGAAGCACTGCTCAAAAACCCGGTTTCAAGCGACGGGGTGCGCTGGCGCCATGTCAATCACCCGGTGGGTGGAGGTGCTGCCGATCTGCCCCTGTCCTACTCCGTGGTGCCGGTGCGCCGCAAAGGCCAGCCGGCATCGAGCGAGACCACGCACACGCTGGCGTTCGGGCGTGACCTGCGCGCGCAGGTCGCACTCCAGCAGCGGCTGGTCACGGCCCAGCTTTCCATGGAGCGCGACTACTGGCGCCTGCGCCAGGTCGAAACCCGTTACCGTCTGCTGTTCCAGATGGCGACCGAGCCCGTCCTCATTCTCAGCGGGGCCATCGACAAGGTCGAGGAAGCCAACCCGGCGGCCCACGAGTTGTTTGGCGAGAAAGCCAAGCGCCCCGGATGGGCGCTGGCCGACAGCCTGGACACCGCCAGCGCCGCTGCCGTCAGCCACATGCTCGATCGCCTGCGGGCCACCGGCCGCGCCGACACCATTCATGTGAAGCTGATCGATCAATCCCAGAGCCTCACCCTGACGGCATCCCAGTTCCGCCAGGAAAACTCCCTGCACTTCCTGCTGCGTTTTTCCACCCAGGAACATGCTGCACCCACCGGCCAGGACAACGGCAAGCAGCAGTTGCTCCAGGTGATGGAAAGCGCCCCCGACGCACTGGTGGTCACGGACATTGAAGGCCGCATCCTGACAGTCAACCGCGCCTTTCTGGACCTTGGCCAGATCGGCACGGAAGACCAGGCCAGAGGCCAGTTGCTCGACAAATGGCTGGGCCGCAGCGGTGTCGATTTCCGCGTGCTTCTCTCCAATCTGCGCCAGCATGGTTCGGTCAAACTCTTCGCGACCCAGTTGCGCGGTGAACTGGGTGCCAGCAGCGAGGTTGAAATTTCCGCCGTCTCGGTGGATGCCGGCGACCAACGCTGCCTGGGTTTCACCATCCGCGACATGGGCCGCCGCCTCACCAGCGACGGCCGCGGCGCCAAGGAACTGCCGCGCTCGGCCAGCCAGATGACCGAACTGGTCGGAAGGCTGCCGCTCAAGGATATCGTGCGTGAAACGACGGACCTGATCGAGCAGTTGTGCATTGAGGCCGCGCTGCAGCTGACCGGTGACAACCGCGCCTCTGCGGCGGAAATGCTGGGCCTTTCCCGGCAAAGCCTCTACATCAAGCTGCGGCGCTTCGGTATCGGCGACGCCTCGACCGAAATCGAACACTGAAGGCGGATCCCGGGGCGCCGGTCTCCGGATTCCCGTGACACCAACGGCGGTAAGGCCGTCCACGGTTGCCCACGGCGATGCGCCGCATCGCTCCCTCTACTTGTGACGTTCTGGAACTGATGCGCCGGTATCTCTGGTAGCCATCGGGTCGCTGGCCAGGAAATATAGTGTCAACATCAATTGACACTCAATAGTGTCCGATGTAAAACCCGTGCATGACACGCCCATCCCTCGCCACTGTCACCGAGCTGTTCAAGCCCATCACTTGGTTTCCGCCCATGTGGGCCTTTGCCTGCGGTGTGGTGGCATCCGGCATCTCGATGGACGGACGCTGGGGTCTGGCGATGGTGGGTGTAGCGCTAGCCGGACCTCTGGTCTGCGCCACCAGCCAGGCCGTCAACGACTGGTTTGACCGCCATGTCGACGCCATCAACGAACCCAACCGGCCCATTCCCTCGGGGCGCATGCCGGGACGCTGGGGCCTCTACCTCGCCATCGGCTGGACCTTTGTTTCGCTGCTCGTGGCCGCGGTGCTCGGGCCCTGGGGGTTCGGAGCTGCGGCTGTCGGCCTGCTGCTGGCCTGGGCCTACAGCGCCCCGCCTGTCAGGCTGAAAGAAAACGGCTGGTGGGGAAATGCCGCCTGCGGCATCAGCTATGAAGGCATCGCTTGGATCACCGGCGCCGCCGTGATGGCTGGCGGCAGCATGCCGCATGGCCACTCGCTCATCCTCGCCGCGCTCTACAGTGCCGCCACGCACGGCATCATGACCCTCAACGACTTCAAGGCCGTCGCCGGTGACCGGCAAATGGGCGTGCGCTCATTGCCGGTGCAGCTGGGCGTTCACAAGGCGGCGCGGGTCGCTTCGCTCTTCATGGCCCTGCCGCAACTGATCGTCATCCTGCTGCTCGTTGAATGGCAGCGGCCCGTGCATGCGGCGGGTGTGGCGGCGCTGCTGCTGCTGCAGGCGCTGATGATGCGGCGCTTCATGCAGGAGCCCACGTCGCGGGCCCTGTGGTACAGCGGCTTCGGCGTGCCGCTGTTCGTCGCGGGCATGATGATCAGCGCCTTTGCACTTCGCTCGCTGAGCCTGGCGGTATCCGGATGACGGGCGCCCCCGCCCGGCAGGATTTCGGCTGGGCCAGCGTGGCCAGGCTGGGACTGGTGCAGGCTGCACTCGGCGCCATCGTGGTGCTCACCACCTCCACCCTCAACCGGGTGATGGTGGTGGAGCTGGCGCTGCCGGCCCTGCTGCCCGGCTTCCTCGTGGCCTTGCACTACCTGGTCCAGATTGCACGCCCGCGCATGGGCCACGGCTCCGATGTCGGGGGACGGCGCACGCCGTGGATTCTCGGCGGCATGGCCGTGCTGGCAACAGGCGGCATCACGGCCTCGCTCGCCACCGTCTGGATGGGCACCAACCGCCCGGCAGGCATGGTGCTTGCCATGCTGGGCTTCGCATTGATCGGCATCGGCGTCAGTGCCAGCGGCACCTCGCTGCTGGTGATGCTGGCCAAGCGTGTGCCCGAAGGCCGGCGCGCCGGTGCTGCCACCCTGGTCTGGATGATGATGATTGCCGGCTTTGCCGTGACGGCCGGCCTGGCCGGGCACTGGCTTGATCCTTATTCCCCCGAACGGCTGGTGCTGGTGACCTGCGTGGTCGCGGCCGTGGCGCTGGGGGTGACGACGCTGGCTGTTTACCGGCTGGAAGGCGATGTGGCCGTGTTGCCATCACATCAGCCCGACGCGCCTGCGGCACGCCAGCATGGTTTTTCCGATGCCCTGCGCCAGGTGTGGCAGGAGCCGGCGGCGCGCCGCTTCACCATCTTCGTCTTTGTGTCCATGCTGGCCTACAGCGCGCAGGACCTGATCCTCGAACCCTTCGCAGGCACGGTGTTCGGCTTCACGCCAGGCACCTCGACCAAGCTCTCCGGCGTTCAGCATGCGGGTGTCTTGCTGGGCATGATCCTGGTGGCGCTGGCCGGGGCGCTCGGCGCACGCCAGGCACACCATGCGGTCTGGCGGCATGCAGGCTCGCTGCGCGGCTGGACGATTGGCGGCTGTGTTGCCTCGGCCATCGCCATGGCCGGACTGGTGGCCGCTGGTGTGCTGGGCACCGATTGGCCGCTGAAGGAAAACGTGTTCGTGCTGGGTGTGGCCAACGGCGCATTTTCCATTGGTGCCATCGGCTCCATGATGCGCATGGCCAATGAAGGCCGGCAGGCGCGCGAGGGCGTGCGCATGGGCTTGTGGGGCGCCGCGCAGGCGGTGGCCTTTGGCCTGGGTGGTCTGCTCGGCACCGCGGCCAGCGACGTGGCCCGCGTCCTCATCGCCTCGCCCGGTACCGCCTACGCCACGGTGTTTGCACTGGAAGCGCTGCTGTTCATGGTGTCAGCCGGACTGGCATGGAAGATCAGCGCCCCCGGCCCTGCCGCAGCAGATAGCACGGCGCGGACGACACGCAGCAATTTCTCGCTGACACCCCAGGTCTGACATGCAGGCCAGGACGTCGGGGAATCGAGAAGCACAGACCCGCAAGACGAGCCGATGCGATATGAAGCGGGACAACGAGAAACAGGACAAAGGTGATCACGATGGACACAAGCGAAATTTTTGACGTGGTGGTGGTGGGCGGTGGCCCCTCGGGCGCCACGGCGGCGCATCAATTGGCCCGTGATGGCCACTCGGTGCTGCTGCTCGACCGGGCAGGCCGCATCAAGCCCTGTGGCGGCGCAATTCCGCCGCGACTGATCAAGGACTTCGCGATTCCAGACCATCTGCTGGTCGCGCGTGCGCGCTGCGCCCGCATGATCGCGCCCTCGCGTCGCCACGTGGACATTCCCATCGAGAACGGCTTTGTCGGCATGGTCAACCGCGACGCTTTTGACGAGTGGCTGCGCGAGCGGGCGGCTGCTGCGGGCGCGGTGCGGCGCACCGGCAGTTTTGTGCGGCTCGAGCGCGATGCGCAGGGAACCAGCGTCGTGCATTACCTGGCGCGCGACAAACACACCCGTGGCGAAGGTGTGCCCGCATCGGTCAGGGCCCGCAGCGTTGTCGGTGCGGACGGTGCGCGCTCCGAAGTTGCCCGCCAGTCAGTGCCCGGCGCTGAAAAAACCAAATATGTGTTTGCGTATCACGAGATCGTGCGGGCACCGGCAGTGGCCACGGCCGGTTACGACGACAGCCGCTGCGACGTTTTCTACCAGGGCACCCTGTCACCCGACTTCTACGGCTGGGTCTTCCCGCACGGCGACACCATGAGCATCGGCACCGGCAGCGCAGACAAGGGCTTCTCGCTCAGGGCGGCTGTGGCGCGGCTGCGCAGCACCGCAGGCCTGGAAGGCACGGAAACCCTGCGCCGCGAGGGTGCCCCCATCCCGATGAAGCCGCTTCCCCGCTGGGACAACGGCAAGGACGTGGTGCTGGCCGGGGACGCTGCCGGCGTGGTGGCACCCGCCTCGGGCGAAGGCATTTACTACGCCATGGTCGGCGGCCAGCTCGCGGCTGAGGCCGTGCATGCCATGCTGCAGACCGGCGATGTGGGCGCACTCAAGCTGGCCCGCAAGCGCTTCATGAAAACACACGGCACGGTATTCTGGGTATTGGGCATCATGCAGTCCTTCTGGTACCGCACCGACAAACGGCGCGAGCGCTTCGTGAAAATCTGCGAGGACCGGGATGTGCAGCAGCTCACCTTCGAGTCCTACATGAACAAGGAACTGGCGCGCAAAAAACCAATGGCGCACGTGCGCATCTTCTTCAAGGACATGGCGCACCTGCTCGGGCTTGCCCGGGTATGAGGCGGAGCGCCACCCTCGCCCCCATTCTGATTGCAGCCAGCGCTGCACTGGCCATCTCTGCCCTCGGTGCCTGGCTGACCGTGCTGGGGCCCTGGTATCGCGCGCTGGTGCGGCCGGCGTGGCAGCCGCCCGACGCGTGGTTCGGCATCGCCTGGACCACCATCTTTGCCCTGGCTGCCGCCTCGGGCGTCCTCGCCTGGAAGGCATCCCGTGACCGGGCTGGCCGCCGTACCGTGATCGTGCTGTTTGCCATCAACGGCGCACTCAACTCGCTGTGGAGCCTGCTGTTCTTCCGGCTGCATCGGCCTGACTGGGCCCTGATGGAGATCGGGTTTCTGTGGCTGTCGATTGCCGCCCTGATGTGGCGCTTCAAGGACACTTCGCAGCTCGCCAGCCTCCTGCTCTTGCCTTACCTGCTGTGGGTATCCTTTGCCTCACTGCTCAACCTGTCGACTGTGCGACTGAACGGACCGTTTTGAGTGACCTGACTGAATTGATGCAATCATTGTGGGAGCGTGGCTGGCTGGTCGATGCCGTGATTGCCCTCACCGTGGCCGAGACCCTTGCCCTGCTGGCCTATCACCGCCTCACGGGCAAAGGCCTGCCGCCGCGTGCCTACCTGCTCAACATCATGTCCGGCCTGTGCCTGATGCTGGCGGTACGCAGTGTGCTCATGAACGCCGCCTGGCCCTTGACCATGCTGTGCCTCAGCGCTGCGGGTGTCGCACATGCCAGCGACCTCTGGGCCCGCTGGCGGCGACAGTCGCCAGCCCGGCATGCCGAGCAGCCCGCCCCATGGCGCGATGAGCTGGGCAGCCCGCCCCGCGAGGCCAGCTGACGCACCGTCATCAGCCCCCTCAATCAGGGGCGGTATCATCCCTCTACTGCGGCGATGGCTTGCGCGCCCGCCCACCACGGGCGCCACCAACTGCTCACCTGCTGCGGCAGCGGCCCCAAGGGCGCGCGTGGCATCGCCAGGCCCTTTTCACAACCTGTGCTCACACCCATGGTCCCACCTCTTGTGCACGCCCTCAGCGGCGACCGCATTGAAATCGACAGCCCCGCTGGGCGCTTGAGCTATTACACCCAAGGCAACGGCCCGCCGCTGCTGCTGGTTCACAGCGTCAATGCGGCAGCCAGCGCCGCCGAAGTCCGGCCGCTGCACGACCATTTCCGCAAGACGCACACCGTGTTCTCTGTCGATCTGCCCGGCTACGGATTCTCGGAACGCAGCGACCGCCCCTACACACCCGCCCTGATGACCCAGGCGCTTCATGCCATAACAGCGGCGATCAGGCAGCGTTGCGGCAATCAGCCAGTGGATGCACTGGCCTTGTCGCTGTCCTGTGAGTTCCTCGCGCGTGCGGCGATGGAGGAGCCCCAACACTTTCGCAGCGCGGCACTGGTGAGCCCCACCGGCTTCAACGGCACCAGGGACAACCGCCGCAAGCCACCGGGCAGCACGCTCTACCTGCCATGGCTGATGACGGCCCTGCGCGGACCGGGATGGGGCGGCGCACTGTTTCGCGGCCTGACCCACCCCGGCGTGATCCGCTTCTTCCTGCGCAAGACCTGGGGCTCCAGCGAGATTGACGAGGCGCTGTGGCGTTACGACGTTCTCACCGCCAGGCAACCCGGCGCCGAGTTTGCACCACTGCACTTCCTGTCGGCGGCACTCTTCAGCGCCGATATCCACAACGTCTACGACGCTCTGCAGCTTCCCGTCTGGATGTCACACGGCGTTCGGGGCGACTTCACAGACTACCGTCGCAAGGCAGCCATGCAAGACCGCCCCAACTGGCACTTCAGCGTGTTCCAGACCGGTGCCCTGCCCCATTTTGAAATCCCCGATCTGTTTTGTTCGGCTTACCAGTCGTTTCTGGATTCAATCGCCGACAAACATCAGTGACCCTGCAACGCAGGCGCCCATGAAAAAAGCCTGCTACCGAATCGATAGCAGGCTTTTTGAATCACTTGGGGTGGCTGATGGGGCTCGAACCCACGACAACAGGAATCACAATCCTAAAATTTTGGTATCTATCGTTGTTGATCTTCGAGGATAGAATCATTTTAAATCAACAAGTTACGCTGATTTTCAGTGAAACGAATTGTGAGACGAGTTGATTAAAACGCATCAAAATTGATTAATTCAGTCTGTAAATAGTCTGTAATACCGAAGACCACCTCATGGCACGACCCCACAAGACCGCAGCAATGGACTACGCCCAGACATATGAACTGACTCATGGGTTGCTAGAGCGCGCTGCATGTCCGGCGGGACGACTGTTCGTGCTCGTGAAAGATGCCGACAAAAAAGGGCTCCGCCTACGCGTCACCAAAGCCGGAGGTAAGCACTGGCAGTTTGAAACTCGCCTTCGCAGCGGAAAATTATTCACCCGGGCGCTCGGGGAATGGCCGACAGTCTCAATCTCGCAGGCTCGGAGCGTTGCGCATGAATTGCGCGGCCAGACTGAACGAGGTAACGATCCTCGCGAGCTTGAACGTGAGAGAAAAAATGCAGACCAGGCGGCACTCGACGGTCTAGCCGCCCAAGCTGAAGCTAAGAAGGCTCGCGAAATGATGGAGGCGGTCACAGTGAGCGACGCCTGGTCTGCTTACCTTGAAGAACGCCGCCCACACTGGGGTGACCTTCATTTCCGCGACCACCTGGACAAAGCCAAAGCTGGGGGACAGCCATCGAAGCGCCGGGGGGCAAAGACTGGCGACACTACCAAACCCGGCCCTTTGGCTGCCTTAATGCCGCTCAGGCTAGTCGAACTTGACGCACCCACCATCGAGCGATGGGCCGCAAATGAGGGGAAGACTCGCGCATCGTCTGCCCGGCTCGCCTGGCGACTGTTGAAAGTATTTTTGACCTGGTGCAGCGAGCAACCGCAGTACGCACCAATACTTCCACAGAAGAACCCGGCGAAGACGGGAAAGGCTCGTGAGGCGCTAGGCAAGCCTGGTGTGAAGTCAGATGTTTTGACTCGCGATCAACTGACTTCTTGGTTCGCGCAGGTGCGCCAGATTCAGAACCCAAGCATCGCTGCCGCGCTACAGGTCATGCTTCTGACCGGCGCACGGCCCGGCGAGGTTATCAACATGCGGTGGGACGACTTGAACACGCAGTGGAAGGGAATCAGCATGCGCGACAAGGTCGAGGGCACACGCGAAATTCCGCTGACACCATATGTGGCATCCCTGCTGGCCGCCCTACCCCGCCGCAATGAATGGGTTTTCTCAAGCGCATATGTCCTGAACATGAGTGCCCATAATGTCAAGCGACGTGCCGCGAAGGCTGCCACCAAAGGCGTCGACGCACCCATGGGAGAGGTGAAGAATCGCAGTACGAAAGGCAGGCTGACCGAGCCGAACACGCCGCACACACGGGCCTGCAGGGCAGCCGGGCTTGAGGGACTGACGCTCCATGGCCTTCGGCGCTCGTTCGCCAGTCTGACCGAGTGGCTGGAGATACCAGCCGGCGTGGTCGCTCAGATTCAGGGGCACAAGCCCAGCGCTACCGCCGAGAAACATTACAAGCGCCGCCCCCTGGACCTGCTGCGCCTTCATCATGAGCGAATCGAGACTTGGGTGTTGGAGCATGCAGGGGTGCAGTTCGACGCAAGCGCCGCTGCCGCTAGCGGCTTGCAGGTAGTCAATAGCAATTAAGGGAACCTGTTTTGAACTTGAAAAAAGCAACGTCCAGCAACAGCCGAATGGAATGACCGCTGCATGAACTTCTACGACTGGATGATTCACAAAGGGCTGTCTAAGTCCTCGGCGAAAAGCTACGACGGAGCGCTCCGTGGCTCACTGTCCGAATGGACAATGGATAGTGGACTTACCTCAGGGCCACTGACGGCATTGACCAGTTCTTCAGCGTTTGACGCCCTTTCTCCAAGCATTCAGGAATTGCCAATTTTTAAAGAGCGAAATGCGCGTGGGCATCACATGTACAGCGCCACGTTGTCGAATTTCGCTGCATACCTCACGAGTAACGGCAGCGACGACGTGCAAATCGACCTTGAGCAGATCATCAGCGATCCGACCACGACGACGACCGAGAAGACGGCGCTGATCAAGTCTAGGATCGGCCAAGGCACGTTCCGAGACAAAGTGCTGCTGCACTGGACCGGCTGTGCTGTTACGGGGTTCAGCGACACCAGCTTGCTTGTTGCATCTCACATCAAGCCGTGGAAGAAGTCAACGAATAGTGAGCGACTGGACCAGTGGAACGGGCTGCTCCTTTCGCCAAACCTAGACAAGGCGTTCGACAAGGGCTTTATCACGTTCGAGACGGACGGGTCGATTCGCCTCTCACCCCTGTTTACAGAGGCAACCAAACTGGGGATTACGCCTTCGATGAAGCTCGCCCTGAAGCCCGAGCATGAAAAATACATGTTGCACCATCGAGCAGAAGAGTTCAAGAGCGAGTAGTCGTCGTTCGCATCCGACTTCTGCGACAGTAGGCCCGCTAAGGGTCGTGACGTGAAAAAGGCTTTCTGGTGCCTAGCAGCTCAACAGTTGCAACAGTTCACGCAACAGTCCGAACTGGTCTGTTTTTAGTTGAAAACTGTTCCTTAACAGTCGTTGTATTTCGTACATGAGCACAGAATCAGCAACCATGTTTAACAACCTTAAGAGGTTTATACGTGGCTGCGAAGACTATTCAACTTACCCCCCTAGCGCTGGAAACGCGCACAGTACTCCCTACCTCTGAGGCTGCAGCACAACTCAATCGTGCCGAACAGACTTTGCGTGTCTGGGCAATGCGAACCGGGTGTGGTCCCATCACTCCGCTGCGCATCGGGGGCCGACTCGCCTGGAAAACAGATGACCTGCGACGCCTCCTGGGTGTTGCATGAGCACCGACCGCCACAAGTTCGCGGGGACCGAAAACCCGCGCCAGCTCGTTGCAATCCTCGAACTGATGCGCCGTGCTCTTTTTCGTGAAAAACTAGACGCGATTACTGGTGTCTCGAACGGTCCCGACCTTGCTGCAGATTTGTGTGGTGGCGGCCTGGAACTGCCATGCAAACTGATCACTGTCACTGACCGAGATCGCAAGGAGGTGGGCGCCGGACTGTACTCTCTCACCGCCGCCGACTGCCGCCTGTACTCTCGCTGGCTAGCAAACACGATCAAGGACAACGCAGCATGACCGGCACCTACCTACTGAGGGTGGGTGCTGTTGGGCTTTCAAGACTTGGTAAGAACAAGCCCTCGACATTGAAGCAGGCCGTGCGCCACAACAGGCGGCAGATTCAGGCTGAACGCGGAGCGACCCACCATGGCAGCATCGATCCAGCGCGTACCCATCTGAACGAATTCATTGCGGGACCGGCTGATCCAGATGAGGTGGTGCTTTCGGCGAAGGCTCGCATGGCCGCCGCCGGAGTGGCTAAGCTACGCCGAGATTTCACCCAAGCTGTCGAGGTAGTGTTCTCACTGTCACCTGACACCACTGTCAATATCGTCGACTTTTTCCGGCGCTGTGTGATTTGGGCTGGCGACCAGTTCGGCGTCGACAACATCTTGACCGCTGATATTCACCGCGACCAAGCTGCGCCGCATTGCCACGTCTTAGTGCTGCCGTTGGTGAATGGGCGCATGGTAGGAAGCAAGCTGATTGACCGCCCTGCAACTGCGAAGCTTCACACCGCGTTTGCCTCGGTCGCCAAAGAGTTCGGACTGATGCCGCCACCGGCCAAGTTGTCTGGGGCATCACGGGTAAATGGTACGCAGATGGTGCTTGCGCGACTGGAATCGACTCAGGACGCGATACTGCGCAGTGCCCTGTGGGACACCACACGCGATGCGATCAAAGCCAACCCAGCGCCCTACATGGCCGCACTCGGTATCAACCGCGACGTGGTGAAGCCCAAGGCAGCCCTACGTACGATGGCGCAGATCTTCACAAGCCCCGGACGCGGGCCGAAAGTGGAGCAGCAGAAGCCAATAGGGTTGGAACATAACTCGTCACGAAACCGAACCCTCCCCTGTGTAGGGTTCGACTCGCAGGAGCCGTTGATGGCCGCGACAAAAGGCACCAGCTTGACTGACTGTAATAGAGCAGCACCACGCCGATATCACAGCGCCGACAGCTATAGGAGCTACCGCCAATCGGCGCAGGCCCCGATGGACTGCATGGTATGACTCACCTCCGGTATCTCTGGTTGGTGACGTGATGAGGTGCTGGGCTGGCTTGTGGTGGAACCTGTCTACACGGTACAGCAAAAACACTGGGGTTCGCTACGATGGACGGGGCGGCCGCAAAGCGAGCAGCTCAGATATCAAGACTTATCGCAGTGCTAGCCGGAATGCTGATGTACTCCACGGCGCAATGGTGCGCTGCGGGGTTAGGTGGCCTGATTAAGCAAGGTGTTTGCAATGACGACAAAGAAACCTGGGCGGTGGAAACCGGGTGAATCTGGCAACCCTAAAGGCCGCAAGCCGGGCACCGGGGAAGTGAGCCTTATCCGCGCATCCATCGCCGCCCGCGTGCCTGAGTTGCTGGCCTCGATGATGAACCGAGCACTTTCTGGCGACGTAGGGGCCGCCCGCCTGCTGCTGGAGCGCGCTGTGGCCCCATTGAAGGCTGCCGAACAGGCGCATGCCCTCAGCTTGCCTGAGGGCACGTTGACCGAACAGGGCCGCGCAGTGCTGGCGGCTATTGCCGCTGGTGAGCTTTCCCCTGGTGCGGGAGCTGCGTTGCTGGGTGCCATCGGCACGTTAGCCCGCGTGTCGGAGATTGACGAGCTGGAACGTCGCATCCGCGCCCTGGAGGCCGGCAAGTGACATCCGCACTGGCTCGTCGCATCTCACGTCTGGAGAGAGTCACGCCAGACGTGCAACGTCCCGCACTGGTGCTACTGGGAGCAGTCGGGCACAACATTGAAACGCTGGTGGGCATCGACGGCCTGGAAGATCACCCACGGATGGACGGCGAGGACTTCGGGGATTACCTGGACCGGATTGAATCCCATTTAAGAGCCACGCGTGGCCAGGCGCCGACATTTGTGACCTTCGCGTGTTTCAGCGCCGACGATAAGCCCGATGCGCCTGATGAACCTGCCGAGACAGGCCCAGCCGACCTGTTGTAACCTCAATATCTGTCCATACGCTTAGTCGTTGGTCAAATAAGCATCGATTGCAGCCAACGGTGGCAATGTACTAACCTATTTGAATTGAACAGCGGCCAGTCAGATGGCACGGGCTCGAGATGCTGACAGATAGTTCTGTAAACTGATGGTACCTGATGGTGAAATAGGAATCGGAAACAACGCGTTACCTTACGAGATGAGAATCGATGGCAAAGACCAAGGATATGGAAACGATTGTTCGTAATGCGGCCGCGAAGAGCGTACTGCTGCCAGTCGCGAGCCTCCACTTCGACCGGAACAACCCACGTTTCCCGCCGAAGGTGGCACAAGGTCCAGTAGCGGACCTGATGCAGCGGTTCGTTCGGGACGAGCGCTTGTTGGAAATCATCGAATCGGTCGGCAATCACGGTTTCTTCCCAGGCGAACCGCTGCTGGTTGTTCCTGACGGCGACAAAGACTATCGGGTCGTTGAAGGCAATCGCCGTCTCGCTGCGCTTAAGCTTCTGGTGAGGGAGCTAGAACCGCCCAGCGGGCGTACCTCAATAGAAGAGGCTGTCGAGGCTGCTGAATACCGTCCGAAGAAAGTGCCTTGTCTTGTATTCGATGACGAGAACGAGATCTTGCGCTACCTCGGCTTTCGTCATATCACTGGCATTAAGGCCTGGAGCGCGCTGCAAAAGGCACGATACGCTGAACGGATGTACCAGAAGTACAAGACGTTGCCTGAAGATGAGGGTATCCGCTTACTCGCTCGCGAGACGGGCACTCGGCGTGACATCGTTGGGCAGATGCTCACGGCGCTTAAGCTGTACGACCGCGCCGAGGAGAAAAACTTCTTCGGGCTGCCGATCGTGCCGGAGCAAATCGAGTTCTCCGTTCTCGGGACCGCGCTCAGCTACTCGGCTCTCATTGATTTTCTTGGCTTGGAGTCGCGTAACGACATCAAGGGGAAGGGGCTTGATGAGCACTCTCTCAAGGACCTGTTCGACTGGCTGTTTGTCATCGAGGGCCGGTCGAAGCCCATAGTTACGGAGTCGCGGAACCTCCGAAAGCTGGCCGCGGTCGTGTCGTCTGAGACGGCAATCAAGGAACTGCGAAAGTCTGGCAACCTAGATCAGGCCTACGAGCTGAGCAGCGGACCGGAAGAGGCTCTCGCAAACAGCCTGCGGACTGCGCTGCGGCGACTCGAAACGGCTCAGGCGCTCGTTCCCAAGGTACCAAAGATCAGTGATGAGCATATGGAGCTTGCGGCGGGCTTGGTAGAAGCCGCCGCTGCTGTGCAGGACGTGGTGTTTGGTGCCCACCGACGGCAGAAGCGCCCGGCTGCTAAGTCGTCGCGGGGTTGACCAATGGCCAGTCCAGCGAAGAAGCCGAAGAAGGTTACTGAGCCAATCCTTGACGCAAAGATGAGCCGCCCCAACGGGAGCGACCTCTACATCTGGTGCGACTACATCGAATTGCGCTGCTTGGTTGACAAAGACCGACTACTGTCTCGCGGTCGCATGCAGGAACTCCTGGAAGACACCGCACAGATGTACGGCGAGCAGACTGATGCCGATGTAGTCAACCCGGCGGACGTCGCCCCGCAGCCCGACAGTAACTCCGACGAGCCAGACGCGCTCGACGGCGTGCCGCCTGGCGGGGGCCAGATTGGAACGCGCAACGAGATGCGAGTCGTTGGCTGGTTCAATAACCTGGCATTTCGTGCCAAGACTTTCGGCGACGCGTACCCGTTCAAGTTGTCGGCAGACGGCCAAGAACTTGAGGCACTGCAGGTTGACACGCCTTTGCGCGTGCTCTATGTACAGATGCTTATGTCGGCCTCTCTGCGCCTAGTGCCGAGAACGCGACACGATGAGCTGACCGAGTCATTCGAGGAAACCTCTCACGAGATATTCAAGCAGCTCATGCCTAAGGGCTGGGAGGTACATCGCTTTGGAGCAAAGGGCGCGAGCCGATACGAAGGCCTGCTTTTCGATAAGTTGAAGGCCCTGGTAAAGGACCTGCGGGGAAAGCTGATGCTCGAGGCCAAACACTTCAAGCCTGACAATCGTGGCGACGGCGGCTTGGACCTTGTAGCGTGGCATCCGATGGCCGGGGACGAACGTGATGGTCTACCAATCGCGCTTGCACAGTGTGGCTGTACATCTGACAGCGATGCATGGAGCAAGAAATCCCTTGAAGCCGCCCCAGCGACGTTGAGGCCACATATCCACCTGTTGAATTCTTGGTCCACGTACTACTTTATGCCCCATGACCTCACGGAAGCATCCGGCAAGCAGATCGACTGGCAGCTGCGAAGCCACTTGACCGAGTCGATCGTTATAGATCGCTCCAGACTAATCCGACTGGCAAACTTTTATGATTCGGTTGATCGGTGCGTGACGGCGAAAGCCACCGTCACTGAAGCCGTCGCGCTTGCCTATTGACGCTCCTACCAGATCGACTTCGGCAGAGCCTTGGCCACAGCGGCAAACAGTGGTGGTGGCACCGCGTTCCCCACGACCTTGTAGCGCATGTCCAAGCTGCCGTTCTCCGTGTCGGGAAACTTGAAGGTTGCGTCAAATCCCTGAAGTCGCGCTGCCTCGCGGTACGTGAACCGTCGAGCTGGCCCGTCATTCTCAAACTCCCACACGTTGTGACGCAACTTGCGTAACTGCGGGCTGATCGGGTGCAGCGGCATGTGTCGGGGGTTGGCTACGATGGTCTTGGACAACTCGGTCCAATCCCTCCGACGATCACGGGATAGGTAATACCAGTGAAAGTCGCGCCGATAGTACTCGTCCTCAGATGGCCAGTGTCGCATGTAGCGGAGCGCATCCTTAATGGTCTGGTAGGGCTGGCGCTTGCCGTCTCCATGCGTCGCCTCAGGGAATTGAAAGTCAGCACCAAGATCGTTCCGCGTACCGACTATGAGGATGCGTTTGCGCTCCTGCGCGACACCGTAGTCTGCTGCGTTCAACAGCGCGCTTTTTACGTCGTACCCGATCTCGGTGAAAACTTTGATCTGGTCGAGCAGTAGGTGGCGATAGTTCGTCCGCACCATACCCGACACGTTCTCTACGATGAAGGCCTTTGGTTTGATCTGCGCGAGCGCACGAGCAAACTCAAGGTACAACGTGTTGATGCGACGATTTGGATCACGCACCCCACCCTGGCTAAATCCCTGACACGGATAGCAGCCTACCAAGAGGTCTGCAGTGGGAAATATCTTAATCTTCTGAATATCGCCGAGTCGGTAGTCGGTTTCAGAATGATTCGCTTCGTACACGTCCTTAGCGTATGAAAGCTTGTCGTTCGCCATCAAGACATTGAACCCGGCTTGGGTAATGCCCAAATCCGACCCACCACAGCCTGAAAAGAGTGAGACAGCTGTCTTCATGTTTTTTGTGTATTCGTGCTTAGGGAGTCTATCTGCAGCCCACTGTCGGGAAAGGCACAACGAGCGTTTAGCGGTAGCCGGTACAGAAAACCGTTTTCGCCACCGCACACGGCGAGCCCGCAATTCGCTTCGCATACTAGCACCACAGTCTGTAAAACGTCTGTAAATGGCGCCAAGAAAAAAGCCTGCTACCGATTTAGTAGCAGGCTTTCTCGTATTTACTTGGGGTGGCTGATGGGGCTCGAACCCACGACAACAGGAATCACAATCCTGGACT
>CBHWCZ010000027.1:0-42677 GCA_966112355.1 uncultured Polaromonas sp.
TCGGTCTGGATGAAGTTCTCGAAGGTGTTGATGCCCAGCTGGTTGCGGCCCAGCGCGCTGACGATGCCACCCGTCACGGTCTGGCCCACGCCAAACGGGTTGCCAATGGCCAGCACCGGGTCGCCCACCTGCAGCGCGTCCGAGTTGCCCAGAACGATCACCGGCAGTTTGTCGAGGCTGATCTTCAGGATGGCCAGATCGGTGTCAGGGTCGGTGCCGATCACCTGCGCCGTGGCCTTGCGCGTGTCGTTCAGGATGACTTCGATCTCGTCTGCCCCTTCGACCACATGGTTGTTGGTGAGGATGTAGCCGCTGGCGCTGATGATCACGCCGCTGCCCAGGCCGCCTTGCGGCTCATTCTGGCCCTGGTCGCCGAAGAAAAACTTGAACCAGGGGTCTTGCGCATGCGGGCTTTTGGCGGCGGCCTTGCTGGTGTTGATGCTGACCACCGCCGCCGAGGCGGTTTTGGCGGCGGCGCGAAAACCGCCCGTTCCGATGCTCCCGTGCGGACCCGTGGTGGCGGGCGCTTCGATCACAGCCACAGATCCACCGGCCAAGCCCTTGCCCAGCCACTGTGGCTTGAGGGTGGCCACCACAAAATAGGCTGCCAGCAGCACGGTGACAGACTGGGAAAACAGGAGCCAGGTACGCTTCATGGATCGGATGCTTGGTGTGGCCATCACGTCCGCAAAAAGACCAACGTGATGACTTCTGAAAACCCCTATTCTCCCTCAAGGACACGCCAAAAACCGGTGCGACGTGGGCGGTGCACGGCTTGCCGTCCGGCAGCAGCCTGAGACAATCCGGCCATGAGCACCACCCGAGTCGATTTGTTGCAGGCCTTCGACACCCTGCTGCAGCCTGCGCGCTTCAAGGATTACGGCCCGAACGGGCTGCAGGTCGAAGGGCGCATGCCCGTGCGCAAGTTGGTGTCCGGCGTCACCGCCAGCCGGGCGCTGATCGAGGCGGCGATCGAGGCCGGGGCCGATGCCATTTTTGTGCACCACGGCCTGTTCTGGCGCGGGCATGACGGCCGCGTCACGGGCTGGATGAAGCAGCGTCTGGCCCTGCTGCTGGCCCATGACATCAATCTTCTGGCCTACCACCTGCCGCTCGATGCCCACCCGGAGCTCGGCAACAACGCACAGCTGGCGTTGCAGCTCGGCCTCACCGCCACGGGGCGCTTTGGCGAGCAGGACCTGGGCTTTCTCGGCCACCGGACTGAAGGCGGCGCTTTCACCAGCGCCGAGGCCCTGGCCAGCCATGTGGGCCAGGTGCTGGCGCACCCGGTGGTGCTGGTCGCGACGGGCAACCGGCCGATCACGCAGCTGGCCTGGTGCACCGGCGGGGCTCAGGGTTATTTCGAGGCGGCCATTGCGGCGGGTGCCGATGCCTTCATCACCGGTGAAATCTCGGAGCCGCAGGCGCACCATGCACGCGAGATGGGCGTGGCCTTCCTCGCCTGCGGGCACCATGCAACAGAGCGCTACGGCGCGCCCGCGGCCGCTGCCCATGTGGCGGCGCAACTGGGGGTGGCGCACCAGTTCATCGACATCGACAACCCGGCCTGACCGTCGCCCGAGAGTTGTCGGGGCCCGGCCGCCGATGGCTTGGCCATCGCGTGGGGGATTGGGTCAAAATGCCGGTGATGCAGTCATTCGAGTCGCCTCTGTTCCGGTTCCTGTACTTGCCCCGCCGGGGCCGCGGCGCATGAGCCGGCCCATCCTCATCACCATGGGCGATGCGGCGGGCATTGGTCCCGAAATCGTTGCCAAGGCATGGCGCAGCTCGCCAGACGGGCTGGCCGGCTGCGTGGTGGTGGGTGACGTGGCGACCATGCGCCGCGCCAGCGCCCTGACGGCGCCGCCGCTGGCCCTGCCAGTGATGCGGCTGGACCGCCTGTCCGACCTGGATCGTGTCCCTCCCGGCTGTCTGCCGGTGCTGCAGCAAGGCGAGTTGCCCGCCCCGCCGCCCTATGGCGTCGTGAGCGGCGTGGCCGGCCAGGCTGCGGCCGACTGCATCGTGTGGGCGGCCCGCAGCGTGCTGGCAGGCGATGCGGCGGCCATGGTCACTGCGCCGGTTCACAAGGAAGCCCTGGCTGCTGCCGGCGGCTGGGTGGCAGCGTTTCCGGGCCACACGGAAATGTTGCAGGCCGAAGCGGCGGCTTTTCTGGGGCGCCCGGTCGCGCAGGTCCCTGTGCGCATGATGCTGGCCAATGACGAGCTGCGCACCGTGCTGGTGAGCATTCACATGGCGCTGCGGCAGGCGATTGACGCGGTGACGGTCGACAATGTGCTGCAGACCCTGCGCATCACGCACCAGGCGCTGTCGGCCAGCCTGGGCCATGCACCCCGCATGGCGGTGGCAGGTCTCAACCCCCATGCGGGTGAAGGCGGCCTCTTTGGCAGCGAGGAGCAGACGATCCTCATGCCGGCGCTGGCACTGGCGCGCGGGGAGGGCCTGGATGTGAGCGGTCCCTTCGCGCCCGACACCGTTTTCATGCGGGCACGTCACACGGCCAGCCGGCCTGGCGAGTTCGATGTGGTGATCGCGATGTACCACGACCAAGGGCTGATTCCCGTCAAGTACCTGGGCGTGGAGCAGGGCGTGAATGTCACGCTGGGGCTGCCGCTGGTGCGCACCAGCCCGGACCATGGCACCGCCTTTGACATCGCCGGTACCGGCAAGGCCGACCCTTCCAGCCTGATTGCCGCCGTGCGCATGGCGCGCCGGCTGGCTGCCTGAATCACCCGGGCAAGAGAAAAATGCCTACGGCCCAAGTGTGACGATTGCATTAAGCTGCTAATTTAATAGCGACCCCCTGTTTCGCAAGCAGGGGCCGCGCGTCCGGCTTTGCCGGTGTGCAGGCGCCGCCCCTGGAAGGGGGACGGCGCTACACGCAGTGAGCGTCCGACGGGGTGAACTATTTTTTCAGGCTGTCCCTGATTTCACGCAGCAGCACGACGTCTTCCGGTGGTGCTGCCGGCGCGGCTGGTGCCGCTTGTTCGTCGCGCTTGAGGCGGTTGATCTGCTTGACCATCAGGAAAATGATGAAAGCCAGAATTGCGAAGTTGACGGCCACGGTGATGAAATTGCCATAGGCCAGCACCGGAACGCCCGCTTTTTTCAGGGCGTCCAGCGTCATCACGGTGCCGGCCGGGACCGGGCCCATCACCACGAACAGGTTGGAAAAATCAAGCTTGCCGACCACCGCACCGATCACCGGCATGATGAGATCGCCCACCACCGACTCGACAATCTTGCCGAACGCGGCACCAATGATCACGCCGACGGCGAGGTCGACCACATTGCCCTTCATGGCAAATTCCCTGAATTCCTTCATCATGCTCATGGCTGCTCCTTCTTGTGCGGGTTGGGGTGTGGCCGAAGACCTGGGCCGGTCGTCGCCACGCCGATTATGCGGTGGGCCTGCCCGGGAATTGCAAGAAAGTGCCTGTGGAACGACGGGATTCAGACCTGTGTCAAAGCGGCGCAGTCGGGTTCAGCTCTCGCCTTGAAAAGGCCGTTCGTGCTCCGCTACAATCGCGGGTTGTCCCCAATAAGCCTTTTTCAAGCCAGTTCTTGAAGGATTCTCATGACCCAAGCAAGCGTGAACGGCGTGCCTCCCGGCGCCCCCCAAGATAAAGACAAAAGAAACTGGCTCGTTGCCACCTGTGCCGTGGGTGGTGCCGGAGTGGCTGCCGTCGCAGTTCCCTTCGTCAGCACTTTCCAGCCCTCCGAGAAAGCCAAGGCTGCCGGCGCTGCCGTGGAGGTCGATATCTCCAATGTGAAGCCGGGCGAGAAAATCACCGTGGAATGGCGCGGCAAGCCGGTGTGGATCGTCAAGCGCACGCCCGAGCAGATCGCTGCCCTGCCCAAGGTCGATGCCCTTCTGGCCGACCCCAAGTCCCAGCGCAAGCAGGACGAGCTGACCCCCGCCTACGCCCGCAACGAAGGCCGCTCCATCAAGCCTGAGACCCTGGTGGTCGTGGGCATCTGCTCGCACCTGGGCTGCTCGCCTTCGGACAAGTTCACACCCGGCGCCCAGCCTTCGCTGCCGGACGACTGGGCTGGCGGCTTCCTCTGCCCCTGCCACGGCTCCACCTTCGACATGGCCGGCCGCGTCTACAAGAACAAGCCCGCGCCGGACAATCTGGAAGTTCCTCCCCACATGTACCTGTCAGACACGCGTTTGCTGATTGGTGAAGACAAGAAGGCCTGAAGTCGGGATGTCCCGAGCAGGCTTCAGTCCCATGCGTGAGAGCCGCTACCCTCAATCTTCTTCCAGCGCCTATGTCGGCGCAAGAATCTCCCCGAACCAGGATCAGTGATGGCTGAATTCAAAGAACTTTCCCCCGACGCCCCCCTGGCCGCCAAGGCCATGAACTGGGTTGACAACCGCTTTCCGGCCAGCAAGTTGTACAAGGAGCATCTCTCCGAGTACTACGCGCCCAAGAACTTCAACTTCTGGTATTTCTTCGGCTCGCTGGCCATGCTGGTTCTGGTGATCCAGATCGTCACCGGCATCTTCCTGACGATGAACTACAAGCCCGATGCGGCGCAGGCTTTCGGGTCGGTCGAATACATCATGCGCGACGTGCCATGGGGATGGCTGATCCGCTACATGCATTCCACCGGCGCCTCGGCGTTTTTCGTGGTGGTGTACATGCACATGTTCCGCGGCCTGATCTACGGCAGCTACCGCAAGCCCCGCGAACTGATCTGGATCTTCGGCTGCGCCATTTTCCTGTGCCTGATGGCCGAAGCCTTCATGGGTTATCTGCTGCCCTGGGGCCAGATGAGCTACTGGGGTGCGCAGGTGATCGTGAACCTGTTTGCCGCCGTTCCCTTCATCGGCCCTGATCTGGCGCTGCTGATCCGCGGTGACTATGTGGTGGGCGACGCCACCCTGAACCGCTTTTTTGCCTTCCACGTGATCGCCGTGCCCCTGGTGCTGCTCGGTCTGGTGGCCGCGCACATCATCGCCCTGCATGAAGTCGGCTCCAACAACCCCGACGGCGTCGAGATCAAGGCCACGCGTGGCGCCGACGGCCATCCGCTCGACGGCATCCCTTTCCACCCGTACTACACGGTGCATGACATCCTGGGTGTCAGCGTGTTCCTGATGATCTTCACGGCCATCATCTTCTTTGCGCCGGAGTTCGGTGGCTACTTCCTCGAGTACAACAACTTCATCCCTGCCGATCCGCTGAAGACACCGGCGCACATTGCACCGGTCTGGTACTTCACGCCTTACTACTCCATGCTGCGCGCCATCACCAGCGAAATGATCTATGCGTTGATCGCCTGCGTGCTGGCCGGCGCCGTGCTGGGCGTGCTCAAGGCCAAGGTGGCGGCGATCTTCAAGGCTGCCATCGTTGGCGCTGCCGTGGTTCTCGTGGCTGCCATGCTGATGATCGATGCCAAGTTCTGGGGCGTGGTCGTGATGGGCGGTGCCGTCATCATCCTGTTCTTCCTGCCCTGGCTCGACAACAGCGAAGTCAAATCCATCCGCTATCGTCCGAGCTGGAACAAGTACCTGTATGGCGTGTTCGTCATCAACTTCCTAGTGCTGGGCTACCTGGGCGTGCAGCCGCCTTCGCCGATTGGCGAGCGCGTTTCGCAGGTCGGAACGCTGTTCTACTTCGGCTTCTTCCTGTTGATGCCGTGGTGGAGCCGTCTGGGCACGTTCAAGCGTGTGCCTGATCGCGTGATTTTTGCAGCCCATTGAGCTGGAGACCTACAACAATGAAAAAACTGATCCTCACGTTGATGTTCGCGCTCAGCCTGCATGCTGGCGTTCAGGCGAACGAAGGTGGCATGGCCTGGGACAAGGCGCCCAACCGTACCAACGATCTGGGCGCCCTGCAAAATGGTGCCAAGCTGTTTGTCAATTACTGCCTGAACTGCCACTCGGCAGCATTCATGCGCTTCAACCGTCTCAAGGACATTGGCCTCACCGAGCAGCAGATCAAGGACAACCTGCTGTTCACCACCGACAAGGTGGGCGACACGATGAAGGCGGCCATCGACCCCAAGCAGGCCAAGCAATGGTTTGGCGGCAATCCACCTGACCTCACCGTGATTGCACGTTCGCGTTCCGGCGCGGGCGGCACCGGTGCCGACTACCTCTACACCTACCTGCGCACCTACTACCGTGACGAGGCCAAGGCCACCGGCTGGAACAACCTGGCCTTCCCGAACGTCGCCATGCCGCACGTGCTGTGGGAGTTGCAGGGTGAGCGCAAGCCGGTCTACGCCGAGCATGAAGAGCATGGCCACAAGACGGAAGTCTTCACCGGGAAATGGCAACAGGTCACCCCGGGCAGCATGACGCCCCTGCAGTACGACCAGGCCATCGGCGATCTGGTGGGCTATCTGCAGTGGATGGGCGAGCCGGCGCAAAATACCCGTGTGCGTGTGGGCGTCTGGGTGCTGCTATTCCTGCTGGGGCTGACCTTCGTGGCCTGGCGTCTGAATGCGGCGTTCTGGAAAGACGTCAAGTAGTATTTCGCGGTGCGGCGCACGACCGGTGCGCTGGCATCTTCGGAGTGGAGGGTCCTGAGTTGAATCTTGGCCTCCACTCTTTTGTTTTCAGGAGTTCCGAATCATGATGGTCCTTTATTCAGGCACAACCTGCCCCTTCTCGCATCGTTGCCGCTTTGTGCTGTTTGAGAAGGGCATGGACTTTGAAATCCGCGACGTGGACCTCTACAACAAGCCGGAAGACATCAATGTGATGAATCCGTACGGCCAGGTGCCCATTCTGGTCGAACGCGACCTGATCCTGTATGAATCGAACATCATCAATGAATACATTGACGAGCGTTTCCCGCACCCCCAGCTCATGCCGGGTGACCCGGTGGACCGCGCCCGTGTGCGGCTGTTCCTGCTGAACTTCGAGAAAGAGCTGTTCGTTCATGTCAGCACGCTGGAGTCGCGTGCTTCCAAGGGCAACGAAAAAGCGCTGGAAAAAGCCCGCTCGCACATCCGCGATCGCCTCACCCAGCTCGCCCCGATTTTCCTGAAGAACAAGTTCATGCTGGGCGAGAACTTCTCCATGCTGGACGTGGCCATCGCGCCGCTGCTGTGGCGCCTGGACTACTACGGCATCGACCTGTCCAAGAATGCTGCGCCGCTTCTCAAGTACGCTGAGCGCATCTTCTCGCGCCCGGCCTACATTGAAGCGCTGACGCCTTCCGAGAAGGTCATGCGGAAATAATATGGCCCCAGGCATGGCCCCCACGCTTGTCGCTTCGCGTACTGCGCTGCCCCCCGAGGGGGCCGCTGCGCCTGCGGCCCGGCGAAGCCGGTTCCGCGGCGCCTGCTGGCGTGAGACAAGTGCATATTTGGTGCTTGCCGCTGGCGGGTTCGCGTGCGTGCTGCTAAGTCAGGTTTTCATTGGCTGAATTCATGAATGCGCCAGACGCGTCCTCCACCCGTCCGTACCTGATCCGTGCGCTGTACGAGTGGTGCACGGACAACGGCCTCACGCCCTATGTCGCGGTGTCGGTGGACGACACCGTGCAGGTGCCGCGTGAGTACGTCAAGAACAATGAAATCGTGCTGAACATCAGCTTCGATGCGACCAGTTCGCTGAAGCTGGGCAATGAGTTCATCGAGTTCAAGGCGCGGTTTGCCGGCAGTGCGCGCGAGATCATGGTGCCCATCAGCCATGTCATTGCCATCTATGCGCGGGAAAACGGGCAGGGCATGGCGTTTCCGATGGGGCCGCAGACGCAGGCGCCCGCCGGTCTGCTCCCTGCGCCGGTAGCGGGTGGTGCACCTGCCTCTGCAGAACCTGCTGCGCGGCCCACCGACGATCACGCCAAGATCATGCAACTGGTGCCCGACACAGCGCCCGACGCCGGCAGCGACGAGGGTGAACCTCCGGAGCCGCCCAACACGCCGCCGCGTTCACGGCCTTCGCTCAAACGGGTCAAGTAAAATAAGGGTGCGCGTCGCAACATCAGTGCGACACGCGTACATCACGCCGCTTTAGCTCAGTTGGTAGAGCAACCGCCTTGTAAGCGGTAGGTCGTCAGTTCGATTCCGACAAGCGGCACCATTTCCATCGGGCTTCGTCCGTCCCATCCTGCTAGGTCCACACAGCCGGCGTTGCATGGGCGATGCCGAAGCGGCATTTCAAACAGCGCACGCGGCGCGTTTCGCCCGCCGGCCTTTTCGCCGCGTGCGGGACACTACGGCTTTTGGCGCATTAGTATCTTGAGCCGAATTGAGGTAACCTTCCAACCCTCGTCCTGCAGCCGCGCCTGGAGCAGGGGCAGAACCTGACGCAACTTGGCCGCCGCGGCATTGCTGCTGACCAGCAGGCACCAGATGTCCTGGTCGATCGGGCCGGCCTGAACGGAGGACCGCAAGGCGACAGGAATCAGGGATTGAACGGCCTGGAGCCTCTCATTGGATTCGCGCACCAGATCCGTGAGCCGCGCCAGTGAGGGCGAGTTTTCGGCTGCCTCACGAAGGGTGAGCGCTTGCGGAAGACTTCGGTAGGTCGTCACAGCAGGGGTCGTGGCAGTCGCCAAGCATTGAAAGAGGTAAGCACGTGCATCTGATTATCACGGATGCCTGGCTCGCAAAGAGCCGGGCCATTTACTTGAGCGGCACCAAGCTGGTGGTGGCGGGCTTTGTTGCCGCACTGGCGTTGATGCTGGTGGCGGCAGGTCTTTATCACTGGGTGTTCCTCAAGGGCGCGCGTGAAGGCTGGCCAGTGATTGGCGCGCTGGTCAAGCTGATGGTCAAGGACGAATTCGACCAGCGGGACCGGTTCCTGCGTGAAAACCTGGACGTGATGGCCAGGCGTGTGGGCGAGATGCAGGCCAAGATGATGCAACTGGAGGCCCTGGGCGAGCGGGTCTCGGGTCTGGCGGGCGTCAACCCGAACGACATCAGGACGCCGCCCGGCCGTGGGGGTGTGCTGGTGGCAGGGCCATCGCTGAGCATGCAGGAGTTGCAGGCCACCCTGGCCGAGCTGGACAAACTCACTGACCAGCGCGTGGACCTCATGACCGTGATGGAGTCGCGGCTGTTTGACCAAAAGGTCAAGAAGATGATGGTACCGACGCAGGAGCCTGTCGCAGGCGGCAACCTCGGTTCGCCGTTTGGCTGGCGGATTGACCCGCTCAATGGCCGTTCGGCGCTGCACACCGGCCTGGACTTTCCGGCCAGTGTCGGCACCACCATCCTGGCCGCTGCCGGCGGCATTGTCGTGACGCAGGAATACCACCCCGACTACGGCAACGTGGTTGAAATTGACCATGGCAATGACCTGATCACCCGCTACGCGCACACCTCGCGGGTGTTCGTGAAGAAGGGTGATCTCGTCAGGCGCGGACAGAAAATCGCTGAAGTCGGAACGACGGGGCGCTCGACCGGGCCACACCTGCACTTTGAGGTGCTGGTGCAGGGTGTGTTCCAGGATCCGCAGAAATTCCTCAATGCGGGTCGCCAATTGCCGTCACCTGTCATGGCCCAAGTCGGCCGCTCACCCGTCACGGCGCCACAGCCACAAACGCTGTCAGCCAACAACCCGTCTTTGAATGTCAAAGCGGTGCTTCCGGCACCTGCATCCACGGCCCGGCCACACTGAAAATTGACCGTAAAGCCGGTCCTGGCACAAGGATTGGCCCGGGCGCAGTGATTCTGCCGGCGGCGCTAAAATCAGTGGTTTGCGCCCGGTTGAACTGCCCGGCGTCGACCACATCTCTGCTTCGTACTCTTTAAGGGATTCCGGCCGCACCGCCAGCTCATGGGAGCAGTCGGCGCGGCCCCGCATGTATGGCTTCCAACTTCCTGACCAAAATTTTCGGCAGTCGCAACGACCGTCTGCTCAAAACCTACCGCAAAACGGTCGAGCGCATCAACGCGCTGGAGCCCCAGTACGAAAAACTGTCTGACGACGAGTTGCGCGGCAAGACGGCCGAGTTCAAGGCCCGCCTGACGGCCGGCGAGGAACTCGACGGCCTCCTCCCAGAAGCATTTGCGGTGGTTCGTGAAGGCAGCAAGCGCGTCATGAAGATGCGCCACTTCGATGTGCAGATGCTGGGCGGCATGTCGCTGCACAACGGCAAGATCTCCGAGATGCGCACCGGCGAGGGCAAGACCCTGACCGCCACGCTGCCGGTGTACCTCAACGCGCTGACCGGCAAGGGTGTGCATGTGGTCACTGTCAATGACTACCTCGCCAGCCGCGACGCGCGCTGGATGGGCAAGCTCTACAACTTCCTCGGCCTGACGGTGGGCATCAACCTGCCCAACCTGTCGCGCGAGGAAAAGCAGGCGGCCTATAACGCCGACATCACTTACGGCACGAACAACGAGTACGGGTTCGACTACCTGCGCGACAACATGGTGTACGAGGTGTCTGACCGCGTGCAGCGTGGCCTGAACTACGCCATCGTGGACGAGGTGGATTCCATCCTGATCGACGAGGCGCGCACGCCGCTCATCATCAGCGGCCAGGCTGAAGACCACACCGAGATGTACCTCGCGATGAACAAGGTGGTGCCGCTGCTCACGCGCCAGGAAGGCGAAGCGGACCCGCGCACCGGCGAGGGCGTGACCAAGCCCGGCGACTACACCATCGACGAGAAATCGCACCAGGTCTTCCTGACCGAGCAGGGCCACGAGAACGCCGAGCGCCTGCTCTTCAACCTCGGCATGATCGCCGAGAGCGCCACGCTGTACGATCCGGCCAACATTTCGTTGATGCATCACCTGTATGCAGCCCTGCGGGCCAACCTGCTGTACCACCGCGACCAGCATTACGTGGTGCAGGACGGCGAAGTGGTCATCGTTGACGAGTTCACCGGCCGGCTGATGTCGGGCCGCCGCTGGAGCGACGGCCTGCACCAGGCGGTCGAGGCCAAGGAAGGCGTGCAGATCCAGGCCGAGAACCAGACGCTTGCCTCCATCACCTTCCAGAACTACTTCCGCCTCTACGGCAAGCTGGCCGGCATGACCGGCACCGCCGACACCGAGGCCTACGAGTTCCAGGAGATTTACGGGCTGGAGACCACGGTCATTCCGCCGAACCGGATCAGCCGCCGCGATGACCAGCTTGACCGCGTCTACAAGACCACGCGTGAAAAGTACGAGGCGGCCATCAAGGACATCCGCGAGTGCTACGAGCGGGGCCAGCCCGTGCTGGTGGGCACCACGTCGATCGAGAACTCCGAGATCATCGACCAGCTGCTGATCAAGGAGAACCTGCCGCACCAGGTGCTCAACGCCAAGCAGCATGCCCGCGAGGCGGACATCGTGGCACAGGCCGGTCGCCCCAAAATGATCACCATTGCCACCAACATGGCAGGCCGTGGAACCGACATCGTGCTCGGCGGCAATGTGGAAAAACTGGTCGAGGCCGTCGAGGCAGACGAGAGTCTCGACGCTGCCGCCAAGGAAGCAGAGATTGCACGCCTGCGGGCCAATTGGCAGCAAGAGCACGAGCAGGTGACCGCGCTGGGGGGCCTGCGCATCATCGCGACCGAGCGCCACGAGTCCCGCCGCATTGACAACCAGCTGCGTGGCCGCTCCGGCCGGCAGGGCGACCCGGGTTCGTCGCGTTTCTACCTGAGCCTCGACGACCCGCTGATGCGCATCTTCGCCGGCGACCGCGTCAAGTCCATCATGGAGCGGCTGAAGATGCCGGATGGCGAGGCCATCGAGGCGGGCATCGTGACGCGCAGCATCGAGTCCGCGCAACGCAAGGTCGAGGCCCGCAACTTCGACATCCGCAAGCAACTGCTGGAATACGACGACGTGGCCAACGACCAGCGCAAGGTGATCTACCAGCAGCGCAACGACATCATGGACGCAGCCAGCCTGCAGGCGCAGATTGCGTCGCTGCGGGAAGGCTGCTTCACCGACCTGACGCGCCAGTATGTGCCCGCCGAGAGCGTGGAGGAGCAGTGGGACCTGGCGGGGCTCGAGACCGTCCTGCGCGACGAGTGGCAGATCGACCTGGCACTGCGCCAGGAGCTCGACACAGCCACCGCCATGACGGACGAGGACGTGCTCGAGAAAGTTCTGTCGGCAGCCCATGCGGCCTTTGCCGACAAGGTGGAGAAGATCGGCGAGGAAAACTTCACCCCGTTTGAACGCATCGTGCTGCTGCAAAGCATCGACAGCCACTGGCGCGAGCACCTGAGTGCGCTGGACTACCTGCGTCAGGGCATCCATCTGCGCGGCTATGCCCAGAAGCAGCCGAAGCAGGAATACAAGCGGGAGGCCTTCGAGCTTTTCGGCCAGTTGCTGGACAGCGTGAAGAATGAAGTCACCAAAGTCCTGATGACGGTGAAGGTGCAGTCGGGCGAGCAGCTGGAGCAGGCCGCCGAAGAGATGGAAAATCGTGCCGAGAACATTGCCAATGTGACGTACACCGCGCCGACAGAAACGGGCGGAGTGGAAACCACGGTGGATGAGGAGTCCCAGCGCCGTGCGGTATCGGCGGCGGCAGCGGTGGCTGCTGGCGCCGTACCCCGCGCCGGCCGGAACGACCCGTGCCCCTGCGGCTCCGGCAAGAAGTACAAGAACTGCCACGGCCAATTGAGCTGAAGCCGCGGGGTTCGCCGAAGGGGCCGGGCCAATGCCTGGCCCGATTTTTTTGCGGGGTCCGCCCCGATTCGTGGAGTCAAGAAGATGCCCGTCAATCTGGTTGCAACACCCGCCCATGCACTCTTTCCCGTGGCCGGTGTCCGCTGGGGTATTGCAGAAGCCGGTATCCGCAAAGCCAACCGCAAGGACCTGGCCGTCATGCTGCTGGATGAAGGCGCCAGCGTCGGCGCAGTCTTCACACAGAACCGCTTTTGCGCCGCGCCGGTACAGATCTGCCGCGAGCATCTTGCCAGGAACGGTGGCCAGAGCGTGGGCATCCGGGCCTTGCTGATCAACACCGGCAACGCCAACGCAGGCACTGGAGAAGACGGCCTGCACCGCGCACAGTCCAGCTGCATCGCGCTGGCGCGCCAGCTCAACCTGTCACCCGAGCAGATCCTGCCTTTCTCCACCGGGGTGATCATGGAGCCGTTGCCGCATGACCGTATCGCGGCGGGCCTGCCGGCCGCACTGGCCGACGCGCGCGCAGACAACTGGGCCGCTGCAGCCGAAGCCATCATGACCACCGACACCGTGGCCAAGGCCTTTTCGGCGCAGGTGACGATCGGTGGTGCGGTGGTCACGGTCACGGGCATCAGCAAGGGCGCCGGGATGATCCGCCCCAACATGGCCACCATGCTGGGCTTCATGGCCACCGACGCCTGCGTGGCGCAGCCGCTGATGGCACAGTTGGCGCGCGAATTGGCCGAAGGGTCGTTCAACCGCGTGACGGTCGACGGCGATACGTCAACCAACGACTCCTTTGTGGTGGTGGCGACCCACCGCGCGGCGCATGCGCCGGTCACCTCGCTCGACAGCCCCGATGGACAGGCGCTGCGTGCCGCGATGCTCGAGATTGCCCGGCAACTTGCCCAGGCCATCGTGCGTGACGGCGAAGGCGCCACCAAATTCATCACAGTCAAAGTCGAAGGCGGCAGGGCGGGTGAGGAATGTCGCCAGGTAGCCTATGCGATTGCCCATTCGCCGCTGGTAAAAACTGCCTTTTTCGCCAGCGACCCGAACCTGGGCCGCATCCTGGCAGCCGTCGGTTATGCCGGCATTGCCGATCTGGACCAGACCCGGATTGACCTGTACCTGGACGATGTCCTTGTGGCCAAGAATGGTGGCCGTCATCCCGACTATGTCGAGGCCGATGGCGCGCGTGTGATGAAGCAAAGCGAGATCACGGTCCGCGTGGTGCTGGGTCGGGGGACGGCCACGGACACGGTCTGGACCTGCGACTTCTCCTACGACTACGTGAAGATCAATGCGGATTACCGCAGTTGAGCATTGAAACCAGCCGTGAAGAAACCAGCACATGCACCCAGCACCGAGGCCCGCCCCATGAACGAACAGTTTGAACGCCTGATCACCCGGGTCGAGTCACTGATGGCCCGGATTGAATCGGTGCTGCCGCAACCGCTGACGGCGCCGGACTGGACCGCCGCAGTGGCCTGGCGCTACCGCAAGCGCAGCTCGGGCCACGGCACGCTGGAGCCGGTGAGGCACCTCGGTGCGATGCAGCTTGGCGACCTGAAGGAAATCGAGGATCAGAAGGAAAAGATCCGCCGCAACACCGAGCAGTTCGTCAACGGCAGGCCGGCCAACAACGTGCTGCTGACCGGCGCGCGGGGCACCGGCAAGTCCTCGCTGATCAAGGCCTGTCTGAACGAGTATTCGCCCCGCGGCCTGCGGCTGATCGAGGTCGACAAGGCCGACCTGACCGACCTGCCGGACATCGTCGACGTCGTCTCCGGTCTGGCCGAGAAATTCATCGTCTTTTGCGATGACCTGAGTTTTGAAGAGGGCGAACCCGGCTACAAGGCGCTCAAGTCCATCCTCGATGGCTCGGTGGCGGCGGCGACGCCCAACGTGCTGATCTACGCCACCAGCAACCGGCGCCATCTGCTGCCCGAGTACATGACGGAAAACCTCACCTACACGCACAGCGAGGATGGTGAGGTTCATCCCGGCGAGGTGGTGGAAGAGAAGATTTCCCTGTCGGAGCGGTTCGGCTTGTGGGTGAGCTTTTATCCCTTCAGCCAGGAGGAATACCTGACCATCGTCGCGCAGTGGCTCTCGTCGTTCGGTGTGGGTCCGGACGCGATCGCCGCAGCGAAACCGGCCTCCCTGGTGTGGGCGCTGGAGCGCGGCTCGCGCAGCGGCCGTGTCGCCTACCAGTTCGCACGCGACTTTGCGGGCCGCGATGGCGCTGCAACATCCGTGGCGACGAATGTCATCCTGCCGTACGAGCGGGCCAGTGCTTCTGCCGGCGCGCCGTCCGACCAGGCGCCAGACCACTCCACATGAGCGTGCTGATTGCCGATGGTGAGCAACCGCGTGAAGGCGGTGCGGACCGAAAGATCGTCGACGTCGCGGTCGGGGTGCTGATCCGGCCCAATGGCGACTTCCTGCTGACCTCGCGCCCGCTTGGCAAGGTCTATGAAGGCTATTGGGAGTTCCCTGGCGGCAAGCTGGAGGCTGGTGAAACAGTGGAGCAGGCGTTGCGCCGGGAGCTGCAGGAAGAAATCGGCCTCACTATCGGTGCCTGTCATCCGTGGAAGGTCGAGATGGTGGACTATCCCCACGCACTGGTGCGCCTGAATTTCTGCAAGGTGCATGAGTGGACGGGCACCCTGCAGATGCATGAAGGCCAGGCTTTCGCGTGGCAGTCGCTGCCGGTTCAGGTGGCGCCGGTGCTGCCTGGCACGGTGCCTGTGCTGGGCTGGTTCGCCGAAGAACGCAGCGCGACCAGGGTTCACCAGGCAGACAGCCCACTCGGGACTTTCTAGAGCCTGGCATCGGCCTGGACGCGCCGGTAGTGCACCTCGTTCTTGTGCACGTGGTCCACGCCGGTGAATTCATTGCGCGAATCGAAGCTGAGCTGAAACGTCACAAAGGGCAGGTTGAGCCGCGAAGGCGGTTTGCCGTCCATCAGCGTGTATTTGCGTTTGAGGTTGGTGCCGTCGTACAGCCAGCTTCCCTCGTGCAGGTGTTCCGTCACCTGGCCACCCGCATCGGTCACGCGCACCTCTTCGCGAAACTGGCCGTCTGTCTCCAGCACCAGCAGGCGCCTGGCCGCGATGCCGCCTTGTTGGTACTCCCGCAGCCACGTGCCTGGCAGTTGCTGCCGCACGGCGTCTTCTCGTGAATCGGCGGACAACTCGGGGGGCGCATCGCTGGTGGCGCTGTCGCAGGCTGCCAGCGACAGGCTGGTCAACAGTGCCCATACCAGGGTAAGCCGAGCAAGGGCGTGATGCATGGAGGGAGCCGGTGATCTCAGCCGCTGAATTCCCAGCGCTTGCTGGCACCCAGCACGGCGTTGGGGTAGGGCGCCTGGCCGCGCGAACCGTTGTAGCGGCCCAGCCCCAGAAACAGGTCGCCGCGCTCCCGGTCCAGGTAGTGCCGCAGGATCACGCAGCCGAAGCGCAGGTTGGTCTGCATGTGAAACAGCTTGCTGGCGTCACCGTCGCCAATCACACGCGTCCAGAAGGGCATCACCTGCATGTAGCCGCGGGCGCCCACCACACTGACCGCGTACTTCCGGAAATTGCTCTCTACCTGAATAAGGCCCAGGACCAGTGTCGTGTCGAGCCCCGCGCGCTTGCTCTCGTACCAGACGGTCTGCAGGAATTCCTTGCGCACCTGCCACTCCGGCTTCTTCGGTTTGAGCCGGTCGCTCATCGCGCCCAGCCAGCGCAGATAGGTCAGCCGGCTCTCGGTGTCACGGAATTCCGGTACGGGGGGCGCCTGCCTGGCAATCGCCGAGCTCAAGGCGGTGCGTACCGAGTCGATCAGCGGCTCTTCGATCTGTGCGCCGGCGACAGCGATTTGGGGCAGCACCAGCGGCACGCTGGCGCAGGAGGCTGACACCAGCCACTTTCTCCGTGAGACCGTGCCTGCCACCGCTTGTGCAGAGGGCAGCAAACCCTGGGCTTGGAGGAGGGGAGCGCGGGTCATTGCCACATCAGTGGGCCAGTTTTCCCTTGAGGTCATCGAAGGCACTGGCTGCATCCATCTTGCTCGAGGCTGCATCGCGGCGATGCTGGTATTCCAGCTGGCCTTCCTTGAGGCCACGGTCACCGATGGTCACGCGGTGCGGCACGCCGATGAGTTCCCAGTCGGCGAACATGGCGCCCGGGCGCTCGTTGCGGTCATCCAGGATCACGTCGACGCCTGCGGCGATCAATTCGCCGTAGAGCTTCTCGGCAGCGGCCTTGACCTCCGGGAAGCGGTCCGGGCTGATCGGGCAAAGCACCACAGTAAAGGGCGCAATCGCATCGGGCCAGATGATGCCGCGCTCGTCGTGGTTCTGTTCAATCGCCGCTGCAGGCAGGCGGGTGATGCCGATGCCGTAGCAGCCCATTTCCATGAACTGCGGCTTGCCGTTCTCACCCAGAAAAGTGGCGTTCATGGCCTGGCTGTACTTGGTGCCCAGGTAGAAAACATGCCCCACCTCGATGCCACGCTCAATGGCCAGCACGCCCTGGCCGTCGGGCGAGAGGTCGCCAGCCACCACGTTGCGCAAGTCGGCAATCAGGTCAGGCTCCGGCAGGTCGCGGCCCCAGTTCACGCCGGTGATGTGAAAGTCGATTTCATTGGCACCGCAGACCCAGTCGGCCATCACGGCCACCTCGCGGTCCACCACCAGCTTCACTGGCTTTTTCAAGTTGAGAGGTCCGAGGTAGCCGGGTTTGCAGCCGAAGTGCTCGTCGATCTCGGCCAGCGTGGCAAAGCGGAAACCGCTCAGCCCGGGGACCTTGCCAACCTTGACCTCATTCATGTCGTGGTCGCCGCGCAGCAGCAGCAGCCAGACCTGTGTCCTGGTGACCTTGCCGGTGTCATCCGGGGCGTCGGTGGCCAGCACCAGTGACTTGACGGTGCTCTTCAGCGGCAGACCAAGCAGTTCGGCCACGTCCGCGCAGGTGGCCTTGCCGGGCGTCGGCGTTTTGGTCATGGCCTGTGTCGTCGCAGGGCGGGCACCCTGCGGTTGCAGCGCCTCTGCTTTTTCCATGTTGGCGGCGTAGTCGCTGCCAGGGCAATACACGATGGCGTCTTCGCCGGTGGCGGCGATCACCTGGAACTCTTCGCTCAGGTCGCCGCCGATGGCGCCGCTGTCCGCCGCGACGGCGCGGTAGGTCAGGCCAAAGCGGTCAAAGATCCGGCGGTAGGCGGCAGCCATCACCTGGTAGCTGGCCTTGGCGCCCGCCTGGTCGCGGTCAAAGCTGTAGGCGTCCTTCATGATGAACTCGCGCCCGCGCATCAGGCCGAAGCGCGGCCGCCGCTCGTCGCGGAACTTGGTCTGGATCTGGTACAGGTTCTTGGGCAGCTGCTTGTAGCTCTTGATGTCCTGGCGCATCACGTCGGTGATGACTTCCTCGCTGGTGGGCTGCACGACGAAGTCGCGGCCGTGGCGGTCCTGGATGCGCATCAGCTCAGGCCCCATTTTTTCAAAGCGGCCGGTCTCCTGCCAGAGCTCCGCCGGCTGGATCACGGGCATGGTCATTTCGATGGCCCCGGCGCGGTTCATCTCCTCGCGCACGATGGCTTCCACCTTGCGGATGACCCGCAGGCCCATGGGCATGTAGTTGTAGATACCGGCGCCCAGCTTCTTGATCATGCCGGCCCGCATCATCAACTGGTGGCTGACGACTTCGGCGTCCGCCGGGGCTTCCTTGAGGGTGGAGATGAGGAACTGGGAGGCTTTCATGGGGCGATATTCGGGACGGCAGGAGGGTTTTGGGGGCGTTCGCCCGGGGTGCGCTTGGCTCTGAGCATTCTGCTGTGCATAATGGACTCAGTTTAAAAATTTTGAGGTTTGATTATGCTTGACCGGGACGGCTTTCGGCCCAACGTCGGCATCATCTTGCTCAACCAGAGAAGCCAGGTATTTTGGGGCAAACGTATCCGTACCCACTCGTGGCAGTTTCCGCAGGGTGGCATTGACCGGGGCGAAAATCCCGAGCAGGCCATGTACCGCGAGTTGCATGAAGAGGTGGGATTGTTGCCGCAGCATGTGAATGTGCTGGCCCGAACCCGCGACTGGTTGCGCTATGAGGTGCCTGACCGGTTTATTCGCCGCGATGCACGCGGACACTACAAAGGCCAGAAACAGATCTGGTTTCTGTTGCAGCTGGTCGGTCACGACTGGGATCTGAACCTGCGCGCTACAGACCACCCCGAGTTCGATGCCTGGCGCTGGAACGACTACTGGGTCCCGCTGGACGTGGTGGTGGAGTTCAAGCGCGGCGTTTATGAAATGGCGCTCACGGAGCTGTCCCGCTATGTGCCGCGCGCAGACTTGCGGGCGGATTCGCGCTCTGAGCCGCGTCCGGACCATCGCAACCGCTACCTGCGGGGAGGGCTGCACCAGCGTGATCAGGCCCATGGCCACACGTCACACCGTGAGCCCGAAGGCGACACGCGTCCGCACGGGCCACCTGACACCTATCCGCATGTGGCGCGTCCGGGGGCTTTTTTCGAGCTTCCGCCGGGAGCCACTTTTGAACCTGATCCGCAGACCAGCCTGGATGCGGACGTCCCGACGCCCAAACCATGAAACTCAAATTTGTCTCCCTCGCCGCCTGTGCGTTGCTGGCCTGCGCGGCGGGTGCAGCGTCCGCCCAGACCGCGGCGGATGATCCCGACTGGAAGGAGACCGAGGCCCCGCCGCCACCGGCGTTTGACACGGGCAAGCTGCTGACCTTCGATGTGGTGTTCAACTCCGCGCTGACATACGGGGTGGATCCTGCGTCCATCAGCATCTCCACCAGCGACAGCATCGTGCGCTATGTGGTGGTGGCCACCAGCGCCAGCGGCGCCCGCAATGTGATGTATGAGGCCATCCGCTGTGCCACGGGTGAGTTCAAGACCTATGCCCGCTACACGCCAGACGGCAAATGGGTGTCGGTGGCGAACCCCGAATGGCGTTCCATGTTTGGAAGCATGCCGTCCAAGCACGCCCTGCGTTTTGCGCGGGTGGCGGCTTGCGATAGCGCCGCCCCGACAACGACCGTGCGGGAGATGGTGTCCCGGCTGAAGAATCCCAATTCAGCAACCACTCGCTAGCCGCTGCGCTACGGCTGGGGCGGCAGATCAGCGGCTCAGGACCAGGTTGGTCCGGTGCACCATTTCCGGTTCGCCTGTGTAGCCCAGCAGCTTTTCAAATTCGGAAGACGCCTTGCGGCAGATCAGACGGGCTTCGGCGCTGGAGTAGTTCGCCAGGCCGCGCGCGATTTCCACGCCGTGCGTGTCCAGGATGGCGATCACATCGCCACGCGAAAACTCGCCCTGCACGGTGGTCATGCCGATGGGCAGCAAGCTCTTGCCTTCGTCACGCACCTTGCCGGCAGCGCCGGCGTCCACCGTCACCGAGCCGCGCATCTGCAGGTGATCTGCCATCCACTGCTTGCGGGCCTGGTTTTTCTGGGTCTGCGCCACCAACAGGGTGCCGATAGCCTCACCCTGCGTGAGCCGCACCAGCGCCTGCGGCTCGCGTCCCCAGGCGATCACGGTGGAGGCGCCCGAGCCGGCCGCGCGCTTGGCAGCCAGGATCTTGGTGATCATGCCGCCCTTGCCGATGCTGGAGCCGGCACCGCCGGCCATGGCTTCCAGTGCCGGGTCGCCCGCCTTGGCCTCGTGCACGAACTGTGCGCTGCTGTCCTTGCGGGGGTCGGCGGTGTAGAGGCCGCGCTGGTCGGTGAGGATCACCAGCGCGTCGGCCTCGACCAGGTTGGCGACGAGCGCGCCCAGGGTGTCGTTGTCGCCGAACTTGATTTCGTCGTTGACCACCGTGTCGTTCTCGTTGATCACGGGTACCACGCCCAGTTGCAGCAGGGCCAGCAGGGTGGAGCGTGCATTGAGGTAGCGCTCGCGGTCGGCGAGGTCGGCGTGTGTCAGCAACACCTGTGCGCTGCCGATGCCGTTTTCACGCAGCTTGGTTTCGTACACCTGAACCAGGCCCATCTGGCCGACGGCGGCCGCCGCCTGCAGCTCGTGGATTGCCTTGGGGCGGGTGCTCCAGCCCAGGCGTTTCATGCCCTCGGCGATCGCGCCGCTGCTGACCATGATGACTTCGCGGCCGTCCTTGACCAGTGCCGCCAGCTGTTCGCACCACAAGCCGATGGCATCGGCATCCAGCCCACGCCCCTCATTGGTCACCAGGCTCGAGCCCACCTTCACCACAATGCGCCTGGCGCTGCGCAGAACTGTCGAGGCAGTGGGATCTTGCATGTCGGTAGGTCTCTTACCCAAAGAAGATGAAGGGAGTGGCTTGCCGGCTGAGCAGCCAGGCGGAAGCCGGAACGGGCGTGTCAGGCTTCCGGCGGCAATTCGATGAACCGGGGGTCGACCTCTTCCACCACCTGCTCGCTTTTCTGGACTTCCTTGACATGCTGGTAAATCGTCTTGACCAGCTGTTCGCAGCCTTCGCGTGTCAGTGCCGAGATTTCGAACACCGGCCCCTTGAACTTGAAGCGCTTGACGAAATCCTTGACAACTTCGGCGCGCTTGTCCGCGTCCACCATGTCGAGCTTGTTCAGCACCAGCCAACGGGGTTTCTTGTACAGGGCCTCGTCATACTTCTTCAGCTCGCCAACAATCGCCTTGGCTTGTGCGACCGGGTCCACGCCTTCATCGAAGGGCGCCAGGTCCACGATGTGCAGCAGCAAGCGGGTGCGCTGCAGGTGCCGCAGGAACTGGTGCCCGAGGCCGGCACCCTCGGAGGCGCCCTCGATCAGGCCGGGCAGGTCGGCCACCACGAAGCTCTGCTCGGGGCCGACACGCACCACCCCGAGGTTGGGGTGCAGGGTGGTGAAGGGGTAGTCTGCGATACGCGGCCTTGCGTTGGACACGGCCGAGATGAAGGTGGATTTGCCGGCGTTGGGCATGCCCAGCAGGCCGACGTCTGCCAGCACCTTGAGCTCCAGCTTCAGGCTTTTTCGCTCGCCTGGCCATCCCGGCGTCTTGCTGCGGGGAGCCCGGTTGGTGGAACTCTTGAAGCGCAGGTTGCCGAAGCCGCCGTCGCCGCCCTTGGCGATCAGCACCTGCTCGCCAGGAACAAGCAGTTCATAGAGCACTTCGCCGGTTTCCGCATCCGTCAGGATGGTGCCGACCGGCATCTTGAGCATGATGTCGTCGCCCTTGGCGCCGAACATGTCGGAACCCATGCCGTGCTCGCCGTTGCGGGCTTCGTGGCGGCGTGAGAACCTGAAGTCGACCAGTGTGTTCAGGTTGACGTCGGCCACGGCATAGACATGCCCGCCCCGCCCGCCGTCGCCACCATTGGGCCCGCCGAACTCCTTGTACTTCTCATGGCTGAAGGAGACGCAGCCGCTCCCGCCATCGCCAGCGGCGATGTCAATAAAGGCTTCGTCAACAAATTTCATGATGGGGAACCGTCAGCGGTGTGTGGTGCACCGGAAAGTTTACAAATAAAAAAGCCCCGACACGTCGGGGCTTCGCTTCAGTCCTGTCGACTGGTCGAAGTGATGCATTTGCCCACGGTTACGCGGGGGTCACGCTCACGGTGTGCTTGTTCAGCGCACCCTTGACAGCGAAAGACACCTGGCCGTCCACGAGGGCGAACAGGGTGTGGTCCTTGCCGATGCCGACATTGTCGCCAGGGTGGAACTTGGTGCCACGCTGGCGCACGATGATGCTGCCTGCGTTGATGACTTCGCCGCCAAACTTCTTGACGCCGAGCATTTTGGGCTGCGAATCGCGCCCGTTTCGCGTAGAGCCGCCGCCTTTTTTCTGTGCCATTTCTCGTTACTCCTGGTACTTGGCTGCTTAGCCGGCGATGGCGCCGATTTGCAGTTCAGTGAAGTTCTGCCGGTGACCTTGGCGCTTCTGGTAGTGCTTGCGACGGCGCATCTTGAAGATGCGAATTTTGTCGTGCCTGCCGTGAGCCACCACAGTGGCTGTAACAGTTGCGCCGGAAACCAAGGGCGTACCCACCGTGATAGAGCTGCCTTCTCCGACAGCCAGAACCTGGTCGATAACGATCTCTTGGCCTACGTCCGCAGCAATCTGTTCTACTTTAATTTTTTCTCCAGCAGCAACCTTGTATTGTTTGCCACCGGTTTTTATGACCGCGTACATGTAAGACCTCGTGAATTGAGTTCTGCAGACGGATTTCCGCAGAGCCCGGCAGTTTAGCATGTTTGGTGCAGATTGGCCAGTCCCCGGTTCTGGGCCCCAGACTCACGGTTGCGGGGCCGCTGCGTACCTGCCAGTCCCTCGGCCCGTGCCTTCGCCGTCCGGGCGGGGGCTGTGCCTCCCGGCACGCGGGGTGGTGGCTGATGGGGCCATGCCGCGGCCTGCGGCGGATTTTGCGCCCGCTTTTCTATAATCTGTCCTGAACTCTCTGTCTGGATGCCCCTTTGTCTGCCAACTCCTCAAGCACTGCCGCCGCCCTCGCCCTGATTGCCGACGACATGCGGGGGATGGACGCCGTGATCGGCCTGCGGCTGAAATCCGAGGTGCCTCTGGTCAGCCAGGTGTCCCAATACATCGTGGCAGCGGGCGGCAAACGGCTCAGGCCGGCGCTGCTGCTCCTGATGTGCGGCGCCCTGGGTTACCGTGGTGAGCAGCGCTTCACGCTGGCGGCGGTGGTGGAGTTCATCCATACCGCGACGCTGCTGCACGATGACGTGGTGGACGAGTCCACCCTGCGCCGCGGGCGGGCCACGGCCAATGAAGCCTTTGGCAACCCCGCCAGCGTGCTGGTGGGTGATTTTCTGTACTCGCGCGCCTTCCAGATGATGGTGGAGGTGGGTGACATGCGGGTCATGCAGACCCTGGCGGAGGCCACCAATGTGATTGCCGAGGGGGAGGTGCTGCAGCTGATGAACATGCACGACGCCAGCCTGTCCGAGGCCGGCTATCTTCGCGTCATCCGCTCCAAAACCGCCCGGCTGTTTGAGGCCAGTGCTCGGCTGGCCGCCTTGCTCGCAGGCTCTGCGGCGCCGGTCGAGCAGTGCTGTGCCGACTACGGACAGGCGCTGGGCACGGCTTTCCAGGTCATCGACGATGTGCTGGACTATGACGGCGACGTCTCGGAAATGGGGAAAAACCTAGGGGACGATCTTCGCGAAGGCAAGGCCACGCTGCCGCTGATCATCGCCATGCAGCGGGGCACGCCGGCGCAGCAGGCGACCATCCGGGAAGCCATCGAGACGGGCGGGACGGAGCGCATGCCGGAGATCATCGCCATCGTGCAGCAGACCGGCGCGCTGGAGGCAACCCGGGACGCCGCTGCCGAGGAGGCCAGGCGCGCCTTGCAGGCCTTGCAGGCGCTGCCCCAAAACCAGTACAGTATTGCCCTGCGCGATCTGGCTTCACAGCTTCTGCAGAGGCGGTCCTAGCAGTAGGCTGAAAGTAAGCAGAACGACAAGACGGGGTGTAGCTTAGCCTGGTAGAGCGCTACGTTCGGGACGTAGAGGCCGGAGGTTCGAATCCTCTCACCCCGACCAGACATTGGGCCGCAGGGCTGCTGCGGTGTGCGCATCCCTGCGCAATGTGTGTGTTTCTCCTCATAGTTCCCATGCCCGAGGCGGCTCTGGGGGCTGTTTCGATTTACACCGCTGATCCGATAGGCGATGATGGAGTTTTGAGTTAACCCCGTCACCATGGCCGCTGTCGATACCGCTATCAATCAACCCCCTGCCATGGCGCTGCCGGGTCTGGGACGTGCGCTGGTGATGGCGGGCAAGCTGGGACAAAAGGCCGCGGAAGACATCTTTCGCAAGGCGCAGACCGGTCGCACGAGCTTCATTGCCGAATTGACGGGTTCCGGCGCGGTTTCCGCTTTCGATCTGGCACACACCATGTCGAACGCCTTCTCGGCGCCCGTGCTGGATCTGGAGGCCATCGACGTACAGCGTCTGCCCAAGGGCCTGCTGGACAACAAGATCTGCGCCACCTACCGGATTGTGGTGCTGAGCAAGCGCAACAACCGGCTGATCGTCGCCACCGCCGACCCTTCCGACCAGGAGGCGGCTGAAAAAATCAAGTTCTCGACGCAAATGGGCGTCGATTGGGTGATTGCCGAATACGACAAGCTGTCCAAGCTGGTGGATGCGGCCAACACGACAGCCGCCGAGGCGATGGAAAGCATCATCGGCGACGACTTCGAGTTTGACGAGTCGGCAACCGATGCGACGGCCGAGGACAGCGATGCAGCCGTCTCCGAGGTGGAGGACGCACCGGTCGTCAAGTTCCTGCAGAAAATGCTGCTCGACGCTTTCAGCATGCGAGCGTCCGACCTTCATTTTGAGCCCTTCGAGCACACCTACCGCGTGCGCTTTCGCGTTGACGGCGAACTGCGCGAAATCGCCTCGCCGCCGGTGGCGATCAAGGACAAGCTGGCGGCCCGCATCAAGGTCATTTCCAAGCTGGACATCTCCGAAAAGCGCGTCCCGCAGGACGGCAAGATGAAGCTCAAGGTCGGGCCCGACCGCGTCATCGACTTCCGGGTGAGCACCCTGCCCACCATGTACGGCGAGAAGATCGTGATCCGTATCCTGGACCCGAGCAGTGCCAAGCTGGGCATTGACGCGCTGGGCTACGAGCCCGTCGAGAAGGAGCGCCTGATGGCTGCCATCCAGCGGCCTTATGGCATGGTGCTGGTGACCGGGCCGACGGGTTCCGGCAAGACGGTGTCGTTGTACACCTGCCTGAACATCCTCAACAAACCTGGCGTCAATATCGCCACCGCGGAAGACCCGGCCGAGATCACCCTGCCAGGCGTCAACCAGGTGAGCATGAACGACAAGGCCGGCATGACGTTTTCCGTCGCCCTGAAGGCCTTCTTGCGGCAGGATCCGGACATCATCATGGTCGGCGAGATTCGCGACCTGGAGACGGCCGACATTGCCATCAAGGCCGCGCAGACCGGCCACATGGTGATGTCGACGCTGCACACCAATGACGCACCGACCACGCTGACGCGGATGCGCAACATGGGTATCGCGCCCTTCAATATTGCCTCCAGCGTCATCCTGATCACGGCCCAGCGCCTGGCCCGGCGCCTGTGCCCCAGCTGCAAGACCCCGGCAGATATTCCGCGAGAGACCTTGCTGGAGGCCGGATTCAAGGAAGATGAGGTGGACGGGTCATGGACGCCGTACCGCCCTGTCGGCTGCAGCATGTGCACAAATGGTTACAAGGGGCGCGTCGGTCTCTACCAGGTGATGCCCATCTCCGAGGAAATCCAGCGGATTGTGTTGCGCGATGGCAGCGCTTTGGAAATTGCCGCGCAGGCCGAGGCCGAAGGCGTGCGAAGCCTGCGTCAATCAGGACTGTATAAAGTTAAACTCGGAATGACCTCGCTGGAAGAGGTTCTGGGCTGCACCAACGTTTAGTGCTGCGCGCAGAGCGTCAACCGTTCCGCCGTTTGTCTCCGCATGGAAACGGTTGATCGCTGTCCCTACAAAGAGAAGGCAACATGGCAACAGCAGCATCCAAGGACGTCAAGGAATTTGTCTTCGAGTGGCAGGGCAAGGACCGCGCGGGAAAGCAGGTTCGCGGCGAGACCCGCGCTGTCGGTGAAACCCAGGTCAAGGCCTCGCTCAGGCGCCAGGGCGTCACACCCACCAAAATCAAAAAGCGCAGCATGCGCGGCGGCAAGTCCATCAAGCCCAAGGACATCGCCATTTTCACCCGCCAGCTGGCGACCATGATGAAAGCCGGCGTACCCCTGCTCCAGTCCTTCGATATCGTGGGGCGCGGCAACCCCAACGGAAGCGTGACCAAGCTGCTCAACGATGTGCGCACCGATGTGGAAACGGGCACCTCGCTCAGTGCCGCTTTCCGCAAGTACCCGATGTACTTCAACGCCCTGTATTGCAACCTGGTCGAAGCCGGCGAGGCGGCCGGTATTCTGGAATCGCTGCTGGACAGGCTGGCCGTCTACATGGAGAAGACGGAGGCCATCAAGTCGAAAATCAAGTCGGCGCTGATGTACCCGATGTCTGTGGTGGTGGTGGCCTTCGTGGTGGTGGCGGTGATCATGATCTTCGTGATTCCCGCATTCAAGTCGGTGTTTTCCTCCTTCGGCGCTGACCTGCCCGCTCCCACGATGTTTGTCATTGCCTGCAGCGAGTTTTTTGTGGCGTACTGGTGGCTGATTTTCGGTGGCATCGGTGGTGGCTTGTACTTTTTCATGCAGGCCTGGAAGCGCAGCGAGAAGGTCCAGAAGTTCATGGACCGGCTGCTGCTCAAGGTGCCTGTCTTTGGCGCCCTGATTGAAAAGTCCTGCATTGCCCGGTGGACGCGGACCCTGGCCACCATGTTCGCTGCCGGTGTGCCCCTCGTGGAAGCGCTCGATTCGGTCGGTGGCGCGTCTGGCAATTCACTGTATGCCGATGCGACGGAGAAGATCCAGCAGGAGGTCTCCACCGGCACCAGCCTGACGGCAGCGATGACCAATGCCAACCTTTTTCCCACCATGGTGCTCCAGATGTGCGCCATTGGCGAGGAGTCAGGCTCCGTCGACCACATGCTGGGCAAGGCAGCTGATTTCTACGAGGCCGAAGTCGATGAAATGGTGGCCGGTCTCTCCAGCCTGATGGAGCCCATCATCATCGTGTTTCTGGGAAGCCTGATCGGTGGCATTGTGGTGTCGATGTACCTGCCCATCTTCAAATTGGGTCAGGTGGTTTGATGGCGGGAGATTCGGAGCTGGCGTCCTGGGTGTTTCTTTTGGTGGCAGGTTTTGGGGGATTGCTGATCGGCAGTTTCCTCAATGTCGTGATTTACCGCCTGCCGAAAATGATGGAGCGGCAATGGGCCGAGGAGTGTGCCGAATTCTCCGGAAAGCCGGCTGAACCCGCTGAAAAATTCAATCTGCTGGTACCGCGCTCCCGATGCTCCAGTTGTGGGCATCTGATCCGCTGGTACGAGAACATTCCGGTGTTGAGTTATCTGTACTTGCGTGGCCAATGCTCCGTGTGCGGCACCCGCTTCGGGCTCCGCTATCCGGCTGTTGAAGTTGTGACCAGTGCGCTTTTCGCGTTCTGCGTCTGGCGATGGGGCTGGACATGGACCGCGGCAGTCTGGGCCGCTTTTTCTGCAGCTTTGCTGGTACTGGCGGTGATTGATTGGGACACCACCTTGCTGCCCGACGACATCACCTTGCCATTGCTTTGGGCTGGGTTGATTGCCGCGGCGATGCAATGGAACCCCGCTGTGGATCTGATGTCGGCATTGTGGGGCGCTGTGGCCGGCTACATGTCACTCTGGCTCGTCTACTGGGCGTTCAAGCTGGCAACGGGCAAAGAAGGCATGGGTTTTGGCGATTTCAAGCTGTTTGCCGCACTGGGTGCCTGGTTCGGCTGGTCAGCCCTGATTCCCATCATCCTGATGGCATCCGTGATCGGGGCCGTCATTGGCGTAGGTCTTAAAGTCTTCGATGGGCTGCGGGAGGGTGGTTATGTTCCCTTTGGTCCTTTCCTGGCCGGTGCGGGGTTCACGGCCATGGTCTTCGGGCCGCAATCCATTTTGCGGGTGATCGGCCTCTGACATCATGAGACTGGCCCCTCTGCGTGTCGGCCTGACCGGTGGCATCGGCAGTGGCAAGAGCACGGTGGCCGGGTTGCTGGTTGCCTGCGGCGCCAGCCTGATTGACGCCGATGCACTGTCGCGGGCTGCCACTGGGCCCGGCGGCCAGGCGATGGATGCCGTCATGGCTGTGTTCGGTGCGGATTTCCTGACGCCCGAGGGTGCGCTGGACCGGGACCGGATGAGGCAACTGGTGTTCGCTGACCCGTCGGCCAGGCAGCGGCTTGAAGCCATCATCCATCCGGTGGTGGGCGAGGCCATCCGGGTGCAGTCCCAGGCGGCTGTCCAGGCGGGCTCGCGCTGCCTCGTGCTCGACATTCCCCTGCTGGTGGAGTCGCCGCGCTGGCGACCTGTTCTGGACCGGGTGCTCGTGGTGGACTGCAGCGAAGCGACCCAGAGGGCCAGAGTAGCGTCCCGCGAGTCGGGGCGGGCGGGCTGGAAGCCCGAGGCGACGGAGAAAATCATGGCCAGCCAGGCGAGCCGTACGCAGCGGCTCGCCGCAGCAGACATCTGTATTCACAACGAGGGCCTCAGCCTGGAGGCCCTGCATGACCTGGTGCGACAGTTGGCCACCAGCTTCGGGCTATGATGCGCACAGAATTCCATGACGCCAGCGAAATAGCCCTGTGATCCTGTACGAGTATCCCTTCAACGAACGCATTCGCACCTATTTGCGTCTGGAGCATCTGTTTCGCCGTCTGGGCGAACTGGTGGAGAGGGACAGCCCCACAGACCACCACTTCGCGATCACCACGATTTTCGAGATCATGGACGTTGCCGCCCGCGCGGACCTGAAGACGGATGTCCTGAAAGACCTGGAAAAGCAAAAGCACGTCCTCAACGGCTACCGTGGCAACCCGGCCATCTCCGAAGCTGTGCTGGATGAAGTCACCGGTCAGCTGGAAGGCTGCTTTGCCGCACTGAACAACCTGCCGGGCAAGGCGGGCCACTCCCTGACGGAAAACGACTGGCTCATGAGCATCCGCAGCCGGGTGGGCATTCCCGGTGGCACCTGCGAATTCGATTTGCCGGCTTATTTTGCCTGGCAGCAACACGCCCCGGCGGCTCGCCAGCAGGATCTGCAGCGCTGGATTGCACCACTGGTGCCGCTGGCCGAATCGATTCGCGTGTTGCTCACGCTGTTGCGCGACTCCGGGGCGCCGCAAAAGGTCGTGGCGCCCGCCGGGCAGTACCAGCAGACCCTGCCGCAGGGGCGTACATTTCATTTGCTGCGGCTGCGCATCGACCCCGCACTCGGTCTGATCCCGGAAATCAGCGGAAACCGGCTCATGGTTTCCGTGCGCCTGATGCGCCACGAAAGCGATGACCGCCTTCACGCCAGCACGGACGACGCCACTTTTGAGCTGACGCTGTGCTCCTGAGCTGACAGGTCTTTTTTCCGACGTGAGCGAGCCCGACATGCGTGAAGATCCCGTCCCTGCCAGGCAGGTCGTGTGTCCGGGCTGCGGTGGCCCCAGCCTTTACGGCCCGAGCAACCTGTTTCGCCCTTTCTGCAGCGAGCGATGCAAGAACATGGATTTGGGTGCGTGGGCCAGTGAGGGCTTCAGGTTGCCAGCCGATGCGCCGCCGGACGACGAGGTGTTTGGCGATCCGAAATTGCAGTAAGTCATCCGTGCGCAGCAGTGCAGCTGCGCGACACAAAAACGGCAACGAGAGCAAAAAGCGCAAGAACAAGCGGCCGGTACCGATGCCAGGCCGCAGTCAGCAGGGAGGAAGAAAAATGAAGTTATCGACCATGCGCTGGGTGGTCAGCGCAGCGATGGCGGCTGCACTGGGCGGGGGTGCGGCATATGCCCAGACCGAACGGTCACCCTTGTCCCCGACGGGTACAGAGGCGTTATCTGCGGCCAGACCCAAGAAAAAATCGGGCAAACCGGCCAAGACGGCGAAGGCTGCCAAGCGCACTGTCAAGTTCATGCCAAGCTCGGCAGAAACGCCCGGCGAGCGCGCCAGCCGCCTGCAGCGCGAGTGCAAGGGACGCGTGAACGCGGGCGCCTGCGAAGGCTACGCCAACTGAACGACCGCGCACCTGACGGTCGCCGGGTGATCAGGCCGTAGGACTGCTCAGCACCTGCTGCAATTCACCGTTCTCGTACATCTCCATCATGATGTCCGAGCCGCCGATGAATTCGCCCTTGACATAAAGCTGGGGAATCGTCGGCCAGTTGCTGAATTCCTTGATGCCTTCGCGGATTTGCGGGTCTTCCAGCACGTTCACTGTGGCTGGTTTGGTCACGCCGCAGGCCTTGAGCAGCTGGATAGCCCGGCCTGAAAAGCCGCACATCGGGAACTGGGCTGTGCCCTTCATGAACAGGACCACATCGCTGGATTTGACGATGTCGGCGATGCGTTGCTGGGTCGGGTCGGTGGTGCTCATGGTGAAATCCTTTGGGTGGTGGTCATCTGCCCTCACAGTGGGGGTTCTGCTGTGCAGGGGGCTGGGCCGATTGCTCTCAATCTACATGGACTCTGGGATCCAGAATTCAACGGCCCAATTATCTCGCCCTTTGCCATCGCGTGGGATGGCGGGTGGAAGAGCCTTCAGGCGCCTGGCCACTGGCCGCCGCTGCAGCGCTCGATGCCCGCCAAATCCTGGCGGCTCTGGACTTGCACAAAACCGCCTTGCATCAGCAGTCCCCGGACGGCACCCGCCTGGTCGTGGCCGTGTTCCAGCACCAGCCAGCCGCCTGCCACCAGATGGGCAGGCGCGTGTCGGATGATCTGCCGCAGGTCCTCCAGCCCGTCAGGGCCTGCTGCCAGCGCCTGCAGTGGTTCGTGGGTCAGTGCGTCCAGATGGGGGTCTGCACTCGCAATATAGGGCGGATTGCTGGCGATCAGGTGGAAGTGTCCGCTGACTTCCTGGAGCCAGTGGCTCTGGATGAAGCGGACCGGCAAGCCCAGGCGGGCGGCGTTGGTCCGTGCAAGGTCCAGCGCCTCGGGGCTGGCGTCTACTGCGGTAACGTCGACGCTGCGGCCGGCAGACAGCACGGTATGGGCGACGGCCAGTGCGATGGCACCGCTGCCGGTGCCGAGGTCCAGCACCTTCGGGGACGGCGTCGCTGGTAAGGCCTGCAGCAATTCCAGGCTCCAGTGCACCAGCGTTTCGGTGTCGGGGCGGGGCACCAGCACCCTGCCGTCGACCAGCAGGTCCAGACCAAAGAATTCCTTGTGCCCGACGATATACGCCAGTGGTTCACCCTTGGCCCGGCGCAGGCACAGGGCCTGGTAGCGCAAGGCCTCGTCGTCCGGGAGCAGGTCGGTGTCGTGCGCCAGCAGCCATGCGCGCGCATCCGCAGGCTTGCCCATCGCGTGCAGCAGCAGCAATTGGGCGTCCAGCCGGTCCAGTCCCAGCGTCCGGGCCGAGGTCAGGGCCTGAGCGAGCGTTGGCTGGTTCATGCGTCCCTGCCCCTCATGCGCCCTGGCTGGCGCTTTCCAGGTCAGCCAGCTGCTCGGCACCGCGCGCGACCTGCAGCGCCGTCACCACATCGCCCAGGTCGCCCTCCATCACCGCCAGCAGCTTGTACAGCGTCAGGTTGATGCGGTGGTCGGTGAGCCGACCTTGCGGGAAGTTGTAGGTGCGGATGCGGTCGCTGCGGTCGCCGCTGCCGACCAGCCCCTTGCGCATGGCCGCGTCCTTGGCGGCGCGCTCGGCCCGGTCTTTTTCCACGATGCGGGCCGACAGCACCTGCAGCGCCTTGGCCTTGTTGCGGTGCTGGCTGCGGTCGTCCTGGCACTCGGCCACGATGCCGGTCGGGATGTGGGTGATGCGCACCGCCGAGTCGGTCTTGTTGATGTGCTGGCCGCCGGCACCGCTGGCGCGGTAGGTGTCGATGCGCAGATCGGCCGGGTTGATCTGGATGGCCACGGCTTCGTCAGGTTCGGGCAACACGGCCACTGTGCAGGCACTGGTGTGGATGCGTCCCTGGGTTTCGGTGGCCGGCACCCGCTGCACGCGGTGGCCGCCGGACTCGAAGCGCAGCTTGCCATACACGCCCACGCCGGTGGGGTCGACCGGTCCGTCGATGCGCAGCACCACTTCCTTGTAGCCGCCCAGTTCGCTGGGCGATTCGCTGATGATCTCGACCTGCCAGCGGTTGCGCTCGGCATAGCGGGTGTACATGCGGCACAGGTCGCCTGCGAACAGCGCCGATTCGTCGCCACCCGTGCCGGCGCGGATTTCCACGAAAGCGGCCCGTGCATCATCCGGGTCTTTCGGTATCAGCATCAGCTGCAGGGCTTCGTCGAGCTGCACAACGTCAGCCTTGGCGGCGGCGATTTCTTCCTCGGCCATGGCGGCCATCTCGGGGTCGTTGCGCGCATCGAGCAGCATGCCTTCGGCGCTGGCCAGATCCGCCTCGCGGCTGGTCAGGCGGCGGTAGTGTTCGGCCACCACGCTGGCTTCGGCATGTTCGCGGGTGAGCGCACGGAAGCGGTCGAGGTCGCTCACCACATCGCTGGCCGACAGCAGGGCGTCCAGCTCATGCAGGCGAAGCAGCTGGCGCTCCAGGGTCTGGCGAAGAAAAGGCTTCATGGCTCCGATGGGGTGTGAAATGTCTTGAGGGAGTAGGTGCCCGTCGCAAGCTGCGTCGGCGGGGTGGTGACGCCCCGCGCGGCTGGCGGCAGGGCGTGCGAGAGGGGCCGAAGCGCCCGGTCGCTAATGCTCTTTGTGGTCCTGTGGCGCAGGAGCGGCGGGACGCACCCTGGGGGCGTGTCCGCGGAGGAACAGCCGGGAGACGGCCTGCGCCGTGGCGTCGTGCGTGCTGGCGTCGCTGGCATGTAGTTCGGCCATCGCGCCATGCATCATCTTCTGGGTGAGGCCGCGCGTCAGTGCCTCCAGCACGGCATCAATCGGCTCACCTTTGGCCAACAGCTTCTTGGCACGGCTGATCTCCAGCGCCCGCCATTCATCGGTCTGCGCATTGAGCTGCTGGATGAGCGGCACTGTGCGTCGCTGGTCCAGCCAGTGCATGAAGTTCTGCACACCGGCGTCGATGATGACTTCGGCCTGTGCCACCGCCGCCTGGCGGTTGTCCTTGCCGGTCTGCACCACCTGGGCGAGATCATCCACGGTGTAGAGGTAAATATCGGGCAGTGCCTTGACTTCGGGCTCGATGTCGCGCGGCACGGCTAAATCCACCATGAACATCGGGCGGTGCTTGCGCCGTTTCACCGCGCGCTCCACCGCACCCAGGCCGATGATGGGCAAGGTGCTGGCGGTGCAGCTGATGACGGCGTCGAACTCATGCAGCCGATCGGGCAGGTCAGCTAGGCGCATCACCTCGGCGCCAAAGCGGCCGGCGAGTTTTTCGCCACGCTCCAGTGTGCGGTTGGCAATCGCCATGGACTTGGGGTTTTTGGCGGCGAAGTGCGTGGCGGCCAGCTCGATCATCTCGCCCGCACCAACGAACAGCACCTTGATGTCGCCCAGGTCTTCAAACAGTTGCCCGGCCAGCCGCACGCTGGCTGCCGCCATGCTGATGCTGTGGGCGCCGATTTCGGTGCTGGTGCGCACCTCCTTGGCCACCGCGAAGGAGCGCTGGAACAACTGGTGCAGCGTGGTGCCCATGGCGCCGGCGTCTTCCGCGGCGCGCACGGCTTCCTTCATCTGGCCCAGGATCTGGGGCTCGCCCAGCACCATGGAATCCAGGCCACTGGCCACGCGAAAGGCATGCCGCGCCGCCTGGTCGTCGTGCAGGGTGTAGGCATGGGAGCGGAGTACATCGATGTGGACGCCGCCGTTTTGCGCCAGCCAGTGCAGCGTCTGCTCCAGATCGTTGTGCTCGCCGGCACAGTAGATCTCGGTCCGGTTGCAGGTGGACAGCAGTGTGGCCTCAGGCTGGCGTACCAGCGACTCACGCAGGCCGCGCAGTGTCGGTACGATCTGGTCTACCGCATAGGCAAAACGCCCGCGCAAATCGAGCGGCGCCGTGTGATGGTTTAGCCCGAAGGCCCAGACTGACATGCCCCATTATAAAATTGATACAGACTTTGCGGGTTTGGCCCGCCTCAATGACTTCTGATAGTTTTCCCTACGCCGGGCCGGGCCCGGTGGTCGGGGCTTGGTATTGTCTTCCCGACCCGTCATGACTGCCTACCTGCTGCTCAATCATCTGCTCAATTTCGCCGCGCCTGCCGCTGGGGTGGCGCTGCTGCTGGTGCTGGCGACGCGGTTGTTGCCGGGGTTTTTCGGGTCCAAACGCCCGGTGGTGCCGTCCATTCTTTCCCAGATGGCGGTGATTTTCGTCGTCGGCCTGACGATTCTGGTGGTCGGACTGCTGGTGTTCGGCCGTGATGGCAAGCTGGTGAGCTACGCGGCACTGGTGATTGGGACGGCCTTGTGCCAGTGGGTGCAGCTGCGGGGCTGGAGGCCCTGAGCCGATCCGTTTGCCGGCCTTTCAGGCAGGCATTCAGCGATCCGGCCGGAACACATCCACCCGGTCGGTGATGATGCCGTCGATGCCCAGGTCCAGCAGCCGCTGCACGTTCGCCTCGCTGTTCACGGTGTAGCTCAGCAGCCTGAAACCAGCGCTTTTCGCCTGTGCCACGGTGTCGGCATTCCAGAGTGGGTGGTCGCACACGATGGCCACGCATTGAAGCGCTTTGGCCATGGCCAGCCAGTCCGGCGGCAGGGCGTCCAGCAGCAGGCCACGCGGCAGGTGGGGCTGTGCGGCCATCGCCGCTGCCAGGGCTGGCGGTTCGAACGAGGTCAGCAGAGGCGGCACGGCTGCACCCTGCCACAGACGTGCGGCCATGTCGGCGACATGCTGGCCGGTGCGCGCACCCTGCCCGGGGGAGGGCTTGATTTCGACATTGAGCAGGTGCCCCTGGTCCCGGCACCAGCGTGTGATGCGCTCCAGGGTGGTCAGTGGCTCTCCGGCATAGGGCGGTGAATGCCAGCCGCCGGCATCCAGCAATGCCAGCTGGTTCCAGGGTCGTAACCCGGCCACGCCATGGCCGTTGGTCGTCCGCTCCAGGGTTGCGTCGTGCAGCAGAAAAGGCACGTCATCAGCGCTGAGCTTCACATCGCACTCGAACATGCGGTAGCCGTGGCTGGCGCCCAGCTGGAATGCCGCCAGCGTGTTTTCCGGTGCCAGCGTGCCCGCACCGCGGTGCGCGATCCAGCGCGGATAGGGCCAAAAACCTGAAGCCCCCCCGTTTGCCACTTCGTGTGCTGCACTGCCCCCCGAGGGGGCTGGCCTTGCTTGGGGCGGCCCGGCGCTGCGGCCCGCTGCTTCGACGCACTCCGGGTCATGAGAGCTGCTATGCGAGCTGTTGTTCAAGGCAAACGTTTCCCTGTTTCCGCGTCAAACCAGTGCAGCCTGTCCGTGCGCGGGGTGACCTGCAAGGTGGCACCGATGGCGGGTGCCGACGACAGGCTCTCGTCGGTACGCACCACCAGGGCTTCGTCGCCCAGCCGGCAATAGAGCAGGCGCTCCGCGCCCAGCATTTCGATGGTGTCCACCACGACCGGCCAACCGGAAGTGCCGACCACCAGGTGCTCTGGCCGGATGCCGAGGATGGCGCCCGCAGGCCCGCCGAAGTCGGTGTTGGGGGCCTTGCGCAGCAGGTTCATCGGGGGCGAACCCATGAAGCTGGCGACAAAGGTGGTGGCTGGCCGGTTGTAGACCTCTTCGGGCGTGCCGAACTGCTCCATGCGGCCAGCGTTCATCACCATCATGCGTTGGGCCAGGGTCATGGCCTCGACCTGGTCGTGCGTGACAAACAGCGAGGTGATGCCCAGCTCGCGGTGCAGTTTCTGGATCTCCAGCCGCGTCTGCACGCGCAGCTTGGCGTCGAGGTTGGACAGCGGCTCGTCGAACAGGAACACCTGCGGCTGGCGCACGATGGCCCGGCCCATGGCCACGCGCTGGCGTTGCCCGCCCGACAGCTCCCGCGGCTTGCGCGCCAGCAGGTGGCCCAGCTCCAGAATCTTCGCTGCCTTGTCGACGCGCGTTTTGATTTCGTCCTTGGGCACCTTGGCAATCTTCAGGCCGTAGGCCATGTTGTCGTACACGCTCATGTGCGGGTAGAGCGCATAGTTCTGGAACACCATGGCGATGTCGCGCTCGGAGGGTTCGAGCCGGTTCACGACCCTGCCGCCGATCGAGATATCGCCGCCGCTGATGTCCTCCAGCCCGGCCACCATGCGCAGCAGCGTGGATTTGCCGCAACCCGACGGCCCGACGATGACGATGAATTCATGGTCGGCGATGTCGGCGTTCACGCCATGCAGCACCTGCAGCGCGCTCTTGCCGGTGCCGTAGCGCTTGACGACGTTGTTGAATTGAATGGAAGCCATGGAAAGACCCTGGTTGGGAATTAATTCAAGCAGACACCGCGGAACCAGCTTTGCTGGGCCGCTGGTGTCGCCCCCGGAGGGGGGAGGCGCCGAAGGCGCTTCGGGGGTGGGTCATTTTTCAGTATCCACCAGCCCTTTGACGAACCACTTCTGCATCAGCACCACCACCAGCGCGGGTGGCAGCATGGCGAGGATGGCGGTGGCCATCACCACGTTCCACTCGTTCTGCCCGTCCCCGCCGGCGATCATGCGTTTGATGCCCACCACCACCGGGTACATGTCTTCCGTGGTGGTGGCCAGCAGGGGCCAGAGGTACTGGTTCCAGCCGTAGATGAACTGGATCACGAAGAGCGCCGCGATCGAGGTCTTGGACAGCGGCAGCAGTACGTCGAGGAAGAAACGCATCGGGCTGGCGCCGTCCATGCGGGAGGCTTCCGTCAGCTCGTCCGGCACTGTGAGGAAGAACTGGCGGAACAAAAACGTGGCGGTGGCTGAAGCGATCAGCGGCACCGTCAGGCCCGCGTACGTGTTGAGCAGGTGCAGGTCCGACAGCACCTTGTAGGTCGGCAGGATGCGCACCTCCACCGGTAGCATCAGCGTGACAAAGATCGCCCAGAAGCAGGTCTTGCGGAAGGGGAAGCGGAAGTACACGATGGCAAAGGCCGAGAGCAGCGAAATCGCGATCTTGCCCACGGCGATCACCATGGCCGTGACCAGGCTCACCCACATCATGTGGGCCACTGGCGCGTTGGAGCCCGCTGCCGCTTCACGCCCGAAGAGTGCAGACTTGTAGCTTTCAATCATGTGGCTGCCCGGCAGCAAGGGCATGGGGGCCTGCACGATGTCCTGCGCGGTGTGCGTGGAGGCCACCAGCGCCAGATACAGTGGAAAGGCCACGATGAACACCCCCAGACCCACGATCACATGAGCGAGGATGCCGCGGGTTCCCCTTTTTTCAACCATTGGATGATCCCGTAAAAACAAGTGCAGTGTGAGGCTCGTTCTTCACCAGCAGGCGCCGCGGGACTGGCTTCGCCGGACCGCAGCCGCAGCGGCCCCCTCGGGCGGCAGGGAGTGACACGAAGTGCGCGACCGTGGGGGCCATCAGTACTGAACCTTCTTTTCCACATAGCGGAACTGGATCACTGTGAGAGCGACCACGATCACCATCAGCACCACCGATTGCGCGGCCGAGCCGCCGAGGTCCATGGCCTTGAAGCCGTCGTAATAGACCTTGTAGACGAGGATGGCCGTGTCCTTGCCCGGGCCGCCCTGTGTGGCGGCATCGACGATGGCAAAGGTGTCGAAGAAGGCGTACACCACGTTGATCACCAGCAGGAAAAAGGTGGTCGGCGACAGCAGCGGGAACTGGATGCTCCAGAAACGGCGCCAGGGGCGTGCACCGTCGATGGCTGCCGCCTCGATCAGCGATTTCGGAATCGACTGCAGGCCTGCCAGGAAGAACAGGAAGTTGTAGGAAATCTGCTTCCACACCGAAGCCATCACGATCAGCGTCATCGCGTGGCCGGAATCGAGCAGGTGGTTCCAGTTGATGCCGATCTTGCCCAGGGCGTACGCCACCACGCCGAGCGACGGCGAGAACATGAACACCCACAGCACTGCGGCAACGGCGGGCGCCACGGCGTAAGGTAGCACCAGCATGGTCTTGTAGAACATCGCGCCACGCCCGATGCGGTCGGCAAACACCGCCAGCAACAGCGACAGGCTGATGCCGATGCCGGCCACCAGCACCGAGAAGAACGCGGTGGTCTTGAACGACTCCACATAGCTGGGGTCGTCGAACAGCTGCCTGAAGTTGGCCAAGCCGACGAACTCCACCGAGGTGCCGAACGCGTCCTGCTGCTGCAGCGACTGCAGCAGGGCCTGCGCGGCCGGCCAGAAGAAGAACACCAGGATGACGGCCAGTTGCGGCGTCAGCAGCAACCAGGGCAGCCAGCCCGAGCGGAAGACCACACGTTTTTCCATACCACCTCAAAAACGAAGCCCGCCTGACATGCGGTCTGGCGGGCGGGAACGGCCGGCAGGCATTGGATGCCTGCCACCCTATGCGTGTCAGCCCTTGTTTGCTTTCTGGAAGCGCTCCAGCTGCTCGTTACCGCGCTTGACGATGGTATCCAGTGCTTCCTGGGCCGACTTCTTGCCGTTCCAGACCTGTTCGAGTTCTTCGTCCTCGATCGCGCGGACCTGCACATAGTTGCCCAGGCGGATGCCGCGGCTCTTGTCGGTGACCTTGCGAACCATTTGCGTCACCGCCACGTCGGTGCCCGGATTCTGCGCATAGAAGCCGGACTTCTCCGTCAGCTGGTAGGCCGCCGTCGTGATCGGCAGGTAGCCGGTGCGCTTATGGCTGGCCGACTGCACTTCAGGCGTCGAGATGAAGCTGAAGAACTTGGCCACGCCCTTGTATTCCGCCGGCTTCTTGCCCGCCATCACCCACAGGCTGGCGCCGCCGATCACGGTGTTCTGCGGTGCACCCGGCACATCGGGGTAGTAAGGCAAGGGTGCGAGTCCGTAGGCAAACTTGGCGTTCTTGGCCACATTACCGTAGAAGCCCGACGAGGTGTTGATCATTGCGCACTCGCCGGACACAAAGCTGGCTTCCGGCACATTGCCGCGGCCCTTGTAGATGAAGAGGCCCTGCTTGGCCATGTTGGCCAGATTCTCAATGTGGCGCACATGCAGCGGGGAGTTGATCTTCATGCGTGCATCCAGCCCGGCCAAGCCGTTGCTTTTGGTCGCAAACTCCACGTTATGCCAGGCCGAAAAGCTCTCGAGCTGCGTCCAGCCCTGCCAGGCGGTCGTGAACGGACACTTGTGGCCAGAGGCCTTGAGTTTGGCGGCGGCGGAAACCACTTCAGGCCAGGTGCTGGGCGCCTTGTCCGTCGGCAGGCCGGCGGCCTTGAAGGCGTCCTTGTTGAAGTAGAAAACGGTGGTCGAGCTGTTGAACGGGAAGCTCAGCATCTGGCCGTTCGGCGCGGTGTAGTAACCCGCCACGGCCGAGATGTAGGTGGTCGGGTCGAACTTCTCGCCGGCATCCTTCATGACCTGGCCCACGGGCACGACAGCCCCTTTGCTGGCCATCATGGTGGCGGTTCCCACTTCAAAAACCTGCAGGATGTGGGGCGCGTTGCCGGAGCGAAAGGCAGCGATCGAGGCCGTCATGGACTCGTCGTAGGTGCCCTTGAAGGTCGGGACGATCCTGTACTCTTTCTGGCTCTCGTTGAACTGTTTGGCCAGATCGTTCACCCATTCGCCATTGACGGCGGTCATGGAATGCCACCACTGGATCTCGGTCTGGGCCTGGCCGGACAGGGGAAGGGCCAGTGCCAGGGCCGACAAGGCGAGGGCGGAAAGACGGGTTTTCATGCAAGCTCCTGAGGGAAGCGCCGCGGGTTGCTGCGCTTCAAGTTAAACCGATGAGGGTAGGCACTGTTTGTGACAGACCGATTTAAGTCACTTGGCGCCGTGTCCACAACCGGGGTTTCCATGAGAGCGGCAAGGGTCATGCCAGCGCTGCCAAGGGCGAACCGGCCCCCTGCGGTAACATAGGCTGCTGCCCCGGGCACGCGCGCAAACACAAGTGCAAAGGGGTGGCTTTTCCCCATGAACGCCCCTACTACCCTTCAAGAACTCAACGTTTTTGCCGACCCGGCAAAAGCTGGTGAAACCCGCATCCGCGAGATTCCCTACAACTACACCTCGTTCTCAGACCGGGAGGTGGTGATTCGCCTGCTCGGCGCGCCTGCCTGGGACCTGCTGAACCGCCTGCGCGACGAGCGCCGCACCGGCCGCTCGGCCCGCATGCTTTATGAGGTGCTGGGCGACATCTGGGTGGTTCAGCGCAACCCTTATCTGCAGGATGACCTGCTGGACAACCCCAAGCGCCGCAAGCTGCTGGTCGATGCCCTGCTGCACCGCCTGGGCGAGATCGAAAAGCGCCGCACGCCCGACGCCGATGCCCAGCGCGACGGCATCGTCGGCGAGCTGTTGCACGCCGCGCGCGGTGCGGTCAGCCGGTTTTCCGCCTCGTTTGAAGACATGGCCGCCCTGCGCCGCCAGACCGAGCGCAAGCTGCGCAAGCTGACGCTCAAGGACAACATCAAGTTCGACGGGCTGTCGCGCGTCTCGCATGTCACCGATGCGACGGACTGGCGCGTGGAATACCCCTTTGTCGTGCTGACGCCCGACACGGAAGTCGAGATGGCCGGCCTGGTCAAGGCCTGCATCGAGCTCGGGCTGACGATTGTTCCGCGCGGTGGCGGCACCGGCTACACCGGCGGGGCGATCCCGCTCACCTGGAAGTCGGCGGTCATCAACACCGAAAAGCTCGAGGCGATGACGGAAGTCGAGATGGTCTCGTTGCCCGGCCTGCCGCAGCCGGTGGCCACAGTCTGGACCGAGGCCGGTGTGGTGACGCAGCGCGTGGCGGATGCCGCCGAGCGCGGCGGTTTCGTGTTTGCCGTGGACCCGACCTCGGCCGAGGCGTCCTGCATCGGCGGCAACATCGCGATGAACGCTGGCGGCAAGAAGGCGGTGCTCTGGGGCACGGCGCTGGACAACCTGGCCTCGTGGCGCATGGTCACGCCCGAGGCGCAGTGGCTGGAAGTCACGCGCCTGAACCACAACCTGGGCAAGATCCACGACGCCGAACTGGCCAGCTTCGAGCTGCAGTATTTCGAAGCGGATGGCAAGACGCCGGTGCGTACCGAACGGCTCGACATTCCCGGCAAGAGCTTCCGCAAGGAAGGCCTGGGCAAGGACGTCACCGACAAGTTCCTGAGCGGCCTGCCCGGCATCCAGAAGGAAGGCTGTGACGGCCTGATCACCAGCGCCCGCTGGATCGTGCACCGCATGCCGGCCCACACCCGCACGGTGTGCATGGAGTTTTTTGGCAATGCCCGGGACGCCGTGCCCAGCATTGTGGAAATCAAGGACTTCATGTTCGCCGAGCACAAGCGCGGCGGCGCCATCCTGGCCGGCCTCGAGCATCTGGACGACCGCTACCTGCGCGCCGTCGGCTATGCCACCAAGTCCAAGCGCGGCGGCCTGCCCAAGATGGTGCTGATCGGCGACATCGCCGGCGATGATGCCGATGTGGTGGCGCGCGCCGCCAGCGAAATTGTGCGCATTGCCAATTCCCGCAGCGGCGAAGGCTTTGTAGCGATCAGCGCCGAAGCCCGCAAGAAATTCTGGCTGGATCGCAAGCGCACCGCGGCGATTTCCCGCCACACCAACGCCTTCAAGATCAACGAGGACGTGGTGATTCCGCTGCCGCGCATGGCCGAGTACACCGACGGCATCGAGCAGATCAACATCGAGCTCAGCCTGCGCAACAAGATCCGCCTGTGCGACGAGCTGGAGGCCTTCTTCCGCCACGGCAACCTGCCGCTGGGCAAGTCCGACGACGCCAACGACATTCCGTCGGCCGAATTGCTGGAGGACCGCGTGGCGCAGGCGCTGGCGGTGATTGCCGACGTCCGCGCGCTCTGGAGCGGCTGGCTGGCCGGCGTCAACGACTACTTCCCCGAACTGCAGGACCACACGCTGCGTGCCAGCTGGAAAACCCAGATCCGCGCGCCGCTGCAGGTCATCTTCACCGGCGGCGCCTTCCTGCCGATTCTGGAGGAGTGCAACACCATCCACAAGCGCGTGCTCAAGGGCCGCGTCTGGGCGGCGCTGCACATGCATGCCGGTGACGGCAATGTGCACACCAACCTGCCCGTCAACAGCGACGACTACGACATGCTGCAGACGGCGCATGAAGCCGTGGCCCGCATCATGGTGCTGGCGCGCTCGCTCGACGGCGTGATTTCCGGCGAACACGGCATCGGCATCACCAAGCTGGAGTTCCTGACCGACGCCGAACTGAAACCGTTCAGCGACTACAAGCAGCGCGTCGATCCCGAAGGGCGCTTCAACAAGGGCAAGCTGCTGCGCGACGCCGACCCTGACATGCATGCGGATCTCACAAACGCCTACACGCCGAGCTTCGGCCTGATGGGCCATGAGTCGCTGATCATGCAGCAGTCCGACATCGGCGCCATCGCCGACAGCGTGAAGGACTGCCTGCGCTGCGGCAAGTGCAAGCCGGTGTGCGCCACGCATGTGCCGCGCGCCAACCTGCTGTACAGCCCGCGCAACAAGATCCTGGCCACCTCGC
>CBHWCZ010000028.1:0-39247 GCA_966112355.1 uncultured Polaromonas sp.
CAAGCCTCCAGCTTCCCGTCTTGGCGAGAACAACCTATTGCAACTTAACAGCTAGGTGACAATGCAGCGCGTGACCACGGGCGGCGCATCCGCCACGTGGAACGCCAGCTTGCGCTCGCGCAGCGCCACGTCGCTGGCCGTCACCCGGTCAAAACGCCGCAGGTGCTCGGTCCAGGTCTCGTCGGTGATCTGCTCGACATAGTGTCCGGGCTTGCTCACGTCGCGCAGCAGCGCCCACTGCAAGGCGCCCTGCCGCAACCGGCTGCGCCGGCTTTCCTGCATCAGCGCGACGAAGTCGGCCGCGCGTGCGGGGTTGATCTGGTATTCGATGGACACCACCACCGGCCCGGCATCGGGTGCCACCTGCTCGACCGGTGCCTTGAACTCGCGGGAAGGCGTGAGGTCCTCCTCGATGCTGAGATCGGTCACCCAGCGCTGGGCCAGCAGCATGCTGACGGACCCGCTGACGGCGGCGACCAGCAATCCGGTGGATACGGTGCTCAGCGTGGCCACCTGGCCCCACAGCGCGGCACCGATGGCACTGGCGCCCATGATGGCCATCTGGTACATCGACATGCCGCGGGCGCGCACCCAGTCGGGCAGCGCGAGCTGCGCCGACACGCTGAGGGAGTTGGCGCATGAAATCCAGGCCATGCCGTTGAGCACCATGGCCGGCACCGCCACCCAGGCGTTGGGTGCCACCGCCATCACGGCGGTAGAAACCGACTGCAGCAGGGTGGCGCGCAGCACCAGCACGTCGCGGGTCATCATCTGCCTCAGGCGCGGCAGGTAGAGTGCCGCCACAATCGCGCCGGCGCCCATCGAGGCCAGCAGCAAGGTGAAGGTGCCGGCGTCCCCGCCGTGCAGCTTGCGCGCCACCAGTGGCAGCAGGGCCAGCAGAGCGGTGGAATGCAGGAAGAACAGCGACACGCGCAGCAGCACGGCGCGCAGCCGGCCCGACTGGCGCACGAACTGCAGACCGACGCGCATCGCGCTCACCAGGCGTTCGCGCCCTAGCGGGCTGGGCACATGCTCGCGCCGCCAGCGCATGATGATGAAGGCCGAGATGACCGACAGCACGGCATTGAGCACAAACACGTATTCGGTACCGGCGCCCGCAATGAGCGCGCCGGCCACCAGCGGGCCGACGATGCGCGACGCGTTCATCGACACACCGTTGAGGGCCAGCGCAGCCGGCAACTGCTTGCGGGGCACCAGCTCGGGCACGATGGCAGCGAATACCGGCCAGCGCATTGCCAGACCGACACCGTTGGCAAAGGTCAGGGCCAGCAGCAGCGGCGGTGTCATGACGCCCGAGATCACGGCAATGCACAGCAGCGAGGCCACTGCGGCGACCCAGAACTGCGTGATGATGAAATAGCGGCGCCGGTCCAGGATGTCGGCCAGCGCGCCGCTTGGCAGGCCGAGCAGGAACACCGGCAGGGTGGAGGCCGATTGCACCAGTGCCACCCAGATCGGCGTGGTGGTCATGGACGTCATCATCCAGGCGGCGGCCACATCGTTCATCCACATGCAGATGTTGGCGACCAGCCAGGTGCTCCACAGCATGCGGAACACCGGCAGGCGCATCGGTGCCCACGCAGACAGCGACTCGGCAGTGTGCGCGACGGGAGGGGGCGATTGGGCTTCGGGCATTCAGCGCGCGTCCTGTGCGGCCTGCTGGTTCAGGGTGTACAGCGAGGACGATCCCTCGGGCCGCTTCTCGAGCGTCCAGACGGTTCGGTGAAACGCTGCTGCGGTGGGGCGATGGGCAATCGACACCATGCTGCCGTGCACGGTTTTCACATGCGCGAGCAGTCTTTCGTAAAGGGTTTTCTCGGCGGCTTCGTCGAGCGCACTGGTGGCCTCGTCGGCAAAGATCCACTGCGGTTTTTTCAGCAGCACGCGGGCAATCGCCAGGCGCTGCTGCTCGCCGCCCGAGAGCTTCTGCGTCCAGGCGTCCTCCTCGTCGAGCCGGCCTGCCAGGTGGGGAAGCAGCGCGTCGGTGAGCGCCTGCTGCAGCGAGGCGTCGGTGTAGGTGGCGGCCGGCTCCGGATAGGCCAGCGCATCGCGCAGGCGGCCATCGGGGAAATAGGGGCGCTGCGGAATGAACATCGCCTGCTGCGGCAAATGGGTGCGGCCTGTCGAGAACGGCCAGATGCCGGCAAAGGCCCGGAACAGGGTGGACTTGCCGCTGCCGGAAGGCCCCTTGACCAGCACGCTGTCGCCCGGCCGGGCCGCCAGCGTCACGTCCTGCAGCAGGGTCACGCCCGTGGGCAGGTTCAGGGTCAGGTGCTGGGCCGACAGGCCGTCCGGTGCCGTGGCAGGTGTGATGGTGACTTCCGTCTGCAGGGCGCTGCGGTCGCGTGTGGTTTGGGCGATGGCCGCCATGTTGTCGTCGAAACTGGTCAGGCGGTCGGTGGTGGCGCGCCATGACGCCAGGCTGCTGTAGCTGTCCACAAACCAGCTCAGTGAATCCTGCACCTTGCCGAAGGCCGACGAGATCTGGATCAGCTCGCCCAGCTGGATGGCACCGCTGAAAAACCGGGGTGCCGCCACCACGAAGGGAAAGATCACGGCGGCCTGGCCAAAAAAGGTGGTGAACCAGATCAGGCTTTTCTGCGCCCTGATCAGCTGCAGGTAGTTGGCCAGCACCGTGGCAAAGCGGCCGTTGAGGTGACCACGTTCCACCGTTTCGCCACGGTCCAGTGCAATGGCTTCGCTGTATTCGCGCACCCGGACCATGTGATGGCGGAAGTCGGCCTCATAGCGCTGCTGCTGGAAGTTGAGCCGGATCTGCCGCCGCCCGATGTAGTGGGTCAGCACGCTGCCGGTCAGGCAGTAGGCTATCGCCGCCCACACCATGAAACCGGGAATGGTGTAGCTGGTGCCACCCAGAGTGAAGCCGAAGGAGCCCGACAGCGTCCAGAGAATGCCGATGAAACTGACCAGGGTCACCAGGGCATTGAGCAGCCCCATGCTCAGCCCGATCGTGTCAGCCGTGAAAGCGTTCACGTCCTGCTGGATGCGCTGGTCGGGGTTGTCGGGGTTGGTCGCAGCCAACGCGGCCTGCGGCGCGATCTCGCCAGGGGCCGCCGCCACGGGCTGGGCAGAAAACCGCGCCAGCTCCATTTTGTAGAACGCGTGCCCTGACAGCCAGCGCCGGAGGTAGTCGCGCGTCATCCACGAACGCCAGCGCATTTCGAGCAGCTGCGTCAGGTAGAACTTGTAGACCGCGATGATGATGGCGCCGACAGCGAGGTAGCTGAAGCGGGCCAGCTGTTGCCAGAACACCGACTGGTCGCGTTTTTCCAGTGCGTCGTAGAACACGCGGTACCAGTCGTTGAACTGCACCGCCATGTACACGGTCCCCAGGTTGAGCACCACGATGGCCAGCAGCAGGCCGCGGGCCTTCCAGCGGTCCTCCGACCGGAAGTAGGGCGCGGCCAGAGCCCAGACACGGGCGCTGAAGAGGCGGAAGGCGGCGAATTTGGCGCCGAGGCGGGGCAGCAGGGTCATTCAGTCAACCTTGGGTTGGAGCGTCACGGCAGCGGGTTGGACACACCGCTGGCCACATGGCCGGCCGGCACATGCTGGGCGGCAGAGTGCACATGGCTGGTCTGGTCGTCAAAGAAAAAATCGGGCTCGAACTCGCGCAGGAATTCACCCTTGGCCAGGCCGCCGAGGAACATCGCTTCATCGACCTCGATGTTCCAGTCCATCAGCGTGCGGATGGCGCGCTCATGCGCCGGCGCGCTGCGCGCGGTGACCAGCGCGGTGCGGATGCGCATGCGCGAGGTGCCCGCCTGCTGCAGCCGGTGCAGGGCTTCGAGCAGAGGTTTGAACGGGCCCGCCAGCAGCGGCTGGGCGGCCTTGTCGTGTTCGTGCGCCTGGAAGGCCGACAGGCCCTGGGCCTGGAACACGCGCTCGGCTTCGTCGGAGAACAGCACCGCGTCGCCGTCAAAGGCAATGCGCACCTCGTGCGGGTGCGCGTCGCTGGCGCGGGCCGATTGCGGGTACACCTGCGCCGCGGGCACGCCCGCCGCCAGCGCTTCGCGTACATCGCTCAGGTGGGCCGACAGGAACAGGTTGGCATGCAGCGGTTTCAGGTAGCGCCACGGTGGCTCGCCGCGGTTGAAGGTGCCGCGCTGGATGTTGAGGCCGTAATGCTGCGCCGAACGGAATACCCGCATGCCCGAGACCGGGTCGTTGCGCGAGAGGATCACCACCTCCACGCGCTGGGGTGGCGAAGGAGGCGAAGCGGCAAGTGGAGGTGCCACTGTTTCGACGCCGGGCCGCCCCAAGTCGAAACGCGCCCCCTCGGGGGGCAGCGAAGCACGCGAAGCGGCAAGCGTGGGGGCTGAGGTTTCGACGCCGGGCCGCCCCAAGTCGAAATGCGCCCCATCTTCAGTGAAAGGGGCAGCGGGCCGCAGGCTCGAAGCGGGGAACGTGGGGGCGTCATTAAAGGCTAGGAGTTTCTTGACCAGCGAGAACGCCACGCCCGGCTTGGCTGGCACGTCGAGGCGGTCCAGCTGCAGCTTCATGTAGGCCGCGTCTTTTTTGGCGCCAGGGGCGGGTGGTGTGTTCAGGCCGGATTCAAAGACCTGGTTTTCCTCTTCGAAGTCGAACAGGGCGCGCGACGAGATCGCCACCACGAGTTGACCATCCAGACTTGCTGCCATAGTGACGTGCCTTGATCTTTCAGGGGAATTGCAGGGTCAGAGTGAGCCATTGTCCATAATCCGGCGCGGCGGCCGGCCACTGGTCGGCCCGTGTGATCTGACGCTGGCCGCGGGCAATGAGTTCCACGGCGCGAATGACGCCGGCATGGGTGATCCACACGGCGTCTGTGGTGATGTCCGATGGGGCACGACCGATCTCGTCGAACGCGGCCGCCACGCGGTCCATCACCTGCGTCACGCTCTCGCCGTGGCCGCCGACACAGTGCATGGCAAAGTCATCGGTCCAGCGCTGGAGTGCGGCGGGGTCTATGGCCTGCCAGCGCTGGCCTTCCCATTCGCCGAAGTGCATTTCCTGCAGGCGGGGATCTGCCACAGGGGCCACAGCGGCCAGATCGGGCCGCAGCGCTTGCAGCTGCCAGGCCAGGAGGGCACACCGCTGCAGCGGTGAATGCATGATGCGGGCGAGAGCCGGAAGGGCGCTGGCCAGGGCTTGCGCGCAGTGTTCAGTGGCCAGCGCCTGGGCGGGAATATCCAGCTGGCCGTAGCAGGTGCCCGGTGCCACCTCGGGTTGCGCATGCCGGACCAGCCAGAGCCTCATGAATGAGCGTATGGCATTTACAGCGCAACCGCCAGGCCGAGATAGAAAGCGATTTCGCAGATTTGCTGGGTGGCGCCGAGGCAGTCGCCGGTGAAGCCCTGCAACCGGCGCTTGAAGAGGCGCGCCATCCACAGCAGGGCGATCACGGCAAAGCCGCAGGCGGCCAGCAGGCTGGCGATGTCGATCACCAGGCTGGCCAGTGCCAGCACGGCCAGGCACCAGATCAGCGCCACCATCAGCGTGACCGGGGCGATCTGGTCGGCCAGCGGTTTGGACTTGGAACTGGCGCTGTCGCCCACATGCGGCAGCAGGTAAATCACCAGCAGCGGCAAACCGCGCGAGACCACGTGGGCCGTCAGCAGCGCAACGCCCATGTAGGCACCGCTCCAGGACGAGACGCCCCAGTTCTCGGAGCCGTCGGTTTGCACGCTGTTGACCTCGACCGACCCGAGGACGGCCATCAGCCCAATCTTGGCCAGCAGGGCCAGCACCAGCGCCATGGCGCCAAACGCGCCGACTCGCGAGTCCTTCATGATCTCGAGCGCGCGGTCGCGGTCATGGCTGCCGCCCAGGCCATCGGCCACATCGGCGAGGCCGTCTTCATGGAAGCCGCCCGTGAGCAGTACCGTGGCCACTGTGGAGAGTGTCGCCGCCGCCAGCGGCGCCAGCGTTGTCTCGGGCAGCAGGAGCTGCAGCAGCATGTACACGGCAGCGGCCGCCACGCCGACCAGGACGCCCACGCCTGGAAAGTGCCCGGCGCTGGTTCGCAGCAGTTCGGGGCTGAAGCCCACCCAGTCGGCCAACCGTCCCGTGACGGGGATACGGGTGAAGAACTGCACTGCCAGCAGGAATTCACGCACGAAGTGGGTAATGCCTTTCATGTGGAGGCCTTCATGCAGCAGCTTTTTCGCTCACGCCTGCCGACTCGAAGCTGGCCATCTCGGCCAGAAAGCGCGCCGCCGATTGCAGCAGCGGCCAGGCCAGCAGCGCGCCCGTGCCTTCGCCCAGGCGCAGGCCGAGGTCCAGCAGGGGCCGCGCACCCAGGTGGGCCAGCAACAGGCGATGGCCATGCTCGTTGGAACAATGGCAAAACACCATGTAGTCGCGTGCAGCAGGCACCAGCGCCTGGGCCACCAGCGCGGCGGCACCGGCGATGAAGCCGTCGACCAGCACCACGCGGCGCTCGCTCGCCGCCTGCAGCATGGCGCCGGTCATCATGGCGATCTCGAACCCGCCCAGCGCCGCCAGCGCCTGCAGCGGGGCGGTGGCATCCGGGTGGCGCACCAGGGCGCGTGCGAGCACGGCGCGCTTGTGCGCGAGCTGGCTGTCATCGAGGCCGGTGCCGCGCCCGGTGGCGTCGGCTATGGAAATGCCGGTCAGTCGAGACATCAGCAAGGCGGCGGGCGAGGTGTTGGCAATGCCCATCTCGCCAAACGCCACCACGTTGCCGGGCAAGCCGCGCACGACGTCCATGCCGGCTTCCAGGGCGGCCTGCGCCTGCTGCGCTGTCATGGCCGCCTGTTCGCAGATGTTGTGTGTGCCGTGCGCGATCTTGCGTGCCTGCAACTGGCGGTGCGCGCCCAGGTCGGCGGCCACCCCCGCATCCACCACCTGCAGCGCAAAGCCATGCTGGCGCGCAAACACGTTGATGGCTGCGCCGCCCGCCAGCATGTTGCCCACCATCTGCACCGTGACGGCCTGCGGAAAGGCCGAGACGCCTTCGGCGGCAATGCCGTGGTCGGCGGCAAACACCACCATCTGCGGATCGCTCAGCACGATGGCTTCCCGCTGCTGGATCAGGCCCAGCTGCAGGGCCAGGTCCTCCAGCAGCCCGAGGGCCCCCTGCGGCTTGGTCTTGTGATCAATCTTGTGCTGCAGACGGGCCCGGAGATCGGGGTTCGCGGTGGTATCAACGTGGGGCAGGGGCATGGGGGCAGTCAGGGGCGTTGAGCGGGATCAAACGGTGAACAAGCGAAGCGGCGAGACCTTCACGGCTTGGCCGCAGCGGTCAGCTCGGCCAGGCATTTGGGGCAAAAGCAGGTGGTTGTGGTGTCGTCTGCCGCCGGAACGGGCAACAGCGGCGGCAGTTGGGTGCACCAGCAGGTCGCGTCCCCACTCACCATGCCGCACCGGAAGCCCGTGCCGCAGCGGGGGCACACGGAAGGCCCGATCGCTGGTGGGGCCTCTGCGGTGGTCGTGGGCATGGCGGCCTTCAGCTTTGCAGAAATAGCCGGTAAGCCGGGTTGCCGGTTTCTTCCACGTGGGGGTAGCCCAGCGTGTCGAGAAAGTCCTTGAACGCCTTGTGGTCGGCCTTGGGCACCTGCAGCCCGACCAGGATGCGGCCGTAGTCGGCGCCCTGGTTGCGGTAGTGAAAGAGGCTGATGTTCCAGCCCGGCCGCATGCTGGAGAGGAACTTCATCAGTGCGCCCGGCCGCTCGGGAAAGATGAAGCGCAGCAGCCGCTCGTCTTTCGACAGCGCGCTGTGGCCGCCCACCATGTGGCGGATGTGCTCCTTGGCCAGCTCGTCGTGCGTGAGGTCGAGCGCCTTGAAGCCCTGGCGCGAGAACTGTCTGGCGATCTTGCCGCTTTCACCCTTGGCCGAGGTCGTGAGGCCCACGAACACATGGGCCTTGGCGTCGTCGCTGATGCGGTAGTTGAACTCGGTCACATTGCGCGGGCCGCCGGGCAGCTCGCCGATCAGTTCGCAAAAGCGCCGGAAGCTGCCGCGTTCCTCGGGGATGGTCACTGCAAACAGCGCTTCACGCTCCTCGCCCACTTCGGCCCGCTCGGCGACGAAGCGCAGGCGGTCGAAGTTCATGTTGGCGCCGCACAGGATGGCGGCGTAGGTCTCGCCTTTGGTCTTGTGGGTGGCCACATACTGCTTGATGGCCGCCACCGCCAGCGCGCCCGAGGGCTCGACGATGCTGCGCGTATCGACAAACACGTCCTTGATCGCGGCGCACACGGCGTCGGTGTCGACACTGATGAATTCATCGACCAGGTCGCGGCTGATGCGGAAGGTCTCCTCGCCCACCAGCTTCACGGCGGTGCCGTCGGCGAACAGACCCACGTCCTGAAGAGTCACGCGTTTCTGGGCCTTGACCGACTGCATCATGGCGTCGGAGTCGTTCATCTGCACGCCGATGACCTTGATCTCCGGCCGCACCGCCTTGATGTAGTTGGCCACGCCTGAAATCAAACCGCCACCGCCGATGGCGACAAACACGGCGTCGAGCCGGCTGGAGCCCAGGCTTTGCAGCTGCATCAGGATTTCCATCGCAATCGTGCCCTGCCCGGCTATCACGTCCGGGTCATCAAAGGGGTGCACAAAGGTCAGGCCGCGCTTTTTCTCCAGCGTCACCGCGTGGGTGTAGGCGTCAGAGTAGCTGTCGCCGTGCAGCACCACCTCGGCGCCCCAGGCTTCGACGGCATCGACTTTCAATCTGGGGGTGGTGGTGGGCATGACCACCACCGCGCGCGTGCCCAGCTTCTGGGCGCTCATCGCTACCCCCTGTGCATGGTTGCCGGCCGAGGCGCAAATCACGCCTTTTTTCAGCTGCGCCGGGCTCAGGTGCGCCATCTTGTTGTAGGCGCCGCGCAGCTTGAAGCTGAAGACGGGCTGCTGGTCCTCCCGCTTGAGAAGCACGGTGTTGCCCAGGCGCTTGCCGAGGTTTTTCGCGGCCTCGAGGTTCGACTCCACTGCCACGTCATAAACGCGCGCCGTCAGGATCTTTTTCAGGTAATCGGAAGGCGTCAGCGCGCCGGATGGGGGCTGGCTGGCGGGGCTTTTGGGGTTTGTCGCTGGCTTGGCCGTGCGGCGGGCGGTGAGGGGCGTCGGTGGGGGCATCTTTTTTCTCGCAGCCTGACATCATAGTGGGCAAGAAAAAAGGCCCAGACCTTGCGGTCTGGGCCTGTAAATCCACCCTTAGAGGAGGTGGAGGAGACAACCAGTGCAAAAATGCGTCACAGGGTGAGCTGCATTGCTGCGATAAATTCAGTATAGCGGAGCGATGTTGCGCTGCACAATACCCTCTGAATGGAATTTTACCTTTCTGCTGCGTTTTAGTTATGAATCTTTTGCATGAGGAGCGATGTTTATGGAATGCACTGTCAGCTGGACCGGAAACTCGGCCACGACCGGCTCACGGTCAGGGATGACTTTTCTGGCGGAAACGGGCAGTGGCCACACGCTGGTGATGGACGGTGCGCCCGACGCGGACAAACCCGAGAACGGCGGCGCCAACCTGGCACCGCGGCCCATGGAGACAGTGCTCGCCGGCACAGGCGGTTGCACCGCCTACGACGTGGTGCTGATCCTCAAGCGCGGCCGGCACGATGTGCGGGGCTGTTCCGTCAAGCTCACCTCGGAGCGCGCGCCCGTGGACCCCAAAGTCTTCACCAAGATCCACATGCACTTTGTGGTGACAGGCCGTGGGCTGGCTGCCAGCGCGGTGGAGCGTGCGGTCGCCATGAGCCACGACAAGTATTGCTCGGCCACCATCATGCTGGGCAAAACGGCGGACATCACCACCAGCTTCGAGGTGGTGGAGGCGTAGTCAAAAAAGATCGTCGGTGAGTGACGGTCAGAGGTAATGAGCCGTGGTCGTCATGACCCGCGCCGCGGTCCGCATCAAGGCCTTGACGGGCGCCGGCAAGGGCAGTGCACCCACCTGCTCGGCCTCCTGGGCATGCGCCGCTTCGTCGTCCTTCATCTGGGCCACGATGGCGCGGGATTCGTGGTCGCCTTGAGGCAACCTCTCGAGGTGGTCGGCCAGATGCGCTTCCACCTGCCGTTCGGTTTCCACCACAAAGCCCAGGCTGAGCCGGTCGCCCAGCCGGCTGGCCACCAGGCCCAATCCGAAGGCGCCCGCGTACCACAGCGGATTGAGCAGCGAGCGGCGCGCACCCAACTCGTCCAGCCGCTGCTGCGTCCACGCCAGGTGGTCGCTTTCCTCCCGGCTGGCTTGCAGGAAGTGCTCGCGCAGCGCCGGATCACGCGTGCCCAGGGCCTGGGCGGCGTAAAGCGCCTGTGCGCACACCTCGCCGACATGGTTCACACGCATCAAGGCGCCTGACAAGGCCTTGTCTTGTGTGCTCAGCTCGGTCGGCTGCCCGGGTACGGTCGGGCAGGCACGGGTGGCACGTGGTTTAGCGAACAGGGTGCGCAGTGCTGCGTCAGCGGTGGTGATGGACAGGTCGAGTGCGGAAGCCATGGAGCTCCTTGAGTTGAAATCGGAAGGCGTCATCCGAAGCGCCATCACATCGTACTGCGCCTGAACAACAAAGCCTCCCCCCAAAGCAAAAAGCCCCCGGGAGGGAGCTTTTTGGCTGTGTCAGGAAACGTGGTGAAGAGCGCCAGAATCCGGCCGCTCGCAGTGCGATCAGAACGTGTGGCGAATGCCGAAGGCGATGTTGGTCGAACCCACACCTGCTGCCGAAGTGACGCCACCCAGGAAACCGTTGCCGCCTGGAGCTGCCTGGCCTGAGCCCTTGTTGTTGAAGCGCGTCAGCACGGCGTTCAGGTTGGTGCGCTTGGACAGCGCGTAGGTGTAGGTTGCGCCGTAGGAGGTGGTGTCAGCGTCGTTGGGGCGCTTGTCGTCATAACGGTTGTAAGCCACCACAATGGTGTGCGGGCCGGTGGTCATGCGGTAGCCAATGTGCATCAGGTTGGCGTCTTGCTTGAAGCCGTTGATGTAGGCGTTCTGTATGGTCAGTGCATTTGCCGCTCCGACAGCGCCAACGAGCGTGGTGTTGGTTGAGATCGTCGACAGGTTGCTGGGGTTTTCGTCCTTGATGGTGGCGTACTGGCCGTACAGGGTGCCAGGACCGACATCAACGGTAGCACCGAGCACATTGTTGGTAAGCGATTTTTGGCCCAGTTCGTTGTTGCGCGTGTTATGGCCAAAACCGAGCGAGAAGCCATTGCCCTTGTAGATGGCCATGCCGCCGAGGAAACGGCTGGCCGAGTTGCCGACAGTGGCCGTAGCCGCTTCACCGGCGCCGTACATCAGCGTTGCTGTGACACCGGCGTACTGGATGCCGTATTGGATGGTATTGCTCAGACGGATATCGAACGCAGGCGGAAAGCTCGCAACCTGACCGGCAGCCAGACTGGATTGGGTTTGGGAGGCATCGAAGGTGGCGCCGGTCAGGTAGGCTGGCGTGTACTGCCGGCCCAGCGTGATCGCACCAAAAGGCGTCACCAGGCCCACAAAGGCCTGGCGGTCGAACAGGTTGTTGGCTGTATTGACGCCGATGCCACCGCCCAAAGTGGTGTTGAGATTATCGAGCGCTGGCTGCAATGCGGTGGGCAGACCCAACCTGGCGGCCTGCGACAGGCGATCCGGAAGCTGGGTGCCGGAGTTGGCCCTGTTGCCCAGTGCGCCGGTATCCGCTTCAAAGCGGTTTTCCAGCGTGAAGATGGCCTTGTAGCCACCGCCGATGTCTTCGGTGCCGCGCAGGCCGAAGCGCGAGCCTTCCATGATGCCGCTGGCGATGGTGCTCACGGTGCCTTGGCGCAGACCCGTCACGCGGTTGTAGCCTGCATCCACCAGGCCATAGATCGTCACGCTGCTTTGGGCCATGGCTACCGTGGTGGACAAAAGTCCCAGGACTGCGGTTGCGACGAGGGTGAGTTTTTTCATGGGGTCTCCAAAACGTTGTAGTTGGTCAAACAAAAAAAATCCGGGTCGCCTCCGGGCGCTTGCTGGCCGCCCGTGGCTGAAGGTCTGAAGCGAACGTTAATGTTGTGGCTTTGCGCCGTAAAGGGGGGGATTACGAGAGCTATCGCATAGGAGACAAGGGAAAACCCGGCCCTTCCGAAGGGCGCCCGGTGATGTGTGAGCAGCGTGCCGTGTGTGGCGAGAACGGGTTGTTCCCAGTGCAGAAGTGCTGTCGCACGCCTTCAGGCGAACTGCTTGCGAGTCACCATGACGCCTCTTGTTGACTGTGCTAGGCAAGCATGCCTAATTTTTGGTTTTTGTGGTACCTGAACGACAGGTTGCCAAAACAATTTTTTGGGCAATAGGAGTCGGTTACGACGGGCGTCCAATTCTTCGGGAATGCGATATCACCAAAATGAGGCGCGACACGTGGAATGCACCATCGACAAGCGCTCGATTCGCGCCATCTGGTGAATCACGCTGGCAGCGCCTTTTGAACAAACCGAGGAGAGACTGCGCACTGTTGCTGTGCGTTGAGCTGAGGTGTCGTGCAGCGCCAACACATGAGGTATGAAATTTGCTAATTGTCCGATAAGGGTTTGGCATGTGTGATGACATTTTGGTTAAATCCTCCCAAGGGTTAACCAGAGGCCCTTAAAAATGTGTTTTTTGTGTTGAGTCTTTCCATTCCTTTTTTTGGAGATTTTTAATGATGAAGAAAAGCCTAGTTGCTTTGGCAGTGCTGGCCGTTTCCGGCATGGCATCTGCCCAGTCCAGCGTGACCGTGTACGGTCTGGTGGATGCTTGGGTCGGTAGCATCAAGGACAACAACATCACCCAGTCCGGTGTGAACGTTGCACATCCTTTTTCCGGCAGCGGCGGTGGTCTGCAGACCAGCCGTTTCGGTCTGAAGGGTTCTGAGGACCTCGGCGGCGGCCTGAAAGCCAACTTCCTGCTGGAAGCCGGCTTTGACCCCAGCACCGGTGCTGCGAACAACTACACCAACCCCTACACCAGCGCGACCTCCAACGCCGTTTTCGGCCGTCAATCCTGGGTGGGCTTGTCCGGTGGCTTTGGTGAGCTGAAGCTCGGCAAAATGTGGACGCCGTTTGACGATGTCAAAGGTTCCGGCGCTGCTGGTTTTGACTCCCTGCTGTTCGCGCCTTCCACCAGCGTGTGGGCCAGCAACAGCTACAACGACCGTCCTGGCAACGCCATTTATTACTCGACCCCCAGCTTCAGCGGCTTCACTGCAGCCGTGATGTACAGCTTCGGCGAGAACAAGTCGGCTACTGTCAGCGCCGGCAAGATTGCCAGCATGAACGTGGCTTACGCCAATGGCCCGATCGCTGCTGCCCTGTCTTACCAGACCGAGAAGACCAATGGTGCAGCCACTGCCGTCAAGTACACGCAGTTGAACGGTTCCTATGATTTCGGCGTGGTCAAGCTCCTCGGCGCCTATGGCAACGTGAAGAACGGTAATAGCCCTGTGACCGCCCTGGCCACAGACAAAACGAAGGAATACCAGATCGGTCTGGACTTCCCTGTCAGCAGCACCTTCACGCTGTCTGGTGGCTATGCCCGTTCCAAGAGCACCCGTCTGGCTGGCGCAGCTGATCTGAAGCGCACCGGTTACGGCCTGGCAGGTCTGTATGCCCTGTCCAAGCGCACCAACCTGTACGCAGGCGTGCAGTCGGGCAAGGAAACCAACGCAGGCGTGGCTGATCGCAAGACCAGCACCTACGGCGTTGGCGTTCGCCACACGTTCTGATAGCGCATGAAAGGCTGGCGCCTGGCCAGCCCTTTCTGAGCACCGAGAGCCGCTTGGGATTCGTCCCCGGCGGCTTTTTTCATGGCTGCCGATCGAATGGCCTGCGGTGGGATAGAACTAAGTTCTACATGGCTCCGCGTTGTTTCTTCCCCACTGCCACTCCTGATTCTGTGGCTTGACTGCAACGCAAGCCACTTTTTTGAGGTCATTCCTTTGCGCATCGCGGCCCAGTCTGGTGCAATAGACCCAACTTCCCGAAAGGGGGTTGGCCCGGGTCTCTGGTGGAGTCATGAAGGCATCAGCCTGATTGCCCCCGTTCCGGAGCCCTATGTTTAACCTTGGAGAAATTCTCAATGAAAAAGACCCTCATCGCTCTGGCCGCACTGGGTGCAATGGCTGGCGTTGCACACGCCCAATCTTCCGTCACCCTGTACGGCGTTGCTGACGCCTACATCGGTAACAACACCACCAAAACCAGCAGTGCTGGCACGGAAACCAAAGTTAGCCAAGGCGTTATCAATGGCAGCGGTTTGAGCAGCTCGCGTTGGGGCCTGCGCGGTAGCGAAGACCTCGGCGGCGGCATGGCTGCTGTGTTCACCCTCGAAGGTGGCTTCTCCATCGACACCGGTGCTCTGGCCAACAACGGCGGCAGCTCTGTTGCAACCTCCAACAGCATCCTGTTTGGTCGTACCGCATCCGTGGGCCTGAAAGGCTCGTTCGGTGAAGTTCGTCTGGGCCGTCAGTACACCGCGTATGACGCCATTCACGGCCTGACCAACGGCAACTACGACTCCAACACGTTTGCCACCGCCAGTGCTGTTGCAGCAACCGGCATGGTTGACTACAGCAACCGCGTGAACAACGCCATCAGCTACACCTCCCCTGATTTCAGCGGCTTCAGCGGCGCTGTGGTCTATGGCTTCGGCGAAGACAAGACCTCCACGACGTCTGCTTCGAACAGCACCAGCCTGCACATCAAGTATGCCAATGGCCCTCTGCTGGTTGGTTACGGCTATCAGCGTGAAAAAGTTGCAGCCGGCGGCACCCTGTTTTCGCCAGCCGCCAACCCGACTGTTGCTGAAGCTGCTGCAGCCAATCGCAAGTACAACCTGATCGGCGCTTCCTACGATTTCGGCGTTGCCAAGCTGCTGGGTAGCTACACCCAGGCTAAAGACGCTACCTTCAAGGACCGTGACTACCAGATCGGCGTGAACGTGCCGTTCGGTGCTGCTGCCCTGTCGTTTGGTTACACCAAATCCAAGAGCGAAGCTGCTGGCAACAACAACAAGGGCCGTGGTCTGACCCTGCTCGGTACGTACGACTTGTCCAAGCGCACCACGCTGTACGCTGGCGCGATCAACACCAAGATCGAAAGCGTGAACGCTACGACCGTGAGCCGTCGTCAACTGTACGCTGCTGGTGTGCGTCACTCGTTCTGATCTGAAGCTGGCCTCGTGCCAGCTTTGAGAAGAATCTGAAAGCCGTTTCGGGGAAACCTGAAGCGGCTTTTTTCATGCAGACGCCCAGTTTTTTGCTTCCTGTTTTCAGTGCCATGTTTTATTTGTTCAACTTTTTTCCCCGGCATTCCTCTGGTCGCCCGCTGCTGGGTTGTGGCATGGTGCTGTTCTGTTGGTTGATGACTGCCTGTGCAGGTCGTCCAGCCGTACCTGAGGCCGAGATCAAACACATTGACTGGGTTGCCACATCTGCCGCCGCAGGCAGTTCTGTCGCCTGGCAGCACTGTACGTTTCCAGGCAAGAAATCGACAGATTACCGTTCCGTCAAGCTGGATGGCCGCAGTGCCATTCACACCCAATCCAGCAGCGCTGCCAGCATGCTGCGCCAGACTATTCGCGTCGAGCCGGGTGATTTGTCCCATTTGACGTTTTCATGGAAAGTGCCCGCGCTCATTCCGGGTGCCAACATGACGGAACGCGAGACCGACGATTCACCCGTTCGGGTGCTGTTGGCGTTCGAAGGGGATCGATCCACCTTTTCTGCCAAAAATGCCATGCTCTCCGAACTGGCACATGTGCTCACTGGCGAGCCCATGCCCTATGCCACGCTGATGTATGTGTGGGGCAATGAACGGCCCGTGGGCAGCGTCATCATCAATCCACGCACTGACCGCATCCGCAAGCTGGTGCTGGAGTCGGGGCCTGCGCACCTGGGGCGCTGGCTGGAGTACGAACGCGATATTCGCGCAGACTATGAAAAGGCCTTCGGCGAGGCACCCGGTGCGCTGGTGGGCATCGGCATCATGACGGATACCGACAACACGCAGCAGCAAACTCAAGCCTGGTATGGCCCGCTGACCCTGCTGCCCAGGTCGGCGTTGCCGCCGACAGTCCTGACGCCCGCGAACAGCCTTGCCGCCTCTTTGATCAGCGCCAGTGCACCCTGAGGGGCCAGTTGCCTCCAGGCCTCGATTGGCGGTTGATGAACCAAGTGATTTGATTCCGGTCTAGTATTCATGCTGTATTGAACTCTGAGGATGTCTTCCCCATGCGTGCACCGGCCACTCTCGATTCATCCGCACCGTCATCCATGGCGCCGTCCACCGGAGTGATGGATGATTCAGCCCGACCTTCCACGGGTGTGCCTGCTCTGCGCGCCAGCGGCCGGGCCTTTGCGCAGATCGCGCAGTTTCATCCCGAGCTGACCGCCTTTCGCCGTGACCTGCATGCCCATCCGGAGCTGGGCTTTGAAGAGGTGTACACCTCCAGCCGTGTAGCCCATGCGCTCAAGCTGTGCGGGGTGGATGAAGTGCACACCGGCATTGCCAAGACCGGCGTGGTTGCCATCATTCGCGGCCAGAAAACCACGAACGCCGCCGCGCCGCGCCCCATGATCGGTTTGCGCGCCGACATGGACGCGTTGCCGATGACGGAGCACAACGAGTTCGGCTGGAAATCCGCCAAAACCGGCCTGATGCACGGCTGCGGCCACGACGGCCACACCACCATGCTGGTGGGTGCCGCCCGCTACCTGGCCGAAACACGCGCCTTCGCCGGTGATGCGGTGCTGGTGTTCCAGCCCGCAGAGGAAGGGCGCGGTGGGGCTGCTGCCATGATCAGGGAAGGGCTGTTCGAGCAATTTCCCGTGCAGGCTATTTACGCCATGCACAACTGGCCGGCCATGCGGCCCGGCACCATCGGCATCAACCCCGGCCCGATGATGGCGGCGGCCGACCGCATCACCATCGAGATCACCGGCAAAGGGGGGCATGGCGCACATGCCTACCTGACGGTCGATCCGGTGATCGTGGCGGCCCACATCATCACGGCAGTTCAAAGCATCGTGTCGCGCAACGTCAAGGCCATGGACAACGCGGTGGTCAGCATCTGTGCGATGCAGGCCGGTGACCTGGCTGCCATGAGCGTGGTGCCGGGCAGTGCGACGCTGGTGGGCACCGTGCGCACCTTCAAGCCCGAGATACAGGATCTGGTGGAGCGCCGGCTCAAGGAGCTGTGTCCTTCCATCGCACAGGGATTCGGTGCCACCGCCACGGTCAAATACGATCGCGTGTATCCGGCGACCATCAACTCCCTTCCCGAGTACACGCTGGCCACCGGCGTGGCCGAGCAACTGGTGGGCGCGGAAAACGTGGTGCGCGACCTGGAGCCCAGCATGGGGTCCGAGGATTTCTCGTTCATGCTCAAGCTCAAGCCCGGCGCTTATTTGCGTCTGGGGCAGGGTGAGCAGATTCCGGACGGCCAGGGTGGTACCACAGGCGGCGTGGGCAGCCGCTTCCTGCACAACAGCTGCTACGACTTCAACGACAACGTACTGCCGCTCGGTTCAGCCCTTTTTGCGGGCATTGTCGAACGGTCCATGCCTTTGGTGTGAGCTGCGGCCCTGGCGGGCCAGGGACTCAGGCGTAGCGCTTGTTGCGCAGGTTGTTTTTCATTTCCTTGAGCAGCGGCTGCAGCTTGCTGCCGATACGCAGGGCCACGCAGGTGGCCAGAATGTCGATGATCATCAGGTGCATCAGGCGCGACACCATGGGGCTGTAGCGGTCATAGCCTTCCGGGTGGTCCGCGGCCAGATGGATGTTGGCCGCTGCCGCCAGCGGCGAGCCGGTCACGGTGATGACGATGGTGGTCGCGCCGTTTTTCCGCGCGATGTCGCAGGCGTCCATCAGGTCACGGGTGCGGCCCGAGTTGGAGATCACCACCACGCAGTCTCCCGGGCCGAGCAAGGAGGCACTCATCACCTGCATGTGGCCGTCGCTGTAGGCGATGCTGGTGATGCCGAGGCGAAAGAACTTGTGCTGCGCGTCCTGCGCCACGATGCCCGAGTTGCCGACACCGAAAAATTCAATGCGCCTACCGGCGTTGTAGGTGGCCAGCAAGGCATCGGCGGCACGTTCAATGGCGACCGAGCTCGCGTCATTGCGGTACTTCAGGAAAGCCGCCACGGTGTTGTCGATGACCTTGACCATCACGTCACCGGTCTTGTCGTCCACATCGACGCTGCGGTGGATGAAGGGCACGCCCTCGCTCACACTGCCGGCCAGCTTGAGCTTGAAGTCCGACAGGCCGTCATAGCCCATGCTGCGGCAAAAACGCACCACGGTCGGCTTGCTCACATGCGAACGGCTTGCCAGCTCGGTGATGGGCTGGTTGGCAAACAACCGCGGGTCAGCCAGTACCAGACGCCCCACACGCTGCTCGGCAGGTGCCAACGAGGGCAAAGAGGCTTTGATTCGGTCAAGCATCTAGTACCCCACACAAGTGACGCGACGTCAAGGAACGTATCTGCGTTTTCAACCAGCAGGAGCCGCGGGACTGGCTCCGCCAGACCGCAGGCGGGGCGGCCCCCTCGGGGGGCAGCGAACCACACGAAGTGGGGAGCGTGGGGGCTAACACTCTTCGCTCCAGCAATACCCATCCCGCGCAATCATCGCGCTTGACGCACTCGGTCCCCAGGTGCCGGCGGCATACAGGCGCGGCCCGGCCGGATCGCTGCTCCAGGCGTCCAGAATCGGCTCCACCCAGCGCCAGGCCTCTTCCTGTTCGTCGCTGCGCACAAAGAGGTTGAGGCGTCCGTCGATCACGTCCAGCAACAGGCGCTCGTAGGCGCCGACGCGCTCCGAGCCAAAGCGCTTGTCAAAGTCCAGATCCAGTTGCACCGGGGCCAGCGATGGCGCGCTGCGGTGGCTGCCCGTGCGCTGATCCGCCTGCGCCAGCAGATGCAGCTCCAGCCCGTCCTGCGGCTGCAGGTTGATGACCAGCCGGTTGGCCACACTGGCATTGGCCAGGGGCGACTTGAAAATGGCGTGCGGTGCCGGGCGGAAGTTCACCTCGATATGGGCCTCGCGTCCGGCCAGCCGCTTGCCGGTGCGGATGTAGAAGGGCACGCCGGCCCAGCGCCAGTTGGCGATTTCGGTGCGCAGCGCGACGAAGGTCTCTGTCATGCTGGCCGGGTTCACGCCCTTTTCGTCGCGGTAGGCGGGCACCGCTTCACCCTCGATGTTGCCGGCGGCGTACTGGCCACGCACCACGTGCTGGCTCAGGGTTTCCGGCGTCCAGGGCTTGAGCGAACGCAGCACCTTGAGTTTCTCGTCGCGGATGGCGTCGGCATGCGAATTGATGGGCGGCTCCATGCCGATGGCGCACAGCAGCTGCAGCGCATGGTTTTGCACCATGTCACGCAGTGCGCCGGTGCTGTCGTAGAAGGCGCCGCGCTTTTCCACGCCCAGGTCTTCGGCAATCGTGATCTGGATGTTGGCAATGGTTTCGCGGCGCCACAAGGGCTCGAACAGTGCATTGCCAAAGCGCAGCGCAAACAGGTTCTGTACCGAGGGCTTGCCCAGGTAGTGGTCGATGCGGAAGATCTGTTCTTCCTTCAGCACGCTGCGCACGGTGTGGTTGATGGCGCGGTTGGAGGCCAGGTCATGGCCCAGCGGCTTTTCAAGCACCACACGCGTTTGCGGGCCATTCAGGCCTGCTGCCGCGATCTGCTCGCACACCACCGTGAACAGGCCAGGAGCCGTGGCCACGTACATCACCACGACGTCGGCGGGCCGTTCGGCCAGCCGGGCAGCCAGCCGGCCATAGTCCGAAGGGTTCGACAGATCCATGCGCAGATAGCCCAGCAGGGCCGCGAACCGCGCAAACTCCTCTTCGCTGGGGCGTTTGGCCAGCTCCACGTTGTCGAATCTGGACTTGATCAGCGCCCGGTATTGCTCGTCGGACAGATCGTCGCGCGCCACACCCACAATGCGCCCGCCCGCGGGCAGCGAACCGTGGCGAAAGGCCTGGAACAGTGCCGGCATGATCTTGCGCCACACAAGGTCTCCCGTGCCACCGAACAGGATGAGGTCAAAGCTCATGGTGTGTTTGCCAGAATGTACTGGGTTGATCGTGAAGACATGTAATTAAGTTTCATATTCTATGGGCATAATGGTAACTCGACGCTGCGCTCGGGCTCCGGCCTCGCGGCGATCCAAATAGATTTACCTGCTTTGCCATGACTCAACTCGACGCCCTGAAACAGTTCACCACGGTGGTGGCCGACACCGGTGACTTCAAGCAACTGGGCCAGTTCAAGCCGCAAGACGCGACCACCAACCCCTCGCTGATCCTCAAGGCGGTGCAAAAGGCCGAGTACCAGCCGCTGATGAAAGAGGTGGTCAGCCGGTTCCGCGGGCGGCCACTTGATGAAATCATGGACCGCCTGCTGGTGCGCTTTGGCTGCGAGATTCTGTCCATCATTCCCGGCCGGGTTTCGACCGAGGTGGATGCGCGCCTGAGCTTCGACGCGTCAGCCACCTACACCCGCGGCGAGCGCATCGTGGAGCTGTACCAGGCCGAAGGCATTCACATCGACCGCGTGCTCATCAAGGTCGCGGCGACCTGGGAAGGCATACGCGCCGCCGAGAAGCTGGAGCAGCGTGGCATCCACACCAACCTCACCCTGCTGTTTTCGTTTTGCCAGGCGGTCGCCTGCGGGCAGGCGAAGGTGCAACTGATCTCGCCTTTTGTGGGGCGTATCTACGACTGGTACAAGAAATCCTCTGGCGCGGCGTGGGACGAATCGGCCAACGCTGGCGCCAACGACCCCGGCGTGAAATCGGTGCACCAGATCTACAACCACTACAAGCACTTCGGCATTGCCACCGAGGTGATGGGCGCCAGCTTCCGCAATGTGGGCCAGATCACAGCGCTCGCGGGTTGCGATCTGCTCACCATCAGCCCGGAGTTGCTGGCTCAGCTCGCGGCGTCCGATGCGCCGCTGGCGCGTGCGCTCGATGCGCAGGCCGCGCGCAGCCTGGATCTGCCCGCAGTGAACTTCGATGAAACCGGCTTCCGCTACGCGCTGAACGAGGACGCCATGGCCACCGAGAAGCTGGCCGAGGGCATCCGCGCTTTTGCGGCGGACGCGGTGAAGCTCGAACACCTGATGCTGGCGGCATGACCTCCGCCACCGCGATGTCCGGCGCGGCGTCGGGAAGCCGGCCGCGCTGCGACCAGACCCCGGCGTGGGCTGCTTTGCAAGCGCACTTCCACGCCAAGGGCCGCGGCTTCGACATGCGCGAGGCCTTTGCCGCCGACGCGACGCGGTTTTCACGCTTCAGCCAGGACGCGCCGTATGTGTTTGCGGACTTGTCCAAAAACCTGATCGACACCGAGGTCGACGGCCTGCTGCTCGAGTTGGCCCGTCAGTGCCAGCTGGAGACTTATCGCGACGCCATGTTTGCCGGGGCGGCGATCAACCAGACCGAGCGGCGGGCCGTGTTGCACACCCTGCTGCGAAACCCGTCAGCCTCACTGGAAGGCGCAGCGACGCACAGCGCGGAGCAGGAGGCCGTGCATGCCACGCTGGTCGCGATGCTGGCTTATGCGGAGCAACTGCGTGCTGACCCGGCAATCACCGACATCGTCAACATCGGCATTGGCGGCTCTGACCTTGGCCCCCAGATGGCGGTGCTGGCACTGGCCGACCATGCCCCCGCCGGCAAGCGCTTTCACTTCGCCTCCAATGTCGATGGCGAAGAGCTGGCCCGCGTGCTGCAGGGCTTGAGGCCTGAGAGCACGCTGTTCCTGGTCGCCTCCAAGACCTTCACCACCGCCGAGACCATGGCCAATGCGCACTCGGCCAAGCAGTGGTTCGAGGCCGGTGGCGGGCGCGATATCGCGCGCCATTTCGCGGCCCTCACGACCAATGTAGCGGCCGCCAGCGCCTTCGGCATCACCACCACCTTCGGTTTCTGGGATTGGGTGGGCGGGCGCTATTCGTTGTGGTCGGCCATTGGTTTGCCCGTGGCGATCTGCATCGGTGCCGAAGGGTTTCGCGAGATGCTGGCGGGCGCCCATGCGATGGACGTGCACTTTCGCACCGCGCCACTGCCGCAGAACCTGCCGGTGCGCCTGGGGCTGCTGGATGTCTGGTACCGCAACTTCCATGGCTTTGCCAGCCGCAGCATTGCACCCTACAGCAGTGCCCTGAGGCGCTTGCCAGCCTATCTGCAGCAACTGGAGATGGAAAGCAACGGCAAGCGGGTGGACATGCAGGGCCAGCCCCTGCCGTTTGACACCGCACCGGTGCTGTGGGGCGAGCCCGGCACCAATGGGCAGCACGCCTACTTCCAGATGCTGCACCAGGGGACATCCGTCGTGCCCGTCGAGCTGGTGGCGATGCGCGAGGCGCTGCATGGACTGCCGGGACACCACAGCCAACTGTTGGCCAATGCGCTGGCGCAGTCGCAGGCGCTGCTGGTGGGCCGGCCCGATGCAGGCGGGCACCGCGACTTCCCGGGCAACCGGCCCAGCACCTTTTTGCTGCTGGACAGCCTGGGCCCGGCCAGTCTGGGTGCCTTGCTCGCCCTGCAGGAACACCGCGTCTTCGTCAGCGGGGCGATCTGGGGCATCAACAGCTTCGACCAGTGGGGCGTCGAGCTTGGCAAGGTGCTGGCACGCGACATTGAATCGCGCCTGCAGAGCGGGGACGTGCAAGGACTCGACGGCTCGACGGCTGGCCTGCTGCAGCGTCTGCGGTAAAAATCCCGAACTTCAGTGAGGCAGCAAATGCCGCGCGGCTTCTCGCCTATCATGGCGCGGGGAATTGACCCCGTCACAACGATGTCTGGGAGGACAAGCATATGAATTTCGGCCAAGCCATCTCCACCTGTCTGAGCAAGTACGCGACGTTCACCGGTCGCGCATCCCGATCCGAATTCTGGTGGTTTTTCCTGTTCCAGCTGCTGGTTTCCATCGCAGCCTCCATGCTGGGGGACGTGGCCAACGGGCTGGTGAACCTCGCCTTGCTGTTGCCGGCGCTTGCCGTGGGCACACGCCGGCTGCATGACATCGGCCGCAGCGGCTGGTGGCAGCTCATCATGCTGACCGTGGTCGGTTTGCTGGTACTCATCTACTGGTGGGTGCAGCCCACGACCGAGGGCAGCAATGTCCACGAGGCTGCCAACGCCTGAGCGGGTCGGACAGCCATGAAAAAACCCCGCAGGGCGCGAGCCTTGCGGGGTTTTTTGTGGGCCACCCGGAAGAGTCCGGGTGATTCCATCGGCAGGATTACATGCCCATGTCGCCCATGCCGCCCATTCCACCCATGCCGCCAGGCATGCCGCCGCCGCCAGCGCCGGACTCGTCTTTCGGAGCCTCGGCCACCATGGCTTCGGTCGTCAGCATCAGGGATGCCACGGACGCTGCATTCTGCAGAGCAGTGCGGGTCACTTTCGTGGGGTCCAGGATACCCATTTCGATCATGTCGCCGTAGGTATCGTTGGCAGCGTTGAAGCCGTAGTTGCCCTTGCCGGCCAGCACAGCGTTCACCACCACAGAGGCTTCGCCGCCTGCGTTGTAGACGATCTCGCGCAGAGGCGCTTCAATGGCGCGCAGCACCAGCTTGATGCCGGCGTCCTGGTCAGGGTTGTCGCCGACGATCTTGCCAGCGGCCTGCTTGGCACGCAGCAGAGCCACGCCACCACCAGCCACAATGCCTTCTTCCACCGCAGCGCGGGTGGCGTGCAGGGCGTCTTCGACGCGGGCTTTCTTTTCCTTCATCTCGACTTCGGTGGCAGCGCCGACCTTGATCACTGCCACACCGCCGGCCAGCTTGGCCACGCGCTCTTGCAGTTTTTCACGGTCATAGTCGCTGGTCGCTTCTTCGATCTGGACGCGCACTTGCTTGACGCGTGCTTCGATGTCAGCAGCGGCGCCGGAGCCGTCGATGATGATGGTGTTTTCCTTGCCCACTTCGATGCGCTTGGCCTGGCCGAGGTCGGCCAGCGTCACTTTTTCGAGCGACATGCCGACTTCTTCAGCGATGACCTTGCCGCCGGTCAGGCAGGCGATGTCTTCCAGCATGGCTTTGCGGCGGTCGCCGAAGCCAGGGGCCTTCACAGCCACCACTTTCAGGATGCCGCGCAGGGTGTTCACCACCAGCGTAGCCAGGGCTTCGCCCTCGACTTCTTCGGCAATGATCAGCAGCGGACGGCCAGCCTTGGCGACTTGCTCCAGGGTAGGCAGCAGGTCACGGATGTTGCTGATCTTCTTGTCGTAGAGCAGCACAAACGGGTTGTCCAGCAGGGCGGACTGCTTTTCAGGGTTGTTGATGAAGTAGGGGGAGAGGTAGCCGCGGTCAAACTGCATGCCTTCGACGACGTCGAGTTCATTCTGCAGGGACTTGCCGTCTTCCACGGTGATCACGCCTTCCTTGCCGACCTTGTCCATCGCGTCGGCAATGATCTTGCCGATGGACTCGTCGGAGTTGGCGGAGATCGAACCGACCTGGGCGATTTCCTTGGAGGTGGTGGTGGGCTTGGAAGCCTTCTTCAGCTCTTCGGTCAGGGCCAGCACGGCCTTGTCGATACCGCGCTTCAGATCCATCGGGTTCATGCCGGCGGCCACGTACTTCATGCCTTCGCGAACGATGGCCTGAGCCAGCACGGTGGCGGTGGTGGTGCCGTCGCCAGCGTTGTCAGAGGTCTTGGAAGCGACTTCCTTGACCATCTGTGCGCCCATGTTCTGGAGCTTGTCTTTCAGCTCGATTTCCTTGGCCACGGACACACCGTCCTTGGTCACGGTAGGGGCGCCGAACGAGCGCTCGAGCACCACATTACGACCTTTGGGGCCCAGGGTGACTTTGACGGCGTTGGCCAGGATGTTCACACCCTCGACCATGCGTGCGCGGGCTTCGCCGCCGAAAATGACGTCTTTTGCTGCCATGTTTAATTCTCCAGATTCAGTTAATTGAGGCTTTGGTGTGGCGAAGAATTACTTCTCGACCACTGCAAACAAATCTTCTTCTTTCATGACGAGCAGTTCGTCGCCATCGACCTTGACGGTCTGGCCGCTGTATTTGCCGAACAGCACGCGGTCGCCGACCTTGATGGCCATGGGGCTGAGTTCGCCCTTGTCATTCTTCTTGCCTGGGCCGACGGCCAGCACTTCGCCCTGATCAGGCTTTTCAGCGGCGCTGTCAGGAATCACGATGCCAGAGGCGGTTTTGGTTTCGTTTTCCACGCGTTTGACGATCACGCGGTCGTGCAAAGGACGAAGTTTCATGAGAGCTCCTTGTATGAGAACAATGGTTTTGGAAGATCAAAAGGCGCTCATTCAGGTGGGCGCCTGTTAATTTGGTGGATTGGCGTGCGTTGTTAGCACTCAATGCCATCGAGTGCTAATCATAGGGCATTTTTGGCGCAATTCAAGCTGGACGGTCTGGGAAAGGGTTGTTTGCCGTCAATCTGCCGGATCGTGGGCGGGCTTCAAGCGACGGGCTGAAACGATTCCCGGACGGATGTGCGGCTGGAGGCCGCATTCATCGGGAATTGTTCAGTGGGCATGCGGCCCGGGCACGTCATCGGCTGGACAATCCGCGACGCGCACCCGATCTCCCGGATCGGGATGACGCGGGGGAGGACTACAGGGAGGCTGGCGAGGCGCCCCAGAGGCCACCTTCCAGGGGGTGGTCTGCGAGCTTGATATGGGCCGTCGGGCAACTCGCGCTGCACTGGGCCACCACATCGCGGGCACAGCCTTCGCACTGGCCACACTGGGTGGCCACGCCAAGTTCAAACTGGATCTCGTCAAAACCAAGCCCGGCGCGGGCATGGCGGGCGATTTCGCGATCAGAGATTCGGCGGCAGACGCAGACGATCATGGATGGGCTTGGCGGTTGGTGGAGAGATTCAGTCGGTGCGGTGATTATAAATACGAATCTATCGCATTCGCAATAATGGCCTGACTGGTTTCCCGGGTATCCGGTGCATCACGGTCTGTCGGCCCTGGAATTCTTCAGCCCGTTCCGGCGGCCCGCCACACCATCGCAGCAGACTGCGGACAGCGCGGATTCGGGCGCTCTCGCTCTCCCCTTGTGTGTGACCGACGCATGCATGCTGAATCACGAGTCCCCGCCGCCGGATCGGGGCAAGTGCGAATCGCATCGACTGCCTGCGCAATCCAGCGGATGCGTATCGGGTTGAACTTGTCAGCCACGGAAACCCCGCCGACAATGGATCGATCATTCACCATCACCGGAGACCGCCATGCAGGGCGATGCCAAAGTCATTGAACACCTTCAGGCCCAGCTCAAAAACGAGCTGACCGCCATCAACCAGTATTTCCTGCACTACCGCATGTACAAACACTGGGGCCTGGACAAGCTGGCGAAGAAAGAATATGAGGAATCCATTGGCGAAATGAAGCATGCCGACAAGCTGATGGACCGCATCTTCATGCTCGACGGCCTGCCGAATCTGCAGGATCTGAGCAAGCTGCTGGTGGGTGAGGATGTGCCCGAGATCCTGAATTGCGACCTCAAGAGCGAGCAAGGTGCGCAGGCCACGATCAAGGCCGGAATCGCCTACTGCGAGACCGTACGCGACTACGTATCACGTGAGTTGCTCCAGGGCATCCTGGATGACACGGAAGAGCACATCGACTTTCTGGAAACCCAGATCGACCTGCTGGCCAAGGTGGGCCTGCAGAACTATCTGCAAAGCCAGATGGGCGAGCTCAGCTGAGCGCCGGTTTTCACGCCTGGAAATCGTTTTCCGCCGGGGGGCGGCCTGAAGGAGGAGGGATTTAAGTTCCCGTTCCTGGGGCTGCCTGCTCCTGCCCGGGGCGAGCGACGCTGCTTCCATCACGCCCGCCGTCCCCACGCGGCCTTGGGATAAAAGCCCCCACCTTGCGGTTCTGGCGGGAACAAGCCGCGCGGGGCGAGTGACAGCCAGGCATCCGCTCTTTTGGAGGGGTGTTGTTTCTGCGCTGTCCTACACGAATTTGCTCGGCAGCGTACAGAGCAGCCCCAGTCGCTCCCCTAAAGTCATTCAAACCCCATTCGCTGCGCTCCAGGCAGCCTGTCTGGCCGCTGACCCCGGCCCTCCAGGGCAAGAATGATGAAAAGGACGCACATGATTGAACTGAGTTCGGCAAGCACGACATCCGGCGATATTGCCCGCGGATGGTCGTTTCATGTTGGTCGTGCGTCGGCCGGGGGTTCTGGCGCCCCGTCCCGCAGTCCCTGGCCTTTTCCGGTGGTGGAAGTGGACCCGCGGCAGGATTCCGGCCCCGGTGATCAACTCTCTGATGCGAGCAGCTTCGTCACCTGATGGTCGGGGGTGATTGCAGTTCCTCCACGCTCACACCACAAAGCCGGCTTTCAGGCCGTTGAAGTCGCCAAGCACCCGGTCTGGGTGGCTGTCCGCGATCGGATGACCCATGTTGTAGCCGTGGCTGAAGGCCCACACCGCTAAACCGGCGTTTCGGGCCGTGGCCACGTCGATGGAGGAGTCCCCCACGAACAGGGCGCGATGGGCCGCCACACCACAGGTCTTCAGGCAATGGTGCACGCCCGCCGGATCGGGTTTTTTCGTCGGCAGGGTGTCGCCGCTCACCACCTGCGCAAACCGTGCCGACAGGCGATGTGACTCCAGCAGCCGGTGGGTGTAGGCAGCTTCCTTGTTGGTCACGATGCAGGCCGTCACACCCGAGGCCTGGAGTGTGTCCAGCGTTTCGACGGCATCCGGGTAAGGTCGGCTGCGGGTACCACATCGCTGCAGGTAATGCCCGTCAAAGCTGGCCGTCAGTTGGCCGAAGCCGGCGCCGTGGCGCACGGCCTCCGGGTCGCTTTGGCTGCTGGAGGCCACGGCCTGAATCAACAGCTCGCGCGTGCCGTGGCCGATCCAGCGCTCGACCTGGGTCTGCGTCACCGCTGGCAGATCAAAGTGCTTCAAGGTGTCGTTGACGGCATCGCTGATCTCCGGCGCTGTTTCCAGCAGCGTACCGTCCAGGTCGAACAGGATCAGGTCGAACGGCAGGCGGTCCAAGGGGTGGTTCATGGCGCTGTCCTCACAGAACGCCCAGCGCCCGTTTGCGCCTTTCCATCATCCGCCAGATGAAGGGCGTGAAGATCAGCTGCATCGCCAGCTCCATCTTGCCGCCGGGCACGACGATGGTGTTGGCGCGCGACATCCACGAGTTGTGGACCATGTTCAGCAGGTACTGGAAATCAATGCCCTTGGGTTTGGCAAAGCGGATCACGACCATGCTTTCGTCAGGGCTGGGAATGTCCCGCGAGATGAACGGGTTGGACGTGTCCACCATCGGCACGCGCTGGAAGTTCACATGGGTGTGCGCGAACTGCGGGCAGATGAACTCCAGGTAGTCGGGCATGCGGCGCAGGATGGTGTCGGTCACTGCCTCGGTGCTGTAGCCGCGCTGGTGCTTGTCGCGCCAGAGTTTCTGTATCCACTCCAGGTTGATGACGGGCACGACGCCGATCAGCAAATCAGGGTACTGGGCGATGTTGTGCTGTGGCGTGACGACGGCGCCGTGCAGCCCTTCATAAAACAGCATGTCGGTGCCGTCCGGCAGCCCGTCCCACGCCGTGAAGGTACCAGGCTCCTGACCGTAGGCGCTGGCTTCTTCCTCGTTGTGCAGGTACTTGCGGGCGCGGCCCTGGCCGCTCTCGCTGTACGTTCTGAACAGGCTTTCCAGATCACCGAACAGGTTGTTGTCGGTGCCGAAATGGCTGAAGTGCTTGTTGCCTGACTTTTCGGCTTCGGCCTGCTTCTGCTTCATCTCCTTGCGGTCGTAGCGGTGAAAGCTGTCCCCTTCCACAATCGCCGCCTTGACGCCCTCGCGCCGGAAGATGTTGGCGAAGGTGCGCGTGACGGTGGACGTGCCGGCACCTGAAGAACCGGTGATGGACACGATGGGATGGCGCTCGGACATGCATTCTCCAGGGCTGGGTATGTTGCGAATCAGTTTCTGAACAGGCTGCGCTCCACGAACAGCGGCGCCTCGGATTCGCTACGGACAGGCTCCTTGTGGTAACGCTCGATGCGTTCCACCTCGTTCTTCGAGCCAAAGACCAGGCCGATGCGCTGGTGCAGCGCCGAAGGCTGTACCCGCAGCATGTCCTGCCGGCCTGTGCTGGCCCGGCCACCGGCCTGCTGCATGATGAAGCCGATGGGGTTGGCCTCGTACAGCAGGCGCAGGCGGCCCGGTTTGGCCGGGTCCCTGGTGTCGCGTGGGTACAGGAAGACGCCGCCGCGCATCAGGATGCGGTGCGCCTCGGCCACCATGGACGCAATCCAGCGCATGTTGAAATCCTTGCCGCGCGGCCCGGTCTTGCCGGCCAGGCACTCGTCGACATAGCGCTTCACCGGTGGTTCCCAGAAGCGGCTGTTGGAGGCGTTGATGGCAAATTCCTGTGTGTCGGCGGGGACCTGCAAGTTTGGATGGGTGAGCATGAACTCGCCCAGGTTCGGGTCCAGCGTGAAGCCCACCACGCCGTTGCCGACGGTCAGCATCAGCATGGTGGTGGGGCCATACAGCGCATAGCCCGCAGCAACCTGCTCGGTGCCGGGCTGCATGAAGTCGGCCTCCACCACGTCGCGGCCGCTGGCCACCACCTCAGCCGGTGCGCGGAGGACTGAAAAAATGCTGCCCACCGAGACGTTGACGTCGATATTGCTGGAGCCGTCCAGCGGGTCGAACACCAGCAGGTACTTGCCGCGCGGGTGGGGCGCGTCAATCTGCTGGGGCAGTTCCATTTCTTCCGACACCATGCCTGCCAGATGTCCGCCCCATTCATTCATGCGCACAAAGATCTGGTTGCTGAGCACGTCCAGCTTCTTCTGTGTCTCGCCCTGCACGTTGACGGTGGGCTGCACGTCGCCATCGCCAGGCTGGTTGCCGGGCATGCCACCGAGTTCACCCAGCGCCACGGCGCGGGCAATCGCCTTGCAGGCCAGTGCCACGTCCAGAATCAGCGCATTGAAGTCGCCGCGTGCCTCCGGGAAGCGGCGCCGCTGCTGGATAAGGTACTGCGTGAGGGTGAATCGCTTGCTGAGGGGCATGGTGTGGGCCTGTGGCTGGGGGTGAGATGGCCTCAATGGGCACTCGCACTGCGCACGCCGGCTGCGTCGTGCCAGGCCATGACCTGCACCAGCCAGATATCGCCCAGATCCGGCACCACGCGCAAGGCGCCGGTGAAGTCGTGGTGGGCGGTGAAGCCGGTGGGTGTGACGACGGTCTCCAGCCCGGCGGCGCGTGCTGCGCGCAGGCCGTTGCCGGAGTCCTCGAAGGCCAGGCACGCACCAGGCGGCTGGCTCAGCGCTGCCAGCATGTGCAGATACACCTGCGGATTCGGTTTTTTCAGGGGCGATGTAGATGCATCGCCAATGGCCGCAAATTGCCGGCGCCAGTCCTGCCCGATGGCCTGCCGGAGCAGCGCGGCAATGTTCACCGGTGAGGTGGTGGTGGCAATCGCCAGCTGCATGCCGGATGACCGGGCCTGCTCGAGCAGCCGCAGCACGCCAGGCCGCAGGCTGACGGCGCCGTCCAGCACCATGGCCTCGTAGGCAGCAGTCTTGAGTTCGTGCAGCCTGGCAATGGTCTCGTGCACGCCGTGGCCATTGAGGTCAATGACATCGCCGCGCGTCTGCTTCCAGTAGTGCAGCAGACGTTCCTTGCCACCGGAAATCTCCAGCAACTGGGTGTACAGCTCCACATCCCAATGCCAGTCCATGCCTTCCTCGGCAAAGGCGTGGTTGAACGCGGCCAAGTGGGCCGCTTCCGTGTCGGCGAGCGTGCCATCCACGTCAAAGATCAGCGCCTGAAGCGGCAGGCGGCTCATGCGGCACCGCCTGGCATGGTGAAGACACGGCTGGCCAGGATGTCTTCAGGCTCAATGGTCATGAGGTCATCGGCGGAAAGCTCACGTTCGGGGTTGGCAAACAGCCGGCTGGCCTGGCGCAGGCGTGCGCGGTCCAGCGCATTGCGCACGCTGCGCGCGTTGGCGAAATGCGGCTGGGCAATGCGGCGTTGCAGGTACTGCTCAAAGGCCTGCTCGGCGCCACTGCCCAGCCGGTAGCTCTGTGCCCTCAGCATGGTGCCGGCAATGCTCAGGAGCTCGGGTACCCCGTAATCGGGGAAGTCGATGTGGTGCGCAATGCGGCTGCTCATGCCGGGGTTGGACTGGAAGAAGGTGTCCATGCGGGGCTTGTAGCCGGCCAGGATCACCACCAGATCGTCGCGCTGGTTTTCCATCACCTGCAGCAGGATTTCGATCGCCTCCTGGCCGTAGTCGCGCTCGTTCTCCGGTTTGTAGAGGTAGTAGGCCTCGTCGATGAACAGCACGCCGCCCATGGCTTTCTTGAGAATCTCCTTCGTCTTGGGTGCGGTGTGACCGATGTACTGGCCGACCAGGTCGTCACGCGTCACGGCCACCAGATGGCCTTTGCGGGCAAAGCCCAGCCGGTGCAGGATTTCGGCCATGCGCATGGCCACGGTGGTCTTGCCGGTGCCTGGGTTGCCGGTGAAGCACATGTGCAGGCTGGGCGGCTGGGCGGACATCCCGAGGTTCATGCGCAGCTTGTCGATCACCAGCAGCGCGGCAATGTCGCGAATGCGCTGCTTCACGGGCGCCAGACCGACGAGGTCGGTGTCGAGTTCGTCCAGCACCTGCATCACACGCGAGTCGGCCAGCACCGCCGCGACCGAGCGAGCGCCCGTGTCTGCAGTCGAGTGCGAGGATTCGTGTGCAGCGTCCGGCGGGCAGGCGGGTGCGCCGGGAATGGAGTAGAGCGGGGCGTTCACGGGCGGGCTTTGCGGTGTGATCAGTGACGTTCGCCCTCGGGCTTGTCTGCGCTGTAGCTGCGCGTCGTGTAGCGCAGCGAGCGACCGTTGATTTCCTGCCGCTCCAGCATGAAGCCGGGCTCGGTCTTGGGGCGATTGACGATGAAGCTCATCACGATGGTTTCGACGTTGCGTGTGGAGTCGAAGGCCATCAGGCGGATGTAGTGGTTGGGAAACGCCTTGCGGCAGTCCTTGAGCTCCATCATCACGCCGGCCGCGTCCTTCAGGTCGAACATCGGCATGCCGAACATCTCCCAGTAGGTGTTGCGCGGGTGCGGGTCGTCGGTGTATTCGACGCTCCAGGCATAGCCACGCTGAAGGCCGTAGTCGATCTGCAGCGTGATTTCCGCATCGGTCAGGTCGGGCAAAAAGCTGAACTGGCCTTGCGTGATGCGGCCTGTGGGGTTGCTCATCATGGCGGGGTTTCCTCTGTGTTGCAGTCAGGCGGCCACGGCTGGCGTGAAGGCGTAGTCGCTGGAATCCGTGGGCTGGTAGTTGAAGCTGATGTCGCCCCAGGTGTCGAGTGCGGCTTTCAGCGGGCCGCAGCTCTGGGCGGCTTTCTTCAGGATGTCAGGCCCTTCCTGCAGGATGTCCTTGCCCTCGTTGCGGGCCTTGACCATGCATTCCAGCGCCACCCGGTTGGCCACGGCACCGGCCTGGATGCCTTGCGGGTGGCCGATGGTGCCGCCGCCAAACTGGAGCACCACGTCGTCGCCAAACAGGTCAATGAGCTGGTGCATCTGGCCGGCGTGGATGCCGCCTGAGGCCACGGGCATGACCTTTTTGGTGTCGGCCCAGTCCATGTCGAAATGGAGGCCGCGCGGCAGGTCGGTTTTGGTGTAGCTGTCGCGGCAGACGTTGTAGTAGCCCTGCACGGTCAGCGGGTCACCCTCGAGCTTGCCGACGGCGGTGCCGGTGTGCAGGTGGTCGCAGCCGGCCAGGCGCAGCCACTTGGCGATCACGCGAAAGCTCACGCCGTGGTTTTTCTGCCGGGTGTAGGTGCCATGCCCGGCCCGGTGCATGTGCATGATCATGTCGTTCCTGCGGCACCATTCGGCAATCGACTGGATCGCCGTCCAGCCGATCACCAGGTCCACCATCACGATCACCGAGCCCAGCTCCTTGGCGAATTCGCCGCGCTCGTACATCGCCTCCATGGTGCCGGCAGTGATGTTGAGGTAGCTGCCCTTGACTTCACCGGTGGCGGCACTCGCCTTGTTGACGGCGTCCATCACATACAGGTAACGGTCACGCCAGTGCATGAAGGGTTGCGAGTTGATGTTCTCGTCGTCTTTCATGAAGTCGAGGCCACCCTTGAGGCCTTCGTACACCACGCGGCCGTAGTTGCGGCCCGACAGGCCCAGCTTGGGCTTGGTGGTGGCGCCCAGCAGCGGGCGGCCGAATTTGTCGAGCCGCTCACGTTCCACCACCAGCCCGGTCGGCGGACCCTTGAAGGTCTTGATATAGGCCACCGGGATGCGGATGTCTTCCAGGCGCGCGGCTTTCAGCGGCTTGAAGCTGAACACGTTGCCGATCAACGACGCCGTCATGTTGGCGATCGAGCCTTCCTCGAACAGGATCAGGTCATAGGCCACATAGGCGAAGTACTGGCCGGGGTTGTTGGGCACCGGAATCACCTTGTAGGCCTTGGCCCGGTAGCTGTCGCAGGCTGTCAGGCGGTCGGTCCACACCACGGTCCAGGTCGCGGTGGAGGACTCGCCAGCCACGGCGGCAGCGGCTTCTTCCGGGTCCACGCCCTCCTGCGGCGTGATGCGGAACAGGCAAATGGTGTCGGTGTCCTTGGGGGTGTAGTCGGGCATCCAGTAGCCCATTTGCTTGTACTTGAGCACGCCGGCGCTGTAGCGCTTTTTGGCGTCCTTGATCTCCGTGTTCTGGCTCATCGGCGTGTCTCCGGGGGTGGTCTTGAGGGGTGATGAACAGACTATGGAGAGGAAGTGAAATAAGGTAAATTCAAATAAAACTTGCTTCCAGTTAAGTAATTACTTAATGATGTGACCATGAAGAACGCCACCTTCCGGCAGCTGCGGGTGTTCAGCGAGGTGGCCCGCCAGCTGAGTTTTGCCAAGGCTGCGCAGGGCCTGCACCTGTCGGCCCCGGCCATCACCATGCAGGTCAAGGAGTTGGAAAGGCATGTGGGCCTGCCGCTGTTCGAGCGCACCGGCCGCCAGGTGGCGCTGACCACGGCGGGCGAGTACATGCTGGTCTACGCCCGGCGCATGCTCTCCACGCTGAAAGATGCAGAAGATGCCGCAGCGCGCTTGCAGCGGCTGGAGGTCGGCCTGCTGACCATCGGCATGGTCAGCACCGCCCAGTATTTTTTGCCGGGCTTGCTGGCGGAATTCCGGCGCGAGCACCCGGGCATCGACATTCGCCTGGCCGTGGGCAACCGCGAGCAATTGGTCCGCATGCTGCAGGGCAACGAGGTGGACATCGCCGTCATGGGCCGCCCGCCCAAGGAACTGGCCACGCGGTCGGAGCCGTTTGCGGCGCACCCGCATGTGTTTGTGGCGCCTGTGGGCCACGCCCTGGTGCAGCGCGGCCGGTGCGAGCCGGGTGAGTTGACGCGCTACGGCTTCATCGTTCGCGAGCAGGGCGCTGGCACCCGCGCCGCCATGGAGCAATACTTCGAGCAGGTGCATGTGGAGCCGCAACTCACCATGGAAATGGCCAGCAACGAAACCATCAAGCAGGCGGTGATGGCCGGCATGGGCCTGAGCTTTCTGTCGCTGCACACCTTGCGGCTGGAGCTCGATAACCGCCTGATCGCCATGCTGGATGTGGAAGGGGCGCCCGTGGTCCGGTCGTGGCACTGCGTTCACACGCTGGCCAAGCTGCTGTCGCCTGCGGCCGAGGCCTTCCGCTACTTCATTCTGGAGCGGGGCGAGAGCTATCTGGCGGAACAGTTCAATCCGCATCTGGTGTTGTGAGCCGCTGGCTTATCCTACAGACGGCTGTTGCAACGCCTGACTGGCGGCACGCCCCTGATTTTTTACAGTCAGGGGATGCTTGGGTAAACAAGACAGCCTTGGGCCTCATCGCCCGACTCCTTGACGACATGACCACAGAAAGCCCGCCAACATGCTGAAGTACCTGGGAATTTATCTGGCAATTTTCGCCACCATGGTTGTGGTTGACATGGTGTGGCTGCGCGTGATCGCCGTGTCGTGGTACCAGGAGGGCATGGGGCCTCTGCTGACCGACTCGCCCAACCTGGTGGCTGCCGCGCTGTTCTATCTGCTGTATCCGCTGGGGCTGGTGATCTTTGCCGTGTTGCCCGCCTCGGGTGAAGACGGCCTGCTCAAAACCGCGGGCATGGGTGCCCTGTTCGGTTTCTTTGCCTACGCGACCTATGACCTCACCAATCTGGCGGTGATCAAAAACTGGCCCGTTGGCCTGACCGTGCTGGACATGGCCTGGGGCAGCTTGCTGAGCGGCGTGGCGACGGCGGCGGGGAAGGTCAGCTTTGATTATTTCCAGCGCTCGTGAGGGTAGACGTGAAAAAGCGCCCCTTGGCAGGCTGTGTAAATAGTCTGTAGAGGCCGGTTGGAGGAATTGCCCCGCAATGCGGGGCAATTTTGTTTCTGGAGTTGAGAAGGAAACAAAAGGGCCTCAGCCCGGCAGCGCCTGGCGCATCCGGGTGGCGCCTTGCATGCTGAAGACTCGTTTGAAGTTGTAGGCCGTCACGGCAAGGCCCTCTTGCCCCGTCGAGTCCACACACAGCGCAATCTTCTGGCTGGGCGGCGTACACCACCCTCTCGTCCCGGATTTGATGGGAACAACGTCGCGAGAAACTACCGCTAGCGCTTCATTAGAATATTTACACAGCCTGCAGGGGCGGCTTTTTAACGCCTTGCGGCCTGTCAGGCAGGGTAGATCGCACCGAGCACGCGTGGCCCGGCCGCTCCCGTCACGCTGGGCAGGTTGCCCGGGCGCCGCAGGATCGCCTGGCGGGCCAGCCAGGCAAAGGCGGCAGCCTCCACCTGCAGCGGCGGAAGGCCGTGCAGGTCGGACGAGGCGACCTTCAGTGTCGGCAAAGCGGCCTGCAATCGTTGCATCAGGTGGGTGTTGAAAGCCCCGCCGCCGCACACCACCAGGGCCGCACTGCCCTGGGCATGGCGCTGCACGTCCCGCGCGCAGGCCATGGCGGTGAATTCCGTGAGGGTGGACTGCACATCCTGCGGGCGTTCGGCCTGGAAAGGTGCCAGCTTCTCCTGCAGCCACCCCAGGCTGAACAGGTCGCGACCGGTGCTTTTCGGCGGCGGGAGCTGGAAATAGGGCTCTGCCAGCAAGCTGGCCAGCAGCGCCGGAAGGGGCTGGCCGCTGGCCGCCCAGGCGCCGCCGGCGTCATAGGCCTGGCCGGTGTGCTGCCGGCACCAGGCGTCCATCAGCGCATTGCCCGGGCCGCAGTCAAAACCCAGGACCGCTCCACGGCCCCCGGCCGGCAGCACGCTGAGGTTGGCGATGCCGCCCAGGTTCAGCACGGCCACGGCGGCGTCACCGCGGCCGAACACCCCCTGATGAAAAGCCGGCACCAGAGGCGCCCCCTGGCCGCCGGCGGCCACATCACGGCTGCGGAAATCGGCCACCACATCGATGCCGGTGAGCTCTGCCAGTCGTGCCGGGTTGTTCAGTTGCAGGGTGTAGCTGGTTTCCAGGGAGTCGGCGACCCCCAGCGGCTGGTGCCGGACGGTCTGGCCATGGGCACCGACGGCGCGGACCTGCGACGGGAGGATGTGCTGGGGCGCCACCGCGGCCAGCAAGGCCCGGACCACGCGGGCATAGACCTCCGCCAGCTGGTGGCCCGCCACGGCGGCCCGGTGCAGCTCGTTGGCGCCCGGGCTGTTGAGGGCCAGCAACTCGGCCCGGAGGCTGTCGGTGAAGGCTTCGCTCGCGGAGGCCATGACCTGCAGCGCAGGCCCGGAGAAATCCACCAGCACCCCGTCCGCCCCATCCAGGGAGGTGCCTGACATCAGGCCAATATAGAAATCAGACATGGGGCTATTTTGCCCCGGGCAAGCCGTGCGCCCGCGGCGGTGTCCCTCAATCCTTCGACAGGCTCAGGACGACTGGAATTCAGCAGACAGCCGTGGAAGTTCTCCCAAACCAGCAGGAGCCGCGGGACTGGCTTCGCCAGACCGCAGGCGGAGCGGCCCCCTCGGGGGGCAGGAAGCTACGCGAAGCGAGCGACCGTGGGGGCCCAGCTAAACCGTGGGGGCCTGTTTATTCTGCGCGAGTCTGCAAGATGGTCGCAGCCGCCTGCAATTGGCTGCGCACACCGGCAGCCAGCTGCCTGAAGGCCGGCAGGGCCGCGGCAGAGACAGGAATGGTCTCGCTCTGCTTGGCGATCGTCATCGGGTCCTGCTGGGTGCCGTTGACGCGGAATTCGAAATGCAGGTGCGGGCCCGTGGCCCAGCCGGTCGCGCCCACGAGGCCGATGGTCTGGCCCTGGTTCACGCTCTGGCCGCGCTGCACCATGATCTTGCTCAGGTGGGCGTACACGGTTTCGTGGCCGTTGCGGTGCTTGATGAACACCACATTGCCGTAACCGTTCTGGACGCCGGCGAATTCGACCACGCCGTCGCCAACCGTCCGTGCGGGGGTGCCGGTTGTGGCGGCGAAATCAGTGCCCAGGTGGGCTTTCCAGGTCTGCAGGATGGGGTGAAAGCGCATCGAGAACCCGCTGCTGATGCGCGAGAACTCCACCGGCGAGCTGAGGTAGGCGCGGCGCAGGCTCTGCCCGTCGAGGTTGTAGTAGCCGCCTTTGTTCGGCGCGCCGGAGGCGTCCTTGCCCGGCGGCTGGAACCACATGGCCTGGAAGGCTTTGCCGGCGTTGACGAATTCGGCTGACAGCACGCGGCCCGTGCGCAGCGGCTCGCCGTCGGCTTCAAGGGTTTCGTAGACCACATTGAAGCGGTCGCCCTTGCGCAGTGCGCGGCGGAAATCGATGTCGCTGGAGAAAATCTCGGCCATCTGTACGGCCACGGCGTCCGGGATGCGGGCTTCGTCGGTGGCGGCAAACAGCGAACTCTGGATCAGGCCGCTGGCCAGGCGTGCGGAGCTGACATACGGTGCGGTTTCGATGCGTGAGCTGAAGCCGGTGGCGGTGCGCTCGATCACCAGGCGCTTGAACAGGGTGTCGTCGTCGCTGGGCCAGCGCATGCTGAGCTTGAGCAGTTGCTGGCTGTCGCTGGCTTCCACCGTGATGTTCTTGCCAGCCCGGCCGGCCAGCACAAGGTGGGCATTCGCGTCGGCACGCAGGAAGGCGGCGGCAGCGTTGTCGTCGATGTTCAGGCGCCTGAGCAAGGCGTCGAAGGTGTCGCTGCTGCGGGTGCTCTCGGTGCGGAACAGCTTGAAGCGGAAATCACCCAGCGCGTCGGTTTGCGGCTCGGTGGCCAGGGGCTGCACGGCTTCCAGGATTTGCCGGACCGGCAGGTTGGACGCGTCAGGCGCCAGCGGTGCGACGCCGAAAGCGGTCACGCCGGTGCCCAGCAACAGGATGGCCAGGGTGGTGGCGACCCGTTTGGGGTGACGGCGCAGGCTGCGGGCGATCGGAACCAGGGGAGACAGGATCTGGGAAGGCGTGGGCAGTGGCAAAGCGAAAATTCCCGGCTCAAGTGCATCGGGCGTGCGGGGCACGCCAGACTGCGTTAAAAGGGAGTGCCTGGTGCCCGCCTGCCGGTGGTCGGGAGCGGGATCATCAGGCGACAAGTTTTCAGGTTCCAGTTCAGCAATTTGCAGGCCAACTAAAATGGTCGGCTGAAGCAGGAAAGCGCCTATTCTATCTGTCGGACAAGCCCCCGGCATGTGAAAAACCCTTATGAATCAAGCAGTTGTTACAAATTACCCGATCACGGACAGCGTCCGGAACGCCCTTTCCGTGTCCTTGCGGGGCTGCGAAGAGCTCATTCCGCAAGACGAATGGGTCAAAAAACTGGCCCGGTCGGAGGCCACCGGCGTGCCACTGCGCATCAAATTGGGGCTGGACCCGACCGCGCCTGACATTCATGTCGGCCATACCGTGGTGCTGAACAAAATGCGCCAACTCCAGGATCTCGGCCACACCGTCATTTTCCTGATCGGCGACTTCACCAGCCTGATCGGGGACCCTTCCGGCCGCAATGCCACCCGCCCGCCACTGACGGCGGAGCAGATCAAGGTCAATGCCGAAACCTATTACCGCCAGGCCAGCCTGGTGCTGGACCCGGCCAAAACCGAGATCCGTTACAACAGCGAGTGGAGCGAGCCCCTGGGCGCCACCGGCATGATCCAGCTGGCATCCCGTTACACAGTGGCCCGGATGATGGAGCGCAACGACTTCAACGACCGCTTCAAGGCCGGCACGCCCATCAGCGTGCACGAGTTCCTCTACCCGCTGATGCAGGGCTACGACTCGGTGGCGCTGC
>CBHWCZ010000029.1:0-34617 GCA_966112355.1 uncultured Polaromonas sp.
GGATTCGAACCCACGGTACCTTGCGGTACGCCTGATTTCGAGTCAGGTACATTCGGCCACTCTGCCACCTCTCCGTTGCTCGAACCCGCAATTCTAGCAGGGCACCGGTGCGGCTCAGGCTGGAGGCGTCAGCACCTTCACGCCGCCCATGTAGGGCTGCAAAACAGACGGCACCGTCACAGTGCCGTCTTCGCACTGATAATTTTCCAACACCGCCACCAGCGTGCGGCCCACGGCGAGGCCTGAGCCGTTGAGGGTGTGCACAAACTCGTTCTTGCCCTGGGCGTTCTTGAAGCGGGCCTGCAGGCGGCGCGCCTGGAAGGCTTCGCAGTTCGAGACGGAGCTGATCTCGCGGTAGGTGTTTTGCGCCGGCAGCCACACCTCGAGGTCGTAGGTCTTGGTGGCGCCAAAGCCCATGTCGCCGGTGCACAGCAGCATCACGCGGTAGGGCAGGCCCAGCTTCTGCAGGATGGCCTCGGCGTGGCCCGTCATGGCTTCGAGGGCTTCGTAGCTTTTTTCCGGGTGGGCGATCTGCACCATCTCGACCTTGTCGAACTGGTGCTGGCGGATCATGCCGCGGGTGTCGCGGCCATAGCTGCCGGCCTCGGAGCGGAAGCACGGGGTGTGGGCGGTGAACTTCAGTGGCAGTTGCGCCTCAGGCACGATCTCGTCACGCACGAAGTTGGTCAGCGGCACTTCCGATGTGGGGATGAGGTACAGCGCAGTGCTTTCGGCCTCGGCAGCACCCTCCTGCCCGCCTTTTTTGGCGGCAAACAGGTCTTCCTCGAACTTGGGCAACTGGCCCGTGCCGCGCAACGAGTCGCCATTGACGATGTAGGGCGTGTAGCACTCGGTGTAGCCGTGCTCTTCGGTTTGCACATCAAGCATGAACTGGGCGAGTGCCCGGTGCAGCCGCGCGAGCGGGCCTTTCATGACGGTGAAGCGCGAGCCGGTGAGCTTGGTCCCCAGTTCGAAATCCAGCCCCAGCGGCTGGCCGACATCGACGTGGTCCCTGGCTTCAAAGCCCAAGGCCGACGGCTTGCCGCCCAGGCCGCCAGCAGGGCTCCAGGTGCGCATCTCGCGGTTGCCGTGCTCGTCGCTGCCCACAGGCACCGACTCATGCGGCAGATTGGGCACGGCCAGCAGCAGGGCCTGCAGTTCGGTCTGGATCTGGTCGAGCCGGACGGCGGACGACTCCAGCTCGGCCTTGGAGTTGCTGACCTGGGCCATCACGGCGCTGGCGTCTTCGCCTTTGGACTTGAGCTGACCGATCTGTTTGGACAGCGTGTTGCGCTGGTTCTGCAGCTCTTCAGTGCGCATCTGCAGGGCCTTGCGCTCGGCTTCCAGCGACTGGAAGGCCTCGACGTTCAGGAAGGCCTGCGGCTTCTTGCGGGTTTCCAGGCGGGCGATGGCCGAGGGCAGGTCTTTGCGGAGCAGGTTGATGTCTAACATGATGAGATTGTATTGAGAGGGCGGGTCACCCCGGCCTTTAAGCGAGGCTGGCCGGGTCCAGATTGGCGCCGCAAATGATGAGGCAGACCTTGCCATCGGGCGCAGGCACAAACCGCCCGCTGTGCAGCGCGGCCAGTGGCAGGGCCGCAGCGGGTTCCACCGCCAGCTTGAACTCCTTCCACAAGTACAGCTGGGCACTGCGAATGGCGTCGTCGTTCAGCAGCAGCGCATCGCGCACATGGGCCTGCGTCGCCTCCCACGCCAGCGTGCCGATACGTTTGGCGCCCAGCGAGTCGGCCGCGATGCCGCTGACGGGTACATCCACCGGCTGGCCGGCTTCACGGGCACGGAACAGCGTGGGCGCCAGCTCGGGCTCCAGCGCCACCACCCGGGCAAGCTCGCCGAACCAGCTGGCCACGCCGCCGATCAGGCCGCCGCCACCGACGCTCACCAGCACGGCATCGGGCAAACCGCCCTGCTGCTCGATTTCCAGCGCCAGGGTACCGGCACCGGCCAGCACTTCGGGCTGGTCGTAGGCATGGGTCATCAGCGCGCCGGTCGCCTGCTGGCGCGCCAGGCAGGCCTGCAGGGCATCGGCATAGGCCGCGCCTGTGACCACCACCTGGGCGCCCAGTGCGGCCAGCTTGTCGCGCTTGGCTTGCGTGGAGACCTCGGGCACAAACACTTCGCAGCGCACCCCCAGTTCACGCGCAGCCGCCGCCGTGGCAATGCCCGCATTGCCGCCCGACGCCACGATGACGCCGCTGGCGGGAATGGGGTGGGACAGCAGCCGGTTGAGCATGCCGCGCGCCTTGAAACTGCCGCCGGTCTGCAGGTGCTCCAGCTTGAGCCAGACCTCGGCGCAGTTCACCCCCAGCGCCTTGCCGGGCAGCTTCCAGAGCGGCGTCTGGCGGATGAAGTGGCGGTAATCCTTGTCGAAGCGCTGCTGGCAGTGTTCGATCTGCGCGTGCGAAATCATCGGGGCGTCAGCGGGGCATCAGTTCTGCTCATGCAGGCGGCTCTCGCCCACATCCAGCGCCACGCCCTGTGCGTCGAGCTTCAGGCCCTTGGGCAGCGGGAACTTGATGGTTTCCTCAATGCCTGGCATCTTGCGCACCGACACGGCGCCCAGCGCCTTGATGCGGTCAATCACCTGCTTGACCAGAATCTCTGGTGCCGAAGCACCTGCCGTGAGGCCCACGCGGGCCTTGCCGGTGAACCACGATTCCTTCAGCTCGCTGGCGTCATCGACCATGTAGGCCTCGGTGCCCAGCTTGGCGGCCAGTTCGCGCAGGCGGTTGCTGTTGGAGCTGGTGGGGCTTCCGACCACGATCAGGATGTCGACCTGCGGGCTCAGCACCTTCACGGCGTCCTGGCGGTTCTGGGTGGCGTAGCAGATGTCCTGCTGCTTGGGCGAGCGCGCCTGTGGAAAGCGCGCCATCACGGCGGCGCTGATCTCGGCCGCGTCGTCCACGCTGAGGGTGGTCTGCGTGACGACCGCCAGCCTGGCGGTCTGTGCCGGGGAGATGCGCGCAACGTCTTCCACGTCTTCCACCAGGTGGATGCCGCTGTCGAGCTGGCCCATGGTGCCCTCGACCTCGGGATGACCCTTGTGGCCGATCATGATGAACTCGTAGCCTTCCTTGTGCAGCTTGGCCACTTCCACATGCACCTTGGAAACCAGCGGGCAGGTGGCGTCAAAAATCTGGAAACCACGGCGCACCGCTTCTTCCTGAATCGCCTTGCTCACGCCATGCGCGCTGAACACCAGCGTGGCGCCGGGCGGCACATCGGCCAGTTCCTCGATGAAGATGGCGCCCTTGGCCTTGAGGTCGTTCACCACATAGGTGTTGTGCACGATCTCGTGGCGCACGTAAATCGGTGCGCCGAATTTGGTGAGCGCGCGCTCGACGATCTCGATGGCGCGATCCACACCCGCGCAAAAGCCGCGTGGCTCGGCAAGCAGGATTTCCTGGGGGCTGGGGGCTGACGCGTTCATAGGACTCCAATCACCTGCACTTCAAACACCACCGGCTGGCCGGCCAGCGGGTGATTGAAATCAAACTGCACCGCTTCGCCGTCGGCGCGCACCTGCTGCACCGCGCCGGCGTATTGGCCCATGCCGTCGGGCGTGGGGAACTGCACCACATCGCCCACCTTGTACTGCTCTGCCGGATCACCCAGCTCGTTGAGCAGCTTGCGCGCCACCCACTGCACCAGCTCCGGATTACGCTCGCCAAAGGCCTCGCCGGCTGCCAGCTCGAACGTGGTGCGCGTGCCTTCTGCCAGGCCCAGCAGGCGCTGCTCGATGGCGGGCGACAGCTCGCCCGTGCCCAGGCTCAAGGTCGCAGGCTTGCCCTCGAAGGTGTTGATGATGTCCGCGCCGGGCTGACCGCTCACGGCAGGGCCCGCCATGCGGTAGTGCAGGGTCAGGAAGGAGCCGGACTGGACGGTCGGCGCGGCGGTGAATGCGGGGGATTGCACGGTGGACATCAAACTTTCACGCAGGCCGCGGGGTGCCGGGCCGGGATTTGTAAACTGCCCCTATTGTAGAAACTGTCCGCCTGCCGCCCGCCACAGGGGTTTTCAGCCCCTGTGGGCATCCCCGCCACCCTTGCCGCCTTTGCCCATGCTCCTGAAAGACATCCCCGAAGACGCCCGCCCCCGCGAAAAACTGCTGGCCCGCGGCGCCGGTGCCTTGAGCGACGCCGAACTGCTGGCCCTGCTGCTGCGCACCGGCCTGCCGGGCAAGAACGCGCTGCAGATGGGCCAGGAGCTGGTCGACACCTTTGGCGGCGTGGCCGGCCTGCTGCACACCGGGCCGGAGGCACTCAAAAGCATCAAGGGCCTGGGGCCAGCCAAGCGCGCCGAGCTGGTGGCTGTGCTGGAGCTGGCACGCCGGGCGCTGGCCGAAGAGCTGAAGGAGAAGCCGCTGTTTGCCACGCCGCAGGCGGTGCGCGACTACCTGCAACTGCAACTGGGCAGCCGGCCGCATGAGATCTTTGCCGTGCTGTTTCTCGACAGCCAGCACCGGCTGATTGCACTGGAAGAGCTGTTTCGCGGCACCCTCACGCAAACCTCGGTCTACCCGCGCGAAGTGGTGGTGCGGGCCCTGGCGCTGAACGCCGCCAGCGTGGTGCTGGCCCACAACCACCCGAGCGGCGCGGCCCAACCCTCGCGTGCCGACGAGGCGTTGACGCAAACCCTCAAGTCGGCACTGGGCCTGGTGGATGTGCGCGTGCTCGACCATTTCGTGGTGACGGGTTCGCAGGCCGTGTCGATGGCGGAGCTGGGCCTGCTTTAAAGTCGGCCCATGAAAACGCCCGCGCTCAAGAGCCTGCAGGACCTCAAGGCCGTCAAGAAAGCCATTGAGGCGCGCGCTGTTCTGGAGCGCGAACGCGAAGCCGCGCGGGTGGCTGCGGCAGCCAAAGTCCGGGCTGAGAAAGAGCTGTTTTCACGCGCCATCGGTCCCGTGAAAGCCTTGCCGGTCAAGCATCAACCTGGGCACAAGGCCGCTATCGCACCCTCACCGCCAGCACCGATCCCGGTGCAGCAACAGCGCGACGAACTGGCGGTGATGCGCGAGGCGATTTCGGACGAGTTCGATGTGGAAACCCTGCTGGACACCGACGAGGCCCTGAGCTTTCGGCGCCCCGGCATGGGCCCGGACGTGGTGCGCAAGCTGCGCCGCGGCGGCTGGAGCATCCAGGGCCAGGTCGATCTGCATGGCCTGAGGCGCGAGGAGGCGCGCGAAACGCTGTCGCAATTTCTCCGGGATGCGAACAAGATAGGCTGGCGCTGTGTGCGTGTGGTGCACGGCAAGGGCCTGGGCTCACCGGGCAAGACGCCGGTGCTCAAGGGCAAGGTGCAGAGCTGGCTGATCCAGAAGCAGGAAGTGCTGGCCTTTGTGCAGGCCCGGCCTGCCGAGGGAGGCGCCGGGGCGCTGGTGGTGCTGCTGGAGGGCTAACCCCTGTCGGCGCTCACTGCGTGTAGCGCCTTCTCCCCTTGCAGGGGACGGCACCTGTGGCCTGGCGAAGCCAGTTCCACGGTGCCCGCTTGAACTTTGCGGTTGGTCAAAGTTTGGCCCACTGCGTCAATTAGCCCAATTTGTCCTACTCGCCCCGGTTTCGCATCCAGTCCGCCGTCTGGAAAAACGACGCATTGAGGCGAACACGCAGCGCCTCGTCCACCCCCGTCTCGCGCATCGCCTGGTCCATGCAGGCCAGCCACTGGTCGCGCTCGATGATGCCGATGGAGCCGCCGCCGGTGTTCTGCGGCATGTGGCGCATGCGCAGACGCGGGTGGCCGAAGCGGTCGGTGTAGTACTGGGGCCCGCCCAGCCAGCCACACAGAAACCAGAACAGCCGCTCGCGTGCGTTCTCCAGCGTGCTGCCGTGGGCGGCGCGCAGCGCGGTGTAGCCGGGCTCCAGATCCATCAGGTCATAAAACCGCTCGACCAGCGCCTTGACCTTCTCCTCGCCACCGATCCAGGCATAGGGCGTTTCAAAGGGCGGGTTGCCCGGGGGCTTTTCTTCGATTTGCATGGCGCCATTATCGAAGTTCGGCCATCGCGGCTCACAAACGATAGAGGCGCGCTGCGTTACCGCCCTGCACGGCGGCCCGTTCATCGGGCGCAAGCGGCGCCAGCAGCGCTTCGGTTTCACCCCACCACTGCCCGTAGGTGCCTGCCAGTTCCAGCACCGGCCAGTCACTGCCCCACACCATGCGCGACGGGCCAAAGCAGTCCAGCGCATGCTGGGCCCAGGGCCTGACGGTGCCGGGTGGGGCCGACGGCGCGGCCTCGGTCATCAGGCCTGACAGTTTGCACATTGCCGCTGTATTGATTGCGATGCGTGCCAGCGCATCGGCCCAGGGCTGCCATTGGCCGGCGGCAATATCGGGTTTGGCCACATGGTCGATGACGATGCGCAACTTTGGATGCCGCGCTGCCAGCGTCTCGATGTGCGGCAGGTGCTGCGGCTTGACCAGCGCGTCAAAGACCAGGCCGCACGCGGCCATGGCGTGCAGCGCGGGCGCCAGCGCAGGCTGCAGAATCCACGCTGCATCGTCGATGTCATGCAGCATTGGGCGCAGGCCCTTGAGCCGCGGATGGCGCGCCAGCACCTCAATGCGGCGCGGCGCATCCGGTGCCAGCCAGTCGACCCAGCCCACCACCCCGGCCACCGCGGGATTGACGTCCGCCTGGGCCAGCAGGAACTGTGTTTCCGCCTCGGTCGGTGCGGCCTGCACCAACACGCCGGCTGCAATACCGTGAGGTGCCGCTTGCGCCTGCCAGTCGGTCACCGTCACGTCGCGGCAGATCGGTGCGAGTGCAGGGTTCGCCGATGCATCGAGCCAGCCGTAGTCGGCGCGCGCCAGTTGCCAGCAGTGGAAGTGGGCATCAATTTTCATGGTGTGGGCGCGTCATCGGGCACCAACCCCTCGCTGCGCAGCGCCGCCCAGAAGCCGGGCGGGATGGCCTGCGCCAGCATGGCCTGGGCATCCTGCCATTCGGCGACACGGCGCGCGCCCAGCATCACGATGTCAACTGCCGGATGGGCCAGCACAAACTGCAACGCCGCGGCACGCAGCGCCACGCCATGGCTGTCGCACAGCGCCTCGATGCGCGCGGTGCGCTCCAGCCACTGCGCAGCCGCCGGTGCGTAATTGAAGGTGGCGGCTCCCGCTGCACCGCCGCGCGTGCCGGTTGCCAGAATGCCGGAATTGAACACGCCGCCCAGTGCCACCCGCACACCGCGCGCCACGCACAGCTGCAGCAGCCCGGGCAGCGCGCTGTGGTCCAGCAGGCTGTAGCGGCCGGCCAGCATCAGCACGTCCAGATCGGCCTCGCGCAGCACGTCCATCACCACGGCCACATCGTTGGTGCCCAGACCAATTGCACCGACCAGACCTTCCGTCTGCAGTTGCCGCAAGGCCGGCAGCGTTTCGTCCAGCACCTGCCGAAGGACCTGCGGAGCCCGGTCGCCGTGCGTGGCCACATCCGGGTCATGCACATAAGCCACGTCCAGACGGGCGAGGCCGAGCCGCTGCAGGCTGTCTTCCACACTGCGTCGGGTGCCGCTGGCGCTGTAGTCCCAATGCTGGCGAAAGGGTGGCAGGTCGACATAGCTGTACGCCTCGCGCGGCGCCGCCGTATCTGGCGTGAGCAGGCGCCCTACCTTGCTCGACACCACCAGCGCAGGGCGCGGGCTGCCGCGCAAGGCCTCGCCCAGCCGCCGCTCCGACAGGCCGTGGCCGTAGTGCGGCGCAGTGTCAAAGCTGCGGCAGCCACTGACCAGCGCCGCCTGTACCAACGCGCGGGCCTCGTCGTTGCTGACCGGCGCAAAGAGATTGCCCAGGGGTGCGCCGCCCAGGCCGAGTCGCAGACCTGTGCCGGCACAGGGGGGAAAGCGGGTCATGGATGTTTCATTTCAGGGTTAATCCGGATAAAAGTTCAGTTACTTTACAACTAACATGTTAGTTATCGACATGGTGGAATCCCGCAGTTGCCCGGCACTGGCCGGCCTCTGCACCCGCACTGTCCCTGAAACATGCCACCTGATTGCCCCATGCCCCATCGGCCCCGCCCATGCTCAAGAACATCCCGCCCCTGCTGACCCCCGACGCCCTGCACGCACTGGCCAGCATGGGCCATGGCGACGACGTGGCGATTGTGGATGCGAATTTTCCGGCCGCCCAAGTGGCGCGGCAAGGTGGCGCGCGGCTGGTGGACCTGGCGGGCGCCACGGCGCCGCAGGTCTTGCAGGCCGTGCTGCAGGTGCTGCCGCTGGACGACTTCGTGCCGGACGCCGCCTGGACCATGCAGGTGGTGGGCCACGCCGGTGCCGTGCCGCAGCCCGTGGCGGAATTCGGCCAGATGCTGCAGGCGGCAGGCGAGCGGGCTGCCGTGGCACTGGAGCGTTTTGATTTTTACCAGCGCGCGCAATCAGCCTTTGTGATCCTGCGCACCGGCGAGCAACGCACCTACGGCAACATCCTGCTGCGCAAAGGCGTGATCACCCCATGAACACCATCTTGCCCACCGCCCCGATCAGTCTGCGCGCGCAGGCGTACGAAAGCTTCCAGCAGCAGATCGTCAATGCCAACATCCGTCCGGGGCAGTTCATCTCGCAGCGCGAGCTGATGCAGTTGCTGGGCATGCCGCTGGGTGCCGTGCGCGAGCTGATTCCCCGGCTGGAAGCCGAAGGCCTGCTCAAGACCGTTCCGCAGCGCGGCCTGCAAGTCGCGCATGTGGATCTCAAGCTGATCAACAACGCCTTCCAGCTGCGCCGCCTGCTGGAGCGCGAGGCAGCGCTGCGATTCGTGACGGTCGTCTCCGACCGCGACCTGGCCGCCATCGAGCAGGCGCACCTCGGCATCGTCAAACGTGCGCGCAAGGCAGCCATTGATGACAACCTGCTCAAGGACGCCACCACGGTGGACTGGGGCCTGCACGACCTGATGATCGACACGCTGGGCAACGAGTTGATCTCCGAGGTCTACCGTATCAACAGCCTGCGTGTGCGGCTGATCAAGCTGGAAGGCTCCACCCTCTCGCCCGATGTGCTGATTCCTGCGATGGAAGAGCACCTCTGGTTCATTGACGCCCTGAAGCGGCGCGACGCACAGGCTGTGGTCGAACGCCTCAGCCACCACATCGAAAGCGCGCACCGCCGCGTGCTCGGACTGCCACGGCCGGACATGCCGTGGTCCCTGGAGAAACCCACATGAATGCACTTCAACAAGCCAACGCCGGCAGAGCCTTCAGCGGCATCTGGCCCGCGCTGCTGACACCGCTGACCGCCGGGCTGGGCATCGACCACCCCAGATTCGCCGCCCATTGCCATGCACTGATCGCCAGCGGTTGCCCCGGCGTCACCGCCTTCGGCACCACCGGCGAGGGCCCTTCGTTCTCGATGGCCGAGCGCAAGGAAGCGATTGACCAGCTGATCAAAAACGGCATTCCGGCCGCGCAGATCATGGTGTCCACCAGCTGTGCGGCGCTGCCCGAAACCATCGAACTCACGCGCCACGCCATTGCCGCGGGCGTGCACGGCTGCCTGATGCTGCCGCCGTTTTTCCTCAAGGGCGTGTCTGACCAGGGTGTGATCGACTGCTACCGGCAAGTCATCGATGCCATGGCTGGCACGCCCTTCAAGCTCTATCTGTATCACATCCCGCAGGTTACCGGCGTCAGCCTATCCCACCATGTGATCGCCACGCTCAAGGCGATGTACCCGCAGACCATCGTCGGCATCAAGGACAGCGCCTGCGACACCGCGCATTCGGTCGGGTTGGCCGATGCCTTCATGAAGGACATCACGGTGTATGTCGGCTTCGAGCCTGATCTTCCCGAGATGGGCCGGCGCGGCTCTACCGGTGCCATCAGCGGGCTGGCCAATTTCATGCCGCGCCTGGTGAGCCGGCTGGTGACCCAGCCCGATGCGCCAGCCACACCGGCGGAGCGCGAACGCGTCGTCCACCTGATCCGGCTGCTCAACGATTACTCGCTGATGCCTGCGCTCAAGGGCATCATGGCCCTCCTCAGCGGCGACAAAGGCTGGCTGCGCGTGCGCCCGCCGCTGGTGGCACTGACCGGGAAGGAATTCAAGACCCTCGAAGCCACACTGGCCACTTTCCGGATTGATACAAAATCCGAGTGACCCGCAGGGGCCCAGGCAATTTCTGATTTCGAATCTGCCAACGACAACAACCCAATGACCAAGGAGACATCATGAAAACTTCCCCAAACACCCGCCTGAACCAACTGGTGCGCCGCAGCCTGCTGGCGACCGCCTCCGCCGTGCTGCTGATGGGTGCCTTCATGCCCGCCGCGCAGGCCCAGACCAAAATGGTGCTGCGCGTGTCCACGCCAGCGGTGCCGGACGACTGGCACGCCAAGATGTGGGCCGTGTTCAAGGACAGCCTGGACAAAAGCGCACCCGGCGAATTCGACGTGCAGATCAACCTCAATGCCTCGCTGTTCAAGCAGGGGACCGAGCCCGCCGCGATGGCGCGCGGCAATCTGGAGCTGTCATCGATCTCGGCCTTTGACATCGCCAAGCTGGTGCCGGAGTTCTCGATCTTCACCGCCGGCTACATCGTGCGCGACCCCGATCATCAGCAAAAGATCTTCAATGGGCCCATCGGTGCCGAGCTGTTCAAGACGGTCTCGGAAAAAATGGAAGTGACGCCACTGTCCACCGTGTACCTGGGCACCCGGCAGGTCAACCTGCGCGAAGCGCGCAATGTGAGGGTGCCGGCCGACCTCAAGGGCATCAAGCTGCGCATGCCGGGCTCCAAGGAATGGTTGTTCCTCGGTGAGGCACTGGGGGCGACTGCCACGCCACTGGCTTTCGGCGAGGTGTATCTGGGCCTGAAGACCGGCACCATCGACGGCCAGGACAACCCCCTGCCCTCCGTGCGCGCCGCCAAGTTCTATGAGGTGACCAAGCAGATCGTGATGACCAGCCACCTGGTGGACGGCATCTTCATTGCCATCTCGAACAAGGCCTGGAACGCCATGAGCCCCGCGCAAAAGCAGAAGGTGCAGGCGGCGGCACAAGCTGCCTCTGCGTACAACAACGAGAACCGCATCAAGGAAGAAGGCCAGCTGGTGGAGTTCTTCAAGAAGGAAGGCCTGCAAGTCACGACACCCGACGTCGACGCCTTCCGCAAATCGGTGCAGACCACCTACCAGAACTCGGACTACGCCAAGGTCTGGCCCAAGGGCCTGCTGGAGCGCATCAACGCCACGAAGTAAGCCGCGCGGCACATCCCAACCACTCCCATGAAAACCTGGCTCCAGAAAACCGCCAACCTGATTGGCGGTGGGCTCTTCCTGACCCTCTTCACCGTGTTTGTGATCCAGATCACGGCGCGCTTCGCTTTCAGCAAACCCCTGGCGTGGACGGATGAGGCGGCCGTGATCCTCTATGTCTGGGTCATCCTGTGGGCTGCAGCCGTGGTCGTGCCGGAGCGTGAGCACGTGGTGTTTGATCTGGTGTGGAACAGCGTACCCTGGCGCGCCCGACAGGCCATGGCGATTGCCGGCAACCTGCTGGTGGGCGGCCTGGCGCTGTACGGCATCCCAGGCTGCTGGGACTACGTGCACTTCATGGCCCGCGAGGGAACGCCGGTGCTTGGCGTGTCTTTCCAATGGGTCTTCATGCCCTTTGTGCTGCTGCTCGCTGCTCTCGCGGTGCGCTCGGCCTGGGCGATCTGGAATGCGATCCGTGGCAAGGGTCTGGATGCGGAGCTGCGGATATGACAAACAGTATCGGGATGCTGGTGATGGTGCTGGTGGCCGGCATGCTGCTGCGCATGCCCATCGGCTTTTCAATGATTGCGGCGGGCATCGCCTACCTCGTGGCCAAGGGCCAGGACGTGGGTCTGGTGGCAGAGCAGATCGGCAACGGCCTCTACAACAGCTATGTGCTGCTGGCCGTGCCGCTTTTCGTGTTCGCCGCCAACATCATGAACGCGGGCACGGTGAGCGAGCGGATTTTCGACTTCTGCCGCATCCTGGTGGGCCGCATGCGCGGCGGGCTGGCGCAGGTGGACATCCTGGTCAGCGTGATCTTCTCGGGCATGAGCGGCAGCGCGATCGCCGACGCGGCCGGCCCCGGTCTGGTCACGATTCGCCAGATGCTGAAGAAGCCCGAGTACACGCGCGGCTTTGCCGGCGCCGTGGTGGTGGCCAGCGCGACGCTGGGGCCCATCATCCCGCCGTCGATTCCGATGGTGATTTACGCCCTGGTCTCGGGTGCCTCGGTGGGCGCGCTCTTTCTGGGCGGCGTGGTGCCGGGCTTTCTGATGGCCGGGCTGATGATGGGCGTGGTCGCGATCATCGCCAAAAAACGCAACATGCCGCGCGACGAGCCGGTGCCGCGCTCGGAATGGGCGGGCCTCATCTTCCGCGGCGCTCTGCCGCTGTCCATGCCCATCGTGCTGCTGGGCGGCATCTATTCCGGCGTCTTCACGCCGACCGAGGCCGCGGCCGTGGCCGCCCTGCATGCGCTGATCCTGGCGGCGCTGGTGTTCCGCGCCCTGAGCTGGCGCAGCTTCTGGGGCGTGGTGATGGAGTCCACCCGCGGCAGCGCCGTGATCACCATGATCCTGGCCGGCTCCTTCATGCTCAACTACGCCTTCACCGCCGAAGGCGTGCCGCAGGCCATGGCCACGTGGGTCGACAGCATGCATTTTTCGCAGATCGGCTTTTTGCTGATGGTGAACGTCATGTTCCTGGTGCTGGGCTGCTTCCTCGACGTCTCGGTGCTGCTGCTGGTGTTTGTGCCCATGCTGCTGCCCGCGGCCAAGCTGCTGGGCGTGGACCTGGTTCACTTCGGTGTGCTGGTGGTGCTCAACATGATGATCGGGCTGATCCACCCCCCCTTCGGCATGCTGCTCTTCGTGACCAAGGCGCTCACCGGCATCCCGATCGGCGAGATGATGAAGGAAGGCTGGCCCTTTCTGGTCATGCTGCTTCTGCTGCTGCTGGCAATGACCTTCTTTCCGCAAATCGTGCTGTGGCTTCCTCAAACCATGGGGTACAAGTGACTCCCCCCCGTGGCACCTGCGGTGCCTCCCCCCTCAAGGGGGCGACGCCTGCGGCCCGGCGGAGCCGGTTCCGCGGCGTCTGCTGGTTTGGGAACCCACTTCACACCTGATCACGCGGTATGAATGACGATGTGAAGGCCGATGTCGTTTGCGTTGCCAGCTGGAACGCTGACCTGATCTCGCACGTGGCGCGTCCCATCGCCCGGGGCGAGACGCTGATGGCCAGCGCCTTCGGCATCAGTCCGGGCGGAAAAGGCAGCAACGCCGCTGTGGCCGCCGCGCGGCAGGGCGCGCGCGTGGCCCTGATTGCCCGTATCGGCGACGACGACTTCGGCCGCATGGGCATGGCGCTGTGGCAGGCCGAAGGCATAGCCACCGGCCATGTCGAACAGGCTGCCGGTGAGCGCAGCGGCGTGGCGCAGATCCTCGTGTACGCCGATGGCGACAACAGCATTGCGGTGTATCCGGGCGCCGGGGCCGGTCTGGGTGCACGACATGCGGAGGCTGCCAGTCGGCTGCTCCGTCAGTGCCGCGTGGTGATGGCTTCGTGCGAGGTGCCGCTGGAGGCCACGCTGGCGGCCTTCCGCCTGGCGCGTGCAGCCGGCGCCCTCACGCTGCTCAACCCCGCACCGGCCAGGCCTCTGGATGACGCGCTGCTGGCGCTGGTGGATGTGCTCACCCCCAATCAGAGCGAGTTGTTCCAGCTCGCCGGCGCAGCACCCGATGCGTCGCTGGACGATGCCGCTGCGCAACTGCTGGCCCGCGGCGCAGGGTCTGTGGTGGTGACGCTGGGCGCGGCCGGTTGCCAGCTCTACCGCAGCGGCCAGGCCACGGTGATGGTGCACGGCAGGACCATGGCCGTGCGCGACACCATCGGTGCGGGTGACACCTTCACCGGCGCCTTGGCAGCCGCCCTGGCCCGGGGTGAGGCGCTGGCGCCGGCGGTGCAGTGGGCCAATGCCGCAGCGGCGCTGTCGGTGACAAAGCACGGCGCCATCGACGGCATTCCGCGCCACGCGGACGTGGCGGCCTTGCTGGGCTGAGTGCACGCGCACGGGGCAAACACTGATCAGCTTGACTGCGCCTTGCGCAGGGTCTCGACCACCGGTGTGTTCAGCACTGACCGCAGCCCCCACCAACCGGCCGCCAGCGCGAGCAACGCACCAGCCAGACTGCCCAGCACCGGTACCGTCCACGAACCGGTCCAGCTGAAGTCAAAGACATAACGCGCCAGCCCCCAGCCCACGACCAGTGCCACCAGCGAGGCCAGGAAGCCGGCCAGCAGCCCGACACCGGCCAGCTCGGCCCGCTGTACCTGCCGCAGCAGCGAGGCCCGCGCGCCGACCGCGCGCATGATGGCGAACTCCTGCGCGCGCTCCTCGCGGGTGGCGGTGATGGCGGCAAACAGCACCACCAGGCCCGCTGCCAGCGTGAAGCCGAACAGGAACTCCACCGCGCGGATGACCTGGTCGAGCACACGCTGCACCTGCGCCAGCGTGCTGCTCATGTCCACGTTGGTGATGTTGGGAAAGGCCCGCACCAGGGTGTTGTCGAAGCTCTGGGGCTTGGGCTGACCGCTCACGGCAGCCGATGGCTCGGGGGCGCGGAAAGCGGTGATATACGACAACGGCACATCGGCCGGCAGTTCGGCCACCGGGTACATCACGAAGAAATTGACGCGCATGGAACCCCAGTCCACCTTGCGCAGGCTGGTGATTTTCGCCTCGCTTTGCTGGCCCCCCATGTCAAAGCGCAGGGTGTCGCCCAGCTTGAGGCCCAGCGTCTTGGCCAGGCCATCTTCCACGCTCACCGTGTCTTTCTCGCCGGCGCTCCAGCGGCCGCTGACGATCTGGTTGTGCTCGGGCTGGGCCGCCGCGTTGGACAGGTTGAACTCCCTGTCGACCAGCCGCTTGGCGCGGTCGTCCTCAAAATCATCGGGCGTGACCGCCTTGCCGTTCACAGCGACCAGCCGGCCGCGGATCATCGGGTACCAGTCGTACTTCTTCACGCCGCCCTCGATCAACGCCTGCTGGAAGGCCGCGCCCTGCTCCGGCTGCACGTTGATGACAAAGCGGTTGGGTGCATCGGGCGGCGTGGCCTTGCGCCAGCTGCTGATGAGGTCGGTGCGCAGCAGCACCAGCAGCATCAGCGCCAGCAGGCCGACCGCCAGCGCGCTGGTCTGCACCACGGCGTACACCGGCCGCGCCGACAACTGCCGCGTGGCCAGCACCAGCCAGCGCGGTGCCGTGACCTCATTGACACTGGCGCGCAGGAGCTTGACGGCGGCAAAGCTCGCCACGGCAAACACCAGCACCGCACCGGCAAACCCACCGACAGCGATCAGGCCCAGCTTCAGGTCGCTGCTGGCCGCCACCAGCAGCGCGGCAAAGCCCAGCATGCCGACACCGAGCACCGCCATCGACGCCGGCTTGAGGTTGCCCACATCACGGCGGATCACCCGCAGCGGCGGCACCTGCGCCAGTTGCAGCACGGGGGGCAGGCCGAAGGACAGCAGCAGGGTCAGGCCCATGCCCATGCCGAAGGCCACCGGCCACCCCGTGGCCGCCGGCAAGGCCGTTTCGACCAGCCCGGCGAGCAGCAGCACAAACGCGTAGTGCACGCCGAAGCCCACCACCACGCCCAGCGCGCTGGCGATCAGGCCGGCCACCACAAACTCGAAGGTGTAGGCCAGCGCGATGGTGCGCTGCGGCTGGCCCAGCACCCGCAGCATGGCGCAGTCGTCCAGGTGCTTGGCCGCGAATCCGCGGGCCACGATGGCCACGGCCACCGCGCTCAGCAGCGCCGCCAGCAGCGCGACCAGGTTGAGAAACTTCTCGGCACGGTCCAGCGTCTGGCGCATTTCCGGGCTGCCGCTTTCGAGCGACTCCAGCCGCACCCCCCCCAGGCGTTGCCCGCCCGCTTCAGACGCCGGCGCCTTGAGCAGATCATTGGCCCACTTCACATAGGCGCTGACGGCTTTTTCGTTGCCGGCCACGGCAAAGCGGTAGTTGGTGCGGCTGGCCGGCTGGATCAGGCCCGTGGCGGCGACATCGGCGGCGTTGATCATCACGCGCGGCGAGAAGCTGATGAAGCCGGCACCCCGGTCCGGCTCCTGCACGATGACGCGGGTGAGCGTGAAGCTGGCGTCGCCCATCAGCAGCGTCTGGCCGATCTTCAGCCCCAGCGCATCGAGCAGCGAGGGGTCGGCCCATGCGGTGCCGGGAGCGGGGATTTCCTGCGTGTCGTGCACGGCACCCTCGGATGCATCCACGGTTTCCGCGACCTTCAATTTGCCGCGCAGCGGGTAGCCGGCCGGCACGGCCTTGAAGGCCACCAGCTTGCTGGCGCCACCGTCTTCGTCGCGGGCGCGGCCCATGGTGGGAAAGGTCACGGTCGAGACCGCCTGCAGACCCAGCGCGCGCGCCCTGTCGATAAAGGCTTGCGGCGTGGGGCCATCGCTGCGGACCACCGCATCACCACCGAGCAGCTGGCGCGCGTCACGCTGCAGGCCGCCCTTGAGCCGGTCGGCAAAGAAACCGACTGCCGTCAGTGCCGCAACCGCCAGCGTGACCGCGACGATCAACAGGCGCAGTTCACCGGCGCGCAGATCGCGCAGCATGGTTTTCCAGCCAAGGCGGAGAAAGAGAGGTGCCATGCCGACACCTTAGCGCATCCGGCTTAACCGGCGGTCACAACGGGTTTTGCGGCCGCGTGGCGATGGGGTTCAAGCTGCTCAGGTGTCAGCATCGGCCCGGGGCTCCTGGCGCACCACCAGCCCCGGCTGCAGCACCAGCCGCTGGGCGTTGGCGTAGCAGACGAAGCGCTTGTTCGTCGCCCGGCCAATGGCACACAGGCCCACGGTCTGCGCGACCTGATGGCCCATCTGGGTGATGCCGCTGCGCGAGATCACGATGGGCACGCCCATCTGTGCCGACTTGATGACCATTTCACTGGTCAGGCGGCCGGTGGTGTAGAACACCAAACCATCCCATGCGCTCGGCGCAATAGCCGAGGAACGCAGCGAAGGGCCGCCCCGAGCAAGTTCAGCCCCCTCGGGGGGCAGCGAACCACACGCAGTGGGGAGCGTGGGGGCCCTGTTCATGGACAACCAACCAGCAATGGTGTCGATGGCGTTGTGGCGGCCCACGTCTTCTACAAACAGCAGCATCTCGGGCTCGGGCGTCAGGCAGGAAAACAGCGCGCAGGCATGGACAGATCCGGCCGATTTGTACGTAGTCTCCTTCAGCCGGATGGTGTTGACCAGGCTGTAGAGCTGGCTCTGCGTCAGGCGGGCCTGCGGCGGCAACACAATCTGGTCCACCTCGTCCATCAGGCCGCCGAACACGCTGCCCTGCCCGCAACCGGTGGTGACCACGCGGCGCGCAGTTTTTTCTTCGATGTCGGCGATGCCATGCCGCGTCCTGACGGCGGCGGCGCCAACGTCCCAGTCGACCGTGATGGATTCGACATCGCCCACGGACCGCACCAGCCGCTGGTTGTGCAGATAGCCCAGCACCAGCAGTTCGGGGTGCGCGCCCAGCGTCATCAGCGTGACCAGCTCGCGCTTGTCGACATAGACCGTCAGCGCACGTTCGGCGGGGATGGCGATGGCGTGGTGTTCGCCAAATTCATTGATCGTGTCGACCTCGCAGGTAAGAGGCGCATGCGCCGCGCTCAGACGGGGCAGCACGGGCGCCAGCGCATGGCCTGCAGCGGGCGGGGGAGACACAGTGGATGGCGTGGACATGGTGAAGAGGGAAAGACTACCGCAAAAAAGAAAAAGCCGGCACCCGTGGGCCGGCTTGTTCGGGAGAGGTTGACCTCTCAGCCAATCTCTCAGGATTTCTTGGCCGGATTGACCGTGGCGTCCGGCGCCTTGGTGCTGGGCGGGCTGGCCGCGGTGCCTGAAGGCGAGTGCGCACCGGCTGCCTCGATCGGCTTGGCGGCCGCAGCGGCAGGCGCTGCCGGGGCGGCTGGCGAATACACAAAAGGTCCGGGATCAGCGCAGGCCGGCACAGCCGCGGCAGGCTTGGTCTCCTTGCCGGCGGCCTTGGCCGTCTTGTAGTAGCCGGCCGCCACCTTGTCCTGCGACTTGCACAGCTGGTAGCCATCGACCTTGCCGGTCCAGGCGGTTTTGGCAGCGGCCTCGGCGGCCTTGGCTTTCGCCTCGTCGCTGAGTGCGGGAAGCTTGGCGACTGCCGCAGCGGACATGCCAGCCAGCAAAGCCAGCGCCAGCACAGGTTTCATGATTTGTTTCATTGCTTGTTTCATGCCGTCCTCACGTGCGGTTCGTCAGGCCTGCGCCGTGTGGGCAGGCGGTGGGGTGGGGGTGCGCTGGGCGGGGATCTTGCCGGCCTTGACGTCCTCGTACCAGTACTGGTGATGTTCCCTGGCCCAGGTCTCGTCGACATAGCCTGTCCGCATGCCCTTGTAGGCGCCTTCCTGACCAATCGTTCCGAGGTAGATGTGGCCCAGGAACAGGCACATCATGAGCACGGTGGCGATGGCATGCACCATATGGGCGACCTGCATGGTGGCACGCTCGTACACCAGGCCCGGCAGGATCTTGTCGAGCACAAAGCCCGAGGACACCACCACGATGCCCAGCAGGAACACACCGCCCCAGAACACCACCTTCTCGCCGGCATTGAAGCGGTTCGATGGTGGCTCCGACTTGCCGATCATGCCGCCGCCCTGGAGCACCCAGTTCAGGTCGCCTTTTTGTGGCCAGTTGTCGCGCAGAAAGGTCACGAACACGATCACCAGCGAGACGGCGAACAGCGGCCCGGCAAAATTGTGCAGGTTTTTCAGCAGGTAGGTCAGCCAGCCGAACAGCAGACCGCCGATCACCGGCTGCAGGAAGAACTTGCCGAACGCCATGACCAGGCCCGAGATCGCCAGCGCAGAAAACGCAATCGCGTTGGACCAGTGGGCGGCCCGCTCGAAGGGGGTGAAGCGCTCGATCTTGCGGCCGGTTTCTGCACCATGGAGCTTCATCGAACCCCGGGTCTTGTAGAAAATGGCAATCGCCAGCACCGTGATCAGGAACAGCGAACCACCGTAGGGGATGATCCAGTTGTTGCGCACCTGGCGCCATGCCTCACCGGCGTTGGTGACACGCGAACCGGGGTACTGCACAAAGGGCTGGATCAGGTTGCCGGCCTCAGGCGCTTCGCTCTTGGGCAGGCTGCTGTAGCCGGTCACACCTTCGCCGACCTGGCGCCACATGGGCGCATTGTTGCCGGGCTGCACCTTGGCACGCTCACCATTGGTCTGCTTGGCGTAGTCAGGGGCTTCGCTGGCGTCGGGCTTGACCTCAAAGATGTTCTGGCCCTTGACGCCTGCAGTGGTGGCCGCCGCTGGCGCAGCAGGCGGGGCCGCCGGGGTCTGCGCGGCCGCGATCCCGGTGGCTGCGATCCACCCGAACGCTATCGAAAATAGAGCGACACGCGCTGATTTCATGGTGGCTCCAGTCAGTTGGTCTTGGAGTATTCGTTCTGGGTGTTGAGCGCGCGCGCCTTCAGGCCCTGCTCCCAGCTGGTCTTGTCGCCCGGCTTCCAGCCGGGTGCCACGAAGGCATTCTCGGCCCCCTGGAAGGCCGGGGCGTCGCTTTTCTTGCCGGCCAGTGTTTGCGGCTTTTCGCCGCAGGCACCAAGCAGCGCAAGGGATGCCAACACGGGAAGCAGCATGGTGGCGCGCATCATGACTTGGCTCCTGCAGGTGGCTGGCCAGCCTGTTTGGAACCGTAGGCCGTGCCCCAGCCCCAGACTTCAGCACCCTTGCCGCGCTGCACCACGCGGTTGCGGAAGATGTCCGCCACCACATCGCCATCACCGGCCAGCAGGGCCTTGGTGGAGCACATCTCTGCGCAGGCGGGCAGCTTGCCCTCGGCCAGGCGGTTGCGCCCGTATTTCTCGAACTCGGCCTGGCTGCCATTGGCCTCCGGGCCGCCGGCGCAGAAGGTGCACTTGTCCATCTTGCCGCGCACCCCGAAGGTGCCGGCGGACGGGAACTGGGGCGCACCGAACGGGCAGGCGTAAGAGCAGTAGCCGCAGCCGATGCAGATGTCCTTGTCGTGCAGCACCACACCCTCGTCGGTGCGATAAAAGCAGTTCACCGGGCACACCGCCATGCACGGTGCATCGCTGCAATGCATGCAGGCCACCGAGATGGATTTTTCGCCAGGCACACCGTCGTTGAGGGTGACCACGCGGCGGCGGTTGACGCCCCAGGGGACTTCGTGCTCGTTCTTGCAGGCCGTTACGCAGCCGTTGCACTCAATGCAGCGCTCTGCGTCACAGACAAATTTCATGCGTGCCATATTGATGCCCTCTTATGCTTTCTCTACATTGCAGACCGTCGTCTTGGTTTCCTGCATCATCGTCACACTGTCGTAGCCGTACGTGGTGGCGGTGTTGATGGCCTCGCCGCGAACCACAGGTGCCGCACCATTCGGGTAATAGGCCAGCATGTCCGCACCCTGCCAGCGACCCGAGAAGTGGAAGGGCATGAACACGGTGTCGGGACCGACACGCTCGGTCACCATGGCCTGCACATTGAGCCGTGCACCGGTCGGGGTGCTGACCCAGGCGCGCTCGCCATTGCGGATGCCTTTTTCGGACGCCACTTTCGGATTGATCTCGATGAACATCTCCTGCTGCAGTTCGGCCAGCCACGGGTTGGAGCGGGTTTCCTCGCCGCCGCCCTCGTACTCGACCAGACGGCCCGAGGTCATCACCAGCGGGAACTTCTCATGCACCTTGTCGGCAATGTTCTTCTGCTGGATGGTCTTGTAGAGCGTGGGCATGCGCCAGAAGGCTTTCTTGTCGTCATGCGTCGGGTACTTGGCCTGCAGGTCGGCGCGGTTCCCATACAGCGGCTCGCGGTGCTGCGGAATGGCGTCCGGGAAGTTCCAGACCACAGCGCGTGCCTTGGCATTGCCGAAGGGATGGCAGCCGTGGTTCTTCATGACCACACGGATGATGCCGCCCGACGAGTCGGTCTTCCAGTTCTTGCCTTCTGCGGCCGTTTTCTCGGCGTCAGTGAGTTCATCCCACCAGCCGAGCTTTTTGACCAGCAGGTGATCGAACTCGGGGTAACCGGTGGTGATGTCGGCACCCTTGGAATGGGAGCCGTCTTCCGCCAGCAGGTTCTTGCCGTCCTTTTCCACGCCGAAGTTGGCGCGGAAGTTGCCGCCGCCTTCCATCACGTGCTTCGAGGTGTCGTACAGGTTGGGGGAGCCGGGGTGCTTCAGCTCTGGCGTGCCGTAGCAGGGCCATGGCAGACCGAAGTAATCGCCGGTGGTGTCGTAACCCGTTTCCTTGTCCTTGCCGCCTTTGGACTTGAGTGTCTTGACGTCGAACAGGTGCATGTTGCGCATGTGCGCCTTCAGCCGCTCCGGGCTCTGGCCGGTGTAGCCGATGGTCCAGCAGGTCTTGTTGATCTCGCGCAGGATGTCTTCCGGCACGGGCTCGTCCATGCCCTTGACCTTCTGCATCTTGTAGTTCTTGGAGAGCTCTTTGGCAAAGCCGAACTTCTCTGCAAACTGGTGCATGATCATATGGTCGGTGCGGCTTTCCCACAGCGGCTCAATGACTTTTTCACGCCACTGCAATGAACGGTTGGAGGCCGTGACCGATCCGCTGGTTTCGAACTGCGTGGCGGCCGGCAGCAGGTACACCGCGCGGTTGGGGTTCAAGTCCTCGGCCTTGCCGGGCATGGCCGCCATGGCAGCGGTGGCTGATGGGTACGGGTCGATCACGACCAGCAGATCCAGCTTGTCCATCGCACGCTTCATCTCCAGGCCGCGGGTCTGCGAGTTGGGCGAATGGCCCCAGAACAACACCGCACGGAGATTGGAGTCCTGGTCGATCAGCTCGTTCTTTTCCAGCACGCCGTCAATCCAGCGCGACACCGTGATGCCGGGCTTGCCCATCATGGCTGCCGAGGCGTAGCGGCCCTTGATCCAGTCGAAGTCCACGCCCCAGGTCTTGGCAAAGTGCTTCCAGGAGCCTTCGGCCAGGCCGTAGTAGCCCGGCAGCGAATCGGGGTTGGGGCCGACATCGGTGGCACCCTGGACGTTGTCGTGGCCACGGAAAATGTTGGTGCCGCCGCCGGATACACCGACGTTGCCGAGTGCCAGCTGCAGGATGCAGGACGCGCGGACGATGGCATTGCCGATGGTGTGCTGGGTCTGCCCCATGCACCAGACGATGGTGGAAGGACGGTTCTTGGCCATCATCTCGGCGGCCATGTACACACGGGCTTCCGGCACGCCGCAGGCCTCCTCGACCTTGTCCGGCGTCCATTTGGCAAGAACGTCTTCCTTGACCTTGTCCATCCCGTAGACACGGTCGTTGATGTACTTGGTGTCTTCCCAGCCGTTCTTGAAAATGTGGTACAGGATGCCGAACAGGAAGGGAATGTCGGAGCCGGAGCGGATGCGGATGTACTCGTCGGCCTTGGCGGCCGTGCGGGTGAAGCGCGGGTCCACCACGATCATCTTGCAGCCGGTTTCCTTGGCGTGCAGCATGTGCAGCATGCTGACGGGGTGCGCCTCGGCGGCGTTGGAGCCGATGTACAACGCGCACTTGCTGTTCTGCATGTCGTTGTACGAGTTGGTCATCGCACCATAACCCCAGGTGTTCGCGACACCCGCCACCGTGGTGGAGTGGCAAATGCGGGCCTGGTGGTCGCAGTTGTTGCTGCCCCAGAAGCTGACGAACTTGCGCAGCAGGTAGGACTGCTCGTTGTTGTGCTTGGACGAACCAACAAAGTAGACCGAGTCCGGACCGCTGGCCTTGCGCAACTCCAGCATGCGCGCGGAGATTTCGTTGAGTGCCACGTCCCAGCTGATGCGCTCGTACTTGCCGTTGACCAGCTTCATCGGGTAGCGCAGGCGGTACTCACCATGGCCGTGCTCGCGCAGGGCTGCGCCCTTGGCGCAATGCGCACCGAGGTTGATCGGGGAGTCAAACACGGCTTCCTGGCGGACCCAGACACCGTTCTCCACCACCGCATCGACCGCGCAACCCACGGAGCAGTGCGTGCAGACGGTGCGCTTGACTTCAATTTTCCCGCTGCCATCGCCGGCGCCTGGCGTGGCCGCCCTGGCCTTCTTGACCAGCGTCAGCTGCGTCGCCGCCAGGCCCACGCCAACCCCCAGGCCGGAGCGGCGCAGGAAAGCACGTCGGTCCATGGTGGGCAAGGCGCCGGACAGGCCGCGCGCAAGACTCTGCACAAAGCGCGGGGACCCCGCACGGTGCGCTGGATGGACATCATTGGATTTTTTCGTGAGCAGCATGAAGCTCTCCGTGAAAGGTGAAACGAATTAGATGCGCGTGGTCTTGTAGTAGCGCTTGACGTGCTCGGAGAGGCTGTAGCCGCCACCCTTTTCCGGCGCCGGCTTGGCAGGCTCCTGCAGCCCGGCCTGAAGTGCCGGGGCACCCGGCAAGGCCACCACGGCTGCAGCCGCAGCACCGGTGACAGCGGCACCGAAGAAAAAGCCCCGGCGCGAAGGCTTGGATTGACCGTCTTGCATGAATGTCTCCAGAAAGGCTTTCACAGCCACCTATGTAACTATTTACATACTTTACGTCAGAGTTCGGCGTTCACTTACAGGGTTACCCGCATAACACCGTATACCTAAAAGGTAAGTAATCTTATCTTTTTCGCCATCCATTTCCGACCTGAACAGTGTCTCAAATTGAGATAAAACGTGTTCAGTGAAAACCCTTTCGACGCGCCTTCATGGCCGTCGTCGGGCAGGTGTTACAGGCTGTCAAACCAGCATGTCGAATCCCTGTGTCTCGACACTCACAAAACTGCCAGTGAAGGCACCGAGCGCACGGTAAAAACGCGCCTTGGGATGGACTGCCAGGGCATCGCACAGCGCTGGAACCCAGGCCTGCACATGCCGGGTGAAAAACTCGCGTTGCCGTGTGAGATTGGCCACCGCCGCATCCTCACCGGCGATGAGGTAACGCATCACCTCGCACACATAGGCCACGTGGTCCTCGGTCTCGGACATGGTGTCGTCACGCGCAAGGCCCAGCGCGGCGATGTCATCACGCAGCAACGCCAGCGGCTTTTCGTTGAGAAATCCACTCAGGTAATGGGAACCAAAGAGGTACACCTCGGGTTTGCCCACGCCTCCGAAGAGCGCGTCGTATTCCTGCCGGATGTCCGCCAGCGGCATCTCACGCGCCGCAGCCACCACATCCCGCCAGGAACGCTCCAGCAGTGCGCCGGCGGCCGGCGCTTCCGTGACGGCCACGCGCAGGTTCTCGTGCAGCTCGGCCGAAGGTGCTGCGTAGTAGAGCGCCGCCAGCAGGCCGTAGACCTCGGCGCGTGCGGTTTCTTCGTCAAGGGTGGAAGCAGAAAGGGGGGCTTGCGTCATGGCGTGCAGGTTCTTCAGCGGATGTCGGTGATCTTGATTTCGTTCTCGGCGGAATAGAGGTCAATGACCCGGCAGTCGCCGCACATCTTCAGCCGGTCGGCCGCTGCACCCTGGAACATCGCGTGGCCGGAGAGTTTGCCCAGCATCGACTCGATCCCCTTGAGCGTGCCGAAAGGCTTGCTGCAGCGGATGCACTGGTAGGGCTGGGCTTCATTGAGGACGCGCGCCTCCTTGCGCTGCGGCGTCAGCAACAGGCGCGGCTCCAGCGTGATCGCGTCCTCCGGGCAGGTGCTGGCACACAGGCCGCACTGCACGCAGTTTTTCTCGATGAACTTGAGCTGCGGGCGATCCGGGTTGTCCTGCAGCGCGCTGGCCGGGCAGGCGCTGACGCAGCTCAGGCACAGGGTACAGGTGTCGGCATTGACGCGCAGGCTGCCGAAGGGCGAGCCCTTGGCCGGCAGCGCAACGGCCTCCGGCAGCGGCGCTGGCGCCTGGGTCATCAGGTGGTCCAGCGCCATGTCGAGCGTGCTGCGTTTTTCCTGCACCACGGCAAAGCGGGCGGGCGTTGCAGGCCCAGCAGGCCGCGCGCGGCTGATGGCCTGCAGGGCAGCGTCCAGTGCCGTCTCAGCGGCGTGGTGGGCGCCACCGGCGGTGCGCACCAGATGGAAATGCACACCCGCATAGCCCATGCCATTCAGAAGCGCCTGCGCCACGCGCATCTGGTCGGCCAGGCCTTCGAGGTAGGCGGGTGCTTCCTCGTCCGTCACCAGCACCGCCACCTGGGACGCACCCAGCGCCACGGCGCTGAGCCACAGGTCCAGCCCCACGCTGGCGGTATGCCACAGCGGCTGTGGAATCACATTGGCGGGCACACCGCGCACGGCGGTGTTCAGCCGGGCGGCGCGGCCCAGGGCCTCCACTGCCTGCTGACCCTGCGTCTGGCTGTGCAGCAGCAGGACGGGATGGGTGCCCCCTGCCTTGGCGTAAGTGGACAGCAGGGTTTTCAGACGCACACCCTGCTCGCTGGCACGCGGGTAGGCGTAGGTCAGCGCACCGGTGGGGCACACCGTGGTGCAGGCACCGCAACCCACGCACAGGTTCGGGTTGACAACAATTTGCTGTCTACTTTTCTCGCTGCTGATGGCCTGGGCCGAGCAGATGTCGATGCAGGCATTGCAGCCGACGGTTTCGTTCCGGCTGTGGGCGCACAGCTTCTGCTTGTAGGCAAAGAACTTGGGCTTTTCAAACTCGCCCACCAGGTCGCGCAGTTTGACGACCGTGGCCAGCAGACCGGGGGACGCCAGACCCGCCGAGGCATCAAGGGCAAAGTAGCCCTGCGGCGGCGCGTGCAGGCCGATCAGGGGCCGGGCACCCAGGTCGAGCACGATGTCGAAAGACTCCGAGAGCTTCTGCGGCTCACGGTTGAAGTCAATGGCCCCGGCGACCTTGCAGGCGGCCACACAGTCGCGGTGCGAGCTGCACTTGTCCAGCTTGACCTGGTAGCTGAGGTCGATCGCGTTTTCAGGGCAGGCTGTCACGCAGGCATTGCAGCGCGTGCACAGGTCCAGGTCAATCGGATTGGTCTTGTTCCAGCTGGCCTCAAACGCACCCAGCCAGCCCTTCAGTGCCAGCTGCTCACCGCTGATCACAGGGTATTTGCGCTCCTGCGCCGGAAACCCGCCCTGCGGCTGCGCAGAGACCCCTTGCGCGAAGATCGTCACGTCGAGCGTGTCGGCCAGCAGTGCGGCCACCTGCTCGGCCCGGTCCAGCGCGCCCACGATCAGCAGGCGGCCGCTGCTTTTGTAGGTGACGGTGGCCACCGGCTCCGCGTCGGGCAAGTGGGAGGCGGCCAGCAGCGCCGCGAGCTTGGGGCTGGCGCTGGCGCCGTCCCGGCTCCAGCCGCCGGTCTCGCGGATGTTGACAAATTTGATGACCGAGGTGGCGCCCTGGGTCTGGCCCGCCACCTCGGCGAACAGGCGTTTTTCCTGGGTGCAGGCCACCACCACGTCATCGCCCGAGGCAATGGCTTTCTGGAAACTCCCCACCTCGCGCCGGCACAGTGCCGAATGCAGGGTCAGTGTCTCATTCAGTGCCGTGCCCAGCGCCTGGGGCTGGAGCGGCATGGTCTGGTTGCAGTCGCAAATCAGTGTGGGCATGGTCGTGTGGGCTGGCTTCTGTCACCGGGACGGGGGCAGGCTGGCTGGTATCGGTATCTGGAAAACCGGAAGGGCCGGATGTACCGGAAGGGCCTGCCGACAGAACTGCCGGCGAACCAGTGGACTGTGCCACGCTTTCACCGCCCGCAGGGTACGCATTTTCCCCCGATGCAGGGACAGCCTGTGGGAGCGTGGCCGATGCCTGATCACCGGAACTGGACTCTTCTTCCTCGTCGTCAAACAGCTTCAGGAACTTGGCGCTCGTCATCTGCCGGAGCATGGATTCCGGAATCGGGTCGGACTTGGAGTAGTCGTCGATGTAAATGTCCAGCCCATCCATCACATTGAAGTGCGGGTCGGCAAAGAGCTTCTTCATCGCCGCATTGCGCACTTCCGGGCCCACATGGGTGGCCATGAAGGGCTTGAAGTCCGAATCCTTGGTGAGCAGGCTCACGTCGTCCAGCGACAGGGGCTTGGCGACCGGGGCGGCGGGGTCCGTGGCTGGCTTGGCAGGCGCGCCATCCGGCGCCACCGCTGCAGCCGCAGGGACGGCCGCCGGGACCGGCGTCACCGCAGCCTTCGCTGGCGGCGCGGGTTCATCCAGCGGCTTGCCCTGCAGCACATCCGTCTTGCGGCGCGCCCAGCGGCCAAGAAAGCCGCGCGGTTCTTCGTCAGCCACGGCCGCCCCCGCCTCCACCGCCGCCCATGGTTTTATCCGTGCTCACGCGCGCCGGGTTGCCGAAGCGGTCGGTAAGGGATTTGAAGCTCTGGGGCCGCTGGCGGCGCTTGGCCTCCAGCACATGGTGCTGCGCCACGAAAGCCAGCATCCACTCGGCAATGTCGCGGGTGACCGGCACCTGCTCCACGGTTTCCTGCGCATCCAGCCAGCGGCCGGCGTCGTGGTAACTCAGGGTGACGATCTGCGGCACTGCCACGGGCTCATCGGCCAGCGCCGCTTCTTCCTCCATGCGCCACACCACCCAGAAACAGGGCTGCTCGGTGGTGACATTGAGGTAGTACCCTTCCGCGTCGTCGGTGAACAGCTCCACCCTGAACCCGGGGTGCAGCCAGCGCTCTTCGCGATCGTCTTTCAGCAGCAGCCGCGCTTGCGTGCCGAAACCGTCCTCGTTCGGCACGATGTCCGCGAGCGACCAGCGCCAGGGCTGCCAGCGGTTGTCGATCCGCTCGCGACGCATCACCACCGCCACCTCGACAAAGGGCCGGTGCGCGCCCGCCTCCGGGCCGGCGCTGTGGAGCAGAAAGTCAGACATGCCGGGAGTGTACGGCGATGAATACCCACCCTGCAGTCACAGGTTCATTGACCCGGCGCGGGCCGCGCCCTCCCCCGATCAACCGGCCAGCGCTGTCGCTTCCTGCGTACCGTAACCGGCGACCGCGGCAGGCTCTCCGCCGCGCCGCAGCGCCACTGCGCAGTACTTGAACTCGGGAATCTTGCCGAACGGGTCCAGCGCGGCGTTGGTCATCAGGTTGGCCGCTGCCTCGTAATAGGCAAACGGAATGAACACGGCGCCGCGCGGCGTGCCGTCGTCGCGGCGCACGTGGATGGCCACCTGGCCGCGGCGGGACTGTACCGTGATGACATCCCCCGGCACCAGGCCCAGGGCCTGCAGGTCGTCGCCGCAGAGCGAGGCGGTGGCCATCGGTTCGATGGCGTCCAGGACGGTGGCGCGGCGCGTCATGCTGCCGGTGTGCCAATGTTCCAGCTGCCGGCCGGTGATCAGCACAAAGGGGTAGTCGGCATCGGGCCGTTCGTTGGCCGGAATGATGTCGGCCGGCACCAGGTGCACACGCCCATCGCTGGTGGCAAAACGGTCGATGAACACCGTGGGGGCGCCTGGATCGTCTGCACTCAGGCACGGGTAGGTGACGCTGGACTCACGCTGCAACCGTTCCCAGGTGATGCCCGAGATGGCCGCGTGCATGGCTTGGCGCATTTCTTCGTACACAGCCGCCACACCGGCGTGCTCGCCTTCATAGTCCCACGCCAGTCCCATCCGCGATGCAATCTGCTGGATGATCCAGAGATCCGGTTTGGCCTCGCCCGGCGGGTCAATCGCCTGCTGGCCGAGCTGCACCATGCGGTCGGTGTTGCTCACCGTGCCGGTCTTCTCGGGCCAGGCCGTCGCCGGCAGCACCACGTCGGCGAGCCAGGCGGTTTCGGTCATGAAAATGTCCTGCACCACCAGATGCTCCAGGCTGGCCAGCGCGTGGCGTGCATGGTTCAGGTCCGGGTCGCTCATGGCCGGGTTCTCGCCCATGACGTACATGCCGCGCACCTTGTGCGGGTCGCTGTCGGGCGCCAGCGCCTTGTGCATGATCTCGACCACGGTGTAGCCGGGTTTTTCATCCAGCTTGGTATCCCAGAATTTCTCGAACCACGCATGCGCGCCGGCGTTGTCCACCCGCTGGTAGTTGGGGAACATCATCGGGATCAGGCCGGCATCGCTCGCACCCTGCACATTGTTCTGCCCACGCAGCGGGTGCAGGCCGGAGCCTGGCTTGCCGATCTGCCCGGTGACAGTGCTCAGCGCAATCAGGCAGCGGGCGTTGTCGGTGCCGTGCACATGCTGGCTCACGCCCATGCCCCAGAGAATCATGGCGCCCTTGGCCGCAGCAAAAGCCCGCGCCACTTCGCGCAGCGTCTCGGCCGGGATGCCGCAGATCGGCGCCATGGCTTCGGGGCTGTAGCCCTTGACGTTCTCCTTGAGCGCCTCGTAATTGCTGGCACGCTCGCGGATGAAGGCCTCGTCCGTCAGGCCTTCTTCAATGACGGTATGAATCAGGGCATTGAGCATGGCCACGTCGGTGTCGGCCTTGAACGGCAAGGCGCGCCAGGCGTGCTTGGCGATGTCGGTGCCGCGCGGATCGGCAATCACGATTTTGGCGCCACGCCTGGCCGCGTTTTTCATGAAGGTGGCCGCCACCGGGTGGTTGCTGGTGGGGTTGCAGCCGATCAGGAAAATCAGGTCCGAGTGCTCGACGTCGTTGACCTGGTTGCTCACAGCCCCCGAGCCCACGCCTTCAAGCAACGCCGCCACGCTGGACGCATGGCACAGCCGTGTGCAGTGGTCCACGTTGTTGGAGCCGAAGCCGGTGCGCACCAGTTTCTGGAAGAGGTAGGCCTCTTCGTTGCTGCCCTTGGCCGAGCCAAAACCCGCCAGGGATTTCTTGCCATGCGTGTCGCGCAGGTGTTTGAGTTGGCCGGCCGAGAGTGCCAGCGCTTCTTCCCAGGTGGCTTCGCGGAACACTTCAGACCAGTCGGCCGTGTCACGGTTCAGATGCTGCAGGGCCTCCGGGTCCTTGCTCACGCCGGCCTTGCGAACCAGCGGCACGGTCAGGCGCTGCGGGCTGTGCGCATAGTCAAAGCCGAAGCGGCCCTTGACGCACAGGCGGCTGTGGTTCGCCGGGCCATCGCGGCCATCGACGCTGACAATCTGGTTGTCCTTGACGTTGTAGGTGAGCAGGCAGCCGACGCCGCAGAAGGGGCAGACCGAGTCCACTTTCTTGTCCACCACCTGCGAGCCGACCTGGGACTTGGGCATCAACGCGCCGGTGGGGCAGGCCTGCACGCACTCGCCGCAGGCGACGCAGGTGCTGTCGCCCATGGCGTCGCCGAGGTCAAAGACGATCTCGCTGTGCGAGCCGCGCATGGCGTAACCGATGACGTCGTTGACCTGTTCTTCGCGGCAGGCGCGCACGCAGCGGTTGCACTGGATGCAGGCATCCAGGTTCACGGCCATGGCGGGGTGCGACACGTCAGCGGCGGGCTGCTCACGGCGCAGCGCCTTCAGTTCCGGGCGCACGGAAACGTCCATGCGCGACGCCCATTCGCTGAGTTCGCCATGCTGCAGCGACTCATCGGCCTCAATCCATTTGTAGCCGGTGTCGGGCATGTCGGAGAGCAGCATCTCCAGCACCATCTTCTGGCTCTTGACGGCGCGCTCGCTGTTGGCCTGCACCTCCATGCCGGCGGTGGCGCTACGGCAGCAGCTGGGGGCGAGCGTGCGCTCGCCCTTGATCTCGACCACGCAGGCGCGGCAATTGCCGTCGGCGCGCAAGCCGTCCTTGTAGCAAAGGTGCGGAATGCAGACGCCGCTGCGCTCGGCCGCTTTCAGAATGGATTCGCCCTCGTAGGCTTCGACGGGCTTGCCGTCCAGCAGGAAACTGATGACCTGCGGCGTCACTTCAACGAGCTTGGCTGGCGCATTCATGACTGGACTCCCGAAGTTGTCACCTCGTGTGCAAAATATTTCTGGACGCAGCGCACCGGGTTGGGCGCCGCCTGGCCGAGTCCGCAAATGGACGCATCGGTCATCACCACGTTCAGGTCTTCCAGCGTCGTGTGGTCCCACGCGGCGGCTTCCATCAGTGTGGCTGCCTTGACCGTGCCGACGCGGCAAGGCGTGCACTGGCCACAGCTTTCGTGGGCGAAAAAACGCATCATGTTCAGCGCCGCATCGCGGGCCTTGTCCTGGTGGCCCAGCACGATGACCGCGGCCGAGCCGATGAAGCCGCCGTGCGGCTGCAGGGTGTCGAAGTCCAGCGGTACATTGGCCAGGCTGGCCGGAAAAATGCCGCCCGAGGCGCCACCCGGCAGGTAGGCATAGAGCGTGTGGCCGTCCTGCATGCCGCCGCAGTACTCATTCACCAGCTCCAGCAGCGTGATGCCGGCAGGCGCCAGCTTGACGCCCGGCTCCCTGACCCGGCCGCTCACGCTGAAAGAACGCAGGCCCTTGCGGCCGTTGCGGCCAAAGCCGCTGAACCACTGCGGGCCTTTTTCGACAATGTCGCGCACCCAGTACAGGGTTTCAAAGTTGTGCTCCAGCGTTGGCCGGCCGAACAGGCCGACCTGCGCGATGTAGGGTGGACGCATGCGAGGCTCCCCGCGCTTGCCTTCGATGCTTTCAATCATGGCCGACTCTTCGCCGCAGATGTAGGCACCGGCACCGCGCCGCAGCTCGATGTGCGGCAAGGGGCAGGGTGGATCGGCCTGCAGTTTGGCAATTTCCGCTTCCAGCAGGGCACGGCAGCCGTGGTATTCATCCCGCAGGTAGATGTAGCAGGCGTCAATGCCGACGACTTGCGCTGCCACCAGCAGGCCTTCCAGAAAGCGGTGCGGATCGCGCTCCAGATAAGTGCGGTCCTTGAAGGTGCCAGGCTCGCCTTCGTCGATGTTCACGGCCATCAGACGCGGTGCCGGCTGGTCGCGCACGATGCGCCACTTGCGACCCGCCGGAAAGCCCGCACCGCCCAGACCGCGCAGGCCCGAGTCCTCCATGGCCTTGAGCACGCGCTCGGCATCTTCCTCGCCATTGACGACAGCAGCCGCCAGCGCGTAGCCCCCGTTCGCGCGATAGGTCGCGTAGTCGGTGCAGGCCGGGCTGCTTTGCTCTGCCGGAAGGGTCGATGTTGGAATGGCGGCCTCGGCATGGTCAGCCGCTGAAAAATGAATGCCAGCTTGTGGCGGCACATGGTGGGCCTGCCCCTTGCGGACCTGCGACACCACCGTCTCCGCCGTCGCGAACGGCACCGGACACTGGTGCACCACCGCTGCAGGCGCCTGCTCGCAGCGGCCAATGCAAGGCGCCGCCACCACGCGCACATCCGGGTCGCCCAGCAGCGCAGGCAGCCGCGCCAGCAGGTCTTGCGCACCGGCCAGCTCACAGGCCAGGCCGTCGCACACGCGCACCGTCAGGCCCGGTGCCTGCTCGTCACCCCGCACCACCTCGAAGTGGTGGTAGAAAGTGGCCACCTCATAGACCTCGGCCATGGGGATGTTCATCTCTTTGGCGAGCGCCACCAGATGCCGGTCGTGCAGGCAGCGGTAGGCATCGTTCAGCTTGTGAAGGTGCTCGATCAGCAAGTCACGGCGATGGCCCTCGGGGGGCCGTGCGCCTATCAGTGCGCGCACCTCGGCCAGCGATGCGTCATCCGCCTGGCGCCCCTTGAGCTTGCTCTTGCGGCGGATGCGCTCGCGCATGTCATCCACCGTGGCGATGGCCACGGCTTTCATTTCGGTAATGCGACCCGGATGGTTCATGGCATGGGGCTCAAATGGCAACAGGAGCCATGGGGGCTGCAGCACCTGCCGCAGCCGCCCGATGGCCGTTCAAAAAATCAGTGAATGAGTTTGGCAACGCTCTGCATCGTGCGATAAACACCCCACGCCAGCGGGATGCCCACCGCCAGCCAGGCCAGCACCACCACCGCGGGGCTGACGGTGTCGGCGCCGCCACCCTCGCCGGAGCGGCGCAATTCGGCTGCCGAGGCCTTTTCATGGGCCAGACGTTTTTCTTCCGCCAGTTCGGCATCGCTCATGAACCACTTGTCGTTCAGTGGCCGCACCATCAGGTTGCAGATCAGGCCCACCACCAGCATGCCGGTGAGGATGTACATGGTCTGGTTATAAACCTGGCTGCGGGGAATGCCAAGGCCCAGCTGGTATTCGCGCATGTAGTTCACCACCACCGGACCGACGATGCCGGCCGTCGACCACGCGGTCAGCAGGCGGCCGTGGATCGCGCCCACCATCTGCGTGCCGAAAATGTCGGCCAGGTAGGCCGGCACCGTCGCAAAGCCGCCGCCGTACATGCTCAGGATGACGCAGAAGGCGGCCACGAAGAGGAAAATGCTGCCGGCAGCGGCACTGCCAGGCACGCCGAAGTACAGCACGCCGCCCAGCACGAAAAACACCACATAGGTCATCTTGCGGCCGAGCTTGTCGGACAGGCTGGCCCAGAAGAAACGGCCACCGATGTTGAACAGGCTGAGCAGCGCGGTAAAGCCTGCGGCCACGCCGGCAATCGCTGCCAGCTGGGTCTTGTCGAGTTCACCGAACTTGAGCGGCACACCGATCAGCGCGCCGCCGAACACTTCCTGCAGCATGGGCGAAGACATGCCGATCACGCCGATGCCTGCGCTCACGTTCATGCACAGAGCCATCCAGATCAGCCAGAACTGGGGAATGCCCCAGACCTTTTTCACATGGACATGTCGCTGCGTGATCATCGAATTGCCGCTCTGCGCCGGTGGCGGCGTCCAGCCAGCAGGCTTCCAGCCGGTCTCGGGCACACGGTAACCGAAAGCACCCGCCACCATGAACACGAAATAGATCAGCGCCATGACCACAAAGGTCTGCATCACGCCCACGCTGGTCGGCGTGGCGAAGTACTTCATCAGATCAGCGGCCAGCGGCGAGCCGATCATGGCGCCGCCGCCAAAGCCCATGATGGCCATGCCTGTGGCCATGCCGCGACGGTCAGGGAACCACTTGATCAACGTGGAAACAGGGGAGATATAACCCAGCCCCAGGCCGATGCCACCGATCACACCGGAGCCCAGGATCATCAGCCAGAACTGGTGCAGGTAAATGCCCAGCGCTGAAATCAGCATGCCACCGCACCAGCAGACCGCCGACACCACGCCCGCCTTGCGCGGACCGGCCCGTTCCAGCCAGCCGCCCCAGACCGCCGCGGCAGTGCCCAGCAGCACGAAGAACAGGGTGTACATCCAGCCGAGCGTGGAGATCTTCCAGTCACAGCTGGTGGTGAAGAGTTCCTGGATGAAGCCCACCTCGGGGCCGCACTTGATGGCGTCTTTCAGTCCAAGCGCCTTGGACAGCGGCAACCAGAACACCGAAAAGCCGTAGGCCATGCCGATGCACAGGTGAATGGCCAGTGCCGCCGGCGGTACCAGCCAGCGGTTGAAGCCCGGCCCGGCAATGATGCGTTCCTTATCGAGAATTCCTGACATGCTTTTTGTCTCCAGCGTTGTTGTAGGTTTGTCTGCCCTCTTGAGGCTGCGCGGAGTGTGGATGGACGGCGTGGGCAGGTCAAATTGAATCGGGACATGCATCGATTCAAAAAGTAAATGGAGCCCCCACGGTCGCTCACTGCGTGTAGCTCCCTGCCCCCCGAGGGGGCCGCCCGCCTGTGGCCCGGCTAAGCCGGTTCCACGGCTCGTGCTGGTAAAGAGAAGAGCCCCCACGGTCGCTCACTGCGTGTAGCTCCCTGCCCCCCGAGGGGGCCGCCC
>CBHWCZ010000030.1:0-32922 GCA_966112355.1 uncultured Polaromonas sp.
CGGTAGTGCACGAACTTGCTGCGCTTGTCGAAGAAGGCCGTGTCGTATTCGTCGGCCTCGATCACAAAGGTGTTGCCCTCGCCCAGCCGGGCCGACACGCCGAAGTTCAGCGGCACGCCGCCGATCAGGAAACCCGGCTTCATGCCGGCGCGCTCCAGAATCCAGGTCAGCATGGCGGTGGTGGTGGTCTTGCCGTGGGTGCCTGCGACGGCCAGCACATGGCGCGGCCCGGTCGGATGATGGGTGGGGTGGTGCAGGACGTGGCCTGACAGCCACTGCGGGCCGCTCGTGTAGGGCAGGCCGCTGTCCAGAATCGCCTCCATGAGCGGGTACTTTGGCGTGCCGTCAGGCAGACGGGCACGGGACACCACATTTCCCACCACGAACACATCCGGTGCAAACGCCATCTGGTCGGCGCTGTAGCCCTCGACCAGCTCGATTCCCAGCGCGCGCAACTGGTCGCTCATGGGCGGGTAGACGCCGGTGTCGCAGCCGGTGACCTTGTGTCCGGACTCGCGGGCCAGCGCGGCCAGACCCCCCATGAAGGTGCCGCAAATGCCTAATATGTGAATATGCATGGCCTGCATTCTAGGCAGGGGCTGCCTCTCCTTGCCCCCGGCGCCGGCAGGCATTCCCGACTTGGGCACAATGGAGTGCTCCGTGCAGTGGCCGCCGCGCCACCTGGTTTTGCCGTCCCATTCCATGAACACCTCTACCCTCAGCGCTGAAATTGCGGCCACCGCAGCCGCCCTGGTGGTCGAGGAAGGGCTGGAATACGGCCCGGCCAAGCGCCGTGCGGTCAAGCAGATGGGCTTGCCGGCCCGCACCGAACTGCCCGGCAATGATCTGGTCGAGGATGCGGTGCGTGAATACATCTCTGTGTTCTGCGCGGACACTCAGCCCGCCGAACTGGCGGCCCTGCGCGAGCTGGCGCTGGTATGGATGGAGCGGCTGGGGCAGTTTCGGCCCTATCTCGGCGGTGCCGTCTGGCATGGCACGGCCACCCGGCTGTCGGACATCTACATCCAGCTGTTTTGCGACGACCCGAAGTCGGCAGAGATTGCGCTGATCGAACACAACGTGGACTACGAGCCGCGCACAGTGACCGGGTTCACCGGCGACAAGGTGGAGGCGCTCAGCCTGCGCAGCCTGTGCCGGCCGCTGAACGAGACCGTCGGCGTGCACCTGATGGTGTACGACCATGATGACCTGCGCGGCGCCCTCAGGCCGGACGGCAAGGGCCGTACGCCCCGGGGCGACCTGGCGGCCGTGCAAAAATTGCTGGCGCAAGAGTCTGGACAAACTGGAGCCTGATGTGAATCGCAGAAACATGCTGTATGGCGGCACGGCCTTGGCGGCTGGCCTGGCCGGCGCCTCGGTGGCGTGGTGGAAGTTTCGGCCGCACGATGTCACCGGCGCGTCCGTGGCGGGGCAGCCGGATGCCAGCAGCCAGGCTTTCTGGGCGCTGAACTTCGACACCCCCGAGGGCGCCAATCTGGCCATGAGCAGCTTCCGCGGCAAACTGTTGCTGGTCAATTTTTGGGCAACCTGGTGTCCGCCCTGCATTGAGGAGTTACCGCTGCTTGACAGCTTTTACCGGCAAAACAAGGCCAAAGGTATTGAGGTGCTGGGTCTGGCGGTGGATCAGCCCAGTGCCGTACGCAACTGGCTGAAAACCCGACCGCTGAGTTTTCCGGTGGGGATGGCCGGCCTCGGCGGGACCGAGTTGAGCAAGTCGCTGGGCAATCTGGCGGGCAGCTTGCCCTTTTCAGCGGTGTTTGGTGGGTCGGGCGAGCTGCTGCACCGCAAAACGGGCAAGATCTCCGCCGAAGATCTGGCCGCCTGGGTGCAACTGAAATAGATTTTTTCTTCTACTGCTGCCATCAATCATTGAAAAGAGTCCAAAATCGACTATCTGCTGAGCTGACTGAGTTTGATCGACCCTGGAATGGGCGTCTTTGGCCCTTGAGCATGATGTACACTCTGCGCTTTCGCGGGCTGGCCAGACACAAGCAGTTCTGTCACGGCTTGCCAAAGAGTGCTGAAGGGCACCAAAGCGAAAAGTAAATCAAAAAAGAAGGAAGATGGCGCAGGCCTCATTCCTTCCACCCTGTCAGGACGTGGTGCAGCGGGTTCATGCTGCCCACAGGGACCGTCGTTGGAGAGAACCCATGGATCTGAGAAAGCTCAAGACACTGATCGACCTCGTGTCAGAGTCCAATGTATCTGAACTCGAAATCACCGAGGCAGAAGGCAAGGTACGCATCGTCAAATCCAGCGGTGCCCCCCTGGTGATGCAGCAGCCGGCCGTGGCCATGGCGGCCGCACCCGTCGCGGCACCTGCCGTGGTAGCCCCGGCGGCAGCCGACGCTGCGCCGGCTCCGGCCGCAGGTCACGCCGTGAAGTCGCCCATGGTGGGGACTTTCTACCGCTCGGCCAGCCCTGGCGCCAAACCCTTTGTCGAATTGGGCAGCGTGGTCAAGGAAGGCGAGACCATCTGCATCATCGAGGCCATGAAGATCCTCAATGAAATAGAGGCCGACAAATCCGGCACCGTCACCAAGATCCTGTCGGAAAACGGCCAGGCGGTCGAGTACGGCCAACCTCTTTTCATCATTGAATGAGCGGGCGCCTGCCTACTTTGACAACCAGGCTGCCGTCGCATGTTTAAAAAGATACTGATCGCCAATCGTGGTGAGATAGCGCTAAGAATCCAGCGCGCCTGCCGTGAACTCGGCGTGAAGGCCGTCATGGTCTATTCCGAGGCTGACCGCGAGGCCAAATACATCAAGCTGGCGGACGAGTCGGTCTGCATCGGCCCGGCGCCGTCGTCCCACAGCTACCTCAACATGCCGGCTATCATTTCGGCAGCGGAAGTCACGGACGCCGAGGCCATCCACCCGGGCTACGGTTTCCTGAGCGAAAACGCCGACTTTGCCGAGCGGGTGGAAAAAAGCGGCTTCAAGTTCATTGGTCCGACGCCGGAATCCATCCGCATCATGGGGGACAAGGTCTCGGCCAAGCAGACCATGATCAAGGCCGGCGTGCCCTGCGTTCCCGGCTCGGAAGGCGCACTGCCGGACGACCCGGTGCTGATCAAGCGCACCGCCAAGCAGGTGGGTTATCCGGTCATCATCAAGGCCGCCGGCGGCGGCGGTGGCCGCGGCATGCGGGTGGTCCATACCGAAGCGGCGCTGCTGCATGCCGTGCAGACCACCAAGGCGGAAGCCGGCGCTGCGTTCGGAAACCCGGAGGTCTACATGGAGAAATTCCTGCAGAACCCCCGGCACATCGAAATCCAGATCCTGGCCGACCAGCAGAAAAATGCGGTCTGGCTGGGCGAGCGTGACTGCTCCATGCAGCGCCGCCACCAGAAGGTCATCGAGGAAGGCCCGGCACCGGGTATTCCCCGCAAGCTGATCGAACGCATCGGCGAGCGCTGCGTCGCGGCGGTGAAAAAGATCGGCTACCGTGGCGCCGGTACCTTCGAATTCCTGTACGAGAACGGCGAGTTCTATTTCATCGAGATGAACACCCGCGTGCAGGTGGAACACCCGGTGACGGAGTGGATCACCGGCGTGGACATCGTGCGCACCCAGATCATGGTGGCCGCGGGCTACAAGCTGCCGTTTGCCCAGCGCGACATCCAGATCAAGGGCCATGCGATCGAGTGCCGCATCAATGCCGAAGACCCGTACAAGTTCGTCCCGTCGCCGGGGCGCATCACCACCTGGCACACGCCGGGCGGCCCGGGTGTGCGCGTGGATTCGCACATCTACGCCAACTATTTCGTGCCGCCCAACTACGACTCCATGATCGGCAAGATCATCGTGCACGGCGACACCCGCGAACAGGCGCTGGCCCGCATGAGCACGGCCCTTGCCGAGACGGTGGTCGAGGGCATCAACACCAACATTCCGCTGCACCGCGAGCTGATGGTGGATGCCAAGTTCATGGATGGTGGCACCAACATCCACTACCTTGAAGAGTGGCTGTCAAAGCGCGACCGCTGAGCGGTCGCCTAGCCCCCACGCTCCCCACTTCGTGTGCCTGCGGTGATTCGCTGCCCCTTGAATGGAAAAAAGGGGCGCTGCGCCTTGCGTCTGGCGGAGCCGGACCGCGGCTCCTGCTTGAATAAGCCGCCCGTCGATTCTGGTGCGCAGTTTTCTGTGAGGCAATTACGATGTTTGAACTGATTTTGCTGGCGCCGGTTAATGAGGTGGAAACGCTCAGTGATGCGCTGGACGCACTGGATGCCTTGAGTGTCTCGGTGGAAGACGCCGATGCGCAGACGCCTGCCGAGCAGGCGCTGTTCGGCGAGCCTGGCATGCCGCCGCCCAAAGCCGGCTGGGAACGTTCCCGGGTGGTGTCGCTGTTCCAGACGGAGCAGCTGGCCCGCGACGCGGCGCAATTGCTGGCTGCACAGGATTTTTTCGCGGAATGCCGCGTGGTGGCGGTGCAGCCCGTGCCGGATCAGGACTGGGTGCGTCTCACGCAATCGCAGTTCACACCTGTCGACATCACCCCCGAATTCTGGATCGTACCGACCTGGCATGAGCCGCCGGCCGAGGCCCGGCAGGTTATCCGGCTCGACCCGGGACTGGCTTTCGGTACCGGCACGCACCCGACGACGCGCATGTGCCTGCGCTGGATTGCAACTCATGGTCAGGCGGAAATAGCCAATGTGGCAAGCACAGCCCCCCCGGGGGGTATCCTTCGACAAGCTCAGGACGAACGGATGTCAGCGAAAAGCGAGGGGGCTGGTCTGGGCCGTGTGCTGGACTATGGCTGTGGCTCCGGCATCCTCGCCATCGGCGCCGCCAAGTTCGGCGCCAGCGCCATCGATGCGGTGGATATCGACCCCGCGGCGGTGGAGTCCACACTGGCCAACGCCGAGGCGAACCATGTCACGCTCCATGCCGGGCTGCCGGACAAGGCCCATGGTCAGTACCGGACCGTGCTGGCCAATATTCTGGCCACGCCGCTCAAGGTGCTGGCACCGCTGCTGTGCTCCCATGTGGAAAAAGGCGGGCACCTGGTGATGGCCGGCATTCTGGACCGGCAGGCCGACGAGTTGACAGCGGCTTATGCGCCGTATTGCCAGCTCACTGTGCATGATGCGCAGGAAGGCTGGATTTTGATGACTGCCCGTTTCTGAGCGGGCCACCTGCAGCGGTCACGCCAGCGGCTGTCCTCCGGGCGTTGCAGAACACTGTCACCACCGGTGACCATTGGTAACGGCCCCTACAATACGGCGCTAGATGAGCCTCATTACGCGCTGCCCCGCTTGCGGCACGATGTTCAAAGTCGTGGCCGATCAACTCAAAGTCTCGCAGGGCTGGGTGCGATGCGGCCAGTGCGCCGAGGTGTTTGACGCATCGGCGCATCTGTTGCCACGTGAGTTGTCGCAGGCCCTGCCTGCCATGCCGGCGGGCGCTGATGTGACGCCGCCGCTCCCCCCGGTTGCGGGCAGCCTGCTACCGCCTGTTGCGCTCCGGCCCGAGGGTGAGCCCGCTGATTCAGGAGGGTCTCCTCTGCCTGCAGAGGCGCAAACACCTCTGCCGGTAGCAGTGGCGTGGCCGGCCGCAGCCGCTGACGAGGATCTGGCCCCTGTCCACTGGACGCCGGCGCGAAAGAGCCTTGCCGTCACCGACACGGATCGCCCCCTGGAAGACTCCGACGCGTGGGATTCCACGCCTTACCGCTTGCGACCGGCCGAGGACGAGCGGATGGAGAGTCCGCGCTTTGACGATTCCGGACCATCTGCCGAACTGGCTCCCACCATGGAGGATGTGTCCTTCGTGCGCGATGCGCGTCGCAAGGCGTTCTGGCAGAAGCCGCTGGTCAAAGCAGCCCTTGGTAGCGTGTCACTGCTGCTGATCGGCTTGCTGGCGCTGCAGGCCCTGATCCAGAACCGGGATGCATTGGCCGTGACCGAACCGCAACTGCTGCCCTTGATACAGGCCCTGTGCGGCCCGCTGCAGTGCCAGATCCGCTCGCCCCGGCAGATCGAGTCGCTGGTGATCGACAGCTCGGCCTTCAACCGTATCGGCGCCGATGCCTATCGCCTGAGCTTCACGCTGAAGAACGTTGGGGCGACGCCACTGGAGATGCCCTCGCTCGAGCTGACCCTGACCGACAGCCAGGACCAGGCTGTCGTGCGCCGTGTGCTGGCACCGGCCCAATTCGGTGTCACCGCCCCGGTGCTGGCTGCCCGCTCTGATGTGTCGGGTGTGGTGGCGCTGAAGGTCGCCCCGGGCAGCGCCGCCGCGGCCTCATCCCCTGCGCCCATCCCTGGCGCCGGCATTCTGCGGGTGGCCGGCTATCGCATTCTTGCTTTTTATCCCTGAACCTACCCTGACTGAATTGAGAACCGAATGGCTGCTGTAATTTGTGGATCCCTGGCCTTTGACACCATCATGAGTTTCGAGGGCCGCTTTGCCGAGCAGATCCTGCCCGACCAGCTGCATATTCTCAATGTGTCCTTTCTGGTGCCGGCCTTGCGCCGCGAGTTCGGTGGCTGCGCAGGCAACATCGCCTACAGCCTGCAGCAATTGGGTGGTCAACCGCTGCCGATGGCCACCGTTGGAAGCGACGGTGCGGAGTACGTGGACCGCATGAAGGGACTCGGCATCAGCACCGAGTTTGTACGGCAGGTGGGCGACACCTACACCGCCCAGGCCATGATCATGACGGACCGTGACAACAACCAGATCACGGCCTTCCACCCCGGTGCCATGATGCAGGCCCACATCACCCGTATCGATGCACGCCAGGATATCGCCATTGGCATCATCTCGCCGGATGGCCGTGACGCCATGCTGCAGCATGCAGAGCAGTTCAAGGCGGCGGGCATTCCGTTTGTCTTTGACCCGGGCCAGGGCTTGCCGATGTTTGACGGCGCGGAGCTGAGCCATTTCGTGGATCTGGCGACCTGGGTCACCGTGAACGACTATGAAGCCCGTATGCTCTGTGACCGCACCGGCCTGTCCTGCGCGGAGCTGTCGGCCCGCGTGCAGGGCCTGGTGGTGACGCTGGGCGCCGAAGGCTGCGAAGTGTGGGTCGATGGTGAAAAAACGCTGGTACCACCGGTCAAGGCTGAAGCAGTGGTGGACCCGACGGGCTGCGGTGATGCATTTCGCGGAGCGCTGCTGTTCGGTCTGGAGCGGGGCTGGTCGCTGGCGCGTTGTGCTGCGCTCGGCAACAAGGTCGGTGCCCTCAAGATCGCCAGCCGGGGTGGCCAGAACTACACACTGGACGCCTCCCTGATCGAGGGCTGACCCTCATGCTGCGGGGACGGTGATGGCCTGTGAAGCTATTGCCGGCATGAAAAAAGCCCGGCATCTTGCGACGCCGGGCTTCAGCAGAAATACCTTGCTGCTCAGGGCTTGCTGGCTGTAGGAAACGGCCAGGCAGCTTGCGGGTTCAGAGTTGTCTGAGCCGCAGGGGCAGCCGCTACAGCGGGTGCTTTGGCAGCAGGTTTTTTCGCGGCTTTCTTCGCAGCGGGTTTTTTCGCTGCTTTCTTGGCTGCTGGCTTTTTCGCAGCTGGCTTTTTGGCAGCAGCTTTCTTCGCTACTTTCTTCGCAGCTGGCTTCTTCTTGGCAGCAGCTTTCTTCGCAGCCGGCTTTTTGGCCGCTACTTTCTTCGCTGGGGCTTTTTTCGCTGGCGCTTTTTTCGCAGCTGGCTTTTTGGCCGCTACTTTTTTCGCTGGCGCTTTTTTGGCCGGAGCTTTTTTCGCTGCTACTTTTTTAGCAGGAGCTTTTTTTGCCGCTACTTTTTTAGCAGGAGCTTTCTTCGGAGCAGCTTTTTTAGCCGCAGGTTTTTTCGCAGTTGCCATAGTTTTCTCCTTGATCACGTTGCAAAGAGCACTTCACGTTTGGAGTACGTAAAGCGATTCACGGTGTTGGGCATACGGAGAACCGGGCCCAGCACCGCGAACACAGGAGCAAAAGCCAGCGCGCACTCTTCGGTAGCGTCATTGGTTTTTGCAATTCTAGAAATCATTGTGCTTATGTCTTGTTTGTCTCGTGTGCACGACTCAATCGATGGATCAGTTGATCAGTCCCAGGAGAGAGCACCACCAGACTGGTACTCAATCACGCGGGTTTCGAAAAAGTTGCGCTCTTTTTTCAGGTCAATCATTTCGCTCATCCACGGGAACGGATTCTCCTCGTTCGGGAAGAGGGTTTCAAGTCCGATCTGCGTGGCGCGGCGGTTCGCGATGTAGCGGAGGTAGCCCTTGAACATCGAAGCGTTCAGTCCGAGCACGCCGCGCGGCATGGTGTCTTCGGCGTAGCGGTATTCGAGTTCGACGGCCTTGAGGAACAGCGCCTTGATCTCGGCCTTGAACTCGGCCGTCCAGAGGTGCGGGTTCTCCAGCTTGAGCTGATTGATCAGGTCGATGCCGAAGTTGCAATGCATGGACTCATCGCGCAGGATGTACTGGTACTGCTCGGCAGCACCCGTCATCTTGTTCTGGCGGCCCAGCGCCAGGATCTGCGTGAAGCCGACGTAGAAGAACAGGCCTTCCATCAGGCAGGCGAACACGATCAGCGACTTGAGCAGTGTCTGGTCGGCTTCCGGGGTGCCGGTCTTGAAGTGGGGGTCGGAGATGACCGCGATGAACGGGATCAGGAACTGGTCCTTGTCCTTGATGGACTGGACTTCGTTGTAGGCGTTGAAGATCTCGCTCTCATCCAGGCCCAGCGATTCGGTGATGTACTGGTAGGCGTGGGTGTGAATGGCTTCTTCAAAGGCCTGGCGCAACAGGAACTGGCGGCACTCCGGCGCCGTGATGTGGCGGTAGGTGCCCAGCACGATGTTGTTGGCAGCCAGTGAATCAGCGGTCACGAAGAAACCGAGGTTGCGCTTGACCAGGCGACGTTCGTCTTCCGTCAGGCCGTTCGGGTCTTTCCAGAGCGCGATGTCGCGCGTCATGTTCACTTCCTGCGGCATCCAGTGGTTGGCACAGGTGGCCAGATACTTTTCCCAGGCCCACTTGTACTTGAACGGCACCAGCTGGTTGACGTCGGTCTGGCCGTTGATGATGCGTTTGTCGGAAGCCTTGACGCGCAGCGCGGTGGGTGGCGTTGCGGCGGTGACTGCGGGCGTTGCGGCGGCCATGGATGCCTGCACCGGTGTTGCAGTGAATGCACCGTCGTCCAGCATGCGTACTTGAGGCTGAGGCGACTGCGCAGAAGAAAGAGGCGGAAGTTCCATCGAGCGGCTGGTAGGCATGCCGCTGGCAAGAGGGTTTTGCAACGATGGTGTGACTTCTTCGTCCCAGGTCAACATAGAGGTTTCCAATACTGTGGGATTATGAAAGCAGCGATACAAAATGAAAAGTGTTCATTCACATCGCTGCAAAATTGTGTTGCTCTATTACATCGAATTTGCATCGAATCGTGCAATGAATTTCATGGCGCCATTCGATGTCTGCATCACTGGCAGGCCTCGCAGCCTGGATCGTCGATCGCACAGAACTTGATGTCGGTCGCTGCCGTCGTGCTCATCTGCGACTGCGCTGCCGCCGCGGCTGCATCAAGTGCGCTCATGCCGCCACCCGATGATGCTGAGCCCGACGATACGGAGTTCAGCTTGCCTGCGGTCACGGTGGATTTCTCGGCGTGCGTGGCGCTCTGCGTGCGCAGGTAGTAGGTGGTCTTGAGGCCACGCAACCATGCCAGCTTGTAGGTGTCGTCGAGCTTCTTGCCGGAGGCGCCTGCCATGTAGATGTTGAGCGACTGGGCCTGGTCAATCCATTTCTGGCGACGTGCTGCAGCTTCCACAATCCAGGTGGTTTCGACTTCAAACGCAGTGGCGTACAAGCCCTTGATGTCCTGCGGCACGCGGTCGATGGGACGCAATGAGCCGTCGAAGTGTTTGAGGTCCACCACCATGACGTCGTCCCACAGGCCCAGACGCTTGAGGTCGCGCACCAGGTAGTGGTTGATCACGGTGAACTCGCCGGACAGGTTGGACTTGACCGAGAGGTTGCCGAAGCAGGGTTCGATGCACGCGTCCACGCCGATGATGTTGGAGATGGTCGCTGTCGGTGCGATCGCCACGCAGTTGGAGTTGCGCATGCCGTCCCTGGCGATCTTCTGGCGCAGCGCGTCCCAGTCCAGCGTCGCGGAGCGGTCCACCTCGACATAGCCGCCGCGTTCCTCGGCCAGCATGTTCAGTGTGTCCAGCGGCAGGATGCCCTTGTCCCAGAGCGAGCCCCTGTAGCTGGCGTACTGGCCGCGTTCCTTGGCCAGCTCGGTGGAGGCCCAGTAGGCGTGGTAGCAGACGGCTTCCATGGACTTGTCGGCAAACTCCACGGCTTCCTGCGAGGCGTAAGGCACGCGCAGTTCATACAGGCAATCCTGGAAGCCCATGATGCCGAGGCCGACCGGGCGGTGGCGCATGTTGGAGTCACGGGCTTTCTTGACGGCGTAGTAGTTGATGTCGATCACGTTGTCCAGCATGCGCATGGCAGTGGTGATCGTCTTCTTGAGCTTGTCGTGGTCAATCGCGCCGTCTTTCAGGTGCTGCACCAGGTTGACGGAGCCGAGGTTGCACACCGCGGTTTCGGTGTCGCTGGTGTTGAGCGTGATCTCGGTGCACAGGTTGGAAGAGTGCACCACACCGGTGTGCTGCTGCGGCGAGCGCACGTTGCAGGCGTCCTTGAAGGTGATCCAGGGGTGGCCGGTTTCGAACAGCATCGACAGCATCTTGCGCCACATGTCGGTCGCCTGCACCTTGCGGGAGGGCTTGATCTCGCCGCGCTCGGCCCTGGCTTCGTAGGCGGTGTAGATCTTCTCGAACTCCTTGCCGAACTTGTCGTGCAGGTCGGGCGTGTCGGAAGGCGAGAACAGCGTCCAGCTGCCTTTTTCCATCACGCGGCGCATGAACAGGTCGGGAATCCAGTTGGCGGTGTTCATGTCGTGCGTGCGGCGGCGGTCGTCGCCGGTGTTCTTGCGCAGTTCCAGGAACTCCTCAATATCGAGGTGCCAGGTTTCCAGATAGGCGCAGACAGCGCCCTTGCGCTTGCCGCCCTGGTTGACGGCCACGGCCGTGTCGTTGACGACTTTCAGGAAAGGCACGACGCCTTGCGATTCGCCGTTGGTGCCCTTGATGTGGGCGCCGAGCGCGCGCACCGGGGTCCAGTCGTTGCCCAGGCCGCCTGCAAATTTGGACAGCAGGGCGTTTTCCTTGATGGCGTCGTAGATGCCGCCCAGGTCGTCGGCGACCGTGGTGAGATAGCACGAAGACAACTGCGAGCGCAGCGTGCCGGCGTTGAACAGGGTGGGCGTGCTCGACATGAAGTCGAAGGACGACAGGATTTCGTAGAACTCGATGGCGCGGGCTTCGCGGTCGATCTCGTTGAGCGACAGGCCCATGGCCACGCGCATGAAGAAGGCCTGTGGCAGCTCGATGCGCTGCTTGCGCACGTGCAGGAAGTAGCGGTCAAACAGCGTCTGCAGGCCGAGGTAGTCGAACTTCAGGTCGCGCTCGGGCTTGAGCGCAGCGCCCAGACGGGCCAGGTCAAACTGCTGCAGCTTTTCGTCGAGCAGTTCGTTCTGCACACCCTTGGCGATGAACTGCGGAAAGTACTCGGCATAGCGCACGGCCATGTCTTCCTGGTTCACTTCCTCGCCCAGCACTTCCTTGCGGATGGTGTGCATCAAGAGGCGCGCGGTGGCGTAGGTGTAGTCGGGGTCTTTTTCGATCAGCGTACGCGCGGCCAGGATGGAGGCCTTGTAGACCTCGTCGATCGGCACGCCGTCGTACAGGTTGCGCATGGTCTCGGCCACGATCGGGTCGGGCTTGACGTCGGCGCCCAGGTCGGCGCAGGAGGCTTCAATCAGTGCCTGCAGATTGCGAATGTCCAGGGCGATGCGGTTGCCGCGGTCCGTCACATGCAGCATCGGCGTCTCGGGCGCCTGGGCCTGGGGCTGGCGGGCGCGCTCCTGGGTACGCTTTTCGCGGTACAGCACATAGGCCCGGGCGATCTCGTGGTGGCCGCCGCGCATCAGGCCCAGTTCGACCTGGTCCTGCACGTCTTCTATATGGAAGGTGCCGCCACCGGGGCGTGAGCGCACCAGTGCGCGGATCACGGCCTGCGTCAGGCCGTCCACGGTTTCACGCACGCTGGCGGACGCGGCGCCCTGGGTGCCGTGCACGGCCAGGAAGGCTTTCATCATGGCCACTGCAATCTTGTTCGGCTCGAACGGCACGACACCGCCATTGCGGCGAATGATCTGGTAGTGGGACAGCGGGTTGCTCTGCGCGTGGGTGCTGCCGGAGGTGGGTTGATCGGCCAGGGAGATGGCGCTGGCGGGCTCGGCGTGTTGGAGTGTTTGCATGGCTTCCTCGTTGCTTTGTTTTTTGGGTGTCGTTGCGGGCGTATCGGACAGTGGTGTCTGGAGGGCAGGTTTCTAAGGAATGAGTCGGGGCGGGCGGTCGTTCTGTCTGGGCGGACGGCGGTTTCCTGGCTGGTTATCAGGGGGGCTTGATGGGTCCGGAATCGGCCCGGAATCACGTCAAACCCGTTAGGCGCTCAGACACTATACCTAGGGTGTGAAGGGAATACAAGCCACTACAGGTAGTGTATCGCCCGGGGAATCGATCTGTGCCGATTGGGGTATTTTTTTGCGCTGGATGGAGGCCCTGGGCGGTGACTTTGCGCCACCCCTGCAGAAGGCCGTACGGGCCTTGCTGCATCAGAGTTTTCCGGGGAACAACACGCAGCGGCGCGCGTTCCGCCTCACTTCGCCCGGCCAGCGCCCGCCAGCTCTGGTTTGGTAAAAATCACGTCACTGTCCATCCTGCAAACGGTGACGTGACGGGCTGCCGGCCGCGCGTCCGGTGCCTCAGTTTTTTGAGGGAAAACACTGAGGCGCCAGTGCCAGCGATTGCTGAAAAAGAGGCCAGTCGAAGCCGGCCCCTGGGTCCTGCTTGCGGCCGGGGGCGATGTGCTCGTGTCCGGCCACGTGTGCCACCGGATAGGCCTGGACCACTGCGGCGCACAGGCCGCTCAGGGTTTCGTACTGGGCTGCCTCGAAGGTGTGGCCCTCCAGGCCTTCGAGCTCTATGCCGATGGAGTCGTCATTGCACTGGCCGCGCCCCCGATAGCTCGATTCGCCCGCATGCCAGGCGCGTTCGTTGCAGCCCACGAACTGCCACAGGGCGCCCTCGCGCGTGATGAAGAAGTGGGCCGACACCTTCAGCCCGCGTATGCCCTGAAAGTAGGGGTGCGCTTCCCAGTCCAGTGTGTTGGTGAACAGCCGCTGGACATTGCCGTTGCCAAATTCTCCGGGCGGCAGGCTGATGGAATGGATGACGACCAGGTCAATCCGGGCGCCGTCAGGACGCGGACCCTGGTTGGGCGAGGGGAGCGCGCGTGCAAACCGGTACCAGCCGTCCTGCCACAGGGCGTCAGCGCCGCCGGGCGATGATGCACCGCGCACCTCAGAGCGCGTCATGGCCTGCCGGGTCAGTGTCGGCAACGCTGGCCGGGTCCTCGTTGCCCGGCGTGAGGATGTTCAGTCTGGCGATCCGGTAGCGGATCTGCCGCAGGCTCAGGCCCAGGCGGGCGGCGGCGGCGGTGCGGTTGAAGCCGGTCTCCTGCAGCACCTTGGAGAGAATGGTCCGCTCCTGCTCATCCAGAAAATCCTGCAGGTTGTCGGGGACGCTGATCGGGGCGTCTGCCGGCACATCGAAATGAAGCACGCTGCCCTCTCCCAAGGCGACGGCGCGGTGCAGGATGTTTTCCAGCTCCCTCACGTTGCCGTTGAAGGGGCGTACCCGCAATTGCGCCATCACGGCGTCGTCCAGCACCGGCACGGTGAAGCCCGACTCCTGGCAGATTCGCGTGAGCAGTGCATGGCACAGTGCCGGCAGGTCCTCGCGCCGGTCGCGCAGGGCCGGCACGTCGATTTCGATCACATTGAGGCGATAAAAAAGGTCCTGGCGGAAGTCTCCGGCAGCGACGCCAGCGGCCAGGTCCTTGTGGGTGGCGCTGACGATGCGCACATCGACCGTGTCTTCCTGGGGCGACCCAAGGGGGCGCACCGTGCGCTCCTGGATGGCACGCAACAGTTTGGACTGCATCGCCAGCGGCAGGTCCCCGATTTCATCGAGAAACAGCGTGCCACCTTTGGCGGCCTGGAAGTAGCCCTGGCGGTCCTGCGTCGAGCCGGTGTAGGCGCCCTTGCGGGCACCGAAGAACTCTGCTTCCAGCAGGTTTTCCGGGATGGCACTGCAATTGACGGCCACGAAAGGTCCTGCCGCGCGGTGGCTGCATCCGTGCACGGCCCGGGCGACCAGTTCCTTGCCGGTGCCGGACTCGCCCTGTATCAGCACCGGGGCCATGCTGCCGGCCACCTTGACGATGCGCGACTTGACCGCACGCATCAGCGGGGACTCGCCCACCAGCTTCTGCAGAATCGCCGACGCCTCGTCCTGCTTCCTGGCGCCCGCCGTGCCGGACTCGAGCGCCGGCTTGTCGGCACGCATGGCCAAGGGCAGCCCCTTGGTGCCCTGGACCGCCGATGCCACCACACTGCGGAACTGCTTGAGGTCCACCGGCTTGGTGAGGTAGTCAAAGGCGCCGGCCTTCAGTGCCTCGACCGCGTTTTCTGCCGAACCGTGCGCGGTAATGACCACGCAGCGCTCGGGGCGCTGCTCCAGCACCAGTTCGTGCAGCAGCTCCATGCCGAGCCCGTCGGGAAGCCGCATGTCGGTGATCACGGCATCAAAACGGTGGGCCTTGAGCTGCTCGCGCGCCTGCAGCAGGTCGGCCGCCGCTTCCACCCGGTAGCCCTCGCGCAGCAGCGTCAGCTCATACAGCGTGCGCAGATCGGGTTCATCGTCGATGACCAGGATGCGTGCAGATGACGTGCTGGGAATGGGCTGTGTCATGGGGGCGTCGGTCAGGCAGGCAGGGAGTCGAACAGCGTACCGCTGTCGGCGGGTCGGGAGGCCAGTTTCAGCATGATGAAGAATTCATTGCCTTCGAGGTGGGTTCGCAGCACCCGCTGGTAGCCGATGAGGGCGCCGTAGCGTTCGCATAATTCCCTGCAAATATACAGACCCAGACCGCTGGAGCGGCTTTCCGAGGAGAAAAAAGGCTCAAACAGGTGGGTCTGCACCGAGCTTTCCAGGGGTTGGCCATCGCTCCAGACTGCCAGTCGCGCTTGCCCCGGTGCGGTGAGCCGGGTGGTCACCTCGATCGCACCGTCTGCCTGACTGGCATAGCGCAAGGCATTGTCCAGCAGGTTGATCATCACACGCCGCAGGTGGTCGATGTCGAACTGCACGAAAGCCTCGGCGCTGTCGGTGCTCACCCGAAGCCGGAGTCCTGCCGAAGTCTGCACCGACCAGTCGCTGGCAATGCGCTGCACCGACTCATCCAGCGCCAGCGACGCGGTCGCTGCTGCCGGCACCTGCTCGTGGACCCGTGAAATGTTGAGCACCTCGTCGACGATCCTGGCCAGGCGCTGGGCGTTTTGCCGCACCATGGTCGTGAGCTGGCGCTGGCCCGCTTCGTGGAGATCTTCTTCCAGCAGGGCATTGGCCTGCGAGATGGCCGCCAGGGGGTTGCGGATTTCATGCGCCACCGCCGCCGACATGCGGCCCATGGCTGCCAGCTTTTCGGTCCGGATGCGCGCTTCCATTTCCCGCAGGTCTTCCAGGAACATCACGCACATGCTTTCCTGCGACGCATGGTGTGAGACGGCCAGCCGGGTGCGCACGTGCAACCTTCTGGTGGTCCGGCCGGGGTGTTCCAGCCGCACGTCCTCGCCCTGTTCGCACTGCGATGAAAACGTCAGGTGGGCCAGCTCTGCCAGGGGCTGCCAGGCCAGGTCGGTAGCCAGGATGAAGGGCGCCGCACGGACGGCCTCACGGGTGGCAAGCAGCCGTCTGGCAGCCGGATTGGCGGAGCGCACCACACCATTGATGTCCACCACCAGCACACCGTCGGACAGGGCTTCGATCACCAGTTCGTTGACCTGCGCCTGCATGCGTGCCGCCGACTGGCTGCGCTGCGCGCGCTGCTCTTCGCGTGCCAGACGCATCGAAAGCTGGTTGGCCAGCAGGGCCACCAGGAAAAAACCGGAGCCGCTGAGACCCGACTGAAGAAAGCGCGCACTGCTTTCACCTGCTGTGTGAAGGTAACTCCACCAGGCGTCGCCCAGCAGCAGCAGCGTCACGCTGGCGGCAGTGCCAAAGGCCAGCAGGATCGGACCGAGCACCGAGGACAGCAGCACCGGCAGCGCAAACAGCGGGGTGTAGTTGATGCCGCCGGACTGCAGGTAGTTCAGCGCCGAGAACACCAGCACATCCAGCCCGATGCTGGACAGCCACTGCACATCAAAGGTCCGTCCCGGTGGTCCGGGGCTGAACAACAGTCGCACCGTGAGGGTGGCCATCAGGTAGACGATGCAGACCGCAATCGACCAGTGGTCGACACTGCCGCCCAGGGCGTAGACGAAGGCCTGGAGCAGCACCAGCACTGTCGCGATGGCCACGCGCGCGGTCATGAAAACGCGCCACAGCCTGCCGAAGGAGCCGGTTTCCGGTTCATTGACCCACGCGGTGGACCCGCCGTCAGTCACCCCGAACCAGTGGGAGATGTCACTCATTCAGCCCCCGGACTGGCGGCGGTGTGCTTCACTGCAATACACCGCGCCGTCTGGGCCGGTGAGGGCCTCCGTCTGGGGCAGATGGACCTTGCACACCGCGCACACCACCATGGGCGTCACGTCCCTGGCGCTGGACGGCTGTGCTGCCCTGGGCGAGCCTGCCCCGCCTTGCTCCGGCTGCCTGTTTCGCCGCCACAGCCATATTGCCAACAGCGCAAGCCCCAGCAGCAGCAGGTACTTCATACGCGCCTCAGGATCACTTCCAGCACGAAGCGGGAACCGGCGTAGCCCAGCAGCAGCAGGCCGGAACCGAGGTACAGCACCCGCACCGCCTTGCGGCCTCGCCAGCCCATGCGGGCACGGCCAATCAGCAGCCCGGCGAAGGTGAGCCAGGCCAGCACGGAGAAGACGGTTTTATGGTTCCACATGCCTGTGAGCCGCGGGCCATACAGCGCTTCGGCAAACAGCCACCCCACCAGCAGCGTGGCGGACAGCAGCACGAAGCCTGCCTCGACAAAACGGAAGGTCAGCCGTTCCAGCGTGAGCAGCGGAACACCGCCGTCGCCATGGGCGGCCAGACGCATGGCCTTCTCGGACCGGCCCATGAGCCAGGCATGCACCACCGCGGCGGCAAAGAGGCCGTAGGAGGCGATGCCCAGTGCCCAATGGAGCGGCAGCCAGGGCGACGCAATCATGTGATAGGTGGAGCCGGGAAACGCCACCGCCAGCACCACGGCAGCGCTGCCCAGACCGGCCAGCGCCCAGTGCGCCTGCAGCTTGGGATAGAGCCGGCTTTCAATCGCATTCACGGTGACGACCAGCCACACCGTGACCGACAGCGAAGGCGCAAAACCAAAACGTGGCGGCGATCCCAGCAGGCCATCGGCCAGCGCCAACGCATGCAGCAACCACGCTGCGCCCAGCAGGCTGCGCACCGCCATGACCGGCAGACGTCGCGCCGCCATGGCCAGAACGGCATAGGCTACAGCGGCACCGGTTGCGGCGGCAAGACCCCACACATCGCTCGAAGCTAAAATCATGGCGACAGTTTAGCGCGTCGTCGGGCGTACCATGGGCCGCAAGGTGCCGGTAGCGACCTGGCGGCGCACTGCACGCCGCGGCCCCCAGGGGCTGTCATGCCGCCCACGGCCCCAACCCCTCCCAACCTCCGCGTCCGGACCCCTCCATGGCCTCAGCTCTTACCGACAAGTTATCCCGCCTCGTCAAGGAGATGCGTGGCCAGGCCCGCATCACCGAATCCAACGTGCAGGACATGCTGCGCGAAGTGCGCATGGCGCTGCTGGAGGCCGACGTGGCGCTGCCCGTGGTGCGGGACTTCGTCGCCCGGGTCAAGGACAAAGCGTTGGGCCAGGAAGTGATGGGCTCGCTGTCGCCGGGCCAGGCACTGGTGGGCATCGTCAACCGCGAGCTGGCGGCCACCATGGGCGAGGGCGTGAGCGACATCAACCTGGCCGCCCAGCCACCCGCGGTCATCCTGATGGCCGGCCTGCAGGGCGCCGGCAAGACCACCACCACTGCCAAGCTGGCCAAGCACCTGATCGAAAAGCGCAAGAAGAAGGTTCTGACCGTGTCGGGCGACGTGTACCGGCCGGCGGCAATCGAGCAGCTCAAAACCGTGACGAAGCAGGCTGGCGCCGAATGGTTTCCGAGCACGCCGGACCAGAAGCCGGCCGACATCGCGCGCGCTGCGATCGACTATGCCCGCAAGCATTTCTTCGACGTGCTGCTGGTCGACACGGCTGGCCGGCTGGCCATTGACGAAGCCCTGATGGCTGAAATCAGGGAGCTGCACGCCATCCTGAACCCGGTCGAGACATTGTTCGTCGTCGATGCGATGCAGGGCCAGGATGCGGTGAACACCGCCAAGGCCTTCAAGGAAGCACTGCCGCTGACCGGCATCATCCTGACCAAGACCGACGGCGACTCGCGTGGCGGCGCGGCGCTGAGCGTGCGGCAGATCACCGGCGCGCCCATCAAGTTCTCCGGCACCAGCGAGAAGATCGACGGACTGGAGGTGTTCGACGCACAGCGCCACGCAGGGCGCATTCTGGGCATGGGCGACATCGTGGCGCTGGTCGAGCAGGTCGCTGCGGGCGTGGATGTGGCCGCAGCGCAGAAGCTGGCGGCCAAGATCAAGTCGGGCGATGGCTTTGACCTCAATGATTTCCTCGGGCAGTTGCAGCAGATGAAAAACATGGGCGGGCTGTCCAGCCTGCTGGACAAACTGCCGGCGCAGATGGCCGCCAAGGCAGGGCAGGTCGACATGGACAAGGCCGAGCGCGACATCAAGCGCAAGGAAGGCATCATCCAGAGCATGACGCCGCTGGAGCGCCGCAAGCCGGAACTGATCAAGGCCACCCGCAAGCGCCGCATCGCGGCCGGCGCGGGCGTGCAGGTTCAGGAAGTCAACCGGATGCTCAACGAGTTCGAGCAGATGCAGGGCATGATGAAGAAGATGAAAGGCGGCGGGATGATGAAAATGATGAAGCGCATGGGCGGCATGAAGGGCATGCCCAAGTTCTGACCGGCGCGCTCCCGGCGGCAGCCCGCGGGGATGCGTTCAGGCCGTGGCCAGCTCGCGGGTGATCACCTCACCGCGCAGCGAGCGCTGCGGTGCTTCGATGATCTTCACGTCCACCAGTTGGCCGATCAGCCGGTCCGGCCCGTCAAACACCACAGCGCGGTTGCATTCGGTACGGCCGAACAGGGCGTCGGTGGTTTTGCGCGCAGCGCCTTCCACCAGCACACGCTGCACCGTGCCGAGACGGCTGGCGCTGATGGCCCGCACGCTGTCGTCCAGCGTGGCTTGCAGCCGCTGCAGGCGCTTGAGCTTGACGGCGTGCGGCGTGTCATCGTGCAGCGCGGCGGCAGGGGTGCCGGGCCGCGGGCTGTAGATGAAGCTGAAGGAGGTGTCAAAACCAATGTCGTCCACCAGCCGCATCAGTTTGTCGAAGTCGTCTTCGGTTTCGCCGGGAAAGCCGACGATGAAGTCGCTGCTCATCGCCAGATCCGGCCGGATGGCGCGCAGCTTGCGCACCGTGCTCTTGTATTCCATGGCGGTGTAGCCACGCTTCATCGCCATCAAAATCCTGTCCGAGCCATGTTGCACCGGCAGGTGCAGGTGGTTGACCAGCTTGGGCAGCCGGGCATAGGCGTCGACGAGGCTCTGGGTGAATTCGTTGGGGTGGCTGGTCACGTAGCGTATGCGCTCGATGCCGGGGATGTCAGAGACGTAATCCAGCAGGGTGGCGAAGTCGGCGATGTCGCTGGTGTCGCCCATGGGGCCACGGTAGGCATTGACGTTCTGCCCGAGCAGGGTGACTTCCTTGACGCCCTGGTCGGCCAGTCCGGCCACTTCCACCAGCACGTCATCGAAGGGGCGCGACACCTCTTCGCCCCGGGTGTAGGGCACCACGCAATAGCTGCAGTACTTGGAGCAGCCTTCCATGATGCTCACGAAGGCGCTGGCGCCCTCCACCCGCGCGGGCGGCAGGTGGTCGAATTTCTCGATCTCCGGAAAGCTGATGTCCACCTGCGGCTTGCCCAGGCGGGCGCGACTGGCCAGCAGCTGCGGCAGGCGATGCAGCGTCTGCGGGCCGAACACCACGTCCACATAGGGCGCACGCTGGATGATGGCGGCGCCTTCCTGGCTGGCCACGCAGCCGCCGACACCGATCAGCACACCCTTTTCCTTCAGGTGCTTGACGCGGCCCAGGTCGCTGAACACCTTCTCCTGGGCTTTTTCGCGCACCGAGCAGGTGTTGAACAGGATCAGGTCGGCCTCTTCCATGTCCTGCGTGGGCTCGTAGCCCTCGGCCGCATGGAGCACGTCGGACATCTTGTCCGAGTCGTACTCATTCATCTGGCAGCCGAAGGTTTTGATGAAGACTTTTTTGCTCATGGCTTGCAATGCAACAGGTGGCTGAAAACACCGGGCGGAGAAGAGGGGGGCTTTCGTGCGGTGCCGAAATGCCCCGTCGCGCCGCGCGACTGGCTTTTACTTCCGGTACGCCGGCAACTGGTTGTACGGCGTCTTGCCGTCATCCGAAGGCGGGGGTGTGCTGCCGGTGGTGTAGTTGATGATGGTTTCCAGCCAGCCGGTACGCTTGTCGCGCGCTTCTTCGGCGGTCAGTATCCAGACCTCGCTGATCTGACCCATGTTGTCGCGCACGTAGTTCACGACCACTTTCTGGTTCAGATAAGGGCCTGTGAGCGCCATGTGGTTCTGGGTGTCCCGGATGCGGGCGCCCGGCGACAGGCGCTCGGCCCGGTCGTCGATGAACACCTCGGGCGGAGCCGTCACCACCATTTCGCCGCGAAGTGCTGATTTCGGGAATTGGCGCTTGCCGGCCTGACCTGCCTGATTGGCGTCGTCGGATTGTGCGTGGGCTGGCATCTGCGCCAGGGTGAGCAGGGCCAGCAGCAAGGGCGCCATCAGGGTGCGGGAGATGCAGCGGTTCATGGTGTTTGTCCAGAGGCTGTCAGTTAACAAAGGAGCCGATCCAAGAAACAAAGCCTCAAAAGCTGTGGCTTCTGAGGCTTGGGGCCTTCTTGTGGCCGTCACTCGGGATGTGAGGCATCCCGCAAGTAATCTGTGGTGGTGATAGGTGGATTTGAACCACCGACATCAGCATTATGAATGCTGCGCTCTAACCAACTGAGCTATATCACCGGCCGACCAATATTATAGCCAGTTGCAAGCCCGTCTGTTGCGGGGTGGTTTCAGCGGTGGGTGAAGACCGGGGCGCGCTTGTTCAGGAAGGCGTCCATGCCTTCCTTCTGGTCGTCGGTGGCAAAGGTCGCGTGGAACAGGCGCCGTTCGAACATCACGCCATCGCTCAGCGAGCTCTCGAAGGCGCGGTTCACCGCTTCCTTGGCGGCCATCACGGCCACCTGGCCGTAGCTACAGATGATCAGGGCGGCGCCCAGGGCTTCGTCCATCAGCTTGTCCAGCGGCACCACACGGCTGACGAGGCCGGCGCGCTCGGCCTCGGCCGCGTCCATCATGCGGGCGGTGAGGGCCATGTCCATCGCCTTGGATTTGCCCACCGCACGCGGCAGGCGCTGCGTGCCGCCCGCGCCGGGGATGATGCCGAGCTTGATCTCGGGCTGGCCGAAGCGGGCGTTCTCGGCGGCGATGATGAAATCGCACATCATGGCCAGCTCGCACCCGCCGCCCAGCGCAAATCCACTCACAGCGGCGATCACCGGCTTGCGCACGCTGCGCACCTGTTCCCAGTTGCGGGTGATGAAGTCCTTGTTGTAGACATCGGCAAAACCGTACTTCGCCATCACGGTGATGTCGGCGCCGGCGGCAAAAGCCTTTTCGCTGCCGGTCAGGATGATGCAGCCGATGCTGTCGTCGGCGTCGAAGGCCTTGAGGGCGGTGCCCAGCTCGTCCATCAGCTGGTCGTTGAGCGCGTTGAGCTGCTTGGGCCTGTTCAGCGTGATGATGCCGACCTGGCGCGACCCGGGGCCTTCGGTGCGGGTGGTGAGGGTTTCGTAGCTCATGCGTGCTCCTTGAATGGTTTGAATCTGGATGAAATCATGCCACGCGCCAAACGGGGGCTGCGAAGCGCATGCGTCAGCGCCGGCCTCAGGCGGTGGCCGCCAGCCAGCGGTCCATCAATGCCGAATCCTTGACCGCCAGGCGCCAGGTGGTCAGCGCTGGCGGCATGGTCAGTTCCAGCCGCAGCAGGCGCTTGTCGCGCGACACCAGGGCCACCACCTTGGCGGCCGAACCTGCATACAGCGTGAGGTCGTCCAGACGGCTTATGCGCCACCCGCCCGGCTGCGGCAGCGAGCCCCTGGCCGCGGCCTGCGGCAGCGGCTCCACGCCCAGCCATTCATCACCAGGCGCAAAACCTGCGGCTTCTGCGGCACCGCCCCGCATGACGTTCTTGATGTGCACGCCCTGGGTTTCGGTGACGCGCACACCCAGCCGGTGCGCGAGCTGGGCCGGGTCCTGGTGCACCGCCACGCCGTGCTGCTCCAGCAAGCCTTGCAGGGGCAAGTCGCCCCGGCCATGCACCCACTGGGCCAGCTCATCGCCGAATGGGCGGCCGCCGGCGCCTTCGAGCACCGCCGCAAAATCGCTTTCGTCCATCGGACCGGCCTTGCAGCGTTGCCACAGTGTGCGCATGACGTCGTCCAGTGTTGCGCCAGTGGCCTCCCCCCGCAGCGTGAGGTCAAAGCACAGTGCCACCAGTGCGCCTTTGGTGTAGTAGCTCACCGTGGCATTCGGCGTGTTCTCGTCCTGCCGGTAGTACTTGACCCAGGCATCAAAACTGGCTTCGGCCACCGACTGCACCAGCCGGCCCGGTGTCTGCATCACCTGGTTGATGGTCTTGTTCAGCAACTTGAGGTAGCCCGCGTTGTCGATCAGCCCGGCGCGGCGCAGCAGCAGGTCGTCGTAGTAGCTGGTGAAGCCCTCGAAAAACCAGAGCAGCCGGGTGTAGTTTTCGCGGTCGTACTGGTACTGCGCGAACTCGGCCGGCCGGAGCCGCTTGACGTTCCAGGTGTGGAAGTACTCGTGGCTGATCAGGCCGCGCAGTGTGGTGTAGCCTTCTGGTGGCCGGGCCTCGCCCAGCCGGGGGAGGTCTTTGCGGTTGCAGATGAGGGCTGTCGAGTTGCGGTGCTCCAGGCCGCCGTAGCCGTCGTCCACGGCATTGAGCATGAAGAGGTAGTTTGCGAAAGGCGGTTTTTTGGTCCCATGCCAGAAGCGGATTTCTGTTTCGCAGATCTTTTGCGTGTCCGCCAGCAGGCGGGCGCTGTCCAGCGAAGGCGGTGCGCCGGCAATGACCAGGCGGTGAGGAACACCGCGCGCGGTGAAGGTGCCGCTCCAGAACGCGCCCATTTCCACGGGGCAATCCACCAGGGCATGGTAATTGTCTGCGGCGTAACTGCCGAACCCCAGCGCATCCGTCTTGACGGGCGCAAGCCCCGTCGCCGCTGACCAGCCTTTGACGGCGGTGGGTGTCACCAGCTCCAGCGTGTGCGGCGCCGACTCCTGGCCTTCGACCCGGAGGTACAGGCTGGTGCCGTTGAAGAAGCCGCGCTGGGCATCGAGCCAGGCGGTGCGCACCGAGCTGTCATAGGCATAGACCTCGTAGCTCAGCACCAGCGGCTTGCCGGCGATGCAGTCCAGCTGCCAGGTGCATTTGTCCAGCTGTGTCACGGCCACGGGCGTGCGGGGCCCTTGCCGTCCTTGCAGGCCTTGCAGGTGCCTGGAAAACTCCCGGACCAGGTAGCTGCCGGGGATCCACACGGGCAGCGAGACCCGCTGGGCCGCCACGGGTTTGCGGATGGTCAGTGTCACGCGGAACAGGTGGGCGTGCAGGTCGGCGGCTTCGACGCGGTAATGCACAGGCGGGGGCTTGGCGGTGCTGGGGGCGGCCTTCGGCAGTGTGGGACGTGGCATGGTGTGCGTCAAGAATATCTCAAGCGGCGCGATCGGTGCCTGATAAGCCACCGGAAGCTGCGGATGCCGCCTCGGTGACGGCGGCGGTGCAGTCCGCCGTGGGGGTCATGGCGCCTTGGCGCTGGCCAGCAGTTTCTCCACCTGCTGTGCGTTGATGGCACCCGGTACGCGGGAGCCATCCACAAAGAAGATCGTGGGCGTGCCGGTGATTTTGTGCTTTTTGCCCAGCTCCAGGTTGCGGTCCAGCGCCGTCGTGTCGCAGCTGGCCTTGGCGGCCATCTGGTCGCGGACCATCCAGTCGACCCAGGCCTTGCCCTTGTCCTTTGCGCACCAGATGGCTTTTGATTTCTCGGTCGAGTCGGCGCTCAGGATCGGAAACAGGAACATGTAGACGGTGACATCGTTGATTTTCTGCAGGTCGCGCTCGAAGCGCTTGCAATAGCCGCAGTTGGGGTCCTCGAACACGGCCAGCTTGCGTTTGCCATTGCCGCGCACGATGGTGAAGGCGTCCTTGACGGGCAAGGCCTCGAAGTCAATGGCGCTCAGCTTCTCGATGCGCTCCTCCGTCAGGTTGCGTTTGCCGCGGACATCGATCAGATTGCCCTGGATCAGGAAGTTGCCTTCGGCGTCGGTGTAGAAAATGTCGTTGTCATTGACGCGGATTTCATACAGTCCGTTCATCGGCGTCTTGCTGACCTCATCGATTTTGGAAAACGCCGGCAGGCGCTCGGCCAGGTTCCTGCGGATGGTCGCTTCCTGGGCGATGGCGCCGTTGAGCGTCAGGGCCAGGAGGCCCAGCAGGCCGAGGCGGGTGATGAGTGAGTTCGGTGTCATGAAGTGTCCTGGTGGTCCTGTTGGCTTTGTCGTTGTCGTTATCGTTGTTGTGAAGGTGTTCTGCTTCGTGAGGGGGGCAAGCCTGGCGCGGCGCCGTGTCAACCGGCGGCCTGGCGTGTGAGCCAGCTCTTCAACACCCCGCTGCGCGCAAAGCCCTTCATGCCCCAATTGCGCAGTGCCTGCCAGCGTCCGTCTGGCTGGGCAAACAGCCCGTGCAACCCGTCCGTGACGGCGCCCATCGCCGCCACATCCGCCCTGCGTGCCCGCTCGTAGCGCCGCAGCAGTTTTTCGTCGCCCAGGTCACGCCAGTATTCCCGCTGCGCCAGCACGTCGGCAAGGCAGGCCGCATCGGCCAGACCCAGATTCAGGCCCTGACCGGCCAGCGGGTGCACCGTGTGCGCCGCGTCCCCTGCCAGAGCCCATCCAGGGCCCACCCAGTGATCGGCCGTGGCAAGTGCCAGCGGCCAGCTGCTGCGCTGGCTGATCAGGCGCATCGCGCCGGCCTCACCATGGCAGGCGGTCTGCAGCGCGGTACAAAAGTCATCTGGCGAGAGTTTTTCAAGGCTGTCTGCACGCTCCAACGAGACAGACCACACCAGCGCCACAGAGTTCCCGTCCGCGCCAGATAAAGGCAGCAGCGCGAGCACATCACCCCCGGAAAACCATTGCCGTGCGATGCCGCCATGGGTCTGGTCGGATTCGAGCCGGGCCGCAATGGCTTTCTGGGCATAGGGTTTGCTGGTCCAGCGCACGCCGAATTCCTCGCGGCTGGTGCTTTTCTTGCCTTCGCAGATCACCGTGAGCGCGGCCCTGGCGGGTGCGTCCACCCGCTCGATCTGGGGCGCATACCGCACCGCCTGCGCCAACTGCTGCTCCAGCGCAGGTACATCCACAATCCAGGCCAGGGCCTCCTGCCCTGCGTCGCTGGCGTTGAAGTCGAGCCGTCCGCCGTCGTCGCCCCAGACCTGCATCTGCAGCACGGGCGTGACAAAGGTTTCGCCTGTGGGTGCGTCCGGCCATGCCCTGAGCGCTTCCAGGCGCTGGCGCGAGGCGCTGTTGATGGCATAGGCGCGGACATCGGACGTGCCTTGGGCTTCGGCTGCAGGCGCCACAGGCGCACCCACCAGCGCTACCCGCAGGCGCTGCCGGGCCAGCAGCAGGGCCAGCGTGCGGCCCACCACACCGTCACCGCGGATGCAGACATCAAAGAGCTTGGACATGCCCCATTTTAGAAGGCCGTGCAAAATCGGTGCTTGCGCCCAAAACCTTTGACAAAAAAGGCTATGCGCCGGCACACCTTGCCGCGGCGGAAGCCCGGCATCACCAGGACAGAAAAAAGTGAGCGAAACCATGACCCCTACGATCACCAATGCCTCTGACGTCGGCGCCGTGATCTCCCGTCTTTATGTCTACCCCGTCAAGTCCTGCGCCGGTGTGGCCGTGCAGGAGGCCATCCTGACCGAGACGGGGCTGGAATTTGACCGCGCCTGGATGGTGGTCGACGACAAGGGCGAGTTCCTCACCCAGCGCGAGTTGCCCCGCATGGCCCTGGTGCAGCCGCAGCTGCGCCATTACGAGATGGTCCTGCGCGCGCCGGGCATGCTGGCTCTGCATGTGGCGCTGGATGAAGTAGAGGCGCCGGTGCGCGTGCGCGTGTGGGACGATGAGGTGGCTGCCTACGACATGGGTGCGATCGCTGCCCAATGGTTCACCGATTTCCTCGGAACGCCCTGCCGGCTGGTGCGCTTTGACCCGGACCATCCGCGTGTGAGCAGCCCGCGATGGACGGGGGACATCAAGGCGCTCAACCAGTTCAGCGACGGTTTTTCGGTGTTGGTCCTCAGCGAGGCGTCGCTGGAGCACTTCAACGGCAAGCTGGCGGCCGCTGGCCATTCGCCGGTGGGCATGGAGCGCTTTCGACCCAATGTGGTACTGGGCGATGCCCCAGGCCACACCCGCCTGGCGCCGCACGATGAGGATCGGCTGGACACTTTCCACATCAGCACGGAGCAGGGCATGGCCCTGCTCAAACCCGTCAAGCCTTGCCCGCGCTGCCCGATTCCCAACATCGACCCCGTCACGGCGACCAGCAGCCCGGAAGTCGGCGATACCCTGCAGGTCTACCGTCAGGATGCCCGTGTGGGCGGCGCCGTGACCTTCGGCATGAACGCCATCGTGCTGCAGGCGGGTGACCATCTGCTCAAGGTGGGCCAGGCTGTCGGGGCCAGCTACCAATTCGATTAGTGGAGTCCGCGGAGAACCGGCATCATTCCCCGCGGAGGCCGTTTTTCGAGCATCGAATACACTTCTACCCCTTGTTTTGAAGGTTTCTCATGAGTTTGAAGTGCGGCATCGTCGGCTTGCCCAACGTCGGTAAATCCACCCTGTTCAATGCGTTGACCAAAGCGGGGATTGCGGCCGAAAATTACCCTTTCTGCACCATCGAGCCCAACGTGGGCGTGGTGGAGGTGCCGGACCCGCGTCTGGCGCAACTGGCCGCCATCGTCGTGCCCGAGCGCATCGTGCCGGCGATTGTCGAGTTCGTGGACATTGCCGGTCTGGTCGCCGGCGCCAGCACGGGTGAGGGGCTGGGCAACAAGTTCCTGGCCCACATCCGCGAGACCGACGCCACGGTGAATGTGGTGCGCTGCTTTGAAGACGACAACGTGATCCACGTCGCCGGCAAGGTGGACCCGATCTCCGACATCGAAGTGATCCAGACCGAGCTGTGCCTGGCCGATCTGGCGGCGGTGGAAAAAGCCCTGCACCGCGTCACCAAGACAGCGCGCTCCGGCGACAAGGAATCGATCAAGCTGGTGGCCATCCTCGAAAAGTGCCAGGCGGCTCTCAACGAAGGCAAGCCGGTGCGCACGGTGGATTTCGGCAAGGAAGAGATGCCGCTGCTGCAGCAATTTTTCCTCATCACGGCCAAGCCGGCCATGTTTGTCGCCAACGTGGCCGAAGACGGCTTCGAGAACAACCCCCTGCTCGACAAGCTCAAGGCCTACGCCACCGCCCAGAAGGCTCCGGTGGTCGCCATCTGCGCCAAGATGGAAGCCGAGATGGCCGACATGGACGAGGACGACAAGAAAATGTTTCTTGCCGAGATCGGCCAGGACGAACCCGGCCTGAACCGTTTGATCATTGCGGCCTACAAGTTGCTGGGTCTGCAAACCTACTTCACCGCTGGCGTGAAGGAAGTGCGCGCCTGGACCATCCACGTGGGCGACACCGGCCCCCAGGCGGCGGGTGTGATCCACACCGATTTCGAGAAGGGCTACATCCGCGCCCAGACCATTGCATTCGACGACTTCATCGCCTACAAAGGTGAGCAGGGCGCGAAGGACGCCGGCAAGATGCGCAGCGAAGGCAAGGAATATGTCGTCAAGGATGGCGATGTGATGAACTTCCTGTTCAGCAGCTAGATGGCACACCCCTGCCTGGGCTCACTGCGTGTAGCCCATCCTCCCCTTGCAGGGGACGCTGCCTGTCGACCGGCGGAGCCGGGTCGACGGCGGCACTGGGCAGGGAGGGGGACATCACATGACTGAACCGGTCCGCCTGGCCAAGGCCCTGGCGCAGATGCTCAACTGTTCACGCCGCGAGGCTGAGCAGTACATCGAAGGTGGCTGGGTCACGGTGGACGGCGTGACCATCGAGGAGCCGCAATTCCGCGTGATGGATCAGGTCATCGTTCTGGATCCTGAAGCCAGCCTGCTGGCCATCACGCCGGTGACTTTTCTGCTGCACAAGCCGGCGGGCGTGGCTGCCCATGCCGACGGACAGTCGGACCACGAAGCCGCCCTGCGTCAGCTGTTGTCGCCGGTCAACCAGTGGGAGGGTGACCGCTCCGGCATCCGTGTGCTGAAAAAACATTTCACATCGGCCGAACTCATCACGCCCCTCGCCACACCCGCCAGCGGTCTGGTGGTGTGCACCCAGGACTGGCGTGTGGCGCGCAAGCTCAAGGAAGACGCCCGCCTGCTGGAGCACGAGGTGCTGGTGGAGGTGTCGGGGACCGTCAAGCCGGGAGGTCTCGAGCGCGTGAACCGCGCCGATCACGGGTTCACATTCGAAGGCCGGCCCTTGCCGCCGGTCAAGGCGAGCTGGCAAAGCGAGCACAGGCTGCGTTTCGCACTCAAGGGGGAGCTGCCGGGGCAACTGGCTTACCTGAGCGAGAGCATGGGGCTCACCGTCACGGGCATGAAGCGCATCCGCATCGGCCGGGTGCCCATGGGGCAATTGCCGCCGGGGCAGTGGCGCTATCTATTGCCCGACGAACGCTTTTAGGCGCCGCGTCAGCCGCCCGAGACGGCGCTCAACACGCCGGGGAAGGCCCAGATGAGGCTGCCGGTCATCACCAGATAACGCAAGAATTTCCCGACAGCCATGTAGGCCAGGCAGGGCCAGAACGGGAATTTGAGCCAGCCCGCCACGGCACACAACGGGTCGCCCACCACTGGCAACCAGGCCAGCAGACAGGCCTTGGGCCCCAGCTTTTCCAGCCAGCGCACGGCGCGGCCGTGGTGGGAGGAATGGGTGTATTTGTCTGCCACCTTGTGGGCGCCAAAGCCCATCCACCAGTCGAGCGCGCCGCCCAGCGTGTTGCCGGCTGTGGCCACCAGAACCGCAGGCCAGAACATCGTGGGGTTGAGCTTGACCAGGCCAAACACCACAGGCTCCGAGCCGAGCGGCAGCAAGGTGGCGGAGATGAACGAGACCACGAACACCGTGCTCAGGCCAAACTGGGGCAAGGCAAGCAGTTCAATGAGGTGGCGGATCCAGTCTTCCATGGTGTTGTGCAGGCAAGTATAGGCAGGCCGCGCCGCGCCGGCTGTCAGCCACCGGCTTGTGGCGGCGGCGGCACAAGGCCTGAAAGATTTCAATTGCTGAAATTTTGGGCAGCTACAATCATGCCTTCTTTTTCAGCAATTTCCACGCGCGCTCCTCCATGAACATCGGCTCCTACGCTTTGGCAAACAATGTGTTTGTCGCGCCCATGGCCGGTGTGACGGACCGGCCGTTCCGCCAGCTATGCAAGAAGCTCGGCGCCGGCTATGCGGTCAGCGAGATGGTGACCTCCCGCCGCGACCTCTGGAACAGCCTGAAGACCTCGCGCCGCGCCAACCACGAGGGCGAGGTGGCGCCGATTGCGGTGCAGATCGCCGGCACCGACGCGCAGATGATGGCGGACGCCGCCGCCTACAACGTGGACCGCGGCGCGCAGATCATCGACATCAACATGGGCTGCCCCGCCAAGAAGGTGTGCAACAAATGGGCAGGCTCCGCACTGATGCAGGACGAACCGCTGGCGCTGCAGATTGTGGAGGCAGTGGTCGCCGCCTGTGCGCCGCACGGTGTACCTGTCACCCTGAAGATGCGCACCGGCTGGTGCCAGAACCACAAGAACGCCCTGACCCTGGCGCGCGCCTTCGAAAGCGCGGGTGTACAGATGGTCACGGTGCACGGACGCACGCGCGAGCAGGGCTACAAGGGCGTGGCCGAATACGACACCATTGCCGCCGTCAAGGCGGCGCTGCGCATTCCGGTGGTGGCCAATGGCGACATCGACAGCCCCGACAAGGCGCGCCGGGTGCTCGACTACACAGGCGCTGATGCGGTGATGATTGGCCGCGCCGCGCAGGGCCGGCCGTGGCTCTTCCGGGAAATCGCCCACTTCCTCGCCACCGGCACGCACCTTGCGTCGCCGCTCGTGGCCGAGGTCCAGCGGCTGCTGGTGGAGCATCTTCTGGATCACTATGCACTCTACGGTGAGTTCACGGGCGTGCGGACGGCGCGCAAGCACATCGGCTGGTACGTGCGCTCGCTGCCCGGCGGCGAGGATTTCCGTGCACGCATGAACACCATTGAAGACGGCCAGGCGCAACTGCTGGCCGTGAATGATTTTTTCGAGACCCTGGGCGCGCGCATGGACCGCATGCCGGCCAGCCAGGGCCAGCCAACCGATGGCGAGGTCGCGCAGAGGGTGGTGCGCGAGGACAATAACAACAAGGAAGAAGCTTCTGCATGAGCAAGAAACACATCGAAGAGTGCGTACGCACCAGTCTCGAAGGCTATTTCAAGGACCTGCGCGGCACTGACCCGGACGGCATGTACGAGATGATGGTGCGCGTGGTTGAAAAACCTCTGCTGGAAGTCGTGATGCAGCATGCCGAGCAGAACCAGTCGCGTGCCGCCGAGTGGCTGGGGCTGAACCGTAACACGCTGCGCAAAAAGCTGGTGGAGCACAAGCTGCTCAAGTGACCGGCCGGCGCACCGCACCCCACCTCTCGTTTTTCCGTGGCCCGGCCTGTCCGGGCCTGCTGTTTTCAAGAACCTTCAGAACACCACCATGAACGCACTCATTTCCGTTTCGGACAAGACCGGCATCCTCGAATTCGCGCAGGCCCTCCACGCGCTGGGCATCAAGCTCATTTCCACCGGCGGCACCGCCAAACTGCTGGCCGATGCCCAACTGCCGGTGACTGAAGTGGCCGAGCTGACAGGTTTCCCCGAAATGCTGGACGGCCGCGTCAAGACCTTGCATCCCAAGGTGCACGGTGGCCTGCTGGCACGCCGCGACGTACCCGAACACATGGCCGCCCTCAAGGCGCACCAGATCGACACCATCGACCTGCTGGTGGTCAATCTCTACCCCTTCGAAGCGACCGTGGCCAAGCCCGGCTGCACACTGGAAGACGCGATCGAAAACATCGACATCGGCGGCCCGGCCATGGTGCGCTCGGCCGCGAAGAACTGGAAGGACGTGGGCGTGCTTACCGATGCCTCCCAGTACCCCGTGGTGCTCAATGAGCTCAAAGCCTCGGGCCAGCTGACCGACAAAACGAAGTTTGCCTTGTCCGTGGCAGCCTTCAACCGCATCAGCCAGTACGACGGCGCGATCAGCGATTACCTCTCGGGCATTCAGGCCGATGGCAGCCACAGCCTCTTCCCGGGCCAGGCCAATGGCCGTTTCGTGAAAGTGCAGGACCTGCGCTACGGCGAGAACTCGCACCAGCAGGCAGCGCTGTACCGCGACCTGTACCCGGCGCCTGGCTCGCTGGTGATGGCCAAACAGTTGCAGGGCAAAGAGCTGAGCTACAACAACATTGCCGACGCCGATGCTGCGTGGGAATGCGTCAAGAGCTTTGACACCCCCGCCTGCGTCATCGTCAAGCATGCCAATCCCTGCGGCGTGGCGGTGGGCAGTGATGCGCTGGAGGCGTACGGCAAGGCATTCAAAACTGACCCGACCTCTGCGTTCGGCGGCATTATCGCGCTGAACTGCACGCTCGACGAGAAGGCCGCGCAGCAAATCTCCAAACAGTTTGTCGAGGTGTTGATGGCACCGGCCTTCACGCCCGAGGCGATGGAAGTCTTCAAGAGCAAGGTCAATGTGCGCATCCTGCAGATCGACCTGCCACCGGGCGGTGACACCGCCTGGAAGCAGGGCCGCAACCTGATGGACGTCAAGCGGGTGGGCTCAGGTCTGCTGATGCAGACCGCCGACAACCACGAACTGGCCTTGGCCGACCTCAAGGTGGTCAGCAAGCTGCAGCCCACTCCGGCGCAGTTGCAGGACCTGCTGTTTGCGTGGAAGGTCGCCAAGTACGTCAAGTCCAACGCCATCGTGTTCTGCGCAGGCGGCATGACCCTGGGCGTAGGGGCAGGACAGATGAGCCGCATCGACTCGGCTCGTATCGCCTCCATCAAGGCCGCCAACGCGGGTCTCACGCTACAGGGTTCTGCGGTGGCCAGCGATGCGTTCTTCCCGTTCCGTGATGGTCTGGACGTGGTGGTGGACGCCGGTGCGACCTGCGTGATCCAGCCGGGTGGCAGCATGCGGGATGAAGAGGTGATTGCTGCTGCTGATGAGCGGGGGGTGGTGATGGTGTTGAGTGGGGTTCGGCATTTCAGGCATTGATTTTTTGGGTTGGAGTTTCTTGGCTTTTTGCTGAAATCTGAGGCCGGGGGTTGCCCGGCGGCAACTCACTTTTCTTTGCTTCGCCAAAGAAA
>CBHWCZ010000031.1:0-29297 GCA_966112355.1 uncultured Polaromonas sp.
GCGTGCCCCAGTAGCGCTGGCGGCTCACGCCCCAGTCGCGCAGGCGCCAGGTGGTTTTCTTCTCGCCGAGTCCCTTGGCGATCAGGTCGCTGGCGATGGCATCCACGGCGGCCTTGAAGCCCAGGCCGTTGTACTTGCCCGAGTTGATGGCCACACCCTGCTGCTTGTCGGCATACCAGTCGGCCCAGGCGCCGGTGCTGTAGGCCTGGCCCTTCACGTCGGTGACCTGCTGGATGTGCAGGCCGTATTTCTTGGCGAACTCGAAGTCGCGCTCGTCATGTGCCGGCACGCCCATCACGGCGCCGTCGCCATAGCTCATCAGCACGTAGTTGCCGACCCAGACCTCGACCTGCTCGCCGGTCAGCGGGTGCGTCACGTAGAGGCCGGTGGCAAGGCCCTTCTTTTCCTGGGTGGCCAACTCGGCCTCGGTGGTGCCGCCGGCTTTGCACTCTTCAATGAACGCAGCCACTTTGGGATTCGATCCTGCTGCATGCAGTGCCAGCGGGTGCTCAGGGGCCACGGCGCAAAAGGTCACGCCCATGATGGTGTCGGCGCGCGTCGTGAACACATACATCTTCCCGTCGCCAATGAGCTTGCCGGCGGCGTCCTGGATGTCGTGCGTGAAGGCAAAGCGCACGCCCTCGCTCTTGCCGATCCAGTTTTCCTGCATCAGCTTGACGCGCTCGGGCCAGCCCGGCAGCTTGTGGCTCACGCAGTCGAGCAACTCTTCGGCGTAATCGGTGATCTTCAGGTAGTAGCCCGGGATCTCGCGCTTTTCCACCACCGCGCCGGTGCGCCAGCCCTTGCCGTCGATCACCTGCTCGTTGGCCAGCACCGTCTGGTCCACCGGGTCCCAGTTCACCACCTGGGTCTTGCGGTAGGCCACGCCTTTTTCCAGCATCTTCAAAAACAGCCACTGATTCCACTTGTAATAGCTCGGGTCGCAGGTGGCGACCTCGCGGCTCCAGTCGATGGCCAGTCCCATCGCCTGCATCTGTTTCTTCATGTAGGCGATGTTGTCGTAGGTCCACTGGGCGGGCGGCACCTTGTTCTTCAGCGCGGCGTTCTCGGCCGGCAGGCCGAAGGCGTCCCAGCCCATGGGCATGAGCACGTTGTAGCCCTTCATGCGCAACTGGCGCGTGAGCATGTCGTTGATGGTGTAGTTGCGCACATGGCCCATGTGCAGCTTGCCGCTGGGGTAGGGCAGCATCGAGCAGGCGTAGTACTTCTTGCGCGTCGGGTCTTCCGTCACCCGGTAGGCATCGGCGGCCGTCCAGTGGGTTTGCGCGTGGCGCTCGACGTCGAGATGGTTGTATTTGTCTTGCATGAAAAACCTGAAAGCCTGGGAAATCCGGGGGTGCGGGGACGTTGCGGCAACGCCGTGCTGCTTGCCAGCCTCACAGTGGGCTGGTGCGGCAAAACATTGATTTTAGAGGCTGACCACCCACTGGCGGAGCGGCAGGGTCAAGGCTGGCGCGCTGCGGCGGGCGCAGCGGGTGGGTCGGCAGGTGGATTGGCGACGAAGCCGATCCGGCTCAGCCCGGCTTTCTGGGCGATGCCCATCACCTGCACGACACGGCCGTACGGCACGGCTTCATCGGCGCGCAGCTGCACTTCGGTGGCCGGGTTCTCAAGGGCGGCCTCGGCCAGGCGCGCGGCCAGCTCGTCTGCCGTGGCGGGCCGGTCGTTCAGGAAGGCCTGGCCGGACTTGTCGACCACCAGCGTGATGAATTTCGGAGTTTCCACCGACTTGGCGGCATCGGTTTTGGGCAGGTCCAGCCGGATCGCGCTGGCCAGCAAAGGCGCCGTGAGGATGAAGATCACCACCAGCACCAGCATCACGTCCACCAGCGGCGTGACGTTGATCTCGCTCATCGGCTGCGGGCCCTGGGTGCGTTCAAGTCTCCCGAAAGCCATGTCAGATATCTTCGCCAGCGACCACCGCAGAACCGGCTCCGCCGGGCTGCTGGTGGTGCCCCCTTGAGGGGGGAGCGCCGAAGGCGCTTCGGGGGTGTACCAACAGTTCGCGTAAATCGCGGGCAAAGCCTTCGAGGTCGGCTTCAATGCGACCGATCTGGCGGCCGAAGATGTTGTAGGCCAGCACGGCCGGAATGGCCACGGCCAGGCCGGCGGCGGTCATGATGAGGGCTTCACCGACCGGGCCGGAGACCTTGTCGATGGTGATCTGCCCCGCCGTCGCAATGCCGATGAGCGCGTGGTAAATGCCCCAGACCGTGCCCAGCAGTCCGACGAAGGGCGCGGTGGAGCCGACCGTGGCGAGCAGCACCTGGCCGAACTGCAGCTTGTGCAGCACGGCATGCAGGGCGTCCCGCAGCACGCGGGTGAGTTGTTGCGACAGATCGCCGGCTGACGCCAGCGTGTTGCCGGACTGCAGTTGCGTCGAGGCCACCAGCGGCAGCACCAGCGCCTCGCGGTCAAATGCCGCCAGTTTTTCGCTGGCCTGCGCGATCGAGCCGGATTGCCAGAACGCCGCGATGCTGCGGGCCACGTCGCCGGAGGCGCGGTGCAGCAGCCATGATTTCCATGCAATCACCACCCAGCTGGCCACCGACATGCCGAGCAGCAGAACCGCCACGCCCTGGCTGACAGCACCGCCCTGGGTCATGAGGGCCATGAAATTCATCTGTGCACCGCAGGCGCCAGGTGACAGGCGCTCATTTCAGGCCCAGCACGTCGAACATGTCGAAGAGCCCGGTGGACTGGCCGGCCAGAAAGCGCGCCGCCCGCAGGCTGCCCTGCGCATAGGTGGCGCGGCTGGAGGACTTGTGCGTGATCTCGATGCGCTCGCCGGTGCCGGCAAACAGCACGGTGTGGTCGCCCACGATGTCGCCGCCGCGAATGGTGGCAAAGCCGATGCTGGACGGGTCGCGCTCGCCAGTCACGCCCTCGCGGGCATAGACGGCGCAGTCTTTCAGGTCGCGGCCCAGGGCGCTGGCGATGACCTCACCCATCTTCAGGGCGGTGCCCGACGGGGCGTCGACCTTGTGGCGGTGGTGGGCCTCAATGATTTCGATGTCGTAGCCGGTGGCCAGCGCACGCGCCGCCATGTCGAGCAGCTTGAGCGTGACGTTCACGCCCACACTCATGTTGGGGGCCATGACGATGGCGATGTCTTTGGCGGCGGCTGCGATCTCGGCCTTCTGGGCTTCGGAAAACCCGGTGGTGCCTATCACCAGCTTGACGCCCAGCGCGCGGCAGGCGGCCAGGTGGGCCATCGTGCCTTCGGGCCGAGTGAAGTCGATCAGCACACCGGACTGCTGGAGGCCGGCGCGCAGGTCGGACTGGATCAGCACGCCGCTGCTGCGGCCGGAAAACGCGGTGGCGTCCAGCCCGATGGCGGGGCTGGAGGGAATGTCGAGGGCGCCGGTCAGCACACAGTCATCGCTGGCACTGACGGCCTCCATCAGCATCTGGCCCATGCGGCCACTGGCGCCAGCAACAGCGATGCGGTGCGTGCGTGTCTCCAAGCCGGCCCCGCTCACTGCTTCGGGCTCTCGAGCGGCGGGTAGGCCGTGGTGGACGGACCGGTGGGCGGAGTCGCTGCGGTGGTCGCGGGTTTGGCCGCAGGCGCCTTGCCGGCAGCCTTGGTCAGCTGGTCTTCGGTGGCTTCGAGCACGGGCACTTCACCCAGGGTGCGCTTGCTGGCCAGCTTGTTGACGAAGTCGGATTCGCTGGGCATGTCGTCGCCGCCGAAGCGGTCGAGCTGGTCACCCTTGAAGAACACCGTGTATTTGTAGGACTGCGGTTCCACGCCCTGCCGTTTGAGCGTGAAGACATAGTCCCAGCGGTCGGCGTGAAAAAGGCTGGCCACCAGCGGCGTTCCCAGGATGGCCTTGACCTGCTCACGCGTCATGCCGGGGCGCAGCAGCGCCACCTGCTCGCTGGAGACGAAGTTGCCCTGGATCACGTCGATCTTGTAGGGCGTGACCCAGTTGACGGGGTTGATCGAGCTGGTGCTCATGCCGCTGGTCATGTCGCGCAGGCTGCTGCAGGCGCCCAGTGCGGTACAGGTCAGGACGACAAGGGCGGTTTTGACGCTGTAACGATGATTTGCAGGCATGGCTGACATAGTGGAAGGTGTGGCGATATGATTGTTCATTGTAGCGGTTGGGGGGTTGCCGCCGGCATCCGGGCGCCCGTCTGGCGCGCCCTTGGCGCTGACCTGGCGCCACAGGCTGACGGGCGGCGGCATTCCGCTTCATGGCTGGTTTTACCGCAGAGAGTTTTCCATGAGCAACATCGACGAGCTGAAAAGCACAGGCCTGAAGGCAACTTTGCCCCGGCTGAAGATTCTGGAGATTTTCCAGGCGGGCAAGCAGCGCCACATGACGGCCGAGGATGTCTTCCGGGTGCTGCTCGAGGAGCGTTCCGACATCGGCCTGGCCACCGTCTACCGCGTGCTCACGCAGTTCGAACAGGCCGGCCTGCTCAATCGGAGCAATTTCGAATCGGGCAAGGCCGTCTACGAGATCAACGAAGGGCAGCACCACGACCACCTGGTGTGCCTCGACTGCGGCAGGGTCGAGGAGTTCTACGACGCCGAGATTGAAAAGCGCCAGCATGCCGTGGCCAAGTCCAAGGGCTTCGCGATCACCGACCATTCCCTGTCGATCTACGCCAACTGCACCAAGGACAAGTGCCCCCACCGCAATGGCACACCGGTGGTGCGCCACCATCACACCTGAACAGCTGTAAGCGGCGGCCCTTCGATACCTCAGGGGGAGCGAAAATCAATGAGCGGCGGGTGGGGCTGGGTCTTTACCAGCGGAGCCGTGGAGCCGGCTTAGCCGGACCACAGGCGGACGGCCCCTGAGGGGCTGACGACCGCGGCTCCAAACCTGCCTGCGCAGGTTTGGACGGGAGGAAGGGCTCACGCCTCAGGCGTGGGCACGTCCAGGAGCTACGCGAAGCGAGCGACCGTGGGGGCCTCAATCATCCTGTTCCATGGCCCGCCGGTGCCGCTCCACGAACTCCTGGTAGGTGTTGATGCCGCGCAGCTGCAGGATGGCATTGCGCACGGCGGCCTCCACCAGCACCGCGATGTTGCGGCCGGCTTCCACCTGGATGATGACCTTGCGCACCGGAATGCCCAGCACGTCCTGCGTCAGGGGCTCGTAGGGGATGCGCTCGTAGTCGCGTTCCAGCGTTTCGCGCCGCACCAGGTGCACGATCATCTTGAGCCGCATCTTGCGGCGCACTGCGGTCTCCCCGAAGATCGCCTTGATGTCCAGCAGGCCGATGCCGCGCACCTCCAGCAGGTTCTGCAGCAGCTCGGGGCAGCGTCCCTCGATGGTGGTCTGGTTGATGCGGTACAGGTCGACCGCGTCGTCGGCCACCAGGCCGTGGCCGCGTGAAATCAGCTCCAGCCCCAGCTCGCTCTTGCCGAGGCCCGATTCGCCGGTGATCATCACGCCCAGGCCCAGGATGTCCATGAACACGCCGTGCATGGAGGTGCGGTCGGCGAAATGCTTGGACAGGTAGGCCCGCAGCACATCGATCACGAACGCGGCCGACTCCGGCGTCGAGAACATCGGCAACTGGGCCCGTTCGCACAGCGAGAGCAGCGTGTCGGGCGCCGTCTGGTTGTCGGCGACCACCAGCACCGGTGGCTCCAGCGTGATGATGCGGGAAATGCGCCGGGCGCAGTCCTCGGGGCTGGCGTTGGTGAGGTAGGCGACCTCGCGCTCACCCAGGATCTGCACCCGGTAGGGGTGGATGTAGTTCAGGTAGCCGACCAGGTCGGCGCCGGAGCGAGCCGCGCGCACGGCCACTTCGTCAAAACGGCGCTCGGAAGCACCCAGGCCCGCTACCCACTGCCATTTCAGTGCGGCGCGATGGTCTTCAAACAGGACATCAGCGCTGACGACGGTGGGCTTCATGCCGGCCTGTGAGGAGGGGCGGTCCCTGCGGACCTACGGGTTGACGGCGTGGGCGGAATGCCAGGAGGCAATCAACCCGTGCAGGGCGGCCGCATCGGTGCTGGTCTTGAGCTGTTCGCGCAGCGCGCTGTCGCTCAGCAGTTCGGCGATCTCGGACAGGATTTCCAGGTGTTTTTGCGTGGCCGCTTCCGGCACCAGCAGGAAAATCAGCAGGGCCACCGCCTGCTCGTCCGGCGCGTCGAAGCCGATGGGCGCCTGCAGCAGGAACACGGCCGCCATCGGCGCTTTCAGGCCCTTGATGCGCCCGTGCGGAATCGCCACCCCGTGGCCCAGGCCGGTGGAGCCCAGGCGCTCGCGGGCGAACAGGCTGTCGGTGATCAGCGCCCGGTTCAGCCCGTGCTGGTTCTCGAACAGCAGGCCGGCCTCTTCAAAAGCACGCTTCTTGCTGGTCGCTTCAACGCTGACCAGCACTTGGGAGGGGGGCAAAATTTGCGAAAGACGGTTCATAACGATCTTTTATCCGCCGAATTATGCACTTTGCAGGGGCGATGATAAAAAATGGGCATGAAAAAGCCGCTAGGCATTGCCAGCGGCTTGTTGCGGTGGGCGGCTGCGTCGTCCGTTCAGACTTCGCGCTTGGCCGTCGCGTGGTGGTGGTCCTGCTTCTTGGTCTTGTAGCGGCCCACCTGCCGGTCGAGCTTGTCGGTCAGCTCATCAACGGCGGCGTACAGATCAGCGTGGGAACTTTCTGCAAACAGGTCACAACCCTTCACATGCACATTGCACTCGGCTCGCTGGCGTCTTTCCTTCTCTTTCATGTTGTCCACTGTCAGAAGAACCTTCACATCCACCACCTGGTCAAAATGCCGGGTAATCCGGTCCAGTTTCGTGGTCACATATCCGCGCAGTGCGGGGGTGACTTCAAGATGGTGGCCGCTGATCGTCAAGTTCATAAAGAGACTCCTTTTCCATGGGTTGGAACGGGGTTGAAAACGCCACGCCACCGGTGAGGGCGGTGCGGCAGACGGGACACTCTCTTGGATTTACTATGCGCCCGAAGCCTGCTGAATGCAACCTTGCGGCGCAATAAATAATGCAACCTTGTGAAAAAGGCGACCTGCCTGCCGGCGCCTCCGTGGAAACCCTTGTGGTTGCCGTGACGCCGGGGTTGCGCTGTCTGTCGCTCAAGCCATTGATTTGTCAGGGATTTTTGGGCAAGGTGGGCACAGTGCAGGTCGCGGGTGTCAGAACCGTCCGTGCGGCGCGACACATATGTGCCCGTCCTGTGAATCCGTGTGCAAAGCCAACCGTGGCGGTAAGCGATTGATCCATGTCCCTTGAAACCATCATTTCCTCCGCCCTGACCCATCCGGACCAGGACAACAACGCACTGGTGCTGATGGGGGGCGGCGCGCGGACGGCCTACCAGGCGGGCGTGCTGCATGCGCTGGCCAGCATGCTGAGCCTGGCGGGCAGCCCCGAATTCCCGTTCAAGATCCTGGTCGGCACCTCGGCGGGGGCGCTCAATGCGAGTTTTCTGGCCAGCCGCGCCAGCGAGGGCTTGCAGGCCTTCAGTGAACTGGCCAATTTCTGGCTGCATCTGCGCTCCTCGCAGGTGTACCGGCTCAAGGTGCCGGCGTGGATACGCTCCAGCCGGATTGCCGCGGCGCTGTTCCTGTCCCAGCAGGTGCGGGCGCAGCAGGCGCTGCTCGACAGCACGCCGCTGGTCGATACCCTGCACCGCACCATCTCGCTGGAACGCATCGAGCGCGCCCTGCAGGACCGTACCCTGCGTGCGCTGGCCGTCACCGGCTCCAGCTACACCAGCGGCGTGCACTGGACTTTCTGCCAGATGGCCTCGCCCCGGCAGTCCGACCTGTGGAGCCGCCCCGGCCGCCGGGCGGAGTTCCAGCCGATCACGATCGAGCACCTGATGGCGTCGAGCGCCATTCCCTTCCTGTTTCCCGCCACGCCCTTGTGGGTGGACGGGCACCGCGAGTTTTTCGGCGACGGCTCGATGCGCCAGAGTTCACCGCTGTCGCCCGCCCTGCACCTGGGCGCCAGCAAGGTGCTGGTGATCGGCGTCGGGCAGCCCGAGCGTGCCAGCTTTGCGAGCGGCAAGGACCCCCACATCAGCGGGCAGCCCACGCTCGGGGCGATTGCCGGGCACGCCATGGCCAGCGTGTTCCAGGACACGCTGCAGGCCGATGTGGAGCAGGCCCAGCGCGTGAGCCGGACGGTGCGCCAGATGCCGCGCGAAATCGCCGCCATCATGCCCTACCGGCCGGTGGACGTGCTGGCGATTGCGCCGTCGCAGTCGCTTGATGCGCTCGCCCAGGCCCATGCGTCCGAGTTGCCGTCGGGCATCTACAACGCACTGGCCGGCCTGGGAGCGCTGGGCGCCAAGGGCAGCCCCGGCGGCGCGGCACTGGCCAGTTACCTGCTGTTCGAGCCCGGCTTCGTCAAGGCCCTGATGGCCCTGGGTGAGCAGGATGCCTATGCCCGCAAGGATGAACTGTTGGCTTTCTTCAATGCCAGCTTCGCCAGCCTCTGAGCGCGGGTGCAAGCATTGTTGGCGGTGGATTAAACAGGTATGCGATGCCATAATCGCGGGCAACTCAACGACGGAGAAATCCTTGGAAAGCAGCCCCAGTCGGCAGCTTTCAATCCCGCAGACTGACGCAGGCTGACACGCTGAAAAGCAGCCGTTGCCAGAAAAGGGGTTGAAAGCGATGCCGTCATCCTTCCCCTTTTTTTCGGTTCAAGGTCTTTTTACGGCCTTGTACCGGACCTTGAACCGACAGGCAGCCAGTCATGCTGAACATCTTCACGCTCGCCAACGGGCGCCTCTTCCAGGAGGAAATCGAATCCCTGGAAGAACTCTCCAAATTCCAGCCGATCTGGGTCGACCTCGAATCGCCCACGCTGGAGGAAAAACGCTGGATCAAGCAGTACTACGGTCTGTCCATCCCGGAAGACGCGATGGACGAGGACATCGAGGAGTCGGCGCGCTTCTATGAAGAAGACAACGGCGAGTTGCACATCCGCTCCGACTTCCTGATTGCCGACGACGAAGAGCCCCGCACCGTGCGGGTGGCCTTCATCCTGAACCTCGTCAACGACGACCTGCGCAGCAAGGGCGTGCTGTTCTCCATCCACGATGAAGACGTGCCGGTGTTCCGACTGCTGCGCATGCGCGCGCGCCGTGCGCCGGGACTGATCGAGGATGCGCGGGAAGTGCTGCTCAAGCTGTTTGATGCCGATGCAGAGTACTCGGCCGACACGCTGGAGGGCATTTACGTTGACCTCGAAAAAGTCAGCACCAAAGTGCTCGCTGGAAACATGACCGATGAGCTGGCGGGTGAAGTGCTGGGCTCGATCGCCCGGCATGAAGACCTGAGCGGCCGTATCCGCCGCAACATGATGGATACCCGGCGGGCCCTCAGCTTCATGATGCGCAGCAAGATACTCAAGGCCGAGCAGTTCGAGGACGCGCGGCAAATTCTGCGCGACATCGACTCGCTCGACTCCCACACCGCCTTCCTGTTCGACAAGATCAACTTCCTGATGGACGCCACGGTCGGTTTCATCAATATCAACCAGAACAAGATCATCAAGATCTTCTCGGTGGCCAGCGTGGCCCTGCTGCCGCCGACGCTGATCGCCAGCGTGTACGGCATGAACCTGAAATTCCCCGAGCTCGAGTTTCTGGGTGCTTGGGGCTATCCGTACACCGTGGGCGTGATGGTTCTCAGTGCGCTGGCGCCAATGTGGTACTTCAGGAAGCGCGGCTGGCTGAAGTAAGGCGCTGGATGCGGTGCGCGTCGCTTCAGGGGCAAGGTGACCCCGGGGTCAGCCCTCAGGTCCGCATCAGTGTGCTTTTGCCGAACAGGCTTTCGATCAGCTCCAGCGCCACTTCCGCGGTGCCGTTGCGCACGTCGAGTGCCGGGTTCAGCTCCATCAGGTCGAGCGAGCCCATGCGGCCGGTGTCGGCAATCATCTCCATGCACAGCTGCGCTTCGCGGTAGGTCGGGCCGCCCTTGACGGCGGTGCCCACCCCGGGCGCGATGCTGGCGTCGAGGAAGTCCACGTCAAAGCTCACATGCAGGTGGGTGTCGGCGTCCAGGCCCGCCAGCGCCGTGGCCATGGTGTGGCGCATGCCCATCTCGTCGATGTAGCGCATGTCGAACACTTCCAGGCCCGACTGGCGCACAAAGCGTTTTTCGCCCTCGTCCACGCTGCGGATGCCGATCTGCCGCACCACCGAGGGCTGAATGGCCGGGAGCACGCCGCCGATGCCGGTGAGCTCCACCGGACCGTGGCCGCACAGGACGGCCACCGGCATGCCGTGCGTGTTGCCGGTGGGCGTGAGGGCGTTGGTGTTGAAGTCGGCGTGGGCGTCAAGCCAAAGCACGCGCAGCTTTTTACCCACCTGCCGGCAGTGGCGTGCCACCGCGCTGATGGAGCCGATGGCCAGGCAATGGTCACCGCCCAGCAGCATGGGCATTTCGTCTTCGCTGAGGGCGATGTACACCGCCTCATGCACGCTGCGGTTCCATGCCGCCACTTCGGCGAGATGGCGGTAGCCGTTGACCGGGGCCAGCCAGGGGTTGGCGGGCCCGCTGACATTGCCGTGGTCTGTGACGGCCAGGCCATGGCCTTCCAGCGTGGCCTGCAGCCCGGCCACGCGCATGGCCTCCGGGCCCATCGAGGCGCCGCGCGTACCGGCACCGATATCGGTGGGTGCGCCGATCAGGCGAATGCGCTGCGTCATGGGGCTGGCAGTTCGGCGGGCACGCGCGCGGCCAGTGGTCGCTGGGGGCGTTGTGGCGCGGTGGCCATGCTGCTTGCCAGCAGCGAGAAGAGGTTTTTGGGATTGTCCAGGTGCGGGATCAAATCAATCTCCTCGGGCTGGTGGTATTGCCGGTGCAGTTTATACAAATAGCGCAGGGCGGAGTAGTCCTCCAGCGCAAAGCCGACCGAGTCGAACACGGTGACTTCCGCGGGCGAGGCGCGGCCCGTGGCGGCGCCGCTCAGCACGTTCGCGAACTCGGTCACGGCGAAGCCGGCGGGCATCTGCTGGATCTCGCCTTCGATGCGCGACTGGGGCTCGTACTCGACGATCACGCGGGCGTCGGCGCGGCGCAGGATGTCGGCGTGCAGCTCGGTCTTGCCCGGGCAGTCGCCGCCCACCGCGTTCAGGTGCATGCCGGGCGCAATCATTTCCGGCGTGAGGATGGTGGCGTTGCGCTTGTCGGCCGTCACGGTGGTCACGATGTCGGCGCCTTTCACAGCTTCGGCCGCGGAGGCGCACACGCTGAACGTCACGTCCTGCCAGCCCTGGGCGCGCAGGTTGCGCAGCAGCTTGTCGGTGGCGGCCGGGTCCACGTCATAGAGGCGGAACGCCTGGATGCCCAGCATGTGCTGGAAGGCAATCGCCTGGAATTCGCTTTGCGCGCCGTTGCCGATCAGCGCCATCACACGGCTGTCGGGGCGGGCCATCCAGCGCGCGGCCAGCGCCGACATCGCCGCCGTGCGCAGTGCGGTGGTCACCGTCAGTTCGGACAGCAGCAGCGGGTAGCCGGTTTCGACATCGGCCAGCACGCCAAAGGCGGTCACGGTCAGCAGGCCGCGCGCGGTGTTCTTGGGGTGGCCGTTGACATACTTGAAGGAATACATCTGCCCGTCGCTGGTGGGCATCAGCTCGATCACGCCGACCGGTGAGTGGATGGCGTGCCGGGCAGACTTGTCGAAGTCGCCCCAGCGCCGGTAGTCGGCCTCGATGTCAGCGGCCAGTCCTTCCATGAAGGCGGCGGGGCCGGTGCGCGCCACGATGCGCTGTATGCCTTCAATGCCAATGTATTCGACCATGATGTGTCTCCCGGAAGCGTGTGTGTGTTGAATGCGAAAAGGGTGGGTGCCAAGCCCGGTCAGGCACCGGCTACCGCCCCTGATGGATTCATTGTCCAAAGCCTTCAAGCTAAATAAAAGCCAGAAAACTGATCAATTCATCAGATAAATAGAGCAAATCGTCAGACATGATTGACGTTTTGTTCATAAAATCAGCCCATGGACGACACGGACCGCCAACTCATCTCGCTGCTGCGGGACAACGCCCGGGCGTCGGTGGCCTCGCTGGCCAAGGTGCTGCGGGTGTCGCGTGGCACGGTGCAGAACCGGCTCAACCGGCTGGAGGCCGACGGCACCATCGTCGGCTACACCGCGCGCCTGAAGCCACAGGTCGAGGGCCACCAGATCCGCGCGCTGATGACCGTGGCGGTCGAAGGCAACCGCATCGACCGTGTGCTGGGCGCACTGCGTGGCGACCCGGCCGTCACAGCGCTGCACACCACCAACGGACGCTGGGACATCGTGGCCGAGCTGCGCGCTGAAAGCCTGGAGGCGTTCGACCGGGTGCTCAGCCGCATCCGCCTGCTCGAAGGCATTGCCAACACCGAAACCAGCCTGCTGCTGTCCACCAGCAAGCTGTGAGGCACCGGAACGCTCACCCGCCACCCCAACCGCTAAACTTGCCCGCATGAATCTGGCGCCGACCCAACTGCAGGAGCACCTCAAGCGGGGCTTGCGCAGCCTCTACACCCTGCACGGCGATGAGCCCCTGCTGGTGCAGGAGTTTGCCGATGGCCTGCGCGCCGCGGCCCGCGAGCAGGGCTACACCGAGCGCACGGTGCACACCGTGGCCGGCGCCCACTTCGACTGGAGCGAGGTGCTGGCCAGCGGCGGCTCGCTGAGCCTGTTTGCCGACAGGCAGATCATTGAAATCCGCATCCCCAGCGGCAAGCCCGGCAAGGACGGCTCGGTCGCACTGCAGCAACTGGCCGAGCGCTCGCGGGGCGACGATTCCACGCTCACGCTGGTGCTGCTGCCCCGGCTGGACAGCATGACCGCCAAGGGCGCGTGGTTCGGCGCACTTGAAAGCTATGGTGTCACCGTCAAGTTCGACCCGATCGACCGCCGCAACCTGCCGCAGTGGATTGCGCAGCGCCTGCAGCAGCAGGGCCAGCGCGTGGCGGCGGGCGAGGAAGGCCAGCGCACGCTGCAATTTTTTGCCGACCGCGTGGAAGGCAATCTGCTGGCTGCACACCAGGAGATCCAGAAGCTGGGCCTGCTCTACCCGCCCGGGCAGGGCGATGGCGTTCTGGGCTTCGACCAGGTGGAGAACGCCGTGCTCAATGTGGCGCGCTACGACGTGTTCAAGCTGTCAGAGGCCGTGCTGGGCGGCCAGACACTGCGGGTGGCACGCATGCTCGACGGCCTGCAGTCCGAAGGCGAGTCCGAAGTGCTGGTGCACTGGGCGCTCAGTGAAGACATCCGCAGCATGAAGCGGGTGAAAGACGCCATCCAGGCCGGCCGGCCCATGCCGATGGCGCTGCGCGAGAACCGCGTCTGGGGCGTGAAGGAAAAGCTCTTCGAGCGCGTGCTGCCGCAGATGGGCGACACCACGCTGGCCAACCTGCTGCATGCCGCGCACAAGGTCGACGGCATTGTCAAGGGCCTGAAACAGCCCGACTGGCCGGCCGACGGCTGGCAGGCGCTGCACCGGCTGGCTGGCATGGTGTGCGAGCAGTGCACCGGGACGGCCCGCGCGCGCTGAAGGGGAGTGGCGGGCGCCGAGGGGGCGGGAAACGCGGCCCGGCCGTGAATCAGCGAAAATAGCAGGATGAACGCGCCCGACTCTCCCAACGCACTGGCCCAGCGCCTCACCCTCGGTGGCGAGGCCACCCCTGAGGTCGCGCCCCTCATGGCCGCGCTGGGTGCGCAGGCCAAAGCCGCTTCCACCCAAATGGCGCGTGCCCCCGCGGCCGTCAAAAACCGGGCGCTCGTCGGGCTGGCAGCCCTGCTCCGGCAAAGCGCGGAATCACTGGTCGCCGCCAACCAGCGCGACCTGCAGCGCGCGCAGGCGGCGGGTCTGGCCGGCCCGATGCTGGACCGGCTGAAGCTGACCCCGAAGATCATCGACACCGTGGCCGTGGGCTGCGAGCAACTGGCGGTGATGCCCGACGTGATCGGCGACATCATCGGCATGAAGGAGCAGCCCAGCGGCATCCGCGTGGGGCAGATGCGGGTGCCGATTGGCGTGTTCGGCATGATTTACGAAAGCCGGCCGAATGTGACGATCGAAGCCGCGTCGCTGGCCATCAAGAGCGGCAACGCCTGCATCCTGCGCGGTGGCTCCGAGGCGATCGAGTCGAACAAGGCGCTGGCGGCCCTGGTGCAGCAGGCCCTGGTGCAGGCCGGGCTGCCGGCCGATGCGGTGCAGCTGGTGCCCACCACCGACCGCGAGGCGGTGGGCCACCTGATCGCCATGCCGCAGTTTGTCGATGTCATCATCCCGCGCGGCGGCAAGGGCCTGATCGAGCGCATCAGCCGCGACGCCAAAGTGCCCGTCATCAAGCACCTCGATGGCAACTGCCATGTGTATGTCGACGACCCCTGCGACATCGGCATGGCCGTCAGGGTGGCCGACAACGCCAAGACGCAAAAGTACAGCCCCTGCAATGCCAGCGAAGGCTTGCTGGTGGCGCGCGGCGTGGCCGCTGATTTCCTGCCAAAGATTGGTGCCATCTATGCCGCCAAGGGCGTCGAGATGCGCTGCGATGTCGAGTCGCTCGCGCTGCTCTCTGGCCTGGCGGGTGCCACGCTCCGTGCCGCGACCGAGCAGGACTGGTTCGAGGAATACCTCGCGCCCATCATCAGCATCAAGGTGGTGGCCGGCGTGGACGAAGCGATTGCACACATCAACCACTACTCCAGCCACCACACCGACGCCATCCTCACGCGCGACCACCTGCACGCGCAGCGCTTTCTGCGCGAGGTGGACTCCGCCAGCGTCATGGTGAATGCGAGCACCCGCTTCGCCGATGGCTTCGAGTTCGGGCTGGGGGCTGAAATCGGCATCAGCACCGACAAGTTCCACGCCCGCGGGCCCGTGGGCATCGAGGGGCTGACTTCGCTCAAATACGTGGTGCTGGGCCAGGGCGAGGTTCGGGTTTGAACCGTTTTCCGGGCCCAGTGCCAGCCACAACAAAGAGTTTGCGATGAAAGCCATCCCCCGTCCCTTGCCGTTTGTGCTGGTTTCGTCCGGCCACGGCTCACTGATCGTCAACCGCAACGACTTTCACATGGTCGATGCCACGCGCGGTTACGGCGTCGGACACCAGATCTTCGAAACCTCTTATTTCGACCCGCAAGAGGTTGACATGGTGCTGAGCCTGCTCACCTTGCGCCGGCAGCAGTTTGGTGACGGCGTGGTGGCGATCGATGGCGGCGCCAACATCGGCGTGCACAGCGTCGAGTGGGCGCGCCACATGCACGGCTGGGGCGAGGTGATCGCCGTGGAGGCGCAGGAGCGGGTGTTTTACGCACTGGCCGGCAACATCGCGCTCAACAACTGCTTCAATGCCGCGGCGCACCATGCCGCATTGGGCGCGCAGGCGGGCAGCCTCACGATCCCGCGGCCCAATTACCTCAAGCCCGCCAGCTTTGGTTCGCTGGAGCTGCGCCAGAGCCAGCGCAACGAGTTCATCGGCCAGGCGATTGATTACTCGGAGGCGGGCGGGCAGGCCGTGAAGATGATCGCGGTGGATGACCTGAAGCTGCGCCGGCTGGATTTCCTCAAGCTCGACATTGAAGGCATGGAACTTGAGGCGCTTGCGGGCGCGATGGCGTCAATCCAGGCGCACAAGCCGCAGATGCTGATTGAAACCATCAAGACCGATGCCGAGGCCGTACGTCGCCTGCTGACGCAGAACGGCTACCGGCACCACCAGGTGGGCATCAACCTGGTGGCCATTCATGCGGATGATCCCTCGTCTGCGCACATCAAGTTCGCTTGAAGCGGCGCCTTTCAGCCCAATGTCCTGCTTTGCCCCACCTGCTGCCCCCAAGGCCGCAACCCTTCAGCCACTTTGCTGCACCTTTCCGATCTCTGACTAGGACGCCATGGTTCCGCACCTCATCACCGCCCTGAACGGCCCCATCAACGAACTCGAGCAGCGCGTCCTCGATTCCACCCCTGCCATCGAACGCTGGTTCCGGCTCGAGTGGATGGAGCACACGCCACCGTTTTACTCCTCGGTCGACATTCGCAACGCCGGCTTCAAGCTGGCGCCGGTGGACACCAACCTTTACCCCGGCGGCTGGAACAACCTCACGCCCGAGATGCTGCCGCTGGCGGTGCAGGCGGCGATGGCCGCGATTGAAAAGATCTGCCCCGAGGCGCGCAACCTGCTGGTGGTGCCCGAGAGCCACACGCGCAATACCTTCTACCTGGCCAACCTGCTGCAGTTGCGCCGCATCTTCCACCAGGCGGGCCTGAATGTGCGCTTTGGTTCGCTGAGCAGCGAGATCAAGCAACCCACCGCCGTGAACCTGCCCACCGGCGAAAGCATCACGCTGGAGCCGCTGATCCGCACCGACCGCCGCCTGGGCCTCAAGGGCTTCGACCCCTGCACCATCCTGCTGAACAACGACCTCTCGGCCGGCATTCCCGGCATCCTGGAAGACCTGCACGAGCAGTACCTGCTGCCGCCGCTGCATGCGGGCTGGTCGGTGCGCCGCAAGTCGCGCCACTTCAAGGCCTACGAGGAAGTCTCCAAGCGCTTCGGCAAATTGCTGGGCATGGACCCGTGGCTCATCAACCCGATGTTTGCGCAGTGCGGCGAAGTCAACTTTGCCGAAGAGACCGGCATGGACTGCCTCACCACCAACGTCGATGCGCTGCTGACCAAGATCAAGCGCAAGTACAAGGAATACGGCATCAACGAAAAGCCCTTCGTCGTCGTCAAGGCCGACAACGGCACCTACGGCATGGGCATCATGACGGTGCGCGACGTCAAGGACCTGGAAGCCCTGAACCGCAAGACCAAGAACAAGATGAGCACCACCAAGGACGGCCAGGCGCTGTCCGAAGTGATCATCCAGGAAGGCGTGCTGACCAACGAGCGCGTGAACGAAGCCGTGGCCGAGCCGGTGGTCTACATGATGGACCGCTACGTGGTCGGAGGGTTTTACCGCGTCCACGCCGAGCGTGGTGTGGACGAGAACCTCAATGCCCCCGGCGCCAGCTTCGTCCCATTGGCCTTCGCTGATAGCGGGCGCTTACCTCAGCCCGGTGAAAAACCTGGCTCCAGCAGCCCGAACCGCTTCTATATGTATGGCGTGATCGCCCGCCTGGCCATGCTGTCGGCCAGTTATGAGCTGGAAGCCACCGACCCGGATGCCGAGGTCTACGACTAAGCCAGGCCGACCCGCCTGTTACAAGTTGTTGCGCTGCAACAAATTCCGGATTTGTGTGCTTTAGGGGTGTTGGCCGACTTGCAAGCCGGGTCCGAGGGCGCAAAATAGCGATCCCAAAGGTAATCGTTCCCGGTCGCCCCGGATGCTGTGGCTTCAAGCCGCAGGGTTGGGTGGGTTGGACCGGGAATTTTGTGTGACAAGAAAAAAATCATCCCTTGCGGCGCTCACTCTGGGCGCCATCGGTGTCGTCTATGGCGACATCGGCACCAGTGTCCTGTATGCCGTCAAGGAAGTTTTCGGTTCCGGGCACGTCCCGTTCACACCCGATAACGTTTTCGGCATCCTGTCCATCTTCTTCTGGACGCTGACGGTCATCGTCTCCATCAAGTACGTGGCGCTGGTGCTGCGTGCTGACAACAATGGCGAAGGCGGGCTCATCGCGATGCTGGCGCTGGCCTCGACTGCCGTCAAGGACAAGCCCCAGTTGCGGCGCATCCTGCTGATCGTCGGCATTTTCGGCACCTCCCTGTTTTACGGCGATGGCGTCATCACCCCCGCGATTTCCGTGCTGTCGGCCGTCGAAGGCCTGGAGGTGGTGTCGCCGCGCTTCAAGGAAGGCGTGATCCCGATCACCCTGGTCATCCTGTTTGGCCTGTTCATCGTGCAGAAAAAGGGCACGGCAGGCATTGGCAAATTCTTCGGCCCGATCACGCTGGTGTGGTTTGGCGTGCTGGCCTTGCTGGGCATTTCGCAGATCATCACCCACCCCGGCATCCTGAAGGCCCTGAGCCCGCATTACGCGCTGATGTTCATGTGGGCCAACCCCGGCATCACCTTCATCATCCTCGGCGCCGTGGTGCTGTGTGTCACGGGGGCCGAGGCGCTGTATGCCGACCTGGGCCACTTCGGCAAAAAGCCGATCCGGCTGGCCTGGTTCTCGGTGGTCATGCCTTCCCTGGTACTGAACTATTTCGGCCAGGGCGCCCTGCTGCTGAGCAACCCTGCGGCGGTGAAAAATCCGTTTTATCTGATGGCGCCCGAGTGGGCCCTGCTGCCGCTGGTCTGCCTCGCAACGCTGGCCACCGTGATCGCGTCGCAGGCGCTGATCACCGGCGCCTTCAGCGTCACCAAGCAGGCCATCCAGATGGGCTACCTGCCGCGCCTCAACATCCAGCACACCAGCGTGCGCGACGCCGGGCAGATCTACATGCCCTTCGTCAACTGGGGCCTGTTCGTCACCATCGTGCTGGCGGTGGTCATGTTCCGCTCGTCCAGCAACCTCGCGGCGGCCTACGGCATCGCGGTGTGCACCGACATGCTGATCACCACACTGCTCACGTTCTATGTGATCCGCTACGGCTGGAAATACCCGCTCAGCCTGTGCCTTGCCGCCACCGGCGTGTTCTTTGTCGTGGACTTTGCCTTCTTCGCCTCCAACCTGATGAAGCTGTTCGCCGGCGGCTGGTTCCCGCTGGTCATCGGCGGCGCCGTCTTCACGCTGATGATGACCTGGAAGGAAGGCCGCCACATCCTCACCGACAAACTGCGCGCCGACTCCATTGACCTGCCGGGTTTTCTCGACGCCGTGTTCGTCAGCCCGCCGGCCCGCGTCGAGGGCACGGCCGTGTTCCTGACGGCCGAGCCCGGCACCGTGCCCAATGCACTGCTGCACAACCTCAAGCACAACAAGGTGCTGCATGAGCAGAACCTGTTCGTGACGGTGCGCAACCACGAGATCCCCTGGATCGGCATGAACAAGCGGCTGGAAATCGAATCGCTCGGCCACGACTGCTGGCAGGTGATGGTGCACTACGGCTTCAAGAACGACCTCGACCTGCCCAAGGCGCTGCAGCAGCTTCGCGGCCGCGGCTGCGAGCTGGAATCGATGACGACGAGCTACTTCCTGTCGCGCGACACGGTGATCCCGACGATTGGCAGCGGCATGGCGCCGTGGCGCGAAAAGCTGTTTGCGCAAATGCACCATAACGCGAGTGGTGCTGCGGATTTTTTGAATTTGCCCAATAACTCTGTGGTGGAGTTGGGAAGCAAGATCGAGATCTGATTTTTCTGGCTTTGGGGTGTTTTGCTGACGACTGAAGCCGGGCAACCCCCAAGCCAAAAAGCAGCACAATCACCCCATGACGCTGACCGAACTCAAATACATCGTCGCCGTGGCCCGCGAAAAGCACTTTGGCAAGGGCGCTGATGCCTGCCATGTGTCGCAGCCCACGCTCAGCGTGGCGATCAAGAAGCTCGAGGAGGAGCTGCAGGTCAAGCTGTTTGAGCGCAACGCCAACGAGATCACGGTCACGCCGCTGGGTGAGGAAATCGTGCGCCAGGCCCAGAGCGTGCTGGAGCAGGCCGAAAACATCCGTGAGATTGCCAAGCGCGGCAAGGACCCGCTCGCGGGGCCACTGCGTCTGGGTGTGATCTACACCGTCGGCCCCTATCTGCTGCCGGACCTGGTGCGCCACGCGATTGCGATGACGCCGCAAATGCCCCTGATGCTGCAGGAAAACTTCACCGTCAAGCTGATCGAGGAACTGCGCATGGGCGAGATCGATTGCGCCATCCTGGCCGAGCCCTTCCCCGATGCCAACCTGGCGATTGCGCCGCTCTACGATGAACCCTTCATGGCTGCCGTACCGAGTTCGCACCCGCTGGCGCAGCGCAGCAGCATCACGGCGGAAGAGCTGAAGAAAGAGACCATGCTGCTGCTGGGCAATGGCCACTGCTTTCGCGACCATGTGCTGGAAGTGTGTCCGGAGTTCGCACGCTTTTCCAGCAACTCGGACGGTATCCGCAAGAGTTTTGAAGGCTCCTCGCTCGAGACCATCAAGCACATGGTGGCGGCCGGCATGGGCATCACGCTGGTGCCGCGGCTTGGCGTGCCCAAAGAGGCCATGGCACCTGCGCGTGCTGCCAGGAAAGGCAGCAAGGGCAAGGCTGCCGCTGACGCCGACCCGCCGTCCTTTGTGAAATACCTGCCGTTTGAAGGGCATGTGCCTTCGCGCCGCGTGGTGCTCGCTTGGCGCCGCAGCTTCACGCGCTACGAAGCCATTGCGGCGCTGCGCAATGCCATTTATGCCTGCGAACTGCCTGGGGTGATTCGCCTGTCCTGAACGCCAGGCGCTGGCAGCGGCAACAGGGCCCAGTTGCATGTGCCCATCAGGTTTTGTAAAGTGGCGGCTCGCTCATCTACTGGAACACCATGGCCAAATCTTCTGTCAACGCATCGCGCAAACCCGCTCCCTCCATCAACATCGGCATCAGTGAAAAAGACCGCGCAGCCATTGCCAAGGGCCTGAGCCGTCTGCTGGCCGATACCTACACGCTGTACCTCACCACCCACAACTTCCATTGGAACGTCACGGGACCCATGTTCAACACGCTGCACCAGATGTTCATGGTGCAGTACACCGAGCTGTGGGCTGCGGTCGATCCGGTGGCCGAGCGCATCCGCTCCCTGGGCCATCCAGCGCCGGGGTCGTACGCCCAGTTCGGCAAGCTGGCCTCAGTGCCCGATGCGCCTGCGGTGCCGCCCAAGGCGCTGGAGATGGTGCGTATTCTGGTGCAGGGACATGAGGCAGTGGCGCGTACCGCGCGCGAGTTGTTCCCGCTCGCAGACAAGGCCAGCGACGAGCCGACGGCTGACCTGCTGACGCAACGCCTCACGGTGCATGAGCAAACCGCGTGGATGCTCCGCTCCCTGCTGGAAGAGTGAGTGCCGCGCGGCGGGTTGCGCCGTGATGTGGGCAGTGATGCCAGAATCGGCAGCGTGAAAAACACGCTTCAAATCAAACTCGGGCTTTACCTCGACCTGATCCGATGGAACCGCCCGGCGGGTTGGCTGCTGCTGCTGTGGCCCACGCTGTCGGCGCTGTGGATTGCCTCGCACGGGTTTCCGGGCTGGCATCTGGTGCTGGTGTTCACGCTGGGAACCATCCTGATGCGCAGTGCCGGCTGTTGCGTCAATGACGTGGCCGACCGTGACTTCGACCGCCATGTCAAGCGCACGGCGCAGCGGCCCGTCACCCGCGGTGCGGTGTCAGTGCGCGAGGCCTTGTGGCTGGGCGCGGGTCTGGCCCTGCTGGCCTTCGGTTTGGTGCTCACCACCAACATGGCGACGGTTGCCTGGTCGTTTGCCGCCCTCGCGGTGACGCTGGCCTACCCGTTTGCCAAGCGCCTGGTGTCCATGCCGCAGGCGGTGCTGGGTGTTGCCTTCAGCTTCGGCATCCCGATGGCGTTTGCGGCCGTGCAGTCACGGGTTCCGGCGCTGGCCTGGCTGCTGCTGCTGGGCAACCTGTTCTGGGTGATTGCCTACGACACCGAATACGCGATGGTCGACCGTGACGACGACCTGAAGATCGGCATGAAGACCTCGGCCATCACGCTGGGCCGCTTCGACGTGGCCGGCGTGATGCTAAGCTACCTGCTGTTTCTGGGGGCCTGGGCCTGGTTGCTGCGCGGGGAGCCTGGCTTTGGCGTGATCGCGGCCGGGCTGGGTGTGGCACTGGCGCAGGCGCTGTGGCATGGGCAGCTGATCCGCCGGCGCGAGCGTGACCGCTGCTTCAAGGCCTTCCGGCTGAACCACTGGCTGGGCTTTGCCGTGTTTGCGGGGATCGCGCTGTCGTACCTGTCGTACTGGGGCCGGTAGCGGCGACGCATCCCACAAAAAGCCCACGGCGTGCGGGCTTTTTGTTGTCTGGCTGGTCTGACGGGCTGTCAGAAAGCCCCGCCAGACCGGGCGCGCAGGCAGGTATCAGACGGCTTTCTTGGCTTTGGCCTTGCGTTTGGCCTTGTGCTTGGCTTTGGTTTTGTGTTTGGTTTGGTCACCGGCCTTGGCGGGTGCTGTCTTGTCGGAAGGTGCGGCAGAGGGGGCACTGGTCTGGGCGGCGGCCGGCGTGGACATCATGGCGAGGGGCATGGCCAGAACGGCGGCGCTGACGAGGATGGCGAGAAGTTTGTTCATGGAGAACTCCTAAGAAGGGTGGAGGAAGGGACGACGCAGTCCTGGGGCTGGCCTCGAGAGGCCTGACCCCCATTCAACGCCCGGCATCGGACCGGGGTTGACCTTGCGCGCGTCCTTGTCGCCTGTCAGGAGCTGCCGAACTCGTCGCCCAATTCGACGGCGCGCCGTCGGGCCGCTTCCAGCGCCCGCATGAAGTGCTGCTTCACGCCGTCCTGGTCCATGGACGTGAGGGCGGCGTAGGTCGTACCGCCCTTGGAGGTGACACGGGCGCGCAGCACCTCGGGCGGGTCGCTGGATGCCTGCGCCAGCGCAGAGGCGCCGACAAAGGTGCCGACGGCGAGCTGATGGGCTTTCTCGCGCGACAGTCCCATCGCCATGCCGGCATCGATCATGGCCTCCAGAAAATAGAACACATAGGCCGGTCCGGAGCCCGACAGGGCGGTGACCGCATCGAGCTGGGTTTCGTCGTCCAGCCAGAGGAAGTCGCCGGTGGTCTGGATCACGCGTTCCACGGCGAGCCGGTCGTTCGCCGTCACGGCGGGGCGGGCGAACAGGGCCGTCATGCCCTTGCCGACCAGCGCCGGGGTGTTGGGCATGGCGCGCACGACGCGTTCGGTGCCCAGCCATTGGGCGATGCTGTCCGAGCGGATGCCGGCGGCCACGCTCAGGTGAAGGGCGTTGGCGGTGTAGGTCCGGCTCTGCCCGGCTGCGTCGCGAAAGGTCTGGGGCTTGACGGCCCAGACGACCAGGCCCGCCTGGCCCAACGCGACACCTGGTGCTTCGTGAACCGTCACGCCGAATTGCTGTGTCAGCTTCGCGCGCTGCTCGGCAAACGGCTCCACCACCTGGATGTGGCTGGCCGGCAGGCCCCGGCCCAGCAGACCGCCGATGATGGCACCGGCCATGTTGCCACCGCCGATGAAGGCGACGTGTTCATGGGTGGCGGGCGTGGAATGGGGCGTGGAAGCCATGGTGCTGGAGTTCATGTCAAAAGCGCGGGTTCAGTCTGAACGGGAATGTGCAGGAATTGTCGCGCATGCGCTCATTCGCAGATGGCTTGCCGCACCGCATGCTCCCAACGGGCCATCAGTGCGGCAGCGCGATCGGACGCCATGTCAGGCATGAAAGTACGATCAGCCCGCCACAGGCTGGACAGCTCGGTGGTGCTGGCAAAAACGCCGCACGACAGGCCGGCCAGGTAAGCTGCGCCCAGCGCGGTGGTTTCGGTGACGGCCGGGCGAATCACCGGAATGCCCAGCAGGTCGGCCTGGAACTGCATCAGGAGGTCGTTCACGCAGGCGCCGCCGTCCACGCGCAGTTCCGTCACCGGGGCCGAGCCAGCCGCCACGGCATCGCGGCTCATCGCCTGCAAAAGGGCGGCGCTCTGGTAGGCGATGCTTTCCAGCGCGGCGCGCGCGATATGCGCAACGGTGGTGCCGCGCGTGAGCCCGGTGATGGTGCCGCGCGCGTCGGGCTTCCAGTAGGGCGCGCCCAGGCCGGTGAAGGCCGGCACCATCGTCACGCCGCCCGAGTCGGGCACGCTTTCGGCCAGCGCCTGCACTTCGGCGCTGCCTTTGATGGCATGCAGGCCGTCGCGCAGCCATTGCACCACGGCGCCGCCAACAAACACGCTGCCTTCCATCGCGAACTGGGTTTGTGTACTGGCTTGCGCCGCGCTGGTGGTCAGCAAGCCGTTGTGCGAGGTCTGGAACTGCCCGCCCGTGTGCATCAGCATGAAGCAACCGGTGCCATAGGTGTTCTTGGCCATGCCGGCAGAAAAGCAGGCCTGACCGAACAAAGCGCTCTGCTGGTCACCTGCCACGCCACCCATCGGAATCGCATGACCCAGCAGCTCGGGGCGAACCTCGCCGTAGTGCGCGCTGGACGGCAGCACCTGGGGCATCAGCGAGGCAGGGATGCCCAGCAGTTCAAGCAACTCGGTGTCCCACTGGTTGCTGTGCACATTAAAAAGCATGGTGCGTGAAGCATTGCTGACGTCCGTGACGTGCCGCGCGCCGCCGGTGAGCTGCCACATCAGCCAGCTGTCGATGGTGCCGAAGGCCAGTTCGCCGCGTTCGGCCTGCGCGCGCGCGCCGGGAACGTTGTCGAGCAGCCACTTGAGCTTGGTGCCGGAAAAGTAGGCGTCGACCAGCAGGCCTGTCTTGGACTGGATCAGGTTTTCCTTGCCTTGCTCGCGCAATTCGGCGCAGGTGGCTTCGGCGCGCCTGTCCTGCCAGACGATGGCGTGGTGGACCGGCTGGCCGGTCACGCGGTTCCAGAGTGCCGTGGTTTCGCGCTGGTTGGTGATGCCCAGCGCCCGGATGTTGCTGGCCTTGATGTTTGCCTTGGCCAGCACCTCGCGCGCCGTGGCCAGCTGGGTGCGCCAGATTTCCATGAGGTCGTGCTCGACCCAGCCGGGCTTGGGGTAGATCTGCGGCAGCTCCTGCTGCGCCAGGGCCACGATGTGGCCGTGCTCGTCAAACACGATGCTGCGGGAACTGGAGGTTCCCTGGTCGAGGGCGAGGAGATAGGTCATGCGCCAGAGTGTATGAAAACGGGACTGGCCAGCCAGCGCTCAGGGAAGGGCCACTTCGCAGCTCACGTCCGCTTCTTCCAGCAGGGCCGGGAAGGGTTCCGGCGGCGGCATGTCGGTGAAGAGGCGGTCGATTTGCGAGAGCCTGGCCAGCTCGACCATGGCCGGGCGGTTGAACTTGCTGCTGTCGGCCGCCAGCCAGACTTCGCGGGCGTGCTCGATGATGGTCTGTGCGACCTTGACCTCGCGGTAATCGAAGTCCCGCAGCGAACCGTCGGGCTCTATGCCCGAAATGCCGATGACGGCGATGTCGACGCGGAACTGGCGCATGAAATCCACCGCCGCCTCGCCCACGATGCCACGGTCGCGCGCGCGCACCACGCCGCCGGCCACGATGACCTCGCAGTCGGTGTTGCCGCACAGGATGGCCGCCACATTGAGGTTGTTGGTGATGACGCGCAGCCTCTTGTGGTTCAGCAAGGCCTTGGCGACGGCTTCGGTGGTCGTGCCGATATTCAGGATCAGCGAGCAGTCGTTGGGGATGCGCCTGGCCACGGCCGCAGCGATGCGCGCCTTGCCTTCGGCATTGAGGCTTTCGCGCTGGCGGTGCGCGATGTTTTCAATGGTGGAGGTGGGCACCCGCACGCCGCCGTGAAAGCGCGTCAGCAAGCCGGCTTCGGACAGGCGCTGCACGTCCCGCCGGACGGTCTGCAGGGTGACGTCGAGTTTGTCGGCAAGTTGCTCGACGGAGGCCGAGCCATGGGCACGGACCACGTCAAGAAGCTTGATTTGCCTGGGGTTGGAGTTCACGCGGGTCCAAGTCTGGGGGGATCTAAGGGGAAATTGGGGAATTAAAAGGACCTAAGAATGACCGCTGTATGGCCTTGGGGAAACTTTATATCGAAACAAAAGGAAACAGATAAGGGAAAACAATTAGATAAAACAATCACAAAGGAAGAAAAATAGAAAAAAACCGAACTTACCAAGTTCCGTCTACAAATCCTCGGGAGACGCTTTCTTGTTGACTGTTTCAAAGTTCTTGCCTGTCCCGGCACCGGCCGGGGTGTGCGGCGGCCTGTTCCAGCCCCAGCGGGGCGGGGGAGCGGCGTGATGCAGCTGTCGCTGAACCAGATCAGCAAAAAGGTCGGCGCCGAGCAGTGGCTGTACGACATGAGCCTGGCGCCGCGCAGCGGGGAGGTCACAGTCTTGCTGGGCGCCACGCAGGCCGGCAAGACCAGCCTGATGCGCATCATGGCCGGGCTGGACGTCCCCACGCACGGCAAGGTTCGGGTCAACGAGACCGATGTGACCGGCATGCCGGTGCGCGAGCGCAACGTTGCCATGGTTTACCAGCAGTTCATCAACTACCCCTCGCTGCGCGTGGCCGACAACATCGCCTCGCCGCTCAAGCTGCGCGGCGAAAAAGACATAGAGCGCAAGGTGCGCGGCCTGGCCGAGCGCCTGCACATCGACATGTTCCTGGACCGCTACCCGGCCGAACTCTCGGGCGGGCAGCAGCAGCGCGTGGCCTTGGCGCGCGCGCTGGCCAAGGGCGCGCCGCTGATGCTGCTGGACGAGCCGCTGGTCAACCTCGACTACAAGCTGCGCGAGGAATTACGCGAGGAGCTGACCCAGCTCTTCGCCGCGGGAGACTCCACGGTCATTTACGCCACCACCGAGCCCGGCGAAGCCCTGCTGCTGGGCGGCTACACCGCCGTGATGGACAGCGGTGAGCTGCTGCAGTACGGCCCTACTGCCGAGGTCTTCCACGCGCCGCAGTCGCTGCGCGTGGCACGGGCCTTCAGCGACCCGCCCATGAACCTGGTCGCGGCGCTGCCCGCCGCCCAGGGCCTGCAGCTGGCAGGCGGCCCGGCGCTGGTGCTGAAGCTGCCCGATGCGCCGGCGCAGCGCCTCGTCTCTTTCACGGCAGGGGTTCGCGGCAGCGCCTTGCGTGTGACGGCGCGCGAAGGCGACGTGGCACTGCCCGGCAAGGTCGAGCTGGCCGAGATCTCGGGCTCCGACACCTTTGTCCACGTGGCAACGGCCGTGGGCGAACTGGTGGCGCAGCTCACGGGCGTGCACTACTTTGACCTGGGCGCGCCCGTCACCCTGTACCTGGACCCGGCGCAGGTTTATGTTTTTGACGCCGAAGGCGCGTTGCTTTTGGCTCCACGGAGGTCGCATGGCGCGCATTGACCTGGACCTGGCCCATGCCTACCGGCCCAATCCGCGCGAGGACAGCGACTACGCGCTGCTGCCGCTGACCATGAGCTTTCGCGACGGCGGCGCCTACGCACTGCTGGGCCCCTCGGGCTGCGGCAAAACGACCATGCTCAACATCATGTCCGGCCTGCTGGTGCCCTCGCAGGGCAGCGTCAAGTTCGACGGTGTGGACGTGACGCGCGCGACGCCGCAGCAGCGCAACATCGCGCAGGTGTTCCAGTTCCCGGTGATCTACGACACCATGACGGTGGCCGAGAACTTGGCCTTTCCGCTGCGCAACCGCAAGGTGCCGGAGGCGCAGATCAAAAAGCGCGTGGGCGAAATCGCCGAGATGCTGGACATGAGCGGCCAGCTCAACCAGCGCGCGGCCGGGCTGGCGGCGGACGCCAAGCAGAAAATCTCGCTGGGCCGCGGCCTGGTGCGGCCCGACGTGTCGGCCGTGCTGTTCGACGAGCCGCTCACGGTGATTGACCCGCACCTCAAATGGCAGCTGCGGCGCAAGCTCAAGCAGATCCACCACGAGCTCAAGCTCACGCTGATCTACGTCACGCACGACCAGGTCGAGGCGCTGACCTTTGCCGAGGAGGTGGTGGTGATGACGCGCGGCCGCGCGGTGCAGACCGGCTCTGCCGACGCGCTGTTCGAGCGGCCCCGCCATACCTTTGTCGGCCACTTCATCGGCTCGCCCGGCATGAACTTCCTGCCGGCCACGGTCGCAGGCGGCGCGCTACGCGTCGCGGACCGGCCGCTGGCGCGGCCGCCCGGGCGCGCCATGCCCGACGGTGAGCTCAAGCTGGGCGTGCGCCCCGAGTATGTGGTGAAGACCGCGCCCGGCGACCCGGCGGCTCTGCCCTTTACCGTCACGCTGGTGCAGGACATAGGCACGCACTGGATGCTGACGGCGCGCATCGGCGAGCACACCCTGAAAGCTCGCCTGAACCCCGCCTCCCGCGCGCCGCAGGTGGGCGAAGAGGTCTGGCTGCAGGTCATGGGCACGCACACCTGCCTGTACCTCAATGACGAATTGGTGGACGCATGAGCACGACAACAAAACCGGTCAATCAAAAAGCCTGGCTGCTGGTGCTGCCGGTCATCATCTGCGTGGCCTTCTCCGCCATCCTGCCGCTCATGACGGTGGTCAACTATTCGGTGCAGGACATCATCTCGCCGGAGCGTCGCGTGTTTGTCGGCACCGAGTGGTTTGTCTCGGTCATGCGCGACGAGGATTTGCATGCGGCGCTGTGGCGCCAGCTGACCTTCTCGCTGGCGGTGCTGGCGGTCGAGATCCCGCTGGGCATCGCGCTGGCGCTGTCCATGCCGGCTCAGGGCTGGAAGGCCTCGCTGGTGCTGGTGCTGGTCGCGCTGTCGCTGCTGATCCCCTGGAATGTGGTCGGCACTATCTGGCAGATCTACGGCCGGGCCGACATAGGTCTCCTGGGCGCGATGCTGCAGAAGGTGGGCTTTGACTACAGCTACACCGGCAATGCCACGCATGCCTGGATCACGGTGCTGATGATGGACGTCTGGCACTGGACGCCGCTGGTGGCCCTGCTGGGTTACGCTGGCCTGCGCTCGATTCCGGACGCCTACTACCAGGCCGCGCGCATAGACGGTGCGAGCAAGTTCGCGGTGTTCCGCTACATCCAGCTGCCCAAGATGCGCGGTGTGCTGATGATCGCCGTGCTGTTGCGCTTCATGGACAGCTTCATGATCTACACCGAGCCTTTTGTGCTGACGGGCGGCGGGCCGGGCAATGCGACGACCTTCCTGTCGCAATACCTCACGCAAAAAGCTGTCGGCCAGTTCGACCTGGGCCCGGCGGCGGCTTTCTCGCTGATTTACTTTTTGATCATCCTGCTGCTGTGTTTCATCCTCTACAACTGGATGCAGCGCGTGGGCACGCAGGAAAAGGAGGGCGTGGAATGAACACACCAAAGTTCCAGGCGCGCACGCTGTTCCTCGTCGCCTACATCCTGTTCGCGCTGCTGCCCATCTACTGGATGGTCAACATGAGCTTCAAGACCAACAGCGAGATCCTGTCGAGCTTTTCCTTCTTTCCCCAGCAATTCACCTGGGACAACTACAAGACCATCTTCACCGACCCGTCCTGGTATTCGGGCTACATCAACAGCCTGATCTACGTCGCCATCAACACGGTGATCTCCATCACCGTGGCCTTGCCGGCCGCCTATGCGTTCTCGCGCTACAGTTTCCTGGGCGACAAGCATGTGTTCTTCTGGCTGCTGACCAACCGCATGACCCCGCCCGCGGTGTTTTTGCTGCCCTTCTTCCAGCTTTACACCACGGTGGGCCTGATGGACACCCACATCGCGGTGGCGCTGGCCCACCTGCTGTTCAACGTGCCGCTGGCGGTGTGGATCCTGGAAGGCTTCATGAGCGGCATCCCGCG
>CBHWCZ010000032.1:0-29261 GCA_966112355.1 uncultured Polaromonas sp.
CAAGAACTCCAGTCTCCCAGACTCTTCCGGGTGAACAACCTATTGAAACATCACAGCTAGCGACTTGAACGCGATGCGCATCTCCACCCTGGGCCTGCCAAAGCGCCACCAAAATTCCCGTAAAGCGGGTTCAGACTTTGTTACCCGCTCTGGCTTGATGTGCGCAGAAACGTAGCTAAACGGTTTTTCATAAAGCGCTGCGTCTGCTTCGGAAAATTCGTTACCAAAATCAATAATCCATTGGTGCTGTGGCCCACGGCTCAGCTCAAAACCGTTCGCCCAAGGCTTGAGCACGTCACTATTCGGACGACCATGCGGATTAGGTAGTCGGAGCCAATCGCGCGCGAGCCTCGCATCAATCTCAAACTTGGCTTTCTTTGATGCGCCCTGAAAACTCGCACCAAGGTTGTCAGGCAAAGTGTTCGCTTGACTGACATCCAATAAGTCGCCCGCAAGTGTGGGCGCTGTCAGGTCGGCGTATATCTGCGGTACGGGCAAGCCGTTGAGCTGGGAACTGTCTTCGTGGCCAAAAGATACCAGTGACACACGCACAGCTGCACCGTTGTTCACCCAAGGTTCGTCACTCCATGCAGCATAGATACGACTGCGCTCAGTAATGGTTTGCAACACCTTGCGATTGGCGCCGCCACGAATAGAGTTTGTCGCAACCAATCCGGCCGCACCGAGGCCATTCGCCTCGATTGCCTTCAACGCTTTGGCGAACCAATAGCACACCAGATCCGCACCACCCGGCACGCCGGGCGCGTAGCTATCATCAAGCGCTCGGGTGTAGGCCTCGCCCAACTCGCGGCGCTTGCGGCTCACACCCAAAAACGGTGGATTCCCAATCACCACACTGGCCTTTGGCCAAGTGGCTTCGACGGCACGAGGCGAGCCCTCTTCCCGCGGCTGAGGAAGAAACTCAAGCAACGCGTCGCGGCATTCAATATGGTCCAGCGGCTCCAGCACCGGGTTGGTCTTGAACTCAAAGCCGTGTAGCAGCCGCCACTGCAGCTCGCCAATCCACACCGTCACGCGGGCCAGTTCGGCGGCGTATTCATTCAGCTCTATACCCAGCATGTTGTGCGGGCCGGTGACCAGGTCGGCCTCGCGGTCCAGGCCCATCGCGGCGGCGTCGAGGTGGCTTTGATGCTCGATGTCTTTGAGTACCTTGAGCCCCAGAAATAAAAAGTTGCCGCTGCCGCAGGCCGGGTCGAGCACGCGGTAGTTCTTGAGCTGGTCCAGCCACTCGATGAACTTGGTGCGGGCAGCCTTGTAGCTGGCGTCGTTTTTCTTTTTGCTTTTGGACTGCAGCGCTTTGATTTCTTGTGCAGTGTGATCCCAAATCTGTAGCAGTGGCCGCTGCAGCACGGGCTCGATGATGCGCATGATGGTGGCCGGGTCGGTGTAGTGGGCGCCCAGCTGGCTGCGTTTGCTGGGGTCGAGCCCGCGTTCAAACAAGGTGCCGAAGATCGACACGTCAATAGCGCTCCAGTTCAGGGCCGCGGCGTTGCGCAGCTCGGTCATCTCCATCACGCTGAGCGGTGGCACCTTGATCTTCTTGAACAGGCCGCCGTTGAACCACGGAATGTCATCGTTGCCGTACAAACCCCCGTCACGCATCACGGTGAAGAGGTTGGCCAGGCCGGTGGTGAGCTTGTCGCTGGTGAGCTTGCGGTTGTTGACCAGGCCTTCAAACATGCGGCCGGGCAGCAGGCCCACGTCTTCGGCAAAAAAGCAGAACAGACACTGGGTGAGGAAGTGGGCCACCTCGTCGGCATGGGTCTGAAAGCCCTCGGCGTCGTGCTCTTTGGTGGGGCCGCGCTTGCGCAGGCTGTCGGCCAGCGTGGCAAAGCTTTTGGCTGCGTCTTCGGTGATGTCGCGGCTGGTTCTGCGCGGGCGAAAGCTCTCGGGGTCAGTCCAGATGCGGCGTAGCAGCGCCAGCTTGTCGGGCTTGTCCAACTCATGCAGCAGCACGGTGTGGGTTTCAGTCGGGTGGCCGGTGAACTGGGTGTAGATGCGGGTGGTGAGGCGGTCGCGCACCACCAGAATGGGCGGGTTGCTCAGAGCCAGGCTGTAGCTTTGCAATTGCCTGAGCGCGGTTTCGAGGTTCTTGCCAGGGGCCTTGTTTTCCCAGGCGAAGGCGCCGCGGCGAAACACATCGGCGTAGCCGGTGCGCCCGCCAATCACCGTGTTCTTTTCTTCAAACAGGTAGCCCGCTTCGCTGCCGGGCTTGGGTGCACCCAGCAGCTCGCACAGATCAAGAAAGTGGCTTTGCGCGCCCTGCTCTTCATTGAGGTGAAAGGCCGGGCCGCCCAGGCCCCATTTCTGGATGAAGGTTTGTGGGGTCATGTTTCTCAGTAACCGTGCAGGGCAAAGTCGAGGGCGCTGAACAGTCCTGCTGCGTCGCCTCGCAGGCTGGCTATTGGGCTGCGCAGGTCTTGGGAAGGGTACGAGACGATGCTGAGCGTGTCGAAAACCAGGGTCTCGCCCTGAACCTGAAACTGCGGATAGAGGCGGTTATCGGCGGTGTCCAGCTTTTTGCGCAGCAGGGGCACGGTCAGGCGCATGTCGGACCGGGACACCCAGGAGCTTTGCACATCGACCACATAGGGCGTAAGCTCGCGCCACTCCTCCACCGGATGGCGGTAAACGTCAAACTGCGCCATCAACTTTTGACCGCAGCATCGGCCAGGGCGGCCTGTTTTTTACGCCATTCGTAAATGCGCCAGCCCATGCTGCCTGTTTGCTCATAGTGCTGATTCATGCTGTCGATGACGCCCTGATTTTCAGATTCCCACTGCCGGGCAAGCCGTTCTGTTTCGTCAGGGCTGCGCTCGTGCGCCGCCTTGCGCGCGGCCAGCCGTTCCGGAGTCAGCCAGCCGTCGCCCACACGGTAGGCCGCGGCTTCTTCCTGCACCTTTTGGGCTGCGGGTTCTGATGGTGACGAAAAGGGTGAGCCCTTGACGGTGGGCACTACTTTCACGGGTACCAGTTCAACCCGGCCATCCGGATAAAACACCATGTCGAACAGTTGACCCGCGTACTTTTTGCCCAGCGATATCTGGCCGCTGGCGCCGACTTCTTTGAGCATGACTATCCCGCGAATGATTCATGCCATCATGCAGCATGAAAATAGGGGTGTCAAGACGCGCCCTGAATGGCTGAGAAGTGCGCGGCTCAAAGGACATGAGGTGGATCGCCCGCAATGCCCTGTATTGCAGGCCCCAAGACTCAGCGCTTGAGCAACACCTTCAGCACGTTCTGCACGCGGCGGGCATTGCCGGCATCAAACGGGCTTGCCAGGACCTGAGCGGCATCTTCACCCCAGGTCTCCGTGGGGGCGGGCGCGTTGCGCCTGGTCAGCAGTTGCAACTGCAGCATGCGGCGTGCGCTGATGTGCTCTGCGGGCGTGGGCAGATCGGCTGCGATTTCCATGCGCAGCAGGGCCTCGGCCGCATCCTTGCCTGCCGGCGAACTGACGGCCTGAACCCAGCGACTGCGCACCGCCGGGGTGACCTGCTTGCCCAGTTCCTGGGCGCCTGGCAGTTGCTCGGGGTCGCGTTTTTCCCATGCCGTGAGGAGGTGGGTGAGCACCTCGCCGTGCGCCTGCATGGCGAGCTTTTTCAGCGCCAGGTTGGCAGCCTCAAAGGCTTCGCGCTGGGCACGGAAAGCGGCATCGCCGAGGCGCGGGCCGCGCTCTTCAAACGCCGGCCGGTCACCCCGCGGACCCCGGTCGTCGCGGCCGGCTCGGCCGTCGCGTCCTTCACGCTCAGGGCGGTAAGGCTCGAACTTGTTGTCGGTGCTGCTGCGCGGGCCGCCGGGCTTGCTGCCGGGACGGGTATCCTTGCGGTCGCCGAACTTGCCGCCACGGCCTGCAGCCGCAGGCTCGGCCTTGCGCATGCCGGGGCGGTCGTCACCACGCATGGCCACCACGGGCTTGGGCGCCGGCTTGGGAGGTGCGGCAGGGGCCGGGGCTTCGGTAGTGGCCTCAGACACGGGTTCCGCTGCAGATTCAGCCACAGCGGGCAAGGACTCTGTCTCCGCAGGCGCTGGGTGGGCGCTCTCGGCGGGTGCAGTCTCGCCGGCATCAGCAGCGACTGCTGCCGACGCAACAGGTGCCGGGGCAGGCACGGGCACCTTGCCCTGCACGATCGCCTCCAGCGCCTTGGCCGCAGCATGAATCTGCTGCGCATCGCCACTGGCCGTGGCAGCCGCCACTGCCTTGGAGGCTTCCAGCACCATGCGATCGTACTCACCCAGGGCCGCCGCCGCTTTCTCACGCTCGGCGGTCTTGCGCTGGAAGGCGTCGTCGATGGGTTTGCGGAACGCGTCCCACATCTTCTGTTCCTGCTTGCGCTCGATCGGCACCGCCTGCGCCTCGTGCTGCCAGCGCTGCTGCAGTGACTTCACGGCATCAATGCGCAGCATGGGCTCGGCGCCCAGAACCTGCGCCTCTTCGATCATGGCTTTGCGGCGCGCGGTGCTTTCGTGGCGTGCGGCCGTCAGCGGCGCATCGGCGGCATCCATGGCAGCCTTCCACTGCGGCTGGATTTCAGCGAAGGCTTTCTCGCCCAAGTGACCCGCTTCACGCCATTTCTCCACGAAGCCGTTGAGGCTGCGGATATGGTGCTTCCAGTCAGTGTTGGTCTTGTGGGCTTCGGCCCAGGCCAGCACTTCGTCGATGAGGGCGCGGCGTTCGGCCTTGACGGTTTCGCTTTGTTCCTTGACTTTCTCCAGCCAGGCTTCCACCACCTTGTGCGCCTCGTTGCAGGCGTCATCGAAACGCTTCCAAAGTGCATGGTTGGGCGTGCCGCCCTGGTCGCTGGTCTTCCACTGCTCACGCATGGCGCGCAGGGCTTCCTGCTGCTTGCGGCCGCCCAGTGGCTTGGCCACCAGCGCCTCGGCTTTGCCCACCAGCTCTTCACGGATCTGGTCGGCACGCCAGCGCTGCCAGCCTTCGAGCTCGCCCGCCGCCGTGAGGGCCGCATGGGCCGCGGCCTCCAGCTTGCTGTCGATGTGGCGGATGTTTTCCTTCAACGCCTGCCGCAGTTCGGCCGCCACCTTGGGGGTGGATTTGCCGTGGCCTTCGGTCACTTCGTGCTCGAGTTTGGCAAGCGCAGCCTGCACCGCGGTCGCCGCCTTCTCGCGCATATCCTTGAGCACGGCCGGGTCCATGCGGGCCTTGGGTGCACGGGCCGAAGGCTCGCCTTCCGCCGGTGCGACTCCGCGCGCCACGCGCAGCTCGTCCGCCCACACGGGGACGGCGGGCAGCGGTGCAGCCGTGTCTTCGGCCGCCTTGACGGCCAGAGCCAGGGCGCCCTGGAAGGCCTCCCACACAGCCAGCAACTGGGCGCGTGAGGCGTCCAGCAAGGGCGGAAACTTGGCGTCCACGCTGGCCCAGTTGGCGTCTGCCGTGACCTCGTCGGCCTGAGCCTGCCAGTGGGTCACGTCCGAGCGCAAGGTCTCGAGGGCGCCTTCCGCTTCGCGCCACGGCTTGATCGACAGCACTTCAATGCGTTGGGCGATCAGCACGGCGGCTTCACGCTGCACCTGCGTGCGGTGCTGCAGGTCTTCGATGGTTTTCACGCGCTCGGCCAGCTGGACCTTCAGGCCTGCCAGAGGCTCGCGCGACAGCGGCGCACCCGCCTTGGCGGCATCGCGCTGCCAGGCCAGCGCGTCGGCCAGATTCAGCTTGGACAAGGCCAGCAAGGCATGGGCTTTTTCAGCCCATTCGGCCGCCACGGCCTCCTGCCCTTTGCTGCGCTTGAGCTCGTCGAGCTTTTCCTTCAGCGGCTTGGCGGCGCCCTTGTCGCGGTTGGCCAGATCCTTGTACACCTCGGACATCTGCTCGGCGCTGGGGTCGGTGGTCAGCCACTGGCGAATGCGTGCGGCACGCTCACCCGAGGTCGGGGCAGAGAATGCGCCACCCGTCAGGCCGTCCAGCGGATGCGCATCAGCGCCTTTGGCTCCACCGGGTTTGGTGGCAGGCGCTGGGGAGGTATCGGCTTTGGAGGATTTGGACATGGGGAAACGCAGCATAAAAAGTGAAAGTCAATCGGAACAGGAACAGTCAAAAGGTCTTGAACGCACCAGCGCCTGAAGCGCCGGTGCGGTCTGATTGCCAGGAGGCAGGCAAACGGTCAGTGACTGTCGTAGGGAAACAAGGGCGAAGCTGCGGCAGGTAAAGCCGCGAGCCCCGGTGCCTGACCAATCAGGCAATTGCCCTATTTTCGCTGTTTTTAGGGCATCGCCAAATTGAGCTCCGCGCGGGGTGTCCATTTGGCCTCGGGCGGCACGGCTTTGGTGGCACCGAGGAAGAGCCGTGCCGGTGGCAATTCGCGGCTGGCGAGGTAGTCTTTCACCGCCACGCCGCGCTGCACCGCCAGCTCGCGCATGGCATCGTCATTCACGCTGATGCTGGCCATCAGCAGCTTTTCCATTTCGGGCACCGGCAGGTCTTTGGCCAGGCCGATCAGGTTGCGCGGCTTCGGCATGTCGGCGCGTTGGTAGACCTCCTTGAGCAGCACGGGGTATTCGTCGGCGCTGACCGTCACCGCCACCGAGGTCGTACCACCCTCCTTCACCGTGCTGCGGCGCTTTTCCGCGCGCACCAGTGCGTCCAGCCGTTCGCGCTTGAAGCCTTCGCGCTCGGCCTCGACGCTGCTGGTGCCCACCACGGTGAGTTGCAGGGATGGACGGTCCAGCAGGGCTTTGGCCACCTTGTCGAGCCCTGTTCTGGCCTCGGCTGACAACTGCGCACTGCCTGGCGCGAAGGCCACGATGCTGAGCTCGTCGCCGCCGCCGCCGAAAGCACTAGCCAGCAAACTGAACGGTGCGGTGATGGCCTTGACAATCACGTTGATGATGACCTTGATGATGATGGGCCCCAGGCTGAATTGCGGATCGTTGAGTGAGCCGCTGATCGGCAGGTCGATGTCAATGACACCGTTGCGATCAGCCAGCAGCGCCACCGCCAGCTTCACCGGCAGGCTGCCGGGGGCACCCTCGACCTTGTCGCCGAAAGCCAGCTGGTTCAGGATGACCTTGTTGGTGGCCGTGAGTTGCCCGTCGGGTTTGACGAGGTAGCCCACATCCACGCTGAGCTTGCCACGGTTGATGCCATAGCCCGCATATTTCACCGAATACGGCGACAGCGGCGGCAACTCCAGATCGCGTACCTTGCCCTTGATGTCCAGCGCCAAAGGTTTGGCCAGCGGGTTGAGCTTGCCCAGAATTTCCAGTGAGGCCGTTCCCTCGGCCCGGCCCCGCAGCTCCAGATCGGCCATCTCGGGGGCTGCCGGGGCCGTGCCCGTGGCGCCGGCCGCGGGCACAGAAGAGAAGGCACTGAGCTTGCCGGTGAGATCGCTGAGGTCTGCCGAGTAGTTCGGTTTGACAAAGCGGTCGGAGAACAACACCTTGCCGTTGATGAGGCTCATCGGGCCGAAACGGATCACGGGCTCCGGGCTGCTGCTGGCCGTTGCTGAAACTGCTGGTGCGGCCGGAGCGGACGCCGTCGGTGCAGTGGCTGCGGCAGCCACCGGTGGTGCTACCGGTTTTCGAAGCAGGTCCTGCAGGTTGATGCGGCCATCGGGCAGCACGATCACGCGGGCAAAGAAGTCGGTGAGCACGGTCTCCTTGACCTCCACCAACGTGGCTTTGGCGGGCTCCACCGCCACGTCCACGCCGCGCAGGTTGAGGGCTTTCCAGGCCAGCAGATCCTCACTCGGCGCCAGGGTGTTGGCCCGAAACTCCTCCAGCGCGACATTGCCCGCCACGCGGGCCTGCGGGCCCTGGGGCGTTTGCCGCCAGGACACCCGGCCCTTGAAGCCCGCGTCGGCGCGGAGGAGTTCAATGTTCACCGCGTCTGCAAAATAGGGCTCGAAGGCCTGCACTGGCAGGTGGTCCACCGTGAGCCGTCCTTGCGCCTGGATAGGCAGCAGGCCCACCGTGCCGTTGAAGTCCACCCTGCCCGGCTCAAACCGGCCCGCCGCCAGACGCAGCGAAGCCACGAGAGGCATGGGCCTGGCGGCCTGCGCCTGTTGGCCTGGCCGGTCGTCCAGCACCAGCGAACCCAGGCGGGCCTGCACGGCACTGAGCTCGAAGGCGACCGGCTTGGTGCCGGACTTGTCGGAAAAAGACATCGCCCCGCCCTGCAGTTGCACGTCGCCGATCGCCACGGACCAGCTTGGCGCAGCGGCACGGGTTGCGTCAGTGGTCTTGGGCGGCGGCGGAACGACAGTTCCAGCGGCCGCGCCCCCGGCAGGTTGCGCCACCAGCCAGCGCTCATACATCCAGCGTTTGTCGGCGCCCCTGTCCACCAGGGCTCGCGGCTGGGTCAGCTGCAGCAATGCCGCCTTGAAGGTTTGCCCGGTCACATCCACCTCAGCCTGCGTCAGCTCGACACGTTTGACCGACACCACCGACGTCCTGCCCTCGGCCAGTTGCACATCGCCCAGGGCGACTTGCGGTGCGGTGATGTGCAGCTGTTGCGGTTTGTCTCCGAGGGCGGCCTGCCAGTTCAGCCCGAGTTCGGCGTCAAGCTGCCCGTTGAGAGCCGGCAACAGGAACTGCCCCACATACTTGGCGGCCATGTTCAGGGGCCAGGCCGCCAGTGTGGCCGTCGCCTGCGCCGCCTGGTCGGTGGCCGTACCGCGAAAGCTCAGGCGCGCGGGCCGAGTGGATGGCAGGTCCGACACAGTGGGCGCTTTATTTCCGGCTTTTGAGATGGTCTTGCCCGAAGCCGGACCGGTCGGATTGATCACAGGCCCCACCGGGGTAGACGGCTCCAGGCTGGCCGAGCCGTCAAACTGCAGGGGGGCGTTGGCAGCAAACGGATAGGTCATGGCGGACGCATTCAGCGCAACGTCTGCCAGGCGGATGGTGGCGGGGGCCGGCAAGCTCTCGTCGCGCCAGTTCACTTGCCCGCCTCGCACAGTCAACCGGGCCAACTGCACCCGCCAGGGCTGGGCGGTACTCTTGGCGGTCGCAACGGGACCCTGCGCTGAGGACGGCAGCACATTGAGTTGTCCCGCCTGGTTGCGGCGAAGCTGGATCACCGGCTGGGCCAGTTCAACGGAAGAGAGCTTGACCTGTTGTTCCAGTGGCCTCACGTCGTCCATGACGATGTGCAGGCGCTCAAAGCTGAGCAGATCATGGGTGGCTGCGGCGTCTGCAGATGCGACCGTGCCAGCGCCGGGTACCAGGGGCAGCCGTGCTTTTTGGGCGGCCCTCCGTGTCGAAGCAGCAGAAGCAGCAGAAGCCGCAACCGGCAGGGTGTCCAGAATCCGCACCTTGTTGGCGGTGACCGTGCCCGAAACGCGCACCACCGCGGCCGGGGTCTGCTCGAAAGCCACCTTCACCTGCGCATTCAAGACCGCACCTTGCAGCCGCACCGGCAAGCTCGCCGGCCAGTAGCCGAGGTAGGGATTCAGGTCGAAGTCTCCGAGGCTGAAAGTTGCATCGGTCTTGCGGGTCTGGGCGAATGGCGTACCAACAGCAGCGGTGTCGAAACTGCTGCCGTTGAGCTTGAAGGACAGGTGGGGCGTGGTTTTGATCTCGCGCTGGGACGACAGGTTGCTCAGGAACGGCAACGACAGGTTCAGCTCCCGCACCGCATGGGTCTTGCCCACCGGCACATCGCCAAAGTCCAGTTGCCCATCCCGCAGCACCAGGTTGTAGAGCGCAAAGCGCGGCAGTCCGCTGGCCGGATCACTGGGTGAGGCCGCCAGGCGAGCCAGAATGTCGTCGATGTCGTAGCGCCCATCCCCCAGGCGACGGAGCGACACCCTGGGCACATCCACTTCCATCGCGTCCACCACCGGTGCCAGCCGCAGCAGGGACTCCAGTTCACCATCTATATAGATGCGCCTGATCTGCACCTGGGGAACATCGGTGGCTTCGCCCGCACCCTCCGCCTTGAAGATGGCCAGGTCGGTGAGCGTCATCTCCAGCGACCAGGGCTTGAAGTCAATGGCCCCTACGGTGACCCGACGCCCCAGCTTGTCGGAGGCGATTTTCTCGATCTGCGACTTCACCACCGGCGGTACAACAGCCCAAGCCAGCACCCACAGCAACAAAAGACTGCCCACAGCCCAGGCAGCACGACGACGCCAGAGGGGAGAACGGGCAAGGGTACGGGCCTGCAGTGGGAGATTTCTGGTAGTTGCGCGCCAGTCGGTGGTGCGCAGGCGGGTGGCCAGGAAGCGAATGTCAATCTTGGGCATAGCCCTCGAGTTTTTAACGCCAGCGCCAATCGGTCAATGAGAACCGTTGAAAGACCCCGCACAACCCATGAAACCTGACCCGGTTCGTCCTTCGGCGCACAGGAATCAACCCCGGAAATAAAAAACCCCGGTCAGCTGTACCGACCGGGGTTGACGGCGGGCGTGATGCTCATGCCGTCGGGCTTCGCAAGGGAGAGCGTTATCGTCTCACGGTGCGTTGGAAGCAAGTGATTGCTTCCAGTTTTCCCGGGGTTGGTTACCCGGGGGATGCCTGAATCGCTCAGGCAGTTGCAGATTAAACCTGCCGGCCACGAAGAGCAAGCGCATCTTTTCAATCACCGGCTGAACTGTGATTGGTGTTCTCATCGATACATCTTTTGCGAGCGCCGGGACTCACTTGGGGATAGCCAGACGGGCACCCGTCCGTTAGGCTCAAGTGACCCCGAAAAACCAGCCAAGGGGGAGCCTGGAAACCAGACCGCGGGATCGGATCGACTGGAAATTGTCCTGCAAAGCCTCGGGGAAATGGCTGATATTGCGGTTTGGAGTCGTCGACTTAAGCTGGCAAGTTGCCTGAATAAGGCCATGTAAGTACCTTGTTTCAGGCAGTTTTAAGCCAGATGCAGCGTTTTGTAAGCCCAATTACAATATATCAAATTGTTTTTTTATTATTGACAGGTTATTAGGCCAACCCATAGAATCCGCGCAGTTCCCAAAACTTAGGGACAACCCGAACCCGCTGCCCTCTTCATCGACGAAGCTGGCAACGTCAAACCACAGGGTCCACACCCACTGGTCATCGCTCGATGGCTCCGGTTTGATGGCGACCCAATCAAAGCTTGCCCGGCCTGCCCAGGCCTGCAGGCGTAGAAAGGAGTGCTATGACAGCGCTAGGAAAATTCGGCTCCGGTCTGAATGTCAAGGCGCACATGAACAATGTGCGCAGCAGTGTTTCCAACATTGCCAGTGACATCGGCCAGGGCTTTTTCGAGATCACCCACAACAGCTTTGCCCTTTTGGGTCTGGCCGTCGTGTTTGCGGTGATCACACTGACTGCCCGGCCTGACCTGCGTCAAGCCGGTGAACTCAGGCTCATGACCTGGCTGCAGGAGCGTCAGGACGAAGCCGTGGGTTTCATCGAGCCCTCGGCCATTGAGCGTGCCACGGCTTCCAATCCGAAGGACCTGCCTGTGCAACAGGCTGCCGTGGCCTACTGGCTCAGCAAGAAATACGGTGTGGCGCCGGAGCCGTTGAGCGTTCTCGTGTCCGAGGCTTTCGAGATCGGTGAAAAAGCCAAGCTCGACCCGACGCTGATTCTGGCCATCATGGCCATCGAGTCCGGTTTCAATCCCTTCGCGCAGAGCCCGGTGGGCGCGCAGGGCCTGATGCAGGTCATGACCAAGGTTCACCACGACAAGTACGACAACTTTGGCGGCAAGCTGGCCGCGTTCGATCCAGTCACCAACCTGCGCGTCGGCGTCAAGGTGCTGCAGGAATGCATCAGCCGCGCCGGCTCCATTGAAGGTGGCCTGAAGTACTACGTGGGCGCCGCCAACATGGACGACGACGGTGGATATGCCGGCAAGGTCATGGCCGAGCACGCGCGGCTGCTGGCCGTGGTCAGCGCCAAGCGCCCTACCCCCTTCTTCAACGGAGGCATGCGCACCGTTCCGGCGTCTCTGCCCGCCAAGCCAGGCACGGCAGAACCTGCCGACAAGGCACCCGAGAAGGTGGCGCTGCTCAGCCGTTCCTGAGGTGCCGCCCTTCCATCAGAAAAAACCGGAGCACTGCCCGTGCCCCGGTTTTTTTTATGGAGGCCAAGCCCTGCCCTCGACCCACGGTCGAAATGCTCCTCAGTTACACTAGGGAGGTGCGCAACTGGCGATAGGCTGGCGGTTTTTTCAAACCGACTGGCTGACGTGGGACACCACTGGGAAGCGTACCGCTGCAAGCCGATGGGCCCAAGCGTTCAGCCGTTCGCCTGGGCAGCCCTTGCTTTCTCTGGTCATGATGACCGGTGAACAAGGATACGAGTCTTGAAGGACTGCCATGTACCACCGCAACATCCTGGTCGAACAGACCGACCCCGAAATTTTTGCTGCCATCCAGGCCGAAAATGCCCGGCAGGAACACCACATCGAACTGATCGCCAGCGAGAACTACGCCTCGCCGGCCGTGATGGCGGCCCAAGGCTCGCAGCTCACCAACAAATACGCTGAAGGCTACCCCGGCCGCCGCTACTACGGTGGTTGCGAGCATGTGGATGTGGCCGAGCAGCTGGCCATCGACCGCATCAAAACCATCTTCGGCGCTGATGCAGCCAACGTGCAGCCGCACTGCGGCGCCTCAGCCAATGAAGCCGTCTTCCTGGCCTTCCTCAAGCCTGGCGACACCATCATGGGCATGAGCCTGGCCGAAGGCGGCCACCTCACGCACGGCATGGCGCTCAACATCAGCGGCAAATGGTTCAATGTTGTTTCCTACGGCCTGAACGCCAAGGAAGAAATCGACTACGACGCCATGGAGCGCAAGGCGCACGAAACCAAACCCAAACTCATCATTGCCGGTGCATCGGCGTACAGCCTGCACATCGACTTCGCCCGCTTCGCCAAGGTGGCAAAAGACGTCGGCGCCCTCTTCATGGTGGACATGGCCCATTACGCCGGCCTGATTGCCGCCGGCGTGTACCCCAACCCGGTGCCACACGCGGACGTGGTGACCTCCACCACACACAAGAGCCTGCGCGGCCCGCGTGGCGGCATCATCCTGATGAAGGCGGCGCATGAAAAGGCCATCAACAGCGCCATCTTCCCCGGCCTGCAAGGCGGCCCGCTGATGCACGTGATCGCCGCCAAGGCCGTGGCCTTCAAGGAAGCCATGTCGCCAGATTTCAAGGTTTACCAGCAGCAGGTGGTCAAGAATGCCCAGATCGTGGCAGACACCCTGACGCAGCGCGGTTTGCGCATCGTGAGCGGCCGTACCGAGAGCCACGTCATGCTGGTGGACCTGCGTGCCAAGGGCATCACCGGCAAGGAAGCCGAAGCAGTGCTGGGCAGCGCCCACATGACGATCAACAAGAACGCCATTCCGAACGACCCTGAAAAGCCGATGGTCACCAGCGGCGTGCGAATCGGCACCCCAGCGATGACCACGCGCGGCTTCAAGGACGAAGAAGCGCGCCTCACGGCGAACCTCATTGCCGACGTGCTGGACAACCCGCGCGACGCGGCCAGCATCGACGCCGTGCGTGCCAAGGTCAATGCCTTGACCGCGCGGTTTCCGGTGTACAAGTGATGACCCCCCTGAGGCGCTGCGCGCCCCGGTACCGATTGCCAGAGGCAATGGTTCTTCGGGCTGTCCAAGCCTGCGCAGGCAGGCTTGGAGCCGCAGCCCTCAGCCCCCTGAACGCCGTCCTTCGGTGGCAGGGGGGGCGCACCCAGCGGCCCGGCGAAGCTGGTTCCACAGGTGCCCGCGATGAAGCCCAGGCTTTCACACAAGAAAGCTGCCAGCCATGAAATGCCCCTTCTGCGGCAATCTCGAAACCCAGGTGGTGGAGACCCGGGTGTCCGAGGACGCGGACTTCATCCGACGTCGCCGGCAATGCGGTGCATGTGAAAAGCGCTTTACCACCTACGAGCGGCCCGACGTCAACTTTCCCGCCATCGTCAAGAAGGACGGGCGGCGCATCGAATACAAACGCAGCAAGATCCTGGGCTCCATGACCCTGGCCCTGCGCAAGCGCCCGGTCAGCACGGAGCAGGTCGACTCCGCCATCGAGCGGATCGAAGAGAAGTTATTGAACCTGGGTCTGCGCGAGGTGGCGTCGAATCGCCTGGGCGAACTGGTCATGCGCGAGCTCAAGAAGCTCGACAAAGTGGCTTACATCCGCTTTGCCAGCGTGTACCGCAGCTTCGAGGACATTGACGAGTTCAAGACGCTGGTGGATGAAGTCAGGCGCTAACCTCTACAGCCAGCCTGGACGGGGGGCACCCGGGCTGCTCAGGCGCAGCGCTCCAGCGTCAGTTTGCTGGTTCTCACCCGACCAGTGTTGCTGAGCACGACTTGCCGGGCCTCGACCGGCCGCTGGGACGGGGTGCAGACCGTAAACGTTCCCGCCTGGAAAGCGCCAGATGTATGGCGCGCCATGCCCATGCCGGTATAAGACACATAGGTGGCGACGGTGCTGTTGCCCGTCAGCAGCACTTGCGATGAAGCCGCCTCCCGAAGCAGCAACTCCTCACCAGGATCCAGATCGGCGTCATTGTTGGTATCGTGGAAAACGATCCAGCCATCCTGCCAGCCACCGGTGGTGCTGCAACGCAGACCCGTGGAGGATCTGCAAACCACGACTCTTGAATTACGCTTGATCGCTTCGTTGCGCGCCAGTTGCAAGCTGCTCAGCAGTGTGTTGGTGCTCGCCGTCAACCGGAATGAATCGGTCAACTTGCCCATGGCAGGCGTTGCAATCGCCTGCATGGTGAACACCAGGGCCAGCACCACCAACACTTCGACCAGCGTCACGCCTCCCAGGCGGGACCGCTTGTACCTCCCCATCGGACCTCCCTGTTTTAATCCATCAGCGTTGCTGACCGCCCTTGTGCCGGGCTTTTGTCACCAACGCGACAGATCGTATCGGGTGCCTGGGGAAATGACCTCCACCAATCTGAGGATATGTTGCCTTTTCCCGAAGGGAAATAAAAACAGTTCGTGGATGCGTTTGGACGTGCGCTTACTTCTTGTACCAGTAGGTGCGACGGATATTTTTCGGAACAGCCTTGGTCGGGGCGCAGGCGCCCAGTGCGGAATTGCAGTCACCCCCGCCACTGCCGCTACCACTGGTACCCAAGCCGCTACTCCCCCCATTCACGCTGCCGCCGGTACCACCACCACAACCCACGCAGAACTCCTTCTTGATGGGTCCCTTGGAGGTATTGATCGTCACGATACCCGCAGTGGGCGTGGGCGGCAGACCACCGCCGTCATAGATGGTGAAGTCATACCCGGCGGTGAACGGGTTCAAGGCATAGCCTTTGGCTTGACCCAGGTTGCTGGTACATGAGGTGGCACTGGGCGGTGTGGGCTTGTTGGTTCCAAAGAACGTGGTGCCCTTCACCGTGACCGAGCCGTTCACCGATTTCTCCCCCGTGTCATAGGTTGTGTAAAACCCCTTCAGGGAGCCGTCATAGTTCACTGAAGTCGCATTGAACAAAGTCGCCTCGGTGATCGTGGTGCCGCCAGAGGCATCCTTGCCCGTGATCGTGTCCTTGAGCACGTAGAACCGATTGGTCACGTTGTACGACGAACCTGTGGCGGTGTTTTTGAGAGGATGCTCGCGATCACCCGATCCCAGCATGACCACGTCGTAAGAGCTAGTGCCGCCCGTGACACCCACCTGAATAACACTGGGCGGGTAGAAGAACTTGCGTGGCGTGGTGCCGCTGGCACAGGCACCCGTCGCACATCCCAGCGCGGCCAGTTTGGTGACTTGCCATTTGTCGGGCGTGTTCCCAGCAGTTGGCTCAAGGTCAACCCGCCAGACGTTTCCGCCCACATCCGCTGCATACAAACGATCGGTCTTGCCGTCGTTGTCGCGGTCGACAAAACTGATGTCACTGGGGATAGCCCAGTTCATGCCTGAAACACCGCATGCGGCCTGGGTCGTTGAACCCGTGCAGGATGACGTCCCCGACGTATAGCTGGCACTCCAGACCCTTACGCCCGTGACGGCATCCAGCACAAAAATTCCGCGGCCCATGGAGCCGGCTGTGGGAGGCTCCGCATCTTCAGCGACGTCATAGCCTGCGCCGAATACGACCACGGGGTTGGTATAACCCTTGACCAGCGTCACCCTTGGCCTGGACCAGGTCTGACCCAATTCCTCAAACCCGGTATCTCCGGCGCTGATCTTCCAGAGAAACTGGGGAGAACTCGGATTGGAGACATCCAGGGCGTACATGAATTCGCCGCCCCTGCGCATGGTAACGTAGAGGTAAGCCTTGTCGATGGTTCCATCGGTCTTGAGCTTCTGGTACACACCAGCAGAGCCATCCACAAAATAATCTTTGGGCTGGGCAGTCGTCAACGCCGTTGAGGGCAGCTTCAGTTCCGGGCTGTTGATGCGCTGGCGGTTCAACAAGCTGAAATGCTCGGGAAATACCAGACTCCAGACCTCGCCACCAGGCAGCACAGTGCCGATGGACGCCGTCTGGCTGCCATTGACAGCACGGAAGGTGCCGTCGTTGGCACCGTAATAGACAACCAGTCCGCGGCTGTCGCCGTAATTAACAACGACAGGACGCGAGTGCAGCACGTCACCATGGATGGATGGGCGTACCGTGACCGACCCACCGGGCCCAAGTTCATCGCCAAAGTTATCGTGCCCACGCACCCATTTGATGAGCGTGTCCTTATCAGGTGCAGTCGAGCCACTGTAGGCCTGCATGTTGAGACCAGTTGCCGGCGTCGTTGGCGTACGTGTCACCGGTCCAAACGTGGCCGTCGAGCAATTGGCCACTGTGCAAGTGAGTGTCCAGCCGCCGACATAGGCTGACTCGTTGGCATAGGCAGCTCCATTGACCGAGATATTGACCGACTTGGTTGCACCAACCACATTACCAAAAAGATTGGCGGTCAGCCCTGTCAACGTGGCAGTGGTATCCACACGCGTAATACTGCCAGCGGCAACGTTCACAGTACTGACGGAAGCCGGTGAGGCCGTGATCGTTCCGCTGATGGACGTACTGGGCGACACGGTGATCGGGTAGCTGAACGTGGTGCAACTGGCATTGGTACAGGTAATGGTCACATTACTGGCCACGTACTGCGTTTCATTGATTGCCGTTCCCGTTTTGACACTGATATTCACGGTCTTCGTTGCGTTGAGAAGGTTGCCGAACGCGTTGGCTGTTGCACCCGTCGCCACAGCAGTAGCTGCTGTGGTGGTCGCTGCACGTGTGAGTGACGTCAACACCACAGGCGTCGTAGAAGGCGATGCCGAAGCACCCGAGCAGGGTGACGCACAACTGGCCGGATTACCAGCTACCCCCGAGAAAGTGAAGGTCGTCGATGTCAGGACCGTCACCACCTGGCTACCGTTGTACTTGCTGCTGTTAGTGCCCGCAATCGTGACAGTCTGGCCCGTATGAAAACCATGGGCAGCACTTGTCTTGACAGTTGCCGTACCGGAGACGGTAATCACGGATGTGACGCTGACGGTATACGGACTGACGACTGCCTGATAGCTATTGCTGGCCGTGGCCGTGGGATAAATCGGAATGGAATACGTAAAACAGGTCGCCGCAGGACAAGCCACCGTGTTGGGTAGCGCAATCGTCCAGTTGCCGGTGTACGAACTCGGCGTTACCCCCGAAATCGCCACAGAGGTACCTGCAGTAAAGCTGTGTCCGCCCGTCATCACGGAGACCGTCTCACTGTTGTTGCCTCCAGTGGTACTGGTATTGCGTGAAAGCGACGTCACGGAGACAGAGCTTGCGCCCACAGCAGACACCGTGTACCCCCCCTGCGAGGGTGTGGTAGGGTAAGCCGGGATACCAGTGATGGTGAAAGTGGTTGCACTGTTGACAGTGACAGCTTGCGTCACGTTATATTCAACCTGCTCCGCATTGCTGATCGTGACAATGGTGCCGGTGCTAAAGCCGTGGTTACCAGAGGTCGTGACCAGTGCAGTGCTTCCGCTGCGAACAATGGAAGTGATCTTGACCGTACTGGACGCGCCAAAGGCAGCCGACGCAATACCGGTGTTGCCAGTGGAAAACGCATTGCTGCTGTCGCTGAGTGAAGCATTACACGCCGTACCACTGGGGCAATAGGTATAAATGCGCCGCGGGTTGGACGTCGAGCCTGCGGTCGCTGCAAAGTCAGCCACCAGGTTCTCGACGCGCAGTCGCTGGGCATTGCCTCCCTTTTCAACCAGTTCGCCATCTGGCGAGTCGTAGCCCAGTCCGGAACCCCGCGGGTCATTCACAAAAAAACCACCCGTCGAGTCCGGTGCCTTGGTGGTGTCTTTGGCCGTCCAGTAGCTGACGGCGCTGGGCGTGATGAAGCCGGTGCCTGCTGAGCTGATGGCCGCATTGCCATTGGCGTCACCCAGTTTGAGGGTGGCCGTGTTCGGATCCTGAACGACAGGATCCAGATATTCCAGAATGAACTGGTACTGCTTGAGGTTGCCAAGCCAGCGCGGGTTGGCGCTGGCGTCCGGACGGAACATGCCGAGGAAAATCTGGTTCAGATAGGTACCCTGCGCGTTCACACTGACGGGCAAACTGGCAGACGAGAACACGCTGTTGACAGCCTGGACCTCATTGAGAATTTTCAGGATGGCTGTTGAAATTTCATCGTAACTCGAGGTGGCAAAGTACTTGCCCCCACCGTATTTGGCCATGCTGGTCAGCAGCGCGGGAAAGTCGGGCTTGCAACTTGTACCCAGTAGTCCCACGGTGTAGGTTGTAATACCCTGGGTACCATCGTAACCACCATATAGGTCAGTTTGGTACATGTATCGCGCCCACTCGTCTGCATACAGCCCCGAAGAATCGGTGTGGTTGCCCATGGAGTAGGTTCCGCAGCTGAATGAACTGGTGCCGTAAGAACCTGACGGAATGGTGATGTTCGCCAACTGGGCGCTCGTCACGCCCGGTGCGGAGGTCAGCGCATCTTTGGGGCTCGCACTTCCCCCGTCACCAGGTGTGCCAGCGGTGGTGAAAGAGTTGCCGATGAAAATGACGAAATTCTTCTGACAGCCTGCGGGAGGCTTGACACCTGCATAGGATCGCCCGGACAAGCCGGTACTGCCGTAGTAATAGGCCCAAGCCTCTTGCATCGTGGCAGCTGTGGCCTCGCCATTGGCTTTGATATAGCCATCGCCCGCTCCACCGGTGGTTTTCCACGTCTTGATCCAGGCCAGAAAATTAGACTTGGCCGTACCGGACATCAATGCCAGCGGCTGCACGAGACAGCCGCCGTTGGAGCCACCGCAGTTGGCGTTGTTGATATCGCGAATGTTGCCGGCGTTGTAGACCATCAATCCGATGTTGACGGTACCCGCCGGCAAGGCAGAAATGACGTTGTAAATAGCGCACTGCTCAATACCGCCCGCTGTTCCATTCAGCGACGGTGCCGTGCCATCCACATACAGGCAATTACTGGCGTTAGAAGAAAAATTGGCCGCATTGTCCAGCACCAGCAGAACGTTGGGAACGCCGAACGTCGTGCTGTTGTCGGCATAGACATCAATGTCTTCCGCATGGACAAGAAACGATGCACCAAACAGGCTGGCGATCAGGCAGAAGACAAAAATCTGGATTTTTTTCATGATGCAAAGACTCCACAAATGTGGGTGAACTATGTGCAATTAACAGTGGAAGGCACCCTGATGGAGATGCCCTGAACCTGATCGACTTTGGCACCTGTCGCTGGGTCAGTCACCCCCGCCTGGATATCCCATTGCTGGTTTTTGCAGGCGGAAGGCTTGGAAACCATGGTGCCGTCTGCCTTGATGGCGTTGTCCGAATCGGCGCCCTCGAAGCAGGGCACGTCATTGGTCTTGGTGGGATCCAAAGAGGAGTTCAAAACAGGGACTTCAACCAAACATTTGTTCATGGGCTGCACCTGGACCTGATAGGCCACAGGACCGGTGGTGACTGCAATCGTTTGCGCCGCAATCAGGCTCAAGTCGTCCGTGACCTTGATCTGTTCGACCACTTTCTCGATGGCTTCCTGCGTCGCCGCGGCAGCCTCTGTTTGCGATTGCATGTTGCCGGCAATACGGAGATTGGTATTGCCAGACTTGATGCTGAACACCACCAGCAGCGTCAGCACCACCAGCATGATCATGCTGACAAGCAGGGACGAACCTCTCTGGGAGTCGTGGCGCTTCATTGCTCTCTCCGTGCACTGGGGTTGACCAGGCGAATCAGCTGACTGAAGACACGCCGCTTGAACGCGTCATTGGTGGCAGCTGTTGTGCCATCCAGGCCGAGTGTGTAAGCCTTGGTGTCTTGATAACCTGCAGAGCGCTCGTTGTTTCGCGCCAGCAAATTGACGCGTACTGACATCACGTCTGCCCAGCCAGCCACTGTCGCCGCATCTTTGGCAAAGTTGTCGGGGGACCCGTCACCGGTGGTGTCAAAGCCGTAGTCCAGCTGCAATTTCTCGATGCCTTCGACCAATGGCGTTGTGACGAATTTGGTGGCGCCCGCCTGCACTGAAAGCTCCATGCGTTTGAGTGTCGGAACTGAAAGACCGCCGTCGTCCGTGTTGGCCGCGGAACAGGTGGAACCCGACGAAGGAACGCTGCACGGGCTGACGAAGTAGATGTGAACCAGGTATTTGCGCAGGTCGGCTGTCGTGGTGCTGTCTTTCTTTTTAAGATTGAAAACACCGGTATCCACCGTTGTACTGGTGGCCGTGTTCAGGACATAGCTGAACTCCAGCCCCGATGAAGTCAAGCCCGACTGAAAATAGGCCTGGCCCGGTACCAGCGCCCCTGTGACGATATCCGTGTCGGCACGGCGCACTACCAGAATGTCGGTCCCGCTCAGGTGGTTGGCGGCTACCAGCGGGCAATCAGCAAAGACAGCTGGCAATGTGCTGCCGGGCGAGTCATAGCCCTGAACAGCAAAAGGGACAGCACTGGAGAGATCCGCTGCGGCCACCAGACACGGGTTGGGCAGTGACGTTGGCACCGTCAACCCCGACACCGCCGAGAATTCACCGTAATACCCCGCCAACTGAAGATCATCCTGGAGGAGCTGCATGGCGTAGCGGCCGTTCTCGATTTGCCGGCTCGATTTTTCAAGCTCGGCCTGGGTGCTGCTCTGCCGGGCGATGAGGGCTGTGAGACCCGTCAGCAGGATAAGACCGATGGTGATGGAGATCATCCATTCCATCAGGGTCATGCCGCGCTGGTGGCGCAGATGACGGCCTTGCGGGAGGGATAGATGGCGTGAAGGCTGTGTCATGGTGGTCATGCGTCAGCTCAAGCTGGCGATTTGCACGGGAACCGACACGGCACGGCGCTGCGTGTCATCTGTGCCGTACAGATTGGTTCCACAGGTGACGCCAGCAGGCGCGACGGTCTTCCCGGTGCCCTGCCAGACCACGCTGACCTGGTAGATGCCGGTAGAGATCAGGCTGATGCAGCCACGCGCACCGAGCATCGCACCCACATCGCTGGTGCCGATCTTCTCGGCGCTGCCCAGCAGCAGGCTGTTCCATTCGGTCAGGTCCTGCACCGCACGGGCGTTTTGCTCGGCCGTTCCCGATGTGCAGCTGGGGCTCAAGGTAGAGCCGGAGCCCAGGTAGGGGGTGCCATTGGCCCCGGTGGTCACCACATAACAGGCGGCCGCCTTGCGGTTGGCATTGATGCGGTTGACCATGTCCTGCATGACCACCACCGCCTGCACCCGCTGGTAGGACTCGAGTTGCGAGCGCTGGCTCTGGATCATCAGGCCCACCAGTCCGAGCAGCCCGAGCATCAGGATCACCATGGTGATCAACACCTCGATCAGGCTGGAGCCCTGCTGCGCGCGTTGCGCCTGGAGGCGGCGATGTGTCTGGCTTGAATTCATCAGCATGTTCCGAGACGGGTTTTAGGTAAACCGCTGAGATCAAACCCCACACAACGGACCGCATCCGTGCCGCTGCCACTGACCTGGAGGCTTGTCACCAGGGTCTGCTCCTTCAGGCGGCCGCTTCCCAGATAAACCACCTGGGTGACCGCACTGGTCATGGTCACACCTGTGTACGCATCCTGTTTGCCGAGAACCACACTGCCGAACTTCACGTCCCAGCCATTGACCCAACCACCGGTGTTGGAAAAAAGTCCCACTTCTGCGTTCCGCTTGATGGCCTCCGAGCGGGCGAAAGTGGCCGCACTGGCAAACTCGCCTGTCGCTGTCTTTACCCGCTGCCCGGCCACAAAGCCCTTGAAGGAAGGCATACCGATCACCAGCAGGATGCTGGCGATGGCTACCACTGTCATCAGCTCGATCAGGGTGAATCCGGAAGTGGAGCGTTTCATGACCATCTCCTTACCAGCAATTTGACACCCCGCTGCCCGTCCCCGAGATGGTTTTCGTTCCCAGCTGGTTCAGGGTCAGGGTTCCGCAGGCGGCGTCATAGTTGGCCTGAACGCCCTGAGGCGTTGCCGTGATGAGGTAGCTCGGTGGGGTCGTGGTCATGTCCGAGGTCACGGTCACGGTGTATTTGCCGTTCAAGTCGGAGGGAAACGTCACATTCAGCGCCGCCAGGCTGGTGGCATAGCTGCGGGCATCCAGCATGTACTGTTCCTGCTTGTTGCTCAAGGTAAACATGAAGCTCTGCACCGCGGTGCGGTTGGCCCGGGCGATGTACTTGACGTACGACGGATAGGCGATCGCCGAGAGGATGCCGATGATGGCCACCGTGATCATGAGTTCGATCAGCGTGAAACCACGCTGCCGCCCCCCCTTGGCACCACTGGACGTTGATGTGAGCGACAGGATTTTTCTCATGCTGCGCAGTGTCGAACTTCCGGCGGCGGCCAGCCAGACCGGGCAGACGACTGGTAGCGTTTTGCAGACAAATGGTAAAAACTGGGCCATGGCGCCCTCTTTTCCAGACGAATCCCTGCTTCACCAGGCCGCGGCACAAGCACTGCTGGCCACGCGACTGAGCGACCCCAATCCGCGGGTTGGCTGCGTGCTGGTGGACGCCGCAGGCCAGATTCTCGGGGCGGGCCACACCCAGAAAGTGGGGGGGGCGCATGCGGAAATCATGGCGCTTCGCCATGCGGCCGAACGTGGTTTTGAAGTGCGTGGCGCCACCGCCTGCGTCACACTGGAGCCTTGCGCTCACCACGGGCGCACGCCGCCCTGTTGCGATGCCTTGATTGCAGCGGGAATCTCCAAAGTCGTGGTCCTCAACCAGGATCCAAATGAGCTGGTGGCTGGACAGGGCATTGCCCGGATGCGTGCGGCAGGCATGGAAGTCCAGCTCCTGCCGCCGGACCACCCCGACGCACGGGCCATGCGGGAACTCAACATCGGCTTCTTCAGCCGCATGCTTCGCAAAACCCCCTGGGTACGCATGAAGATCGCGGCCTCGCTCGACGGGGTCACGGCTTTGCCCAATGGCCAAAGCCAGTGGATCACCTCGCCCGAAGCCCGCGCCGACGGGCATGCCTGGCGCGCGCGCTCGAGCGCCATGCTGACGGGTATCGGCACCATCCTTGAAGACAATCCGCAGCTGGATGTCCGGCTGGTCGACACCGGCTACCAGCCGTTCCGGGTGATCGTCGACAGCCGGCTGCATACACCGGCCAACGCACGGCTGTTTGATGCGGGTGGTCCGGTCTGGATCTACACAGCCGTCCAGGACCCGGCCCGGCAGGCCTTGCTGGAGGGCCGCGGCGCCACCGTCACCTGCCTCCCCGATCCGGGAGGAAAAGTAGACCTGGCCGCCATGATGAAAGACCTGGCGCGCCGGGAAATCAACGAGCTGCATGTAGAGGCCGGCAGCAAGCTCAACGGCTCCCTGATCCGCGGCGGTCTGGTGGATGAATTTCTGGTGTACCTGGCCCCCACCCTGCTGGGCAGCGGCGCCGGGATGGCCGCGTTCGGGCCGCTCCAGGCACTCACGGACGGAGTCGCCCTGACGTTCCAGTCTGCCGAGCGGACAGGGCCTGACCTACGGGTGCTAGCACGGGTGAGTGGACGGGATTCTTTCTGATGCCTTGCTCCCCGCTCCTGCTTCATTAGCCAGCAACGCCTGGCCGTTATTTGGCTGCTTTCGCGCGGCGGAGACCCTTTCGGAGCCCGGCGCCCCGATTCCCTGCGAAAATAGCGCTATGTTTACCGGAATCATCACCGGCGTGGGGCGCATCGTCGCCGTCCACAGCCTGGGCAGCTCTTCAGACCATGGCAAGCGACTCACCATCGAGGCGCCTGCGGGTTACCTCGACGACGTGGGCCTGGGCGACAGCATTGCGCTCAATGGCGCCTGCATGACGGCCACCTCCGTCGATCTGCCGCGCCACCAGTTCTCCATCGACATTTCAGCCGAATCACTGGCCAGAACCGCCGGGCTGGCAGAAACGGGCCCCATCAATCTCGAAAAAGCGCTGCGCGCCCATGACCGGCTGGGCGGGCACATCGTGTCCGGCCATGTGGATGGCATCGGCACCGTGACGCATTTCACCGAAGTCGGCGAAAGCTGGGAACTGCGCGTCCTCGCGCCGGGCGATCTGGGCAAATACCTGGCCTTCAAAGGCTCCATCACGGTCAACGGCGTGAGCCTGACGGTCAACCGCGTGGCCGATCTCCCGGCGACGGATCACGACGCCGGCGGCTGCGAGGTCAGCATCAACCTCATTCCCCACACCGTGCAGAACACCGCCCTGGGACGCCTTGAACGCGGCTCCCATGTCAATCTTGAAATCGACCTGATTGCGCGCTATGTCGAGCGCATGCTGTCCGGCTCTCCTACCTCATCGGCCTACTGAACATGACCACGCACACCACCCCGGCCGCCACCACCGTCATTTCTCCTGTGGAAGACATCGTTGCCGAGCTACGCGCCGGGCGCATGGTCATCCTGATTGACGAGGAAGACCGCGAGAACGAAGGCGACCTGGTGCTGGCCGCCGACCACGTCACCCCCGAAGCAATCAACTTCATGGCCCGCTACGGCCGGGGCCTGATTTGCCTGACGCTGACCCGCGAGCGCTGCGAGCTGCTGCAATTGCCGCCCATGGCCACACGCAACGGCACCAAGCATTCCACAGCCTTCACGGTTTCGATTGAAGCTGCCGAGGGCGTGACCACCGGCATTTCAGCTGCTGACCGGGCACGCACCGTGCAGGCGGCGGTGGCCAGGAACGCCAAGGTCAGCGACCTGGTCCAGCCCGGCCACGTCTTTCCGCTGCAGGCAGTCGACGGTGGTGTGCTGATGCGCGCCGGCCACACCGAAGCCGGCTGCGACCTGGCCGGCATGGCAGGCTGCTCGCCGGCGGCCGTGATCTGCGAGATCATGAAGGACGACGGCACCATGGCCCGCCTGCCGGATCTGCTGGTGTTCGCGGCCGAGCACAACCTGAAGATCGGCACCATTGCCGACCTGATCGAGCACCGCAGCCGCAACGATTCCCTGATCGAGAAAATCGGCTGCCGCCCGCTCAAGACCGCTTTCGGCGAATTCACGGCACACGCTTTCCGCGACAAAACCAGCCAGGGCTTGCACCTCGCGCTGGTGATGGGGCAGTGGACGCCGGGCGATGCGGTGGTGGCCCGGGTGCATGAGCCGCTCTCGGTGCTGGACGTGCTCGAGACCGGTCGCTCCATGCATTCGTGGAGCCTGGAGGAAAGCCTGCAGCGCATCGCCCAGGAGGGCAAAGGCGTGGCCGTGCTGCTCAATTGCGGCGAGAGCGGCGAACAGTTGCTGGCGCAGTTCGAGGGAACCGCCCGCGCCAGCCAGGCGCCCGAGCGTGGCCGCATGGACCTGCGGACCTACGGCGTCGGCGCGCAAATCCTGCGCGAGTGCGGTGCGTTGCGGATGAACCTCATGGGCAACCCGCGCCGCATGCCCAGCATGACGGGTTATGGCCTCGAAATCGTTGGCTACATCACCAAAGACTGAACCATCTTCATAAAAACAGGAAAAAGGGAGTACGCCGTGTTCGGAGCCGACAAAGGAAGCGCAGACAAACTCGATGGCCACAAGCTGTCCATCGGCATTGTGCAGGCACGCTTCAACGAAAGCGTGACCAACGCGCTGGCAGCCGCCTGCCGCAGTGAGCTGCTGGCGCTGGGGGTGCTGGAAAAAAACATCACCCACGTCAAGGTGCCTGGCGCGCTGGAGGTACCCTGCGCCCTGCAGGCCATGGCCGAAAGCAACAAGTACGACGCCCTGATTGCCCTGGGCTGCATTATTCGCGGTGAGACCTATCACTTTGAACTGGTGGCCAATGAAAGCGGCGCGGCTGTCACGCGCCTCGCGCTGGACTACCAGTTGCCCATTGCCAACGCCATCCTGACCACCGAAAACCTGGCGCAGGCCGAAGTCCGCCAGCACGACAAGGGGCACGACGCCGCACGCGTGGCGGTGGAAATGGCCAACCTGCTCAACGCATTGGGCTGACGCCATGCCTCACGCCCACTCACCTTGCCTCCCAGGCACATCGGAAATCCATGGCTGAACCCATTCTCAAACCCAAGCGCCCACCCCAAACCCGCACCGGCCTGACCGACACGGGCGTCAAAAAGGCGGCCGACAAGTCAGCCCGCACCCGCGCACGCGAGTTCGCACTGCAGGCGCTCTATCAGCACCTGGTGGGCCGCAACGAGTCCGAAGCCATCGACGCCTTCACGCGTGACCTGGTCGGGTTTCACAAGGCTGATTCGGCACACTACGACGCCTTGCTGCACGGCTGCATTGACAGCGCGACAACACTGGACGCCGGCATCACCCCCCTGCTGGACCGGCCGATGGCCGAGATCTCGCCGGTTGAGCACGCAGTCCTGTGGATCGGGGCCTATGAGTTCACCCACTGCCTTGATGTGCCTTACCGCGTGGTGATCAACGAATGCATCGAACTGGCCAAGGCCTTTGGCGGCACCGACGGACACAAGTACGTCAACGGCGTGTTGCACAAGCTGGCTCCTTCGCTGCGTGCGGCCGAAGTCGCCTCCGACAAGTCCCGGCAGGCCGATGCCGGCGCACACCCCTGACAGGCCGGCAGTGAAGATCGCGCGGCGGGCTGAACGCATCGAGCCTTTCTACGTGATGGAAGTGGCCAAGGCCGCGTCGGCGATGGCGAGGGAATTTGCCCACACCGCCTCGCCGATGATCTTCCTGAACATCGGTGAGCCGGACTTCACCGCCCCACCCCTGGTGCAAGAGGCCGCAGCGCGTGCCATTGCCGACGGCAACACGCAATACACCCAGGCCATGGGCCTGCCCATATTGCGCGAACGCATCAGCGACTGGTACGCCAGCCGCTTCGGCGCCCAGGTAGCGCCTGGCCGCATCATCATCACCGCAGGCGCTTCGGCGGCGCTGCATCTGGCCTGCCTGGCCCTGATTGAAGCGGGCGACGAGATCCTGATGCCCGACCCCAGCTACCCCTGCAACCGGCACTTTGTCAGCGCGGCTGAGGGCAATGCGGTGCTCATCCCCACCACCGCCGATGAGCGTTTCCAGCTCACGCGGGAGAAAGTGGAAGCCGCATGGACGCCGCACACCCGCGGCGTGCTGCTGGCATCGCCCTCCAACCCCACCGGCACCTCGATTGCGCCCGAGGAGTTGCAGCGCATCCATGAGTTCGTGCACAGCCGGGGCGGCATCACAGTGATCGACGAGATCTACCTCGGCCTCAGTTATGAGGAGCACTTCGGCCACTCTGCACTGGCCATGCCCGGTGAGTTGGGCCAGAGCGTCATCAGCATCAACAGCTTCAGCAAGTACTTCAACATGACGGGCTGGCGGCTGGGCTGGCTGGTCGTACCCGAGGCCCTGGCGCCAGTGATTGAGCGCATGGCGCAAAACCTGTTCATCTGCGCCAGCACGGTGGCCCAGCACGCCGCACTGGCCTGCTTCGAGCCGGAAAGCCTCGCGGAATACGAACGCCGACGCGCGGAGTTCAAGGCACGCCGCGACTATTTCATCCCCGAACTCAACCGCCTGGGCTTGTCCGTACCCGTCATGCCGGACGGCGCCTTTTACGCCTATGCCGATTGCACCGCCGCCGCAGCGCGACTGGGCGTCAGCGGCAGCTGGGATTTTGCGTTCGAGCTGATGAAGCGGGCCCACCTGGCCGTGACGCCAGGTCGCGATTTCGGTCAGTCTGCACCCGAGCGCTTTGTGCGTTTTTCAACTGCGAATTCGATGGGCCAGTTGAAAGAGGCAGTCGCTCGGCTTGGCAAGGTGCTGATGTGAAATCCGCAGAGCGAGATGGATTTTCTGAAGGGCTTCGACAGGCTCAGCCCGAACGGATATTCAGTTGGCTATTACGCGTGTACTGGGAAGACACCGATGCGGGCGGCATCGTGTTCTACGCCAACTACCTGAAATTTTTTGAACGCTCACGCACCGAATGGCTCCGATCACTGGGCATTGGCCAGCAGCGCCTCAAAGAGGAGGCTGGTGGCATGTTCGTCGTCACCGACACCCGGCTGCGCTACCACCGCCCTGCCCGCCTCGACGATGAACTGATTGTTACGGCCAGTGTGATCGAAAAAGGACGTGCTTCGTTGATAATCGCCCAGCAAGCGCTATTAAAAACAGAGCACCCGGGACTTTTCAGCGACAGAGAGCTGCCCGTGCTTTGTGAGGGAAATATCCGTATTGGATGGGTCGATGCTGCCAGCCTTCAGCCACGGCGCATTCCCGCCTCCATTCTTGACAGCTTGAAAACCGAGACGGCCACCACATGAACCAAGACCTTTCCATCGTCAGTCTCATCCTCCATGCCAGCTGGGTCGTGCAGGCCGTGGTCGCGCTGCTGGTCGCGGTGTCGGTGGCGAGCTGGGCCGCCATTTTCAGGAAAGTGGTGGCGCTCAAGAAGGTCCAGAAACTCAACGACGACTTTGACCGCGAGTTCTGGTCGGGCACCAGCCTGAACGACCTGTTTGCGGGCGCTGCGCAGAACGCCAAGCACTCCGGACCGATGGAGCGTATTTTTGCCAGCGGCATGCGCGAATACCAGAAGCTGAGGGAGCGCCGCATTGCCGACACCGGCACCCTGCTGGACGGCGCCCGCCGCGCGATGCGGGCCAGCTACCAGCGCGAGGTGGATGCCATCGAAGCCAATCTCTCCTTCCTGGCGACGGTCGGTTCGGTATCGCCCTATGTGGGCCTGTTCGGCACGGTGTGGGGCATCATGCATGCCTTTACCGGGCTGGCAGCACTGGAACAAGTGACACTGGCCACCGTGGCGCCTGGCATTGCAGAGGCGCTGGTCGCCACCGCCATCGGCCTTTTTGCAGCCATTCCGGCAGTGGTCGCCTACAACCGCTTCGCCCACGACATCGACCGCGTGGC
>CBHWCZ010000033.1:0-28041 GCA_966112355.1 uncultured Polaromonas sp.
TCGGCACGCCGAAGCCCGGCACGTCGATGCCGATGATGCGCACGCCGTTGATCTCTTTCGGCAGGATCTGCAGCGGCACACCACTGGCAGTCGGAACGCACAGGTTGATGATGACGATGGCATCGAGCTTGGCCGGATCGGCCTGGGCGTGTACCGCCTCACGGATGTCTTCAAAGAGCTTGCCGGTCACCAGCGATTCGCTGTTGAAGGGCACGTAGCCCACGCTGCGGCGCGCGCCGTAGAAGTGGCTGGTGAAGGTGAGGCCGTACACACAGCAGGCCGAGCCGCTGAGGATGGTGGCGGTGCGGCGCATGCGCAGGCCCACCCGCAGTGAACCGAAGGCCGGGCACATGCTCTGCGGCTGGTCGTGCGGGCCGGCGTTTTCGCGTTTCGGGTAGTCGGCGGCGTACTGTGCGAGCACCTCGCTCTTGCCGGCCGATTTGGCGGCGGCCAGCAGCGTCTCGCCACCGGCGTGGCAACCCATGCCATCGCCTTCAATGGCGGTACTGGCCTTGATGGGGATGATGGGAATGGTGCCGCTGCTCATGGTGTCAGACCTCGTCGTAAACCACTTCGAGGGTCGGCTTGATGTTTTCGGTCTTGCCGCACATGTCGAACTGCGTGGCAGGCTCCAGCACCACATCACGTCCAACGGCAGAGGCCGAGAACAGGCCGAGCAGCTCGTCCTGCGTCATCGGCTTGGGTCGCATCGGTGTGGAGGTGCCCACGTTCTCTGCGAGCTGTGCAAACATGGGGCCCCAGACCGATTCGGGGCGGCCGATGATTTCGTAGCTGGCGCTCTTGCGGCGGATGTCGTCGTCGGCCGGAATGACCGACAAAACGGGGATGCCGACGGCTTCAGCGAAGTTCTTGGCCTCACCGGTGCCGTCGTCGCGGTTGATCACCATGCCGGCCACGCCGACATTGCCGCCGAGCTTGCGGAAGTATTCGACAGCGCTGCAGACGTTGTTGGCGACGTAGAGCGACTGCAGGTCGTTCGAGGCCACCACGATGACCTTCTGGCACATGTCGCGGGCAATCGGCAGGCCGAAACCGCCGCACACCACGTCGCCCAGGAAGTCGAGCAGCACGTAGTCAAAGCCCCACTCGTGAAAACCCAGTTTTTCGAGCAGCTCGAAGCCGTGGATGATGCCGCGGCCGCCGCAGCCGCGGCCGACCTCGGGGCCGCCGAGTTCCATGGCGTAGACGCCGTCGCGCTTGAAGCAGACATCGCCGATGGCAACCGCTTCACCGGCGAGTTTTTTCTTGCTGCTGGTTTCGATGATGGTAGGGCAGGCGCGGCCACCAAACAGCAGGCTGGTGGTGTCGCTCTTCGGGTCGCATCCGATCAGCAGCACTTTCTTGCCCTGCTGCGCCATCATGTAGGAGAGGTTGGCGAGCGTGAAGCTCTTGCCGATGCCGCCCTTGCCATAGATGGCAATGATCTGGGTTTCCTTGGTGGGTGCGTCGGTATGGACGGGTGTGGGCTCCTGGGCTGCTTCGCGCCGCAGTTGCTCCACAAATTTGACGGTCTGCACGCTGCCGGTCGAAGTAGTCATTTCAATGTCTCCAGTCCAAAACCATCTTCAGGCACTCCGGGTCGCCAAAGGCCACCTCGTAAGCTTGGTGCGCATGCCCAGGTTGCTGGGTGTGCGTGATCAATCCATCCAGTGCCAGTCGGCCTGAATGCACCAGTTCTGTGACGGCCAGCAGGTCGGCTCGTTTCCATTCGGCGGCCACGCGGATCTGCGCTTCGCGCATGAAGGCCGGTGGATAGGCGAAAGAAATGTTCTGTTTGTAGAAGCCGGCCAGCACCACTTCGCCGCCGGGGGCAAGGCGGGGGATGACGCGGTCCAGGATGCCAGCGTCACCGCTCACGTCATAGATCGCGGCGTAGTCCCTGCGGGTGTCTTCGTCGGGATGGATGACGCTGTAGCCCTCAGCGCCTTCGCGGCGTGCGGCGGTGGTGTCCCAAACGGTGGGGGCCGGCATGCCGGCGGCGACGGTCAGGCGGGCCAGCAGGCGCCCCATGACGCCGTGGCCGATGATGAGGTCAGGCGCTGCGGCGGGTGGGCGCGTGCCGCCCAGCGCCACGCTGTGGTACGCGGTGGCGGCCAGCGCGAGCAGTGCAGCGTCGGCACCGAGCGCGGCATTCACGCGCACCACGCGGCTGTGTGGAACCACCAGATGCGAGCCGCTGCCGCCGAAGAGGTTGTGCACGCCTTCAAAACTTTTCGAACCAGGCACAAAGACGGTGTCGCCAACCTGGATGTCGCAATCGGCGTGCACCCGGGTGACGACCCCGACCGTCTCGTAGCCGGGAACCAGCGGGTACCCCATGCCCGGGAAGGCCGGCATGCTGCCGTCCCACAGCAGACGCTCTGTTCCGGTGCTGATGCCGCTGAAACTCACCTGGACTTCCAGATCGCCTGCTTCTGCGCGGTGCATTTCCAGCTGCTGCACCGTCAAGGTGCAAGGGCTTTGGAAGACAATCGCAGAAGCTTTCATGAGTTGTATTCTTTAGTTGACATTAATAAGTGTCAAATCAAATTGACGCTTTTATTTGGGTTTGGATGAAATTCAAGGGTAAACACCTAAAAATTCAGGATTTTTGGCCGATTAACAGGCCAGCGTGAAGGGGCATGGGGTTCGAAATGGTCCGAATCCCGGCGAATCCGGCCTCAGCCATGAAGCGGCTGAGTTCCCTGGCGGTGCGCAGCCGTCCCGAACCCATGGCCAGCAGGTAAAAGTGAAAATAGGGGTCGCTCACGGCGGGTTTGCCGGGGGAGTCGGCGTCCGATTGCGCCATCGGTTCTGCCAGCAGCAACGAGCCGCCCGCAGGCAAGGCCGTGTGGATGGCTTTGAGCAGGGCGCGCACCACGTCGTCCGGGTGGTCATGGGCCACCCGCAGCAGCGTCACCAGATCGGCTCCTGTGGGCAGGGCATCCTGCGTGAAGCTGCCGCCGTAGGTCGTGATGCGGTCGGCCAGTGCATGCTGCGCAATGCGTTGCCTGGCGATGGCTGCCACTCCGGGCAGGTCGAACAGCATGAGCTCCAGCGAGGGCACACGCCTGGCCAGCTCCATCACCCAGCCGCCCTGGCCGCCGCCCACGTCCAGCACGCGGCGGTGCCGCGAAAAGGGGTAGGAGGCCAGCAGCTCTTCGATCACGAAACGCTGCGAACTCGACATCAGCTCGGAATAGCGCGCCACCTGGTCGGCCGGATGGGCCACAGCGCTGGCAGAACCGGCTGCACCGGGCTGCGCGGGTGCGTCTGCGGCATAGGGCCAGTAGGCATGCATGCCGGCCTGCCCGGGCTGCTGCATCAGTGCCAGCGGGTCACGCAGGTCGTCGTACAGCAGCGCGTTGTGCTCGATCATGGCGCGCAACCCGGCGTGGGTGACCACGGGGGCACCCAGCGCGCCCAGGCCGTAGCGGTCACCGGCGCGGCGATCGAGCAGGCGCAGCGCGACGGCAGAGTCCAGCAGGCGCGTCAGCGCGTCCGCGGGGAGACCTGTGTGGGCAGCCAGTGCCTCCAGGGTGGCGGGTGCAGCCAGTACTTTTTCCAGCAGCCCCAGGCGCACGCAGGCCAGCAGGACCTGGCTGTGCACAAAGCCCGCCATGACGCCGAACAGGGCGTCAGCGCGCCGGCGCGTGATCCAGCGCCCGACGGGGTTGCCCAGCGCCCAGCGGTAGAGCGACGGGCTGGTCATCCACCGGTCGATGCGCATGTCCAGGCGCTCGCGCCATCCGGCATCACGCGTGGCCGCTGGCGGTGGGAAGGCCGCGGTGGGCGCGTGCTTGGCCGAGGTATTCATCGAGGCTTCAGTGGTACGCACTGCGGCAGAAGGGAGTGGGGTGGCGCGAGCGTGTGGGCCGGAGGACGTCAGGCGACGGCGCGGCTTTGGCTGGCCGCGTGTCGTACAGCGATCTGGTCGCAGGCGCTTTGCGGCAGCAGCCGCTCGGATTCGTGCAGCACCAGTTGCTGCATGGCTTCGCGGCTGGGGCATGCCGGGATGGACTGCACGGCACGTTGCATCAGCTTGCGGAAATAGTCCACCGCACCCAGCAGTCCGAGGTCGGCTGCGGTGCTGGGGCGCCCATGTTGGGCGTCCTGGCCCACGGGTTTGCCCAAATGATCGGCACCCATCACGTCGCGGATGTCGTCGGCCACCTGATAGGCCTCACCCAGGGCGTCGCCCAGTCCGCGCCAGGGCTCCGGGTCCATGCCGGCTGCCTGCGCGCCAGCGCAGGTGGAGGCGACAAACAGCGCGCCGGTCTTGGCCCGCTGGTAGCGGCCCAACTGCACGCGTGGCTCGCATTCCCAGGCTTGTCCGGCGACGATGCCGTCCGGTGTGCCAGTGCCTTCGCAGACGGTCATCAACAGACGCGCCAGGCGATGGGGGTGCCGCGCGCCGGCGCGTGCCAGTGTCTGGTAGGCCAGCACGATCAGCGCATCGCCCGTCAGCAGCGCCAGCGGTTCGCCGAACTGCTTGTGCACGGTGGTCTGGCCGCGGCGCGTGTCGGCGTCGTCGAAGCAGGGCATGTCGTCATGCACCAGCGAGGCACAGTGCAGCAGCTCGATGCTGGCGGCTGCGGCATTGGTCAGATCGGGGGCGTCCTCGCCGCAGGCCTTGGCCACGGCGATGCACAGTTGCGGCCGGATGCGGGCGCCACCCGGAAACACGGCATGCCGCATGGCGGCCATCAGTCGGGGCGGGGCGGTGGCGCTGTCGGCGACCACGAAAGGTTGTGAAAGCGCCTGCTCAATGCGTGTCATCATGCTCATGAGGCCCCCGCGAAAGTGGGATGACCGTCTGCAACATGTGACAGCCATTACTGTCAATTTAACATGACACTTTGGTTTGTCAATTAAATTTGTCGCAGGTGTCCGGGGCCCTCTGCCAGTGGATGTCAGGCGGCTTCTTCGGCCTGGGCGGTGCCTGCAGTCAGGCCATAAGGGCGGACCAGGTGAATCACATGCTCCGGCACCATGCTTTTGAGGCGTGCCGGCTCTTCGCGCTGGAGGTGCACCACGGTTTCCAGGGCCTTCATCTCCACCCGTGCCCGGGCAAACTCCAGCCCGCGCGGGCCGATGCGGGGCATCAGCCAGCTCACCACCGGGCGCAACCAGTTCGGCATGCGGCGCAGCGGAAGGCCACCGGCGGCACGTTCCACGTTTTTCAGGAACCCCTTCACGGCGCCAGCACGGCTGCCTGCACTGCCGGGGGCCTTGACCACCACCTCATCACCTAATGTCTCCAGCAGGTGCTGGCCGCGGGCATTGCGCACCAGCAGCCACTGCTGGCCTTGTCCGCCCATGTAGCCGACGGTGATGTCCGAGAGCGTGTTGGTGTAGTCCACGCAGGTCCGGCAGGTCATCGGAAAGAAGTCGGGCGGCAGTTGCGACAGCGGCAGGCTCAGGAAGGGCAGGGCTTTGACTTCACCGCTGCGCAGGCGGATCTCGACGTGATAGTCGGCGCGGAACTCGAGATAGGTGATGTCCTGCGGACGCGGCGAGATCAGGGCGAGGAACTCGTGAAAGCGCTCGGTGGTGGTGTTGTCGGAACAAGGCGTGCCAATCACGAACAGCTTTTCCAGGCCGTGCTCGCGTTCCAGCTCGGGCTGCAGTGCGCGCAGTGCATAGATCTGGCACGGGATGCCGATGACCGCCAGGCGTTTGTAGCCTTGCTGCAGCGCGGGCTCGACCAGCGCAATGAGGGGGGCGTAACCCATGCGCATGCCGCGGCAGGCAGCCATGTCCTCGGCCCGCGTCACCACCACCGGCATGGGCCGCCAGGGGTCGTCGGGGTGGGGTGCCATCGCCAGCACCGCATCGACTTCGCCGTTTTGCAGCAGCTTCTCGGCGATGCGGGTGGTGATGCCGGTCCATTGGGCGCCTGCCAGCGGCCTGGCCAGTGCCGCCTGCAACATGCGTTGATGCGGACCGAAAAAAAGCTCGTCGGCACTGCCCGGGCCTTCGGCTTGGTCTGTCGAGCTTTGTCCCGGCAAGCGCCGTGTGCGACCATGCACCGCCTGTTCCAGCGCAGGGTAGTCGGGCTGGATGAACTGGCAGGCCTGACCACAGCGTTTGGGTTGTGCGGTGCGTGACACGCCGCAGTCCGTGCAGAAGTGGCGCGGTGGGGCTGGCGGCAGGGTCGGCGAAACGAATCCGCGATCAAGACCGTCGTGCGTGGTGAGAGGGGACATTCAGGGTTTTCTGGGTTTTGGATCGCCGGTTCTGATGATATAAGTGTCACATAAAGTTGACAGTTGGTGTGGACTGGCGCGATCTGGCTGCCTGACACCCTCTGTTGGTTCGTACCACCCGTCCACCCCCCGATCAAGGTCCGGCGCCTGTGTTTTTCTGTCCTGCTGATTTTTTCCACGGTGTGACCGGACAGTGTGTCCCGTCTATGGGGTCATGACTGCCGAGCTGGCGCTCCACGCGGTGAGCTGTGTGCGGGGCGGCCGGCTGCTTTTTGGTGATCTGAGTCTGCGTGTGCCGGCGGGCCAGTTGCTGCGTGTGCAGGGCGCCAACGGGGCGGGCAAGACCAGCCTTCTGCGCATGCTGTGCGGGCTGCTGCAGCCTACCGAGGGGCAGGTGATGTGGCGCGGTCAGCCCGTGGACGAGTTGCGCGAAGAGTACGGGCGCGAACTCATTTACCTCGGCCATGCCGCTGCCTTGAAGGACGACCTGAGCCCGCTCGAAAACCTGGAGATGGCCTGCGCGCTGGGCGGCCACACGGCGCGGCGCGAGGAATCCCTGGGCGCGCTGCAGGCGGCCGGTCTGCGCGGCTTCGAACACGTGCCGGCGCGCCGGCTGTCGCAGGGGCAGCGCCGCCGCGCCGCCCTGGCACGACTGGCGATGGGCATCCACCGGCCCCTCTGGATTCTGGATGAGCCCTTCAATGCGCTGGACACCGCCGCGACCGGCTGGCTCGAAGGCCTGATGTCAGCGCATCTGGCGCGCGCCGGCACGGTTGTGCTGACCAGCCACCAGGGCGTACCGCTGCCTGACGCGCCGACCCAGGTGCTGGCGCTGTGATGGCCACCCTTGCGCCCGGCCTGCCGCTGGCTTCCGGGCCCGTTGGCTGGCTCGCGGGTGTGCGCTGCATCGTCGTGCGTGACCTGCGCATCGCCATGCGCCGCCGCGCCGACACGCTGGCCGCGCTGTTTTTTTTCGTCATGGTTTCCAGCCTGTTTCCGCTGGGCGTCGGGCCGGAGCCCGAGCTGCTGCGCCGCATGGCGCCCGGCGTGCTGTGGGTGGCGGCCTTGCTGGCCCTGCTGCTGGCGCTGCCGCGTCTTTTTGCAGAAGACCACCAGGACGGCACGCTGGAGCAATTGCTGCTGTCGGCCCACCCGCTGCCCTTGCTGGTGCTGGGCAAGGTCGCGGCGCAATGGATCAGCGCGTGCCTGCCGCTGATTGTGATCACGCCCCTGCTGGCCTTGCAGTTCGGCTTGTCGGCCGGTGCTGGCCTGGTGCTCGCGCTCTCGCTGCTGGCCGGCACACCGGTGCTGTGCCTCGTGGGTGCGGTGACCGCAGCGCTGACGGTCGGCCTGCGCGGTGCCGGTCTGCTGATCGCCCTGTTGACCTTGCCCCTCTACATTCCCGTGCTGATCTTCGGCGCCGGCGCGGTAGAGGCTTACAACGCCGGCCTGGGCATTGCCGGGCATTTCTCCCTGTTGGGGGCGATGCTGGTGCTCAGCCTGGCCGGTGCGCCTGTCGCGGTGGCGGCGGCGTTGCGTATTTCGGTGGAGTGATTGAATTGAATTCTTCCCAAGATCCTGACACACGCCGCGCATCTGCGGGGAGCCGGTGGTTTGCCTTCGCTGCGCCCCAGCGCTTCTACCCACTGGCCGGGCGGATGATTCCCTGGTTCGGTGCGGCTGCTGCACTGCTCGGCGTGGCGGGCCTGTACCTCGGCCTGTGGGTGGCCCCTACCGACGCGCAGCAGGGCGACGCCTACCGCATCATCTTCGTGCATGTGCCGGCGGCGTGGATGTCGATGGTGATCTACCTGGCCATGGCCGGTTGGGCCGCTGTGGGGCTGGTGCTCAATTCGCGGCTGTCGTCGATGATGGCCTGCGCGCTGGCGCCCACTGGTGCCCTGATGACTTTTCTGGCCCTGTGGACAGGCGCGCTGTGGGGCAAGCCCACCTGGGGTGCGTGGTGGGTGTGGGATGCGCGGCTCACGTCCGAGCTGGTGCTGCTGTTCCTCTACATCGGTTTCATGGCGCTGCATGGTGCGATCGAGGACGAGCGCCGCGCCGACCGGGCCGCCGGCCTGCTGGCGCTGGTAGGCGTGGTCAACGTTCCCATCATTTACTTCTCCGTCAAGTGGTGGAACACGCTGCACCAGGGTGCCTCGGTCAGCCTCACCAAGGCGCCCAGCATGGCCACCCCCATGCTGCTGGGCATGCTGGTGATGGCGCTGGCCTTCTGGATGTACTGCATTGCCGTGGCGCTGGTGCGGGTGCGGGTGATCATGCGTGAGCGGGAACGCCATACTGCCTGGGCCCGGCACAGCCACAGCATGCCGGAGGCCGCATGAATACATCAATGGGCAGTTTTTTCGCCATGGGCGGTTACGGGCTTTATGTGTGGGGCTCTCTGGGCATGTGCGCAGTCGCGATGGCGATTGAACTGCTGATGCTGCGTACGCGGCAGCGCCATCTCGACCAGGAGGCGCAGAGCGCCGGCCGCAGCCCAACGGGCCCTGCGGCATGAAAGCCAGGCACAAGCGGCTGGTGGCCGTGGCCTGCGGCCTGGCCGCGCTGGGCATAGCCAGCGCGCTGGTGCTCAATGCCTTCCAGAGCAACATGGTGTTCTTCTTCAGCCCCTCGCAGGTGATGGCCAAGGAGTCTCCGCGTGACAGCAGCTTCCGGGTTGGTGGCCTGGTGCAGGTGGGCAGTCTGGTGCGCGACCCGCAAAGCCTGACCATCCGCTTTGTCGTCACCGACCTCGCCCACGCCATTCCCGTGCAATACACCGGACTCATGCCTGACCTCTTCAGCGAGGGCAAGGGCGTCGTGGCCCAGGGCCGGATGGACAGCAACGGTGTGTTCCGTGCAGATCAGGTGCTGGCCAAGCATGACGAAAACTACATGCCGCCCGAGGCTGCGGCCGCGCTGAAGCAGGCCAAACCGGCCGCCGGCGGCGCCCAGGGAGCCAGGCCATGATTTATGAACTGGGTCATTTCTCTTTGATGCTGGCACTGGCTGTGGCCTGGGTGCTGGGTGTGTTGCCGCTCTGGGGGGCGCACCGCGGCAACGCGGCGTGGATGGCGCTGGCGCGTCCTGCGGCGCTCGGGCAGTTTGTGCTGGTCGCGCTGGCCTATGCGAGCCTCACCCATGCGTTTGTCACGCACGATTTCTCGGTGCTGCTGGCGGCACAGCATTCGCACACAGCTTTGCCCCTGGTGTACCGCCTCTCGGCGGTGTGGGGCAACCACGAGGGCTCCATCTTGCTGTGGTCGCTGATTCTTTCGGGCTGGACACTGGCCGTGGCGCTGTTCTCGCGTCGGCTGGAGGCACCCCTGGTGGCGCGCGTGCTGGGTGTGATGGGGCTCATCAGTTGCGGCTTCCTGATGTTCATGCTGTTCACCTCCAATCCGTTCGAACGCCTGCTGCCCGCCGCAGCCGATGGCAAGGACCTCAACCCCTTGCTGCAGGACCCGGGCATGGCGATCCACCCGCCCATGCTTTACATGGGCTATGTGGGCATGGTGGTGCCGTTTGCATTTGCCGTGGCCGTGCTGCTGTCCGGAAAGCTGGACGCCGCCTGGGCGCGCTGGTCACGCCCGTGGACGACAGCAGCGTGGTGCTTTCTGACCTGCGGCATCGCGCTGGGCAGCTTCTGGGCCTATTACGAACTGGGCTGGGGCGGCTGGTGGTTCTGGGACCCGGTGGAGAACGCGTCCTTCATGCCGTGGCTGGTCGGCACCGCGCTGATTCATTCGCTGTCTGTCACGGAAAAGCGCGGCAGCTTCAAGATGTGGACGGCGCTGCTGGCCATCCTGGCTTTTTCGCTGTCGCTGCTCGGCACCTTCATCGTGCGTTCGGGCGTGCTCAGCTCGGTCCATGCCTTCGCGACCGACCCGGCGCGGGGCGTGTTCATCCTGCTGTTTCTTGCGCTGGTGATCGGCGGCTCGCTGACCCTGTTCGCGTGGCGTGCGCCCCGGGTCGGCCTGGGTGGACAGTTCGAGATGGTCTCGCGTGAGGCCATGCTGCTGGTCAACAACGTGCTGCTGCTGGTGGCGGCGGCCGCGGTGCTGCTGGGCACGCTGTACCCGCTGGTGATTGACGCGCTGGGCATGGGCAAGCTGTCGGTCGGGCCGCCATACTTCACCGCCGTATTCGTGCCCCTGATGACGCCTGCCTTGTTCCTGATGGGCGTGGGGCCGATGGCGCGCTGGCGGCAGGCAGAGGTCGGCGACCTCGCGCTGCGTCTGCGCTGGGCGTTTGGTGTCAGCGTACTCACGGCCGTGCTGGCGGTGGCCTTGCTGCAACGGTGGACACCGCTGACCGGCCTGGGCTTGTGGCTGGCGGTGTGGATTGCCGGCAGCACGCTGGGCAATCTGCTGGAGCGCCTGCGCTCGCACCCCGCGGCGTCGTGGGTGCAGCGCGTGCAGGCCCAGCCGGGCAGCTACTACGGCATGCTGCTCGCGCACCTGGGCGTGGCGGTGTTTGTGACCGGTGTCACGGTGGTCAGCAGCTTCCAGAGCGAGAGCGATGTGCGCATGCAGGTCGGCGACACCGCCGAGGTGGGGGGCTACACCTTCCGTCTGGAGGGCGTGCAACTGGTGCAGGGCCCCAACTACAGTGCTGCCCGTGCGCGCCTGCGCGTCACCGAGGGGGACACCCTGGTCGGCACGCTGGAGCCCGAGCGGCGCATCTACCTCGTCAGCCGCATGCCCATGACGGAAGTGGCGATAGACCGCAGCCTGCTGCGCGACCTGTACGTGGCGCTGGGCGAGCCAGTCAGCAGCACGGCGTGGAGTGTGCGCATTCACCACAAGCCGATGGTCAACTGGATCTGGTGCGGCTGCCTGCTGATGGCACTCGGTGGCCTGCTGGCCGTGCTGGACAAGCGCTACCGTGCGCGCCGTGTCGCCAGCACGGCCGGGGCGGCATCCGCTGGCGGTGGCATGGGCCCACCGGTGGTGGGGACGGCCACATGATGGACACACGTCTTCCCGCCGACCAGGCCAAAACAGTCAAGCCCGCCCCACGTGCCGGCAGTCTGCGCTGGCTGCCGCTGGGCATTTTTGTGTTGCTGATGGGCTTTCTGGCGATCGGTCTGCACCTCAATCCGAAAGAAGTGCCTTCGCCGCTGATCAACAAGCCGCTTCCTGCCTTCAACCTGCCCACGCTGGCGCAGCCGGCGCGCAGCCTGTCGCCGCAGGACATGCGTGGCCAGGTCTGGATGCTCAATGTCTGGGCCTCGTGGTGCGTGGCCTGCCAGGCCGAACACCCTGTGCTGGTGGAATTTTCAAAGCGTCATGCGGTGCCCCTGTTGGGCCTCAATTACAAGGACCGGCGCGACGATGCGTTGCGCTGGCTCGGCAAATACGGCGACCCCTACCGTGCATCGCTGTCGGACACCGACGGCCGTGTCGGCATCGAGCTGGGGGTGTATGGCGTGCCCGAGACTTTTGTGATCGACCGTGAGGGCGTGATTCGCTACAAGCAGATCGGCGCGGTCACGCCCGAAGCCTTGCGCGACACCATCCTGCCGCTGCTGGAGAAGCTCGGTGGCTGAGCGTTTCATGCGGCGAACTGGGTTGATGGGTTTCATCGCGAGGCTGTGTCTGGTGGCGTGCGTCAGTTGCGCTGCCCTGGCCAACACCGCTGTGCCCAATGCCGCCGACCCGGTGCTGGAGGCCCGCATGATGGTGATTGCCGAGGAGTTGCGTTGCCTGGTCTGCCAGAACGAAACCATTGCCGCCTCGCACGCCGACCTGGCGCTGGATTTGCGCCAGCAGATCCGCGAGCAGCTTCAGCAAGGCCGCACGCAGGCGCAGATTCTGGACTTCATGGCCCAGCGCTATGGCGACTTCGTGCTGTACCGGCCGCCGTTCAAGGCTGTCACGCTGTTGCTGTGGGCCGGGCCGTTTGCCCTGCTGCTGCTGGGTGGGTATGCCTTGCTGCGGCGCATCCGCCATCAGCGTCCGGAGCAGGCCGAGGTACTGAGCCCGGCCGACATGGCACGTGCACAAGAGATGCTGCAAGGCAGCGGAGACCCCCGATGATCTGGTTTGCAATCTGTGCGGTGTTGCTGGTGCTGGGCGTGCTGGCATTGCTGCTGCCGCCGCTGTTGCCCGGCCGTCGTGTTGCCGCGTCGTCACCCGCTTTGCCGACGGCCACCTCAAGCACTTCGACCACTTCCAGTTTGGCCATCCTGCGTGAACAGGCGGCGCAACTGGAGGCTGAAAAAAATCAGGGCTTGCTGGCAGCCGATCAATACGAGGCGGCCCGGCAGGAGCTGGCCGCCCGGACGCTGGAGGAGGTGGACGGTATTCCCCAGACGCTTTCGCCGGCATCTGCCACACCTCGCCCTTGGGCGTCCGTGGCTGCGGTTTCCCTGTTGGTGCCCGTGATGGCTGTCGTCCTGTATGCGCGGCTGGGCACGCCCGGCGCACTGAATGCGGCACCGGCTGCTGCCTCTGCTGACGGGGGCGTGACGCAGGCCCAGGTCGAAGCCATGGTGGCCGCCATGGCCGCGCGGCTCGACAGCCTCCCGCCAGGGCAGTCTGACCCGGAAGGATGGGCCATGCTGGCGCGCTCCATGGCAGCGCTGCAACGCTACCCCGAGGCCGACCGTGCCTATGCCCGCGCCATCGAGGCGGCGCCACGCAATGCGCAGTTGCTGGCCGACCGCGCGGACCTGCTGGCGATGCTGCAGGGCGGCAAGAGCGCGGGCGAGCCAACCCGTCTTGTCGAGAAGGCCCTGCAGATCGATCCGGGCAACCTGAAAGCGCTGGCGCTGGCCGGTAGCGCGGCCTTCGAGCGCGAAGACTTCGCCGCTGCCATCAGCCTCTGGCAACGTGCCCGTGCGCTGGCACCTGCCGGCAGCGAGTTCGCCAGCGACGTGGACCGCAGCCTCGAAGCTGCGCGCAACAGTGCAGCGCAGATGGCCGCAGGTCCGGCCAGGTCGATCACCCCCGCGGCGGGCCCCCTGGGAGCCTCCAATGAGCGTGCAGCGGTGGCCGCCGCCCCGTCGGGCCCCGGCGCTTCAGTCAGTGGCGTGGTACGGCTGGCCCCCGCATTGGCCAGCCGACTGGGCAAGGGAGACACGCTGTTCGTTTTTGCACGCGCTGCGCAAGGCCCGCGCATGCCGCTGGCCATCCTGCGGCTCCAGGCCAGCGCCTTGCCGGCCAGCTTCACGCTCGATGACCAGCTCGCCATGTCGCCCGAGATGCGCCTCTCGCGCTTTCCGGAGGTGGTGGTGTCCGCACGCATTTCGCGTTCGGGCGAAGCCCTGCCGCAGCCGGGCGATCTGGTGGGGCAAACCGGCCCGGTCAAGCTCGGCGCCAAAGCGCTTGAGCTGACCATTGACCAGGTCCAGCCTTAACCCTGCAGACTGACTCAGTCCGTCAGTTCAGATAGCACTGCCGCACCAGATCCGCCACCAGGGCGGGTTGCTCCTCGTGCGCGAGATGCCCCAGGCCGGGCAGGCGCGTCAGGCTGGAGCGCAAACCTGTGGGCAGCCGGGACAACACCCGTTCAGCCTGCGACGGTGGAACCGTCCTGTCGCGGGAGCCAACCACCAGATCCAGCGGCGTCTTCAGCTTCGGCAGGCGGCTGGCCAGCGCGTCGAGGTCCCAGTTCGCCATCATGCCGAGTGCGCCTGCCGCATGGCCCGGGTTGGTGACCAGCCGCCCGTACAGTGCGGTGCCTTCGGCGTCCAGCGTGGAGCCGGTGCTGTCGATCAGGCGCTTGAGCACGGACGGCTCGGCAGCGCGCGACGCAAAGTAGCGCGGCACAAAAGCGGTGCCGGCCATCAGCTTGGCCACGGGTGAAAAGACCTGGCCGGCCAGCCCGCTGAGCGGCAGCAGGGCGGCGTTGAGCCCCATGATGGCGCGCGGCGTGATGAAGCCGTCGAGCGCCATGCGCAGGCCGACCGCGGCACCGGCGGAATGGCCGATCACCCAGGTGGGTGAGCGCTCCAGCGTATGCAGCAGGGTGGACACCGCTTGTGCCATGCCGGGCAGCGACAGTTGCTGCGAAGCGGCGCCGCCTGCCGGCATGCCGGTGAAGCCGTGCCCCGGCAAGTCCAGCGCCAGCAGGTCGACATGCGGCGCCAGCAGGGGGACCAGCCCGCGCCAGGAGTGCGTGGACGAACCCGTGCCGTGCAGCAGCAGGATCAGTGGTGCATCTCCGTGAGTACCGCCAGCATCCCCGGAGCGCGTCCAGCGCTGCACATGCCAGCGCAATTGCGCGGCCTCGACAAACTCGCTGGCCTCGCGGTGCGGCCAGTCCTGTCCGTCGCGGTCCCAGTCGAGGCGAGGCTGCATGGGATCAGCGGGTGGTGGGCGTTGTGCCCTGCGCGACCTGCACAGCGCGTGAGAGCTGTCGCTCGCCGCCATACGGCATGGGCACGTAGGTGGCGCCCATGGCCTCGGCCAGTGACCGGGCGGTGGCATGCGGCTGCGCCGAGGTGTCGATCAGCAGCGTGGTCAGGCCCGCCAGCTTGAACTCCTGCGCGGCGAGCAGTGCGTCTTTTCCCGCCTGGGTGCGGCCCGGCGTGCCGTCACGCGCAATGTTGGCACGGCCGTCGGTGAGCAGCACGACCACCGGTGTCTCGCCCTGCCTGCCGATCTGCTGCGCGAGTTCGCGTGCGGCGTCCATGCCGGCGGCGAGCGGTGTGCCACCACCGCCAGGCAGTGCGGCCAGGCTGCGCTTGGCACGCGCGAGCGAGCGTGTCGGCGGCAGAAGCACCTCGGCGCCTTTGGCGCGAAAGGCAATCACGGCCACACGGTCGCGCCGCACATAGCAGTCGGCCAGCAGCAGCTCGACGGCGCCCTTGGCTTCGGCCAGCCGGTGCAGCGCCGCGGAGCCCGAAGCATCGACCACGAACAAGGTGGTGGTGGGGCGGTTCTGCCGGTAGCGCATGACGTGAAAGTCTTCGCGCCGAACCTGGATGCGGCGCATGCCCGGCGGGATGGGGGTCACGATGCCCGCCGGTGGCTGGCGCAACTTCTGCCACGGTGCCGCGGCACGCAGGGTGTCCAGCACGTGAAGGCGTGCGCCGTTGCGTGGTTCGCCGCGGCGGGTGCCGATGGGGCGTCCGCGGCGGAGGTTTTTTTCTGCTGCACCGGCGCCGCTTCCCTTGGCTGCGCTGGTGCGCGCCTGCCCGGCCTTCAGCGCCGTCAGCAGGCCGGGCGGAATGGCCGCCAGTGCGGCCTGCACCGCCATCTCCTGCAGTGCTTCTTCCAGCGCGGGTGCTGCGTCGTCTTCCTCTGACATGTTCTCTCCGTCGGCCAGCGGCGGAGGCGCCGCGTCCGCAGGGGGCGTGGTTTCTGGTGGCTTGAGGTCCTGCTCTTCGGGCGTTTCAGGCGCCTGGTCGGGCGAGGCGTCTTCCTGTGCCTCATCCGCCGCTGAGGGCAACCGGGTCGCGCGCGGGCCGAGCACCAGGCGTGCGGCCAGGGTGGTGTGCTCTGCATCGACCTGTGTCGCGCCTGTCAATGCCGCGGCGGCCCTGGCAGCGCGCAGGGCCAGCCATGGTGCACGCAGCGAGGCAATGCCGAGCACGATGGCGGTGCTGCACAAGGCTTCGACGGTGTCCGGGCCGCAGACCACGGACGGCAGCAACGCGCGGGCGGCCTCGATGTCTGCGCGTTGCCAGCGGTCGTCGCTCACGGTCTGGGCTTGCTCGAAGCGTTCATCGAACACGCAATGAAAAGCCAGCCGGTCCAGCAGGGCGGCCGGCACGGTCTCTTCATCGTTCATGCCTTCATCGAAGGCAACCACCGCCAGCCGGGCCGGACGGCGTTGTGTCAAGCCGTCCCGCTCCAGCACCACCTCGCCCTGGTCGAGCACGGCGGCCAGATGCGCGGCTGTGCTGGCCGGCACCCGCTCGGCCATGCTGAGCAAGGCCACGCCCCCATCGGTGCGGGCCAGCAGCCCCTGCTGTGCAATGGCCCGGCCGGCATGCAGGGTGGCCGCCAGATCCAGACCGCCCAGCAGCGCGGACTCTGTGGCACTCAGCGGGATACGCTGTACCGGCGCACCAGCGGGCAGCAGCGATCTCAGCAGTTCTGTCCATTCTGTGCGCAGGTCGCTGGCAGGTCCGCGCAGTGCGGCACCGCCAAGGCCGACCGGGTCAATGGCCAGCAGCGCTGCCACCAGCGCGGTGTCAGGGCTCATGAGCCCAGCAGTTCGGCCACGGCACGCTCCACACGCACGGTGGAGCCGGCGTCGTCCAGCGGGTTGCGGCGCAGGCGGTGGCGCAGGGCCGGGCCGGACACCTTGCGCAGATGCGCATCATTGACGGCGGCATCACCCTGCAGTGCGGCCAATGCACGCGCAGCACGGATCAGCGTCATGTCGCCGCGCAGGCCGTCGGTGCCGAGGGCCATGCACAGCTCCGAAGCGCGCTCGCGTGCGGCCTCGGGAATCTTCACCTCGTCAAGCCGGTTGCGTGCCGACACCAGCTTGCGGCGGGTGCGGTCGCCTTCCTTTTTCCACTGCTCGGCAAAGCCCGCCGGGTCCTGCTCGAAAGCATCGCGGCGTTTCACGACTTCAATCCGGCTGGCCAGGTCGCCCGGGGTGCGGACTTCGACCGACAGGCCGAAGCGGTCCAGCAGTTGCGGGCGTAACTCGCCTTCCTCGGGGTTGCCGCTGCCGACCAGCACGAAGCGCGCGGGGTGCCGCACGCTCAGGCCTTCGCGTTCCACCACGTTCTCGCCCGACGCGGCGACGTCGATCAGCAAGTCCACCAGATGGTCTTCCAGCAGGTTCACTTCATCAATGTAGAGAAAGCCGCGATTGGCCCGCGCCAGCAGCCCGGGCTCAAAGGCCTTGACGCCTTGCGACAGGGCGCGTTCCAGGTCGAGTGCGCCCACCACACGGTCTTCGGTGGCGCCGAGCGGCAGGTCCACCACGGGCACGGGCGTCTGGTGTGTCTTGAGGGGCTTGCCGGACGCCTTGAGCGCTGCGCACGCCTCGCAGCAGGCCTGGCCCTCCGCCGGGTCACAGGCATAGCGGCAACCGGTCACCGCACGCATGGGGGGCAGCAGCGCGGCCAGTGCGCGTACGGCGGTTGATTTCCCTGTGCCCCGGTCTCCCAACACCAGAATGCCACCGATGCGGGGGTCCACCGCTGCGATCAGGATCGCCAGTTTCATCTCGTCCTGACCCACGATCGCTGAAAAGGGAAAAGTATTTGCCATATGAAAATGAGTATTGCACAGGCGAGCGGGCGCCGTGCACGGGGATAGTACTGAAACAGATGGTACTGAAGCAGCCGCCCTGGCGGACAGCCTTCATGGGCATCAGGGCGCTAGGACCCAGGGGCGGGGGGGCCGTCACCCGCCTTCTTCAGCGCTTCATCGGCGAGACGCTTGGCCTTGGCTTTCTTGACATCCTGGAGCTGCCAGATTCCCCAGGCGAGCATCACCAGAAAAATACCGAGTTCTATCCACATGCCCATGGCCTTGCCTTTGCTGATTTTTGACTGTCACGACTTTCGGCGAGCACCTGAAACTTGTCAAGGCGTTCCATGAATGGCACCGAATCCCTCACAATGGAGGTCATGCCTTTGACTGCACCGCCCACCGATTCAGCCCCCGGCAGCGCCCCAGCGCTGACCTTGTTGCCCCCCGATGATTCGCAACGCCATGTGTTGCACAACGAGGTGCACGCCCGGCCCACCGCGCGCATTCACCTGCCGGCCCTGGTGGTCTATGTGGCCGTGCTCAATGAAGGCATCAGCCGTGAACAGGAATGCCGGCACCTGCAGCAGCTGCCCGGGCATGAAGGCCTGACGGTTGATAGCTTGAACGCGAACTTCCTTCGCCTTCGTTCGGACGGCTACACCGTCAAGTGGGAGCGCCACACCGAGTTCACGCGCTACTCGATTGTCCAGCCGCTGCCTGACGACGCGTTGCTAGGCGCCGTCAACCCGGACCTGCTGCCGGCACTGGCCGTCGCGCCACAGTGGCTGAGCAGCATTCCGGGACGAACCATGGCGGCCATCATGCTGGCGATGGTGCATGGCGACCTGAAGACGCCGGAGGCCACACTGGCCCAGGCCCGCGACTGGCTGGGCGGCGCACAGGTGGTGGCCTCGGTGCTGGGGCACAACGGCCACTCCTGGGCCGTGAGCGACTTCCTGCTCCGCCCCGACGGCTTTGAGCGCATCCTGGTGGTGGCACCACTCGACATCACGGGCACGCGGGCGGGGCGGGTGTCCCAGCGCCTGCTGGAGATGGAAACCTATCGCCTGATGGCCTTGCGCGGCTTGCCGGTGGCCAAGCAGCTGGGTCCGATGCTGTCGAAATCCGAAGACGCACTGGCCGACATCATGGCCAGCCTGGAAAACAAGGCCGCGTCAGACCAGGAACTGCTGGACACGCTGGTCTCGCTGGCCGCCAGGGTGGAGCGTGCCACGGCCGAGCATGTGTACCGTTTTTCGGCCACGCGCGCCTACGACGTGCTGGTCTCGCAGCGCATTGCCGAGCTGCGCGAGAAAGCCATTTCCGGCACGCAGACCATGGGCGAATTCATGCAACGCCGGCTGTCACCGGCGATTGCCACGGTGGCGGCCACCGCGCAGCGCCTGACGTCGCTGTCAGAGCGTGTGGCCCGTACCAGCGCCTTGCTGCGCACGCGGGTGGACATCGCCACCGAGGTGCAGAACCAGCAGTTGCTGGAAAAGCTCACCCGCGGCCAGGAACTGCAGCTTCAGCTGCAGACCACGGTGGAAGGGCTGTCGATCGCTGCCATCTCCTACTATGTGGTCAGTCTTCTGCTCTATGGCGGCAAGGCGCTCAAGGCCGCTGGCCTGCCGCTCAACCCGGAGATCGCTGCCGGTGCGGCCGTGCCGCTGGTGTTGTGGGTTGCGTGGACCACCACGCGGCGCATCCACAACAAGCTCAACAGCAAACTGCGCAGCAAGGCCAGCCTGTAATCCGCAGGCGTTGGCCCAGGCCGCGCCGATGACAGGTGCGGCCAGTGAGCGGCGTCAGTTCACCATCACCAGCTTGCCCATGACGCCCCGTGAGCCCATGTGCGCATAGGCCGCCTTGAGCTCTGCCATGGGCATGGTCCGGTCGATCACCGGCTTGACCTTGCCTTGCGCATACCAGGTGGCCAGCTCGCGCATCATGGCGGCGTTGGCGTCGGGCTCGCGCTTGGCGTAGTCGCCCCAGAACACACCCACGATGGACGCGCCCTTGAGCAGCGGCAGGTTCAGCGGCAGCGCAGGGATCGGCCCCGAGGCAAAACCCACCACAAGGTAGCGGCCGCGCCAGGCGATGGAGCGGAAGGCTGGCTCGGTGAAGTCGCCGCCTACCGGGTCATAGATCACGTCCGGCCCCTTGCCGCCGGTGAGCGCCTTGATCTCGTCGCGCAGATTGCTGCGGGTGTAGTTGATGGTGGCGTCTGCACCGATGGACTGGCACAGCGCACATTTCTCGTCGGTCGAGGCCGCGGCAATCACGCGGGCACCGGCTGCCCTGGCGATCTGGATGGCGGCCGTGCCCACGCCACCGGCTGCACCCAGCACCAGCACGGTTTCCCCGGCCTTGAGCTGGGCGCGGTCCACCAGGGCATGCCACGAGGTGGCATAGATCATGATGAAGGCCGCCGCATCGACATGCGGAAACCCGGGCGGCAAGGGCATGCACAGGGCCGCCGGCGCGAGGGTGTGGGTGCCAAAGCCGCCGGTGCCCGAGAGGCAGGCCACGCTCTGGCCCACCTGCAGATGCTTGACGCCTTCTCCTACGGCGTGCACCACGCCTGCGTATTCGGAGCCTGGCACAAAGGGCAGGGGCGGCTTCATCTGGTATTTGTTCTGCACGATCAGCAGGTCGGGAAAGTTCAGGCTCGCCGCCTTGATTTCCACCAGCACCTCACCGGCCTTGGGCTGGGGTGTGGGCACTTCTTTCCAGGTCAGGGCGTCGACGCCGGTCGGGTTGTCGCAAATCCAGGCATGCATGGTGTCTCTCCGGGGGGTGATACTGAAATGGCTGGATCACATCATAGGCACTGCGCGGGGCGGACTGCATGGCCTTGCAGCAGCGTCTGTCGCGACGGTGACCGTAAAATGCCTTGATGAAAATCCTGATCTGCAACGACGACGGTTACCAGGCCAGCGGCATCATCGCCCTGTATGAAGCACTCAAGACCCTCGCCGATGTGGAAGTGGTGGCACCCGAGCAGAACAACAGCGCCAAATCCAATGCACTGACCCTGCATTCGCCGATGTATGTGAACACGGCCGCCAACGGCTTTCGCTACATCAATGGCACGCCTGCTGACTGTGTGCACATTGCGCTCACGGGTCTGTTGGGCTACCGGCCCGATCTGGTGGTGTCCGGCATCAACAATGGCGCCAACATGGGCGACGACACGATTTATTCCGGCACGGTGGGCGCCGCCATGGAGGGCTATCTGTTCGGCATTCCGGCGATTGCCTTTTCGCAGACGGAAAAGGGCTGGGCCCACATCGATGTGGCCGCGCAACGCGCCCGCGAACTGGTGCAGCAACTGATGCCCTCGCTGGAGGCGGTGAGCCATGGTGCCGAGCCCACGCTCGCGCCCTGGCTGCTCAACGTCAACATTCCCAACCTGCCCGATGACCAGATCAAGGGCGTGAAGGTGGCGCGGCTGGGCCGGCGGCATGCGGCCGAACGCGTCATCACCCAGACCAGCCCCCGCGGCGAGACCATGTACTGGATCGGTGGCGCGGGCCCCGCCAAGGAGGCGGGCGATGGCACGGATTTTCATGCCACGGCCCAGGGCTTTGTCTCCATCACGCCGCTGCATGTCGACCTGACCGATCACGAACGCCTGCCTTACTGGGTGCAGACAGCGGCCCGGCTCACCTCGGCGCACGTTTGAGCGTCGCGTGATGAAACCCCTCTCCAAGCCGCCGGTCCAGCCGGCGAACGGCAAGGCGGCAGGCGCGAAGCCTGCATCACCTGCCAATGCGCCGCGCCCCGGGTTTCCGGTGCGCCTCAATCCGTCGGCGGGCGTGCCGTCGGCGACCAAACCGGTGCCAGGGCGTGCGCAGGCGGCGCCTGCCCTGGTGGCCAAAGCACCGCACAAGCCGGCACCCCTGGTGGTGCCCGGCGGCGTGGGCCTGGACTCGCAGGCGGTGCGGGCACGCATGGTGCGCAAGCTGGCCGCGCAGGGCGTGTCAGACCCCCGTGTGCTGGCCGCCATGGGGGCGGTGGAGCGCCACCGTTTTGTGGACACCGCACTGGTGAACCAGGCCTACGAAGACACCAGCCTGCCGATCGGGCTGGGCCAGACCATCTCCAAGCCCAATGTGGTGGCGCGCATGCTGGAGCTGCTGCGGGCCGGTCTGCCGGCTGGTGGCCCGGGCAAGCTCGGCCGTGTCATGGAAATTGGCACCGGCTGCGGCTACCAGGCGGCCGTGCTGAGCCACCTGGCCACCGAGGTCTACAGCATCGAGCGCCTGCGCGGCCTGCATGACAAGGCCCGCGAGAATCTGCGCACGCTGCGCCTTCCCAATGTGCATCTGCTGTTTGGTGATGGCATGGTGGGCTATGCCAAGGGCGCGCCGTACGCGGCCATCATCGCCGCGGCGGGCGGTGAGGCCATTCCGGCGGCCTGGATAGAGCAACTGGCCATGGGGGGGCGGCTCGTGGCGCCCGTGCAGACGGCCAGTGGCGCCCAGGCGCTGGTGGTGGTCGACAAAACCCCGGAAGGCATTCGGCAGACCTTGCTGGAGGCGGTTCACTTTGTGCCCTTAAAATCAGGCGTGAGCTGAACCGGTGCCCAGTGCGCGAGCGCCGCACGGCATCAGGAAAGGCGGCCAGAGCGTCCGCGTCCCGCGGGCAGCGTCCCACACTTTGCAGATGGAAGACGAAAGCACCCATGAATCAAACGGTACAGTCCAGCAGCTTCACCAGCGCCCCAGGCATCCTGCAGTCCCCTGGCCGCAAGGCTGGAACCACGCATTGGCGCGGCCTGTCCCTGGCGCTGCTGTCGGTGGCGCTGGTCGCCGGATGTGCGTCACGCGGCGGCAGCCCTGCGCCGGTGGAAGACCGCGGCACCGGCATGTCGCGGCAGGGCGGTGCGGTGGATGCCGCTGGCGTCAAGCAACTGCCGGGCTTTGAAAATGCCGGCAAGCCCGGCTACTACACCGTCAAGCCTGGCGACACCCTGATCCGCATCGGCCTGGACAATGGCCAGAACTGGCGCGATATCGTGCGCTGGAACAACCTTGAAAACCCCAACGTCATCGAGGTGGGGCAAGTGCTGCGGGTGGTACCACCCACCGACAACGTGGCTGTGGTGACGCGCCCGGTGTCTTCCGGAACCGCCAACAGCACCAGCCCGGCACCGGCCCAGGCCGCGTCTGCCGCCAGCCCGACACAGAGCCAGCCGGCGCAGCCCTCCAGCGAGGAAGACATCGCCTGGATCTGGCCGGCACAAGGCACGCTGGTGGCCGGCTTCGACGAGGCCAAAAACAAGGGCTTTGACATCAGCGGCAAATCGGGCGACCCGGTGCTGGCGTCTGCCGACGGACGCGTGGTCTATGCCGGTGCCGGCCTGCGGGGTTACGGCAACCTCATCATCCTCAAGCACAACAACACCTTCCTGACCGCCTATGCGCACAACCAGACGCTGCTGGTCAAGGAAGACCAGTCGGTGAAAAAGGGCCAGAAAATCGCCGAGATGGGCAACAGCGACGCCGACCGTGTGAAGCTGCACTTCGAGATCCGCCGCCAGGGCAAACCGGTGGATCCGGCCAAATACCTGCCAGCCAAGTAACGAGCTGCGATTCCCCCGAAAAGCCCTGCATGCAGGGCTTTTTTCATTCCCTGCGGTTTTCTCGATGAGAACGCCACGGCGACAAGGAGATCCCTTGTCATGCCGTGTCCGGCGCGAGAACCGTGGTGCGGACCTGAGACAATTCGGGGATGACAGAAGAACAAGCTGCCCCGCGAGATGCTGCCGCACCCGACCACCTGCCGGATATCCTGAACGTCGAGTCGCTGGACATCGAGGCCCAGGGCATTGCGCACCGGGCCGATGGCAAGGTGGTGTTTATCGAGGGCGCGCTGCCGTTCGAGCAGGTCACGGCCAATGTGTACCGCAAGAAAAGCAGCTTTGAAAAAGCCGTAGTGATGGCGATTCACCGCGAGTCCTCGCAGCGCGTGCGTCCGGCGTGCCCGCATTTCGGCATGCACACCGGCGCTTGCGGCGGCTGCAAGATGCAGCACCTGCATGCCGGCGCGCAGGTGGCGGTGAAGCAGCGGGTGCTGGAAGACAACCTGCTGCACATCGGCAAGGTCAAGGCAGACAACCTGCTGCGTCCGATTGAAGGGCCGACCTGGGGTTACCGCTACCGCGCACGATTGTCCGTGCGTTTTGTGCGCAAGAAAAACGCTGTGCTGGTCGGCTTCCATGAGCGCAAGAGCAGCTATGTGACCGACATGGGCCAGTGCCCTGTCTTGCCCCCACATGTGAGCGACATGCTGCTGCCGCTGCGCGAACTGATTGCCAGCATGGACGCCCGCGAAACCGTGCCGCAGATCGAACTGGCCTGCGGCGACAGCGTGACGGCGCTGGTGCTGCGGCACATGGCGCCGCTCAGCGGCGCGGACCGCGGCCGACTGCGTGCGTTCGCCGAGGCGCGGCCTGGCTTGCAGTGGTGGCTGCAGCCGGGCGGCCTCGACACCGTGGCCCTGCTGGAGTCCGACGAAGCCGCGGCACCCGGCATGGCGCTGAGCTATGGCCTGCCTGAATTCGGCATCACCATGCCGTTCAGGCCCACCGACTTCACGCAGGTCAATCCGCACATCAACCAGGTGCTGGTGTCGCGTGCATTGCGCCTGCTGGCCGTCCAGCCTGAGGAGCGCGTGATCGACTGGTTCTGCGGGCTAGGCAATTTCACGCTGCCGCTGGCCACGCGTGCCCGCGAGGTGCTGGGCATCGAAGGCAGCGAGGCCCTGGTGGCGCGTTCCCGCGAGAACTTCCTGAAAAATCAGGCCGCATCCCCCGCGCGGCGGGCGCTGGCGGCCACGGCGTTTGTGGCGAGGAATCTGTTCGAGATGACGCCCGTCATGCTGGTCAAGGATGGCCAGGCCGACAAATGGCTGGTGGACCCACCGCGCGAGGGCGCGTTCGAGCTGTTCAAGTCGCTGGCCGCGCTGCACCGGCAAATCACCACGGGTGTGCCCTGTGATGATGGCGACCAGCAGCAGAGCCTGGCTTTGGGCGACTGGGCACCGCCGCAGCGCATCGTCTATGTGAGCTGCAACCCGGCCACGCTGGCGCGCGATGCCGGCGTGCTGGTGGACAGCGGCGCCTGGCGCTGCAGCTCGGCGGGTGTGGTGAACATGTTTCCGCACACAGCGCATGTGGAGAGCATTGCCGTGTTTGACCGGATTTGAATCATCCGGGCGATCCGGGGTGCTGGTGGTGGGAGACCGCGCGGCATGAAAAAAGGGCCCGCAGGCCCTTTTTTATTTCAGCCGATGTCGGCTGGCGTCAGTCGCGCTCGCCGCCGAAGATGCCCAGCAGCGAGAGCAGGGCCTGGAACACATTGAACAGGTCCAGGTACAGCGCCAGCGTGGCGCTGATGTAGTTGGTCTCGCCGCCATCGATGATCTGCTTGAGGTCATACAGCATGTAGGCGCTGAAAATCGCGATCACTGCGACCGAGATCGCCAGCATGCCGGCTGTCGAGCCGACAAAGATGTTGATGATGCCGCCTATCATGACCACGATGGCGCCGACGAAGAGCCATTTGCCCATGCCGGAGATGTCGCGCTTGATCACGCTGGCCAGTGAGGCCATCACGAAAAACACGCCAGCGGTGCCGCCCATGGCCGTCATGATGAGTTCGGAGCCGTTCTTGAAGCCCAGGATCATGCCGATCATGCGCGACAGCATCAGGCCCATGAAGAAGGTGAAGCCCAGCAGCACGGGAACGCCGGCCGCCGAGTTCTTGGTCTTTTCAATCGCGAACATGAAGCCGAAGGCGCCGCCCAGGAACACCATCAGCCCCAGGCCGCCCGTGAGCGCGGTGGTGATGCCGGTGGCCACACCCACCCACGCGCCAAGCACGGTGGGCAGCAGGCTCAAGGCCAGCAGCCAGTAGGTGTTGCGCAGCACGCGGTTGCGCTGCTCGGCCGGCGAGGCAGAGCCGTAACCAACCGGTTGGAGTATTTGGACGTTGTCGTTCATGGATCAGGTCTCCCGATAGCCTGCAAATGCGGGCCAACTCATTTTAGGGTGCGCTCCTCGGTTTTCAATCAATTCCCCCATGGCACCCCCTACTTTTTGTAAGGGTTCTATAAGCCTTTTTGCGGGCAATGGCGGGCGGGGCGGCTCTCAAATCCTGCCCAAACATGCGTATGCTCAAGGGCTTGGCAATTTTGTCTTCCTGACCTGATCAATCCCCCCCCAACACCCCCACAACATGAAAACCAAAGCATTTCTCGAATCCGCAGACGTGAAAACCATCGTGGCTGCCGCCGAGGCTGAAGCCCTGAAGAACAACTGGGCTGTCACGATCGCGGTGGTGGACGACGGCGGTCATCTGCTGCACCTGCATCGCCTCGACGGCGCCCCTGCCATTTCGGCCCATATCGCACCGGCCAAGGCCCACACGGCTGCGATGGGCCGTCGCGAGAGCAAGATCTACGAAGACACTATCAATGGTGGCCGCATGTCCTTCCTGTCGGCACCGCTGCTCAGCGGCATGCTCGAAGGTGGCGTTCCGGTGATGAAGGATGGCCATTGCATCGGCGCGGTGGGCGTGAGCGGCGTGAAATCGACCGAGGACGTGCAGATTGCGCGGGCCGGTCTGGCCGCACTGGGCCTCTGAGTCAAGGCCTCAAGTCGTTCAAAAGCCGGCCTGCGGGCCGGCTTTTTCATGGGCGCCGCCATTTGCGGTGAGGCCGAGGTTTACTTGGTCAGGATCAGCTTGCCGAGCCGCGTGGCCTGCAGGCGGTACAGCACGCCGTTGTGGCTGATGTCCACGGCCTTTTGTCCCCGCAGGATGTCCATGCTGTCCACCGCGCCAACTGGCCGGTGCAGGGCAGAAGCTGCCGCGTCACCCGAATGGCCGCGACCTGGCGACGGTGTTTCCGGTGGGTTCAAAAGCGAGGGGGCAAGGGACATGGCGCAAGCGATGGACAAAAGGGACGGGTTCGGCGATCAGATTGTAATGATAACTATTCTCATTTGAAAGTCAAGCAAAAAATGTCACTGGAAGGCCATCTCACGGCGCCGGCTCGGTGATGAAGCCGATCTTGCGCAGCCCGGCCCGCTGGGCGGCTGCCATGGCCTGTGCCACGCGTTCGTAGCGCACGGCCTTGTCGCCGCGGATGTGCAGGTCAGGCTGAGGGTTCTGGGCGGCTGCGGCCTGCAATCGTGCCGGCAAGGCGTCGTCGGCGACAGGTGTGTCATTGAGGAAGTAGCGGCCTGCGGCGTCCACGCTCAGGCGCAGGGTGTCGGGCTGGATGTTCTGGGCCACGCTGCTGGCGCGTGGCAGATCAATGTTGACGGAGTCCTTCATCACCGGAATCGTGATGATGAAAATGATGAGCAGCACCAGCATGATGTCCACCATGGGCGTCATGTTGATCTCGTTCATCACCTCGTCGGTGTCGTCCTGGGTGCCAAAGGCCATGGTGTGCTCCGGGTTCGGCGTGGTGTGCTCAGGCGGACTTGATCGGCACGATCTGGGCGGAGCCGGATCCATTGGCCCCATTGGAACCTACGCGCGCACCGGTCACAAAGTAGGCATGCAGGTCGTGTGCGAAGCGGCCGAGCTTTTGCAGCACGCCCTTGTTGCCGCGCACCAGCGCGTTGTAGCCCAGCACCGCCGGGATGGCCACCGCCAGGCCCAGCGCCGTCATGATCAGCGACTCGCCAATCGGCCCGGCCACCTTGTCGATGGTGGCCTGGCCTGCTGCACCGATGGAGAGCAGTGCATGGTAGATGCCCCACACCGTGCCGAACAGGCCCACGAAGGGCGCGGTGGAGCCGACGGACGCGAGGATGGCCAGGCCCGACTGCAGCTTGCCGGTGAACTCGTCGATCACGTTGCGCAGGGTCCGCGTGACCCAGTCGCTCACGTCCAGGGTGTCGTGCAGTTGCGCCCGGGTGTTGCTGTGGTGCAGTGTGGCTTCGCGGCCCTGCTGGGCGAGCTGGCGGAAGGGGTTGGCCGGGTCGTTGCCCAGCGCGGCGAGGCCGGCGGAAAAATCCTCGCTGTGCCAGAAGGCTTCTGCGGCCTGCGAGACCTTCTTGTAGCGCAGCAGGTCCAGTGTCTTGATGATGATGACCATCCAGGAGGCCAGCGACATGGCCAGCAGCAGCAGGGCCACGGCCCGGGTCACGATGTCGCCCTGGCTCCAGACGTGGGCGAGGCCAAATTGTGAATTCATGAATCAGTACTCCAAAGTTCGAAGATCGGGCGGTCTGCACGCAGGCTGTGCGACCAGGGGTGTGGGGCCTGTGAGGTGGGTCAGTTGCCGTTTCGCAGTTGCCAGCGGATGGGGACGTTGAACGCCATCGCTTCCGGCACGCCATTGCGTTTGCCGGGCACATAGCGCCAGCGCATCACGGTGTCGTAGGCTGCCTTGTCCAGCCGGGCGAAGCCGCTGGAGCTGACCAGCTCGGCGCGCTGCGGCCGGCCATCGGTGCCTATCCACACCTTGTAAATGACATTGCCCTGCTCGCCAAGCCGCTCGCTCAGCGGCGGGTAAGGCGGTTTGGGGTTCTGCAGGTAGTCGGCGTCGCTGGAGGGCAGCTGCACCGCGGCGGCGGCCGCGCTGGGGCCGTTGGCGGCGCCGGTCGCCGCCGCGGCTGGTGCGGCGGCGACTGCTGT
>CBHWCZ010000034.1:0-24527 GCA_966112355.1 uncultured Polaromonas sp.
GCCCATGCCGTCAGCCGGTCATCCACCCGCCAGCCCGTCGCCGCGTGCGACGATTGCCGACGTGGCCCGCACCGCCGGCGTCTCCAAGGCCACGGTCTCGCGCTTCCTGAACCACGGCGACAAGCTGCTGGCACCCGGGATGGCCGGCCGTGTGGCGGCGGCCATTGCATCACTGTCCTATGTGCCCAGCCCGATGGCGCAATCCCTCAAGCGCGGCCGCTCACGCCTGATTGGCCTGGTCGTCGCCGATGTGAGCAACCCCTTCTCGGTGGCGGTGCTGCGCGGCGCAGAAAAGGCCTGCCAGGAGGCCGGCTATCTGCTGATGTTCTTCAACCTCGGCAACGACGGCGCACGCGAACGCGAAGCCATCGAAGCCTTGACGGCCTATCAGGTGGAAGGTTTCATCCTCAACACCGTGGGCCGCGATGCCGGCGCGGCCGCGGCGGCGGCGCGCCACGGCAAACCGGTCGTTCTGGTGGACCGGCGCCACCCCGACATGCAGGCCGACTTTGTCTCGCTGGACAACGCGTCCGCCGTCCGGCTGGGCGCCCGCCACCTGGTCGAGGCCGGCTACGGCGAACTGCTGCTGGTGAGCGAGGCCGTCCAGGGCGTCAGCGCCCGCATGGAGCGCCAGCAGGCCTTTTGCGCCTTCATCCGCGAGCACCAGCCGGACAGCACCTGCCATACCCACGAGAGCAGCGAGCAGGATCCCGAAGGACTGGATCAGGCCCTGCGCGCCCTGCGGGAACGGGCCGGTGACCGGCCGGCTGCGGTCTTGTCGGGCAACGCCGTGATCACGCTGCGGCTGGCGGCATCCCTGGCGCGCCTGGGCTGGCGCATGGGCGCGGACATCGGCCTGGTCGGCTTTGATGAGACCGACTGGGCACCCTTCATCGGGCCAGGCCTCACCACCATCGCCCAGCCCACCGACGACCTTGGCCGGCAGGCGGTGGAGTGCGTGCTGGGTCGCCTGAAGGGCGCAACCCATCCTCCGCGCACCATCCTGCTACCGGGAAGCCTGCGGCAGCGCGGTTCGTCGCGGCCGGACCTCCACCCTTCCACGCCAGCGCGCTGACAGCCGCGAGGCGGCCACCCACGGCCGGACCTGACCGGAACGGTTTCCAGGGAATTTTTCAGCCCAACTCAAACACACGAGGGAAAACCCTGTATTTATCTGAAACCGGTTTCATTTAAGCTGCCCATGTTGCACTCCAACGCAGACCATGAACTACACCTTTCAGTTCGAACCCGTTTTCGCCGCCTGGCCGCTGCTGCTCAAAGGCACGTGGAGCACCATCCATCTGTCGCTGTCGGCAATGGTGCTCGGCCTGGTGGTGGCCATCGCCTGCGCCTGGGGCAAAACCGCCGGACCCCGGCCCCTGCGTTTCGGAATCAACGTCTACATCGAGCTGATCCGCAACACGCCATTTCTGGTGCAACTGTTCTTTTTCTTCTTCGCGTTGCCGGCGCTCGGCCTGCGCTGGTCGGCCCACACCGCGGCGCTCACTGCCATGGTGGTGAACCTGGGGGCCTATGCCACCGAGATCATTCGTGCCGGCATCGAATCGATCTCCAAAGGGCAGATCGAAGCGGGCCTGGCCCTGAACCTGAAGCGCCATGAGATTTTCCGCTTCGTGATCCTCAAGCCCGCCCTCAAAGCCATTTATCCCGCGCTGACCAGCCAGTTCATCCTGCTGATGCTGAGCTCGGCGGTGGTCTCGGCAATTTCCGCGGACGACCTGACTTCGGTGGCTGCCAACCTGCAGTCGCAGACCTTTCGCAGCTTCGAGATCTACATCGTGGTGGCCGGCATCTACCTGCTGCTGGCACTGGGGTTTTCAGCCCTGTTCCGCGTGATCTACAGGGCCAGCCTCCACTACCCGGACGGTCGATGATGCGCACCTTTGGCCTGGCTGAATTTGTCTTCATCCTGCAGGCAGCGCAGTGGACGATTGCGCTGTCACTGATCACCTTTGCCGGCGGCGCCCTCGGCGGCCTGGCGATTGCACTGGCCCGCACCTCGGACCAGCCGGTGGCGCAGCGGCTGGCGGGTGGCTTCATCCAGATTTTCCAGGGTACGCCGCTGTTGCTGCAGCTGTTTCTGGTGTTCTTCGGCGCACCGGTGCTGGGTTTTGACATCAACCCCTGGGCGGCGGCCGGCGTGGCGCTGACGCTCAACAGCAGCGCCTTTCTGGGCGAAATCTGGCGCGGCTGCATCCAGGCCATCCCGGCGGGCCAGCGCGAGGCGGCACTGGCGCTGAACCTGAGCTACACCACCCGCATGCGCTACGTCATCCTGCCGCAAGCCTTCCGGATCGCGCTGCCGCCGACGGTGGGCTACATGGTGCAGATCATCAAGGGTACCTCGCTGGCGGCGATCATCGGTTTCACCGAAATCACGCGGGCGGGCCAGATCATCAACAACGCCACGTTCCAGCCGCTCATCGTGTTCAGCGCTGTCGCGGCCATTTACTTCGCACTGTGCTGGCCGCTCTCGCTGCTGGCCACGCGGATGGAGCGCCGGCACGCTGCGGCGCTGTCGCGCTGAGCGCAGCATTTCAACTGGTTTCGGCCCTGCGCTTTCTCACTTTTGTCACTTTCTCCCTTCCCCACTTTCTTTCAACCACCGGAGACAACACCATGACCCCCACCCTGCCACGACGCCTCGTCACCTCCACCTTCATCGCACTGGGGCTGGCGGCCACGCTGTCAGCCTGGGCGCCCGCAGTCCATGCGCAAAGCGTTGCCGAGATCAAGAAAAAAGGCGAACTCACCGTGGGCATGCTGGTGGACTTTCCGCCCTACGGCACCACCAACAGCAGCAACCAGCCTGACGGCTACGACGCCGACGTGGCCCGGCTGCTGGCCAAAGACCTGGGCGTCAAGCTCAACCTGGTGCCGGTGACCGGCCCCAACCGCATTCCTTTCCTGCTGACCAACAAGGTCGACGTGCTGGTCGCTTCGCTGGCGATCACCCCTGAGCGCGCCAAGCAGGTGCAGTTCTCCCAGCCCTATGCAGCAGCCAGCATCGTCGTGTACGGAGACAGGAAGGCCGGCATCAAGACGGCTGCCGACCTCAAGGGCAAGCGCGTCGGCGTGGCCCGCGCCAGCACCCAGGACGTGGCCCTGACCGCCGTCGCGCCCGAGGGCACCGAGATACGCCGCTTTGACGACGACGCCTCCGCGATGCAGGCGCTGATGTCCGGTCAGGTCGATGCGATCGGCTGCTCCACCACTGTGGCGGCACAGATCGACAAGCGCGCGCCCGCCAACACCTTCGAAAACAAATTCCTGCTGCGCCAACAGGTGATGGGCATTGTGATGCGGCCGGGCCAGGCAGAACTGCTGAAGACGATCGATGACTTTGTCGCCAAAAACATCGCCAACGGCGAGCTCAACAAGCTCTACCGCAAGTGGCTGGAAACCGATCTGCCCAAGCTGCAGTAAGCCGGACAACCCATCGCCCGACCCGGGCAGATCAACGAGAGTGCGCGCATGACAGACACAACCCAATCGCAGGCGCTGCGGCCCCCCCCGGCGGCAGCCGCGGGCGGCAGCAGCGCCGAGCCCATCATCCGCATGGAAGGGGTGGACAAGTTCTTTGGCAAGTTCCAGGTGCTCACCGGCATTGACCTGAGTGTCGCGGCCGGCGAGCGCATCGTGGTCTGCGGGCCCTCGGGTTCGGGCAAGTCCACCCTGATCCGCTGCATCAACCGCCTGGAGACCGTACAGCACGGGCGCATCGTGGTCGACGGCATCGACCTCACGGCGGGCGGCAAAAACGTCGATGCGGTGAGGTCTGAAGTCGGTATGGTGTTCCAGCAGTTCAACCTGTTTCCACACATGACGATCCTGCAGAACTGCATGCTCGCGCCGATGCGCTCGCGCGGCCTCGGCCGCGAGGAAGCCGAGGCGATTGCCATGAAATACATCACGCGGGTCCGCATTCCCGAGCAGGCGCACAAGTACCCAAGCCAGCTCTCGGGGGGCCAGCAGCAGCGCGTGGCCATCGCCAGGGCGCTGTGCATGACGCCCAAGATCATGCTGTTCGACGAGCCCACGTCGGCGCTCGACCCGGAAATGGTCAAGGAAGTGCTGGACACCATGATCGGCCTGGCCGACGACGGCATGACCATGCTGTGCGTCACCCACGAGATGGGCTTTGCCCGCAGCGTGGCCGACCGTGTGATTTTCATGGCCGACGGCAGGATCATCGAGCAGGCACCGCCGCAGCAGTTTTTCAGCGCACCCCGGCACGAGAAGACGCGCAACTTCCTGGGCCAGATCCTCAGTTCCCAACATGCCCACTGACACACCCGGTAACGATGCTTCTGCGCAGGTTCTGGTTTCCCTTTCCTCTTTCGGCGCGGCCGAGGTGCGCCGCCACGGCCAGCTGTGGTTCACGCAGCTGAGTTTTGCGGCCGGCGCCGATGGCGTCGAGGTACGCAGCGAACTGCTGGTGGACGCCGCCGCCGAACTCCCCGCCATCGCCCGGGCCGTGCATCAGGCGGGCAAGCGTGTGGTTTACTCCTGCGCCGAGCCCTTGTGGAGCGGGGACGGCGAGCTGGCAACCGGCACCCTGCAGACAGCGCTGGAGATGGCGGCCCAGCTGGGCGCGCGCCGCCTCAAGATGTCGATCGGCGGCTTTGGCGCTGCCTCGCACCCCTCGCTCGCCGCGCTCGGGCAACTACTCGCAGGCCACACCCACCAGGTCGAACTGCTGATCGAAAACGACCAGAGTCCGGCGGCCGGCACGCTCGCTGCGCTGCAGGATTTTTTCGCCGCATCCCATGCCCACGGCCTGTCGCCCGGCATGACCTTTGACATGGGCAACTGGCACTGGACCGGCGAATGCCCGCTGCAGGCCGCCGCCGCACTGGCGTCCCGCGTCCGCTATGTGCACTGCAAGGGCGTGCAGCGCCAGCCGTCGCGCTGGGTCGCCGTGCCCTTGCGCGATTCGGCTGCACCCTGGCGTGCCGTCCTGCGCGCGCTGCCGGCCACCGTGCCGTGGGCGATCGAGTACCCGCTGGCAGGCGACGACCTGCTGGCGCTGACAGCGCGCGAGGTGCAGCATCTGCGCAGCATCACAGCCGGCCTGGCTGCCCGGAACGCAGCATGAAAAATACCGGCGCCACCAGCACTCCGCTGGACGTGATCACCTTTGGCGAAGCCATGCTGCTGCTGGTGGCCGACCGGCCCGGCCCGCTGGAAGAGGCGGAGGCTTTTCACAAGCGCACCGCCGGTGCAGAAACCAATGTCGCCATCGGGCTGGCCCGCCTCGGCCTGAAGGTGGGCTGGGCCAGCCGCCTGGGAACGGACTCGATGGGCCGCTATCTGCTGCGTGCGATGCAGCACGAAGGCGTCGACTGCTCGCATGTGGTGTGCGATCAGGCGCAAAAAACCGGCTTTCAGTTCAAGGGACGGGTCACCGACGGCAGCGATCCACCGGTCGAATACCACCGCCAGGGTTCGGCCGCCAGCCATATGACCGTCGCCGACATTGACGAAGCCTGGCTGATGTCGGCCCGCCACCTGCATGCCACCGGCGTGTTCGCGGCCGTCTCGGCCACCACGCTGGTGACGGCCCGCAAAACCATGGACCTGATGCGCGGCGCCGGCCGCAGTGTCTCGTTCGATCCCAACCTGCGGCCCAGCCTGTGGGCCAATGAGCAGGCGATGCGCCTGGCCATCAACGACCTGGCAGCGCGCGCCGACTGGGTCTTGCCGGGCTTCGACGAGGGCCGGCTGCTGACCGGCGAGGCGAGCCCCGAGGGAATCGCCCGCTTTTACCGCGGGCAGGGCGCTTCGCTGGTCGTCGTCAAGCTGGGCACCGAGGGCGCGTATTTCGAGGGCGAAGCAGGCAGCGGTTATGTGCCGGCATGTCCGGTGGCGGAGGTGGTGGACACCGTGGGCGCGGGCGACGGTTTCGCCGTCGGCGTCATCAGCGCCTTGCTCGAGGGCCTGCCCGCTGACCGGGCGGTGGCGCGCGGCGCATGGATAGGTGCGCGTGCCGTGCAGGTGCTGGGCGACAGCGAAGGCCTGCCCAGCCGTGCCGAGCTCGATGCCGCAGGACTGTGACATGAATCGCCCCGCCAAGGCCCAGGCGAGAAAAAAGGTTATTGTGTTCAGGGCCTTGCCGCCCGACCAGTTGCAGCGCATCGAGGCACTGCACGATGTCGTCATGGCGGACCCGCGCCGGCCCGAACAGGCCCGCGCCTTCGCCGCCGCGCTGGGCGATGCCGACGCCATGATAGGTTCCAGCCTCGCGCTCAATGCGGCCATGCTGGATGCGGCGCCACGGCTCCGAGTCATCTCCAGTGTCTCGGTGGGGGTGGACAACTACCCGCTGGCCCAACTCGCCGCGCGCGGCATCGTGCTGTGCCACACCCCCGGGGTGCTGACCGAAACCACCGCCGACACGGTCTTCTCGCTCATCATGGCCAGCAGCCGCCGCATCGTCGAGCTGGCCAGCATGGTCCGCGAAGGCCGCTGGACACACCACATCGGTGAGACGCTTTTTGGCTCGGACGTGCACGGCAAAACGCTGGGCATTCTGGGCTTTGGACGCATCGGCCAGGCGGTGGCGCGCCGCGCCGCGCTGGGCTTTGGCATGCCAGTGCTCTACCACAGCCGCCGGCCCGTGGACCTGGAAAACGGGCTGCCGGAACTGGCCGGCAAAGCCCTGCACGCGCCGCTTGATCAGTTGCTGGCGCGCGCCGACATCGTCGCCGCCGTGCTGCCGCTGTCGGCCGAGACACGCGGCCTGATGGGTACGCGCGAATTTGCGCTGATGAAGCCCGGTGCGATTTTCATCAATGGCGGGCGCGGTGCCACCGTCGACGAAGACGCCCTCCTTTTTGCACTGGACCACGGCAGCCTGCGCGCTGCGGGTCTGGATGTCTTTGCCACCGAACCGCTCCCGCTGGACTCGCCGCTGCGCACCCACCCCCGGGTCACCGCGCTGCCCCACATCGGCTCGGCCACCCAGGAGACGCGGCATGCGATGGCCGTGATGGCGACAAGCAATCTGCTTCAGGTTCTGGCCGGTAAGGCACCCTTGGCCATGGTCACACTGCCGGATGGCCATACAGCCACGGCAGGTCGAGCAGCCGCCGGCCCAGCAGCCTGAGCGCTGCATCGCGCCCGAGGCGCATCATGCCGCTGGCGTGAAAAATCTGCCCGTTGCGCAGCGCCCTCGCCTGCACATGTGCATTACGCTGCCAGCGATTGAGTGCGAAGCGCTGCAGCATCAGGGGCACGTCGAAGGCCGGATCGGCGGCAATCGACAGCGCGCGGCCCAGTTCGGCTGCGTCCTCCAGCGCCATGCCCGCGCCCTGGGCCAGGTAGGGGCGCATCGGGTGCGCCGCATCGCCCAGCAGCGCCACGCGGCCTACCGCGTGCTGGTGCGCGCCCTGCATGGGTGGGCGATCGCTCATCACCCACAGTCGCCACTGGCTCACCGCCTGCAGCAGATCCTGCAAGGGCGCCGCGGTCCCGGCCATGCCTGCTGCCAGATCGCCGGCATTGGCGCTGTGGTCCCAGCTGTCGAGGCTGTCCGGTGGCTGGCCTTCCAGAAAAGCAACGATGTTGAGAAACTTGCCGCCACGCACCGGGTACTGCACCACGTGCATGCGCGGCCCCAGCCAGGCGGTGATGCACTGGCTGCGCAGGTGTTCGGGCAAGGCGCTTTGCGCCACCAGCGCGCGGTAGGCGAGGTGCCCGCTGCGTTGCGGCGGGCCGTCGCCGAGCAACTGCCGGCGCACCTGGCTCCACAGGCCATCCGCACCGATGAGTGCGTCGCATTCCACCTCCAGGCCGCCTTCACACTGAACCGTCACCGCCTGGGCGGTCTGGCTGAACGAGGCCAGTGCGCGCCCGGCCTGCAAGCGCACCGGCGTCTGCTGTACCGCCTCCAGCAGCAGCCCGTGCAGGTCCGCCCGGTGCACCGTGGCATAGGGGGCGCCATAGCGCTGCACCATGGCGGCGCCCAGGGGCAGCGTACCCAGCAGCCCGCCGGACAGCGCGCAGCGCACCTGCAGTTGCTCGGGAAATGCAGCCACCTCGCGCAGTGCTTCGAGCAGGCCCCAGCCTTCCAGCACGCGCACCGCATTCGGCCCCAGTTGCACGCCCGCACCGGCCTCACTGAAGGCGGCCGCACGCTCGATCAGGCGCACGCCCCAGCCCGCACGCGAGGCGGCAAGGCCAGCCGCCAGCCCGCCGATGCCGCCGCCGGCGATCAACACCTCTGTCGGCATCAGGCCAGCAACTGTCGCAGCACGTAGGGCAGGATGCCGCCGTTGCGGTAGTAGTCCACCTCGATCGGGGTGTCCACGCGCAGGATCACCGTGAGCTCCTGGCGCGAGCCATCGGCGCGCGTGATCACCAGCTGCGCCTCGCTCTGCGGCTTGAGCTCCGGATGAGGGATCACGTCGATGAACTCCGAGCCGACCAGCTTCAGGGTCTGCCACGAATCGCCCGGCTTGAACTGCAGCGGCAGCACGCCCATGCCGACCAGGTTGCTGCGGTGGATGCGCTCAAAGCTGCGCGCCACCACCGCCTTGATGCCCAGCAGCTGCGTGCCCTTGGCAGCCCAGTCGCGTGAGGAGCCGGTGCCGTATTCCTCTCCGGCAAAAATCACCGTGGGCGTGCCTTCTTCCATGTATTTCATGGCGGCGTCGTACATCGGCATTTTCTGGATCACGCTGGCCGGCGTGCGGTGGTGCGGGTGGTACAGGGTCACACCGCCTTCCTCGCGCGAGCCGTCCTTGCCGGCCGGGATCATCAGGTTCTTGATGCGCACGTTGGCGAAGGTGCCGCGCATCATCACATCGTGGTTGCCGCGCCGCGCGCCGTAGCTGTTGAAGTCGGCCTTCTGCACTCCATGCGCCTGCAGCCACAGCCCCGCCGGCGAGCTGGCCTTGATCGAGCCCGCGGGCGAGATGTGGTCGGTGGTGATGGAGTCGCCGAACAGCGCGATGATGCGCGCGCCCTTCACGTTCACGCTGCCGGCCTGGCCGATGTCCATCGTGAAGCCCTTGAAGAAAGGCGGCTCGGCAATGTAGGTGCTGGCAGGCCAGGTGTAGGACCGGCCCTCGACGCCCCGGATGTTTTCCCACAGCTTGCCCGGCTCGGTCTTGACCTTGGCGTAGTTCTCGCGGAAGGCCTTGCCGTTCATTGCGTACTTCATCAGCTGGTGGATTTCCTCGCTGGTGGGCCAGATGTCGCCGAGGTAAACATCCTTGCCTTTTTTACCCTGGCCCACCGGCTCGGTCATCAGGTCGCGCATCACCGTGCCGGCAATCGCATAGGCCACCACCAGCGGCGGGCTGGCGAGGAAGTTGGCCTTCAGGTTGGGATGGATGCGGGCCTCGAAGTTGCGGTTGCCCGACAGCACCGCAGCGCACACCAGGTCGCTCTTGGTGATGGCCTCGTTGATCTCGGGCGTGAGGTCGCCCGCATTGCCGATGCAGGTGGTGCAGCCGTAGCCGGCCAAGGCAAAGCCGAGCTTTTCCAGGTAGGGCAGCAGCCCCGTCTGCGTCAGGTACTCGGTGACGATGCGAGAGCCCGGTGCCAGCGAGGTCTTGATGTGCGGCTGCACCTTCAGGCCCGCCTCCACCGCCTTCTTGGCCAGCAGACCCGCGGCCAGCAGCACGCTCGGGTTGGAGGTGTTGGTGCAGCTGGTGATGGCGGCAATCAGCACATCGCCATTGCCGATGCTGATGCCGGCTTTGGCCGGCGCCGCCACGTGGGTGTCGTTGTGGGCCGTGGCCAGCGTGGGGCGGCTGCCCTCCATCTCCGCCACCATGCGCGGCGCGCCCGCCGGTGTGGGCGGCACGCCCGGCACGGTGTCGACGCGGCCGTGGTCGGTGTGGCGCAGCAGATGGCGCGTGGCCAGCATGCCCGCAGGCTGGTTGAAGCCGTTCTCGGCAATCGGTTTGCTGAAGAGCGACTTGAACTGCGCCGAGACCTTGCCCAGTTCGATCCGGTCCTGCGGCCGCTTGGGGCCGGCAAGGCTGGGCGTCACATCGCCGAGATCGAGCTTGACGACCTGCGAGTAGTCGATCTCGCCCGCCCGCGCGACGCCGAACAGGCCTTGCGCCTTGAAGTAGGCCTCGAAGGCCTCGATCTCGCCCAAGGTGCGGCCGGTGCCCTTGAAGTAGTCGATGGTTTTCTCGTCCACCGGGAAGAAACCCATGGTGGCGCCGTACTCGGGCGCCATGTTGCCGATGGTGGCGCGGTCGGGCAATGCCAGCGTGCGCGTGCCTTCGCCGAAGAACTCGACGAACTTGCCCACCACCTTTTCGCGGCGCAAGGCCTCGGTCACGCGCAGCACCAGGTCGGTGGCGGTGACGCCTTCGCGCAACTGGCCGGTGAGCTCCATGCCCACCACGTCGGGCGTGAGGAAGTACACCGGCTGGCCCAGCATGGCGGCCTCGGCCTCGATGCCGCCCACGCCCCAGGCGACCACGCCAATGCCGTTGATCATGGTGGTGTGGCTGTCGGTGCCGACCAGCGAGTCGGGATAGTACACGCCGTCAGCGGTCTTGTGCACGCCGCGCGCGAGGTATTCCAGGTTGACCTGGTGCACGATGCCGAAGCCGGGTGGCACCACGCCAAAGGTGTCGAAGGCCTGCATGCCCCACTTCATGAATTCGTAGCGCTCGCGGTTGCGCTCGAACTCCAGCTTCATGTTCAGGTCCAGGGACTTCTTGGTGCCGTAGTGGTCGATCATGACCGAGTGGTCGACGACGAGGTCCACGGGCACCAAGGGCTCGATGGTCTTGGGGTTCTTGCCCAGGGTGGCGGCGACATTGCGCATGGCGGCCAGGTCGGCCAGCAGCGGCACGCCGGTGAAGTCCTGCAGCACGACGCGCGACACCACAAACGGGATTTCCTGCGTGCGCTCGGCATTGGGCACCCAGCGGGACACCTCGGCCACGTGCTCGGCAGTGACACGCTGGCCGTCGCAGTTGCGCAGCACCGACTCCAGCACGATGCGCATGGACACCGGCAGGCGGGCAATCGACGGGAACTGTTTCGTCAGCGCTGGCAGCGAGTAGAACCGGCCGGTCTTGCCCGATGCGGTCCTGAAAGTCTGGAGGGTGGACGCAAAGGCATGGGCACCAGTGGACGCGGTTGGCGACGATTCGGCCATGACGGACTCCTTGGGTTGGATGAGGGCCTGTTCACGCCATTTTCATGCCGTTCGTATTTGCAAAAAAAGCGTCAACTGGCCCTGATGCCCTCCATTCTGGCAGGCCGAACCCACGCTGCACAGCAGCGAGGGTGATGCCCTGCCTGACGACGGCGTTTTTCCTGTCGGTTCGCTGATGGACCGGCTCAGTCTCGGAAAGTCAGTCGCGGAAGACGTGAGCCTGGCCGGCCACGGTGATGCGCACCATGGCACCGGCGGGCGGCGCCTCCAGGCCGGTGCTGTGCACCAGCAGCGGCTCGTCCCATGCGGCCGGGTCCGATGCGTTGACGCTACCGCGGCTGGCACCGGTGCCCCGGACCAGGCGCACCGACAACACGCAGACGGAGCCGCCAAAGTCGGTGTCCGTCACCGCGCCGTAACAGGCGGTGCTGTCAGTGCCATGCACCGCTGCGTCGGCAGGCACCTGGGTGACCTGCAACTGCTCTGGCCGCAGCATGATCTGAGCCGCGCCCCGGCGGCTGGCGTCGTTCACCGGGATACGGCCAAGCGCGCAGTCGGCCCAGCCGCTGGCCAGTTGTGCGGGCAGAACGATGGTGTCGCCGAGAAAACTGGCGACTGCCGCATCGGTGGGCCGGTGGTAGATGTCCGTCGGGCTGCCCGCCTGCACCAGCTGGCCGGCACGCATCACCGCCACCTGGTCGGCAAAGGACAGCGCCTCGGCCTGGTCGTGCGTCACCAGAATCGTGGTGATGCCGGCCTTGCCCAGCAGCTCGGCCACGGCCTTGCGGGTGCTGGCGCGCAGGCCGGTGTCCAGTGCCGAGAAAGGCTCGTCCAGCAGCATCAGCCGCGGCCGCTGCGCCAGGGCGCGGGCCAGTGCCACGCGCTGCTGCTGGCCGCCCGACAGCTCGTGCGGGCGGCGCCGCAACATGGCCGCGTCCAGCGCCACCATGTCCATCAGCTCGGCAATGCGCTCCGCACGCCCCGGCGCATGACGCGGCAGGCCAAAACCGACATTGCCCTCCACCGTCAGGTGCGGAAACAGCGCGCCGTCCTGCGGCACAAAACCGATGCCGCGCTGGTGCGCCGGCACGGCTTCGTTGCCGTCGGCCAGCAATTTGCCGCCCACCGTCACGCGCCCGGCATCAGGCACCTCGAAGCCGGCAATGATGCGCAGCAAGGTGGTCTTGCCCGAACCGGAGGGGCCGACGATGGCGGTGCGGCTGCCGGCCGCGACGCCCAGATCGATGCCATTGAGCACCAGTGCCTTGCCGTAGTGCTTGCGGATACCGGTCAGTTCAAGGGAAGTCATCGTCCGGCACTCCTTCGGGATTGGGTGTAGAGCAGCCAGGTCATGGGCAGCGACAGCAGCACCATGATCAGGGCGTAAGGGGCCGCCGCGGCGTAGTCGATCTCGCTGGTGTAGGACCAGAAGGACGTGGCCAGCGTGTGGGTGCCGTTGGGTGCCAGCAGCAAGGTGGCGGTGAGCTCATTGGTGATGCCCAGCGCCACCATCGCCATCCCCGCCGCGGCCGAAGGAGCCGCCAGCCGCAGGGTCACCGACCACAGCGCACGCGCCGGGCTGTAGCCCAGGCTGCGCGCGGCATGCTCCAGCTCGACCGGTGCCTGCGCAATGCCCGCACGCAGGCTGACCAGCGCGCGCGGCAGGAACATCAGCATGTAGGCCAGCAGCACGGTGACCACCGTCTGGTAGATCGGCAGGAAGACACGCACGGTCACCGTCACCAGCGCCAGTGCCACCACCACGCCGGGCAGTGCGCCCACCAGGTAGTTGCAGGCCTCCAGCAGGCGCTGCAGCCGGCCCGGCGAGCGGATGGACAGCCACGCCATCGGCACTGTCACCACGGTCGTCAGCACCGCGCCAGCGGCGGCCAGCCACAGGGTCTGATGCAGGGCCGGGCCCAGTTCGTCCAGCCGCCACACAGCCGCACCACCGGCCACCAGCCAGCGCGCCAGCGTGACCAGCGGCACGCCGATGGCCAGGGCCGTGGTCAGGGCCGGCAGCAGCACGCAGGGCCACGCCAGCGCGCCTAGCCGCCGCGGGGGTTGCAGCCGCGCCGCGCCGGTGCCCACGCGCGCGTAGCGCTCGCGGCCCCGTGCGGTGGACTCCAGCCACAGCAGGCCAAAGCAGCACACCACAAGCACACCCGAGAGCATGTGGGCCGCCGGGCCGTTGTAGCTGGACTGGAACTGGTCCACGATGGCGGTGGTGAAGGTGTCGAAGCGAATCATCACGTAGAGGCCGTATTCGGCCAGCAGGTGCAGGCCGACCAGCAGCGAGCCGCCGCAAATGGCCAGCCGGAGCTGCGGCAGCACCACCTGGAAAAACACACGCCAGGGCCCCAGGCCCAGCGAGGCGGCGGTGTCCTCCAGGCCCGGGTCCAGCCGCCGCAGCGCCGCGGCCACCGGCAAATACACGAAAGGGAAATAGGCCAGCACCGACACCAGCACGCCGCCCCCCAGACCCTGCAGGCCCGGCACGGCGGTGATCCAGGCATAGCTGTGCACAAAGGCAGGCACGGCGAGCGGTGCGGCAGCCAGCCACGACCACATCCGCGCGCCGGGCAGATCGCTGCGCTCCGTGAGCCAGGCCAGCGCCACCGACAACGCCATCGACAGCGGCACGGTGACCAGCACCAGCAGCGCCGTGTTGGCCAGCAGTTCGCCCACACGCGGCCGCACGATCAGCGCGTAGGCCGTGTCCCAGCCGGTGTGGATGGCCGCCCAGACGATGAAGCCCAGCGGCACCAGCGACAGCAGGGAAATCACAAGGGCCGCCGCCGCGACCCAGGAAAAAAGCCCGGACGCACGGTGCGTCCGAAGGCGTGCAGGCGTGTCCCTGCCCGCGCCTGTCTTCACAGGGACGGTAGAGGCCAGTGCGTCAGCCGCCTGCATGGCGTGTGGAGGGTCAGAGCAATCCGGCCTGCAGCATCAGCTCGGTCACTTTCTTGCTGTTGAGCTTCGAAGGCTCGACCTTGGGCGCCTGCAGCTCGGCCAGCGGCACCAGCTTGGGGTGCGAGGCGGCACCCACACCCACGGCGTACTCGTAGGAGTCACCGGTCTTGAGAATCTCCTGGCCGCCCTTGCCGGCGATCCAGCGCACAAAGGCTTCGGCCTCGGCCGCGTGCTTGCTCGAGGCCAGCACGCCGCCGCCGGAGATGCTGACAAAAGCGCCCGGGTCCTGGTTGCGGAAGTAATGCGTCTCGGTGTTGTTGCTGTTCTCGCCCGTCTTGGCCTGGTCGCCCACACGGTAGTAGTGGTAGATCACGCCGGCGTCCACCTGGCCGGCGTTGACGGCCTTGAGCACCACGCCGTTGCCTTTGTAGGGAACGGCGTTTTCCTTCATGGCCTTGAGCCAGGCCAGTGTCGCAGCCTCGCCCTTGAGCTCCATCACGGCGCTCACGATGGCCTGGAAGTCAGCGCCGGCCGGCGATGCGGCCCAGCGGCCTTTCCAGCTCGGGCTGGCCAGGTCCATCAGCGATTTGGGAAGCTGCACCGGGGTGAGCTTGGCCTTGTTGTAGACAAACACGGTGCTGCGCGCAGCAATGCCGACCCAGTGGCCATTGGCGGGCCGGAAGTTGGCCGGCACCAGCGCCAGCGTGTCGGCGCCCAGCGGTGCGAAAAGGCCGGCGCCTTCCACCAGCGCCATCGCCGGCGAGTTCTCGGTGAGGAACACATCGGCAGGCGAGGCCTTGCCTTCCTGCACGATCTGGTTGCCCAGCTCGGTGTCGCCGCCGTTGCGCAGCGTGACCTTGATGCCGGTGTCGCGGGTGAAAGCCTCGGCCCAGGCCTTGGTCAGGCTGACGTGCTGGGCGTTGTACACCACGATGCCTTCGGCACTGGGCTTGACCGCCGCAGCGCTTTGCGCCATCGACACCGCCGGTGCAGCCATCACGGCCGCCAGCGCCAGGGCGCCCGTCAGGCGCAGAACAGAAAACTTCATCGAAGACTCCTCAGGGTTTGCAGGTGGGCAGTTATCGCAAATGCAAATGCGAATTACTTGCAATTATTTTAACGCCTGAACATGCCCTGCAACCGTGTCGGGCTATCTTTTGCGGGCGGGCGGGGCGCTGTCGGCCGCGGCTGACAGGCAGCGGAGCCGGTGACTGATGACGCCACACCGAAGGTTTTTTACGATACACGAACCCTCACATCCTGAATGAAAACACCCATGAGCCAACCCTCCGACCGCGACACACTCTGGAAGCTGATCAAGGACATCAGGTTCGGCATGCTCACGCACCGGCACGCAGACGGGAGCCTGCAAGGCCACCCCCTGACCACCCAGAACACTCAGGACGATGAAGCAACAACCCTGTATTTCTTCATTTCCGCCAAAAGCGAGATGGCCAGCCGCCTGAAGATGGACGCCCAGGTGAACGTTTCCTACGCGGACCCCGGTGCCGACCGCTACGTGTCGATCGCCGGCACCGCCCAGGTGTCGTCAGATCAGGAACTGAAAGAACGCCTGTGGTCGGCGCTGGCCAGGGCCTGGTTTCCCGGCGGCGTCAACGACCCGGACCTGGCCGTTGTGGAAGTTCATATCCACCATGCCGAGTACTGGAACGTGACCGACAGCAAGGTCACCCAGTTGTTCAAGATGACCAAGGCCGCATTGACCGGTGAAGTGCCTCCTCACCCGGCCGAACACAAAGAGCTGGACCTCGGCTGATCCGGGCACACTGCCATGCCCATCGTCACCTTCAACAAGACCACAGACCCGGGCGTGCCGGACGATCTGCGGCTCAACACGCTGGCCGTCCTGTATGTCGAAGCATCACGGCCAGAGCTCGTGGGCCAGACGACGATTCACCTGCTGGGCCAGGGCTCCATGGTGAACGCGGTAACCGAATCCATCGGATCGGTGGTCAGCACCATAGGCGGCATGGTGGCCGCCAAGCGCCATTACCTCGCGCCCCCGCCGGATGACGGCGCCAGCACTGTGTACATCTCGCCTTTGAACGTGAGCTACATCCGCCCCAACCTGCCGGCCTCGCCAGACTTCTGGTACGTGAGGTTCCTCGATGGTTCCGAGCTGCGGATCGTCGCGCCGCTGCCCATCGGCTTTTGACTGTCGCCGGCCGCAGGGCGGCAACACGCCATCAAGGGTGAATTGAAAAAGCCCCGGGACTCGCGTCTCGGGGCTTTTTCATGTCTCAGTTGATGATGAGCCTGGCCCTCAGGCCACCACACCGTCTTTCACGGTGTCGGCCATGTCGGTGTAATCCTTGACCTTGTCGAAGTTGAGGTACTGGTACACCGTGTCGCTGGCGGCCGTCAGCACACCCATGTCGGCCATGTATTCCGCCCTGGTCGGAATGCGGCCGAGCTTGGAGCAGATCGCTGCCAGCTCCGCACTGCCCAGGTACACAAAGGTGTTCTTGCCCAGGCGGTTGGGGAAGTTGCGGGTGCTGGTCGACATCACGGTGGCGCCTTCGCGCACCTGTGCCTGGTTGCCCATGCAGAGGCTGCAGCCCGGCATTTCCATGCGGGCGCCGGCAGAGCCGAGCACGCCGTAGTGGCCCTCTTCCGTCAGCTGCTTGGCATCCATCTTGGTGGGCGGCGCCATCCACAGCTTGACGGGAATGTCACGCTTGTTTTCCAGCAGCTTGGAGGCGGCGCGGAAGTGGCCGATGTTGGTCATGCACGAGCCGATGAAGACTTCATCGATCTTCGCGCCGGCCACGTCGGACAGCGTCTTCACATCGTCCGGATCGTTCGGGCAGGCCACGATGGGTTCGTGGATGTCGGCCAGATCGATCTCGATCACGGCGGCGTACTCAGCGTCCGGGTCTGCCTTGAGCAGTTGCGGATCGGCCAGCCAGGCTTCCATGGCGGCGATGCGACGCTTGATGGTGCGCACGTCGGAGTAGCCGGCAGCGATCATCCACTTGAGCATGGTGATGTTGCTGGTGATGTACTCGATGATGGGTTCCTTGTTCAGGTGCACCGTGCAGCCGCCGGCAGAGCGCTCGGCCGACGCATCCGACAGCTCGAACGCCTGCTCGACCTTGAGGTCAGGCAAGCCTTCGATCTCCAGAACGCGACCCGAGAAGATGTTCTTCTTGCCCTGCTTGGCAACGGTGAGCAGGCCGGCCTTGATGGCGTACAGCGGAATCGCATTGACCAGGTCGCGCAGCGTGACACCAGGCTGCATCTTGCCCTTGAAGCGCACCAGCACGCTCTCCGGCATGTCCAGCGGCATCACGCCGGTGGCAGCGCCGAAGGCCACCAGACCGGAGCCCGCCGGGAAGCTGATGCCGATGGGAAAGCGCGTGTGGCTGTCGCCGCCAGTGCCGACGGTGTCGGGCAGCAGCATGCGGTTAAGCCAGCTGTGGATGATGCCGTCGCCGGGGCGCAGGGAAATGCCGCCGCGGGTGCTGATGAAGTCCGGCAGTTCGTGGTGCATCTTCACATCCACCGGCTTGGGGTAGGCCGCCGTGTGGCAGAAGGACTGCATCACGAGATCGGAACTGAAGCCCAGGCAGGCCAGGTCCTTGAGCTCGTCACGGGTCATCGGGCCGGTGGTGTCCTGCGACCCCACGGACGTCATCCTGGGCTCGCAGTAGGTGCCGGGGCGCACGCCCTGGCCTTCCGGCAGACCGACGGCACGGCCGACCATTTTCTGGGCCAGCGTGAAGCCGCGGCCGTTGTCTTCCGGAGACTGCGGCAGGCGGAACTGGGTGGACAGCGGCAGGCCCAGCGCGAAACGCGCCTTGGCCGTCAGGCCGCGGCCGACGATCAGCGGAATGCGGCCGCCGGCGCGCACCTCGTCAAACAGCACCTCGCTCTTGAGCTTGAACTCGGCGATGACCTTGCCGTCCTTGAGGGCCTTGCCTTCGTAGGGACGCAACTCGATCACGTCGCCCATCGCCATCTGGCTCACGTCCAGCTCGATCGGCAGCGCACCGGAGTCTTCCATGGTGTTGTAGAAAATCGGCGCGATCTTGCCGCCCAGGCAGACGCCGCCAAAGCGCTTGTTGGGCACGTAGGGGATGTCCTCGCCGGTCCACCACAGCACGGAGTTGGTGGCCGACTTGCGGGACGAGCCGGTACCGACCACATCGCCGACATAGGCCACGAGGTTGCCCTTGGCCTTCAATTCCTCGATGAACTTCACCGGGCCGCGCTTGCCGTCTTCTTCCGGCGTGACGCCAGGACGTGCGTTCTTGTGCATGGCGATGGCGTGCAGTGGGATGTCGGGACGGCTCCAGGCGTCAGGTGCGGGCGACAGGTCGTCCGTGTTGATCTCGCCGGCGACCTTGAAGACCGTCAGCTTGATCGACTGCGGCACTTCAGGCCGGCTGGTGAACCATTCGGCATCGGCCCAGCTCTGCAGCACTGCCTTGGCGTATTTGTTGCCCTTGGCGGCCTTTTCCTGCACGTCATGGAACTGGTCAAACATGAGCAGGGTGTTCTTCAGGCCGCTGGCGGCCTGCGTGGCCACGCTGTCCTCGGCGTCATCAAGCAGCTCGATCATGGGGCTGATGTTGTAGCCGCCCAGCATGGTGCCGAGCAACTGCGTGGCTTTTTCACGCGAGATCAGCGCACACTTTTCAGTGCCGTGGGCCACCGCAGCCAGGTAGCTGGCCTTGACCTTGGCCGCGTCGTCCACGCCGGCCGGCACGCGGTGCGTGATCAGGTCGACGAGAAAGGACTCGTCGCCCTTGGGCGGGTTCTTCAGCAGGTCAATCACCTGCCCGGTCTGCTGTGCCGACAGGGGCAGCGGCGGAATGCCCTGGGCCGCGCGTTCGGCGACATGGTTGCGGTAGGTTTGCAAGAAATCAGATGACATGCGGGCTTCTCCTGTGATCAAGGTCGGGGTAAGTGGAAAGAGGGGTGTGGGGGACAGCCTGGGCGGGCGCAACAGTCGGGTTGAACGCGCAAGCACCTTTCATGCCGCCAGTTCCATGGGTTTATTTGGTGGGGCTTGCCTCAGGCCGGATGGATGCCGCTGGCGCGGCTACCGGTGCCGGCACCGGTTGGGGTGCATCCAGCACGCTGACCGGCGGATTGAGTTTGATGGCCTCGGCCACCGCCATCTGTGCGGGGCTGGCGCATTCGTCGGCCATGCGCACGCCCAGCTTCTGATTCATCAGCATGGACTTGTTTGCCAGCTGCAGCCAGACGGCACCCGCCTTCTGGTCTTCCAGGCGAATCGCACCGGTGGTGGTAGGCACGGGAAACATGCGGAACTTGAAACTCTTGCCCTGCAGGTCGAAGTAGCCCGGCATCTTCGGGTCAGCGGTGAGGGTCACCGAAGCGCCCAGTTCGCAAGGCAGGGTGCCCACCTGCACGCGCTCGGCAATCGCCAGCTCGGCCGGCGTCAGCGCAGCCTCGGCAGCCTCCATGCCGGCAGCCACATTTTTGGCCGCGCTCTTGAGGTTGGTGTGGCTGGATGAAGCGGTGACGGCCTGCTTCTTGACGGCCGGTTTGGCCACTTCCTTCTTGGCAGGCGCAGCCGCCTTGACTGGGGCGGTCTGTGCCATGGCGGCGCCAGTGCCCAGCAGCAGCCAGGTCGCTGCCAGGATGGCTGTGCTTGAAACGTATCGGATGGAGGTCATGGTTGTCTCGTGGTATGGATGGGAACAATGAAAGAGACAGTGATTGTGGAATTGAAAGCCGGGGCGGCCGTAACCATTGGTGAGCGACGCTGCCGTCAGTGGAGGACAGTGCCGAAATAGGCGCGCGCCTCGGCAGGCAGCATTCGCCCGGTCTGGTGCGCGCGCTCCAGCACCTGCCAGAAGTAGCGGTAGCTGGCGCGGTCATGCAGGGTGCCCGCCACGCTGATGGGCGCCCAGCCGGCCTTTTCGGCTGACGTGATGATGTGTGTGGCTGCATCGATCTCCGCGTCGCTCGGCGAGAAAGCCTCGAGGATGGGACGGATCTGGCTGGGGTGAATGCTCCACATCCGGCTGTAGCCGAGCTGCTGCGCCGCATGGCGGGCCGCAGTGGTCATGGCTGCGGCGTCGCTGAACTCGGTCACCACGCAATGCGACGGCACCTTGCCGTGCGCATGGCAGGCCGCTGCGATCTCCAGCTTGGCGCGCAGCACCAGCGGATGGGCAAATTGCCCGCGGCTGGTCATCGCTTCGGCCGGAATCGCACCGCCATGGGCCGACACAAAGTCCATCAGGCCGAAACTCAGCGACTGCACCCGAGCATGCGCCGCGATGTCGAACGCGTTGCGTACGGCCAGAGGCGATTCGATCAGCACGTGCACGGGCAATTCGTCTGCCCCCACCGCATCCAGCGCCTGGACCGCCCGGAGCACATCGTCCAGCGATTCGACCTTGGGCACCATGATGTGCGAGAGCCGGTCCGACAGCTTGCCGGCGATGCCGGCAATGTCGGACTCGAAGGCCGCATGACCAACAGGATGCACACGCACGGCGACACGGGCTTTCTTGCTGGCCAGTGCGGCCAGCGCCACCACCATGGCCGCATGGTCAGCCTCGCCGCCCACGGGCGCGCCATCCTCGCAATCCAGCGTCACGTCAAAGACGCAGGCACCGAACTCCTCGATCATGTCGGCCTGCAGCTGCAGGCTCTTGCGCATCCGCGCCTCCACGCCGCTGTAGTGGTCGCAAACGGGCAGAAAAGCCGTGGCGGCCTGAGCACCGAGGAGGACGTCGCGTGGATGGGTCATCGAATGAAACCTGTCCTCAAGCCCGTGACGCCATCACAGAAGATGCTTCACGCCGTCTTGTTCGGCCTGCAACTCGGCCAGGGTCTTGTTGATGCGCTCCTGGCTGAATGCGTCGATCTCCAGACCTTCGACCAGCTTGTATTCGCCCTTGTCGCAGGTGACGGGGAAACCGAACATGGTGTCCTTCGGAATGCCGTACTGGCCGTCCGACGGAATGCCCATGGTGACCCACTTGCCGTTGGTGCCCAGGGCCCAGTCGCGCATGTGGTCGATGGCGGCATTGGCGGCCGATGCCGCTGACGACAGGCCACGCGCTTCAATGATGGCCGCGCCGCGCTTGCCGACGGTGGGCAGGAAGGTGTTGGCGTTCCATTCCTGGTCGTTGATCATCCTGGCCACGCTCTCGCCGTTGATGGTGGCGAAGCGGTAGTCGGCGTACATCGTGGGCGAGTGGTTGCCCCAGACGGTGAGTTTTTCGATGTCGGCCACAGGCTTGCCGGTCTTGGCAGCGATCTGGCTGGCGGCGCGGTTGTGGTCCAGGCGCAGCATGGCGGTGAAGTTCTTGCGCGGCAGGTCCGGCGCGCTCTTCATGGCGATGTAGGCATTGGTGTTGGCGGGGTTGCCGACCACCAGCACCTTGACATTGCGGCTGGCCACCGCGTTGAGCGCCTTGCCCTGCGCCGTGAAGATGGCGCCGTTGACAGCCAGCAGTTCGGCACGTTCCATGCCCGGGCCGCGCGGACGGGAACCGACCAGCAGCGCGTAATCGACGTCCTTGAAGGCCGTCATCGGGTCACCGTGGGCTTCCATGCCGACCAGCAGCGGGAAAGCGCAATCGTCGAGTTCCATCATCACGCCCTTGAGCGCCTTTTGCGGGCCTTCCACGGGCACTTCGAGCAGTTGCAGGATGACGGGCTGGTCCTTTCCGAGCATTTCGCCGGAAGCAATGCGAAACAGCAGCGCGTAACCGATTTGGCCTGCTGCGCCGGTGACGGCAACGCGGACGGGTTTTTTGCTCATGATCAGGGACTCCAGGGAAGTTAAAAATCAGTTGATGAGGATGGTGGTGAGGTGTCTGGCATCAGCGGTTGAGCCTGCGCGACTTGCCGGACGGCAATCGGGCGCTGTCTCCGGCAAGCCCTGCGGAATGCGTGCGGAGGCCGGATGGGACCCTGCCACGACCCCGGCCACTCCGCGTCAAAAACCTGCAGGCGCTGGATGAACTCAGCCCAAGATTCTACGCCCGAACGGCCGGCGGCGTCAATTTGTCTTATGTCTTATATAAGATATGATTCCCCCTGTTCCAGCCTGGTTCTGGCGACCGCTGCGCGCCCTGCGCGACGCGCTTGGCACGGCTCGTTTCACCCGGCGTTTTATCGGTGTTCACTCGGCGATCTCCATGGCAATGACCTCTTCTTCCAGTGCAGATTCCGCGGTTCTGGCGACCGATGCAGGCGCGTCGGCCAGTGCCGGGCCGGCGTTCAGTCCGCTCTACCAGCAGATCAAGACGCTGATCCTGCAAAGCCTGCAGGCCGGCGAATGGAAACCGGGCGAAGCCATTCCGAGCGAGATGGACCTGGCCACGCGCTTTCGCGTCAGCCAGGGCACGGTGCGCAAGGCCATCGACGAGCTGGCGGCCGAAAACCTGGTGGTTCGCCGGCAGGGCAAGGGCACCTTCGTCGCGACACATGCCGAGCAGCATGTGCAGTACCGCTTCCTCAAGCTGATGCCCGACACCGGCGACACCAGCAGCGAAGGGCCGGCGGACCGCCACATCATCGACTGCAGGCGCCTGCGCGCGCCGGCCGACATTGCGCGGGCCCTGTCGATGCGCAGCGGCGACGGCGTGCTGCAGCTGCGCCGCGTGCTGGCGTTCCAGGGTACGCCCACGATCCTGGAAGACGTCTGGCTGCCTGGCGGACCTTTCAAGGGTTTAACGGCCGAGCGGCTGTCCACCTACCGCGGCCCGATGTACGCGCTCTTTGAAACCGAATTCGGCGTGCGCATGGTGCGTGCGGAAGAAAAAATCAGGGCGATTGCAGCCGATGCGGCCTCGGCCGCGCTGCTGGAAGTGGCCGTCGGCGAGCCCCTGCTGAGCGTGGAACGCACTGCCTACACCTACAACGACCTGCCCATGGAACTGCGCCGAGGACTCTACCGCACCGACACCCACCACTACCGGAACGAATTGAGCTGAAAGCTGTCCGATCAACAGCGCAGATAAAGCAGGATTGCTGCATTGCAATAGAATTAAAATCACCGGTTGGCGATTGCATCCCCGGTCACCTTCCAGTCACATCCAAGAAAGTCCCACCCATGACAGAGCTGGCATCCAAACAGCGTCCCAAGCGGCCCGAGTTCCGCAACATCAACGCTTTCACAGATCTCCCCAGTTACCGGCTTCCTCTCGCGGGCATCGTCTCCATCCTGCACCGCATCAGCGGGGCCATCATGTTCCTGCTGATGCCCTTCATCCTCTGGATGTTCGACACCTCCATCTCGTCCGAGATCTCGTTCGAGAAATTCAAGGGTGCGTTCAATGCCGGCATGCTGGGCCTGCCGGGCTTTGTCTGGAAACTGGCAGCTCTGGCGCTGATCTGGGCTTACCTGCACCACTTCATCGCCGGATTGCGCCACCTCTGGATGGACACCAACCATGCGGCAGCCAGCAAGGAGTTCGGCAAGAGCTCGGCGGCGGTCACCCTCGCCCTGAGCATCGGCCTCACGCTGATCCTCGGTGCCAAACTGTTCGGCCTGTACTGATCACCGGCTATTGATTCAAGGGAATACACATGTCTGTCAACTACGGCTCCAAGCGCATTGTGGTGGGTGCGCATTACGGCATGCGCGACTGGCTCGCCCAGCGCGTCACCGCGGCCCTGATGGCCCTTTTCACCCTGCTGCTGCTGGCGCAGGTGCTGCTGGGCAAGGGCCCGATCGGCTACGACAAATGGGCCGGCATTTTCTCAGCGCAATGGATGAAGGTGCTGACCTTCGCCGTCATCATCGCCCTGCTGTACCACGTCTGGGTCGGCATGCGCGACATCTGGATGGACTACATCAAGCCCGTCTGGCTGCGCCTGTCGCTGCAGGTGTTCACCATCGTCTGGCTGGTCGGTTGCGCCGGCTGGGGCATCCAGGTGCTGTGGCGCCTGTAACAGCGTTCACAACAGCGTTTTTGTCCGCGCCGTTCATTGCATCCGCTTCAGCCCATCCCGGCAGTACCTGAATTCAGAGATTCAACAACAACCATGACCGCTACATCCAACCTCCCCAAGCGCAAATTTGACGTCGTCATCGTCGGCGCCGGTGGCTCCGGCATGCGCGCTTCGCTGCAGCTGGCCCGCGCCGGGCTGAACGTGGCTGTGCTGTCCAAAGTGTTCCCCACGCGTTCGCACACCGTGGCAGCCCAGGGCGGCATCGGCGCCTCGCTCGGCAACATGAGCGAGGACAACTGGCACTACCACTTCTACGACACCGTCAAGGGCTCCGACTGGCTCGGCGACCAGGACGCCATCGAGTACATGTGCCGTGAGGCACCGAAGGTCGTGTACGACCTCGAACACATGGGCATGCCGTTTGACCGCAACCCCGACGGCACGATCTACCAGCGCCCCTTCGGCGGCCACACCGCCAACTATGGCGAAAAACCCGTGCAGCGCGCCTGCGCCGCGGCCGACCGCACCGGCCACGCCATGCTGCACA
>CBHWCZ010000035.1:0-22652 GCA_966112355.1 uncultured Polaromonas sp.
GGGCGCTGCAGATTTGAGGAAGCCTGCTCCTAGTACGAGAGGACCGGAGTGGACGAACCTCTGGTGTACCGGTTGTCACGCCAGTGGCATTGCCGGGTAGCTAAGTTCGGAAGAGATAACCGCTGAAAGCATCTAAGCGGGAAACTCGTTTCAAGATTAGATCTGCCGGGGCCTTGAGCCCCCTAAAGAGTCGTTCAAGACCAGGACGTTGATAGGTCAGGTGTGGAAGCGCAGTAATGCGTTAAGCTAACTGATACTAATTGCTCGTGCGGCTTGACCCTATAACTTTGACAGTCTTAAAGATTCGTCAGGGTTGTTATGCCAAGTTGACGCATTCAAAAAGCGTGCAAACGCAACACTAAATAAAAGCTGATTTACTCTATGAATTCGATGGATTGTTGTTTCAACAATCGATCAAAAAGTTATGCCTGATGACCATAGCAAGTTGGTACCACTCCTTCCCATCCCGAACAGGACAGTGAAACGACTTAGCGCCGATGATAGTGCGGATTCCCGTGTGAAAGTAGGACATCGTCAGGCTCTTACAGCAAGGAACGCCCAGTTGATTTTTGATCAACTGGGCGTTTTCTTTTGTGCGCTCGTTTTATACGTCGACCTCACCCACCGCATCCATGCGCTTCCGTTTCCTAAGGGAGGTTGACGGGCAGCAGGGGTTGTTTGACGGACCTCACCAGAACGCAATTCACCAGGCCAGCTGGATGTCTGCGACACCGGCCTCCGAATCAGGCGTTTGCAATGTGATCGCCCTCGACCGCAGCCGCACCTGACTTCACCAATTCCACGATCAACTGTTCAATCCATGGCTGGATGGGTCGGTCGGAAAAGAATTGTTTCTGAATACTTGAGAAATAGGGTGTGCGCAACGCCCATTGCACAAAGTCTGCACGACGCAAGGCCTGCAGTTCCAGCAACTTGAATTTCAAAAGAACCTTCACCGCGTGCTGGGCATGCCGTAATGGATTGGCCCTGAATGCTTCGAGGCGTTGACGTGCCCGCTCGAGCATCTCAGGCTGAAACCAGAATACCTTGCCATGGCCGGGAATCACGATTCTGGGACGCAGACCCTCGATCACATCCAGTGTGGCCGCGACCTCCTGGAAAGCGTCAACGCCTTCCAGTTCCGGAAACACCACGCCGAACCCGTTTTCCCACAAGGCATCTGCCGAGATGAGAATGCCCTCGCGCGGCTCGAACAAAATGACTGAATGCGGATCGTGGCCAGGTGCCGCATGAATCTGCCAGGTCAATCCCAGCGCCTGAATCTCGCCACCAGGCTGAAGTGTGTCGCTGAAAGAAAATGGCGGGCAATCCTGTCCGGTGGGTGCATACGTCAATGCCACCGGATCCCAGCGGCGAACCGAGGAGGCCTGGCCTGGTGGAATCGCTACTTTCAATTCCGGGTAGTGGCGCTGCAAGGCAGCGTTGCCGCCGCAATGGTCGCTGTGAAGATGCGTGTTGAGCAGCCGGTCCAGCGGCCGCGAACCCAGCACAGACGTCACCAAAGCGACGGTTTGTGCGGAATGGCTGCAATACCCGCTGTCAATCAAGGTGGTCTGTTCGTCGTCCACCAGCAAGATGTTGTTGGACGACAACCAGCCGCGCTCAAAAACATGAAGTCCCCCGGGCAAGGGAGGCGGAGCAGCGAGAACAGACGCGGTCATCAGTGCCTGGGAACGTGCCACCATCAAACCGCGGACCGCAACTCGCGCCGCAAAATCTTCCCGACATTCGTTTTGGGCAGGTCGTCGCGGAACTCGATGTATTTGGGCCGTTTGTAGCCGGTGAGGTGGTCCTTGCAATAGCTCGCCACCTGATCTTCCGTCAGCGTGGGATCGTTCTTCACCACAAACACCTTGATGGCCTCCCCCTGTTTGTCGTCCGCAATTCCGATGGCTGCACATTCGACCACGCCGGGGCACAAAGAAATCACATTCTCGAGCTCGTTCGGGAACACATTGAAGCCCGACACGATGATCATGTCCTTCTTGCGGTCAATGATCCGGGTGTAGCCTTGCGCATCCATGATGCCGATGTCGCCGGTCCGCAAAAAACCATCGGCGGTGAATGCCTTCTGGTTCTCTTCGGTTTGCAGGTAATAACCTGTCATGACTTGGGGCCCCTTGATGCAGATTTCGCCTGGCTCACCGATGGGCATGGAATGGCCGGCGTCATCTTTCATCACCAGCTCGATACCGGGCAGCGGCAAGCCGATGGTGCCTGTGAACTCCCGGTTGGTGACCGGGTTGTTGGTTCCGATGGCGCAGGTTTCACTCATGCCCCAACCCTCGACCATCGCGCAGCCGGTGACCTGCAGCCATTGTCTTGCCGTGCCGGCGGATGCGGCCATGCCGCCTGCCTGCGAAACGCACAGAGCCGAAAAGTCGACGCTCCTGAACTGGGGATGCTGCAGCAAGGCATTGAACAGCGTGTTGACACCCGGGAGCAGATGGAAGGGCCGCTGCTTCAGGACCTCGATGAACTTGCCGACGTCGCGAGGGTTCGGGATCAGCGTGAGGTGCGCGCCCCAGCGGATGGTGAGCAGGCTCAGGGTCAGCGCAAAAATGTGATACAGCGGCAGCGCCGCGATGTTGTTGGTTTTGCTCGCGTCGCCAATCCGCTTGAGTGCCGGCGTGAACCAGGCCTCGGCCTGCAGAATGGCCGCCACAATGTTGCGATGCGTCAGGACGGCACCCTTCGATAGCCCCGTGGTTCCGCCGGTGTACTGCAGGAAGGCCACCGAATTCAGTGTGCAGGCGGGTGGTTTGAGCACGCACTGCTCGCCATCTGCAATCGCGCGACTGAAGGGGGTGACGCTGCGGCCATCGCCCAGCGGCAGCTTGTAGGCCGGGACCAGCTTGGCCAGATGCCGCACGGCAAAGGTGATCCAGCGGCCGAACCAGAAGCCCAGCAAGTCCCCCATGGATGCCATCACCACATGCTTGACGGGTGTGCGCTCGATCACCTCACTCAAGGTGCTGGCGAAATTCTCAAGAATGATGATGGCCGTGGCGCCGGAGTCCTTGAGTTGATGCTCCAGCTCGCGCGGCGTGTAGAGCGGGTTCACATTCACACAGGTGTAGCCAGCCCGCAAGATACCCGCCATCGTCACCGCAAATTGTGGAACATTGGGCAGCATGATGGCCACACGTGCACCCGGCTCCAGCCCACGGCTTTGCAGCCATGCGCCCAGGGCCGCCGACAACGCATCGAGCTGGGCATAGGACATCCAGCGCTCCATGCACACCGAAAAAGGCTTAGCGGCATTCTTCCTGAAGGAATCCTCGAGCAGGTGATTGAGCGAACGGAACTGCTCCACATCCACGGTGTGGGGTACGCCTTCGGGGTAGCTTGTGAACCAGTGCTTGTCCATACATTCTCCTGCCGCCTATTCTGTGAGGCCCCCTGGCAAATCTGTATGGGGCTTGTCCTAGTGCGCCGCCGCCGCGGACACCAAATGCATCAGGCGGGTCTCACAGGTGACAGCATCGTCTGCAAACAGCGAGCGTATCCAGGCCTGCTCGCGCTCCCCGATGATCTGCAGGAACTCGCTGGCGCTCCGTATGGCCACGAAGGCATCGAAGCCGGATTCCAGAAAGCGCTGCAATGATGAGAGCCCCGCGGCCTCGGCCGGCCTGCGCATCATTTTGAGCAAACTGCGCAAGCCCGGCTTGCGTGTCAGCCGCTCCAGCTCGCGGCCCAGATGAAGCACGACCTCCAGCTGCCGCATCCGACCGGCTTCGTCGCCGACCTGGCGCCAGCAGCGAACATAGCGTCCGCAGTCCGCGCTGCCGCCGGCATGCCCGGCTTCACGTGCCCACGCCCGGGCCATGCGGTCGTCCAGCACCTCGGTCAAGGCGTGGACTTGAGCCAGTGCCGCTGCCGTTTGCGCCACCGCTTTTGGAAACAGCCGCGCCATCGCGTTGGCAATGCGGGCGAACTGCTGATCGCGCTCGACATAGTCCTTGTCGCTGTAAAGCTCCTCCAGAAAAAAACGCGCGGCCTGCTGGTAGCGCGGGTGGACCAGCAGATCGGCATAAGTGGCCTGAAAGCGCAAGGCCTGAAACCGCTTCACCGCGGCACTGGCCCGCACCAGCGCCGGATCGGTGGCACGCAGCTGCCGCAACTCGAACACGCGCTCCAGTGATTCGTGAATCTGCTGCGCGGCGGGCTTGGTTGAATCGTCCATACAAACCCCGAGTTTATCTAGGTACGGTGCTCTAGCGGCTGCAGCAGGCCGCATGCGAAACTCGTTCCATGCAGCGCAGAAGTCTTCTCACGCTCGGCATCGCCTCGGCTGCCGTATTGCTTGTTGCCGGGGGCACGGCTGCGCTGCTGCGACCTGGTCTTCAGGGTGGCACGCTGGGGTCGGCCGGGCGTGAGGTGTTCTCTGCCGTGGGCCGGGCGATTCTTGACAAAAGCCTGCCCGCCGAGGAAGGCCCGAGGTTGATTGCTCTGGAAGGTTTGCTCACCCGCGTGGACACACTGGTGCGGGGTCTCGCACCCCATGCGCAAAGCGAGCTGTCGCAATTGTTGTCGCTGATGGCCAGCGGCGCAGGCCGACTGGCCATGGCGGGCTTGCCCACACCGTGGGCGGAGTCCAGCGTCCAGGATCTCCAGCAGGCGCTGCAGGGCATGCGGGTGTCCAGCCTCGCGCTCAGGCAGCAGGCCTATGCCGCGCTGCATGACATCACGGCGGGCGCTTATTTTTCCGACAGCGCCACCTGGCCTGCCCTGGGCTATCCGGGCCCGGTGAAAATTTGAACCACGTTCCGGACACGCTGCCATGAGTCAACACCCAGACCCGATTCGGGAGGGACTGGAACGTGGCTGGAAAGTTTTTGGCGGCACGCGGGGCCCTGTGCCGGAGCGCATGCGCTGCGACGTGGCGATTGTGGGCAGCGGCGCCGGCGCCGGCATCACGGCAGAGATCCTCGCCAAAGCCGGCCTGAGCGTGGTCATCGTCGAAGAGGGGCCTCTCAAAAGCAGTTCCGACTTCAACCAGAAAGAGTCCGAGGCCTATCCGTCGCTGTACCAGGAAAGCGCGGCCCGCAAGACCGGCGACAAAGCCATCAACATCCTGCAGGGGCGCTGCGTCGGTGGCTCCACCACGGTGAACTGGACCAGCTCTTTCCGTACCCCCGCGCCCACGCTGCAGTTCTGGCAGGCGCATTACGGACTGGCAGGCTACACACCCGAGCTGCTGGCGCCCTTTTTTGCCCAGGCGGAGAAACGGCTGAGCATCACGCCCTGGCTCACGGCGCCCAATGAAAACAACGACCTGCTACGCCGCGGCGCCATGGCGCTCGGCATTCCTGCCGAAGCAATTTCGCGCAATGTCAAAGGCTGCTGGAACCTCGGCTCCTGCGGGCTGGGCTGCCCCACCAATGCCAAGCAGTCCATGCTGGTCACCACCATCCCGGCTGCCTTGGGCATGGGCGCCCAGCTGCTCACGGAAACCCGGGCGGAGCGGTTCGAGATCGCCAATGGCCGCGTGACGGCGCTGCTCTGCCGCAGCATCGAACCCAATGGTGCACAGGCGGCGTCGGCCTCAGCGCAGCCTGTGACGCGCATCACGGCCAGGCACTACGTGCTGGCGGGCGGCGCCATCAACTCGCCTGCGGTGCTGCTCCGCTCCGGCGCCCCCGACCCGCATGGCATGCTGGGCGCACGCACCTTCCTGCATCCGGTCGTCATGTCGTCCAGCGTGTTCGCGCAGAAGGTGGAGGCGTGGAACGGGGCGCCGCAGACCATTTATACCGATCACTTTCTGGGCACCCAGGCGATTGACGGGCCCATCGGCTACAAGCTGGAGGCGCCGCCGCTGCACCCGGTGATCTTCGCCTCCACCGTGCCCGGCTACGGGCAGGGCCAGCACGATCTGCTGTCCTCCTTTCCGCACAACCACACGCTGCTGGCCTTACTGCGCGACGGGTTTCACGAGGAGTCGCCGGGCGGGCAGGTCACGCTGCGCAGCGACGGCTCGCCGGTGCTGGACTACCCGCTGACCGGTTTCGTGATGGAAGGTGCCCGGCGTGCCTTGCTGTCGATGATGGAGATCCAGTTTGCAGCCGGCGCGCGCCAGGTGCTGCCGCTGCACGAAATGGCCGAGTCCTACACCAGCTGGGCCCAGGCACGCGAGGCCGTGAAGGCCTTGCCGATGAAGCCGGGCCTGACCAAGGTGGTCAGCGCCCATGTCATGGGCGGTTGCGGCATGGCTGGCGACGAACGCAGGGGTGTGACCCGGCCCGACGGTGTGCATTGGCAGATGGAGAACCTCTCGGTTCACGACGGCTCCCTGTTCCCCACCAGCATAGGCGCCAACCCGCAGTTGTCGATCTACGGGGCGGTGAACCGCCTGGCCCAGCAGCTCGCCAAGCGGCTGTCGGGTCGCGATGTCATACTCGCCTGACCCTGGTGGCAACGCCATGACGGGTATGGCGGCCGGTGTCGGCCTGCGTCCCATGCCCGTTGCCTGTCATCCACCGGCTATCCCCTGACCCATGCTGGCCCGTCTTCAACAATTCATCACCGCCCTGTTGCTGATCGCTGCCGGGGGCTGGCTGGGCTACTTCTACGGCAGTGCCCGCGAGGTCGCCATTGGCGGCTTCCTGCTGGTGACGCTGGGACATGCGGCCTTCCTGGCGCTTGAATTTGCTTTGGCATGGCGGCTCAACCAGCGCGACCCGGCACCCGCGCCGCGGCTGCGGGAGCTGGTCCGGGCCTGGGCGGGGGAATCGGTCGAGGCGCCACGGGTGTTTTGCTGGCGCCAGCCATTTCGCGCGGCGGCCATCGCAGACCAGCTACCGCAGGCTGGCGGAGGCGGGCGCCGTGGCGTCGTGCTGGTGCATGGTTTTTTCTGCAACCGCGGTTTCTGGAATCCGTGGATGACGCGCCTGCAGGCTGACGGCCATCCCTTCATCGCGGTGACACTCGAGCCCGTGTTCGGCTCCATCGACGATTACATTCCCCTGATCGACCAGGCCGTGAAGCGGCTCACCGAGGCCACCGGTCTGCCGCCGCTGCTGGTGTGCCACAGCATGGGCGGCCTGGCGGCGCGTGCCTGGCTCCAGCGCATGAAGTCCGAGCCGCGCGTGCACCACGTGGTCACGATAGGCACGCCCCACAGGGGCACCTGGCTGGCCCGCTTTGGCCATGGGCACAACACCCGGCAGATGCGGCTGCAGTCCGACTGGCAGCAGCAGCTCGACCACGGCATGCCGGACGGACGCCATGCGCTGTTCACCTGCTGGTACTCCAATTGCGACAACATTGTTTTTCCCACGTCCACGGCCACGCTGCCGGGTGCCGACAACCGCCTGCTGCGCGGCACTGCCCATGTGCACATGGCCTTTCTGCCGGAAGTGATGGACGCTACCCTGGCCTTGCTCTAGCACCATCGCCAGGTTGGCTGTGGAGGGGCTTGCTGGTGAATTTGTCACGCGAATGGGCGGGAAAATTCACTATCGCTGCGCAAGCGTACTTTCTATGCTGGGCACATCAACCGATGGAGTGATGTGTGACTTTGCATGCTGTGACGCAACCCGACCTTCCCGACCTGCTGCCACTGGCGTTGCTGTCTGGCGCGTCTTTGGAGATTTCGCCAGATGCCCCGGGAGACGGTGATTCATGGCTGACGCTGTTGCTGGATGAACTGGCCCATGGCGTGCTCGTCATCCATGCAGACAACACGATCCTGCATGCCAACCGTGCGGCCCGGCTCGAGCTGGCATGGGCCGATGTGCTGTCGGCCGACGCTGGCCATCTGACGATCGCCCGGCCCGAAGAGGCCAAATCCTTTCAGCAGGCCCTCTCCAGGGCAATGGCTGGCAAACGTGGATGGGTAAGGATGGTGTCGCCCCGCAACGGTGCGGCCTTCTCGCTGGCCCTGGTGCCGCTGCGCCGCCAGCCCGGGCAAGCCCGGGAGCGGATTGCCGTCTTCATGTCGCGCGCCTGCGTGTCCGCATCCGGCTTGCTGGCTGCGTTTGCCCGCAGCCATGGGCTCACCCGCACCGAAGAGCAGGTGCTGGTGTACCTGTGCCGCAGCCTCGGAGCGCCGGACATTGCGATGCAGATGAAAGTGGCCGTTTCCACCGTACGCAGCCATGTGCGCAGCCTGTGTGCCAAAACCTCCTCGAGCGGTGTGCGCGAGCTGGTCAACCGTATCGCGGTGTTGCCGCCTGTGGCCGTGGAGCCTCTGGGGCCGATGCACTGACCAGGCCACTGGTGTTACCGCTGAGGGAGAGAAGACCACACCCGTGCTAGATTAGGGGCTTATGCCCTCCAGCACGTCGCCAGACTCTTTCGGCTCTCCTGCGTCCGCCGACGAAGGCTTGTACGCTTACCTCACCCCCGAGCTGCGCACGCTGGCGCTGCGCGGCGTGGTGCGCAGCTACCCCAAGAAAACCATCATCATCAATGAGGGTGACATCGGCGACAGCGTTTTCGTGGTGCTCCGGGGCAGCGTGAAGGTCTACGCCATGGACGACAACGGCCGTGAAATCACCTATGGGCACATCCATTCGGGCGACTATTTCGGCGAGATGTCCATGGATGGTGGCCCGCGTTCGGCGTCTGTCATCACACTGGAGCCATGTACCTTCTCCGTTCTGGCCCGTTCCGATGTGAGCGAACACTTGGCTGAAGAGCCCGGCTTTGCCTTCAACCTGGTGGCGCAGGTCATACGCCGCGCCCGCGAGGCCACATCCGCTGCACGCAATATGGCCCTGCTGGATGTGTACAGCCGTCTGGTGGTCGCCCTCGAAGACCCGAAACACCTGCTGACCAGCCGAACCGCCGACAGCGTCACGCTGGAGGCCGTGACCCACCAGGACATTGCCAGCCGGGTCGGCGCGTCCCGCGAGATGGTCAGCCGGCTACTCAAGGACCTGGAAAAAGGTGGCTACATCGAGATGGGTGTCAAACGCATCACCCTGCTCAAGAAGTTGCCCCAGCGATGGTGAGCACGCGCTAGAGACGGTTCAGCACCCGACGCGCCTCCTGCGGTGCCGCATCGCTGGTGCCCCTGAGGCGAACCACACCCCCGCTGCGGGTGCTGGCAGCCAGAACACCCTGCAACGCCTGGTTTTCGTCGCTGGGTGCCTCCGTCGCAGGTACTTTCACCACCCCCGGACGTTGCGGTCTTGCGTGATCAGGGTCTGGCTTGCGGGGCGAATAACGAGCCCAGCTGCCATCGGACAGTCTCGTGCCGCCGACAGTCACGGTATGGCGTCCTGTGGCAATGCTGTTGAAGTTTCCGCTGCGCCGGATCGGTGTGGGATAGTCCGGATGATCCACAAACGCTCCCGGGTTGCCGCTCGTGTCGTAGTGGCGATCGTCAAAGTAGGACTGCCGCGCACCCGTGTGCAGCTTGGCCATGTCATCATCCCGCTCGATGTAGGCGTCAAAAGTGACCGGGTCGCGGGCACGGTTGGTCAGCTTGACCTGCCATGCCCCGCTTGGAGCGGTCGGTACCGCACTGCCAAAGCTGAAGGTGGCTGCGGTGGCCAATAACGCGCAGGTGCCGTGCTCACCGGTCGCAACCTGCGATGGATAAATCAGCGCAGCCAGCGGCTCGCCAGCGGGGTTGATCCACATGCCGGCTTGCCCGATTCGAAGAGGCTCCAGCGGCACCTGGCCGGCCGGCGTCACTTCAATCTCCAGCCCTTTGGCGCCGGGTGGAAGCCACAGTTCGAGAAAGTTCTGTGTCAGATCGCCCGGCTGGCAATGCCAGTGCAGTAGAACACTTTCGTTGAGCGCCAAAGTTTTGTTGGCGTGGGTTCGGCTCTGGTAGCTGTTTCCCGCGGGCAGAACCACTTGAAGGCGCCCGGAACGCAGAGCGATGAGATGATCCATCGCCGCCTCCAGCACAGAACTGCCGTCATGGGGCCCACCCAAGGTCCCCCAGCTGATATTGACGGTCACTTGGGCTTTCGCATCACAGCGCGACAGGATGTACATCAGCCCATCCAGCACCTGCGCATTCACAGAGCCACCCGAGGGATCTTTCACCGTCTTGAAGTCCAGTTGCACGGCCACCAGCTTGGCGCGACTGGCATCGTCATCGGCATATGCCCAACTCGGTGGCGCATCCGGCCCACCCACCTGCGACTGAAGTGTTCGAGGTCCACAGGCCAGATCCATGACGTGTGTGCCGTGGTTGGCCTGCTTTTCAAAGGGCATGCCCATCTGGAAGTGCCGGTACACCGCTGCTTCGTCGACCAGGCCGTTGAACGTCAAGCGCTTCAGGGCCAGGTCGATATCGGCCGCTGTGATCTCATGCCCATACCCCATGGCTGCAGGCGTGCTGCCTGCGCTTTGACGGTCCTGCCGCCAGTAATAAGCCGTGCGTGCCTTGCCTGGCGCGTCAGTGCGCGTCAGGAAGCTGGCGTTCGCAAACGAGAGGCCGTTGTCGATGAGGCCCAGCACCTTCCCCTGGAGCCGCTTCCCGTCGGGCGGTGCGGCATCCTGCGGGCGTTTGTCGGGGCCCATCACTTCCGAGCCCAGCGGCATGCCTAGCTCAAATCGCCTGATCAGCGGAGCCAGTGAGCCACCGGGAGCGAGGTGCCTGAAGAAAGCCGGTTTGACGCGCGCGGTGCAAAAACCGAATCCCGCGGGAGCCGCATCCGACGTGTACACCGGCGGAATGTGCAGCCATGCGGGTGAGGCGGCCGCTTCCAGCTCCGACACCGACTTGCCTGGTCGCAGTTCGATCACCAGCGTCAACCAATGCGGTTCGCGATGCCGGGCGTAACCTTCGAAGCCAGAGGCTTCAGCCCACACCAGGTAAGGGTCAAAACCCGTGGTGGCGCCCGGCTTGGCCCAGTGGATGCCTGTGAATTTTCCCTTGGGAAGAGGTGTCCATTTCATGGTGCATGCTCCCAGCGCAGAACGGCTGTTCTATTTGACGGGTTTCCACTCTTCAACCGCCTTGTGCCACATGAACGCCATCAAGGGCGATGCCGCCACCATGCCTGCGGACGCCAGCAGTTGGTAGTAGCCGCTCTTGTTGTCCGACATCGAGACGCGCAGATCGAAGTCCACCACATGGCCTTTGGCGTCATGGAATTTTGGCCCTGCAAAGCCGCGCTGGTGAAGTTTCCCGCCCATGCAGCGCGCCACAAAGAACTCGCCCAGTGCCGTGCCGAGCAATCGGCCCACCGCGCTGTCCACCGGATAGTGCAAGCCCGCCACGGTGCGGTTCACGGCAACCCGTGCAGCCAGCCGCTGAAGCTGCTCTTCGTACTGGTGACCGGTTTTGTTGGCGGCCTGCAGCAGTGACTGCAGGAGCACGGCCGCCATGAACGATTCAGTGGAATGTCCACTGGGCCAGCTGGCATGACCTGGCGTGGGAATCATGGGCTGGATCTGCGGTGACAGCTCGACTGGCCGCGGGCAGGCGAAGGCATGCTTCAGGCGCATTTCAACATGCATGGCCATTGACATCGCCAGGGCGATGAGCTCCTGTGTGTATTTGTGGCGATGCGCCTGCAGGCCGATCACTGACGAAAAAAAATCAAGGACGCCCGTCATCTGCGCGAGGATTTCGGCTCCGCGATCCTCGCGAAGTTCTGCGTACTCCGCAACCAGATGGATCTGTTGCTTGAGTACCTTCCCGCTCGGCCGGGCAAGCGTGACGAGTCCCTGGGACTTCAGCGATTTTTTGTCGAGATCCACAAAACCCAGCGACACCGTGTCTTTGCTGTGGTTGCTGGTGAAGTGCAGCCCTGAGAGCAGCTCCAGCTCACAGACGAGGAAGCGAGGCGCCGCCGCCCAGTCAGCCAGCCGCGCCGGTTTGTCGATGGGCAAGGGGAGGTCAACAGGCAGAGAGGCGCCCTGAAAGGGGCCGACCAGCGCGGACCGGCTCAGGTTCAGCGCACCCACCGCCATAGGCGATTCCGACATGCCACCACCCATGCCGCCGCCCATGCCACCGCCCATGCCGCCGCCCATGCCACCGCCCATGCCGCCGCCCAGAATAGACATATCGACCCTTTTCTTTTTTGATTACGATTCGGGAACACCCAGCAGCCGCAACACCCGTGCGACTTCCTGGCGTGAGGAGCTTGCAGTACCGCCCATGGAAAGGTAGCCGGATACGGTCAGGTCGGGCTTCTCCACAAGCAGTTTGTCGAGCGTGACTTTCGCATCGTCGATCAGCCCGCTTTGCGTCTGTGCATGCAACAGGACGCGCAGTGTGGGCTGATGGTGTCTGTTGGCGCGCAGCGAGCGTTGTGCCAGCGTGATGGCCTTGGCATAGTCATGGTTCATGGAGTGCCCGCACGCCAGGATCATGTCGTAGTAGTACTTCATGGGGTCGATCGGTGAGAGATCTGCCGCGATCTGTCCCTCCCGGACGGATGCCTCTGCTTCCCCCCACATGGATGACCAGACGCTCTTGTACAGCCAGGCCAGCGACTCGTTTGGATTGAGCCGGATCGATTGCTCGATTTTCGAGGCGGCGAGTGCTGTTTCACCTGAAAGCTGGCAATGAATGTAGCCCTGTATGGCGAGAATCAAGGCGTTGTCGGGCTCGATGTCCATGGCGCGCCAGGTCAACTCCAGGGCGCGCTTCGCGTCCACGCTGTGGGATTCGCTCATACCCTGAACAACCTTGAGGACATACCACTTGGCGAGCCAGGCTCTGGGTGCAGCGGCGCGGCCATGGCGTTCAATCAGGTGTTCCAGTGCCTGTCTGCTCCGCTCGAAGTCGTAGCGCGTCGAACGATGCATCAGGGAGATGCTGCCCAGCAGCAACGAGCTGCTCTCCAGCGTCGGGAGGGGCTGCGCGAGGGAGCGCTGGACTTCGGTTTTCATGACCGCCTGATGCGCGCCAGCCGCGATGCGGTGGCTCAACTCGCTTTCTGCCTGTAGCAGGTCGGCAAGGTCGCCGTGCAGGCGCTCTGCCCAAATGACCTCGCCGGTGCGCGTTTCCGTAAGTTCGGTCGTGATCAGGAGTTTTCCCGAGCTGGCGACGTAGCTGCCGCCCAGAGCGTAGGTCGCGCCAAGGGTGCGCGCGATCTCTTCGCCCGGGGTGTTGCGGCCACGAAAGGAGGTACTCGAAAGCCGGGAGATCACCCGCAACTCGGCCGTCCGGCTGATTTGTGCGATGACGCCGTCGGCAATCAGCTCGCCTATCGCAAAATGTTCGGGCTCGTTGCTACGGGCCTCGAACGGTATGACGGCAATGGTTCGCTGCAGGGGCGCGGCGTAGTCGCTTTGTGGGACCAGAACCGGTGCATGGCCGGCCGGGCCTATCCGGTAGGCCCTCACGGGATATTCGACATGCTTGAGGTGGCATTCCCCCATGTCCTCGATGTCAGCATCCAGATCGGCCGTCAGCTGGTCCCTGAACTCCGCAGTCGCCACCACTTCATCAGGGCCCGCGAGCGTGGCAAAGCGCGCCGTCAGGTTGACGTCGGTGCCGTAGATGTCATGCTTGTCCGCTACAAATTCCGCCACGTGCCCGCCCATCCGCAAATGCATGCGTTTGTCGAGTGGCCGTCCGTCATTCATTTGCCGGCTGAACTGCTGCAGCATGAACGCCGCCTTCGCGCAGCTTGGGGCATTGGCGAATTCCAGCATCAGCCCATCCCCGAGGCTTTTGACGATGCGCCCGCCATGCAGCGGCAGGACCTGCTGCTCCGCATGGGCCACCAGTTGTTGCCATCGCCGTACAAAGTCATCTTCATCCAGCTCCATCAGCCTGACAGACTCGACCACGTCCATCACCATCAACACCTTGGTGTGTCGGTTTGTGGTGTTTGGAAGGTCGAGCGATTCGTGCATCGTAGGCGGTGTAACAAACTTTTACCTCCTCATTTTGGAGGAGAAACCTGCTCTCAGGTTCGTGCCGCAGCTTTCAGCGCGGCAGCGGGACGCAGCGGTGTTGTATCAGCGTTGAAGAAATCGGCAAACCGTGCCAGTGGTCCGGTCATACTGCCGAAAGGCGGGGGCCGCCACATGTCAAACTTGCGGGGTGCATCAGGTGTTGATGCTGGCCGCCAGAAGTAGCCGGCGAGGGCTTGTTGCGCTCGTTACTAATTGTGACAATGCGTGTAGGCGCTGCGGACAGCATGGGTGACATCAAGACGGAGCCCGCCTTCCTCTACCTCTGCGGGTGGGCGGTCCATTCAAACGAAAGAGCGTGAAAGTTCGGTATGTCCTTGATAGTGGTGATAGACGACGATGCCGGCACCCGGATGCTGGTGAGTCAGGTGCTGAAAAAAGAAGGCCACGAGGTGATGGCCGCAGAAGATGGCGCCAAGGGGCTCGCGCTGATCCGTGAATTCAAGCCGGCTCTGGTGGTCAGCGATGTGCAGATGCCATTGCTGGACGGGTTCGAGGTGCTGGATCGGGTGCGCAATGATGAGGCGCTGGCCGCAACCGCGGTCATCCTGCTGACGTCGCTGCAGGACCGCAGCCACATGCGGCTCGGCATGACCACCGGCGCCGACGATTACCTGACCAAACCGTTTGCGCCGCAGGAGTTGCGCGAAGCCGTCAGTGCCCAGCTCAACAAGCTCAGCCGGGCCGAGGCCATGCGCACCCAGGGACTGGACAAGGCCGTCCAGATCGCCCTGGAGGCACAGGCGCAGAAAATTGGCGACCTGTACGAGCAGCGCATGGTCGAGATGCTGGCCGAGCAGTGGCCCGACGGCGGGCCTGCGCAGGGCAGCGAGAAATACAGCAGTGCCACGGTGCTGTTCGCCGACATGCGCGACTACAGCGTGTGGAGCGAGCAGCTGTCGGCCGGCGAGCTCGGCGATCTGGTGCAAAAGCTCTATGCCAGTGTCGGCGACACGGTGTACCTGTTTGGCGCGCATTACATGCAGTTTGTCGGCAACGGCATGCTGTGCGTGTTTGTGGAGGCCCACGACACCGAGTCCGTCAACCACGGCTTGCGTGCCACCCGCGCGGCGCTGGGGCTGGCCGACGCCTCCAGGCGCATTGACCACCACGTGAAGCAGCATTTCGCCGGGCGTCACCTTCCACCGTTTTCACTGGGCGTGGCATTGCACAGCGGCCCGGTGGCCTTCGCCGCGCTGGACGGGCTGACCAGCCGCACCGGGCAGACCACGCCGGTAGGTGACACGGTGGCCACAGCGTTGCAGCTGTTCAAGGGCCAGCCGTCCCTGGCGTGGACCGTTGCCGCCAGCGCGCAGGCGGCGCGCCTGGTGACGGGTGCGGTGCGTACCGGTCGCCGGGCCATGGTGACCTTGCCCGGCCGCAGCAAACCGATGGACGCCGTGGAAATCCTGGGGCTGGCATGACCGCTGGGCAGGCCGGGCGGGTGTGGTCACTGCGTACCCTGCTTGTCAGCAGCCTGCTGCTGTTCTCGCTGGTGCCCGCGGCCAGCGTGGGCTGGATGCTCTACCGCAGCAATGTGCAGACGGTGCAGACGCTGGCCGAGAAGGTGGTGGACAACCTGGCGCAGCGGGTGCAAAAAGACACCGAGGCGCATCTGGGCCAGGCCCATGTGGTGCTCAATGGCCTGCTGCATGAGCAGCCCAACGGGTCCGACCTGGCCCGCGCGCGGCAACTGGTGCAGCGCCCTGATCTGTTCGAGCAGACCGCCTTTGCCATGACCCGCATGACCCCCGGCGTACCGCACATGTACCTGGCAAGTTACCGCGGTGAATACCTTGGCGTGGAAGCCGTGGCGCCAAACGGCAGCACCGTGATGCAGGTGGGTGTGCGCGCCCAGGGTGGGCGAGGGCGGCAGTTCTTCAATGCCGAATTCCCCGGCGATCGCAGCGCGAAGCTGCAGGCCGAGCCGGACAGCTACGAGCCGCGCACCCGTTCCTGGTACCAGGCGGCGATGGAGCAGAAGGGGCGTGTGTTCACCCCGGTCCATGCGTCGCCCGCACCGGGGCCGCTGCTGTTGACCCTGGCCCAGCCGGTGTACGGCGGTGATGGGGGGGCGCTGGGTGTGGTGGCGGTGGACCTGCACCTCAGGCGGCTCAGCGAGCTGCTGCAGACCATGGTGATCAGCGCCCGCGGCACAGCCTTCATCGTGGACGAGCAGGGCTTGCTCGTGGCCAGCTCCACCATCGATTCGCTCTTCGCCGGATCCGGGGGCAAGCCCGAGCGCCGCACGCCGGCGCAGGTGCGCAACGAGATCAGCCGCCAGGCCTACCAGGAGGTGGCGGCCAGCCTGGGCAAGACATTGCCCGACAGCGTGCAGCGCATCGCCTTTCTCAAGCGCGTACCGATCGGCGATGACGCCCTGATCGTGGTACTGCGGCCTTTCGGCGAGAGCGTGGGCCTGCGCTGGAGCCTGGTGGTGGCGGCGCCCGAGAGTGACTTCGCCGCGGGCACGCAGGCCGCGCTGCGCAGAACCCTGTGGGTGATGGCGCTGACGCTGGTGGCCGGCGCGCTGCTGGCCACCTGGCTGGCCTGGAGGCTGAGCCGCCGGTTCCGGGGGCTCAGCGCTGCAGCCGCGCAACTGGCGCGCTCCGAGGTGCCGCCTGTGCAGGCACGCGCCCGCATTGCCGAGGTGCGGCAACTGTCCCAGGCCATGCATGACAGCGCCGAGGAACTGGTGCGCAACCGCGCCGAGATCGAGGCGCAGACCGTGGCCCTGCGCGAGGCCAACGAAACCCTCGAAGCCCGCGTCGCCAGCCGCACCGCCGAGCTGGCCGCGTCCCGTGAGGACGCGCTCGCGGCCGCGCGGGCCAAGGCCGCTTTTCTCGCCACCATGAGCCACGAAATCCGCACACCGCTCAATGGCGTGGTCGGCATGACGACCTTGCTGGCCGACACCCCGCTGGACGACGAGCAGCGCGATTACCTGCACACCATGCGCGTGTCCAGCGACCAGTTGCTGAGCGTCATCAATGATGTGCTGGATTTTTCCAAGATCGAGTCGGGCCGGCTGGAACTGGAAGACGAACCCCTCAACCTGATGGCCACCATCGAGGAAGCCTGCGACATCAGCGCCCCGCGTGCCCGCGAAAAAGGGCTGGAGCTGCTGGTGGATCTGGGCGATGACTTGCCCACCGGGGTGCGCGGTGACGTGACCCGGCTGCGGCAGGTGCTGCTCAACTTTGTGAACAACGCGGTCAAGTTCACCGACAAGGGCCAGGTCATCGTGTCGGCGCACCTGCGCGAGGATGCGCCCTCTTCGAAAGGCACGGCACTCATCGAGTTCCGTGTGAAGGACTCCGGCATCGGCATTCCGGCAGACCGGCAGTCGGCACTGTTTCAGTCCTTCACCCAGGTGGACGCCAGCACCACCCGCAAATACGGCGGCACCGGCCTGGGCCTGGCCATCTGCAAACGCCTGGCCGAGCTGATGGACGGCGACGTCGGCGTGGATTCTGCGCCCGGCCAGGGCTCCAGCTTCTGGTTCACTGCCCGGGTCGGGCAGGCCGATGCGCCGGAGGTGTCGGCGCTGTCGCAGCTCAACATGGTGAGCCTGGCGGGCAAGCGTGCCCTGGTGGTGGACGATACCGAGGTCAACCTCCGCATCCTCGACAAGCAGCTTAGGCGCTGGGGCATGGAGCCCAAGCTGTTCGAGCATGCTGCCGAGGCGCTGCAGTGGCTCAAGACTGCGACGGTGGATGTGGTCATCACCGACATGCACATGCCCGGCATGGACGGCCAGACGCTGGCGCAGACACTGCGGCAGAGCCAACCGGCCACGCCCATCATCCTGCTGACATCCGGAACCATGCCCACCGGCGAGCAGGCCAGGGTGTTCGATGCACGCCTGCTCAAACCGTACCGGCAATCGCAGTTGTTCGAGGCGATTGCCCGTGTCGTCACGGTGCAGGTCGCCGCCAAGGCGCAGGCGATGGCCGGCAAGGCGCCTTCGCGGGACCAGCTGGTGCTGGTGGCCGACGACAACGCCGTCAACCTCAAGGTGGCCGTGGCCATGCTGACCAAGCTGGGTTACGAGGCAGAAACAGCGATCCATGGACGCGAGGCGGTGGAGCGCCTCACCGAGGTGATGCGCGCCGGGGGTGCGCGACCCTACGCCGCCATCCTGATGGACGCCAACATGCCGGTGATGGACGGTTTTGCCGCATCGCGCCAGATCATCGGCACCTGGGGCGCTGCTGCGCCACCCATCATCGCGCTCACGGCCTCCGTGCTGGAAGAGGACCGCCAGCGCTGTCTTGCCGCCGGCATGGTCGGCTTTCTGCCCAAGCCGCTGCGCATTGACGAGCTGTCAGAGGCGCTGGCGCGCTTTGCCCGCCAGCCGGGCGATGCGTTTGTGTCTGTTGGAGCGGTGCCCGCTGCAAGCGGGGCGACGGGTCACGCGGCGGCAGCGCCCGTGCTGATGGACTGGCGCCGGCTGGAGCAGTTTCGTGAGTTTGACGACGAGGCGCTGACGATGACGCGCGAAGTCATTGCGTTGTTCGCCGGCGACGCGCCCAACCGCCTGGACGACATCCGCGACGCCCTGGCGGCGCATGACAGCATGGCGCTCTCGCGCGCGGCGCATGCGCTCAAGGGTGCGGCATCGAATGTGGGTGCCGAGGCGCTCAGCGACGCGTGTTTTATGCTCGAGCAATCCTGCCCGCAGGGGCTGTGGCCTGCCGACGCAGCGCAGCAGGTGGCGCAGGTCGGCGAGTTGACGGAGCAGACCCGCGCAGCGCTGGAGGACTGGGCCGCTCAGTCCTGAGGGGATGCGCCGGACACAGCGCCACTCAATGCCCGGTAATACGGCGTGAAATCGGGCGCGGTCAGGCGCAGCAGCGCCTCAAAATTTTCCACCACAAAGTACTGCTGCTGGTAGCTGTCGATCTTGTAGGTGGAGGCCATGCAGTGCAGCAGATCAGCCTCGGTGCGCAAAGGCAGGCGTTGCGGTCCGCCTGCGCTTTCCAGCGCCTCCACGCTGTAGACCAGCTCGCCCGGGCTGCTCAGGATGCCGGCGCCATAGGCGCGTACTGCGCCCTTCCCTGCTCCTTCACGCACCAGGCCGAACTCAATCGTGTACCAGTAAAGACGCGACAGCATCTCCACAGCGCCCGCGATCTGCTGCGGCCCGTGTTCCAGCGCATGCGCCTTCAGCGCGCCTTGCCCATAGGCCTGGATGTGGTCGGCATAGGCCGCATCGAACAGCAGCGGCACATGGCCGAACAGGTCGTGGAAGATGTCAGGCTCGACGATGTAGTCGAACTCTGCGGGCGTGCGAATCCAGTCCGTCACCGGGAATTTGCGGTTGGCCAGCAAGGTGAAAAACGGCACCTCGGGAATCAGCCCCGGAACCCCCACCAGTTGCCAGCCGGTGGCCTTGAACAGACGGTCGTTGATGTCTTCGAAGCGCGGAATCGCGTCGCTGGCGCCCAACCGAGGCAGGGCGTCGATGAAGGCCTGGCAGGCGCGCCCTTCAATCAGCGCTGACTGGCGCGCATACAGGCGCCGGTAGGTGTCGTGGTCTTCAGCAGTGTAGGCCGCATGGTTCTGCGGGCAGGTGTAGTCGGCGTGGACCTGGCCACCGCGCGCATAGTCGCCGCGGGGCGGGCGGTCCGACTGGCCGTACACCGCAGGCTTGGGACCTGCTGCGTTCGCGCTGTCGGGCAGGGTGGTGGCGGAAGACATGGTGTTCAGTCTACGCCGTCAGGCAGTGGGGGCCAGTACGCCGCGGCGCATCTGGTCCAGCTCGATGCTTTCAAACAGCGCCTTGAAGTTGCCCTCACCGAAGCCGTCGTCGCCCTTGCGCTGGATGAACTCAAAAAAGATGGGGCCCAGCTGGTTCTCACTGAAGATCTGCAGCAGCAAGGCGCCCTGCTTGCCATCGACCAGGATCTTGCGTTTTTGCAAATCGGCCACGTTTTCCCCATGGCCCGGAATGCGCTTGTCGATCAGCTCGTAATAGGTGTCGATGGTGTCGAGCAGCTTGACGCCGCTGGCCCGCATCGCATCCACCGTGGCCAGGAGGTTGTTGCTGCCCATCGCGATGTGCTGGATGCCCTCGCCGTGGTACCGGTCCAGGTACTCCTGGATCTGGCCGGCCTTCTCGTTGCCCTCCTCATTGATGGGGATGCGGATCTTGCCGCAGGGGCTGGTCATGGCCTTGCTCTTCACGCCGGTGACCTGGCCTTCGATGTCGAAGTAGCGGATCTCGCGGAAGTTGAACAGTCGCTCGTAAAACCCGGCCCATTCGTCCATGCGGCCCCGGTGCACGTTGTGCGTGAGGTGGTCGATGTAGGTGAGCCCATGGCCTGCGGGGTTGAGGGCATCCGTGCGCACGCCGGGCAGTGGCTCGAAGTCCACGTCGTAAAAACCGATGTTGCCGATGTCACCGGGCTGCGCGCCGTTCTTGCCGCGCCATTTGTCGATGAAATAGATGATGGAGTCGCCAATGCCCTTGATGGCCGGGATGTTCAGCTCGCCCGGGCCCGAGGTGTGGGCATAGCCCCAGGCACCGAGGGAAATGGCGCGCTCGTAGGCGGCCTTGGCGTCCTGCACGCGGAACGCAATGGCGCACACGCTGGGGCCATGCTGGCGCGCAAAGCGCTGCGCGAACGAATCCGGCTCGGCGTTGAGAATGAAGTTGATGCCGCCCTGGCGGTACAGCGTGACGTTCTTGTGGCGATGCCGTGCGATGGGTGTGAAGCCCATGCGTTCGAACAGCGCGCCCATGGCGGCCGGATCGGGCGCCGCGTATTCAATGAACTCAAAGCCGTCGGTGCCCATGGGGTTCTCCCATGCAGAGTTATTCGCCCCCACGCTTTTCACTGCGTGTAATGTGCTGCCCCCCGAGGGGGCTGTGCTTGCTTGGGGCGGCCCTGCGCGGCGCACGCTAGTGTCCATATCGGTCGATGGTGTCATCAAGGGCTCCAGTAGATAGTTTTTCACTGTAGTGGCGCATGACGTCACTTTTACTGCGAATTGAGGCGCCTGAATTGCGTTTGGCGCACGAAAACTGCAAAATAAAGCCAATGGAAACACTCGACAAGCTGGACCGCCAGATTCTGCGCAGCCTGCAGGCCGATGGCCGGGCTACTTTTGATGGGCTGGCGGAGCAGGTTGGGCTCTCTCCCAGCGCGGTGCTCCGGCGTGTCAAGCGGCTGGAGGAGTCGGGCGTGATCGACCGCTATGTGGCGCTGGTCAGGCCCGAAGTCGTGGGCCTGGGACTGACGGCCTACATCAACGTCCGCCTGGAAAAGCACACCGAAAGCCACAAGCGCAACCCCATGGACCTGTTCCGCGCCAGCGTGCAGACCTGGCCCGAGGTGGTGGAGTGCGCGGCGCTCACCGGGGAGATGGATTACCTGCTGCGTGTGCTGGTGGAGGACATGGCGCACTACAGCCGCTTCATCATGGACACCCTGCTCAAGCACCCCAGCGTGCAGGATTGCAAGACCAGCTTTGTGCTGGACCGCGTCAAGACCACCACGGCTGTGCCCATTTGAGCGAGGGGCGCGATGGGCCCTGGGCGCCTGTCCCGCGGGCTGACAAGCCGGCCATTTGGGCGTTTAATGCCTCAGTGTGCCTGTTACAAAGTTGTTGCACTGCAACATGACGACTTAAAATTGATCGTTTGCTATCTAATAAATAGCAAATTACATAGACTTGAAAGGGCTCTTGAGTCTTTTAGTGTGAATTGATGCTGGCCAGCTCCAGCGAGGGACCGGACCGGCCTAGACTGAGCGTTCTAGGGAAAACCCTTATATTCCATGCATGGTCAATCCCAGTGCATTCCTGAAAGCCTCCTACCACGCCGGCAAAGAGTTTTTTCGCCCGCTGGCGCCCGCGCGCCCGCCTGCTGCGGTGCCCGCCAAACAAGCCCATCCCGTCATGGTTCCCATCCGCTCCCTCGGTCCCAGCCACGGTGAGCGCATCACCACGCACCTGCTGGCGCTGGGCGACAGCGACCGCTACCTGCGCTTCGGCTACGCCGCCAACGACGAGCAGATCCGCCGCTATGTGAGCAGCCTGAACTTCGAGCGCGATGAGATTTTCGGCATCTACAACCGCAGGCTCGAACTGATTGCCATGGCGCACCTGGCGCACTCCACCGATCCCGAGCTGAAAAGCTGCGCGGAATTTGGTGTCTCCGTCCTGGCGCATGCCCGCGGCCGCGGCTATGGCTCCCGCCTGTTCGACCGCGCCGTCATGCACGCCCGCAACGATGGCGTGGACATGATGTTCATCCACGCCCTGAGCGAAAACACCGCCATGCTCAACATCGCCCGCAAGGCTGGCGCCACCATCGAGCGTGACGGCTCCGAAAGCGAGGCCTACCTCAAGCTGCCACCGGCCGACCTCGACTCCCGTGTGACCGAGATGGTGGAAGAGCAGTTTGCCCAGACCGACTACCGCCTCAAGGTGCAGGCCAAGCAGTTCTGGGATTTGCTGGCCACCATCCAGGAAGTGCGGCAGGGGGTAAGGGATGGGCGGGACCGGATGCCGATGTGAGGTGTTCTTGAGGTTTTGCTGAGGCCTGAGGCCTGAGACCTGGAACCTGGAACCTGGGACCTGAGGCCGGGGGTTGCCCGGCGGCAACTCACTTTTGGCGAAACCAGCGAAGCTGGTTTTCTTTGCTTGCCAAAGGCGCGTTTCACGCGCGGGGTTCGCTCACTTTGCAGAGCAAAGTTAGGCGAACACCAAAAGTAAGCAAAAGAAAGGCGACCCTGGTGACTGCGTCCCTTCGCTGCGCTGCGGGCAACCTGCGGTAC
>CBHWCZ010000036.1:0-22489 GCA_966112355.1 uncultured Polaromonas sp.
AGCGTGCACGAGTTCCTCTACCCGCTGATGCAGGGCTACGACTCGGTGGCGCTGCGAAGCGACCTGGAGCTGGGCGGTACCGACCAGAAGTTCAACCTGCTGATGGGGCGCCACCTGCAGGCCGAATACGGCCAGGAGCCGCAGTGCATCCTGACCATGCCGCTGCTCGAAGGCCTGGACGGCATCGAGAAGATGTCCAAGAGCAAGAACAACTACATCGGTATTTCCGAGGACGCCAACACCATGTTTGCCAAGGTGCTGAGCATTTCCGATGTGCTGATGTGGAAGTGGTACACGCTGCTGAGTTTCCAGAGCGAAGCCGCGATTGCCGCGCTCAAGGCCGAGGTGGATGGCGGCCGCAACCCCAAGGACGCCAAGGTGGCGCTGGCCAAGGAAATCACCGCGCGCTTTCACTCCGCAGCGGCTGCGGATGCTGCCGAGCAGGACTTCATCAACCGCAGCAAGGGCGGCGTGCCCGACGAGATTCCCGAGGTGTCGCTGTCGGGCGCGCCGCTGGGCATAGGCGCCCTGCTCAAGGCCGCGGGCCTGGCGCCGTCGGGCAGCGAAGCCAATCGCCTGATCGACGGGGGCGGCGTGCGCGTCGATTCCAGCGTGGTGAGCGACAAGGCGCTCAAGCTCGCCGCCGGCATCTATGTGCTGCAGGTCGGCAAGCGCAAGTTTGCGCGCGTGACGCTGGCCTGATCCGGGGTGTATTTCCGGGTGCTCCGCGCCAGGGCGAATCCGGCCCGGCACAATCGGAGCACATCAATGGAGTTGCCCATGAAATCTGTCACCCGGTTCCTGCGTACCCTGGCCGCTCCGGCCCTGTTGCTGGCCTGCGCCGCGCCTTTGCTGGCGGCCGAGCTCACCGTGCTCAGCGCCGGTGCCATCGAGCCGGGCCTGAAGGCCGCTGCCTCCGCGTTCCAGAAGGAAACCGGCCATGGCGTGAAGATCACCTTCAATACCGCCCCGGAGCTGAAAAAGCGCATGGACGGCAATGCCGCCTTTGACGTGGTGATCGCGCCGCCCGCCGTGATCGGCGAGTTTGCCCAGGCGGGCAAGCTGGCCGAGACCCGGGCCAATGTGGGCCGGGTCGGCATGGGCGTTGCGGTACGCGAGGGCGCGCCGGTGCCGGACATGTCCAGTGCCGATGCGCTCAAGCGCTCGGTGCTGGCCGCCGATTCGCTGGTGTTCAACCGCGCCTCGACCGGCCTTTACTTCGAAGGCCTGCTGCGCAAGATGGACATCTACACCCAGGTGGAAGCCCGAACCACGCGCTACCCCGATGGCGCGTCGGTGATGGAACACGTCATCAAGTCCGCCACCCCCGGCGCCGTGCGCGAAATCGGCTTTGGCGCCATCACCGAAATCCTGCTGTACCAGGGCAAGGGCCTGACCTTTGTCGGCCCGGTGCCGGTCGAGGTGCAGAACTACACCTCGTACACGGCGGCGCCGCTGGCGGTCGGCGCGCAGCAGGCGCTGGCCCAGCAGTTTGTGAGCTTTCTCGCGGGCCCGGCGGGTAAGCCGCTCTTTGTGGCGGCCGGCATCACCGACTGATGGACGCCGCTGCGTGAAAGCGCTGTTGCAGCGTGTGGCCGAGGCCCGCGTCGTCATTGGCGGCAGCGTGGCGGGCGCCATTGGCCCGGGCTTGCTGGTCCTGCTGTGCGCCGAGCAGGGCGACACCCTGGAGCAGGCCGACCGCCTGCTGGCCAAGATCCTCAAGCTGCGGATTTTTTCCGACGACGCCGGCAAGATGAACCGCAGTGTGCAGGACCTGGATGGACAAGGCCTGCAGGGCGGCCTGCTGGTGGTGAGCCAGTTCACGCTGGCGGCCGATGTGTCCGGCGGCAACCGGCCCAGCTTCACGGCTGCCGCCTTGCCTGAAGAAGGCCGGCGGCTGTATGAGCACTTTGTCAACCGGGCCCGTGCGGCCCATGCGCAGGTGGAGACGGGTCAGTTCGGGGCCGACATGCAGGTGCACCTGGTCAACGACGGACCGGTGACGATTCCGCTGCAAATGTAGGTAGCGCCGCCCGGCGCGAAGTGCTCGCCCTTCAATACGGGTTGGCAAAGCCCATCGCTGCCAGCAGCAGAATCTCCAGCGTTTCCATCTCCAGCGCGTCGCGCTCGCCGGTTTCGTGGTCGTAGCCCTGCGCATGCAGCGTGGCGTGTACCAGCAGGTGCGCATAGTGGGCCTGCAGCGTCTTGCCCTGCGCGGCCGCCTCGCGCGCCACCACCGGGCCGCACAGCACCAGGTCGGCGGTGACCACCGGCTCGCGGGTGTAGTCGAAGGTGAGCACGTTGGTGGCGTAGTCCTTGCCGCGGTAGTCGCGGTTCAGGGTCTGGGCTTCCGCTTCGCCCACGACGCGCACCGTCAGCTCCGCATCACGGGCCAGTGCGTGCCGTATCCACTGCAGCACCTCCCGGCGCGGCAGGGTGGCGCGGTGGCGGGCCAGGTCGGGGAAGGTGCCGAACTGCAGCGACAGGTCCAGCGTGTCCAGCAAGGTCTCACGAGCCATTGCGGCTCCGCGTCCGGCTGCGGGCCACCGGGGTCACGGCATCCACCACATCCACCGACGGCTCCACCGGGCTGCGCTGCTTGTCATACGCATCCACGATGCGGGCCACCAGCGGGTGGCGCACCACGTCGGTGCTGGTCAGGCGCGTGATCGCAATGCCCTTGACGCGGCGCAGCACGCGCTCGGCGTCCACCAGACCGCTGAGCTGGGTGCGTGGCAGGTCCACCTGGCTCACGTCACCGGTGACCACCGCCTTGGCGCCAAAGCCGATCCGGGTGAGAAACATCTTCATCTGCTCGGGCGTGGTGTTCTGGGCTTCGTCCAGGATCACAAAGGCATGGTTGAGCGTGCGCCCGCGCATGAAGGCCAGCGGCGCAATCTCGATCTGCTGGCGCTCGAACGCCTTCTGCACGCGCTCAAAGCCCATCAGTTCATACAGGGCGTCATAGAGTGGGCGCAGGTAAGGGTCCACCTTCTGGCTCAGGTCGCCTGGCAGGAAGCCCAGGCGCTCGCCGGCTTCCACGGCAGGGCGCGTCAACACAATGCGCTGCACCGTGCTGCGCTCCAGCGCATCGACTGCGCAGGCCACGGCCAGGTAGGTCTTGCCGGTACCGGCGGGCCCGATGCCAAAGGTGATGTCGTGGGTGGCAATGTTGTCCAGGTAAGTGCCCTGGTTCACCGTGCGGGCGCGCAGGTCGGCCCGGCGCGTGGAAAGCACCGGCACGCCATCGGTGCTGGTCGCCGTGCTGAGGGCCGGGTCGCCGGCGAGCATCAGCTGCACCATGTCTTCGGGGATGGGCCGCTGCGCCATTTCGTACAGGGCCTGCAGTACCTCCAGCGCCTGCTGCGCCTTGACCTTGGGGCCGTCGATCTTGAACTGCTCGAAGCGGTGCGCAATCGTCACCTGCAGCGCCGCCTCGATGGTGCGGATGTGCGAATCCATGGGCCCGCACAAATGACCCATGCGGGTGTTGCTGGGCGGCGTGAAGGTGTGGCGAAGAATCAAGGCGGGGTGTTTCCGGAAAAAGGTCGTGGAGGCAGCAGAAAAACGGTGAATTGGCAATTGTCCGCCCAAATCTCCACGGCCACCTGACTGCTAAGATTCACCAATGATAGGAAGACTCTCCGGCCAGCTGGCCGAAAAGAACCCGCCGGAAATCCTGGTGGACTGCCAGGGCGTCGGCTACGAGGTGCTGGTGCCCATGAGCACCTTCTACAACCTCCCCGCGCTGGGCGAAAAAGTCAGCCTGCTGACCCACTTTGTGGTGCGCGAGGACGCGCAGATTCTCTACGGCTTCGGCAGCGCCACCGAGCGCGCCGCCTTCCGCCAGCTCATCAAGATCTCCGGCGTCGGCCCCCGCACCGCGCTCAGCGTGCTCAGCGGCATGAGCGTCGACGAACTGGCCCAGGCCGTGACGCGGCAGGAAGCTGGCCGCATCATCAAGGTGCCCGGCATCGGCAAGAAAACTGCCGAGCGCCTGCTGCTGGAACTCAAGGGCAAGCTGGGCGCCGACATCGGCATCACTGTCAATGTGGCCAACGATGCGCAGTCCGACATCCTGCAGGCGCTGGTGGCGCTGGGCTACAGCGACCGCGATGCGGCACTGGCGCTCAAGGCCTTGCCAAAGGACATCGGGGTGAGCGACGGCATCAAGCTGGCGTTGAAGGCGCTGGCCAAGTAATGTTCACGACATGACCATCCAGACCGACGACTTTTCTGCAGGTGACCTTCCGCCAGCCAAGCGCGTGATGTCCGCCGTGCCTGCCTCCCCGGGCGAGGAGGCGATCGAGCGTGCCTTGCGGCCCAAGCTGTTTGACGAGTATGTCGGTCAGATCAAGGTGCGGGACCAGCTCGAAATCTTCATCGGTGCGGCCAAGAAGCGCGGCGAGGCGCTGGACCATGTGTTGTTGTTTGGGCCGCCCGGCCTGGGCAAGACGACCCTCAGCCACATCATTGCGCATGAGCTGGGGGTGAACCTGCGCCAGACCTCGGGGCCGGTGCTGGAAAAGCCCAAGGACCTGGCGGCGCTGCTGACGAATCTTGAAAAGAACGATGTGCTGTTCATCGACGAGATTCACCGCCTGAGCCCGGTGGTCGAAGAGATTTTGTACCCCGCGCTGGAGGACTACCAGATCGACATCATGATCGGCGAGGGCCCGGCCGCGCGCAGCATCAAGCTCGACTTGCAGCCTTTCACGCTGGTGGGTGCCACCACCCGCGCCGGCATGCTGACCAACCCGCTGCGTGACCGCTTTGGCATCGTGGCGCGGCTGGAGTTCTACACGCCGGACGAGCTGGCGCGCATCGTGAACCGCAGCGCCAAACTGCTCCATGCGCCGATGGACGCCGCCGGCGGCTTCGAAATCGCCCGCCGCTCACGCGGTACACCGCGCATCGCCAACCGCCTGCTGCGGCGTGTGCGTGACTATGCAGATGTGAAAGGCACGGGCCAGATCAACCTCGACATCGCCAACAAGGCGCTGGCCATGCTGGATGTGGACCCGCAGGGCTTTGACGTGATGGACCGCAAGCTGCTGGAAGCCGTGATTCACCGCTTCGACGGCGGACCGGTCGGGCTGGACAATATTGCCGCCAGCATTGGCGAAGAGCGCGACACGATTGAAGACGTGATCGAACCCTATTTGATCCAGCAGGGCTTCCTGCAGCGCACGCCACGCGGCCGCGTGGCGACTTTGGCGGCATACCGCCATCTGGGTGTGGCGCCGCCGGCTACCGGCAACGACATGTTCGGCTGAAAGGCCGGGCCGTCGGCTCAGGTCAGCGCGCCGCGCGCATCGACGCGGTAGATGCGCTGCACTTTGCCTGCGGCCAGCCCGCCGCTGACGCCGATCATGGCGTTGTGCAGATTGACCGTCGGATCGCAATGGCCCGGAATGAGCCACACCGTCTGACCGAGGCCCGGCAGGCGCTGGCTGGTTCCTGCCGCGCGCAGGATGCCGTGCTCGTCGCCCCCATTGAAGTACTCCAGCTCGGCATCGCCTTCGAGTGCGTGCACCATGGGCAGGCCGGAGTCGATGGCATGGCTCTTGTGGCCGGCATCGCACACCGCGTGTCCGGCATGGGTGCTCATGACCTGGCTTTTGACAAACAGCGCGTGCTCGAACGGGGGCTGGGCTGCGTCCCGCTCATTGCGGGCATAGTCCGCGTCCATGAAGAGGAAGGAGCCCGCCTGCAGCTCGCCGTAGACGCCGCTGGCGGCCTCCAGCAAAAAGCTGCCGGTGCCGGCGCCGGTGACCAGTTCTACAGGCATGCCCTGGGCCGCGATCAGTTCCCGCGTGAGGACGACGGCCTGCACGGCCTTGGAAATGGCCTCGCGTCGCTCCTGCGCGCTGCGGATGTGCTGGGCCTTGCCGTGGTAGGCCTGCAGCCCGGCAAAGTGCAGTGCGGGGTGTTTGCGGATTTCGAGCGCCAGCGTCACCGCTGCTGCGCCGGGCTCAACGCCGCAGCGCCCCTGGCCGACATCCATTTCCACAAACACATCAATCACCGCGGCCACACCCGATGCAGCCCGCGCGTCGTTCATCGCCTGCGCCAGCCGGATCACGCCTTCGGTGCTGTCCACCGCGATCGCCAGCTGGCCGGCTTCGGCGGCCACGCGCCGGGCCAGGGCCGCCACGCGCGCCAGCTTGGCCGGTGCGATCACTTCATTGCTGATGTAGATGTTGTACACGCCCCCGGAGAACATGGCCTCGGCTTCGGCGGTTTTCTGCACGCACACGCCGACGGCGCCAGCGCGCATCTGCGCCTTGGCCAGGCTGGCGCACTTGTGCATCTTGGCATGGGGCCGCCAGCGGATGTTGTGCTTCTTGGCAAACTCGGCCATGCGTGCCAGGTTGCGCTTCATGGCGTCCAGGTCGATGACCAGCGAGGGCGTGTCGATGTCGTGGACGGATTTGCCAATCAGGGCAGACATGTGGGAAGGCAGGGTACTCATGCAGTGCGGAATCCAGTGGCGTCGAGTCAGTTTTCGGTCAGGCCGGCCAGTTTAGCGGCTTGTGGCATCGTGGCCGTTGCCACGCCCGGTGTCGTCGGAGAACCGGTCCTCGCCTGGGTCGTCGCCATCCAGATGCCGCGAATCGGCCCAGCCCACCAGGGTGAAGCCCTCGGGCGTCCACAGCAGGCGGTTGATCGCGGTGTTGCCCAGCGCCCAGGTGCGCGGCGCCTGCAGTTCCAGCCGGGTGGCGGCGCGGTAGAGCACATCCATGACGCCGCCATGGCCCACCAGGGCAATGAGCTCGCCGGGGTGCCTGGCGGCCAGGCGCTCGGCCGTTGCCACCACGCGTTGCTGCAAGGTCAGCAGCGACTCGCCGCCGTCCGGCGAAAACACCGGATCGCGCGTGCGCCAGCGCTGCGCCTGCTCGGGCAGCAGGCCTTCGATTTCCGCAAAGGTCTTGCCCTCGAAACTGCCGAAACTGCGCTCCCGCAGGCCCTGCTCCGCCTGCACCTCCAGGCCTAGCGGCCGGGCCACCAGCTGTGCGGTTTCCCAGGCGCGGGTCAGGTCGCTGGCATACACCGCTGTAATGGGCTCCTCCCGCAACACCCGCGACAGGCGTTCGGCCTGACGGCGGCCGGTGTCATTGAGCGGGATGTCCAGATGCCCCTGGATGCGGGTGTCCACGTTCCAGGCGGTCTCGCCGTGGCGGATGGCAATGATGCGGGTCGCCTCGGTCATGCCGTGCTGCTGATCGCGTGCATCGCCTTCATCGGGTCAGCGCGGGATTTCAATGTCGATCCGCCGCGTGCCCGGCGGTGGCTGCGGAAAGCCGGTGAGGGCGGCGTCCAGCATGGCGGGCAGCACCGCCAGCGTGTCCGACCAGACGCCGTCGTGCAGCGCACGCGTCTCGTACACCACCTGGCCGGTGGTGAGGTCGCGCATCAGGACGGTCAGTTCGCGCTTGAACCACGGCGCCTCGGGGAAGCGCATCGGAAACGACAGGCCGAAGGCGGCGCCACGGCTGCCGCCGCCCACAAACACGCCGGGCATGCCGAAGCCGCCATAACCATAGTCGTAGGGATAGCGATCCACCAGCTGGGTGTTGATGACCACCTGCACACTGAGGCGCGCGCTTGGCGGGTTCAGCACCAGGCCCACCTTGGCCAAGGCCCTGCTCGACAGTCCTTCGACGAAGTCCTGCTGCTGGCCCAGCGCCTGCTGGGACGGCAGGCGCTCAAAGCGGTAAGGGGTGCCGGGTACGGGCGGGGCAGATTTCCAGGTGGAGAAGGCGGTGACGTCGCTGTCCACCAGGCGCACGCTGGAGCAGCCCGTCATCACCAGCAGCGCGATGTACCACAGCGCGAGGGCCAGCCATCGTTTCATTGGGGCTGAATCCCGATGACTGCACGCGCTGGTAACGCAGGTTCGCTGAAGGTTTCGGCGTCAAAGGCCTTGTCGCCTTCCGGATCGGCCACGCCAGTGGCACGGATCGCCTTGAAATCGTGGCGCTGGTTGTCCATCAGGTGCGAGGGCACGATGTTCTGCAGGGCCGAGAACATGTTCTCCAGCCGGCCGGGGAATTTTTTCTCCCACTCGCGCAGCATGTTTCCGACCTGCTTGCGCTGCAGGTTCTCCTGGCTGCCGCACAGCGTGCAGGGAATGATGGGGAACTGCCGTACCTCGGCCCAGCGCGTGAGGTCTTTTTCCGTCACATAGGCCATCGGGCGGATCACCACGTTCTTGCCGTCGTCGCTGACCAGCTTGGGCGGCATGCCCTTGAGCTTGGCGGCAAAGAACATGTTGAGGAAGAAGGTCTGCAGCATGTCGTCGCGGTGGTGGCCCAGCGCGACCTTGGTGCAGCCCAGCTCGCCCGCCACGCGGTAGAGGATGCCGCGGCGCAGTCGGGAGCACAGCGAGCACAGCGTCTTGCCCTCGGGGATCACGCGCTTGACGATGCTGTAGGTGTCCTGGTTCTCGATGTGGAAGGGCACGCCCAGCTTGCCCAGGTACTCGGGCAGCACATGCTCGGGAAAACCGGGCTGCTTCTGGTCGAGGTTCACCGCCACCAGGTCAAAGTGGATGGGCGCACGTTTTTGCAGCTTGAGCAGGATGTCGAGCATGGCGTAGCTGTCCTTGCCGCCCGAGACGCACACCATCACCTTGTCGCCTTCTTCAATCATGTTGAAGTCGACGATGGCGCGGCCCACCTCGCGGCACAGGCGTTTTTCGAGCTTGTGGTCCTCGCGCTCTATCTTCAGGCTGTTCTGCACGCGGGCAGAGCTTTGCGCCTGCTCGTGGGCGGCCAGCGCTTCATCCCAGACTGCACTCATGTCGTTTGCTCCCATGGTATTCACCACTGTCCTGTCTCGACACGAATCGCCACTTCGCAGTCGTCAAAAATTTCCAGCTTGGCGATCTTCACGCGCACCCCCACCACGCCGGGCAGCAGCATCAGGCGGTGTGCCAGCTTGCCGATCAGGCTCTCCAGCAGGTTCACATGCTCGGCCGTGCATTCGTTGATGATGATCTGGCGCACCTTGCGGTAGTCCAGCACATGGTTGATGTCGTCGTCGTGCGGCAGCAGCGGCTGGGTGCCCTGGTTCAGCTCGGCGTCCACCTGAATCGGCTGCGGCGCGGTCTTCTCGTGGTCCAGAATGCCGAGGTTCGCGTCAAAACGCAAGCCGGTGAGCGTGAGGATTTGTGTGCCTCGGGAATTGAACATGGTCACAGCCTGTCAGTAAATAGTTCGGTAGGCAACCGGGCTTACATCAGCGAGAAGTCGCGTTCGAACTTCATCAGATGCTGGCCACCGTCAACCAGCAGCGTGGTGCCGGTCATCGACTGGTTTTCCAGCGCGAACTTCACCGCGGCGGCCACATCAGCCGGTGTGGATGACCGGCCCAGCGGCGACAGCGTATGCAGCGCCTTGAACTTCTCGTCGCTCAGCATATGGCTGGTCAGCGTCAGCCCTGGGGCCACGCCCACCACGCGCACCGCTGGCGCCAGTGCCAGCGCCAGCATGGTGCCGGCGGCTTCCAGCGCCGCCTTGGAGAGCGTGTAGCTGAAAAAATCGGGGTTCTGGTTCCAGAGCTTCTGGTCCAGCAGGTTCACCACCGCACCCGTGGCGTCGCGCCCTGTGACATGGGTGTGCAGGGCCTGCGCCAGCAGCACGGCTGCGCCGGTGTTGCTGTGCAGGTGTCTGTCGAGTGCGGCAAAGCTGAAGCTGGCGGCACTGTCGTGCTCGAAGGTGGAAGCGCTGTTGACCACCGCATCGATCCGGCCGCAGCGCATCACCACCGACGGCACCAGGGCGCGCACGGCGCCTTCATCGGCCAGGTCGGCTTCAAACAGCAGCGGCTCGACAGCCGCCCCCGTTTTGGCGGAGGCCACACGGGCACAGTCCTGAGCAGTCGCCAGGGCTTCGTCCCGCGAGCTGCGGTAGTGCACAGCCACCTGCCAGCCACCGGCCGCCAGCGCGAGCGCGATCTCCCGGCCCAGCCGCTTGGCGGCGCCGGTGACGAGAACGACAGGAAGTGAGGAGGGCGCGGGCATGGCAGGTGGTGGGAATGAAGGAAGGCAGGAGGGATGGCCGACAATCGGGGGCATCCCGTCACGCCAAGGTCGATGGCGCTGCATGCCCGACCCCGACGACAAGACCCAGACCCCAACCGATGAGCCCAGCCAGCCAAAGCCCCATTTTACCGGCCACCCCCGACCAGCGCCTCGCCGAGGTGATTGCGGCCGCCATCCGCGATGCGGGTGGCTGGCTTGGCTTCGACCGCTTCATGGCGCTGGCGCTCTACACGCCCGGCCTCGGCTACTACGCGAATGACTCCCGCAAATTCGGCCTGATGCCCGCGGGCGGCAGCGATTTCGTGACCGCTCCCGAGTTGTCGCCCCGCTTCGGTCAGACGCTGGCCCGCCAGGTCGGCCAGGCGCTGCAGGCCACCGGGACGGCCGACGTGTGGGAATTTGGCGCCGGCTCCGGCGCGCTGGCGCAGCAGGTGCTGGCGGCCCTGGGCGAGCAGGTCCAGCGCTACACCATCGTGGACCTGTCCGGCAGCCTGCAGGCGCGCCAGCGGGAGCGCCTGGCCGCCTTCGGTGACCGGGTGCAGTGGGTCAGCGAGTTGCCCGCACAGATGCATGGCGTGGTGCTGGGCAATGAGGTGCTCGATGCGATGCCGGTCAAACTCCTGACGAGGCTGAGTGGTCGCTGGCACGAACGCGGCGTGGCGCCGGACCAGGGCCAGCTCATCTGGGCCGATCAGCCCACCATGCTGCGGCCACCGGTGGAAGTGGAAAGCGACCACGACTACCTGACCGAAATCCACCCCGAGGCCGAAGGCTTTGTGCGCACACTGGCCGACCGGCTGGTGCAGGGCGCCGCATTCTTCATTGACTACGGCTTCCCCGAAACCGAGTACTACCATCCGCAGCGCCACATGGGCACCGTGATGTGCCACCGCGCCCACCAGTCCGATGCCGACCCCCTGGCCGATGTGGGCCTGAAGGACATCACTGCGCATGTCAACTTCACCGGCATCGCACTCGCGGGGCAGGAGGCTGGCCTGCAGGTGCTGGGCTACACCAGCCAGGGGCGGTTCCTGCTCAACTGCGGCGTGGTCGACGGCATGGAAGGCGCCAGCCTTGCCGAGCGCAGCATGGTGCAAAAGCTGATCAACGAACACGAGATGGGCGAGCTGTTCAAGGTGATTGCCTTCGGCGCCAAAGGCAGCCCCGCGTGGGAGCCCTTGGGCTTTTCAACAGGCGACCGTACCCATACCCTGTAGCAGTCCCGTCCAGGCTCACCGTATTCTTCATACCAGCGGAGCCGCGGAACCGGCTCTGCCGGGCCGCAGGCGGACGGCCCCCTCGGGGGGCAGCGACCCACACGCAGTGGGGGAGCGTGGGGGCTATAAACTCTCCAGATGATCCGCTGGTTCATCGTCATCTTCCTGGCCCTGGTGTTCATCAGCTGGTTCAGCCCGCTGCTGCACAAGCTGGGCTTTGGCAAGTTGCCGGGCGACTTGCGCTTCCGGCTATTTGGCCGCGAGTGGTTTCTGCCGGTCACCACCACCATCGTGCTGAGCTTTGTGGCCAGCGTAATCGCCAAGTTCATCTGACGCCCCTCGGAATCGCGCATGTCATTTTTCAAAGACCTGAATGTCGCGGCGTTCACCGCGGGCTTTGTCGCCGTGCTGGTCGGCTTCACCAGCTCGGTGGCCATCGTGTTCCAGGCGGCGCAGGCCTTCCACGCCACGCCGGAGCAGATCTCGTCGTGGATGTGGGCACTCGGCATCGGCATGGGGCTGTGCTCGGCGGTACCGTCGATCTGGCTGAAAAAGCCGGTGATGGTGGCCTGGTCTACGCCCGGCGCGGCGGTGCTGGCCACGGCCGGGGTGGCGGGCGGTTTCTCGATGGGCGAGGCGGTGGCCGCCTTCATGGTCAGCGCGCTGCTGATCACGCTGTTCGGCATCACCGGCTGGTTCGAGAAAGTCATGAACCGCATCCCGGTGGCGATTGCGTCGGCGTTGCTGGCCGGTGTGCTGGCGCGCTTCGGCCTGCAGGCTTTTGCGGCGGCGCAAACCGCCCTGCCGCTGGTGCTGCTGATGCTGGCGATCTATCTGGCTGGCAAACGGCTGATGCCACGCTATGCGGTGGTGCTGACGCTGCTGGGTGCCATCGTGTTCGCCGCAGCGCGCGGGCAACTGGCATGGTCGGAGGTGAATTTCTCGCCGGCCATGCCGGTGTTTGTGATGCCGCAGTTCAGCATGGCTGCGGTGGTGAGCCTGGCGATTCCGCTGTTTGTGGTGACCATGGCTTCGCAGAACCTGCCCGGCGTGGCGGCCATTCGCGCGGCCGGCTACGGGCCTGGTGCGGCCGATGGCGGCATCCCGATTTCCAAAGTCATCACGCTCACCGGTCTGGCCACGCTGGTGCTGGCGCCCTTCGGCGCCTTTGCGCTGAACCTGAGCGCCATCACGGCCGCCATCTGCATGGGCGAGGAAGCACACGAAGACCCGCGCAAGCGCTACACCGCGGCGGCCGTGTGCGGCCTGATCTATATCATCATCGGCATTCTGGGCGCCGCCGTGACCGGTCTGCTCACCGCTTTCCCGAAAGAGCTGGTGGTGGCAATTGCGGGCCTGGCCTTGCTGGGAACGATTGGCAGCGGGTTGGCGGCAGCGGTCAGGGACGAGGATCACCGCGAGGCAGCGCTGATCACCTTTCTGGTCACGCTCTCGGGCGTGGTGATTGCCGGTGTGGGCTCGGCCTTCTGGGGCGTGGTCGCCGGCGCGATTGCGCTGTTTGTACAACAATACGGTCAACCCCCTCGCCGCCCCACGCTCGGCTGAACGACCCGCTGGGCGAGCTGGCCCTCTTCCTTAACCCGCTGCGGCATGCGCCTCAGCCACTGCCCCACCCGCCATGCACATCCTGTTTGTCGCCGATCCGCTGGAGTCCTTCAAGATCTACAAGGACACTACCTTTGCCATGATGCGCGAGGCGCAGCGGCGCGGCCACCGCATCAGCGCCTGCGAAGTCAAAGACATCACCTGGCAGCGTGGCGGCGTGGTCACGGCTTTTGTGCGCGACATCACGCTGACCGGCGATGCCGACGTGTGGTTCACCGCCGCGCAGCACCACCCTGACGAACGGCCGCAGCCCCTGAAAGACTTCGGCTGCGTGGTCATGCGCAAGGACCCGCCCTTTGACAGCGAGTACTTCTACAGCACCCACCTGCTGGAGCAGGCCGAACGCGAGGGTGCGCGTGTCTTCAACAAGCCGCGGGCTTTGCGCGACCACCCGGAAAAGCTCGCCATCATGGAGTTTCCGCAGTTCATCGGCCCGACGCTGGTGACGCGCGACGCAAGCGACATCAAACGCTTTCATGCCGAGCACAAGGACATCATCCTCAAGCCGCTCGACGGCATGGGTGGCATGGGCATCTTCCGCGTGAAGGATGATGGCCTCAATCTGGGCAGCATCATCGAAACCCTGAACAAGGACGGCGCACAAAGCGTGATGGTGCAGAAGTTCCTGCCCGAGATTGTTCACGGCGACAAGCGGGTGCTGGTCATCGGCGGCAAGCCGGTGCCGCAGTGCCTGGCGCGCATTCCGCAGGGCGGCGAGGTACGCGGCAACCTGGCGGCAGGCGGCAAGGGCGTGGCGCAGCCTCTGTCGGCACGCGACCGCGAGATCGCCGAAGCCATCGGCCCGGTGCTGGCGGCGCGCGGCCTGCTGCTGGCAGGCATTGACGTGATCGGCGACTGCGTGACCGAGATCAACGTCACCAGCCCGACCTGCTTTCAGGAAATCTTCGACCAGACCGGCTGCGATGTGGCGGCGCTGTTCATCAACGCGCTGGAAGAGGCGTTGAGTATTTAAGGCCTGTGATCAGGCGCTGGCCAGCGCGCCATCCACAAACACCTTCAGCTCACCGGGCGCGAAAGAAATCCACTGCTCGTTGGTGGTCAGCGGCGCCGTCACCACCACCGCCACGCGGTCCGTGGGCTGCGTGTGCTCGGCAAAATTCACGCTCACGTCGTCGTCGCTCAGCGTCGCGTGCGCGAACGGGTGGCGCCGCTCTACGTAGCACAGGTGGGTCGAGGCATGGGCCCACAAGGCCTGGCCGTTGCTGAGCAAAAAGTTGAAAGTGCCGTGGCGCGCAATCTGCGGTGCCAGCTCGCGCAGCGTGATGCTCAGCTCTTCCACGCTCGGCACATCGGCATGCGACTTGGCCAGCTCCTGCATGATCCAGCAAAACGCCCGCTCGCTGTCGGTGTTGCCCACCGGCCGGAAGCTGCCGTGCAGCCGCGGTGCGAAGTCCTTCAGGTCGCCGTTGTGCGCGAACACCCAGTAGCGGCCCCACAGCTCGCGCACAAAGGGGTGGCAGTTCTCCAGCGCCACGCTGCCCTGAGTGGCCTTGCGGATGTGAGCAATCACATGCCGGCTCTTGATCGGGTAGCGGCGTATCAGCTCGGCCACCGGTGACTCGCAGGCGGGCAGGTGATCGACAAAGTGGCGCAGCCCCCGGTCACCGCCGACCCCGGGCGCATTCTCAAAGAAGGCAATGCCCCAGCCGTCGCCATGGTGGTCGGTGCGGCCGCCGCGTTGCGCGAAGCCGCTGAAACTGAAGGTCACGTCGGTCGGCGTGTTGCAGCTCATGCCCAGCAGTTGGCACATGTCAGGCGACCTCTTGGGGCGGTGTGGCCGGCGCCGGTACACGCAGTTGCACTGCGGCCACCATGGCCAGCAGGCACAGCGCGGCCAGCATCAGGAAGGCCTCGTTGAAGGCGGCCAGCCGTTCCGGGCTGGTGACCGGGTTGCTCAGCGAATCACCGTGCGCGGTCACCCGCCATTCCAGCACGATGCCGCACAGGCTCACACCGATGGCGCCGCCCAGCATGCGCAGGAAATTGATGGCACTGGCGCCCTGCGAGAGCAGGTGTTCATGCAGCGGCCGCAACGAGCCGAGGTTGAGCGAAGGCAGGATGAAGCCCAGGCCGATGCGACCCAGCACCGCCCACATCACCAGCAGCCACAGGCCTGAGCCCAGGCTGACGGTGAGCATCAGTGCAAACGAGGCCGCCAGCAGTGCCAGCCCGGTGGTCACCAGGAGCCAGGTCGGCTGCTTGTCGGCCAGACGCCCGACGCCGGCGATCGTGCCGGCCAGCACCAGTCCGGCCGGCAGCAGAATGGTGCCGACGTGCGAGGCCGAGAGCTGCAGGCCCAGCTGCAGATACACCGGCAGCAGGTAGGTGGAGCCGAACAGGGCGGTGCCGTAGATGAAAGCCACGATGCTGCCCATGGCAAACGGTCGGTAGCCGAACAACGCCAGGTTCATCAGCGGCGCGCCGCCGCGGGCGGCCAGCCGGTGCTGCCACCAGACAAAGGCCGCCAGCACGACCACCGCCACACCCAGCAGCGTCAGGGCCTGGGCGTGGCGCGCGCCGTGCAGCTCGACCATGCCGTTGAGCAGGCACAGCGTGCCCAGCGCACCGAGCAGCAGGCCGCGCCAGTCGATCATCGCGCCCTGCCGGTTGGCCGCCACGCCGCCCGGCGCGGTGTTGGGCACATAGCGCCAGGCCATCCACAGCGAGAGCAGGCACAGCGGCACCACCATGAAGAAAATCGAGCGCCAGCCAAACAGGTCCACCAGCACGCCGCCCACGCTGGGGCCGAGCGCCGGCGCCAGCACCACCCCCATGCCGAAGAGGCCGCTGGCGCGCCCCTGCTCGTGCGGGCCAAAGGCCCGCATGATGATGATGGCGGGAATCGGCTGCACCACCCCGGCAGCCAGGCCTTCGGCCACACGCGCGGCCAGCACCAGGTCAAACTGGTTGGCCAGGCCGCCCACCACCCCGCCGGCCATCAGCAGCAGCATGGTGCCTGCGTAAGTACGGCGATAGCCATAGCGAGACAGCAGCCAGGGCGTGGTCAGCATGGAGACCGTCATCGCCACCATGAAGCCCGAGCTGACCCACTGCGCCCGCTCCTGGCCCAGCGCAAAGTGATGGCTCATGTCGGGGATCGCCACATTGACGATGGTGGACGACATGATGGAAGCCATCGTGCCGATCATCACCGACAGCAGCAACAGCCACCGGTAGCGCGGGCCGTGGCGGGCCTGCAGATCAGCCAGTGAAGCGGACATGCGGTGTGCCTTGATTCACGCTGTGACCTGCGCTTTGGGTTCGCCCTTCAGCCCCCGTCAATCCCGCGGCTCCGACCAGAGCTTGCCGCCGGTGGCCCAGTTTTCGCGCTTGATGTCGGTGATCAGGATGTCCACCGACTCCGGTTGGCCACCGAGGATCTCGACGCTGACGCGGGTGATGGCCTCCACCAGTTTTTTCTTCTGCTCGACGGTGCGGCCTTCCATCATTTCGACGTGGTAAGTGGGCATGGTTTTCCTCGAAAAGGGAGTGACAGATGGCCTGATGATAGAAGCTCGGCTGCCCCGGCGCGCACCAGTGCCTGCAAAAGACCATGGATTGGCTGTCGGTCTGCGCTGACAGCATGACAGGGCCAGTTCGCCGTGGCCTCGCGCGCCTGCCGTGCGACACTCCCTGCACGAGCTTTCTCCCGGGTGTCGGCGCGGGTTTCGCGCCGCGCCCGCCATGACCTGCAGGTCGTGCCACAGCACGCTGCGGTACCGCCACAGGCCTCACCTTGTCTTTTCTGCTTCAACCCTCCCTGGCCGACAGGCCGCTGCCCCTGCTGGCCGGGCGCAATTACCACTGCCAGTGCGGCCAGCCGGTGTTCTTTCGCAACAGCAAATGCCTGGCCTGCAACACGCCGCTGGGCTACGACTGCGAGCGTGGCCTGCTGCTGCCGCTGATGCCGGGGCCGCGGACTGCGACCTGGCAGGCCTGGCAGGCCAGCACTGCGCCGCGCCAGGCGCCCCCCGATGACCCGCATCCGCCTGCGCTGGCGCAGATTCCGGGGCAGGAGTTTGCCTCTGCCCCTGAGGCTGGCGGCGATGCGACGCATCACGCATCGGCAGATTCCGGGGCAGGGAGCACCGACAACGCCAACGGGCAGGGCGGCATCGCGCCCTCGATGTGGCAGTCGCAAAGCCAGGAGGCCCTGCAAACGGAACCCGCGGCGCCGGTGTACCGGCGTTGCCTGAATCTGTCCACACCCGCGTCCTGCAATTGGCTCATCGCCGACAGCGACCCGCACGACATGTGCCGCGCCTGCCGCCTGAACCGCACCATTCCCGACCTGACCGATCCCGCCGAGCCGGACAACGGCTACCTGTGGGGTCTTGTTGAGCTGGCCAAGCGCCGGCTGGTGTCGTCGCTGATCCTGCTGGGGCTGCCGGTGGCCTCGCGTATGAGCGAGGACCCCGAGCGTGGCCTGATGTTCGACTTCCTGCGTTCGCCGGTCAACGGCCCGCATGTGATGACGGGGCACGACACCGGCCTCATCACGCTGAACGTGGACGAGGCCGACGACGCCAAGCGGGAGGCGGTGCGCATGGCCTTGCGCGAGCCTTATCGCACGCTGCTGGGGCATTTTCGCCACGAGGTCGGCCACTATTACTGGGACCGCCTGATTGCCGGCACGCCCTGGGTAGAGGGCTTTCGCGCGCTGTTTGGCGACGAGTCCATCGACTACGCCAGCAGCCTGCAGCGCAATTACGAGGAAGGGCCAGCGCCGGACTGGCCTCAGCGCTTTGTCAGTGCCTACGCCAGCGCCCATCCCTGGGAAGACTGGGCTGAATGCTGGGCCCACTACCTGCACATGCGCGACGCCATCGACACGGCGCTGAGTTTCGGGTTGAGCGTGGACCGCTTCGACCTCGAATTCACGCCCTTCACGCTGGACGCGCTGTACCAGCCGGACCATCCCGATGCGCCGCAGTTCCTCGCCTTTCTCAACCACTGGACCCGCCTGACCACCATGCTCAACGAGATGTCGCGCAGCATGGGCCAGCCCGACTTCTACCCCTTTGTGCTGCCGCGGGATGTGATCGCCAAGCTGCATTTCATCCACCTGGTGGTCAGTTCGGGCAGCTGGCAGCCCTAGTGGCGCGGTAGGATGGCCGTCAGGTCCAGACTGCCGTCAGCATGCCGCGTACAACCCCAACCACCCGCCTACCGCGAAGCCATCACTACAGCGTTTACGTGATCGAACTCGCCCCCGAGGTCTGGGATGTGGCGCGCTTTCGGCGTGCCAACCCGGACTATCAGCTGGGAAAGCCCTTCGTGTACGTCGGCATGACCGGGCTGGACGTGGACCTGCGCTTTGACAAGCACAAGGCAGGCATCCAGTCGAACCGCTTTGTGCGCGACTTTGGCCTGCGCCTGTTGCCGCAGCTCTACGTCATGTACAACCCGATGCCGTATGACGCGGCGCGCGACATGGAAGTGGAGCTCGGCATCGGTCTGCGTGAAGCGGGCTACGGCGTCTGGCAGGCTTGAAGCTTGACGCTGGATGCCTCAGGCTGTTTCAGGTTCGGTACGCGTTGCCGCGCGCTGGCGGGCGGCTTGACTGCCCTGATCGGGCCGGGCGTTGCGTTCGGTCCCGCCGGCGAGCGCAGACGCCACGGCGTCCAGTGCGTGTTCGACCACGTCATGCGTGTCCACCGGCTGCAGCAGCCGCTCGCGCAGCAGGCGTTCGCAACTGCGTTTCGTCATTGAATGGGGCTGGCCACCATGGCTGAGGAACATGAAGAGCGTTCCCTTGCTGCTCACCCAGATCAGCTGGGCCCGCAGCCACTGCCGCCGCGAGTAGAGGTCCACCCAGTCGCCCGTCCGCAGGGCCTGCAGGAGCTGCTCCGCTTCAGCAGACGCCAGTGCGGGCAAGTCGGTCGGCTGCGCGGCTGAGCCTGTCGGGGCCGTGTCGGCCGTCTTTCGTGTCGGCAGGCGCTGCGGTAACCCCTCAACAGCGCTGGGGGCCTCCGCTATCGGCAGCAACTCCCCGTGGTCGGTCTGCACCGTGTCCTCGAAGCCGGCGGCATGCAGGTCGTCGCGTCCCATCCAGGGAAGGGCTTCCGCGCCGTCCTGCAGGGTGTCGCCGGTGTCGTTGCCATCCAGTGACTCGGTGTCGTCGGGGTCGTACAACTGTTCGTGGTCCAGATCGTCCTGCAGGTCGTCCGGACCGGCTGGCCCATCGCTCTCCAGCGGCATGGCGCCGGACTCCTCGGCATCGCGCCGGCTTTTGAGGCGGCGCAGCTTGAGCACCGGGCGATGCAGCTTCATCAGTGCCTCGAAGAAGGCGTCGCTTTCGCGCGGATCCTGGCCGATCAGGGTCAGGCCGTCATGAATCTGTGCCAGCAGGCCGGGGATCATGGCGATCAGCTTGGACGGCCTGCGCAGCGTGACGTCGCGCTTGACGCTCCAGATCAGGTCTGGCACCACAGAGCCGAAACCCTTGGGGTCGACCTGGTTGCGGGTGTCGATGAGTTTGGCGTGCGCCAGCACCAGGGCCCAGGGGCCCAGCAGAAAATCCAGCACCAGCCGGTGGACCTTGTCGAGGTCCGAACGCTGGCGCAGCCCGGTGGCAATCTGGTCGGCCAGGAGCTGGCGGTCTTCAGCGAAGCGCAGGGTCTTCAGGATGTGGTCGCGCTGCTGGGTCTCCCGCGTGTCCAGCCCGGTCCACTGCTGCTCCAGCGTGGCCATGGCATCCACAAAGGGCACCAGGTCGTCAATGTCCTGCTCGTTCAGTGACTTGAAGGCCTGTGTGACATGCCCCAGGAACATCCGGAACTCGGGGTTCGCTGCGTCGTTGTATTTGAAGCTGCGCTGGGCGACGCGTTCCAGCAGCCGCCGGCCGGCATGCCGTTCGTCGCTGAAGAAGCGCGGGTCCACCATGGCCAGCCGCAGCAGGGAGGGCTCCAGCGCCACGATGGCCTCGCGCACCGGCACCAGCAGCCGCGGGTCCTGTGCCACCTGGTTGACCAGCTTGCGCACCACCTCCAGCCCCAGCACCTGGTCGACGTGCTGTGCTTCCTTCCTGAGCTGGGTTCGCACCATGGCCCGCTCCCGGGCGCGGCCGTACGGTCCCCACACCTGCTGGTTGAGCTGGCTGCGCTCGTCAACCTGTTCGGGCGGATGCGGGCTGCCCGTTGCCTCGGCCGCCACACGCCTGCTGGCATCGGGAAGATCCACCAGCGGCGCAGCTGCCGAATCGGGCGCCGACTTCAGGGCCTGGAGCTCTTCCTCGACGTTGTCGTAATAGGCGGGCGCCAGCGGGCGCTCGGCTGTCGGGGTGTTGCTGTTGAACAGGAACTCCTGGAACAGTTCTTCGCGTATTTCAAAATTGGACAGGTCGGCATACTGCACCGGTTCAGGTGCCGCCGACAGCGGGGCAGGGCCGGTTGAGAACACGCCCTCCGCATGCCAGCCGCCACCGCCCGTATCAACGGCAGGCGCGGCTTGCTGCGCCGCCTCGCGGTTGAAGACGCCGGTCTCCGCCCTGGCCGCAGCGCGAGCGGGCTGTGCGGACACCTGCGACACCACGCGGTAGCTGGCGCCCTGCACATTGCACATCTCCAGTAGGTTGACCAGCCGCTCGTACACGAGCCGCAGCTCGCGCCCGAAGGGCTCGGCCAGATGGCGGATCCACAGCGCCACCAGAGCCGGTTCAGCAGGGGCCTCGCCCATCAGGGCCTGGAGGGCCCGGACAAAGATCTCGGGCTGCAGCGGGTTCATGTCGGGCCGCACGCTCGACAGGCCACGGACCGAACTCACCAGTTTGTCGAGCTCGGCCAGCAGGGGTTCCACCGCAGGCAGCACCTGCTGTGTCAGCCGTGACGACGCAATGGAACGGGACACGTCCGCGTCATCGACCAGCGAGAGTGGCAGATGGGCGGCTGGCCCTGGCGTAGCGTGGGTGGGGTGCCCGGCGGCGGCCGCTGTGTTCAGGGCCATGCCGCGGACTGCGACTGGCGCAGAGTCTGCGAGCAAAGCCTGCAACCGTGCGGGGTAGCGTTCGCACCAGGCCGGCTTGTTCTGCAGCAGTTCGCGCCACGCCAGGCCCGACTGCTCACGCTCGGCACCGGGCTGACCGAGCGACTCTGCGAACTGCAGGGCCGCCACGGCGTCGTCCAGGCTGCGCTCCAGTGCCGGTCCCGCCGCTTCGACGGCCTGCTCCAGGCAATGGGCAAAAACATCAGGTTGTGCAGCCATGGTGCGGTGTGTTACCGGTGCCGGGCGAGGGTCGGTTGTCGTCCTGACAACGCCAGATCAAAAGCGCTCGCGACGTGGCCGCTGGCGTGAGGCGGGTGAAATTGCATGACTGGACATCCACATGGAAAAACTGCAGGACCCTGATGGCGGGGTCGCAAAGACAAGTCCCGGGCCGCACATCAGTAGGCTAGGGTAAGCGGGGGCTTGCAGCAGCCTCTCGTCAATTTCAAAGTGTTGCAATTGGTTGCGCCTTCACACATCTCGGGTTAACCCGGGAACTTGCGTCGCCGCGAGCCTTTTCGTGGATCCGGCGTTGCCGGTGCGCATGGCAAGACGCGCAGGGCCTGCGCCGCTCCGTCACTTTGTAAGATGACGGCTTTTCAGACGTTTTGATGGTCGCTGTCGATGTATTGCCCCCAAATCCATGTTCCTCGTCAGGCGGCTTGGCCCCGACGCGCTGCGCTGTGGGCCTGTCTCTTCTTCCCCCCATGGGCCAACGCGTGGGGCGAGGGGGTTTCGTCGTGGGTTGCGCAGATTGGTCAGAGCCCTGGCCAGATCGCTGCCAGCTCGCCTGAGGCACGGCCCGTGCGGCCAGCGCGACGCCTGTCCTCCGGCGCCGTCGGGTCGCTGCGGCTGGCCGAGCTGACGTGGTCGGGCTGTCGTTTTGAAGAGACTTTTTTCTTCGGCCACCAGAAGCTGGAGCAGCTTGAACTGCTGCTGCTGGACCCCGGCACCGGACCGGCAGCCGATGAGGCGGTCACACGCGCCCAGCGTGCCGTGCTAGAAACGCTGAGGACCGAACTGGGGCCTGAACTGGCCGCCTTTGGCTTACCCGACCAGACGCTGGCCGACACCACCTCCTGGGTGGCAGGCGATGCCGACGTGATGCTGTTCCGCTCAGGCCGGCCGGGCGCGCCCACGTTGCGCGTGGTGATCCGGCAAAGGCAACTGGTGGACGGCAGTCAGCTCTGACAGGGCACACCCCGAACCTGCGCCCGGAGGGTGCGCCGTGATGTCAGCGGTTCATCACCGGTTCAGGTGGACGCCTTCACCTTCAGTCGCCACGCATGCAGCAGTGGCTCGGTGTAGCCGCTCGGCTGCTCCAGGCCCTTGAGCACCAGGTCCAGCGCGGCCTTGTAGGCGGCTGACGTCGTGAAGTGGCCGGCCATCGGCTTGTAGAGCTTGTCACCCGCGTTCTGCTTGTCCACCACGGCGGCCATGCGCTCGAAGGTTTCGATCACTTGCGCCTTGGTCACCACGCCGTGGTGCAGCCAGTTGGCGATGTGCTGGCTGCTGATGCGCAGCGTGGCACGGTCTTCCATCAGGCCCACGTTGTGGATGTCGGGCACCTTGGAGCAGCCCACGCCCTGGTCGA
>CBHWCZ010000037.1:0-21809 GCA_966112355.1 uncultured Polaromonas sp.
CCCCCGTGGTCTCGCGCACTTCGTGTCGCTTCACCCTCCCCCCTTGCAGGGGGCGGCTCCTGTGGCCTGGCCAAGCCAGTTCCACGGCGCCTGCTGGTGAACGCACTTGGTTGGCGAGAGCCGGGTGCAACCCCGTGGTCTCGCGCACTTCGTGTCGCTTCACCCTCCCCCTTGCAGGGGGCGACGCCTGTGGCCTGGCCAAGCCAGTTCCACGGCGCCTGCTGGTGAACGCACTTGGGCAGCGAGGGCCGGGTACACCCCCGCGGCTGCCTTCGGGTAGCCGCCAATTGAAAGGGCCGGCACGCCGACTCTTTCAATTGGCAACACAACTGAAACCATGAACACCAACGACATTGTTCTGAACGTCAACGGCATCGAGGTGATCTACAACCACGTGATCCTCGTGCTCAAGGGCGTCTCGCTGCAAGTCCCGCAGGGCCGCATCGTGGCCATCCTCGGGGGCAACGGCGCGGGCAAGACCACCACCCTGCGCGCCATCTCCAACCTGCTCAAGGGCGAGCGCGGCGAGGTCACCAAGGGCTCCATCGAGCTGCGCGGTGAGCGCATCGAGAACCTCTCGCCCGCCGACCTGGTGCAGCGCGGCGTGGTGCAGGTGATGGAAGGCCGGCATTGCTTTGCCCACCTGACCATCGAAGAGAACCTGCTGACCGGCGCCTACACCCGCACCAGCAAGGCCGAGGTCGCCGCCAATCTGGAAAAGGTCTACAACTACTTTCCGCGCCTCAAGACCCGCCGCACCTCGCAGGCCGCCTACACCTCAGGGGGCGAGCAGCAGATGTGCGCCATCGGCCGCGCCCTGATGGCCAGCCCCACCATGGTGCTGCTGGACGAGCCCTCCATGGGGCTGGCGCCGCAGATCGTGGAGGAAGTCTTCACCATCGTGAAGGACCTCAATGAGCGGGAGAAGGTCACCTTCCTGCTGGCCGAGCAGAACACCAACATGGCGCTGAAGTACGCCGACTACGGCTACATCATGGAGAGCGGCCGCGTGGTGATGGATGGCGCTGCCAGCGACCTGGCCAACAACGAGGACGTGAAAGAGTTTTATCTGGGTGTGGGCGGTGGCGAACGCAAGAGCTTCAAGGACGTGAAGAGCTACAAGCGGCGCAAGCGGTGGCTTGCTTGAGCCCCCACGCTCCCCCACTGCGTGTGGGTCGCTGCCCCCCGAGGGGGCCGTCCGCCTGCGGCCCGGCTGAGCCGGTTCCGCGGCTCAACTGGTATTGGCTCGGTCATTTTTCCGCTCACCCTGACCCTTCGACGAGCTCAGGACGGGGTACGCAATGCGCATCGAAGGGTCGGCACTCCCACTACAGAACACTCGAACACCAACGGAAACACTCATGAGCGAATTTTTCGATGCGCTTGAAACGCGCGATGCGGCACAGCGCGAAGCCGCGTTGATGGCGGCGCTGGCCAAGCAGATCGCGCACGCGCAGCAAGCGGCCCCCGCCTATGCGGGCATTCTGGCTGGCGTTGACGCGGCAGGGGTGAGCTCGCGCGAAACGCTGGCCAGGCTTCCTGTGACCCGCAAACATGAGTTGCTGGAGCGCCAGAAAGCCATTCGGGCCACAGACCCGTTTGGCGGGTTCTCGGCCTTGCTGCGTGGCCCGAAGATGCCGCGGGTGTTTTCGTCGCCTGGCCCGATCTACGAGCCCGAAGGCGTAGCCAGGGATTACTGGCGCGCGGGCCGGGCCCTGTTCGCAGCGGGCTTTCGGTCCGGCGATCTGGTGCACAACGCCTTCAGCTACCACATGACGCCCGGCGCCTTCATCATGGAATCGGGTGCGCACGCCGTCGGCTGCAGCGTGTTTCCTGCCGGTGTGGGCCAGACCGAGCAGCAGTTGCAGGCCATTGCCGAACTGCGGCCCGACGCCTACATGGGCACGCCGAGCTTTTTGCGCATCCTGATGGAAAAGGCGCTGGAAACCGGCAGCGATGTGTCCAGCATGCGCAAGGGCCTGACCGGCGGCGAAGCCCTGCCGCCCAGCCTGCGCGACTGGTTTGCCGAGCGGGGCATGGATATCTACCAAAGCTATGCCACGGCAGACCTGGGGCTGATTGCCTATGAGACGTCTGCACGCGAAGGCCTGGTGCTGGACGAGGGCGTGATCGTCGAGATCGTGCGTCCCGGCACCGGCGACACGGTCCCCGAGGGCGAGGTCGGCGAGATGGTGGTGACCACGCTCAACCCGGACTACCCGCTGATCCGCTTCGGCACGGGCGACCTGTCGGCCGTGCTGCCCGGGCACTGCCCGACGGGACGCACGAACACCCGCATCAGAGGCTGGATGGGCCGGGCCGACCAGACCACCAAGATCCGCGGCATGTTTGTGCATCCCAGCCAGGTCGCCGACATCACCCGCCGCTTCCCCGAAGTGCTCAAGGCGCGGCTCGTGGTCACCGGCGAGATGGCCAGCGACAGCATGACGCTGAAGGTCGAGGCCAGCGCCGCACCGCAGGGCCTGGAGACCCGCATCGGCGAAGCCATCCGCGACGTCACCAAGCTGCGGGGCGATGTGCAGGTGCTGGCGCCGGGCAGCCTGCCCAACGACGGCAAGGTGATCGAGGACGCGCGCAGCTACAGGTAGCACAACTGGTGTCCGCGGTGACAGCCGCGCCGGACAAGCCCTTCATGGGATAGCCCCTACGTAGTTCCCGCGATACGCTTTCACCGGCTGCGCCGTAAACTCCTTCTTCACTATTTGGAGACGCCCATGAAACGCCTTATCGTCCTCGTTGCGGCAGCGACGGCCCTGTTTGCCCAGGCGCAGACTTTCCCCGCCAACCGCCCCATCACCGTGATCGTGCCTTACGCCGCCGGTGGCCCGACGGACCGTGTGGCACGCGATCTGTCCGAGGCCATGCGCAAAGCCATGGGCGGCACTGCCAACTTCATCGTGGAAAACGTCAACGGCGCCGGTGGCACCATCGGCGTGACCAAGGTGGCCAAGGCCGCACCCGATGGCCACACGCTGCTGTTGCACCACATCGGCATGGCGGCAGCGCCAGCGCTTTACCGCAAACTGCAGTACAAGCCGGTCGATGACTTCGAGTTTCTCGGTATGGTCAACGAAGTGCCGATGACGCTGATCGGCAAGCCCCAGCTGCCAGCCAACACCTACCGCGACTTTGAGAACTACATCCGGGCCAATGCCGGCAAACTGAATATTGCGCACGCCGGCCTCGGTTCAGCCTCGCACCTGTGCGGTGTGATGTGGCAGGCAGCCCTCAATTCCAAAGATGCCATGACCACCATTCCCTTTGGTGGTACGGCACCCGCCATGAATGCCCTGGTGGGCGGCCAAGTTGACGTGATGTGCGACCAGACCACCAACACCACGAGCTTCATCGAGGCCGGCCGCGTCAAGGCTTTTGCCGTGACCACCTCCAAGCCGTTGGCTGGCAACAAGGTCCTGAAAGACTACCCGACGCTGGCAGAGATGGGCCTCAAGGGCTTTGATCTCACCGTCTGGCACGGCCTGTACGCACCCAAGGGCACACCCCCCGCCGTACTGACCCAGCTCAACAACGCCCTGAAGGTGGCGCTGAAAGACCCTGACTTCATCAAGAAGCAGGAAGCCCTGGGCGCTGTGATCATCAACGACAAGCGCAACGACCCTGCCGGTCACAAGGCCTTCGTGACGGCCGAAATCGCCAAGCTCAAGCCGGTGATCGAAGCCGCCGGCAAGTTCGCCGACTGACGCGACCCCTGCCTTCCTGACCAAGCCGCCCGGCCACCGCCCGGCGGCTTTTTTCATGGCCATGGCGATGGCAGCGCTGTCAGGTGTAACCCTCTTGAAGCGCCTCCCGGCGAGCGCTATCGTCTGGGCACAACACATCCAACGATGGAGACACGCTTGAAACACTCTTCTGCAATCAATCGCCGGCACCTGCTGGCCACCTGCGCATGGGCCGCTCTCACCCTCGCAGCCGGCTCTGCGCTGGCGCAGGGTAGCCCCTGGCCGGCACGGACAGTCCGCATCGTCGTGCCCTTTGCCCCCGGCGGCACCACCGACATCCTGGCGCGGGCCATGGCACCCGAGCTGTCCAAGGCCTTTGGTCAGACCTTCATCGTGGAAAACCGCGCCGGTGCGGGCGGCAACATCGGCGCCGACGTGGTCGCCAAAGCTGCACCCGACGGCTACACGCTGCTGATGGGCACTGTCGGCACGCACGGCATCAACAAGTCGCTTTACAGCAAGCTGGCCTACGACCCGCAAAAGGACTTTGCGCCCATCACCCTGGTCGCGGGTGTGCCCAACGTGATGGTGGTGAACACCGAAAAAGCCAGGGCGGCCGGCATCAACAACGTGCAGGATTTCATCCGCGTGGCCAAGTCCAAGCCCGGACAATTCAACATGGCCTCCAGCGGCAACGGCACCTCCATCCACCTGGCAGGCGAGCTGTTCAAAACCATGAGCGGCACCTACATGACGCACTTTCCGTACAGCGGCTCCGGGCCTGCGTTGCTGGCGCTGGTGGGCGGCGACATGGACGTGATGTTCGACAACCTGCCATCGTCCATGGCACTGATCAAGTCCGGCAAGCTGAAAGCCCTGGCCGTGACCAGTGCCGAGCGTTCGGCCGCAGTGCCTGACGTCCCCACGGTGGAGCAAGCCGGCGGGCCGACACTCAAGGGCTTCGAAGCCAGCTCGTGGTTTGGCCTGCTGGCACCGGCCGGCACGCCGCCCGACATCGTGAACCGCATCCAGCAGGAAGTGAGCAAGTCGCTGGGCACACCAGCGATGAAGGAAAAGCTGCTGGCCCAGGGCGCGATTCCCGGCGGCAACACACCGCAGCAGTTCACGACCTTCATCAATGCCGAGCACAAGAAGTGGGCGCAGGTGGTCAAGGCCTCCGGCGCGAAGGTGGACTGAAAGCGCCTGCGTTCAGCGGGAATCAAAAAGGCCCGCTTCAGCGGGCCTTTTTTGTGGGTGTGAAATGACTCGCACCCGTCATCGGCTGAGCTCCGGCGATCAGACGCCCCACACCACCTCATGGCCCGTTGCCAGATTGCGGCGCAGCATGTCGAGGAAGGGAATGGCACGCTGGTGCAGGCCGACACCGTCGCCAGGAACGTCATCGCCTTCCTTTCCTTTTTCCTTGTCGCGGGCATGCTCCAGGGCGATCGCGTCTTCCAGCGCCTTGATGGCCGCCGGCATCTGCTCGGGCAGGATGATGCCCTTGGGCCCTGCGTCCTTGCCGATGATTTCCAGCACGCGCCGGCCATTGGCTTCGAGCATGATCACGTCGCCGGCGTCTTTGGATTTGAATTTGTACAGCATGGTCATCTCCTGAAGTGAGTCTTGCAGCCATTATGGGCAAGCGGTCGGCCAGTGTCTGTAGGCCGCATGCCATGGTCGCGCAAAATAGCGGCATGTTCAATATCGCCACCGTTCAAAAACCGGCCGCCCAGGGACTGCGGCAGGACGGGATCAGCCTGCTGATGCCCACCGAGCTGACCGCCACCCTGCGCTTGCCCACGCCACCCTGGACAGACCAATGGCAGGCCCTGGCCAGTGCCTGGGACCGCCTGCCGCCGGACGCCCACCTCAAGGACGGAGGCCACTACCGCAGGCGGCGGCATTCGTGCTTTGTACAGACCCTAAGCACCGGCGAACTGGCACAGACGCCTCACCGCGCGCACTGGCAGCCCACCGACTACAACGCCCTGCACGGCGGCTTCGAGCGCTGGTTTGAACCGGTCGAGCCGGCTGTGGCACAGGCCTCGGCCTGGACCGGACTGCTCGCAGGATTTGGCCAGCTCTTTGCCGAGGTCACGCCCGTGCCGCACTGGTACATCGAGGCACACCAGTTCCGCATCGACACGGCCGGCGGCGTCGGCCGCCCGACCCCGGAGGGCGCCCACCGCGACGGCGTGAACTTTGTGGTGGTGATGATGGTGGCGCGGCATGGCGTGAAGGGCGGCGAAACCCGCGTCTTCGACGCCCACGGCCCGCACGGGGTGCGCTTTGTGATGCAGGAGCCGCTGACCGCCCTGCTGCTGGACGACGCCCGCGTCATCCACGAAACCACGCCCATTCTGCCGGCCGACGACTCAAGCAGTGAAGGTTTCAGGGACACGTTGGTGCTCACTTACCGGGCTGAAGGCTTTCAGGCGAAGGAATAGGGCCCCCACGGTCGCTCACTGCGTGTAGCTCCCTGCCCCCTCAGGGGGCCGTCCGCCTGCGGTCTGGCGAAGCCAGTCCCGCGGCTCCGCTGGGTTGAAGACCTCGCGGCCTCCATCTCGGGCTAACTGAATTCCGTTCGCCCTGAGCCTGTCGAAGGGCATATGTTCATGCTGCGGAAACTCCGCTTGACGAATTTAGTTTAAACCTAAACAATTAAGGTCAAACCAATCCTTCACATCTGCACCCATGCACATCCTTTGCCTCGGCGGCGGCCCCGCCGGCCTGTACTTTGCGCTGCTGATGAAGCTGCAGAACCCGGCCCACCAGATCACCGTGGTGGAGCGCAACCGCCCGTTTGACACCTTTGGCTGGGGCGTGGTGCTGTCCGACCAGACCCTGGGCAACTTGCGGACCGCGGATCCGGTGAGTGCCCAGCTGATCGGCGACGCCTTCAACCACTGGGACGATGTCGAGGTGTTCTTCAAGGGCCGCAGCGTGCGCTCGGGCGGCCACGGCTTTTGCGGCATCGGTCGCAAGCGACTGCTGAACATCCTGCAGGACCGCTGCCTGGCACTCGGGGTCGATCTGGTGTTTGAAACCGATGTGCAGGACGACCAGGCCATCGCCGCCCGCTACGCGGCCGATCTGGTCGTGGCCAGCGACGGCCTCAACAGCCGCATCCGCAACCGCTATGCCGACACCTTCCGTCCCGACGTCGAGCTGCGCGCCTGCCGCTTTGTCTGGCTGGGCACGCGCAAGACCTTCGATGCCTTCACCTTTGCCTTCGAGCGCACTGAACACGGCTGGTTTGCCGCCCACGCCTACAAGTTTGACGACAGTACCTCCACCTTCATCGTGGAAACACCGGAAGCGGTGTGGAAAGCCCACGGCCTGGACAAGATGAGCCAGGAGGACGGCATCGCCTTCTGCGAGCGGCTGTTTGCGAAATACCTCGACGGCAACCCACTGATGAACAACGCCACCCATGTGCGCGGCTCGGCGATCTGGATCCGCTTTCCGCGTGTGGTGTGCGAGCGCTGGGTGCACCGCGAGACCATCGCCGGCAAACAGGTGCCCATAGTCCTGATGGGGGATGCTGCGCACACGGCTCATTTTTCGATCGGCAGCGGCACCAAGCTAGCGCTCGAAGACGCGATCGAGCTCACCCATTGCTTTGCGCAGCACACCAGTACCGACGCCGCACTGCAAGCCTACGAAGCGCTTCGGTCAGTCGAGGTGCTGAAGATCCAGAACGCCGCCCGCAACTCCACCGAGTGGTTTGAGAACGTGGACCGTTACAGCGGTCTGGAAGCCGAGCAGTTCTTCTACTCGCTGCTCACCCGCTCGCAGCGCATCAGCCACGAGAACCTGCGGGTGCGCGATGCCCAATGGCTAAAAGACTATGAAGTTTGGCTGGCCGGTGGCAAAGCGGTGCTTCCGATGCTGACACCGCTGAAGGTGCGCGAGCTGCAGCTCAAGAACCGCATCGTCGTCTCCCCCATGGCCACCTACAGCGCCGTCGACGGCGTGCCGCAAGACTTCCATCTGGTGCACCTGGGCGCCCGCGCGCTCGGCGGCGCAGCACTGGTGTTTGTGGAAATGACCGCCCCCTGCGCCGAAGGCCGCATCACCCCCGGCTGCCCCGGCTTGTGGAACGAGGCGCAAATGCAGGGCTTCAAGCGCATTGTTGAATTTGTTCATGCCTCAGGCGGTGGCGCGAAGATCGGCCTGCAGCTCGGCCACAGCGGCCCCAAAGGCTCCACACAAGTGGGCTGGGAAGCCGCTGACGAGCCCCTGCCCACCGGCAACTGGCCTGTGCTGGCGGCCAGTGCCGTCGCCTATGGCCCCAACAACCAGACACCGCAGGCCATGACCCAGGCCGACATGGACAGGGTGAAGGCCGAGTTCGTGCAGTCCACCCGCTACGCAGTGGAGGCCGGCTTTGACTGGCTGGAGCTGCATTGCGCGCATGGGTACCTGCTGTCGAGCTTCATCACACCGCTGACCAACCTGCGCACCGACGCGTACGGCGGCAGCCTCGAGAACCGCTGCCGCTATCCGCTGGAAGTGTTCGCCGCCATGCGCGCGGTGTGGCCGGCCCACCTGCCGATGAGCGTGCGCATCTCGGCGCACGACTGGGCACCCGGCGGCAACACCGCCGATGATGCGATTGGCATCGCCCGCCTGTTCAAGACCGCCGGCTGCGACTTCATCGACGTGTCCTCCGGCCAGACCACGCGGGCTGCCAAACCGGTGTACGGCCGCATGTACCAGACGCCGTTTGCCGACCGCATCCGCAACGAGGTGGGCATCCGGACGATTGCCGTCGGCGCCATTTCAGAAGCCGACCACGTCAACAGCATCATTGCCGCCGGGCGCGCCGACCTGTGCGCGATTGCCCGGCCGCATCTGGCCGACCCGGCCTGGACGCTGCATGAAGCCGCCAGGCTGCAAAGCCGGCATGTCGATTGGCCACAACCTTACCTGAGCGGCCGCGACCAGCTGTACCGCGAGCTGCAAAAGCAGGCTGATCCCGCCGCGTCCACCCTGAAATAAGAGCAGCCAACAGAACTGAACGGAGACACCCATGGACATGGAAGCCCGAGGCCACAGCGAACACCCGGAGGCCTTGCGCCTGTGGCTGCGCCTGCTGACCTGCACCCAGCTGGTCGAGAAACAGGTGCGCACCCAGTTGCGCGAACAGTTCGACACCACCCTGCCCCGCTTCGACCTGATGGCGCAGCTCGAACGCAGCCCCGAGGGCCTGAAGATGAACGAGCTCTCGCGCCGCATGATGGTCACCGGTGGCAATGTCACCGGCATCACCGACCAGTTGGTGAACGAGGGGTTGGTTGAGCGCGTCGAGGTGGCGGGCGACCGGCGCGCCTACCGCGTCAGGCTCACCACCCGGGGGCGCAAGCAGTTCGATGAGATGGCGCGCCAGCACGAGGCCTGGATCGTCGCCGCGTTCGAAGGCCTGTCCACACGCGAGGTCGAATCCCTGCACCGCCTGCTGGGCAAGGTCAAGCAACACCACACCGATCAACTCAGCGCCAGCAAACTGGAAGCCGCATGAAGCACTACATCACCCCCCACAACCCGATGCGCGCCCAGTTCGACGCGATGGCCAGTCATCAGGCGAAGCACTTTGCCTACGCGGTGGATGGTGGCGTGGCCACGCTCACGCTGAACCGGCCCGAGCGCAAGAACCCGCTCACCTTTGACTCCTACGCCGAGTTGCGCGACCTCTTCCACGCGCTGAACCGCGCCACCGACATCAAGGCGGTGGTGCTCACCGGGGCCGGCGGCAACTTCTGCTCCGGCGGCGACGTGCACGAGATCATCGGCCCGCTCACCAAGATGACCATGCCCGAGTTGCTGGAGTTCACCCGCATGACGGGCGACCTGATCAAGGCCATGCGCCTCTGCCCACAGCCCATCATTGCCGCCATCGACGGCATTTGCGCCGGTGCCGGCGCGATGATGGCGCTGGCCGCCGACATGCGGCTGGGCACCGCGCAGGCCAAGACCGCCTTTCTCTTCACCCGCGTCGGGCTGGCCGGCGCCGACATGGGCGCCTGCGCGCTGCTGCCGCGACTGATCGGCCAGGGTCGCGCGTCCGAGCTGCTGTTCACCGGCCGCGCGATGACGGCGCAGGAGGGCCTGGCCTGGGGCTTCTTCAATGCCCTGCACGAGCCGCAGGAGGTGCTGGCCCAGGCGCAGAAGCTCGCACACGAGCTGGCCAGCGGCCCGACCTTCGCCCACGCGATGACCAAGACCATGCTGCACCAGGAATGGGCCATGACGCTGGACCAGGCCATCGAGGCCGAAGCCCAGGCCCAGGCCATCTGCATGCAGACGCAGGACTTCACCCGCGCCTACGAAGCCTTTGCTGCAAAGCAAAAGCCGGTCTTTGCAGGAGACTGAATCATGACGCCCTCCACCGAGCACCTCGCGCTCCCCTTTTTCGACGACGCGCACCGGGCCCTGGCGGCGCGCCTGTCGCCCTGGGTGGCGCAGCAACAGCTGGACGAAAGCGACGACCGGCGCGCCTGCCGCGAATGGGTGCAGTTGCTCGGCCAGCAGGGCTGGCTGCGCTACTGCGTACCAGCCGGCAGCAGTGGGCAACTGGGCGGTGCGCTGCCCGCACTCGACTCCCGCGCACTGGTGGTCCTGCGCGAGGCCCTGGCCTTCCAGTCGCCGCTGGCCGATTTTTCCTTTGCCATGCAGGGGCTGGGCAGCGGCGCCATCACGCTGGCGGGTACGGCGTCGCAGCAATCGGCTTATCTTCCGCAGGTAGCTGCTGGCGACAAGATCGCGGCCTTTGCCCTGAGCGAACCCGATGCGGGCTCGGACGTGGCCGCGATGGCCACGACCGCGGTTCAAACCGCCAGCGGCTGGACGCTGAACGGCACCAAGACCTGGATCAGCAACGGCGGCATAGCCGACTTCTATGTGGTGTTTGCCAGGACGGATGCCAGCGCCGGTGCACGCGGCATCAGCGCCTTCATCGTCGATGCGGACACGCCGGGCCTCGACAGCAGTGAGCACATCGCCGTGATGGCGCCGCACCCGCTGGCCACACTGCGCTTCAACCACTGCCAGTTGCCCGCCTCCGCCCAACTGGGTGAAGTCAACAGTGGTTTCAAGCTGGCCATGCAGACACTGGATATTTTTCGTGCATCGGTCGCGGGCGCAGCGCTGGGCATGGCGCGGCGGGCGCTGGCAGAAGCCATTGCCCATGCGCAGCAGCGCAGGATGTTCGGCCATACGCTGGCTGACTTTCAGTTGACCCAGGCCAAGCTCGGCGAGATGGCGGCACTGGTGGACGCTGGAGCGCTGCTGACCTACCGCGCTGCCTGGCTGCGCGACAGCGGCCAAGGCCGGGCTGGCGCAACGGATGCACAAGCCCGCCAGCACCGCACCGTCGCCGCTGCCATGGCCAAGATGACCGCCACCGAGAACGCGCAGAAGGTGATCGACATGGCGCTGCAGATGCACGGCGGGCTGGGGGTGAAGGTGGGCACCAAGGTGGAGAGCCTGTACCGCGACATCCGCTCGCTGCGCATTTACGAAGGCGCGACGGAAGTGCAGCAGCTCATCATCGGAAAGGCGGTGTTGCAATCATGAGCGTCACCGTGCCATCCGCACAGGTCGACCGCTTTGTGCACGACCGACTGCCACCGCGCTAGCAGTGGCCAGCGCTGGTTTACAGCCGGCCCGAGCTGCAGATTGCCGATCAGGCCAATCTGGTGCAAACGCTTTTTGAAAAGGCCTTTGCCAATGGACATGCGGACCGCCCCTTTCTGCGCTCGGACCGCATCACCCTCAGCTATCGCGACACGCTGGAGCGGGTGAACCGCATCTCGCAGGTGCTGATGGAGGACTTCGCGCTGGTGCCGGGCAACCGGGTGCTGCTGCGCGGCGGTAACTCCATCGGCATGGCGCTGGCCTGGCTGGGCGTGGTGCAGGCCGGGCTGGTGGCCGTGGCCACCATGCCGCTGCTGCGCGCCAAGGAGTTGACCGACATCATCGAAAAAGCCCGGCCAGCACTGGCGCTGTGCGACGCCACGCTGCTGGAGGAGCTGCAGACCGCCAGGGCGCAGGGCGATGTGCTGCACACCATCGTCCCCTTCAACCTGATGAACGAACCCGGCTCGCTGGCGGTTCTGTCCTCGCAAAAGGACGGACGCTGCACGCCCTGCCCCGTCGCCTCGGATGACATCGCGATGATGGCCTTCACCTCCGGCACCACGGGCCAGCCCAAAGCGGCGGTGCACACGCACCGCGACATTCTGGCGGCCTGCGAGGCCTGGCCGCGCCATGTGCTCCAGGCCACGCCGGACGACGTCGTCGTCGGCTCCCCACCGCTGGCCTTCACCTTTGGCCTGGGCGGCATGCTGATCTTTCCAATGTGGGCGGGCGCATCGGTGTACTACCCTTCGATTCCCTACACACCGGAGGCCATGGTGCAGCTCATCGGCCAGCAGGGCGCGACCATCTGCTACACCGCGCCCACTTTTTACCGGCAGATGGCAGCTTTCGCGAAGCAGCAGGGCCTGCCGAAACTGCGCTTGTGCGTGAGCGCCGGTGAGGGCCTGCCAGACGCCACCCGCCAGCTCTGGAAAGACGCCACAGGCATCGAGATGATTGACGGCATCGGTGCCACCGAGATGTTCCATATCTTCATTTCTGCCGCAGGCGCCGACGTGCGGCGCGGCGCGGTGGGCAAGGTGGTGCCCGGCTACGAAGCCAGGGTGGTCGATGACGACGGCGCCGAGCTGCCGCGCGGCAGCGTCGGCAAGCTGGCAGTGCGCGGCCCGACCGGTTGCCGTTATCTGGCCGATGAACGCCAGACGCGCTATGTGAAGGATGGCTGGAATTACCCCGGCGACGCCTTCCTGCAGGACGCCGACGGCTACTTCTTCTACCAGGCGCGTGCCGACGACATGATCATCACCGCCGGCTACAACGTCGCCGGGCCGGAGGTCGAGGACGCGTTGCTCAAGCACCCGGTGGTGGCCGAGTGCGGCGTGGTGGGCATGCCCGATGAAGAGCGCGGCATGGTCGTCAAGGCCTTCGTGGTGCTCAAGCCCGGCGCTGTGGGAGATGCGGCGCAGATCAAGGCGCTGCAGGAACACGTCAAGGCCATGCTGGCGCCCTTCAAGTACCCGCGGCAGATCGAGTTCGTGCCCAGGCTGCCCCGCACCGAAACCGGCAAGCTGCAGCGTTTCAAGCTGAGGCAGCCGTCATGAACGCAGCCCTGACCTTTTCCGTGCAGAAGCAGGTCCGCTTCCACCACTGCGACCCGGCGGGCATTGTTTTCTATCCGCAGTTTTTTTACCTGCTGCACGAGGTGCAGGAGGATTTTCTCGCGCATATCGGTTTTCCTGAACACGCCCTGATTGCCGGCGGCAGGGGCGTGCCCATCGTCGATCTGAAAACCGAGTTCCTCGGCATGTGCCGCCACGGCGACATGCTGACCATCACGCTGGTGCTGACCAAGGTCGGCAACGCCAGCATCGGCATGCGCTACGAGATCCATGGGGCCGGCGCCTCGGCCGATGCCGCGCCGGCGCTCAAGCTGAGGGCCCAGGGCGTGGTGGTGTATTCCAGGGTGCCCGACGGCCAGCCGGTCGGCATGCCGCCGCCGCTGCGGGACGCCCTGCTTCCTTACCTTCACACGCAAAGCACAACATCATGATCCATAAAATCCAGCCGCCCGACTGGGCCGAACCCAAAGGCTATGCCAACGGCATCCTCGCGCAGGGCCGCCTGCTGTTTGTCGGTGGGCAGATCGGCTGGAATGCCCGGCAGGAATTTGAAAGCGATGACTTCGTGGTGCAGACCCGGCAGGCACTGCTCAACATCGCCGCCGTCCTCCAGGCCGGTGGCGCTGGCCCGGAGCACATGGCACGCATGACCTGGTATGTCGTCGACCGCGAGGAGTATGTGAACAGCCTGAAGCAGCTGGGTGCGGTGTACCGCGAGGTGATGGGCAGGAACTTCCCCGCCATGACCTGCGTGCAGGTCGCCGGCCTGGTGGAACCCAGGGCGCGCGTGGAGATTGAAGTGACCGCCGTGCTGCCGGAATGATCAGGCCAAACTGATCGGAGGGGGCTGCCGGCATGCAGGGATGCCTGCAGCGGCCCGGGTTCCTAGCGCTGGCTGGACGCTACCTTGTCGTCCGGGCTGGTCCATTTGGCGGACACCTCGCGGACGATCAGCCAGCGGCCATCGATCTGCTCCCAGCGCAAGGTCTTGGTGACCACATCCTGGTAGTTCGACGAGCGGTAGGTCTGCCTGAACACCGTCGCTGCGTGGGTGGCATCCGTCATTTCCACCACCACGTCCGCCACGTCGATCCAGACCTCGGATGCACGGCCAATCAGGGCGCGGCGGTTTTCTTCCCACACCTTGCGGTCACCGCTGCCCGAAGGTGCCTGGCCTGGCGCATAGATGGCCAGATAGCTCTCCACATCGCGTTTGAGCCAGGCGGCGCGCCAGGCCTCCAGCGCACGGGCCAACTCGGGTGCAGCCGCCGATGCCGGGACGGGCTCGGCCTCACGCGCAGCCATCGTCGGCGCAAGGGCCGGCGCGACGGGAACAGAAGACAGCGCCGGGGCAGCATCGCTGGCACCCGCGTTGCCGAGCGCTTGAACCGTCGATCCAGCGGCCTGCGGAACAGAACCTTCGCGGACGATCAGCCAGCGGCCGTCGATCTGCTCCCAGCGCAGGGTCTTGGTGACCACGTCCTGGTACCGCGGCGAGCGGTAGCCCTGCGTGAACACGGTGGTCGCATGGGTAGGGTCATTCGCCGTGACCTGGATGTCGGTGATGTCCACCTGCACGTTGGAAATGCGGCCGAAGGAGCTCCGGAGGTTTTGCTCCCACACCTTGCGGTTCAGGGGCGAAGGCGACTGGCCCGGGGCATAGGCCACCAGGTATTTGTCGATATCCCGTTGCACCCAGGCAGTGCGCCAGGCTTCCAGGGCGTTGAGCAATTCCGGCGATGAGGCGGACACCGGCTTGGCGTTGTCCGCTACGGCGACTGCATCCCCCGAGGCTTGCGACACAACGTCCGATGGCGCCAGCGATGACGAGGGCTGCGGAGCGGCAGGCGCAGCAGGTGAAGAAGGGGCAGGCGGCGGCGTTGCGGGCGATGGCGGAACGGAAGCACCCCGGGGGGCCGGCGAAACAGGCGCCGCCGGAGCCCGCGGTTTGGGCGCAGGCACAGTTGCCCGGGGCGGCGTGGACGCGGCGGACTCCGCCTCCTGCTGGCGCCGCGCCTCCTGGGCCGTCTCCTGCTGTGCCCGCTCGCGGGCATTCAGGATGGCGGTCTGCTTGATCTGCTCATTGGCACGCTCGTTCAGCGCGTCCTTGTCTATGGTGTAGACCGCAATCGCATCCGGCGGGCACTGCTTCGACACATCATCTGCACCGTCACCCGTTTCAACACCGGGCAAGGCACCCACATCGATGCGCGACAGGTCCAGCGACGTCAGCAGGGTACCCAGGGCCGCGTGCGCGCGCACGTAGGCGAGGTTCAAGTCCTGCTCGGCATTGGCGACTGTACGGCGCGACTGGTACAGCTCGTTCTCGGTGTCCAGCAAGTCCAGCAAGGTCCGCTGGCCAATGTCGAACTGCTGGCGGTAAGCGTTGCGCGCCTTTTCCAGCGACACCTTGTTCTGGTCCAGATAAGCGAGCTGCTCCTTGATCTTGCGAATGTCGTTGAAGGCGATCAGCAAGGTCTGGCGGATATCGCGGCAGGTCTTGTCGCGCTGGTCCTTGGCCAGATTGAGCTGGTTGGCAAACTGCCGGTCCCGCGCGCGGTCAGCGCCGCCGCTGAACAGGTTCCAGTTCAGCACGATTTCAGCCACGTTGCTGTCCAGCGTGCCGATGGTGCCGCCCATGTTGTTGCCACGGTCGCGGCGCAGGCGCAAATCCACACGGGGGCCGTACGCACCGCTGCGGCTGTCCAGCGCCGAGCTGGCGGCGCGGATATTCTCGACCGCTGCCAGCAGCGCACCGTTGCGTTGCTGGGCCTGCTGCAGGGCGGCGACCGGGTCGGCCGGCAGTGCCACCGTCAGCTGGGCGGGCACCGGCATGTCGGCCGCCGGCAGCAGGCCGACGATGCGCTGGAACCGGGCCGAGGTGTCGTGCAGGCTGCCGGTCTCCAGCAACAGGTTGGACTCGGCCGAGGCCAGCCGCGCCGAGATCTGCTCCAGGTCCACGCCGCGTGCCACACGCGCCTTGACGCGGCGTTCCGTCTGCGCAAAAACAGCCCGATGCTGGACGTAGTTGTCCTCTGCCAGCCGTACCAGTTCGCGGTAGCGCAACACATCCAGGTAGGCCCGTGTCGCCTCGAAGGCTACGGTCTCCGAGGTGTCCAGGAATTCATACAGGCGCACCAGGCGCGCATGGTCCAGGCGCCGGACTTCGTTGCGCGTGGCAAAGCCGTCGTAGAGCAGCTGGCTGATGGCGACCGAGTTGGCCGAGCGGTTCAGATTGCCACGAAACGTGGTGTCGTCGCGGCGCTCCCTGCCGCCCGAGACGGACAGGTCCACACGCGGCAACAGCGCGCCAAAGGCGGCATCCCGCTCACCGTCGGCGGCCCGGATGGTGTGCCATTTCGCCAGCACCTCGGGGTTGTTCAGGACGGCGTTTTGCGCTGCATCGCGCAGCGTGATGACGGCGGCGGGTGCCGGCGCGGTCTGGGCCGCTGCCGCCAGGGAAAAGATCAGGCCCAGCACGCCGCACCCGACGCTGGTCAGACGGCACATGGCGATGCGGGCAGCAGGACGGTTGACGAATCGACTAGGCGGGAAAGGCATATTCAGCTACGCTGGGCAACGCTCAACAGGTCCAGCCGCACAAAACGGGGCGGGGTTGGACTGGGCAGGCCGCATGGCGGGGAAAAAGGCGCTTTTGGCATCAATTGTTTCTCTATTGGCCTCAGTCACAGTACGTTGGGTACCGGCGACTGGATCTCCAGGCAGTTCAAAAAGTTCAAATTCACTTGAAAGAACTTGAACAAAGCTCTCTTAGTCAATGTTTTATATAGCTTTTTTTATGGTAACTTAGGATTTTGACGGGTGCAAACAAATAAACCACGGATTGACCGTTTTTAAGCGGAAACCACACACTTGACCCGCGTCAAAACCGCGATCACGGTATTTTCGGTGCTTTTGGCACTGCTGCTGACAACCTTCCGCGTTGCAGCGGTGGACTACGAACGCATGCGCAGCGTGATGAGCCAGCGTTTCGGCCAGCCCGGATTGGCATCACTGCGGGACTGGGAAAGCATGGCCCAGCCACAAGCCAGCGAAACCGACGCAGCCAAGCTCAAGCGCGTCAACGACTTTTTCAACCGCCATATCCGCTTCGGCGAAGACCAGGCCATCTAGGGCCAGAGCGACTACTGGGCCACGCCCATCGAAACCCTGGGCCGTGGCGCGGGCGATTGCGAGGACTTCGTGATCGCCAAGTATTTCACCCTGCTGCTGCTGAAGGTGCCCGACGACCAGTTGCGGCTGATCTACGTCCAGGCGCGGATGGGCGGCATCAACAGCAGCATCACCCAGGCGCACATGGTGCTGGCGTTTTACCCGACGCCTGAGGCCGACCCCTTGATCCTGGACAACCTCATCAACGACCTGCAGCCCGCGTCGCGCCGCCCTGACCTGTTCCCCGTCTTCAGCTTCAACCGCCAGGGCCTCTGGCAAGGCGTGAAAGGCCCGCGCGGCCCGGGCGGCGCAGCCAGCCTGTCGCGCTGGCAGGAGTTGCTGGCGCGGGTCAAGGCCGAAGGGTTTGAAGGTCTTTGAATGAAGACGAATGTCGATGTGACTTGCGATCTGATTTGCGATTTGACTTGTTCTGCCACCGCTATAAAGAGATAGTACTGAGAGGATTCTTATGTCGATGTACCGCCAACTGTGGCTCGCCATCATTGTCAGCACGCTGATCGCGATGCTGGGTGGGCTGCTGGCTTCCACGCTCAATGCGCGCCAGTATCTCTCGCAACAGCTCACGTCCAAGAACCTGGACAACGCCACCGCGCTGGCCTTGTCGCTGAGCCGGCAGAATCCCGATCCGGTGATGGTCGAACTGACGGTCGCCTCGCTGTTCGACAGCGGCCACTACGAGCTCATCCGCGTCGTCGATGCCTCCGGCAAGACCATGGCGGAGCGCGTCGCCCCCGCAGGGCAATACGACGTGCCCGCCTGGTTCGTGCAACTGCTGCCGCTGCACGGTGAACCGGGTGAGGCCCAGATCAGCAGCGGATGGAAGCAACTGGGCACCATCACGCTGGTCAGCAACAGTGGCGTGGCCTACCGCAGCCTGTGGAACAACCTCTGGCAACTGATAGGCGCATTGACCATCGCCGGCCTGATCGGCGGCTACCTCGGCACCCGCATTCTGCGCAGGCTGCAGCAACCCCTGGAGCGCGTGATCGAGCAGGCCCAGGCGGTGAGCCAGCGCAACTTCGTGGCCATCCAGGAGCCTGCCGTGCCCGAGCTGCGCCAGCTGGCAGCCGCCATGAACAGCATGGTGCTGCGGCTCAAGGCCATGTTCGAGGCGGAAGCGGGCAAGCTCAAGGAAGTGCGCCTGCAGGCCAATGCCGACCCGCTCACCGGCCTGGCCAACCAGACGTTTTTCGTGGTTCAGTTGCTCGAGTCGCTGGAGAGCGAGGACAAGATCAACAACACCCTGATGCTGGTCCGCATCCTGGACATTGCAGCCATCACCCGGCAGTTGGGGGACAGCGCCACAGACCAGTTCCTGAAGGCATGCGGCAAAGTCCTGAGCAGCCACGCCAGCGAGTCCGACGCCCTCGCCTCGCGCTTCAAGGACGCCGACTTTGCCATGCTGGCGCACCGCACGGCCGACGCCCACGCGCTGGCCGACACGCTGATCGAAGAGCTTCAGGAGGTGGGCCGCCGGCTGCAGGTCAAGGACCTGCAGGTGGCCATCGGGCTGGCCCGGCTGCTGCCGGGGCAGGACCTGGCCGGCTTGATGGCCGATGCCACGGCAGCCCTGGCCAAAGCCGCCGGCAGCGCGGCAGGCAGCGGTGGCAGCGCTGCGCACGACGCACCGGTGTCGGCGACCACCGCCTCGGAAGTGACCGCCCACTGGATGCCTGTTTTCAGGAACGCCCTGGCGGCCCAGCGCGTGCGCCTGGCCACCGTACCGGTGGTTGACCTGAACGGCCGCCTGATCCACCGCGAATGCGTGCTGGAACTGTCACTGGAGAACCAGGACACCTGGCAGCCGATGGGACGCCTCTCGCAGATTGCCGAACAGCTCGGCCTGACATCGGCACTGGACCTGACAGCCATCCAGCTGGGCCTGGCCCAGCTCAAGGACTCGCCGCATCTGGCGCTGGCCATCACGGTTTCGGCGCTCTCATGCCGCGATGAGCAGTTTCTCCGGCAATTGCTGGCGGCGCTGGCACGCGACGCCGCCCTCGCGGCCCGCCTGTCACTGCAACTGCCGGAAGCTGATGCGACCCAGCACCTGCCGGCGTTCCGTGCCTTCTGCAGGGCGGTCAAAAAAGCCGGCTGCAGCATCGGCCTGCAGCATGTGGGGCGGCAGCTCGGCGACATTGGCCAGCTGCATGACCTGGGCCTGAGCTACCTCAAGGTCGATTCGAGCTTCATCCGCGGCCTGCACTACAACACCGGCAACCAGACCTTCCTGCGCGGCCTGACCAGCATCGCCCACCACATCGGTACCGACGTCTATGCCGAAGGTGTGGTCGATCCGCTGGAACTGGCCGAACTGGCCGCACTCGGGCTCAATGGCGCGGCCGGGCCCGCAGTGCGCGAACCGGTGGAAGGCGACGCAGCTGCGAGCTGAGCAGCACCCGCAAACCGGGCCGCCCTACTCGCACGCCACGCTCAATCCGTATTGAGTTTGCCCTTGGTCAGCAGATCCTGGATCACCTGCTGGTCGGTGGTGTTGATGCCGATCATGTCCACGCCTGCCAGGACGATGCGCTGATCGGCAGCGCCCAGGACGGTGTTGGACGGTGCACCGACGTCGTGCGAGTCGCTGGCGAATCCACCGGTACTGCTGATGTGAACAATCGTGTCATTGCCTGACTTCTCGAAGTGCAGGAAGTTCGCCAGATTGTCTTGCCCAGCCGCACCGGCATGCTCCCCCACCAGCAGATCGCGCAGGTCGAGCACATCGCCACCTGCAGAGCGCGCAGCAGTTCCGAAGTCCAGGATGGTGTCCACCACCGGCGTACCCGCTGTGGCATGGTCGTTGAGGTGCCACTCGAACACGTCAGCGACAGCGGTGCCCATGTAGTTGTGTGTGTCCGGTTGCACCACGACTTGGTTGGTCGTGTCGCTGAGTGCAGCCTGCAAGCCGATCTCTGCGAACATGCCGGTGCCGCCATCGATATACGTGAACGCGCCTTGTGACAAAACGGTCTGGCCATCGATGTCACCCCCGCCCACAATGGTATGCAGGTTGATGGATGCAATGCCAAGATCGGTCAGGCTGACCAATTCGCCGGCATCGCTGATGCCGTCCTGGTTGGCGTCGATCCACACCTGCAGCTTGTAGAAGTTGGCGTCTTCGGTGCCCAAGACACCATCAGCATTGCTGTCGAGCGTCGACAACGCGGCAAGACCGCTGGCATATTGGCCGCCTGCAAACCAGGGCGTGAAGAGCTCAGCGCCACTTTCGATACTGCCCGACCCATTCAGGTCGTAAGCCAGAATGCCGTCCACCCCCGTGGTCCAGGCGATCTGGTCCTTGACGCCGTCGGCGTTCAGGTCGAACTGCACGCCACTGCCGATGTGGTTGAAAGCCAGGCCGGTGGCGCCCAGGTCCAGCACGATCGGGTCGATCACTGTACTAATCAGCGACGTCAAATTGGTTAAGGTCACACCTTGCAGATCGACAAGAATGTCGTTGGCAGTACTCTTCGTATTGCCCACCTGCTCATAGACATAAGTATGTGCAACACCGCCAATTGATGCTGTGAAGGCCACAGTCTGACCCGCATTCCCCAGGTCGTTACCCCTGAGGTACTGCACAACAGCCGCCACATCAGAAGTTGATGACAGTGTCAGTGGGGAGGCATAGGTATTCACGTCATCGAAGGTAATCATGCCGTTCGTGATCGAATGGGACTTGACGGCAACACCGTTGATGGTCAGCGTGGAGTCAGCGCCGTTCTTGACGAAACTGGTCGATGCCACGAGCGTACCGGCCAGTGTCAATTTATCGGTCGCAACGTCAAAGTCAGTGATGACGTCATAGCCGCTGATTGTTCCCGCGTTACCAGAGCCACCGATGACGATGGCGGCCTCGGCGCTGCCAATCACAAAGGTATCCGCGCCCGCACCACCGGTCATCGTGTCTGCGCCCTTCCCGCCCGTGATCGTGTCCGCGCCCGCTCCTCCGTTAATCACATCAGCTGCAGAGCCACCAGTGATGACGTCATTGCCAGTGGATCCAGTGACGTTAAATCCTTCGGTCTGATTTGCCAGATTAAGTGTCGTTCCCGCGCCGGTGAGCACAATGTTTTCGATGCCGACAATTTGCGCATCGCTGGTGGCGGTAAAGTTTGCAGCAACGTTCAGGGTATCTGTGCCTGCCCCGCCACTGAGAAGGGTATCGCTCACGTCACCCACAATGGTGTCGTTCCCGCTACCTGCCGTGATGCTGTCTGCACCAGACGATCCAGTGATGAGGAAGCCTTCGGTCTGGTTGGCAAGGTTCAACGTCGACGCAGCGGTCAGCGTGATGTTCTCGATATTCGCGATCTGGGCGTCGCTGGTGCTAGTGAAGTTCGCGCCGATGTTCAGAGTGTCTGTACCAAGTCCACCATCGAGCAGCGTATCGTTGACGGCACCCACGATGGTGTCGTTGCCACCACCAGCCGTAATGCTGTCAATTCCGGACGAACCGGTGATGGTGAAGCCTTCGGTCTGGTTGGCCAGGTTGACCGTGGTCGCTGACGTCAGCACGATGCTCTCGATGTTGGCAATCTGTGCGTCGCTGGTCGAGGTGAAGTTCGCCCCCACGTTCAGGGTGTCGGTGCCCAGTCCGCCATCCAGCAAGGTGTCGTTGGCTGCGCCCACGATGGTGTCGTTGCCCGCACCCGCGCTGATGCTGTCTGCACCCGTGCCGCCCGTG
>CBHWCZ010000038.1:0-21149 GCA_966112355.1 uncultured Polaromonas sp.
CCTGCCGCCCGAGCGCGTGGTGCGCATCGGCGACAACAAGGGCGCCAAGTACGCCAGCGACAACTTCTGGATGATGGCCGACACCGGCCCCTGCGGCCCCTGCAGCGAGATTTTTTACGACCACGGCCCTGAGATTCCGGGTGGCCCCCCGGGCTCGCCCGAGCAGGACGGCGACCGCTATATCGAGATCTGGAACAACGTGTTCATGCAGTTCGACATGCAGCCCGATGGCTCCGTCAAGCCGCTGCCGGCGCCGTGTGTGGACACCGGCATGGGCCTGGAGCGCCTGGCCGCCATCCTGCAGCATGTGCACAGCAACTACGAGATCGACATTTTTGACGCCCTGATCAAGGCCGCTTCGCGTGAGACGGGCGAGAAAGACCTCGGCAACAAGTCGCTGCGCGTGATCGCCGACCACATCCGTGCCACCGCCTTCCTGGTGAGCGACGGCGTGAACCCCTCCAACGAGGGCCGCGGCTATGTACAGCGCCGCATCGTGCGCCGCGCCATCCGCCACGGCTACAAGCTGGGCAAGAAGACGCCGTTTTTCCACAGGCTGGTGGCTGATCTGGTCCGCTTGATGGGCGACGCCTACCCCAAGCTCAAGGACGACCAGCAACGCATCACGGCCGTGCTGAAGGCCGAGGAAGAGCGTTTCTTCGAGACGCTGGAAATCGGCATGACCATCCTCGACACGGCCCTGGCGGGCGGCGCGAAAGTGTTGCCGGGCGACGTGGCTTTCAAGCTGCACGATACCTACGGCTTTCCGCTGGACTTGTCGGCTGATGTCTGCCGCGAGCGCGGTGTCGACGTCGACGAGGCAGGCTTCAATGCGGCCATGGAAAAACAGAAGAACCAGGCGCGCGCCGCCGGCAAGTTCAAGATGGACCGTGCGCTGGAGTACACCGGCCCGGGCCATGCATTCACCGGCTACGAACTGCTGGAGGAGCCTGCCAAGGTGGTCGCACTTTATGCCGATGGCGCAGCAGTACAGGCGCTGAATGCCGGGCAGAACGGCGTGGTGGTGCTCAGTACCACACCGTTTTACGCCGAAAGCGGCGGCCAGGTGGGTGACCAGGGCCGGCTGGTGGTGGGCGAGACCACCAAGGATGCGCAGTTCGAAGTGCAGGACACCCAGAAGATCAAGTCCGATGTGTTCGGCCACCATGGTGTGGTGAGCTATGGCACGCTCAAGGTGGGCGACCAGGTGATGGCGCAGGTCAACACCGCCGTGCGTGCCGCGACGGTGCGCAACCACAGCGCCACGCACCTGATGCACAAGGCCTTGCGCGAAGTGCTGGGCAGCCATGTGCAGCAAAAGGGTTCGTTGGTGAATGCCGACCGCACCCGCTTTGACTTTGCGCACAACGCGCCGGTCACCGACGACCAGATCCGCCAGATCGAGGCATTGGTGAATGCCGAAATTCTGGCCAACGCCGCTACCAACGCCAGCGTGATGGACATGGAGTCCGCGCAGAAGTCCGGCGCCATGATGCTGTTCGGCGAAAAATACGGCGACGAAGTGCGTGTGCTCAGCATCGGCTCCAGCAAGGAGCTGTGCGGCGGCACGCACGTCGGCCGCACCGGTGACATTGGCCTCTTCAAGATCGTCGCCGAAAGCGGCGTGGCGGCAGGTGTGCGTCGCGTCGAAGCCGTGACCGGTGAGAATGCACTGGCTTATCTGCAGTCGCTCGAATCAACGGTAGAGGCGGCTGCCGGTTCGCTGAAAGCCAACCCGGCCGAATTGCAGCACCGCATCACGCAGGTGCTGGATCAGGTCAAGGCGCTGGAAAAAGAAATTGCGGCACTCAAGGGCAAGCTGGCGTCGTCACAGGGCGACGAGCTGATGGCACAGGCCATCGACGTCAAGGGCCTCAAGGTACTGGCCGCACGGCTGGAAGGCGTGGGCTTGGGAGCTGACGCGGCCAAAACCCTGCGCGACACCATGGACAAGCTGAAAGACAAGCTCAAGACCGCCGTGATCGTGCTCGCTGCCGTCGATGGCGACAAAGTCCAGATCGTCGCTGGCGTGACCGCCGACAGCGTGGGCAAGGTCAAGGCAGGCGAGCTTGTCAATTTTGTGGCCCAGCAGGTGGGCGGCAAGGGCGGCGGCAAGGCCGACATGGCCATGGCCGGCGGCACCGATGCCTCGAAGCTGGGCGAGGCGCTGAAATCGGTTCAGGCCTGGGTCAACGAGCGGGCCTGATGCGGGTGGGCCACCTTCTTCCTTCTTAGACGGTAGCCCAGAACACCCCAAACCACTGCCGGGGGTCCGTCCAGTGCTGCACGTGCGCAAAGCCGGCCCGGCGCAGCAGGGCGTGCATGCCGTCCAGCGTGTACTTGTACGAACATTCGGTGTGAATGCGTTCCCCGGCGCGGAAGCGCCGCTGCTGCCCGGGCCAGGTCACCAGCAGGTCCATGCGGGCTTCAAGGTGCATCTCGATGCGCGACAGTGCCTTGTCGAAAAGTGCCACATGCTGCCATTGGTCGACGGCAAAGTCTGAGCCCAGCAGCCGGTTCACATTCAGCAGAATGTTCTTGTTGAAGGCTGCCGTCACGCCCAGCGCATCGGCATAGGCCGCCTCCAGCGTGGCGCTGTCCTTGACCAGGTCGATGCCCAGCAGCAGGCCGCGCGCCCCCCCTTGGGCGGGGTCGGCAATGTGCTGCAGAAACCCCCGTGCGTCGTCAGGGTGGAAATTGCCCAGGCTGGAACCTGGGTAGAAAAACACCCGGTCATGCGGTTGCACTTTGGCAGGAAGCCGCAGGCCTGACGAGAAATCCATGCCCACGCCCACGATGTCCAGTGCCGGAAAGCTGTTCTGCACCTGGATGGCGGCATCGCGCAGGAACTCCACCGAGATATCCACCGGCACGTACTGCCGTGGCTGCAGGGTCGGGATCAGGCTGGCTGCCTTGGCGCAGTTGCCGGCGCCCAGGTCGATCAGGCACGGCGTGCGGATGCCCGCGTCTGCCAGTGCTTGCGCCATGTCCGCGCGCGAGGCCTCGAAAATGGCCGCTTCAGTGCGCGTGGGGTAGTACTCCGTAAGTCCGGTGATGGCTTCGAACAGTTTGGAGCCCAGCTCGTCATAGAAAAACTTCGGCGACAGCAGCGCCGTGGGTGCCAGCAGACCAGCAGCCAGTTCCTCGCCCACAGGGCGGACACCGCCCGCGGCGGTGCCGGCCGCAGGGCTCAGATCGACGAACTGCGGAGACGCCGGCGGCAGGGGCAGGGTGACGCCGGGGATGTGGAGCGGGAGGTTCAAGGGTCTCAGCCTGTCGGTTGTTGTGGTTTTGTTGCTGCTTTGCAGGGCCGCCTCTGAACGTCAAAAGCAGGCTGCAGCCACCTTTGTAGGACTGTTTCGCCGCCAGCGCAAGGCGTTCGCTACAGACCTGATGGCCCTTCTTGGTCGCAAAGCGGTGAACCTTCTTACACTGCAGCCATCCTACAAGCTTGCTGAGCCGGCCACACCCTGCCGCCCGGCTGCATTGTTTCAGTTGTTTTTGTCAGTGTGATTTCGCCATGAGAGTGACCTCTTTGCCCATTTTCCCTCCGGTGCCCCTGCATCGTCGCCAGCTGCTGCAGGCGGGCATGGCGCTGGCTGTCATGCCTGCGCTGGGGGCACGGGCCCAGGGCCTGACCGGCCCGGCCTTTGTGGTGACGCCCTGGGCGGGCCCGCTGGCGGCGTTTTCACTGGTGGACACCACCGGCAAGACCTGGCGCCTGGCCGACCTCAAGGGGCGGGCTGTGCTGCTCAATTTCTGGGCCAGCTGGTGCGAACCCTGTCGCGCGGAAATGCCCACGCTGCAGCAGGTGGCCGACATCTACGGCCCTGACAAGCTGCTGGTGCTGGCCATCAACTTCAAGGAGCCGGCCGCGCGCGCGGTGAAGTTCGCCGGCACCACGGGCGTCACCTTGCCGGTGCTGCTGGACACCGACGGCGCCACCGCCAAAGGCTGGGGCGTCAAGGTGTTTCCCACCACGCTGACGCTGGATGTGCGCGGCAAACCCCGCGACCGCGTGCAGGGCGAGGTGGACTGGACCAGCGGCGAGGCCGAAAAACTGATTGCGAAGCTGCTCAAGGCCTGAATCAGCGGGGCACTGCCGGCCCGATCTGCCTGGGCAGGGGGAACTGGCGATAATCGGGACGCCGCACAGACGAGGCGCGCGTGATGGTCTCTTCAAAGCCTTTCGCGCCCCTCTGGCAGCACCACATCCCGGGGCATCTTGACCTGCTCCGGTGCACGTGCCCCTTTCCATTTTCCGGAGCTCCTTGCATGACCACCGTACGCCGTACTTTCCTCCAGCACAGTGTTGCGGCCGCCGCGGCTGCCGCACTGCCGTCCTTTGCCTTGGCCCAGGCCCAGGCCGCCACAACGTCTTTGGCGCCCGCCACGCGCCAGTTCGCGCCGCAAAGCGGTGCCTGGCGCACCTTCGACGTGACGACGCGTGTGGACATCGTCAAGCCGCAGGGCGTGACGCGCGTGTGGGTGCCTGTGCCCTCGGTCAACAGCGACTACCAGCGTTCGCTCGAAAACAGCTTTTCCAGCAACGGCACCACGAAGTTGATGCAGGACGGCCGCGACGGCGCCAAGATGCTCTATGCCGAGTTTCCGGCCACCGAGGCGCAGCCTTATGTGGAGATCACCAGCCGCGTGCAGACGCAGGGCCGTTCCATCGACTGGTCGCAAAAGACGGCGGCGCCGGAGTCTGCCGACACGCTGCGCTATTTCACCCGCCCGACCACGCTGATTCCCACCGACGGCATTGTGCGCAAGACGGCACTGGCAGCGACCCAAGGCGCCAAAACCGACATTGAAAAGACGCAGAAGATCTACGACTGGATCGTGGCCAACACCTACCGCGAACCCAAGGTGCGCGGTTGCGGTGTGGGCGACATCAAGACCATGCTGGAGACCGGCGACCTGGGCGGCAAATGCGCTGACCTGAACGCACTGTTCGTGGGCCTGTGCCGCTCGGTCGGCGTGCCGGCGCGCGATGTGTATGGCATCCGCCTGGTGCCGTCCGCGTTTGGGTACAAGGAACTGTCGGGCAACCCCGCCAGCCTCAAGGGCGCGCAGCACTGCCGTTCGGAGGCTTACCTCAAGGGCTACGGCTGGGTGGCGATGGACCCGGCCGACGTGGCCAAAGTCATGCGTCTGGAGACGCCCGAGTGGATCAAGACCACCGCCAATCCGGTGGTGGCCCCTGTGAACAAGGCCTTGTTCGGCGGCTGGGAAGGCAACTGGATGGCCTACAACACGGCCCACGACCTGGCATTGCCCAAGTCCACCGGCGAGACGCTGGGTTTCTTCATGTACCCGATGGCCGAGAACGCAGCGGGACGCTTCGATCCCTATGCGCCAGACGATTTCAAGTACCAGATCACGGCAAAAGAGGTATAGAGCCCCCACGCTGGAATGTGGGCCCCCACGGTCGTTCGCTTCGCGTAACTTCCTGCCCCCCAAGGGGGCCGCTTCGCCTGCGGCCCGGCAAAGCCGGTTCCGCGGCTTCTGCTGGCTTGAATACCAGCTTATTCCGGCCGCTCGCTCACTTGCTCCCATCCGCTCGTCCTGAGCCTGTCGAAGGACCAGTTCGAGCGAGCATTGCTCGAAACCATTTCAGGTCGGTGGGAAGTTCAGCCCGAGCCTGCTCTCAAAATGCCGGGGTTCACCCGTCACCGGGTCCGTAAAGGCGATGGATTGGGCCAGCAGCTGCAGCGGTGAATCAAAGTCGTCGTCAGGTGTCACGGCCACGGGCGGGTACATGCGGTCGTTCAGGATGGGCAGGCCCACTGCGTTCATGTGCACGCGCAGCTGGTGCTTCTTGCCGGTGACCGGGCTGAGCGCATAGCGCGCGTGGCGCCCAGCCACCTCCACCAGATCGATTCGGGTTTCGCTGTTGGGCTCGCCCGCCACCTCGCGCTGGCGGAAGAAGGGTTCGTCTTCCACAATTCGGCTGCGCCGTACCAGCGGAAGTTGTTGCCTGATCGATTCGTCAGGGCACTCTGCCATGGCTTCGTAATGCTTCAGCACCTCGTGACGACGAAACAGGGCCTGGTAGGCATCGCGCTCGGCGGGCTGCACCGCAAACAGCACCAGCCCCGCCGTTTCGCGGTCGATGCGGTGAATCGGTGCCAGCGTGTCGATGGACAACTTGTTCTTCAGGCGCACCAGCAGCGTTTCCTGCAGGTAGTGGCCCGAGGGTGTGACGGGCAGAAAGTGCGGTTTGTCGGCCACCACGAGGTGCGCGTCCTGGTACAGCACGGTTTCTTCAAACGGGATGCTGGGTTCCGCGGCCAGGTCGCGGTAGTAGTACACCCGCATGTGGCCCCGGTAGGGCCGCCCGGGGGTGACCAGTGCGCCGAACTCATCGACCACGAGGTTGTCCTGCATGCGCTGCAACCAGGTGGCGCGTGAAATCGCGGGGAAACGCTCGACCAGAAAATCAGTGACGGTGGGCCAGGCACCTGCGGGCAAGCCGACACAACTGGGGCTCACGCCCTGCCGGGTGGGCAGGCCGTGAGTCACTTGGCCCCCACGCTGGCCACTGCGTGTGCTGCGCTGCCCCCCGAGGGGGCTGTCCGACCTTGGGGCGGCCCGGCGGTCGGACCATCCTGTTTGACTTGTTGCTTTGAAGGTTCAGACACGGGTGAACACCACATCCCACACCCCATGGCCGAGCTTGATGCCGCGGTTTTCAAACTTGGTCAGCGGCCGGTAGTCGGGCTTGGGCGCGTAGCCGCCCTGGGCTGGGCCGGCCGTGTTGCGCAGCAGTGGCTCGGCGCTGAGTACTTCCAGAATCTGCTCGGCATAGGGCTGCCAGTCGGTCGCGCAGTGCAGGTAGCCACCGCGCTTGAGCCGGGCGGCCAGTTTGGCAATCAGCGGTGGCTGGATCAGGCGGCGCTTGTTGTGCTTCTTCTTGTGCCACGGGTCCGGAAAGAAAATGTGCACGCCGTCGAGCAGCGCCCCATCGCCTGCGGGCAGCATGTGGTCCATGACTTCCACTGCGTCATGCTGGAGGATGCGGATGTTCTGCAGCGACTGCTCGGCAATGCGCTTGAGCAGGGCGCCCACGCCCGGCGTGTGCACTTCGCAGCAGAGAAAGTTCGTCTCGGGCATCAGCGCCGCGATGTGCGCCGTGGCTTCGCCCATGCCAAAACCGATTTCCAGAATCGTCGGCGCGGTGCGACCGAAGGCCTTGGCAACATCGAGTGGCGCCGGGTCGTAAGGCAGCAGGAACTGCGGGCCCACGTCGGCAAAGGCCTTGGCCTGGCCTGCGGTGGTGCGGCCGGTGCGCCGCACAAAGCTGCGGATGGCGCGTGGCGGGAAATTCGGGGGAGGCGGGGTGGGGGCTTCAGTCACCGACCGATTTTAGTCGGGCCGCCCAATGCGGCAGCGCGTGCTGCAGCCAGTCGGCGGCTGTGGCCGCATGCCGGTCGTCCGGAAGGCCCAGCACCCGGCCCGCAGCGGCCAGTGCCTTGAGGGGGTGCGCCAGGTCCAGCGGGGTGGCGCCGTTTTGCTTGGAGAGCTTCTCGCCATTGGCGCCCAGCACCAGCGGGGCGTGCAGATACCGCGGCGTGGGCAGGCCCAGTGCCCGCTGCAACATGATTTGCCGCGCGGTGTTGTCGGCCAGGTCTTCGCCGCGAACCACATCGGTCACACCTTGCGCCGCGTCGTCCACCACCACTGCCAGCTGGTAAGCCCAGTAGCCATCGGCACGCCTGAGCACGAAGTCGCCTACCTCCTGAGCAACGCCTTGCCTCTGGTCACCCAGCCACCGGTCGTGCCAGTGCAATACCTCGTGCAATGGCCCCGCCGCCAGGCGCCAGGCCCGTGCGGCACGACCATTCAGACCGTTGCGGCAGGTGCCGGGATAGACCAGTTCTCCGTGCCGAGGCCGCGGGTGTCCGAGTGTTTCCAGTGCACGTTCAATGTCCTGCCGGCTACACGCGCAGGGGTAGGCAAGTCCATTGGCCACGAGTTGATCCAGCGCCTGCTGGTACAGCGCTCCGCGTTGCGATTGATACACCGGCGCTTCGTCCGGCACCAGGCTGCAGGCGGCGAGTTGCTGCAGGATCAGGTGGTCTGCACCGCGCACGCAACGCGGGGTGTCCACATCCTCCATGCGAACCAGCCATCGGCCTTGATGCATCCTGGCGTCCAGCCAGCTGCCCAGCGCCGCAACCAGCGAGCCTGCGTGCAGGGGACCGGTGGGCGAGGGGGCAAAGCGCCCTGTATAGGGCGCGAGATCAGGCTGGCTTCCCACCTCCGCGCGGGTTCAGCAAATGGCTAAAGCCATTTCGAGCCCGGAAATGAAACCGTCTTCCACCCGATGGCCCAGGCACCAGTCGCCACAGGCGCCGATGCGCGACTTTGCATCCCACAGATGGCTTTTGCCCAGGGGCTCGGTGGTTTGCGCATAGCGCCAGCGGTGGACGTCTGCATGCGGTGGCTCCGCGCGGATGCCGGTGACTTCGGTGAAGGCCTTGAGCAGTTTGGCTTTCACACGTTCGGCGTCGTCCTCGAGGTGGCGTTCGGACCAGTCGGGGCTGGCCTGCACTGTCCAGCGCTCGATCGGGCCGTGGCCGGGCTTGGACGACTCGCGTGCCAGCCAGGCGATGCGGTGATGGGTGCTGCGCGCTGCATTCCAGTGCGGACCGAGGTGCGACAGCGTGGGCTGGTTCGCTTGCGGAAAGGCCAGCATCAGCGTCCAGCAGGGCGCGACACTCACGCCGGCAATCGATGCGATCAGTGGCTTGGCCTGCTGCGAGCTGAGCAGCAGGGCGTGGGCCTGCACCGAGGGAATTGCCAGCACCACGGCATCAAAGCCGGAGTGGACGCGGCTGTCGGCGCCCGGGCCTTCCGTCTGCAGTTGCCAGCGCTGCGGGTGCAGCTTGTCTTTCTCGATGCGGACCACTTGCGTCTGCAGCATCAGATGCCCGGCGCTGGCCAGCGGCTCCGCCCACTGGCGCACCAGCGCATTCATGCCCGGTGTGGCGACCCAGTGCGCCTCCTTAGGGGGCAGCGCTGCCGCCACCACGCGGCCCAGCTCGTCGAGGATGCGCACGGTGTTGGCGCTCCACGGGCGCACACGGCCCGGGACCGTGGCCAGTGCCTTTTCAAAGCGTGCATCACGCACGGTGAAGTATTGCGCGCCATGGTCGAAGCCGCCGAATTCGGTGGTGCGCGTGGACATGCGCCCGCCCGCGCCGCGGCTTTTCTCGAACACCGTGACGCGATGCCCGGCCTGCACCAGCGTGCGCGCGCAGGCAATGCCGGCAATGCCGGCCCCCACCACGGCGATGTGCCGTGGTGCCGAAGGCTGGGTGGAGGATGGGGGTCTGGATGTTGCCGTGCGGGATTTTTTTGTCATGTTCTGTTTTGTCTGGTTTGTCGTGGTGGCCGGAAAGCTGCCCATGCACACACTCTACACGCAGCCGCGGCGTATGCCTATGTCATGTCGCGTCGATGTCGTGTTCCTGCGGGTTTTAACGAATCTGGTCATGGGCCAGCAAGGCCTCGCGGGTCGCGGGGCGCCCCAGCTGCTCCAGCCACCACTGCAAGGCGCGGCCCGTCGGCAGGTCGTCATGCCGTCGCCAGGCGTAGCTCGGCGTGATGGTGCGTGTGGGGCGCTGCATGCGCTTTTCCACCAGCCTGCCCGCGGTGATGTGCGGCCTGGCCAGGTATTCGGGCAGAAAGCCGCCGCCCAGGCCGCGCAATTGGGCGTCGAGTTTTTCCTGCATGCCGGGCACCGTGAAGATGTTCTGGCCGCCCATCAGCCCGACGGTGAGGCCGCTGCCGCGCTGCACCGAATCGGCCACCGCCACGGCGCGGTGCGGCATCAGCATCGCGTCGGTCACTGGCTCGGGTGCATTGGCCAGCGGGTGATGCGGGGCGACCGCATACACGAAATGGATGCCGCCCAGTGGCTTGCTCTGCACCGAGCGGTCGGCCGCTGGCTCCATGGCCACGCCGATCGCCAGATCGGCCTGTCCGGAGGTCAGCGCCTGCAGCGTGCCGGACAGGGCCTCGCTGCGAATGCGCAGGCGCGTCGGCGGATCGAGAGAAAAGAAAGCCTCGCACATTTCCATGATGGTGGTGCGCGAGATCACGCGGTCCACCGCCAGCGTGAGCTCGGGCTCCCAGCCGGTCGCCACGCGTTTGACGCGGTTGGCCACAGCGTCGAGTTCGGCCAGCAGGCGGCTGCCTTCTCGCAGCAGTTCCTTGCCAGCCACGGTGAGTCTGGCCTGGCGTGACGAGCGGTCGAACAGCAGCACGTCCAGCGCGTCTTCCACCAGCCGGATGCGGTAGGTGAGGGCGCTGGGCACCACACCCAGCTGGCGCGCCGCCGCCGCCATGCTGCCGGCACTGTGCACGGCCGCGATCAGCCCCAGCGTCTCGGGTGTCAGGGTATCGCGGACCGGGTTGGTGATGATGGTCATGGGTCGTCCTCAATCATTCAATTAATTTGAATGATGCCATCAAATCCGTGCAACGAAAAGAGCTGTTCACGCTCCTACAGTAGAGGCATTGAAAACAGCCCCTGAAAGGAGCACATCATGGTCACACTGAGAGCTTCCAGCGAACGCGGTTATGCCGACCACGGCTGGCTGAAGTCCTTCCATTCCTTTTCGTTTGCCGGCTATTACGACGCGGCGCACATGGGGTTTGGCAACCTGCGCGTGATCAATGAAGACCGCATTGCCGCAGGCCGCGGTTTCGGCACGCATGGCCACCGCGACATGGAAATCATCAGCTACGTGCTGAGCGGCGAGCTGGCGCACAAGGACAGCATGGGCAACGTCAAGGGCATCCCCCCCGGTGACGTGCAGCGCATGAGCGCCGGCACCGGCGTGCAGCACAGCGAGTTCAATCATGCCGACGGCCAGACCACGCATTTCCTGCAGATCTGGATCGAACCCAACGTGACGGGCATTCCGCCCAGCTATGAGCAGAAGACCTTCGGCGATGCAGAAAAGCGTGGCCAGCTGCGCCTGGTGGCCTCGCCTGACGGTGCCCAGGGCTCGGTGACCATCCATGCCGATGCGCGGGTCTATGCCGGCCTGCTCGACGGCGAGGATTCGGTTGAGCTGGCGCTGGACCCGAAGCGCAAGACCTATGTGCATCTGGTGCGCGGCGAGCTCGAAGTCAACGGTCAGCGACTGAAGACCGGTGACGCGGCGAAACTGGAGGCAGAGTCCAGTCTGCAAATGGCACGCGCTCAGTCGGCCGAAGTGCTGGTGTTCGATCTCGAAGCCTGAGTTTCCCCTGCGGTGCCGGTTGCTTGCCGGTCACCGTGTTTTCATCCATCATCCCTAAGCTTTCACAAGCACTGTTGTCTCGAAAGGACTCATCATGTTCAACTCTCTCCAAAACCCGCTGTCCCTGATCGGTCGCCTGCTGTTGGCCCTGCTCTTTGTGCCTGCCGGCTTCAGCAAGATCGGCGGCTTCACCGGCACCGTGGGCTATATCGCCTCCCAGGGCGTGCCGCTTCCGCCGGTGGCCGCTGTCATCGCGATTGCGGTGGAACTGGGTCTGGGACTCCTGCTGGTGGTGGGCTTCCAGGCGCGCCTCGCCGCCCTGGGCATTGCCATCTTCACCTTTGTCATCACCTTCATCTTCCACAACTTCTGGGCCATGCCGGCCGACATGCAGATGATGCAGTCGCTGATGTTCTTCAAGAACATGGCGGTGGTGGGCGGCCTGTTGATGGTCACCGCTTTTGGTGCCGGTGCCTGGAGCCTGGACGGCAAGCGCGGCGCCTGAGTCTTTCCCCCATTTTTTAACTGTCGATACCAAGGAGTTCACACATGTCTCAAGTTGTTGTGGTGTACCACTCGGGCTACGGCCATACCCAGCGCATGGCGCAATCGGTGGCCAGCGGCGCCGGTGCCGAATTGCTCACCATTGATGCCGACGGCAACCTGCCCGAAGGCGCCTGGGAGACGCTCGCCGCCGCTGACGCGATCATCATGGGCAGTCCGACCTACATGGGCAGCGTGAGTTGGCAGTTCAAGAAGTTCGCTGATGCGTCGTCCAAGCCCTGGTTTGGCCAGGCCTGGAAAGACAAGCTGTTCGCCGGCTTCACCAACAGCGCCAGCATGAATGGCGACAAGCTCTCCACCTTGCATTATCTGTTCACGCTGGCCATGCAGCACGGTGGCGTGTGGGTGGGCACGGGGATGATGCCCAGCAACAGCAAGGCCGCCAAACGCGACGACCTCAACTACCTGGGCACTTTCAGCGGCGCGATGGCACAGTCGCCTTCGGATGCGGGCGCTGCCGAGATGAGCGCCGGCGATCTGGAGACCGCACGCCTTTTCGGCGCACGCGTGGCAGAAACTGCCGCACGCCTGCGCAAGTAGGCAAGGCAGTACACCGAAGAGTTTCCCCTCTCTCAGGAGTCGTTCATGTCACTGGTGATCCATCGACAACCGGCAGCGCCCATGGCGCAGGCCATCACGGTACGTGAGCATGTGCTGATCGCCGACGGGAGCGTGGCCGAAGGCGGCGAGGACGCCGGCCCCAGCCCGCACGACCTGTACGACGCCGCATTGGGTGCCTGCAAGGCCCTGACGGTGTTGTGGTACGCCCGCAGGAAGGGCATGCCTGTCGAGGATGTGCGCACGGTGATCGACCGCGATGACACCGGGGAGCGTGCTGGTGTCTACCGCCTGGCGGCGCGCCTGCAGATTCAGGGAAACCTCACGGACGCGCAGCTTCATGAGCTCGAAGCCGTGGCTCACAAGTGCCCGGTTCACAAGCTGATGACGGCCGTCACCACCGAGATCAGCACCACCGTGGAGCGCATGCCATGACGATTCAACGCCTGCTGACCGGCCACCACAAAGACCTGGGCGGCGGCTTCATGGTGCGGCGCCTGCTGCCGGCCGCACAGCAGCAGTCGGTGGGGCCGTTCATTTTCTTCGACCACTTCGGACCGGTCACCGAGCAGCCCGGCACCAACCACGATGTGCGGCCCCATCCGCACATCGGTCTGGCGACGGTGACCTACCTGTTTGAAGGCGCGATGATGCACCGCGACAGCGTTGGTTCCAGCCAGCGCATCGAGCCAGGTGCCATCAACTGGATGACGGCCGGGCGTGGCATTGTCCATTCGGAGCGCGCGCCGGAGGACCTGCGCAGCACGGCCTATGTCAACCATGGGTTGCAGTTGTGGGCTGCACTGCCCAAGGCGTTTGAAGAGGTCGCGCCTGATTTTTCGCATACGCCGGCCGATGCGATTCCGGTGGTCACGTTACCGGGGGCCGAGGTGCGTGTGCTGATTGGTCAGGCGTTTGACAAGATATCGCCGGTCAGGACGTTTTCGAAGACGGTGTACCTCGATGTCCAGCTCACCGCAGGCGCCAGCGTCGAACTGCCGGCGTTGGCGGCAGAGCTGGCGATCTATGTGGTCAGCGGTGATCTGGTGGTGGACGGGGACGCGGTGCCATCGAACGCGCTGTGTACGCTGGCCTCAGGCGTGGCCACGACGCTGGAGGCCACCACGGCGGTAAGGCTGGTCGTCGTTGGCGGAGAGCCGCTTGATGGCCATCGCTACATGTGGTGGAACTTCGTCTCCAGCCGCAAGGAGCGCATTGTGGAGGCCAGCGGTCACTGGCTGGCCCAGGGCATGGGCCAGGTGCCCGGCGAAACCGAGTTCATTCCGCTGCCGGAGCGGCGCTTTACAGCGGATTGACGAGGCTAGGCGGCATCGCGTGCCAGCCGCAGCCCGCTGAACTGCCACTGCGCCTCGGGCGGGAAAAAGTTGCGGTAGCTTGCCCGGATGTGGCTTTGAGGCGTGGCACACGAGCCGCCGCGCAGCACGAACTGGTTGCACATGAACTTGCCGTTGTACTCACCCACCAGGCCCTCCCAGGGGCGGTAGCCCGGGTAGGGGTTGTAGTTCGATTGTGTCCATTCCCACACGTCGCCGGCCATCTGCACCGGTGCGTTGCCATGGCCTGCCTGCGTGGGCAACGGGTGGAAGGCGGCTGTCTCGGCAAAGTTGCCGCTGGTCCAGTTTGCCGCCGGCAAGCGCCGGGCTGCCAGCTCCCATTCAAACTCGGTGGGCAGGCGGGCGCCTGACCAGCGCGCGAATGCGTCGGCTTCGAAATAGCTCAGGTGGCAGGCGGGGGTGTTCGGGTCCACTTCGACCTGCCCATGCAGCGTGAAGTTCATGTAGCGGCCCGGCGCTGAGTCAGGTGCCTCCTGCCAGTAGAGCGGCAGGCGGCGCTGGCCCGCCTGCACCCAGTCCCAGCCCATGGACAGCCACAGCTCGGGGCGTTCATAGCCGCCGTCGGCGATGAAGGCCATCCACTCGGCATTGGTCACCAGCCGGCTGGCCATCTCGAACGGGGCGATGTAGACCTTGTGCCGCGGCGTTTCGTTGTCGAAAGCAAAAGCGCCGTCCTCGGCGGGCAGGTGGCCGTGTTCGACCAGTCTCCCTTCAAAACCATGCCACTGCAGCGGCTGCAGGTGAATGCCCTTGAGCGGCCAGCGCCGCGTGTACGCCGGCTGCTGCGGGTTGAAGGAGAGGGCGTGCTTGATGTCGGTAAGCAGCAGCTCCTGATGCTGCTGCTCATGGTGCAGCCCCAGGGTGACGAGCTGTGCCAGGCCGGCATCGCCTTCGACTGCCGGGGCAGACAGCAGGGCCAGCATGCGCTCATTGACCTGCGCCCGGTAGGCCAGCACCTCATCCAGTGTGGGCCGGCTGATCAGCCCGCGCTGGGGGCGCGGGTGCTTGTCGCCCACACTGTTGTAGTAGCTGTTGAAGAGCACCCGGAAGCTCGCGTCGAACGGTTTGAAGCCGCGCTCATGGTGTTCGAGGATGAAGGTCTCGAAGAACCAGGTCAGGTGGGCCAGGTGCCATTTGGTGGGGCTGGCGTCCGGCATCGATTGCAGCTGGCAGTCCTCTGGGCTCAGCGGTGCAGCAAGTGCCTCGGTCCGGGCCCGCACCTGCTCGAACGCGCTGGCCAGCGCTGACGGCTTGGAGGCGGCGTGGACTGCGGCCGGACGGGATGGAGGTGGCATGGGGTACTCGGGTTGTGCGGGACGCTGGTGGTTTCATCTCACCAAGTGGCGTCTGTCAGGCACGGCACCTGTTGGTCGCGCGTCGCCGTCAAATCTTGCATCGGGCGTCTGCCCGTCGGGCTCGCCAGCGGGGTTCACACGCGGATTCAAGGACGCATCCAGCGCCCGGCGTTCGTCGAACACAAAGCATTCTCCCGTGAAATGGCTGTGACCACATGTCTCAAAGTATTTCAGGATGCCACCTTCGAGCTGGTAGACGTTGTCGAGCCCTGTCTCACGCATCAGGATGGCCGCCTTTTCGCAGCGGATGCCGCCGGTACAAAAACTCACCACCGTCTTGCCTGCCAGCTCGTCCCGGTGGTCCAGCAGGGCTTGCGGGAACTCGGTGAACTTGTCGATGCGCCAGTCCAGGGCGTGGTCGAAGGTGCCCACATCGACCTCGAAGGCATTGCGCGTGTCCAGCATGACCACGGGCCGGCCCTGGTCGTCGTGGCCGTTGTCCAGCCAGCGCTGGAGGGTGGTTGCGTCCACCGCGGGGGCACGGCCTGCCGCAGGCTGGATGGCCGGGTGGTTCATGCGGATGATTTCCGGCTTGATCTTCACCAGCAGCTTGCGAAAGGGCTGCGCGGCCGACCAGCTTTCCTTGACTTCCAGATCGTGCAAACAAGGGTCCTGCCGCAGCCAGACCACAAAATCATTGATATCTGCACTCGGCCCGGCCAGAAAAAGATTGATGCCTTCTTCCGCCAGCAGCACTGTGCCCTTGATGCCACGCGCCGCCAGTTGCTCCCGTAGGTCGCTTTGCCGCGTGGGCAGGGCGTCAAGCGCTATGAATTTGTAGGCGGCGATGTTGAGGGTCTGCATGGTGCCCAAATTGTAGGCAGGCCTGCGGTAATTCAGGGGTTACCCTCCGAGCGTGGGGTCCTAAAATGATCCAGATGTACGTTCATTTAAGAATCCACACCGAGTTTTCGGTGGTTGATGGCACCAACCGCATCGACGAAATCGTGGGCGCAGCCGCGGCAGACCAGCAGCCAGCGCTGGCCATCACTGACCTGAGCAATCTGTTCGGGACCGTCAAGTTTTACAGGGAATGCCGCGGGGCCGGCGTCAAGCCGCTGATCGGTGCCGACGTGTGGGTTCAGGTGCCGGGCAAGGAGGCCAACGCGCCCGCTGCCCGCCTGCTGCTGCTGGTGCAGAACCGGCAGGGCTATCTCAATTTGTCAGAGCTCATCACCCGCGCCTGGACGCGCAATGTGGTGCGCGACCAGGCGGTGATTCGCCTCGAGTGGCTGGCCGAACTGAACGAGGGGCTGATTGCGCTCTCGGGGGCGCAGGCCGGTGCCGTGGGCCAGGCGCTGCTGCAGGGCGACAACACCCGTGCGGTCGAATGCGCGCTGCATCTGGCGGGCATGTTCCCGCACCGGTTCTACCTGGAGTTGCAGCGCGCCCAGCGACCCGACGACGAGCGCCATGTGGCGGCCGCCGTGCAACTGGCGGCGCGGCTCAAGCTGCCGGTGGTGGCAACGCACCCGGTGCAGTTCCTGACCTACGAGGACTATGAGGCGCATGAAGCCCGCGTGTGCATCTCCGAAGGCGAAATTCTCGGCAACGCACGACGGGTGCGCAAGTTCACCCGCGAGCAGTATTTCAAGTCGGCGGTGCAGATGGAGGCGCTGTTTGCCGACGTGCCCTCGGCACTCGCCAACACGCTGGAAATTGCCAAGCGCTGCAGCCTGACGCTGGAACTCGGCAAGCCCATGCTGCCGGACTACCCGACGCCTGAGGTGGGCGGCGTGCGCATGCCGATTGACGATTACTTCCGCCATGCTTCGTTTGAAGGGCTGGAGGCGCGTCTTGCGCACCTGTACCCCGATGCGGCACTGCGGGAGGCCAAGCGCCCGGTGTATGTCGAGCGGCTGGAGTTCGAGATCAACACCATCCTCAAGATGGGGTTTCCCGGTTACTTCCTCATCGTCGGCGACTTCATCAACTGGGCCAAGAACAACGGTTGCCCGGTCGGCCCGGGACGGGGCTCGGGTGCCGGTTCGCTGGTGGCCTATGCGCTGAAGATCACCGACCTCGATCCGCTGCAGTACAACCTGCTGTTCGAGCGCTTCCTCAACCCGGAGCGGGTGTCCATGCCCGACTTCGACATTGACTTCTGCCAGCTCAATCGCGACCGCGTGATCGACTATGTGAAAGACAAGTACGGCAAGGACGCGGTGAGCCAGATCGTCACCTTCGGCACCATGGCGGCACGCGCAGCCATCCGCGACGTGGGCCGGGTGCTGGATTTCCCCTATGGTTTTTGCGACGGCATTTCCAAACTGATCCCGAACAAGCCCGGCCAGCACATCACCATTGAAAAAGCCAAGGAGGTCGAGCCCATCCTGGCCGAGCGCGAGCGCAAGGAAGAAGACGTACGAACGCTGCTGGAACTGGCGCAAAAGCTCGAAGGCCTGACGCGCAACGTCGGCATGCATGCCGGTGGCGTGCTGATCGCGCCAAGCAAGCTCACCGATTTCTGCCCGCTCTACGCACAGCCCGGCAGCGATTCTGCAGTGAGCCAGTTCGACAAGGACGACGTGGAGGCCATCGGGCTCGTGAAGTTCGACTTTCTGGGTCTGGCCACGCTCACCATTCTGGAGATGGCCAAGGACTTCATCGTCGCCCGCCACCCGGCGCAGAAGGATTTCAGCTTCGAGAACCTGCCGCTCAACGACAAAAAGGTTTATGAGCTGTTCGGGCGCGGCCAGACCGAAGCCGTGTTCCAGTTTGAAAGTATCGGCATGCAGCGCATGCTGAAAGACGCCAAACCCGACCGCCTGGAAGACCTGATCGCGATGAACGCGCTGTATCGGCCCGGGCCGATGGAGCTGATTCCGACCTACATTGCCCGCAAGCAGGGCAAGGAAGAGCCTGAATACCCGGACCCGCGCGTCAAGGCCATTCTGGAAGAGACCTACGGCATCATGGTCTACCAGGAGCAGGTGATGCAGACGGCGCAGATCCTGGGCGGCTATTCGCTCGGCGGCGCCGATCTGCTGCGCCGCGCCATGGGCAAGAAGAAGAAAGAGGAAATGGACGCCCAGCGCGAGGTGTTCCGCAAGGGCGCAGGCGAGGGTGGCCTCACCGAAGAGAAGGCCGACGAGGTCTTCGACCTGATGGAGAAGTTTGCGGGCTACGGCTTCAACAAGTCGCACTCCGCCGCCTATGCCCTGCTGGCGTACCACACCGCCTGGCTCAAGGTGCACTACACCGCCGAATTCTTTGCCGCCAACATGACGGTGGAGATGGACGACACCGACAAGCTCAAGGTGTTGTTCGGCGATGCGCTGAAGATGGGCATCCAGTTCGAGTCGCCGGACATCAACCGCGGCGACTACCGTTTCGAGCCCACCGGCAACACCAGTGTGCGTTACGGCCTGGGCGCCATCAAGGGCACCGGCCAGCAGGCGATTGCCGCCATCGTTGCAGCACGCGAGGAAGGCGGCGCATTCACCTCGCTCTATGACTTCTGCGTGCGCGTGGACCGCAGCAGGCTGAACAAGCGCACGGTGGAGGCGCTGATCAAGGGCGGTGCTTTTGACAACCTGCACCTCAACCGCGCGTCGCTGCTGGCCTCGGTCGACCGGGCGTTTGAATTTGCGGCCGCCACCGAAGCCAACGCCAACCAGGGCGGCTTGTTCGACATGGGCGATTCGCATGCCGCCAGCACGCAGGAGCCGCCGCTGGTCGAGGCCGTGCCCTTCGGTGTGAAGGCCAGGCTGGTGCATGAGAAAACCGCCATCGGCTTTTACCTGTCGGGTCACCTCTTTGATGAGGTCGAAACCGAGGTGCGACAGTTCGCCAAGCGCCGCATCGACGACCTGATCGATTCGCGCGAGCAGCAACTGCTGGCGGCCATCGTGGGTGACCTGCGCGTGATCAATGGCAACCGCGGCAAGCTCATCATCTTCAAGCTCGATGACAAGACCGACGTGCTGGAAGCTTCTGTCGATGAGGCCCTCTATAACGCCAACCGCAACCTGCTGAAGGACGACGAGCTGGTGATTGTGCAGGGGACGTTGCAGGGTGCCTCGGAGCGCTTTGGCCGGCGCTTCAAGGTCACGCAGGTGTGGGACCTAGAGACGGCGCGCTGCAAGTTCGGCAAGTACCTGCGCGTCGCCGTCAATGGCAGCGCACCGGACATCTCGCGCATGGTGAGGGACTTTCCGCCGCGCAAGGAAATGTCCGACCAGGGCGAACTGCTGCGCGGCCTGCCGGTACGCCTGAGCCTGCGCCGCCAGGGCGAAGGGCTGGGCGCTGCGGCCGAGCTGCATCTGGGCGATGCGGCCCGTTTCTATCCGACAGATGCCGCACTGGCCAGCTGGATGGCGCAGGCCGACCGTGGCCTGGCGCAGATTGTTTACGAGTAGCAGCAGGCGCCGGTTGCGGGGCCTTGCCCCCCGGCTGAGGTGCGAGGCGGGAGGCCTCAGTCCCTGAGCCGGAACTCCAGGATCATCGGCGTCGGCACCCGCCCATCCACATCGCGCGGCATGGTGCCGGTGCGGATGATGGCCTTGATGACGGCCTCATCCCACGCCTTGTTGCCGCTGGACTTGACAAGCCGCTGGCTGACGATGGTACCGTCGAGCGTGGTGCGCACCTCCACCTCGGCCGTCGGGTTGCCGGTCACGTCGTCGGTGAACACCACATTGGGTTTGACCTTGGCCCGGACCTTGCCACCGTAGCTGGCCGAGGGCCCGCTAGACTTCTGTGCGGAGCCTTTGGCTTCGGCCTCACCCGTGGCGCCGGCCAGGCCCATCATGCGGTTCAGGGCTTCCTGGCGCTGCCGGGCCAGCGCAGCTTCCGCCTGTTTTTGCCTGGCGTCGTCCTTTGCGTCCTGTTTCCTGGTTTCGGCTTTTTTGGCCTCTTCGGCAGCCTTGCGCTGGGCCAGTTCTTCCCGGGCCTTGAGTTCCTTGTCTTTCCTGGCCTGGAGTTCCACTTTGGCCCGCTCGGTCTTCAGTCTGGCTTGCTTCTGCGCTTCAGCCTCTTGTTGCTGCTGCGTCAGCTTGCGCTTTTTCTCCCGTTCCAGCGCAATCTCGGCATCGGGGGTGGGTGCTGGCGGTACGGCCTGGGGTTGCGGGGGTGTCACGGCAGGGGGCGGAGGCGGAGGGGGTGGTGCTTCCACCAGCCGCGGTGCGGCTTCCTGCGGTGTGCTGGACCACAGCTCGGCTTCAAAGGCCGGTGCCAGATTGCTGCGTTTCCAGTTCACGCCCCAGGTCAGCGCTGCAATCAGCAAGGCATGCACCAGCAGCGCCAGACCCAACGCCCGCAGCGACCCCGCGGTGCGGGGCGGGCCAAATTCAAGACGATCGACTGCGCTGGGCATGGTGCGTCAGGTCTTGTGGCGGTTCATCAGTGAGGCTGCTGCAACCAGGGTGTCACTTTCCGGGCTGCACCGACAGGCCCACGCGGGTGACACCTGCCTGCTGCAGTGCCCCCATGACCTTCACCACGGTTTCGTAACGGATGCTCTTGTCGGCACTGATGACGACAGGCACGGCATCGGCCGCAGCCGCCTGGACGCCTGGCTCGAACTTGACGACATCTGCCGCGACGTTGGCGACGTTGCTTGGCCGTGAGTCTGCCTTGACGCGGATCTGCACGGTCTCGTCTTTCTGGATCTCGATCTGCACCGGGTTGGCCGGCTGACGCGGCAAGTTCGCCTTGCCGACCTTGGGCAGCGCAATCATGCTGGGCGTGATCAGCGGCGCCGTGACCATGAAGATGATCAGCAGCACCAGCATGACGTCGATGAACGGCACCATGTTGATCTCGCTGATGTTGCGGCGACCCCTGCCGCGGGAGGTGACTGCTGGCATGGCGGTTCCTTTTAAGCCGACGGACGCCGCGAAGGGCCGCCCCGAGCAAGTCCAGCCCCCTCGGGGGGCAGCGCATTACACGAAGTGAGAAGCGTGGGGGCCCACATACCTAGTGTCCGGAGGGTGACTGCGCGCCGAGGTTGCGCTGCAGGATGTTGGAGAACTCTTCAATGAAGGTCTCCAGCCGGTTCGCCACGCGGTCGATGTCGTGGGCGAAGCGGTTGTAGGCGACCACTGCCGGAATGG
>CBHWCZ010000039.1:0-20990 GCA_966112355.1 uncultured Polaromonas sp.
TTGGGTACTTTCTTTTGGCGAAGCAAAAGCAAAGTACCTCGCCCGCCGGGGCGAGACCCGGCCTCAGGCCCTAGAAGAGACAAAAAACTCAAGCCACCCCACCAGAACCCCACTCCAACTTCCCCACCACCTCCAAATGCGTCAAATAAACCCGCAAATCAAACTCGTACTGGTGGTACGCGGGTTCCATGTAGGTGCACAGCTGGTAGAACGCCTTGTCGTGCGCCTTTTCCTTGATGTGCGCCAGCTCATGCACGGCGATCATCTTCAGGAACTCGGCGGGCACGTCGCGGAAGAGTGTGGCAATACGGATTTCGCGTTTGGCCTTGAGCCTGTTGCCCTGCACACGTGAGACAGCCGTGTGCGTGCCCAGTGCGTGGGCGATAACGTGCAGCTTGCTGTCGAAGCTGACGTGCGAGAGCGGCTCGGCGTGGCGCAGGTGTTCGCTTTTCAGCGCCATCACGTAGTCGTACAGCGCCTTGTCGGTGCGCACGCCGTGGGTGTTCGGGTAGCGCGACCTCAAAAGGTCGCCCAGTTTTCCCTCTGTCAGCAGCTGCTGCACCTGCGCTGTGAGGTGGGCCGGGTAGCCCGAGAGGTATTTCAAGGGTGCCGGCGAGGTACTCAATGACCCGTCGCTTCCCGACGCAGCGCGGGAAACAGGATCACGTCGCGGATGCTGGGGCTGTCGGTCAGCAGCATCATCAGGCGGTCAATGCCGACACCGCAGCCGCCTGTGGGGGGCATGCCGTATTCCAGCGCGCGCACGAAGTCGTGGTCGTAGTACATGGCTTCGTCGTCGCCCTCGTCCTTGGCCGCAACCTGTGCATTGAAGCGGGCGGCCTGTTCCTCGGCGTCGTTCAGTTCGCTGAAACCGTTGCCGAACTCGCGGCCGGTGATGTAGAGCTCAAAGCGTTCGGTCACTTCAGGGCGCGTGTCGTTGGCGCGGGCCAGCGGGGAGATTTCGGTCGGATGCTCCATGATGAAGGTCGGGTTCCAGAGCTTTTCCTCCACCGTCTCCTCAAAGTACATCACCTGCAGGCTGGCCAGCGAACGGGTGGCGAGGCGGTTTTTCTCCTCGTTCAGGCCCAGCTTGCGCAATGCGGCGATGAGCCAGGCCGCGTCGTCCACCTGGGCACCGGCCTCGGTGTGTTTGAGGATGGCCTCGCGGATGGTGAGCCGCTCGAACGGCTGGGCCAGGTCCACGGGCTTGCCGCCGTAGCTCAGTTGCAACGAGCCCGCCACGCGCTGCGCGGCGTCGCGGATCAGTGCCTCGGTGAAGCTCATCAGGTCGGTGTAGTTCCACCAGGCTGCGTAGAACTCCATCATCGTGAACTCGGGGTTGTGCCGCACGCTGATGCCTTCGTTGCGGTAGCTGCGGTTGATCTCGAACACCCGCTCAAAACCGCCGACGATGAGGCGCTTCAGGTAGAGCTCGGGCGCGATACGCAGAAACATCTCCTGGTCCAGCGCGTTGTGGTGTGTCTTGAAGGGTTTGGCATTGGCGCCGCCGGGGATCGGGTGCAGCATGGGTGTTTCGACTTCCAGGAAGTCGTGCCTGACCATGAACTCGCGGATGCCGCTGACGGCCTTGCTGCGTGCCATGAAGCGCTTGCGGGCTGCCTCGTCGGTGATCAGGTCCACATAGCGCTGGCGGTACTTGACCTCCTGGTCGGCCATGCCGTGGAATTTGTCGGGCAGCGGCCGCAGGCTCTTGGTCACCAGCCGGATGCTGGTGGCGTGGATGGAGAGCTCGCCGGTCTTGGTCTTGAACAGCGTGCCGGTGGCTTCGACGATGTCGCCGAGGTCCCAGTGCTTGAAGGCGTTGTGGACCTCTTCGCCCACGCCTTCGTTGTTGATGTACACCTGGATGCGGCCGTGCGACGGGCCGAAGGATGCGTCCTGCAGCGTGGCAAAGCTCGCCTTGCCCATCACGCGCTTGAGCATCATGCGGCCGGCCACATGGGCGTGGACGGCGAGCGGTTCCAGCTCCTCCTTGGTCTTGCTGTCGTACTGCTCGAACAGGGCCTGGGCGCGGTGCGTCGGCTTGACGTCGTTGGGGAAGGCAACCCCTTTGCCTTCTGCCTGCTGCTGGCGCATGGCCTTGAGTTTTTCGCGGCGCTCGATGATCAGCTGGTTGTCATCGGGCGGGGCGGTGGCGGGCACGGGGGCGGTTGGCGGGATGGAGGACATGGGGTCGGGGTTCCGGAAAAAGTGGGCAAACAACAGGCGCTGCCAAGCCAGGCAGGGCGATGCCGGAAAGCGGCAAAGGTCTGATTTTAGGTTTTTACGCCGGACTGCGGAAAAGCGGGCTGTAAAAGCAGAACTCGAGGGAGCGCGCGGCCATTCTGTGGCCACCAGGGATATCAGAGCGAGATGCCAGTACGCTCCAGAATATCGCTCACCAGTTCGAGCCGCAGCAGGGGGTTGTCCAGCTCCATCAGGCGCTGCTTGAGCTCCAGGGGCATCGGCAGCAGCTCGCACCAGCGGTTGGCAACCCAGCTGCAGTCGTCGAGTTGGTAGGGTGCCAGCAAGGGCATCTGGTCGGCGGGCACACCGCGGTCCTGCAGGGTCTTGATGAGCTTGCCCAGCGCATCAGCGGTGCCTTGCAGGTCTTCCGGGATTTTCACGGTCTGGTCGTTGGCGACGCAGGTGACGTCGGCAATCCACAGGCCATACTTGAGTTTTTCGCGATTGGAAATCTCGAAGCGCTGCGCACCGACGCAGCTGATCACCATCAGGCCCGGCTGCGGCGTGGCGAACCCGGTGATGGTGGCGAGCGTTCCCACCGCATGGAAGGCCTCATGGGCAAAGCCGTCACCGCTGGGTTTGGCATCCTTGCTGCCCGCCTCGCTGGGGCGGCGCACTTCGGACCCCTCAGTGAGCGACACGATGCCGAACGGGGCGCCCGCCTTGTGGCATTTGCCAATCATGTCGAGGTAGCGGACCTCGAAAATCCGCAGCGGCAGCAACCCGCCGGGGTAGAGCACCGTGCCCAGCGGGAACAGCGGGAGGGAGTTCAGCGTCAGGACATCGGACATGGCGGGGTCACATCAATGGCGATGCCGACATCATCCCACGGCGGGGCGGTTGGCCGCTCGGGAATATGTGCGTTTTGAGTGGGGTGAAGGGATATCGTCGCTGCCACCGCGCAAAGCCCTGGCCACCCGCTCCCGCCGGGCCTCAGCTGACGGCGTCAGCCGGTTGCCGCAGCAGCATGGCCAGCGAGCCGGCCACGGTTTTGCGCAGCTCGCGCCGGTCGCAGATGAAGTCGATGGCGCCCTTGGTCTGCAGGAACTCGGCGCGCTGGAAACCTTCGGGCAGCGTCACGCGCACGGTGGATTCGATCACCCGTGGACCGGCAAAACCGATCAGCGCCTTGGGCTCGGCAATGACGACATCGCCCACGAAAGCGAAGCCAGCACTCACGCCGCCCATGGTCGGGTCCGTCAGCACGCTGATGTAGGGCAGGCCTTTTTTGGCCAGCCGCGTCAGCGCGGCATTGGTCTTGGCCATCTGCATCAGGCTGAGCAGGCCCTCCTGCATGCGGGCGCCCCCCGTGGCGGTGAAGCAGATAAAAGGCACTTTCTGCTCGATGGCGGCGTGCACGCCGCGCACAAAGCGCTCGCCGACCACGCTGCCCATGCTGCCGCCCATGAAGTCGAACTCGAAGCAGGCCACCACCACGCCGATGCTGTGCACCGCGCCGCCCATGACGATCAGCGCATCGGTTTCCTGGGTGTTTTCCAGGGCCTCCTTCAGGCGCTCGGGGTATTTGCGGCTGTCCTTGAACTTCAGGGCGTCCACAGGCAGCACTTCCTGCCCGATTTCATAACGGCCTTCCGGGTCCAGGAAGGCGTCCAGTCGGGCGCGTGCGCCGATGCGGTGGTGGTGGCTGCACTGCGGACAGACGTTCTGGTTTTTCTCCAGATCGCTCTTGTACAGCACGGCCTCGCAGCTCGGGCACTTGATCCACAGTCCTTCGGGCACACTGCGGCGCTCGGTCGGGTCGGTGGGGCTGATTTTGGGTGGGAGGAGTTTTTCTAGCCAAGACATGAAGGTCAGTCCTTGTGAGGCGGCGCTGGGCCATGGCGCGGCAGACAGGTCAAAGCCGACGCGAGACCGTCATTATGCCGCGCTCCCGGGGGTGAAAAATCAGTCCGCAGTCCACCCGAAACCCGCTTCCAATCAACCCAGGGCGGCGCGAATGTCCTTCAGGAAGGCGTGGGCCACGCCCACCACCTGGTCGCGCGGCTGGTTTTCGATCAACTGGATGATCTTGCTGCCGATCACCACGGCATCAGCCACCTTGCCGATGGCTTTTGCCGTCGCCGCGTCGCGGATGCCGAAACCCACACCCACCGGAATGTTCACATGCTGGCGGATGCGCGGCAGCATGGCCTCGACCGCCTCCACGTCCAGCGTGCCGGCACCCGTTACGCCCTTGAGCGAGACGTAGTACACATAGCCGCTGGCCACTTTGGCCACCTGGGCCATGCGGCTGTCGGTGCTCGTGGGCGCCAGCAGAAAGATCAGGTCCATGTGGTGCGCGCGCAGGCGGGCGGCAAACTCCACGCACTCCTCGGGCGGATAGTCGACGATCAGCACGCCATCGACGCCAGCTTCGGCCGCATCGCGGATGAATGCGCTTTCGGTGGGGCCGCCGCCGTGCTTGATGTCGTAGCGCTCCACCGGGTTGGCATAGCCCATCAGCACCACCGGCGTGGTGGTGTTCTTCTGGCGGAAGGTGCGCACCATCTCCAGCACCGGTGCCAGGCCAATGCCAAGGGCCAGCGCTTTCTCGCCCGCCCGCTGGATGACCGGGCCATCGGCGCTCGGGTCCGAAAACGGAATGCCCAGTTCGATGACGTCCGCGCCCGCATCCACCATGCCGTGCATCAGCTCGGGTGTGATGTCGGCGAACGGGAAGCCGGCGGTGACGTACGGAATCAGCGCCTTGCGGCCGCTGGCTTTTAAAGCAGCGAAGGTACTCTGTATGCGACTCATTTATGGTGCCCCCACGCTTGCCACTGCGTGTGCTGCGCTGCCCCCCGAGGGGGCCTTCGCCCCTTGGGGCGGCCCGGCGGGGCTTACCTGTACCTCAATGACGTGCTCGCCGCCCTTGACGGACTGGCCCCGGCAGCTCGGCCGGCAATAGAAGTCGGCGTTGCTCAGGTCGGCCACGGTGCCGATGTCCTTGTCGCCCCGGCCGGAGAGGTTGACCAGGATGCTCTGGTCGCTGCGCATGGTTTTGGCCAGCTTCATCGCGTAGGCCACCGCATGGCTGGATTCCAGCGCGGGGATGATGCCCTCGGTGCGGCACAGGTAGTGGAAGGCCTGCAGTGCTTCCTCGTCGGTGATGCCGACGTATTCCGCGCGGCCGATGTCCTTCAGGAAGGCGTGCTCAGGGCCGACGCCGGGGTAGTCAAGGCCGGCGCTGATGCTGTGCGTCTCGGTCACCTGGCCGTCCTCGTTTTGCAGCACATAGGTGCGGTTGCCGTGCAGCACACCCGGCAGGCCGCGCTGCAGCGAGGCGGAGTGCTTGCCGCTGTCCATGCCCTCGCCGGCGGCTTCCACGCCGATCAGGCGGGTGTTTTCGTACGGAATGTAGGGGTGGAAGATGCCCATGGCATTGCTGCCACCGCCCACGCAGGCAATCACCGCGTCGGGCTGGGCGCCGCCGGTGAACTCCGGCATCTGCGCGATGCACTCGGTGCCGATCACGCTCTGGAAGTCGCGCACCATCATCGGGTAGGGGTGCGGCCCGGCCACGGTACCGATGATGTAGAAGGTGTTGTCCACGTTGGCGACCCAGTCGCGCATGGCTTCGTTGAGCGCGTCTTTCAGCGTCCGGCTACCGCTTTCCACCGGCACCACCGTGGCGCCCAGCAGTTTCATGCGATAGACGTTGGGGCTCTGGCGCTTGACATCCTCGCTGCCCATGTACACCACGCACTCGAGGCCGTAGCGGGCGCAGATGGTGGCCGTGGCCACACCATGCTGGCCGGCGCCGGTTTCGGCAATGATGCGCGGCTTGCCCATGCGGCGCGCCAGCATGGCCTGGCCGATGGTGTTGTTGATCTTGTGGGCGCCGGTGTGGTTCAGGTCCTCGCGCTTCAAGTAGATCTGCGCGCCGCCCTGCTCGTGGCTCATGCGGGCCGCGTGGTACACGGGCGAAGGGCGGCCGACGAAATGCTTGAGCTCCGAACGGAATTCAGCGAGGAATTCCGGGTCGTGCTGGTACTTCGCGTAGGCGTCTTTCAGCTCGTTGATGGCATGCGTCAGCGTCTCGGAGACGAAGCTGCCGCCGTAAATCCCGAAGTGGCCTGTCGGGTCAGGTTGGTGATAGTCGTACATGGTGTTCCGCAAGTTGGGTGTCGGCGGCACGCACGGCCGCGACAAACTGATGAATTCTTTCGGCGCTCTTGATGCCCTTGAGGGTGCCACCCCCCGGTGCGGGAACCTCGACGCCGGAGCTCACATCAACGGCCAGCGTTTGGCAACGCGGCCTGACCTGCAGAATGCCATCGGTCACGTTTGCAGGCGTCAACCCACCAGACAAGACGAGGTGAGCGTTGACGCTTGGAGGAAGAAGTGACCAATTGAATGTTTTCCCGCCGCCGCCATAGCCCTCGACATGGGCGTCGAGAAGAATGGCCTGGGCAGCCTTGAATTCGTCAGCGTATTTTACGAGATCGAACGGTTTCTGGCCGGGCGCGGGGTGTTCTTCCAGTGGAATGCGCGCTGCCCGCATGAAGGGCCGCCTGATTGCGGCGCAGTCTTCGGGCGATTCATCCCCATGAAACTGCACCAGCGCCATTGGAATCCGGTCGCACGCAGCCGTGATCTCAGTTGCAGACGCATTGACGAAAAGCAGCACCGGCGTGACAAAGGGCGGCAGGCGGCTGGCCAGCACCGCTGCTCGCGCGGCGGTTACGTAGCGCGGACTGGACGCATACAGCACAAACCCGACAGCATCTGCCCCTGCTGCTACTGCAGCATCGACATCTTCCTCGCGCGTCAGGCCGCAAATCTTGATGCGGGTTCGGTTGTTCGAAAAGATGCGTTTAGTCATGCTGGCAGCCTCAATTCGGGAACACCGCAGAACCGGCTTTGCCGGGCTGCAGGTGTTGCCCCCGAAGGGGGGATCCGGCTACACGAAGTGAGCCGAGAAGGGGGATAGCCATTGCTCATCATGGCAGCCAATCATAAGCCGCCGTACGCGACGGCAGCCCATGGTGCGCCTCGTAGACCGGGCCAAGAAAGTACAGCCCGTCCGGCGAAAACGTGGGGGCGGCCGCGTCACGGTTGCGCGCTGCCAGCACCTCGCTGATCCATTCCGGTGCCTGGGCGCCCTGGCCGACGGCAAGCAGGCAGCCCATGATGTTGCGGATCATGTGGTGCAAAAAGGCATTGGCCTCGAACTCGAAACGCCAGTAGCGCGCGCCAGGGTCGCCGCGGTGCGAGATGTCGATGCAGCGCATGGTTTTGACCGGTGATTTGGCCTGGCACTGCGCGGCACGGAAGGATGAAAAGTCGTGCTCTCCGATCAGCACGCTGGCTGCCTGCTGCATGGCTGTCGGATCAAGAGGGCGAAACACCCATCCGACCCGGCCTTTTTCCACACTGGGCCTGACTGGCGACTCCAGCACCACATAGGCATAGCGCCTGGCGATGGCACTTCCGCGGCAATGGAATTCATCCGGTACTTCGCGGGCCCACTGGACGGCGATGTCGTGCGGCAGCAAGGCGTTCAGGCCGCGAACCCACGACTGGATCTCGCGCTGCACCGGGGTGTCGAAATGGACCACCTGCATCAGGGCGTGCACGCCGGCATCGGTACGTCCGGCGCAGAGGGTGCGCACGGGCTGGGCCGTGAACTTGCCCAGCGCCAGCTCGAGTTGATCCTGTACGGTGTTGCCCGACAACTGGCTTTGCCAGCCTTCGTAGCCGCTGCCGCTGTAGCTGACGCCGAGCGCGATTCTCACGCCAGTCCCCGCGCGCCAGAACGCCTGAGGCTCACCACGCGTTCACGACAGGCCGTTCAGGAAGGCTTGTGCCTTGACTTTCAGCGGACCGGAGGCTTCCGCCATCACTTCCTCGGCCAGTGACCGGGCGCCATCGGGGTCGCCCAGTGCGCGGAATTCTTCTGCCAGCTGGAACTTCGTTTCCAGCGGATCCGTGGACGCCGCTGCCGCGTTCTGGGCAGGGCTTTCGGTGCTGGGTCCCAGGTCCAGCGACAGGGAGCCCAGATCGAACTCCAGCATGCCGCTGTCGGCCACTGCGGGCGCAGGCGCCGGTGCCTTGGCTGCCACAACGGGTTTGACCGGCTCCGGTGTGAATTCCAGACCCCCATCAGGGAAGTCCAGCGTCGGCATGGGCTCCGGTGCGGGCGCGGGTGGGGACAGGGTGGGTGCAGTCGCCAGTGAGACCGTCGGCTTCGAGGCGCGGGCGCTGACCATGGGCATCACCGGTGCTGCTGCTGCGATGGAGGCCATCGAGGCAGGGGAGAGCGGCGCCCCGACCGACATCGGGGACGTGGCGGTGTCGGGTTCGTCATCGCCCAGTGAAAAATCAAGGTCCAGATCCACGTCGACCACGGGTGCTGGCGCTGGCGCTACAGGGCGCACGGCTGCGGCCACCGCCTGCGGCGTGATGGCGACCGTGGCCGCCGGGTTGAAGCTGACGCTGCCACCGGTGGGGCGCCCACCGGGCTGGTACAGCGGGTTGCCGGCATCCAGCTCGCGGCCCATTTCGGCGATGTAGGCCCACTCCGGGCCATTGCCCTGGGTCAGCTGAAAGGCCTCGGCTGCAACGCCTTCAAACGCCTTGCTGTCGTGCCGCTTGGCATAGATCTCCAGCAGCTTGGCATGGATGGCAACCCGGGTCGGGGTCGTCCGCATGGCTTCCTTGAGAATTTCCTCGGCCTGCAGGTCGCGCCCATAAGCGAGGTAGACGTCGGCTTCAGCCACCGGATCGACGTCACCGGCCGCGTCAAGCTGGCTGGGCGAGTACACCAGAGACGAGCCGGTGGCGGCGCCCTCATTGGTGTCAATCCGCTGGCCGCCGCTGGCGCCAAAGAAGGAATCCGGTTGCAGACGGCTTTCCAGGAAGGAGCTGTCCACCTGCGCGCCGGCATTGCGCTGGCGGTAGCGGTAAAAACCAAGGCCGCCGAGCAGCAACAGGATGGCTCCGCCAACCGGCAGGAGCAGCGGGTTGTCCAGCAGATCATCGATCAGGCTGGTCTCGGGTGGAGGTGGCGGCGTGGCTGCCTTGACGGGTTTTTTGACGGCTGCGGGAGCTGCTGCACTGGCGACCACGGCAGGCTGGGATGCCGTCACGGCTGGCATCGCCGGCGCAGAGGCCGCTGGTGCCATGGGCGCCGGAACAGCGACAGGTGCACTGGCGGCGGGCACAGCCACGGGGGCCTGCACCGGCGCTGGCGCTGGTGCTGGTGCTGGTGCTGGTGCTGGTGCGGCAACCGGCGGTGTGACAGGGACGGGAACAGCGGGTACCTTGACAGCGGTGGCCGGTGCTGCAGCGCCTGGGCTCGCGCTGGGGGCGGCCGCGGGGGGCGCCGTCAACTTGTTCAGGTCGCTGATGTTTTTTGACAGCTCGGCCATGCGATTGGCGGAGTCTTTGGCCTGTCTGTCCTTGGCAATCTGGTCTTCTGCGGCCGCTTTGCCCTGTACCGCGCCCTTGGACAGCGTCAGTTTGTCGGGTGTGCTGCCCGCCGGTGTGCGGTCCTCGACTTTGGCCTGCACCTTGCCGCCCGCCTGACGGTCTGCCCCGGTGACCTGTGCGGTGGGTGCGCCGGCCGCCAGCTTGCGGCGGAAGGCATTGAAGTCCTGGCTCTGGGCGACGATGGTCCGGCTGGCTTCGCCGGCTTCAACGGCGCTGGCGGCGTCGGCTGTCGGTATCTCCAGTACGGCACCGGCCTTGATGCGGTTGACGTTTCCGCCAATGAAGGCGTCCGGGTTGCTGCGCAGCAGCGCCACCAGCATCTGGTCCAGCGACACGCTGGCAGCCTTGTTCTGGGCGGCAATCCTGCTGGCGGTGTCGCCGGGCCGCACGGTGACCTGCTTGTCGCCCGCGGGCATTTTCTCGGCGGCGGGGGCTTTGGCTGCGGCCGGGGCACGGGTGGCGGGGGGGCTGACCGGGGTGCGCTGCACCGGTGCCGGTGCTCTGGCCTGTGGGGGTGGGCCAGCGGGTGTCTGCGCAGCCGACGGCATCATGGGTGCCATCGGTGCGACCGGTGCATTGCTGTCCGCGCGCAGGCTGGGCGGGTCGAACAGCATGGTGTAGTCGCGGGAGATGCGGCCGGAGGCCCAGTTGGCTTCCAGGATCAGGTCGACGAACGGCTCGGTGACCGGACGGTTGCTGGACAGGCGAAGAAAGGAGCGTCCGTCGGCACGGCGCTGCAGGTTGACCTGGATGCCGGTCACGACGCTGGTGTATTCCAGGCCGGCGGCCTTGAAGGCTTCCAGGGAAGCGACGCCGGCTTTCAGGCTGGCGGCCTCTTCGGCGTTGATTTCGGTGATCTCGATTTCTGCGCGGAGTGGCTCGCCCAGAGCCGATTGCACGGTGACCCGGCCCAATGACAGAGCGTAGGCGTCCAGGCTCGCCAAACTACCCAAAAGTGCCACAGCAGTTGCCAGGGCGCCCAAAGTCCAGCGGCCGCTGTGCGGGGGTGTAGAGGAAAGCGCCGGAGCCCGGTCGGAATGTAACTTTATTCTGCTTGAGCGCACTAAAAACCTCGATGCGTATTTTCGAAAAACAACCTTAACATCAAGGCATTAGGCTGACAAGCTAAGACTCCACTTAAGTTCTGGCACGACGAGTTAGCATCAACTTACAAGTTTTGGATGTTGTCTGACCACAACGCCCCGTCACATGTCGTTACGGATGGCAGGCGCCATCGCGTCACCTGCCACTCACCACGTCGCGCTCAGACGGGCCAGCCGCTGAGTGCCCCCAGATCTGCCAACTCAGGCCTGCAGCAGGATGCGCAACATGCGGCGCAGCGGTTCGGCCGCACCCCACAGCAACTGGTCGCCCACGGTGAAGGCGCCCAGGTAGTCCGGCCCCATGGCCAGTTTGCGCAGGCGACCGACCGGAATCGTCATGGTGCCCGTCACGGCCACCGGCGTCAGATCCTTGATGGAGGCTTCGCGCGTATTGGGCACGACCTTCACCCAGGCGTTGTCGGCGGCAATCATGGCCTCGATGTCGGCCAGCGGCACGTCTTTCTTCAGCTTGAAGGTCAGCGCCTGGCTGTGGCAACGCATGGCGCCGATGCGCACGCAGAAACCGTCCACCGGCGTGGCAGGTGTGCCGAAGCTGGCGCCCTGGCCCAGGATCTTGTTGGTTTCAGCGCCGCCTTTCCACTCTTCCTTGCTCATGCCCCACTCGGCATCGTCCGAGTTCTTCCCTATGCCGAGATCCTTGTCGATCCAGGGAATCAGCGAGCCACCCAGTGGGACGCCGAAGTTGGCGGTTTCGTGGGCGCTCAGCGACTGCTGCTTGCCAAGAATGCGGCGGTCGATTTCCAGGATCGCGGATTTCGGGTCGTCCAGCAGGGCCTTGACCTCGCTGTTGAGGGTGCCGAACTGCGTGAGCAACTCGCGCATGTGCTGCGCGCCACCGCCTGAGGCAGCCTGGTAGGTCATGCTGGTCATCCATTCCACCAGGCCGGCCTTGTACAGCGCGCCCACGCCCATCAGCATGCAGCTGACAGTGCAGTTGCCGCCGATCCAGTTGTTGCCGCCCTTGGCCAGTGCGTTCTGGATCACGGGCAGATTGACCGGGTCCAGGATGATGATGGCGTCGTCCTTCATGCGCAGGGTCGAGGCGGCATCAATCCAGTGGCCTTTCCAGCCGGCGGCGCGCAGCTTGGGGAACACCTCCGAGGTATAGTCGCCGCCCTGCGCGGTGATGATCACGTCGCACTTCTTGAGCGCCTCGATGTCGAAGGCATCTTTCAGGGTCTTCTCGTTCTTGGCCTGCGCCGGCGCTTTGCCGCCCGCGTTGGATGTCGAGAAGAAAACCGGCTCGATCAGGTCGAAGTCGCCCTCGGCCTGCATGCGGTCGATCAGCACGGAGCCGACCATGCCGCGCCAGCCGACGAGCCCGGTGAGATTGCCTTTGAGTTTCATGGAACTGCCCCTTCAAAAAGTGCGGAATGCGGCTTTTTGGCCCGGCTCATCGAGCCGGCAGGGCACGACGAACCAGGCTTGCTAGCCTTTAATGGTGGTCGCTTTAATGGTGATCGTTTGCGTGGTCTGAACAAAAGCCGGCGCAGCGCTGATTGCGCGCGATGCGGCAACGGAGCGGGTGAAAGCGGGGCTTTTGAACATGTCCCGATTGTAGCCAGGATTCGGGTTTTCCCGGCTCGGGGTAGCGCTGAAACAGCGGCGTTGGCCGCATTTTCGGGGGCCAGTGCGGCAAAAAAGCGTCAGGCCGAGAACGACTGGGGGCTCTATTTCAGCGCCGCAACGACCGCGTCGCCCATCTGGGCCGTTCCCACTTTCGTTGTGCCGTCGCTGTAGATGTCTGGCGTGCGCAGGCCTTGCGTCAACACGGCATCAACGGCTTTTTCGATGCGCGCGGCGGCGTCTGGCTGGTTCAGGCTGAAGCGCAGCATCATCGCGGCACTCAGGATGGTGGCCAGCGGATTGGCCACGCCTTTGCCAGCGATGTCGGGTGCGCTGCCGTGGCTGGGCTCGTACAGGCCCTGGTTCTTGTCGTTGAGGCTGGCCGATGGCAGCATGCCGATGGAGCCGGTCAGCATGGCGGCGGCGTCCGACAGGATGTCGCCAAACATGTTGCCGGTGACGACCACGTCGAACTTCTTGGGTGCCTTGACCAGCTGCATCGCGGCGTTGTCCACATACATGTGGTCCAGTTCGACGTCGGGGTACTGCTTGCCGATCTCCGTGACCACGTCTTTCCAGAGCTGGAAGGTTTCCAGCACATTGGCCTTGTCCACGCTGGTCACGCGCTTGCTGCGTTTGCGCGCGGCCTGGAAGGCGACGTGGGCGATGCGCTCGATCTCGGGGCGCGAATAGCGCATGGTGTCAAACGCCTCTTCCGAGCCGGGAAAGTGGCCATCGGGCGAGACGCGGCGGCCGCGTGGCTGGCCGAAGTAGATGTCACCCGTCAGTTCGCGGATGATGAGGATATCCAGACCCGACACCAGCTCGCGCTTCAGGCTCGATGCATCGACCAGTTGCGGGTAGCAGATGGCCGGGCGGAAGTTGGCGAACAGGCCCAGGTTCTTGCGCAGACCCAGAATGGCCTGCTCGGGGCGCAGGGGGCGGTCGAGCTTGTCGTACTTCCAGTCGCCGACAGCGCCGAACAGCACGGCATCGGCTTGCTTGGCCAGTTTGAGCGTGGCTTCCGGCAAGGGGTGACCGTGCGCTTCGTAGGCGGCGCCGCCGACCAGTGCGCTTTCGGTTTCGAATGTCAGGTCGAGTGCCTTCAGCACCTTGACGGCTTCAGCGACGATTTCGGTGCCGATGCCGTCACCCGGAAGAATTGCGATTTTCATGATTTTTTCCATTTAGGGGATACCGCGGAACCGGCTTTGCCGGGCCGAAGGTGTCGCCCCCTTTGAGGGGCTGAGGGCCGCGGCTCCAAGTCTGCCTGCGCAGGCTTGGACGGCCCGAAGAGCCTCCGCCTCTGGCGGAGGTGCGGGGCGCCACAGGCGCTTCGGGGGTGGTTATCTAAGCGTATGGGCCAGCCAGGGCTTGGTGGCCAGTCGCTGTGCTTCGAACGCTTTGATCTTGTCGCTCTGGCGCAAGGTGAGGCCAATGTCGTCCAGCCCGTTGATCAGGCAGTACTTGCGGAAGGCCTGCACCTCGAAGGGCAGTTCTTCGCCTTGCGGTTTCACGATGACCTGGCGCTCCAGGTCCACCGTCAGCTGGTAGCCCGGGAATGCCAGCGCCTCGTCAAACAGCTGGCCGACTTGCGCTTCGCTCAGCACGATGGGCAGCAGGCCGTTCTTGAAGCTGTTGTTGAAGAAGATGTCGGCGTAGCTGGGCGCGATGATGCAGCGAAAGCCGTACTGGTCGAGCGCCCAGGGTGCATGCTCGCGCGACGAACCGCAGCCGAAATTCTTGCGCGCCAGCAGGATGGAGGCGCCGGCATAGCGCGGCTGGTTCAGCACGAAATCCGGGTTGGGCTTGCGCGTGGCCGGGTCCTGGCCGGGAAAGCCGGCGTCGAGGTAGCGCCACTCGTCAAACAGGTTGGGGCCAAAGCCGGTCTTGCGGATGGACTTGAGGAACTGCTTCGGGATGATGGCGTCGGTGTCGACGTTCTCGCGGTCCATCGGTGCGACCAGTCCTTTATGGAGGGTGAATTGTTTCATTATTTTTTCGCCGCGTTTTCGATTTTCTCGCCGACTTTTTGCACGTCCTGTCCCATACCCCGGAAGGTGTTGCATCCCGAGAGGAAGACGCCGAGGGCCAGCAGAGTCATGATGATTTTCATAAGTGCTCCTGATGGATGAGTTTTCAGTCGATGGAAGGGGTGCTTCATACGAATTTCCGGATGTCGACAAAATGGCCATGCACGGCGGCCGCGGCGGCCATGGCGGGGCTCACCAGATGGGTGCGGCCACCGGCGCCTTGCCGCCCTTCGAAGTTGCGGTTGCTGGTGGAGGCGCAGCGCTCGCCGGGCTCCAGACGGTCCGCGTTCATGGCCAGGCACATTGAGCAGCCAGGTTCGCGCCACTCAAAACCGGCAGCGATAAAAATCTTGTCGAGGCCTTCGCGCTCAGCCTGTTCCTTCACCAGGCCCGAACCGGGCACCACCAGCGCCAGCTTGACGTTTTTCGCCACTTTCTGGCCGAGCTTCTTCACAACGGCAGCGGCTTCCCGCATGTCTTCGATGCGGCTGTTGGTGCAGGAGCCGATGAACACCTTGTCGACATACAGGTCGTTCAGCGCCTTGCCGGGCTGCAGGCCCATGTAGGTGAGCGCCCGCTCGATGGCGCCGCGTTTGTTGGCGTCTTTTTCCTTGTCAGGATCGGGCACACGGTCGTCGATGGACAGCACCATCTCGGGTGAGGTGCCCCAGGTCACCTGCGGCTTGATCTGGCTGGCGTCAAGCTCAACGACGGCGTCGAATTTGGCATCGGCGTCCGAGTGCAGCGTGTTCCAGTAGGACACGGCCAGGTCCCATTCCACGCCGGTAGGGGAGAGCAGGCGGCCCTTGACGTAATCGATGGTCTTTTGGTCAACAGCGACAAGGCCGGCGCGGGCGCCGCCTTCGATGGCCATGTTGCAGACGGTCATGCGGCCTTCCATGCTGAGCGCACGGATGGCCGAGCCGGCAAATTCAATTGTGTAGCCGGTACCGCCCGCGGTACCGATCTTGCCGATGATGGCCAGCACGATGTCCTTGCCCGTCAGGCCCGGGGCCAGCTGGCCTTCGACCTTGATCAGCATGTTCTTCGCCTTCTTGGCCAGCAGGGTCTGCGTGGCCATCACATGCTCGACCTCGCTGGTGCCGATGCCGTGCGCCAGTGCGCCGAACGCGCCGTGGGTGGAGGTGTGCGAGTCACCGCAGACGACCGTCATGCCGGGCAGAGTCGCGCCGCTTTCGGGGCCGATCACATGCACGATGCCCTGGCGCTTGGAGAGGAAGGGGAAGAAGGCTGCCGCGCCGAATTCCTTGATGTTGCTGTCCAGCGTGGTGATCTGTTCCTTGCTCACCAGATCGGTGATGCCGTCGTAACCCAGCTCCCAGCCGGTGGTGGGCGTGTTGTGGTCGGCGGTCGCCACGATGGAGCTGATGCGCCAAACCTTGCGGCCTGCTTCGCGCAGGCCCTCGAAGGCCTGCGGGCTGGTGACTTCGTGCACCAGGTGCCGGTCGATGTAGAGGATGGAGGTGCCGTCTTCCTCGGTGTGAACGACGTGCTCGTCCCAGATTTTGTCGTAGAGGGTGCGTCCCATGATGTTCCTTTGTAGGCTTGGATTTTAGGCGGGTGAAGAAACACCTGCCGGTGTGGTTTTTTCGGTGGCTTGAGCCGCGGCCGATGGTCCGGTGAGGTGATCCACCAGCAGCCGTGCCGTCAGCGGCAGGGTGGAGAAATCGCGGGCGACGAGCTGGATCCGGCGCTCGGCCCAGCCGTCCAGCAGATCGACGGCTTCCAGTGCGCCCACGCCGTGCATCAGCTCAAAGGCGCGCCGGGGCATCACGCCCACGCCCAGGCCGTTGTGGATCATGCGGCACATGGCGTCGAGGCCGGTCACGTGAATGCGCAGCCGGATGGTGCGGCCCACGCTGGCGGCTGCTTCGCGCATGGCGAGGTAGATCGAGCTGTTGGAGTGCAGGCCCACATGGTCCTCGTCCAGCGTATCGGCAAAGCTGACCGGCCCGTCGCGGCCCAGCCGGTGGCCCCTGGGAACGATGAGCACGAGCTGGTCGTGCCGGTAAGGCAGCACCTGCAGCTCGCCGATGCCGTTGGCCGTGTTGCACACGCCCAGATCGGCTGCACCCTCCTGTACCGCCCGCACCACCTCGGTGCTGAGGTGTTCTTCCAGGTCGATCTTGATCTCGCCGTGTTCGCGGATGAAGGCGCCCAGGTCCTCCGGCAGGAACTGCACAATGGCCGAGATGCTGGCATGCACCCGCACATGGCCGCGCACGCCGTCTGCGTACTCGCTGAGCTCGCCCTGCATTTTTTCCAGGCTGAAGAGCACCGATCGTGCGTGGTGCAGCAGGCTTTCGCCGGCGGGTGTCAGGTCCACCCCGCGGGTGTGGCGATAGAGCAGGGGGGTGTCGAGTGTGGCTTCGAGGTCCGACAGCCGTTTGCTCACCGCTGAGGCGGCAATGAATTCACGCTCCGCCGCCTTGCCGATGCTGCCGAGCTCGCACACCGCGACAAAGAGCTGAAGCGAGGTCAGGTCGATGCGACGGGCAAAGTTGCGTTCGGAGCTTTTGATGGACATGGCGGGTAGCCATCGTTTTTTGCGATGAATGAGGATTTTCCCATGGCACGAATCGTTTCGCCATCGCGAAGTGCGACGGCTGGCTTGCCGCAATGCGGCCAATCCACGCTGCCGAGGGTTGCTCCGGGCGAAAAAAAGCCCGCCGATGTCGCCATCAGGCGGGCTTTGTGCAAAGGCTAAGGCCTCTGGCTGATCAGCGCTGGGCCATGGGCTTGACGTCGCGGGCGATGGAGCCGGTGAACAGCTGGCGCGGACGGCCGATCTTGTACTCGGGGTCGCCGATCATTTCGTTGAGCTGGGCGATCCAGCCAACGGTGCGGGCAAGGGCAAAAATGGCGGTGAACAGCGGCACGGGAATGCCGATGGCGCGCTGCACAATGCCGGAGTAGAAGTCGACGTTGGGATACAGCTTGCGGGAGACGAAGTAGTCGTCTTCCAGTGCAATCTTCTCCAGCGCCATGGCCAGCTTGAAGAGAGGGTCGTTTTCCAGGCCCATCTCCTGAAGCACTTCCTTGCAGGTTTCCTGCATCAGCTTGGCGCGCGGGTCGTAGTTCTTGTACACGCGGTGGCCGAAACCCATCAGCTTGACGCTGGAGTTCTTGTCCTTGACCTGCTTGATGAAGTCGCCGATCTTCTCGATGCCGCCCTGCTTCTGGATGTCGCCCAGCATGTTGAGCGCCGCTTCATTGGCGCCGCCGTGGGCCGGGCCCCACAGGCAGGCCACGCCGGCCGCGATCGCCGCAAACGGGTTGGTGCCGGACGAGCCGCACAGGCGCACGGTGGAGGTCGAGGCGTTCTGCTCGTGGTCGGCATGCAGCGTGAAGATGCGGTCCAGCGCGCGTTCGAGCACCGGGTTGACCTTGTATTCCTCACAAGGCGTGGCAAACATCATGTGCAGGAAGTTGCCGGAGTAGCTGAGGTTGTTCTTCGGGTACATGTAGGGCTGGCCCACGGTGTACTTGTAGGCCATCGCCACGAGCGTCGGCATCTTGGCAATCAGGCGGATCGCCGCAATCTCGCGGTGCTCCGGGTTGTTGATGTCGGTGCTGTCATGGTAGAAGGCCGACAGCGCGCCGACCAGGCCGGTCATGATGGCCATCGGGTGGGCATCACGGCGGAAGCCGCGCAGGAAAAACTGCATCTGCTCGTTGACCATGGTGTGGTTGGTCACGCGGCTGACGAAATCCTTTTTCTGGTCAGCGTTGGGCAGTTCGCCGTAGAGCAGCAGGTGGCAGGTCTCGAGGTAGTCGCAGTTGGTGGCCAACTGCTCGATGGGGTAGCCGCGGTACAGCAGTTCACCCTTGTCGCCGTCGATGTAGGTGATCGCCGACTGGCACGACGCCGTGGACAGAAAGCCCGGGTCGTAGGTGAACATGCCGGTCTGCGCGTACAGCTTGCGGATGTCCACCACATCAGGGCCGACGCTGCCGTGGTACACCGGCAGGTCCACGCTGGGGCTGCCGTTGCTGAAGGACAGGGTGGCTTTGTTGTCAGCTAACTTCATGGGGTGCTTCTTTCTTTCGTATCAGTGTCAAACTCAATCCATCACGACAGCGCCGGGGCACCGGGTGCGGGCGCTGCGGGCCGCAGCAACTTTAAGGTCTCCAGTGCCTCGGAAGTAGAGGCAGCAGTCTGGGCCGCAGGCTCTGCGAGTCCGGAGGGCTCCTTGCGTTGTAGCAGCAGGTCCAGCAGGTCGTTGTCAGACAGATCCATTAAATCATTCAAGCCTTTAGCCTGCCTGACGGTGAGGGTCGCTTCATGGCGCTGGAAGAAACGCTCGATGAGCAGGTCGTTCTCGAGCAGGCCCCGGCGGCAACGCCACTTGAGCTTGCTCATCGCGCGCTCGTCGAGCAGGACGTCATCGTGGTCCATGCGGGTTGCTTCTGTCGGGACGGTGGATGCGCTCAGACCGAACGCAACACCATCATTTCCTTGATCTTGCCGATGGCCTTGGTCGGGTTCAGGCCCTTGGGGCAGACGTCGACGCAGTTCATGATGGTGTGGCAGCGGAACAGGCGGTAAGGGTCTTCCAGGTTGTCCAGACGCTCGGCGGTGGCTTCGTCGCGGCTGTCGGCGATGAAGCGGTAAGCCTGCAGCAGGCCGGCCGGGCCGACAAACTTGTCAGGGTTCCACCAGAAGCTGGGGCAGCTGGTCGAGCAGCTTGCGCACAGGATGCATTCATAAAGGCCGTTGAGCTCGTCGCGCTCTTCCGGGCTCTGCAGACGCTCTTTCTCGGGCGGCACGTTGTCGTTGATGAGGTAGGGCTTGATCGAGTTGTACTGCTTGAAGAACTGCGTCATGTCCACGATCAGGTCACGCACGACCGGCAGGCCGGGCAGCGGCTTGAGCACGATGGTGCCGGGCAGGCTGCGCATGTTGGTCAGGCACGCCAGGCCGTTCTTGCCGTTGATGTTCATGGCGTCGGAGCCGCACACGCCTTCGCGGCAGGAGCGGCGAAAGCTGATGCTCGGGTCCTGCGCCTTGAGCTTCATCAGCGCGTCCAGCAGCATGCGCTCGTGGCCGTCGAGTTCGACCTCGATGGTCTGCATGTAGGGCTTGGCGTCGGTGTCCGGGTCGTAGCGGTAGATCTGGAAGGTGCGTTTGGTCATGATGTTCTCGCTTCGGGTAACTGCGTGTGGCGGGGGCGTTCAGAACGTACGTGTCAGAAGGTACGTGTCTTCAGCGGCACGGATTCCACGGTCAGGGGTTTCATCTGCACTGGCTTGTAAGCCAGGCGGCTGCCTTCGCTGTACCACAGGGTGTGCTTGTGCCAGTCGGTGTCGTTGCGGCCGTTCGGGTGCTCTGGCGTATCGCCGTAGTCGTCCACCGAGTGCGCGCCACGGCTCTCCTGGCGGGCTGCGGCGGACACCATCGTGGCCTCTGCGGCTTCCATCAGGTTCTCCACTTCCAGCGCCTCGATGCGCGCGGTGTTGAAGATCTTCGACTTGTCTTTCAGGCCGATGCTGTTGACGCGGCCACGCAGCGCCTTGATCTTGGCGACGCCCTCGTCCATGTTGGCCTGCGTGCGGAACACGCCGGCATGCTGCTGCATGGCAGCGCGCAGGTCGTTGGCCACGTCCTGGGCGTATTCGCCGTCGGTGGCGCTGTCGAGGCGTGCAATGCGTGCCAGGGTCCTGTCGGCGGCGTCGGCAGGCAGTTCCTTGTGTTTCGTGGTCTTGTTGAACTCCACGATGTGGTTGCCGGCCGCACGGCCGAACACCAGCAGGTCGAGCAGGGAGTTCGTGCCGAGGCGGTTGGCGCCGTGCACGCTGACACAGGAGCATTCACCCACCGCGTACAGGCCGTTGACCACCTGGCTCTGGTTGTTCGCATCCTGTGTGACCACCTGGCCATGGATGTTGGTCGGGATGCCGCCCATCTGGTAATGGATGGTGGGCACCACGGGAATCGGTTCCTTGGTGATGTCCACGTTGGCGAAGTTGTGGCCGATCTCGAACACCGAGGGCAGGCGCTTCATGATGGTCTCGACGCCCAGGTGGGTCATGTCGAGGTTGATGTAGTCCTTGTTCGGGCCGCAGCCGCGGCCCTCCTTGATTTCCTGGTCCATGCAGCGCGAGACGAAGTCGCGCGGTGCCAGGTCCTTGTAGGCGGGCGCATAGCGCTCCATGAAGCGCTCGCCGTTGCTGTTGCGCAGGATGGCGCCCTCGCCGCGGCAGCCCTCGGTGAGCAGCACGCCGGCACCGGCCACGCCGGTGGGGTGAAACTGCCAGAACTCCATGTCTTCCAGCGGAATGCCGGCACGTGCCGCCATGCCCAGGCCGTCGCCGGTGTTGATGAAGGCGTTGGTCGAGGCGGCGAAGATGCGGCCGGCACCGCCGGTGGCCAGCAGGGTGGTCTTGGCTTCGAAGATATGGATGTCACCGGTTTCCATTTCCAGCGCGGTCACGCCGACCACATCGCCGGCGGCGTCGCGGATCAGGTCCAGGGCCATCCACTCGACGAAGAAACTGGTTTTTTCCTTCACGTTCTGCTGGTACAGCGTGTGCAGCATGGCGTGGCCGGTGCGGTCGGCCGCGG
>CBHWCZ010000040.1:0-19234 GCA_966112355.1 uncultured Polaromonas sp.
ATCTTTGCCCAGATTGTGCCTAGTCTGTGCCCGCAGAAATCGACGTAATTGCGTTGCGACCATTGGGCCATTCCATTTCCTACGAACCCTATCAGGTCCAAGGAGTGGCTAATTCCGTATAAGTTGAAATCGAATTCCCACCGGCGGCCCCACAGCGGCTACAAGGTGGTTTTTGTGCCCTTCGCTCAGGGCCAGCCTGCCAGGCTGCCAGTGGATGTGCTCACCGGCCTCCTCAGCCTTGAGGACCATGCCTACGGCCGGCCGGTCGGGGTGGCGATGGACAGCCGCGGCGCCCTGCTGGTGGCCGACGATGTCGGCAACACCGTGTGGCGGGTGAGCAAGGCGGCGGGTACGCCCTGACGGGATAACCGCACCCGATCAGGCTTCGGGCAGCACCACGTCGCTGGTGCCCGGGCAGACCCAGCGCGGGCCCTCGCGTGAGGTGTCAATGCAGCCGCCCTCGGCATACACGCCTTTCGGTTCGCGCCACCGCATCATCAGCGCCAGGACGCGGCGTGTCTCGTCCGGGTCGGCCAGCGTCGCCTTCACGCGCGCCTCGACGATGGCCTCGTTGATGCGCAGCTCGCCTTCCGTATCGGTATAGGTGGCGTGGCGCCAGTGGTAGATCTCCACACACTTGGCAGTCAGCGTGAAGGGCAGCTCGCGCTTCCAGAAGTTGGTGAACAGGCCCCCACCCACATAGAACACCCACGAGCCCTCGTAGCCCGACACGTCAGAGGAATGCTCGTCCGGGTTGCGGAACCACAGCCTGTCGCCCGGCACGTAATAGCGCGGCGGCAGCGGCTCGTCCATGGTGCCGTACTCGCGCAGGAAGACGTCGTGGAACCTGCCCGACATGATGGCGCGGCGTTCCCAGCGCTGCTGCAGGGCTGCCAGCAGCGGCGGGTTGCACTGCTGCAGTTCCTCCGCAATGGCCAGCAGGATCACGTACTCGGTGGCACGATAGCAGGAGAAAGAATACAGCCGCCCCGAGGCATCGGGTTGCGTCGCCTTCTGCAGTGCAGAAATCAGCGCGTGGCCGGGCCGCACGGTGAAGCCGTTGTCGTCCGAGTAGGTCCAGCAGTCTTCAGGGCGGTCGACCTCGGTGGTGTGAAACGCCAGGGCCGTCTTGCGGCCGGCCTGCACGATGTTGCGGCGGATGCGCACATGCGCCGCCAGTTCCCCGGCGCTCGGGAAGGTGAAGGCCGCCGGGCTGGCCAGCATGGCAATGAGTATTTCGCGTTCCAGATCGTCCGTGCTGGCGGTCGTGTCCAGCTTCAGGCGTGCCGCCAGCCCGGTGGTGTCATGGTCGGGCAGCCATTGCGCGGCCAGGTCGGGGCGCAGGCAAAGACCGGTGTGCGCGGTATCGCCTGGCATCGCTGCGGGGCAGACAGCATCCTGCAGGCCCAGCCGCGCCAGCAGTTCGGTGAAGCCACCATGCGTGCCGGGCCTTGCAGCCAGGGCAGGGGTGAGGAGGTGAACGCCTGCGGTGCGAAGGCGTGGGGTCACGGCGTCGTTCATGCTGCGCGAAAGTATCTGTGTTCACTGCAGGTTCGGCAAGGGCGGAAACACCACGCACCGCTTCTGACTGCTCGCTGACGATGTGGCTGCCCAGCGCGATCAGGCGTAGGTGATCCAGTCGGCATGCTCGGGTGCATCCAGATGGGGCAGGGTGTTGTACGTCACCAGCATGTGGCGCTTGGGCGTGAAGGCGAACTCGGTGACGGACGAGTTGCGGATGCGCAGGTTCAGCTCGATCGTGGTCTCCGCGCTGGTGCCCAGCACATGCCCGACCGCCGTGGCAATCGGCCCGCCGCTGGAGACCAGCAGCACATGGCCGCTGTGCGAGGCGCGCACATGGTCGAGGGCTGACGTGATGCCCGCCACAAAGTCAGGGTAGCTGGGCATGCCCCGGGGGCTGACCACGCCGGCCATCCATTGCGCCAGGCCGTCTTTCAGCAGGCGGAAGTGGTGGCGGTATTTTTCCGGCGAGTCCGGTTTGTCCAGCGGCTGCGGGTGCACGGTGGCGATCACGGCGTGGCTGTCGTACTCGTTGAGTCCCGCCCGCTGGCTGGTCGGCAGGGTGATGCCCATGCCGGTGCAGATGCCCTGCAGGGTCTGCTGCTGCCGCTGCAGCGTGCCGGTGATGGCCGCTTCAAAGCTGATGCCCTTGTGCCGGAAGTACTCCCCCAGGCGCACGCTCTGGCGGCGTCCGAGCTCACTGAGTTCGTCGTAGTTGTCGGCGCCAAACGAGGCCTGGCCGTGGCGCACCAGATAAAGGGTTCCCATGCAGGCATTGTGGCGAAGTCCGGCCTGCGCTTTTGTCCCGCGGGTGACCGCCTCAGGTACTGGCCAGCACCCTGGCCAGCACGGCGCTGTCCACGTTGCCGCCGCACAGGGTGGTGCCCACCACCTGCCCGTGCAACTGCTCGCGCTCCTGCGTGGCCGCGGCAAAGCTGGCGGCACCTGCGCCCTCGGCCACGTTGTGGGTGTCGGTGTAGAGGTCGCGCATGGCCTGGGCCACCTCGGCATCGGTCACCTGCACGATGTGGTCGAGATGCGGCAGCAGGATGTCCAGCGCCTCGGCATCAGCGATGCGGCAGGCCATGCCGTCGGCCAGCACCGTGCTCACCGGGGCTTCGACCACACGCCCGGCGGCGAGCGAATCGGCATAGGTGGTGGCGTGAGCGCTCACCACGCCCACGATGCGCAGCGGGCGCCCCAGCGCCAGTTTGGCCGCAACCGCCGAGCAGGCGCCGGAGCCCTGGCCGATGGGTACGTAGATCACGTCCAGTTGCGGCACGGCGCGCATGAGTTCCCACCAGTAGGTGCTGACGCCGCGCAGCAGGTCGATGTGAAAGCTCGGCACCATGTGCGCGCCGCGTTGCGCGGCCAGTTGCATGGCATGTTCGCGGCTTTCCTGAAAATCCGTGCCGTGCTCCAGCAGGTTCACGCCCAGCGCCTGCATGGCGGCGTTCTTCTCGCGCGAGTTGCCCAGCGGCACGACGATGGTGCAGGCCACACCGTGCGCGCGCGCCGCCCAGCCGATGCTCTGGCCGTGGTTGCCGCGCGTGGCGCTGATGACTTCGGCGGGCAGGGCGCCGCGCTGCTTCAGCGCGTCAAAGTAGGTGAGGCCGCCGCGCAGCTTGAAGGCGCCGACCGGCGTGTGGTTCTCGTGCTTGATCCAGCAGTCCGTTCCCAGCCGCTGGCTGGACAAGCTCCAGCGGTACTGGGGCGTGGCCTGGAATTCGCGGTACACCACCTCGGCCGCCGCTTCGATGTCGTGCAGGTTCAGCATGTGGTGCCCGGGGTGGAGGCCGGATCAGTTGCCATGGCTGTCAAGCTGAACCACACCGCGCGGTGTTTGCAGGCTGGCCATCAGCTGGGGTGAACCGTCCAGCGCTTCCACACCCTGCAGGCCCACGGCGGCGTAGCTGGCTTTCAACAGCGCCTGCTGTGGGTAGTGGATGGTCAGGGCTGCCAGCGTGATGCCCGATGGCGCCATACCTTGTGCAGGATGCACATCGCCCCATTCGATGAGTGTGGGCAGCGTACCGTGGAGCAGCCGTTGGCCGTCGGGACGAACGGTGATTTTCCAGCTCAGCAAACCTTGCGGCGTCATGCGCGACGCCTGCAGCACCTCGCCGCGGTCCAGCCCCTGCTGCGACAGCGCACGCACCGCCGCGTCGGCATTCGACGTGCGGGCGACGAAGTGCGCCAGCCGGGGCCCGGTTGCAGACAACTGCTGCTGCAAGGCCGTGTCATCCAGATCGAACCAGCGCCGGTGGCCGGCTGGGCGGGCGCAGGGCGCGCCGGCATGGACGGCGATGATTTCGAGATAGGCCAGCGGCCAGGCCTCGCAGGCGATGGACAGCAGCCGGTTGTGTGTGCCCATCAGCGGATGCTCGCCGCCCGGACCGGGTGTGACGCCCAGGGTGCGTTCGCACCAGGCCACGCCCTCGTCCAGCGTGGCGGCCAGCACCACCAGGTGGTCGAGCTGTGAGTACAGTGATGCCATGGTCAGAGCGTGACCAGCCCATCGATGCAGGTGACAGACTCGCCGCCGACCCACACCTGGCCTGCGGCATCCCGCTCGATGTGAACCTGTCCTGCGCGGCCCAGGCACACGCCTTGCGAGGCCACATAACGGGCGGGCGCATGGCCGTCGGCGATCAGCCACTGCGCGAGGCTGGCGTTCAGGCTGCCGGTGACCGGGTCTTCGTCGACGCCCACGGGTGCCACGAAGCCCCGGACTTCCATGTCGGGACTGAAGTCGCGTGGCCCTGCGCTGGCGCTGAAAGCACGCGCCTCGCGGTTGGCACGGGCAATCAGGCCGGGTGTGGCGTCGGTGGGGTAGAGGGCGGCGACGCCGACCTTGGCGTCGAGCCGTGCCAGCGTCTTGTGGTCGGGCGTCAGTTGCAGCACCGTGTCAGGGCTGTCGAGCAGCAGGCCCAGCCAGACCGGGCCGTTGTCCAGCAACTGCGCCGCCAGAATGTGTGTGGACGCAAGCCCCAGGGCTGCGGCCACCTGTGCCAGCACCACCGGGCTGGGGGCTGACCGCTTCAGCGCAGGCGCTGCGAAGGCCAGGCGCTGCGTGCCCGGCTCACGCCGGATCCTGACGAGGCCGACCTGGCACTCCTGAACGATGAAGCCCGGATCTTTGGGCTGCCCACCAGCCTGCAGCCAGCTGTGGCAAGTGCCCAGGGTGGGGTGGCCGGCAAAAGGCAGTTCCCCGCCCGGGGTGAAGATGCGCACCCGGTAGTCGGCACCCGGCTGGGTGGGCGGTAGCAAAAACGTGGTTTCCGACAGGTTGGTCCAGCGGGCAAAGCGCTGCATCGCCTCGTCGTCCAGGCCACTGCCGTCCAGCACCACGGCCAGCGGGTTGCCAAAGTAAGGCGTGGGGCTGAAGACGTCGACTTGTTTGAAGGATCGCTGTTTCATGGAGGTGTGCGCATCAGGTTCAGAAATAAGGATTCATGACAGGGGCAGGTCCAGCACGCCGCGCGTGGCGGGCCGGGCCAGGATGGTCTGGTACCAGCGCTCAACGTGGGGGCGTACCGTCCGTGTCTGCGGCAGGCCGAACCAGCGGTGAACTTCGCAGGCCACTGGAATATCGGCCATGGAAAAGCGTTCACCGACCATGAAGTTGCGTTTGGCCAGGTGCGAATCAAGCCTTTCCATGAGCTTCTCTACTGTGGTGTTTGACTCGACCAGTACCTCGTCATTGCGCTGAGCGACAGGCGTGCGTACCAGTTGAATGAAACCAGGACGGCTGGCCGGGTTCAGCGTGGTTTGCTGCCAGTCCATCCACCGCTCGGCATCAAAGCGTTCGCGAAGATCGGCAGGGTACATCTCTCCGGATGGATGTTTGGCGCAGAGGTAGCGCACGATCACGTTGGACTCCCACAGCACAAAGTCCTCATCCTGAATGACGGGCACCAGCGAGTTGGGGTTCAGGGCCACGTACTCCGGCTCTTTGACGAGGCCGAACAGGCCGCCCGCTTCCGTTCGCTGGAAGTCCAGACCCAGTTCTTGCGCAGCCCAAATCACTTTTCGCACGTTGATAGAGCTCATGCGTCCCCAGATATGCAGCATCGGTGTTCTCCGTTTGTGGTGGCTCAGGCGCCGGCATCTGCAAGCTGTGCCGCCGGTGCGGTGGCATGCGCCTGCATGTCCTTGATGGCCGCGGCCAGTGCCGCGATGCCGATGTTGATCTGCTCCACGCTGGAGGTGACGAAGGACAGCCGCAGCGTGCGTGGGTCCGGCGCGCCTGCATAAAACGCCCAGCCGGGCACAAAGGCCACATTGCGCTCCACCGCCTTGGGCAGCAGATCGATCGCGTTCATGCCTTCCGGCAGGCGGGCCCACAGGAACATGCCGCCGTCGGGCGTGTTCCAGCTCACGCCCTCGGGCATCTCGCGCTGCATGGCGGCCAGCATGGCGTCGCGCTGCGACTTGTACAGCGCGCGAATGGTCGGCACATGGCGGTCCAGAAAGCCGCCTTTCATCACCTCGGCCACCATGCGCTGGTTGAAGCCGGGGCTGTGCAGGTCGGCCGCCTGCTTGGCCTGCAGCAGCTTGGGGTAGAGCGCCTTGGGCGCGACCAGGAAGCCCAGTCGCAGGCCCGGCGCCAGCACCTTGGAGAACGATCCGAGGTACACGCAGCCTTCGGGGTTGCGCGCTGTCAGTGGCAGCGGTGGCGGGGTGTCGAACCAGAGGTCGCCATAGGGGTTGTCTTCCACCATCGGCAAACCCAGGCGCGTTGCTTCGGCGCTCAGTGCAGCGCGCCGCGCTTCGCTCATGGTGCGGCCGGTCGGGTTCTGGAAGTTGGGCAGCACATACAGAAAGCGGGCGCCGGTGGCCTTGGCCGTGACATCTGCAATGTCGATGCCTTCGTGGTCACTCGCCACGCTCACCACCTCGGGCTCCATCGGCGTGAAGGCCTGCAGTGCGCCGAGGTAGGTAGGCGTTTCCACCAGAATGCGGCTGCCCGCGTCGATCAGGATCTTGGCGACCAGGTCCAGGCCCTGCTGCGAACCGGTGGTGATCAGCACCTGGGCCGGGTCCACCTTCCAGGGCAGCATCGCGGCCACGGCCTCACGCAGTGGCGCATAGCCTTCGCTGGCGGCGTATTGCAGCGCGGCGTTGCCGTCTTCGCGCAGCACCTTGTCGCAGGCTTCGCGAAAGGCGCTGACCGGAAAGGTCTTGGGGGAGGGCAGGCCACCCGCGAAGCTGATGATGCCGGGCTTCTCGGTCACCTTCAGGATCTCGCGGATCACCGAGGGGTTCATCTTGTGCGCGCGTTGCGCTTGGGTCCATTGCATGTCACTCTCCTCCTTGCGGGCCGTAAAACACAACCCAGGTCACAAAATCGGTGCTGAAATTCTCGAAGCGGTGTTCTGTGCCCGCCGCCACAAAGAAGGCGTCACCAGGGCGGGCGTCAAAACGCTGGCCATGGATGATGATCTCACCCTGCCCGGCCTGCACAAAATAAAGTTCGTCCTGCGCGTGTGGCTGCTGCCTGTCCTTGCCGTCCGCATTGCTTCCGGGGGCAAAGACCTCCACCCGCATGCTGCCGCCCGCCATCAGTGTGGCAAATGGCACGCCTTCGGGGTACTCGGGCGTTGCGGCGCCGGGCAGTTGCCGCAGTGCTTGCTGAAGCGAGACTTTCATGGTCGGCTCACGGCGTCACGCTGTACCTGGGCTCTTGAGCCGCAACAGGCTCAAACCCAGCAGCCCGAAAGCGCCGCCACAGAGGCGATTGAAGGCCCGGACCCGACCGGGTGTGCCAAACCAGCGGTGGGTATGGCGCGCCAGCAGCACGTAGGCCAGGTGCGATGTCAGCACGCAGGCAGCGAATGCGCTGGTCAACGCGAGGAATTGCGGCAGCATCGGGGCTTCAGGCTGGATGAACTGGGGAAACAGCGCGGTGAAGAACAGAATGCTTTTCGGGTTGGTCAGCGCCACCAGCAGGCCCTGCCTGAACAGCGCGGCATTGCTTTTTCCGGACGGCGCACCATCGGCCAAGGGTGTGTCGAACATCGAGGTTTTGCTGGTCCACTGGCGCCAGCCCAGATACACCAGATAGATGGAGCCCAAGGCCTTGAGCACCGCAAACAACCAGGCCGAGGTGTGCAGCAAGGTACCCAGGCCCGCCATGGCTGCAGCGGAGACAGAGAACACGCCCAGCACATTGCCCGCAGAACTCCACAGCGTCTTGCGCGGCCCCCAGGCGACGGCATTGGACACCGCCAGCAAAATCCCCGGCCCGGGGCTGAGCGCGGTGACAAGTGAAATGGTGACGAAAAGCAGCCAGGCGGAAGGGGTCATGATCGTGCAGCGGGTAGAAGAGGGGGCACAGCGGGGTGAACCGGCATTTTCTTGCCGATGAACACGGTGGTGATCACCGCAAGGCTGAAACCCACAGTGACGGCGTCCAGCCGTTCACCCAGCAGCGGAACGGCAAACAGCATGGACAGAAACGGCTGCACCAGTTGAACCTGGCTGACGCGCACCGTGCCGCCCAGCGCCAGGCCGCGGTACCAGGCGAAGAAGCCCAGCCACATCGAGAAAACCGCAAGGTAGGCAAAACCGCCCCAGGCCGCCGCCGACACCTGCGTGCCGGGCCAGGTGAGGAGGGCCAGCGGCAGTGTCAGGGGCAGCGCGAGCACCAGCGCCCAGCAGATCACGTGCTCGGCCTGCATGTGCTGCGACAGGCGGCCGCCGTAGCCATAGCCCACCGCGGCGCACACCATGGCCGCCAGCAACAGGGTGTCTGCCAGGTTGATCGACAGTCCTGCTGTGCCGTGGCCGGATCGCAGCACGGCGAACGCCACCACCAGCGCGGAGCCCAAGACCGCACAGGCCCAGAAGCCCGGCGATGGGCGCTGCCGGTGCAGCAGTGCGCCCACCATGGCAGTGGCCAGCGGCAGCACGCCCACGATCACGCTGGCGTGCATGGCTTCCACGTGCCGCATCGCGATCGAGGTGAACAGCGGAAACCCAAACACCACGCCGCCGGCAATGAGTGCCAGCGGCCCCCAGTCGCTGCGCCGGGGCAGCGGCGCGCGGGTGGCCAGCAGGAACACCGCGGACAGCAGGGCGGCCACCACCGCCCGGCCGACGGCAATGAAGACGCCGGACATCTGCGGCGCCTCGGGCGTGCCCACCGCCAGGCGGGTCATCGGCAGCGTGACCGAAAAGATCACGATGCCGAGCAGGCCCAGCCACAAGCCCTGGCGGTGGGCGGCGTTCGCGTTCACAAGACAAGCATCCACAATGCCGTCACCACCAGCACACCGGCCATGACGAGGTTGAAGGCTTTCAGGCGCTGACCGCTGCCCTCAGGGCCGGCCAGCCAGTGGCGCAGCAAGGAGCCGGTGAGGGCGTAGGCGAGGTTGCTGACCAGCGCATAGGCCAGCATGATGGGCAGCACGATGGACAGCCGCGCGCCCGCGTCCGCGTGGCCGGCGATCCAGCCGCTCACGATGCTGAGCGCCAGCATCCAGGCCTTGATGTTCACAAACTGCAGCGCGGCGCCTTGCCAGAAACCCACGTTCAGGCGCGCTGCGTCGGCACTGCTCAACTGGCGCGAGCCGGCGATCTTCCAGGCCAACCACAGCAGGTAAGCCACGCCGAGCACCTTCACGGCCAGAGCCAGCATGGGCACCGCCAGCAGCAATGCACCCACGCCCAGCGAGCACACCAGCAACAGCGCCCCCCAGCCGACCGGCACCGACAGCACAAAGGGCAGGCTGCGCCGGAAGCCGCCATTGGCGGCCAGTGCGGTCGACAGCGTGGTGTTGGGTCCGGGCGAGAAGCTCATCGCCGTGGCCAGCACCAGCAGGGCGGTGAATTCTTGCCAGTTCATGCTTCCCACTTTATAGTTGCAAGCAGTACACGATCAGTACAGTTTTGGTGACAAACTCCAGAACTGTACTGGTCAAATGGTCAGCACACCGCCCAGAACCATCCAGACGCCGGCTCCCATCATGTTGATGAAAACTTCCTCCCGGTCCCTTACCGCGCAGCTCAGCGCCCGCTTCGCCGAGCGCATCCGCAGCCGTCTGCTGGCGCCGGGTGCTCGCCTGCCGTCGGTGCGCCTGTGCGCACAGCAGCAGGGCGTGAGCGTGGCCACCGTGGTGGCGGCTTACGACCAGTTGCTGGCGCAGGGCCTGGTGGTGGCACAGAAGAACCGCGGCTTCTTTGTGCGTGAGGCGTCCCCCGCTGCGGCACGTGCTGACAAGCCGGTGGCCGTCAAGTCGCCGCCGGGCCAGGCCACGCCCTCCGCCCCGATGGACAGCTGGAGCACCGCCACCTGGATCGCCACGCGCCAGGCGCCGGTGGACGCCACCGCCCTCATCCGCGGCATGTTCCACAAAATCAGCCACAAGCCGCAGCCCGGCATGGGCGTGTTCCCGCCGGACTGGCTGGAAACCACCTTCATGCCGGCCGCAGTGCGCAAGGTGTCCAGCGTCAGCGCACTGCGGGATTTTTCACTGCAGTATGGAGAACCCATGGGTGACAGCGGCCTGCGCCGGGCGCTGTCGCAAAAACTCGGCGCCATCAATGTGCCGGCCACGCCCGCGCAGATCATCACCACGGTGGGCGCCACGCACGCGCTGGACATCGTGAGCCGCACCTTGCTGCGCGCCGGCGACTGCGTGATGGTGGAAGAACCGGGCTGGGCCGTGGAATTTGCGCGGCTCGATGCGCTGGGCATGCGCATCCTGCCCGTGCCGCGCCATGCCGACGGCCCTGACCTCGAGGTGATGGCCAGGTACTGCGAGGCACACAACCCGAAGCTGTTTGTGAGCGTCAGCGTGTTCCACAACCCCACGGGTTACTGCCTCACGCCCGGCAGTGCGCACCGCGTGCTGCAGCTCGCCAACCAGCACAACTTTCACATCGTCGAGGACGACACCTACAGCCACCTCGCGCCCGAGCATGCCACCCGGCTCTGCGCGCTCGACGGCCTGCAGCGCACGATTTATGTCAGCGGCTTTGCCAAAATTCTGGCGCCGGGCTGGCGCGTCGGCTTCATGGCGGCGCCGCCGGAACTGGTGGAGCGCCTGCTCGACACCAAGCTGCTGGCCACCCTCACCACCCCCGCCCTGCTCGAGAAGGCGCTGGCTTGGTGCATCGACCAGGGTCAGTTGCGCCGGCATGCCGAGCGGGTGCGTACCCGGCTGGACCAGGCGCGCGCCCGCAGCGTCAAGCTGGCGCTGGCGCACGGCTGCACGTTTGCGGCGGAGCCGGCAGGGCTTTTTGGGTGGGTCAACACCGGCGTGGACACCGACGCGCTCTCGCAGCGCATGCTGGACGAGGGCTACCTGATCGCGCCCGGCGCACTGTTCCACGCGGTGCGCACACCCAGTCCGCTGATGCGGATCAACTTCGCCACCACGCAGGAGGCGGCATTCTGGAAGGTATTTGCCAGGTTGCGCGACGGCATGAAATAAGCCGTTACAAGGACCACGATCGCGAGATGGCGTCCGACAGCAGAGAAACGCCCTGCGCGCTACCATCCCAGAGCGGGTCAACCCTGACCCGTGCTCGTCCAGCCGGTCGAGCCGTCGTTTCTGACACCTTCCTGCGTCAAGTCCAAGGAGACTCTTGTGAACACACGTCGAAAGCTGATTCAAATCATTCCTGCTTCCACGCTGGCCAGCCTGCTCGCCGCCTGCGGCAAGAAACCGGATACCGCTGCAGCTGCGCCGGCAGCGCCGGAGCCCGCACCGACCCCTGTGGCCGCAGCACCCGCACCGGCAGCCGAAGCGCCGGCGCCGGCGCCGGCCGCTGCCGGCAGCACGCTGGGCCTGGTGAATGAGCAGGACCCACAGGCCAAGGCCCTGGGCTATGTCAGTGACGCGACCAAGGCCGACAAGGCCAAGTACCCGAAATACGCCGACGGCCAGCACTGCGGCAACTGCGCGCTCTACCAGGGCGCCGCGGGTTCTGCGCAGGGCGGCTGTCCGCTCTACCCGGGCCGGCAGGTGGTGGCGACGGCTTGGTGCAGCGCCTACAACCAGAAAGCCGCCTGACGCGCCTGTCCGTCTGGTGATTGCGCTTCGGAGTCACCGGGCCTGGCAAACCGCCAGACCCGGGCTCACAGCATCTCGTCGGGTGCGAAGGGCGCGATCATCAGCAGCAGGAGCTTGAGCCCCAGGCTGGCATCGGGCTCGATGGTCGTGTCCTTCAACGTGGAGCCTTCAGGCGCGCGCCACAGCAACTGGCCATCCGCCAGTTCCACATGCCAGGCGCCGCTGGCGAGTGCCGGCTCGATCATGCGGGTCGCCTCGGCTGCGAAGGCGCGGTGATTGATGACCAGCGCGACCTCGCTGTTCTGCAGCTGCGAGCGCAGGTCGAGGTTCATCGACCCCACCACCAGCAGGCGCTCGTCGATCACCACCACCTTGGCGTGCAGGCTGGCTCGTGAGCCGCCGTTCGATGCGCCCAGCGAACCCGTACCCGACCCGATGCCACGCGCAGTGCCCCGCTGCTCGGCCCGCATCTCGTAAAGCTCCACGCCCATGGCCAGCAGCGCCTTGCGATAGCGGGCGTAGCCCACATGGGCTGCCGGCGCATCGTTCGAGGCCAGCGAATTGGTCAGCACCCGCACGCGCACACCACGTTGGCGCATCTCTGCAAATTGCGCCATCATGCGCGGCCCCGGGACAAAGTACGGCGACACCACCAGCACCTCACGGCGCGCTTCGGCCATCAGTTGCAGCAGGCCATCGACGGCGGTGTCCTGGGCCTCTTCCACCGCGTCGGCGTCGGCGGCAATCTTCGATGCCTTGTCCACCAGCAGCACCGAGGGCGCCCAGGTCCACGTCAACAGGCGCAGGTCGGTGGAGTCGCCCAGTGCCGGCACCAGGGTGGTGGTGCCGTTGGGCGACGTGACCACGCGGGCTGCGCCGGGAGCGGCGGCCTCCGGCGGGGGCACCACCGCTCCCGTGCTGCCGTTGTCCTGCGACTGGACGGCCGTGGCGGGTTTGATCTTGAGTGCTTCGATGTCCTTGCGGGTCATCAGCGACTGCACCGGGTAGGCCAGGGGGTTGTTCCAGTACTGGTCAAAGCTTCTGGACAGGTCCCTGGCGATGCGGCCGGCGGCCAGCACATCGACATCGATGAAGTTCGTGCCCTCGCTCTGCCCGAAATAGGTTTCGCCCAGGTTGCGCCCGCCGGTGATGGCCACCGCGTTGTCGGCGACAAACATCTTGTTGTGCATGCGCCGCTGCATGCGGTCGGTGTCCTGGAGGTTACCCAGCACGCGCGTCAGCATCGAGCCGCGCCCGCCCGGCAAGGGGTTGAACAGGCGCACTTCGATGTTTTTCTCGAAGGCCAGCTTGAGCACCTGCGCGTTCTTGCCGGCGGTGTTGAAGTCATCCATCAGGATGCGCACCCGCACGCCGCGGCCCGCCGCTTCGCGCAGGGCGTCCATCATGCGGTCGGTGGTGTCGTCGGCGTGGATGGCGTAGTACTGCAGGTCCAGCGTCTTCTGGGCTGCCTTGATCAGCGTCATGCGGCTGGTAAAGGCCAGCTCTGCACTGCCGACCAGCGCAAAGCCGGAGTCGTTGCGCGTGCCGGCGCGCGCAGCGCGGGCGTCCACCAGCGCGCCGAGGCGGGTTTCGGCGGGGTTGGCCAGCGCGGTGGACATCGGGCGGTCCACCTCACTTGGCAGGGAGGCGCATGCCGTGAGCCACAGGCTCACCAGCACGCCCGCATATCGAAAGGCGATCAGGGCGCCCCTGGAAGTGGGCTGTCGAACGGACGTGGACCGCAGACTGGCGGTGGGCGGGCAAGAGAGGAGGGACATGGTTCTCTGGACTGTAAGTCCTGTCCCCCCCAGGCGCGTGGGTAGCGCCGCGAGGACTGCGCCGCCGATTCCTGTAGGCGCAATGCGCAACCGATGCGCCTTTGCTCCGGATAGAAGGGTTTACGCGAGGATTACGCGAGGATTTACGAGAGAGTTTCCCAGCGCTGCAGCGCCGCCATCAGTTCTTCCTCGATCTTGCTGTTGCGCGCGTTCAGCTCGGCCGCCCGCTTGGCGTCGCGGGTGTACAGGGTGCCGTCAAACAGCTCCTGCTCAATGGCTTTTTGCTGCGACTCCAGTTGCTGGATCAACGCCGGCAATCCGTCGAGTTCGCGCTGCTCCTTGTAGCTCAGTTTCTTCTTGGGCGCTGCCTGGCTGTCCCCTCCGGGTTCTGCCGCGCCTTTGCTTTCCAATTTGCTGCCGGATTTGCCGCCCGGCTTGCTGGCTGCGGTGCTCGCAGCGCCTTTGCTGCCGCCCGTGATCTGCGCCGCACGTTTGGACTGCGTGATCCAGTCGGTCACGCCACCTTCGTACTCGCGCCAGAAGCCCGGGTTCTCGGGCGTGCCTTCATAGGCGATGGTGCTGGTGACCACGTTGTCGAGGAAGCGCCGGTCATGGCTGACGAGAAACACGGTGCCTTCGTAGTTCTGCAGCAGGTCTTCCAGCAGTTCCAGCGTGTCGATGTCCAGGTCGTTGGTCGGCTCGTCGAGCACCAGCACATTGGCCGGCCGCGCAAACAGGCGTGCCAGCAGCAGGCGATTGCGCTCGCCGCCCGAGAGCGTGCGCACCGGTGAGTTGGCGCGCGCTGGCGAGAACAGGAAGTCGGTCAGGTAACTCTTGACGTGCTTTTTCTGACCGTTGATCTCCACCCACTCGCTGCCGGGGCTGATGAAGTCTTCCAGCGTGGCGTCGAGGTCCAGGCTGTCGCGCATCTGGTCGAAGTAGGCCACCTGCAGGTTGGCGCCCTGACGGATCTTGCCGGGCGGCGTGGTCACGTCGGGCTGTAACTCGCCCAGGATGAGCTTGAGCAGCGTGGTCTTGCCGGCACCGTTGGGGCCCAGCAGGCCGACCTTGTCGCCGCGCAGCAGCGTGCCGGTGAAGCGGTTGACGATGATTTTTTCCGAACCCGGATGGCCGAAGCTTTTGCTCACGTCAGTGAGTTCGGCCACGATCTTGCCGCTTTTCTCGCCGCTGGAAACGTCCAGGTTGACGCGGCCGACGGCATCGCGCCGGGCCGCGCGGTTGTCACGCAAGGCCTCCAGCCGGCCGATGCGCGCCACGCTGCGGGTGCGGCGGGCTTCCACGCCCTTGCGGATCCAGATTTCCTCCTGCGCCAGCAGCTTGTCGGCCTTGGCATTGATGACGGCTTCCTGCGCCATCTGTTCTTCCTTTTGCACCAGGTACTGGGCGAAGTTGCCGGGATAGCTAGTCAGCTTGCCGCGGTCCAGCTCGACGATGGCGGTGGCGACCTGGTCCAGGAAGGCGCGGTCGTGGGTGATGGTGATGATGCTGCCGTTGAAGTTGACCAGCAGTTCCTCCAGCCAGGCAATCGAATCGAGGTCCAGGTGGTTGGTGGGCTCGTCGAGCAGCAGCACGTCCGGCTTGGCGACCAGGGCCTGCGCCAGCGCCACGCGCTTTTTGGTGCCGCCCGAGAGCGAGCCGACGATGGCGTCCTTGTCCAGGTGCAGGCGGTGCAGGGTTTCCTCCACGCGCTGCTCCCAGTTCCAGCCGTCCAGCGCCTCAATTTCCGACTGCAGCGCGTCGAGGTCGGTGTGCTCGTCGGCCGCCAGGTACTGCTCCACCACATGCCGGGTCCGCGCCAGCCCGGCGCTGGCGGCGATGAACACGGTGGCGTGCGGGTCCAGGCTGGGCTCCTGGGGTACGTAGGCGATGCGCAGGTTTTGCTGCAGCTGCAGGGTGCCGTCGTCGGGCTTTTCCAGCCCGGCCAGGATTTTCAGCAGCGAGGACTTGCCCGTGCCGTTGCGGCCGATCAGGCCGATGCGCTGGTTGGTTTCGAGGGAAAAATCAGCATGGTCCAGCAGGGCCACATGGCCAAAAGCCAGCTGGGCGTCAAGTAAGGTGATAAGTGCCATAGATAGAGGGGATTATCCCGGGGACTGCATCCAGGCCTGTCGGGGGCCGTGACCGGGCGCAGGTTTTACGCCTTGGCACAGCCGGAATCGCTATAGTGACTTTCCGGTTTTCAGACAATCAAGGAGCGCATGTGGAGACACCTATCCGGCTGGACATCAATGGCCGCACCGTGGCTGCCCAGGTGGACCTGAACATGCCCCTGCTGTGGTTGTTGCGGGATGTGCTCAGGCTCACCGGCACCAAGTACGGCTGCGGCGTGGCGGCTTGCGGGGCCTGCACCGTCCGGGTGGACGGCGCGGCGGTCCGGGCCTGCGTGACACCGGTCGCTGGCGTGGTCGGCAAGCGCATCCAGACCATTGAGGGCCTGGGCACGCCTGACAAGCCTCATGCGCTGCAGCGTGCCTGGATCGCGGAGCAGGTGCCGCAGTGCGGCTATTGCCAGTCCGGCATGCTGATGGCCGCCGCGGCGCTGCTGGAGAAAAAGCCACGCCCCACCGATGCGGACATCGACGAGGCCATGACCAACCTGTGCCGCTGCGGCACCTACCAGCGCATCCGCCTGGCCATTCGCCGCGCTTCTGCTTCGGTCGGCGCATTGCCGGCCAAGTCATGAAGCGCCGCGCCTGGTTGTTGAGTGCCGCGGGTGCTGCGGGCGCTCTCGTGGTCGGCTGGACCCTGTTGCCAGCCCGCTCCCGGCTGGGCAGCGCCAGCCAGCCGTGGCCTGCCATCAATGGGATGAACGGCGCGAATGGCGCAGGGGGCCGCGCCGAAGGCGTGGTGCTCAATGGCTGGATCAAGGTCAGGGCCGACGGCTCGGTGGTGCTCGCAATGCCGCGTAGCGAGATGGGCCAGGGCGTGCACACCGCGCTGGCGATGCTGGTGGCCGAAGAGATGGACCTGCCGCTGGCGCGGGTCGGTGTCGAGCAGGCGGGCGCCGACGCCATTTATGGCAATGTGGCCATGCTGGTGGGCAGTCTGCCCTTCCATCCGCTGGAGGTGGACGACTCCTCCGAGGAGGGTGCGCCCAAAGTGCGGCCTACCACCGTGCGGCTGGGAGAGTGGATGACGCGCAAGCTGGCGCGGGAGCTGGGCATCCATGCCACAGGCGGCTCATCCAGTGTGGCCGACGCCTGGGACGTGGTGCGAACCGCCGCCGCCACGGCCAGGGCGTCGCTGCTGGGCGCCGCCTCGCTCGACTGGAAATTGCCGGTCGATGAGCTGACGGTGGCGGGCGGCGTGATGTCGCACCCGTCGGGCCCCTCGGCCCACTATGGCGAGTTGGCCCGGTTTGCTGCCGAAACCCCGCCCGGCGAAGTGCGGCTCAAAAGCCGCAAGGACTGGAAACTGATTGGCCAGCGCGTGCCGCGGCTGGATATTCCGGCCAAAACCAATGGGCAGGCGGTGTTTGGCGTGGATGTGCGTCTGCCCGACATGCTGTACGCCTCCGTGCGCATGTGCCCGATGCTGGGCGGATCGCCAGGGGCGGTGGACCCGGCTTCGGCGCTGGCGATGTCGGGCGTGGCGCGCCTGGTGCGCCTGCAAGGCTACGCCGGTTCGACCGCCGGGTTCGCGGTGGTGGGCACAAGCTGGTGGCATGCGCAGCAGGCCGCCCTGGCCGTCAAGGTGGATTGGCAGCAGCGCCCCGCGGGAGCGCTGGACAGTGCCCGGATCGAGCGCGACCTGCTGGCCGCGCTGGACAGCGGCCCGGCGCACACCTTTTACGCGCGGGGCGATGTGAGCCTGGCGCAGGCCGCCGCTGCGACGACGGTGGATGCGGTGTACCGCGCCCCGTTTCTGGCCCATGCCGCGCTGGAGCCGATGAACTGCACGGCGCAGGTGGCCGGTGGCAAGGTTCGGATCTGGGCGCCGACGCAAGTCCCGCAAATGGCGGTGGCCAAAGCCGCGCAGGTAGCCGGGGTGGCCATAGAGGATGTGTCCGTGACGGTGACTTTGCTCGGCGGCGGTTTCGGTCGCCGGCTCGAGGTCGATGTGGTGGCACAGGCGGTGCGCGTGGCGATGGAGTGCGGCGGTCGGCCGGTCCAGCTGATGTGGTCGCGCGAGGAGGACACCACCCATGACTTTTACCGGCCGATGCAGGTTGCCCGGCTGCGCGCGTGGAAAGGGCAGGACGGCCAGGTGACCGGTGTGAGCCTGCTGTCCGCGGGTGATGCCATCACGCCGCGCTGGCTGGAGCGCAACGCGCCTGCATTGGCGAGCCCCGTGGACACCCCCGACAAAAGCGCGGCGGAAGGCCTGTTTGACCTGCCTTACGGATTTGCCCACCAGCGTATGGCCCATGTGGCGACCCGCTCGCAGGTTCCGGTGGGCTACTGGCGTTCCGTGGGCCATTCCCACAATGCATTCTTCGTCGAGAGCTTCATGGATGAACTGGCCTCGCACGCCGGCGTAGACCCGGTGGCTTTTCGCCTCTCTCTCCTGCAGCAGGCGCCGCGCCACCGGGCGGTGCTGGCGCTGGCTGCTGCGAAAGCCGGCTGGGGCTCTGCCTTGCCAGCCGGGCGGGCACGGGGTGTGGCGCTGCATGAATCGTTCGGCACCATCGTCGCGCAGGTGGTCGAGGCGTCTATCACGGAAAGCGGCCCCCGCGTCCACCGCGTGGTGTGCGCGTTGGATTGCGGCACCGTTGTCCATCCCGGTATCGTGGCCCAGCAGATGGAAGGGGCGGTGATCTTCGCGCTGAGCGCCGCCCTGCACGGGCAGATCGATATCGCTGAAGGCGTGGTCCAGCAGAAGAACTTTCCGGACTATCGCCTCGTGGCGCTGGCCCGGGCGCCCCGGGTGGAGACCCATCTTGTGTCCAGTGAGCGCCCCCCGGCAGGTGTGGGTGAGCCCGGCGTGCCGCCGTTGGCGCCGGCACTGGCGAACGCCCTGTTTGCCCTCACGGGCCGCAGGCAGCGGCAGTTGCCCCTCCAGGCCTGAGCGGACTGGCGGCAAAACTTTTTGACGGCTGCTTCAAAGCGAAGAAATTACGTGTTAAAGTCTATGGCTCTGCTGATGACGCAGCGCAGTACTCCTAAAGAGCACCTGCAGCGGCATCAGAAGAAAAAATTTGGATTCGAAGTTGACCAGGATGAAAATTCCGGTATAGAATTCAAGGCTCTGCTGAAAACGCAAGTGCTGACCCTAAACAGTCAGGCAGCAGAAAAAAGAGTCAAAAAAATTGACTGGAAGTTAAAAACCAGTATAGAATTTGAGGCTCTGCTAAATTTGACGAAAGTCGCAAAGTTGATAAAACCAAGCGCTCAGTTAAACAAGGCGAATAACCTTCGGGTTGACCGGGACTAAAAAACCGGTATATAATTCGAGGCTCTGCTGATTACAGCAAACGACAAAAGCAAGGCAGTCAATCTGCCGGGCAAGTAGTCAGGATCATTAAAAATTTACAGCCGATAAGTATGGGCGTTTGAAGGCGATTGCCAGACAACATCAACGAAAGTTGACGAGTCAGGTCTTCTGACCTTAAACGCTCATAGAGATAGAAAATGTGAAATCGTCAAGATTTCTCATCAATTCCGTTTTTATGAGTTTTCTTCCCGCAGTCAAATGCGGGGAGTTGAAATATTGCAGTGATTAAACTATAGAGTTTGATCCTGGCTCAGATTGAACGCTGGCGGCATGCCTTACACATGCAAGTCGAACGGTAGAGTAGCAATACTCGAGAGTGGCGAACGGGTGAGTAATATATCGGAACGTGCCCAATCGTGGGGGATAACGTAGAGAAATTTACGCTAATACCGCATACGATCTAAGGATGAAAGCGGGGGATCGCAAGACCTCGCGCGATTGGAGCGGCTGATATCAGAT
>CBHWCZ010000041.1:0-13753 GCA_966112355.1 uncultured Polaromonas sp.
CGCCGGGGTAGAGCGTGATGCCGCGCGAGCAGGTCTCGATCAGCGTCGGGATGTCAAAAATCAGGTCGGTGGTCAGTGCGTCCTGGCGCAGTTCGCCGTTGACCCAGCCGCGCACACGGGTGCGGGTACCGTCGAGCTCGTCGGCCGTGACGACCCAGGGGCCCATCGGGCAGAAGGTGTCGAAGGACTTGCCCAGGTCCCATTGCGAGTGGCGCATCTGCACGTCGCGTGCGGTGACATCGTTGACGATGGTGTAGCCGAACACGTGGCCCATGGCCTTGTCGCGGGAGATGTTGCGCCCGCCCTGGCCGATCACCACCGCCAGTTCGGATTCGTAATCGATCTGCTCGGACACGCCCGTGGGCAGATGCACATCAGCCGTGGGGCCCACCACGCATTCCGGGACCTTGGTGAAGACAATCGGCCAGGCTTCGGGGTTGGCGTTGTTGTCCTTGAACACCGAAGCCGACAGTTCCTTGGCATGGGCGTGGTAATTGCGGCCCACGCAGAACACGTTGCGGCGGGGCACGGGTACGGGGGCTTCGAGCTGCACATCGGCGATGGCCAGCGGCGTGCCGCGGCCTTCGGGCAGCGTGAGTTGGCCGTCGGTGCCGATCAGTGCGAGGACGCCGCGGTGGGCTTGCTGGGGGTCCATGCGGACGGGGGTAACGGACTGGCCGTCAGCGGACACCACGCCGACATGGCGTTGTCCGTTCCATTGAAAAGTGGCGAGACGCAAAGTGATTCCTTGAGAGGTGAAAGCTGAGAAGGTAATTTCGCCCAAAACCGCCCAATAATCAACCAATTTATCGCTGTTACGGGGCTATTTTCGGGAAAACACTGAGAACCAAATTGGCGGTGATGGGCAAAATACGCAACCAATCAAGACCAATCACCTGTGCGTTGGCCTGTCGCCCGTTGGCAGCGGGCTGCGGGAGCCCGCGTCACCACTACTTTTTTTCAGTACATGCGAACCACCGACCACGCCATGGCCCTGCAGGAGTCCATCCTGGAAAACCTGAAATCACGCCGATGGCGTGCGGGCCACCGTATTCCGACCGAGCGCGACTTCAGTGCCGAGAGCGGGCTGAGCCGTTCCGCCGTGCGCCGCGTGCTGGCGACCCTCAAGGCACGCGGCCTGATCACGCAGACGGTGGGCAGCGGCACCTATGTGAGTGACCGCATCGCCGAACTGCTGGGGAGTCTGCCGGACACCGGTGCCGGTTCCGGCACCAGTCCTGCCGATCTCATGAGCGCACGCCTGGTGCTGGAGCCGGCGATCATCGACATGGTCATCGGCAATGCAACGTCGGCAGATTTTGCGCACATGGACGAGTGCTGCGCCCGCGCCGAAATGGCGACGACGCTGGAAGACTTCGAGCACTGGGACAGCCGGCTGCACGAGGTGATCGCCGAAGCGGCGCACAACACCTTTGTGGCCAGCGTGTTCCGGCTGATGAACCAGGCCCGCTCGGAGGCGGAGTGGGGCATGCTCAAGCGCCGCAGTGCCACGCCGGAGCGCCGGCTGGACTACCAGCAAGAGCACCGCGCGCTGGTGCTGGCGCTCAAGCAGCGCGATGCTGTGCAGGCCAAGGCGCTGTGCACCGCGCACCTGGTGCACGTGCGCAGCAACATGCTGGGGTACTGAAGGGCGGCCTGCCAGCGCGCCTGGCTGCGCATTCCGGTGTAACTGATCATCTGTTCCGGAAATCCTTGACCACCTGACTTCGAGCTTCTGGTGATGACCTACAAGAAGTTTGGCGACTCCAAGAACGAGCGAACGACTGCTTTCGTAGCCTATTCCGTTGAAAAACTCGGTTTTGACCATGACCCAGATGCCGCGCTGAGTTTGTCGCGGTCTAAGTCGAGATGATTTTCGGGTGGATCCGGGGTGTCTTCCCTCGATCTGAGGCGTCAGGCCCCTTGCATCACTGGTCCTTCTTGGTTTGGTATCAACCACTTCGCCATTCGCCGTAGGTTCTGCGCAGTCGCTGCCATCAAGAACTCATCTTGCGCACCACTCAGCCCTCGCAGTCTTAAGCGATCTAGCTGTCATTTCCCAGGAGGTTGTTCACCCGAGGTGAAGGAAGATGGAGGTTCTGACATCCCAACTTCTTCAGGACTCCCCGGATGAACATCCACAAGAATGCCTCAATGACGCCCAAAGGTCGAGCCCATTTGGTCAAAGAAATAGCGCGGATTGGCCTGAAGCCAGCGGCTGCCGCCGCTGGCTTGAGTTGCCGCACGGCCCGCAAGTGGCAGCGGCGGTTTGCCCAGGAGGGTCAGACCGGACTGCTTGACCGCAGCTCCCGGCCTCTGGCCTGCCCCCAGCGCAGCTGTCCCGCCTAAGGCTTTAAGGGCCCGAGCCCCGTTATGGCGATGGTCACCGTATCCCTGGCGGTGCACTTGGCAAGCACACCGTCAGGTGTGCGGATGTCCATCTTGTTCAGAACGGCAGACTTGGCTTCAATCGCGGTGACGATGGCTTTGGAGAGGCTGCCCAGTGCCATGCCCAGCACGGAAGCAAGACCGCAGGCGCAACCCTGCGCCAGAGGGCGGTCAAGATGTAGACAACGGCAGGGCCGGGCGTGAGAGCCAGCACCAAGCCGGCGCCCACGAAAGCCAGCAGCAACGAGGTGTCGTGAAGGATAAGAACGCCAGATTCTTAGAGCAGCAAGTGTCGATTCGCCGCCTTTCTTCCGCAATTCATGGGCGCGCGCGCAACAACGCTAGGGGATGACGCCTTCATCGACGGTCACACGAAGCACGATTCTTGGTGGAAACCCTAGTTATGAAAGGTATTTTTCAGTATTACATTAAATGAATGGTTTAATTCAATGAACAACTCACACGAAATCCTTTTGCAAAGAATCCTGCATGCCAGTGTCGATGTCACGCCAGCTCTGGCCTGCGTCGGACGCTGGATTGCAGCACATCCGGTGTTGGCTGCGACCCAAAGCGCGGAGGAGGTCGCCCGCGCCTGCGGTTCATCGTTGGCAGCAGTCAACCGTTTTGCCAAACACGCAGGCTTTGATGGCTTTGCCGATCTGCGCCTGAGCTTGGGCAAAAGCCTGCATCAGACCTTGGCTGCTGTCACCAAGCTGCAAGCGATCAATGCGTCAGGGGAACAATTCAGCACCGCAACACAAGCACTGGCTCAAGCCATGGACAACCTTGCGCGGGCATCGGACCGTTGTGATGTGCAGTTACTCGACCGTTTGGCTGAGCGCATTTGCAAGGCGCGAAAGCTGCTCTTCTTGGGTTTTGGCGCCAGCAGCCATGTCGCTGCTTTTGGGGCCAATGTCATGCAGCCCTATTTACCCAATGTCGTGAATGTCGCTGACGTTGGTGGTACCGAGCAGGCTATGCGTCGTCTGGCCGATATTGGTGCAGGCGATGTGCTGATTGCGATCTCTATGCCGCGCTACTCACGCGATGCTGTGGTCCTGGCCGCGTATGCACGTGCACAGGGAGCGCTGGTCATCGCGGTCACTGATTCGGCGGACAGCCCGCTGGCGACTGAATCGGACTATCAATTGCTGGCGCCGTCCCAGCACCCGGTGCTTCCTTCTTCACTGGTTGCCGTCATGGCGGTTGTTGAACTGTTGTTGGCGCGTGCGGTGCAACGCGTGCCCGAAGCCGCACGCCGTCTGGCCAAGTTGTCGGAGTCCGTGCTGCCTTATCTCACGCAAGGCGCCGAAACAATCCCCGTCGCCGCCGCATCTGGCCGCAAAGTCAAATCAATTTCTTCCGCTTCTCTTCGAAAGGACTTTCCATGAAACTGCATCAATTTCTGCCCATAGCCGCCCTCGCCATCGCCTGTGTGGCCCCCGCCCACGCTGGCAAAACCCTGGACAGCGTCAAACAAAAAGGCATCCTCACCTGTGGCGTGCACACCGGGCGCGCAGGATTTGCTTTGGCCGATGGCTCGGGCAACTGGACCGGACTGGACGTGGACATGTGCAGGGCGGTTGCTGCCGCCGTGCTTGGCGATGCGAGCAAAGTCAAATATGTGCCGACCAGTGGGCAAACGCGTATCACCGCCTTGCAGTCTGGTGAAGTCGATTTACTGGCACGCAACACCACCTGGACTTTCAGCCGCGACACCTCGTTGGGACTGGTGTGGGCAGGCATCAACTTTCATGATGGCCAAGGCTTTATTGCAAAAAAGAAACCCGGTCTGAACAGTATCAAGCAACTGTCAGGGGCCACCATCTGCGTGCTGTCGGGTTCCACGACCGAGAAGACTTTATCCGAGTACTTCCGAAGCCACAAGATGCAATACAAAGGTGTGGTGGTTGACAACCCCGAGGCAGCGCAGCAGGCTTTCAGCAGTGGCCGCTGCCAAGCGTACACGGGCGACCTGGGGGCGCTGGCCGTGCTCAAAACCAAGGAGCTCAAGAACCCCGATGATTATGTGATCCTGCCTGAAGTCATCTCCAAGGAGCCCGTCGGCCCAGCCGTGCGGCGTGGTGACGACGAATGGTTTGCCATCGTCAAGTGGAGCCTGAACGCCATGTTCGAGGCCGAGGAGTTGGGCATCAGCGAAAGTAACGTCGATGCACTCAAAGCCAAGTCTGATGATCCCGCCGTCAAGCGGCTGCTGGGCCAGAGCGATGACATTGGCAAGGGCCTGGGCCTGGACAAGGAATGGGTCTTCCGCATCATCAAAGCCGTAGGCAACTATGGTGAGAGCTATGAGCGCAATCTGGGCATGAAGTCTAGTCTGAAATTGCCACGGGGCAAGAACGCGCTGGTCAACAACGGCGGTCTGATGATGTCACCGCCAATGAACTGAGCTCCTACGGAGCCCCGTTACCAAGCCCTATATCCGCCAAGCCATGGACACCGCACCACCACGCAAAGCCAGCCCTCATGAGGGGAAATGGATCGTATTGCAAGTCGCCATAGGATTGGCGCTGATCGCGGCACTGGGCTGGTTCGTGCACAATGCTGCGCAAAACATGGCTCAGCGGCACATTGCCGGTGGCTTTGGTTTCTTGTTCGAGCCGGCGGGCTTTGACGTGTCGGAAGGCCTAGTACCCTATCAGCCCACCGATAGCTATCTGCGTGCATTTGCTGCGGGTCTGGCGAACACTGTGCGTGCTGCCATTCCGGCGCTGCTGCTGGCCAGTTTGTTGGGCTTGGCCGTGGGCGTCGCGTCCATTGCTAAACATCCTTTTTTGCGTGCACTGACGCGGGTGTATGTGGACGTGATTCGCAATGTGCCTCTGCTGGTTCAGTTGCTGCTTTGGTACTTTGTGTTGACCTACTTGCTGCCTGATGCGGAAAACCCCCTGCATTTGGGAGCATTCGGGTTTTTAAGCAAGAACGGCTTGAGCCTTGCGGCACCGGTGTATGAGGCCGCCCAGGGCTGGCAATGGAGCACACCCAAAGTCGGTAGTTTTGGGGTCGAGGGCGGCATGGCACTCACGCCAGAGTTTCTGGCGCTGGTGCTCGCCATGGGCATTTACGCCGCAGCGTACTGCGCAGAGATTGTGCGGGCTGGCTTGCAGTCTGTGCCACGCGGGCAATGGAATGCGGCGTCAGCCTTGGGGCTGCGCTGGGGTCAGGGCCTGCGCCTGATCATCTTGCCGCAGGCAATGCGTGTCATCATCCCGCCCTATACCAATCTGGCTCTCAACACCATCAAGAATTCCTCATTGGCAATTGCGATTGGGTACCCGGATCTGGTTTCAGTCACCGCCACCAGCATGAACCAGACCGGTCAGGCCATTGAATGTGTGACGATCATCGCCGTGGTCTATCTGAGCCTGAATTTGGTGGCGTCCTTCGCGCTAAATCAGTTCAATCAACGTGTTTCATTCGCCTCGCGCTGAGGGCCATGTCGTCAAGCGCGACAGACCTGTCTCTGCCCGAAAAACACTGCGTCATGCCAGCCACCATCACGGATCCCCCAATGGCCACGCCCCAGATACCATTCTTGAAGCGCCTGCGAAGCACCTTGTATCCCGACGCCCTGTCGGGCACGCTCAGCACATTCTTGATTGTCTGTACTGCGTGGGCAATCTGGAAGTTTCTGTCCTGGGGCTGGCTCAATGCCGAAACCGTGCCCGACGCCGACGTCTGCCGTCGAACCCTGGGAGCCTGCTGGGGCGTAGTGATAGAGAAGCATCGCTTGGTGTTTCTCGGTCGCTTTCCCTTTGAGGAACAATGGCGTCCGGTTGTTGCCAGCGTGCTACTGATCGTCAGTGTTGGCCTGGCCGCCTTGCCACGCTTTTTTGGCAAGCTCGGTTTGGGATTGTTGCTGGCCGGTTTGCTCGGCTTTACGGTATTGATGCGTGGCGGTGCTTTTGGCTTGAGTCCAGTCTCTACCGAGCTTTGGGGCGGCTTGCCTCTGACGCTTTTCCTGGCGGTATTAGCGTGCTTGGTCGGGATGCCTTTGGGTATCGCACTGGCCTTGGGCCGACGCTCGGCGTTACCCTTGCTGCGCGGCGTGTGCGTTGGGTACATCGAACTGGTACGCGGTGTGCCGCTTATCACTCTGCTTTTTTTTGGTGCATTCGTGCTGCCCATGCTGATCCCCGAGCAGTGGCGGGTGGATCCGATGATTCGCATCGGCGTGTGCCTGATTGCTTTCTGCGCCGCCTATCTGGCCGAAGTCTTTCGTGGCGGCTTGCAAGCTGTGTCTCAAGGTCAGATTCATGCGGCCCAGGCGATGGGACTCAGCAAACTGCAGACGCTGCGCTATGTGGTGCTGCCGCAGGCCTTGCGCGTCGCCATCGCACCTACGGTAAGCAGTTTCATAGGCGCGGTCAAAGATACCTCGCTGGTGGCCATCGTCAACATTTATGACATGACCGGCTCACTCAAGATGGCCATGGCTGATTCAAACTGGCTGCAATTTTTTGCCGAGATGTACCTGACCGTGTGCGCGGTCTATCTGCTGATCGGCCTAGCTATTTCCGGCTACGGGCGCTTTCTGGAACGCCGTTATGCGCTCAAATAAAGTGCCCCCGCAATCCTTGTCTATCCCATTTTCAAAGGAGCCTATGTTAAATCCGCAATACGCGCTGGCCCTGCACGGCGGCGCAGGCACTATGGCTCAAGGTTCAGTCGACGACGCACCCTATCATGCCGCGCTGGCGGCGGCAGTCGAACAAGGCCGCACCATCTTGCAGGCGGGCGGCAGTGCGCTCGATGCCGTACAGGCGGCGGTGATGTCCCTGGAAGATTGTCCGTTGTTCAATGCAGGCATTGGTTCTGTTTACACTCGAGACGCGCAGTTTGAACTCGATGCAGGCATCATGAATGGCGCTACCCTGGAGGCAGGTGCGATCGCGGGTGTCAAACAGGTCCGCAACCCCGTAGTGCTAGCACGTTATGTCCTGGCAGATCCCAAGTGCGTCCTCCTGTCGGGTGATGGTGCGCAGCGTTTTGCCGATGAAAAAGGCTTGCCCCGCGTGCATCCCAGCCTCTTTCACACCGATGCGCGCCTGAACCAGTTGAGGCAGGTGCAAGCCATGGATGGCCAGGCCGTGTTGCTCGACCACGATGGCGCCCTGCTTGCAGCCCAGGCGGACCATGCGCCGCTGCAGGAATCAAGCAAGATGGGCACTGTGGGTGCGGTAGCCCTCGACATGCATGGCAATTTGGCCGCGGCCACATCCACCGGTGGCCTGACCAACAAGCGCCCTGGCCGCATTGGCGACACCCCGATAGTGGGTGCGGGCTTTTATGCCAACAACGCGACTTGTGCGGTCGCCGCCACCGGCACTGGTGAACACTTTTTGCGCGCCGTGGTCGCCCATGACATCCATGCACGCATGCACTACCTGGGTGAGTCCCTGCAACAGGCCGCTGACAACGTGGTCATGCAAAGCTTGACGCAGATTGGCGGTAGAGGCGGCTTGGTAGCCATCGGCAAGGACGGCAGCATTCGATGCCCGTTCAACAGCGATGGCATGTATCGGGGCCAGTTCGTAGGCACTGGCCCTACCGTCACCCGCATTTATCGCGAAGAAGTTGGATCCCATGATTGATATCAGGAGCGTTTCCAAATGGTATGGCCCGGTGCAGGTTCTCAACCAATGCTCGGCCAAAATCAAAAAGGGCGATGTGGTGGTGGTTTGCGGCCCGTCCGGTTCTGGAAAGTCCACATTGATCAAAACTGTGAACGGTTTGGAGCCGTTTCAGAAGGGCGCAATCTTCGTCAATGGCACCCCCGTGCACGATCCGAGGACAGATTTGCCCATGCTGCGCAGCAAGGTGGGTATGGTGTTCCAGCACTTCGAGCTATTCCCCCACTTGAGCGTGACCGAAAATCTGAGCATCGCGCAAATCAAGGTGCTGGGGCGCAGCCTGGATGATGCAAAAGTGCGCGGCCTGAAGATACTCGACCGCGTCGGTCTGATGGCACACAAGGACAAGTTCCCCGGCCAACTCTCGGGCGGCCAGCAGCAGCGTGTGGCGATTGCGCGTGCGCTCTCGATGGATCCTATGGTCATGCTGTTCGACGAGCCCACCTCTGCACTGGACCCTGAAATGGTGGGTGAGGTGCTTGACACGATGGTGAGTCTGGCGCGTGAGGGCATGACCATGATGTGCGTCACGCACGAGATGGGTTTTGCACGTAAGGTGGCCAGCCGTGTAATTTTTATCGACGTGGGCGGCCGCATCCTGGAGGACTGCCCCAAGGACGACTTCTTCGGCAAGCCCGAGGCGCGCCAGCCCCGCACCAAAGATTTTCTCAACAAAATCCTGCAACACTGAACGTGCCATGAAAATCGATGAAGTCATCCTGCGCCGCATTGACATGCCTTTTCGCGTGCCATTCAAGACTTCACGTTGGACGCAACGCAGCAAAGAGGCCGTCATTGTCGAGATGCACGCCGATGGCCTGGTCGGCTGGGGCGAATGCGTGGCACTGAGCTTTCCAGACTACTGCTATGAATGCACTGCAATCAACTGGCTGGTACTCAAAGAGTTTTTGATTCCTGCGCTCAAGGGCGTTGAGATCAACAGTCCGAACGACTTCCGTGAAGCGATCGCACATATCACCGGGCACAACATGGCCAAAGCCGGGCTGGAAACCGCCGTCTGGGATCTTCTGGGCAAGCGTGACGGCAAATCATTGCAAGCCATGCTTGGCGGCATGGGTGATCGCGTCAAGGTTGGCGTGTCGGTGGGGGTACACGACACGCCTGAACAACTGCTGGAGACGGTGGACGGTTATTTGCAAGACGGCTACCAGCGCATCAAGCTCAAGATCAAGCTAGGGCACGATTTGGCAGATATTGCCCTCGTGCGCAAGCATCACCCCAAGTTGTTGTTACAAGCAGATGGCAATTCGGTCTACCGTCTGAAGGACATAGATCATCTGCGCCAACTCGACGAGTACGACCTCTTGCTGCTGGAGCAGCCCTTGGGCTCAGACGACATCATTGATCACGTGAAACTGCAAGCCGCGATGAAAACTGCGGTTTGCCTGGATGAAAGCATCCTGGGCCTGGACCATGCACGCTGGGCGATCGAGCTTAACGCCTGTCGCATCATCAACATCAAGCCAGGGCGCGTCGGCGGCATTCTGGAATCGAAGCGGATTCACGACCTGTGCCAGGTCAATCAGATCCCGGTCTGGATGGGCGGCATGTACGAAACCGGCATTGGCCGAGCCATCAACGTGGCTGTGGCTTCGCTGCCGGGCTTCACGCTGCCAGGAGACATCTCGGCCTCGGCCAAGTACTTTTTTGAAGACATCATCGACACACCTTTTACGCTGAACCCGGACAGTACGTTGTCGGTTCCTATCGGCCCAGGCCTTGGCGTCGAGGTTGATATGAAAGCCCTGAAGAAAGTTACGGTAGATTGCGCAACATTCCGCGCGAATTTATCAGGTGTCTATTGAATCAGTTCCGGCGAACGGCGTTTCTGGTCACAAGGCGATGGCGCAATGTCCGGCTATCGCCGCATTCCCAGGCAGCGCGCTGCAAAGCAGCCGCGGCCTGAGAGCTGATGAGCCTGGGGCATGTGTGCGGAAAAAGCATTACGTGCTCTACCGTACAGTTTTATTGAAATACTTTTTGGATGATGGAGGTTCCATGTTGATTTTCATCCAATCTTGACCCCCGAAATTCAATTTCGCGAGAGGTGGGGCCAGTGTCCGCTTTACGGCATCGAGTTTCAACCACTGTAGTTCAGCTTTGTCTCGTTAAGAGTCATTCATCAACGATCGACTCCTGTCAGACGCTTTAGGCGATTTCCACCAAGTATTACTGGTTATTGCAAGCAAACTGGTCAGGAACTCCCGGAGCAATGGTCTGTGATTTCCAGAATACGCATCTGGCGCGAGTATTTGGCTCGCGTACCCTCGCTCAGGTCATGCCGTTACGGCTGGCCAGTTCGACGAACAGGCCCGAGTGGTCCAGGTCGGTCAGGCCGTGGTCCACGCCTTCTGCGTAGAGCTTTTCAAACAGCGTGGTGATGGGCGCCTCGAAGCCGATTTCCTCGGCAGTGGCCAGTGCATTGCGCATGTCCTTGAGCTGGATGGACAAACGGGCACGCGCGGCAAAATCGCGCTCCACCATGCGCTGGCCGTGCACCTGCAGGATGCGGCTGTCCGCAAATCCGCCCGTGATGGCCTCCTTGACCTTGGCCATGTCGGCCCCGCCCTTGGTGGCAAACAGCAGGGCCTCGGCGACGGCACCGATAGTGATGCCCACAATCATCTGGTTGGCCAGTTTGGTGAGCTGACCTGCGCCGTGCGATCCCACATGCGTGGCCCGGCCAAACACCTGAAAGATGGGCAGGGCGCGTTCAAACTCGCTGGCCTTGCCGCCCACCATGATGACCAGCGTGCCGGCCTCGGCGCCGCCCGTGCCGCCAGATACCGGCGCATCCAGATGGGCCACGTCTTTCGCGCCCAGGCGTGCTGCGTGGTCCCGGGCCTCGCGCGGCTTGATCGACGCCATGTCGATGAACAGCGATCCCGGTTTCATCGCGGCGGCTACCCCCTGGGCGAACAGCACGTCTTCCACCACAGCACCGTTTTCCAGGATGGCGACAACGAGATCGGCCGTGGCCACCGCACTGCTGGCCTCGGTGTGGACGGTGGCGCCCAGCGCGGCCAGGGGCGCTGCCTTGTCGGCCGAACGGTTCCAGACCTGCAGGGCATGGCCGGCCGCGCACAGGCGCCGCGCCATGGGCAGGCCCATGGCCCCGGTGCCGAGGAATGCGATGGTCAAGGATGGGGTGTTGCGTGCAGTGGTCATGGGTTTTTCATTCAGGATGGCACGCCATCATGACGCATGTGTGCGCCGAAGGCTGTCACGCAGCTTTCTGGGAGCCTCACGAAAAGTAAGGGCTGAAATGACCTGAACCGGCGAAGCGGTCTTCCGCCCGCCTGCCACCTGCTGTCCAGGCCCTTTCCCGGGCTCGTGCTCAGGCCGCCTTTTTCATCGCCGGCGAAAACATGGCTTCCATCTCGTGGCGCACCTTGTAGGCATCGGTCTGCGTGTCCATGGCCACGTCGGCCCACGACAGGCTCTGGCCTTTCCTGACGGGCCGCACCACCTTGACCTGATGCGCCAGGCCCAGCGGCAGGCCGCCCATCTTCAGCGAGGTGGCGGCGGGCAGCAGCTTGCCCCAGACGGTGTAGCCGCCTTCGCCATCGAGCATCTCGCCTGGCTGCAGATCGCGCTTGGCGGTGGCCACCACGTCGGCGTTCCAGCAGGTGGCCACGCCGGTAGGCTCGCCACGCAGCGCCACGCTGGCCACCGACACACCCACCTCCAGCCCGATCAGATGCCAGCGCTTGTACAGCGTGAAGTAGCGCCCGCTCGGGTCGGTGTGGGCGTTGTATTCCTCGAAGCAGTTCTTGATGTACTCGGTCTCGGCCTCGACCGTCACCCAGACGCCCATGCGGATGTCGTAGGGGATCTTGCGGCCGTTGGCTTCGAGGGAGGAAATGACTTCCACCATGCCCTTGCGTTCCAGCACGCCACCTTCGCTGATGGGGCGCGTGACGAAGGGAATGTCTTCCACGCTGGCCGGCGGGTAGAGCAGGCCGTTGCTCGGCACCGTCAGGCCGGTGGCGTTGGCCACGGCGGTGGATTCAATCGACGGCTTGGAGCCGTCGAGAAAGCTGTTGAACATCTTCGGGTTCAGCCCGCCGCGTGTGGCCTGCTCGGGCGTGAGGCCGTAGTTGCCCCACACGGTGTCGGGTGTGGATTCGCTGAAGTGCGGCAGCCACTTGTGGCCGCGGCCGGCGGCTACCACCGGGAAGCCGCAGGTGCGGGCCCAGTCCACCAGGTCGCAGATGAGCGCGGGCTGGTCGCCAAAAGCCAGTGAATACACGACGCCGGCCTCCTGCGCCTTGCGCGCCAGCAGGGGGCCACAGAAGGCGTCGGCTTCCACCGTCACGTTCACCACATGCTTGCCGTGCGCAAAGGCCTGCAGGCAGTGCGCGACCGCTGCAATCGGGTTGCCGGTGCACTCCACGATGATGTCGATCTGCGGGTGCGTCACCACCGCCTGCCAGTCGTCCGTGATCCAGGTGGCCCCGGTCCTGATGGCCGCTTGTGCAGACTCTGCCTGCGTCAGTGCCGGGTCCCATCCCACGCGCGCCAGGTTGGTCCGCGCCGCGGCCGGGGACAGGTCGGCAATCGCCACCAGGTGCACGCCCGGTGTGCGCGGGATCTGCGCCAGATACATGGAGCCGAATTTGCCCGCGCCTATGAGGCCGATGCGGACGGGTTTGCCGTCGGCCGCGCGTTGCTGGAGTTTGGTGAACAGGTTCATTGAAATATCCGTTCGGGCTGAGCTTGTCGAAGCCAGCCTGTGTGTTGAGAAAGCCCTTCGACAAGCTCAGGGCGAACGGGAAGCGTCAAGCCGCCTTGCGAGCGGGCGTAATTTCTTCCATCGAGGTCTGCAGTGCAGACGCCGGAATGCCGTCTTTCCAGGGCAGATCCACCGGGTAATCCTTCAGCAGGCAATCGTCCGGCAGCGTGGTGATGGGCGTGAAGTCCCGGTGTGCGATGTACTCGGGCCGCTTGTGGCGGCGGATGTGGTTGCTGACCGCGCACAGGCTCAGGTAGACGCTGACCCGGTTGAAAGGCGAGAGGTTGCTGCCCGAGGCATGGACCAGGCAGGAATGGAACAGGATCATCGAACCAGCGGGGCCCTTGGGACTGACGATGCCGCCTTGCTTGCCACCGGCGCGCTGCACCAGCTGGCGGATCAGGTCATTGTCGACCGTCCACAGCGGGTAGCTGGTGGTGGTGAGGTCGTGCCTGGCATCGACCACGCCCTTCTTGTGGCTGCCGGGAATGAACATCAGCGGGCCGTTGTGTTCCGTCACGTCGTCCATGAAGATGGCCACGTTCATCGCGCGCTCGGTGGGCATCATGTCGTCGTTCAGCCAGGTGCCGTAGTCCTGGTGCCATTGCCACACGTCGCCCTCAAAAGCCATCTTGCCGTTGATCTTGAACTGGTGCATGTAGAGCTTTTCGCCGAGCAGGTCTTCCACCGGCTCGATCATGCGCGGATGCCGCGCCAGCTTGGCGAAAGGCTTGCTGTACATGTGGGCGGCAAAGTTGGTGCGCACCGCGTCCTTGCCTTTTTCACGCACGTTGTAGTCTTCCCGCCGGCTGTAGAGCTCGGGCACGGCGTCGTTGAGGTTTTGCGTTTCTTCCGGCGTGAAAAGTCCGGGGAAGAAGAGGTAGCCTTCGCGGTCAAACTGGGCGAGCTGTTCAGGGGTGAGTCTCATGGGGGTCTCCTTGGGGGTGGGGTGGCG
>CBHWCZ010000042.1:0-12835 GCA_966112355.1 uncultured Polaromonas sp.
CCCACGACAACAGGAATCACAATCCTGGACTCTACCAACTGAGCTACAGCCACCGCAGCCGCAGATTATAAAACAAAGTGGCGGTGCTGGACGGACGGCCGTGCTGTTAAACGCCGGACTTGGCGGCTGCAGCGGGCTTGGGCACCAGAATTTCGGCCTTAAAGCGTTCTTTCAGCCCGTTGTAATAGGCCAGGTTCTCGGCCGTTGTCCACCACTGGCTGTACTGTGTGCGCTCCTGGGTGGCCACAGCTTCTGCTGGCGCGTCACGCTGCACCACCTTGGCGATCTTGACCACCACATAGCCCTGGTTGCCCAGATCCACACCGGCCCACACCGGCAAGGCCGTGCCGTCGGCACGCAAGGCGGCGTCGACCACAGGCGCGGGAAGGTTTTGTGTCTGGTCGCGCGATACCGTCACGGCGGGCGACAGCCCGGTCGCTGAAGCCGGCGATGCTTTCCACGCGGCCAGTCGCGCCGCGCCTTCCTTGCGCGCCTCTTCAGCGCTGCGCTGTGCCACCCAGCGCTGGCGTACCACCTCCTTGACCTCAGCCAGGGGCTGGGTGCGCGCCGGGGTGTACTGGACAATGCGACCCGACACCAACTGGCTGGGCGCGGTTTCGACGGCTTCGGTGTTGCGCTTCTTCTCGACCGCGTCAGGCGCAAACAGCGCATTGAGGAACTTGGGGTTGGCAAGGATGCCGGTGGCGCCAGGCTGTGGCTGGCGTGTCACGCCGGTGGCGGTCTTGATCTCCAGCTTCAGGCGGTCGGCCACCGGTTTGAGGCTGTCGGACTGCTCGTAAACGCCGTTGGTAAAGCTCTCGGCCAATTCGGCGAATTTCTTCTGCGCCTGCTGCTTCTTCAGCTCGGCCTCCAGCTCGGGCTTCATCTCGTCGAAAGAACGCTGCTTGGGCGCCTTGATGTCGGTGAGCCGGATGATGTGGTAGCCGAAGTCGGACTCCACCACATTGCTGATGTCGCCCTTCTTCATGCTGAAGGCGGCATCCTCGAAGGGTTTGACCATCGCGCCACGGGCAAAGAAATCCAGATCGCCGCCGGCGGGCGCGGAGCCCGGGTCCTGGGAGTTCTTGCGCGCCAGGTCGGCGAAGCTCGCAGGCGCCTTGCGCACCGCGGCCAGCAGTTCTTCAGCTTTGGCCTTGGCCTTCTCGCGCTCCGCAGCCGGTGCGGTTTTGGCCGCGGCAATCAGGATGTGGCTGGCACGGCGCTCTTCGGCACCGCCGAGGCGCTGTGCATTCTGCTCGTAATAGGTTTTCAGATCCGCTTCATTGATGCTGACGCTTTTCTTCACGGACTCCAGATCCAGCTGCACATACTCGATGCTTGCCTGCTCGGGTGCCTGGAACATTTTCTCGTTGGCCTTGTAGTACTGCTCCAGCTCGGCGTCTGTGGGGCTGAGCTTGCCGGCAAAATCCGCAGCGTTGAAGCGGACCAACTGGATTTCACGCCGCTGGAAGTATGCGTTCAGTGCCACATCGGCCGCGGCGGCGGGTGCAAAACCGCTGACGCCGATGCCGCCAAGCACCTGGCGCTGCGACAGGTCGTTGCGGACATTGGCTTCAAACATCTCGGGCGTCATGCCCTGGCTGCCGAGAATCTGGCGGTAGCGTTCCATGTCCAGTGTGCCGTCGGGCCGGCGCAGCGAGGCGATCTCGGGGCTTTGCTGCAGCTCGCGCGCCAGACGCTGGTCACTTGTGGTCAGCCGGAATTTTTCGGCGGCAGTCGCAATCACGCGATCGCGCACCATACGCTCCAGGGTCGCATAGCGCGCCTCAGGGGAGTCGAGCAGCTTGGCATCCAGCGTCGGCATGCTGGCACGCACCCGATCCACCTCGGCCTGGTGGGCGCGGTCCCATTCGGACTGGATGATGTCCTTGCCATCCACCTTGGCCACCACCACGCCTTTTTCGCGCGACCGGTTGTAGCCATCGAGGCCAAACAGGATGAACGAAGGCACGATCAGCAGAAACAGCAGCGCCATTGTGATCTTGGTGTGCTTGCGAATGAAATCAAACATCTCGAAATTCCTGTGCGACTGCGTGGGGAGGAGAAACTGGAAGCCCAACAACAAAAAAGGCGAACCAAGTTCGCCTTTTGAGAATGGTGGTGGGTGCTGACGGGCTCGAACCGCCGACCTACGCCGTGTAAGGGCGCTGCTCTACCAACTGAGCTAAGCACCCCACTCAAACATGATTCATCAGTTCAATGCGTCCTTGAGCGCTTTGCCCGGACGGAACTTGGGAACCTTGGCTGCCTTGATTTTAATCGCATCGCCGGTTCGCGGATTGCGGCCGGTGCGCGCTGCGCGTTTGCCGACGGCAAAAGTGCCGAATCCCACCAGAGACACAGAGCCTCCTTTTTTCAGGGTGGTCTTCACGGCGCCGATGGTGGATTCCAGTGCGCGGGTGGCTGCAGCTTTGGAGATGTCTGCATGTTTTGCAATGTGCTCGATCAGTTCGGTTTTATTCACAAGGAGCCCCTCGTTGGTGGGTAAGTTAATCTGGTTGTCTCAAAAAATATCTCCCGGGACACAGGTGGTGGCGGTGTCAGCGGGAGCGGCATGTGCAGGTTTGGCTGCTGCAACCAATTAGAGCGAGGGCGCTCTGACCTGTCAATACAGCAGCATGCTTTTACAACGTGCGGAGGCGGATTCTAGACGTTTTTTTCACGCCATCCGCATCTGCTGCTGCGCACAATGTGTCATTTTGAGGCTTGACAGAAAACCCGTTCAAGCGGCTGTAACCGCTGCCGCAATGGCCTTGCCGACATCGGCGGTGCCGGCCTTGCCGCCCAGATCCGGGGTCCGTGGTGCGCCGCTGCCCGGGCTGAGCACCTTTTCGATGGCGGCCAGCACCCCGTCGTGTGCCGCTTTGTGCCCCAGGAACTCCAGCATCATGGCGCCGCACCAGATCTGGCCAATCGGGTTGGCCAGGCCGCGACCGGCGATGTCCGGTGCCGAGCCATGCACGGGTTCGAACAGCGACGGAAATTTGCGCTCGGGGTTCAGGTTGGCACTCGGGGCGATGCCGATGGTGCCGGTGCATGCCGGACCGAGGTCGCTCAGGATGTCGCCAAAGAGATTGCTGGCCACCACCACGTCAAAGAAGTCAGGGCGTTGCACAAAGTGCGCTGTGAGAATATCAATGTGGAATTTGTCGAGCTTGATGTCGGCGTAGTTCTTCGCCATTTCTGCCACGCGCTCATCCCAGTAGGGCATGGAGATCGAGATGCCGTTGGACTTGGTGGCGCTGGTCAGATGCTTTTTCGGGCGCGACTGCGCCAGTTCGAAGGCGAACTTGAGAACCCGGTCCACGCCGATGCGGGTGAAGACGGATTCCTGCAGCACAAACTCGCGGTCGGTTCCCGGGAAGGCCTTGCCGCCGATGCTGGAGTATTCGCCCTCGGTATTTTCCCGGACGATGTAGAAATCGATCTCGCCGGGCAGGCGCGCACTGCCATCACGCCGCACGACCGGCGCGATGATGCCGGGCATCAGGCGGGCCGGACGCAGGTTGATGTACTGGTCGAACTCGCGGCGGAACAGCAGCAGCGAACCCCACAGAGAGACGTGGTCCGCAATCTTGTCCGGCCAGCCGACAGCACCGAAGTAGATGGCGTCGTGGCCACCGATCTGGTCCTTCCAGTTGTCGGGCAGCATCTGGCCATGCTTCTCGTAGTAATCCCAGCTCGAAAAGTCGAAATGGTCGAACTGCAGGTCAATGCCGTACTTGACGGCAGCCGCCTCCATCACGCGCACGCCCTCGGGCACGACTTCCTTGCCGATGCCGTCGCCGGCGATGACCGCGATGCGTTTTTTGCCGGTGGTGCTTGGGTTGACTGTGCTCATGGTTCGACCTCCTCAGGTTCAGGTTTCAAAAAATTCAAGGGCTTCCGCCAATAGTCTGGCGGGAGATTCTTCGGCGATGTAGTGGCCGCACGGCAGGCTGCAGCCCGACACATCGGTCGCACGCTCACGCCACAGGGCCAGCACATCAAAGCATTGGCCGACGGCGCCATGCTCGCCCCACAGTACCCGCAGGGGTTGCGACAGGCGGCGTGTTGCCGCGATGTCGTCGCGGTCGTGCCGCAGGTCCACTGTGGCCGATGCGCGGTAGTCCTCGCAGATGCTGGTGGCTGTGCCGGGAATCCGGATGCAGCGCTCGTACTCGGCCAGTGCAGCGGGCGCAAAAGCGGCCAGGCCGGCATGGCGCTTGCCCATCACACTGCGCAGGTAACGCACCGGGTCGGATTCAATCAAGGCCTCTGGCAGCGGCGGGGGCTGGATCAGGAAGAACCAGTGCCAGTAGGCCCGTGCGAAAGCCTCCGAGGTCTTCTCGTACATGGCCAGCGTGGGCGCGATGTCGAGCAGCATCAGGCGCTGCACGGCGTGGGCATGGTCCACCGCCAGACGGTGGGCGACGCGGGCGCCCCGGTCGTGCGCCAGCACCTGGAACTGCGAAAAACCATGCGCCTGCATGACCGCCAGTGCATCGCCGGCCATGGCGCGTTTCGAATACGCCTGGTGCGCTGCATCGGCGGGCACCCGGGCCGAATCGCCGTAGCCGCGCAAATCCATCATCACCACGGTGTGCTTCTGCGCCAGCGCCGGTGCAACGGCATGCCACATGGCATGGCTCTGCGGGTGGCCGTGCAGCAGCAACAGCGGCGTGCCCTGACCTGCGCGACGGGTGCGCAGCATCCCGGCAGGGCCTGGAACATCGGTGATCGTGAAGCCGTCGAACATCCGGATCAACCTGCGATACGGCAAACAGTGGCCCCGGCATCTGCCGACTGCCGTAGCATCAGGACCGCACAGAGCGGGCAATGGGTGGAGGACATGAATCTGTTTGGCATGGGTGACTCGATGGACTGATTGTCCGGTGCTGTCCACCTTGATTCAAGCAATAATCAGTCAATCTATTATTTCTTTTCAGGAACGAATGGAACGCAGTGACCTGACCCTTGTACTGGCCGTCCGCGACACCGGCAGCCTGGCAGCCGCCGCCCGCGAGCTGGACCTCACGCCTTCCGCCGTCACCAAACGGCTGGCCGCGCTCGAAGCCAGCCTGGGCCAGCGCTTGTTCCAGCGTACCACCCGGCGCGTGAGCCCCACCGCAGAGGGTGAAACCGTGTGTGAGCGGGCGCAGGTCCTGCTGCAGGGCTTCGTCGCTCTGGAAGAGGAGCTGCAGGAACGCAAATCAGAACCCACAGGGCTGATCCGTCTGGCCTCGACCCTGGGCTTTGGCCGCCTCTGGCTGGGCCCGGCCCTGGCGCAATTCCAGCAGCGCTATCCGCGCGTTGACATCCAGCTGCAGCTGACCGAGCAGTTGCCCGACCTGGCCAACGAAGGTTTCGACGGCGCCATCTGGCTGTGGTCGGTCCAGGGGGCGCAGGCCGCCCAATGGGTGTCGCGGCGGCTGGCCCGCAACCAGCGCGTGCTGGTGGCGTCACCGCAATACCTGAGGCAGCACGGTGTGCCCGCTGCGCTGGCCGACCTGCAGGCGCATGCGTGCCTCACCGTGCGCGAAAACGGCAATGCACCTGGCCAGCGCTTTGACACCTGGACGCTGCAGAAGGAGCGGGAAAGAACGTCAGACAAAGGACCCGAAAGAATCCAGGTGCGGGGGCCGCTGTCGAGCAACTCGGGTGAGTTGGTGCGCGACTGGTGCCTGCAGGGACGCGGCATCATGCTGCGCAGCCTCTGGGACATCGCACCGCAACTGGCGACGGGCCAACTTGTGCGGGTACTGCCGGGCTACACCATGCCGGATGCCGACATCCACTGGCTGGCGCCCTACCGCCCCGGCCAGCCCCGGCGCATTCGCCTGCTGATTGACCATCTGGTCGCTGCATTCCGCGATACGCCCTGGAGCACCAGGGCCTGATAACGCTATTTTTGCAAGATGCATTGCGAGTCAAAAAGGCCTCAAGGGAATATTTGCAAGGCCATCACGCGGTCGGGGTAGGCCCCCGACAAGGCTTTGCAACGCCGCCCAGTGTCTTTTTGATCGCAACCCGAAGGGAACGGTATGAAAACAGCGCCACTCGGCGTTGCACGGCTTGCCCAGACACCCAGTCTGGGCTGTGCCCTGCGCCTTGATTGGCGCTGTTTTCATACCATTCGCATTTGCAAAAATAGCGTTATCAGGCCCTAGCCTGCCTGCGGCACTGCAGCCCGCACCACGAGGCTCACGCCGATCGCCGTGAGCGCCGTCCCCACCAGCGTGACGGCCGTGATGGGCTCATGGAATAACAGCCAGGCCATCGCCGCCGTGGTTGGCGGCACCAGATACAGCAGACTGGTGACCGATGTGGCGGCGCCGCGCTGGATCAGCAGGTAGAGCAGCGAGCCGCCACCCAGCGTCAGCACCAGCACCGCCCAGGCCATGGCCCCGACAAAATGGGTGTTCCAGACGATGGCCTCGCTCTCCAGCAGGGTCAGGGGCAGCGTCACCGCCAGCGCGGCCATGAGCTGGATGGCACTGGCCGTACGCACATCGGTCGGCTGCAAAAACCGTTTCTGGTAGAGGGTGCCCACCGTGATGCTGAACAGGGCAATCAGGGTGCTCACCAGCGTCAGCGCCGTGACTTCATGGCCCGTACCGAACTTGCCGGACACCACCAGCAGCAAGCCTGCCAGGCCCAGAACCAGGCCTGCCCATTGACGCGGCTGCACCTTGCCCTCAGCGCTGCCGCCACCGGACGCCGCCCATGACACCCACACGGCAGTGAGCACCGGTTGCAGGCCCACGATCAGCGCCGCCAGGCCGGAGCCCATACCCGCCTTCACGGCCACCCACACGCCGCCGAGGTAACCGGCGTGCATCAGCACACCCGTGACGGCCAGATGCAGCCACTGGGCGCCGCGCCGGGGCCAGACAGCGCCGGACGCTGCAATCCAGACCAGGAAGCACACGATGGAGAAAAAATAGCGCCACGCCAGAAACGTCAGTGGCGGTGCATGCGGCAGGCCAAACTTGGCCACGATGAAGCCGGTGCTCCAGATCAGCACGAACACCGCAGGCATGGCACGAATCAGCAACGGCACGCGTGCTTCAGCAGGAGGCAGGGAACTCACGAGCAGATCGCTTCAAAAGGGGAAAAGAGGCACCGGCTGCCTGGATTACTTGGCGCGGGCACGGATTTCGGGGATCGCCTTTTGCAGGTAGTAAATCATCGACCACACCGTGAGGATGGCCGACAGCCAGATCAGCCAGGTGCCCCACACATGGGTGTTGATGAGACCCATCAGCGTGCCGTCAAACAGCAGGAAGGGAATGGCGATCATCTGCACGGTGGTCTTGACCTTGCCGATCATGTGCACCGCCACGCTGCGGGAGGCGCCGATCTGCGCCATCCACTCGCGCAGGGCAGAGATGGCAATTTCGCGGCCGATGATGATGAGCGCGACAAACACGTCGGCCCGCTGCAGGTGCACCAGCACGAGCAACGAGGCGCAGACGAGGAACTTGTCTGCTACAGGGTCCAGGAAGGCGCCGAAAGACGATGTCTGGTTCAGCTTGCGGGCCAGAAAGCCGTCCAGCCAGTCCGTGGCCGCGAACACCACGAACATCACGGTGGCAATGAGGTTGCGGTCCACCGTGGGAATGTTCAGGTAAAAAACCCCGACGATCAGTGGAATCGCGACGATGCGCGTCCAGGTCATCAAAGTGGGGATGGTCAGGAACATACCTCCCGATTTTGGCACGAGCCTTGTGCATCGCGCTCAAAGCAGGTGCAAGGCCCCGGCTCAGCAGCCCGAAAGGGCGCATTCCGTGGCGCAAATACGTCTGGCGCAGTGCACTCCAGGGCCGCCGTGCTCAGTGCAGTGCCCGGTAGATTTCCTCGGCCAGGCCGCGCGAGATGCCGTCCACCGTCGCAATGTCTTCCACGCTGGCCGATGCCACGCCGCGGATGCCGCCAAAGCGTTGCAGCAGGCTGGCACGCTTTCTCGGACCAATGCCGGCGATGTCTTCCAGCTTGCTGCCGCCGGTGCGCACCTTGTCGCGCCTGGCGCGCATGCCGGTGATGGCAAAGCGGTGGGCCTCGTCGCGGATCTGCGCAATCAGCATCAGCGCGGCCGAGTCGCGGCCGAGGTACACCTTGTCGCGCCCATCGGCAAACACCAGTTCCTCCAGGCCCACCTTGCGGCCCTCGCCTTTTTCCACACCGGCGATCAAGCCGAGGTCCAGGCCCAGTTCCTCGAACACCTCGCGCGCCATCGACACCTGCCCCTTGCCGCCATCGACCAGCACCAGGTCGGGCAGGCGGGCGCCGGCCTGCGTGTCGGGGTTGCGCACGGCTTCGGCCAGCTTGGTGTAGCGGCGCATCAGCACCTGGCGCATGGCGGCGTAATCGTCTCCCGGCGTGATGCCGTCGATGTTGTAGCGGCGGTACTCGCTGTTGGCCATCTTGTGGCCCTGAAACACCACACACGACGCCTGGGTGGACTCGCCCGCCGTGTGCGAAATGTCAAAGCACTCGATGCGCAGGTTGTCCAAGCTGTCCAGCGACAGGTCCAGCGCCTCGGCCAGCGCACGGGTGCGCGCCTGCTGCGAGCCCTGTTCGGCCAGCAGCCGGGCCAGCTGCAGGCCGGCATTTTTCTGCGCCATCTCCAGCCAGATGCGGCGCTGCTCGCGCGGCTGATGCACCGCATGCACCTTGCTGCCCGCCTGCGCCGCCAGTGCGTCGATGAGCTCACGGTCCACCGGCTCGCTGCACACCAGCGTGGGCGGCACCGGCACGTCGATGTAATGCTGGGCGATGAAGGCTTCCAGTACCAGCGCCTCCAGCGATTTGACGGCCGGTGCGGTGGACTCATCCGACGCCACCTCGGCATCCAGCGCCGCCGCATCGGTGGCGTTTTCCACATGGGTGGGAAAGTACGGCCGGTCACCGAGATGGCGCCCTCCCCGCACCATGGCCAGGTTCACGCAGGCCTTGCCGCCCTGCACCTTCACCGCCAGGATGTCGACGTCCTTATCGACACTCATGCCACCAATCTCCATGGACTGCTGGTGCAGCACCTTGGACAGCGCCGACATCTGGTTGCGCAACTCGGCGGCCTGCTCGAACTCCAGCCGGTCGGCATGCGCGAGCATCTTGCGCTCCAGCTCGGTCAACACCTCCTGGGCCTGCCCCTGCAAAAAGCGTTCGGCGTTGGCCGTGTCCAGCGCGTACTGCTCCGGCGAGACATGGCCTACGCAGGGCGCCGAGCAGCGCTTGATCTGGTACAGCAGGCAGGGCCGGGTGCGGTTGTTGAACACCGTGTCTTCGCAGGTGCGCAGCTTGAAGACCTTCTGCAGCAGCAAGATGGTGTCCTTCACCGCCCAGGCGCTGGGGTAAGGGCCGAAGTAGCGGTGCTTTTTCTCCACCGCACCGCGGTAGTAGGCGATGCGGGGGAACACCTGCGCCGTCGGCGCAGTGCCCTCTTCGGCTGTGCGCGCGCCGGTGAGCTTGAGATAGGGGTAGCTCTTGTCGTCCCGGAACAGGATGTTGAACTTGGGGTTCAGCGTCTTGATCAGGTTGTTTTCCAGCAGCAGCGCCTCGGCTTCGGAGCGCACCACCGTGGTTTCCATGCGGGCGATCTTCGTCACCATGTGGCCGATGCGGGTGCCGCCATGGTTCTTCTGGAAATAGTTGGCCACCCGCTTCTTCAGGTTGCGAGCCTTGCCCACGTACAGCACGCCACCCTCGGCATCGAAGTAGCGGTACACGCCGGGCAAGGCCGGTAGGGCCGCCACTTCGCTGAGCAGTTGGGGATCGAATTCGTGGGCTTTGGTCATTCAGGCGGGTCGGCGGGGGAGTCAAGGGCAAGGAGGGCCGAGCCCGTATTGTGGACAATCTCTGCATGATGCGCAGCCTGCAGTGGGACATTTTTTGCCAAGTCATCGACAACTTCGGTGACATCGGCGTGTGCTGGCGGCTGGCGGCCGACCTCGCCACGCGCGGGCACCGGGTGCGGCTGTGGGTGGACGACGCCACGGCCCTGCAGTGGATGGCGCCACACGGCCATGCAGGCATCCGCGTCCTTCCCTGGAAAACCCCGCTGGAGCCACTGGCTCTCGCCGACGCAGAGGTCCACGCCACGCCGCCCGATGTGCTGATCGAGGCCTTCGGTTGTGACGCCGACCCCGCCTTCCTGGCCGCATGCGTGCGCCAGCGGGGCGCGGCGCCGCAGCCCGTCTGGATCAATCTGGAATACCTCTCGGCAGAGCCCTATGTGGAGCGCAGCCACGCTTTGCCCTCGCCGGTGCTGCGGGGGCCTGCGGCAGGCTGGACCAAATGGTTTTTCTACCCGGGCTTCACACCGGCCACCGGCGGGCTGCTGCGGGAACCCGGGCTGCAGGCCGCGCAGGCCGCATTTGACCGCCGCAACTGGCTGCAGGCCCAGGGCATCGCCTGGCAGGGTGAAGCGCTTGTCAGCCTGTTCTGCTACGAGCCCGCCGCGCTGGCCCCCTTGCTGCAATCGTTCCGCCAGCGGGGCCTGCGCGGGCAGCCGGTTCGTCTGCTGGTGGCAGCGGGCCGGGCGACGCATGCCGTCAAGGCGCTGGATGGCGGAGGGCCAATGCTGTCCATCACCTGTCTGCCCTGGCTGAGCCAGCCCGACTTTGACCGCCTGCTGTGGTCCTGCGACCTCAATTTCGTGCGTGGAGAAGACTCGGTCGTCCGGGCGATCTGGGCCGCCAGGCCGCTGGTCTGGCAGATCTACCCGCAGGACGACGCGGCCCACCGCGCGAAGCTCCAGGCCTTTTTGCAGATGCTGCAAGCCCCGCCTTCCCTGCGGGACTTTCACGCCCGCTGGAATGCTGCCGGCCCGGACAGCAGGGCGGCCGATACGCTGGAAGACGGGCTGTCAGGGCTGCTGGACGACCTGCCGGCGTGGCAAACCTGCGTGGCGGCCGCTGGCAGCCGCCTGCGGGGGCAGGACGACCTGTGCACCCGCCTCTGCCGCTTCGCCCTGAAAAACAGCTAAAATCATAGGCTTTGCGGACCAGCCTGCCCTGGCACACCGCACAACCCGCCGCAAGCGCCCACAGCGGTGCACACCTGCACCCAGGCTCAGCGGCCTAGCTTCAAGTAGAAACTGCTATGAAAATCGCTCAAGAAATCCGCGCTGGCAACGTCATCATGAACGGCAAAGACCCGATGGTGGTGCTCAAGACCGAATACAGCCGCGGCGGGCGCAACTCCGCCACCGTGCGCATGAAGCTCAAAAGCCTGGTCGCCAACTTCAACACCGAAGTGGTGTTCAAGGCCGACGACAAGATCGACCAGATCGTGCTCGACAAGAAGGACTGCACCTACTCCTACTTCGCCGACCCGCTGTATGTCTGCATGGACTCCGAGTACAACCAGTACGAAGTCGAGGCCGAGAACATGGGCGACTCGCTGAACTACCTGCAGGACGGCATGGAACTCGAAGTCGTGTTCTATGACGGCAAGGCCATTTCCGTGGAACTGCCCACCAGCGTCCAGCGCGAGATCACCTGGACGGAACCCGCCGTCAAGGGCGATACCTCGGGCAAGGTGCTCAAGCCTGCCAAGATCGCCACCGGCTTCGAAATCGGCGTGCCCATCTTCGTGGCGCAGGGCGACGTGGTCGAGATCGACACCCGCACCGGCGAGTACCGCAAACGCGTCTGAGCCTTCCCTGCTCATCCGTCAAAAAGGCTCCGCAAGGGGCCTTTTTGCTTTTTCCCTTCAGTCTGCCGCTTTGCTAAGCTGCGAACTGCATGCCTTGCGGGATCAGGCATGCGCCATCCTTCACAATCAGCCATGGACCAAACACAAGACCTTTCCGCCAACCGCCTGGCCGACGCCTGGGCCGAGCTGCAATCCCATGCCAACAATGGCTCACCGCTGGATGCATCGGCCTACCGGCTGGCCTTTGCCGACCCGGAGTTCCTGCTGCGCCGTGAAACCCGCGGCATCCGCTTCCAGCTCGAGATGCTCAAGCCCGACATCGAGCAGCAGGCGCAGGGCATTGAAAGCACCGTGGTGGTGTTTGGCAGCGCGCGGTTTCCAGCGCCCGAGCAGGCCCAGGCCACGCTGGCGCAGGCGCAAGCCGGCGGAGATGAGGCCTTGATGACGCTGGCACAGCGCCAGATGCGCAATGCCCATCATTACGACCAGGCCCGGCTGTTCGCCCGGCTGGTGGCCGAGTACAGCAACCAGTGCGCGCCCGCCGAGCGGCTTTTCATCTGCACCGGCGGCGGCCCCGGCATCATGGAAGCGGCCAACCGGGGTGCGCACGAGATGGGCGCACCCACGGTGGGCCTGAACATCGCGCTGCCGCATGAGCAGTCGTCCAACGCCTACATTTCGCCAACGCTGAACTTCAAGTTCCATTACTTTGCGCTGCGCAAGATGCACTTCATGATGCGGGCTAAGGCGCTGGTGGCCTTTCCGGGCGGCTTCGGCACGCTCGATGAGCTCTTTGAAGTCATCACGCTGGTGCAGACCGGCAAGGCCAGGGCGGTTCCTATCATCCTGTTCGGCTCGGACTACTGGAAGCGGCTCATCAACTTCGAGGTGCTGATTGAAGAAGGCGCGATCTCGCCGGAAGACCTGCAACTGTTCCAGTACGTGGACGATCCGCAATCGGCCTGGGACGCGATACGGACCTTCTACAAGCTCTGAGCCGTCGCACGGCAGCTTAACAGGGACTAAAAACCCTTTATTTATCAAAATCTTAGCTCGCCGTCACTCGCCAAGCTTTGTTAAGCAGCGTCGAAATTGTCACGTTGACTGACCGCAATCGGGCCTATTGTGTTGAAAAACTCCGCTGAGCCTCGATTCTGGCCCGCGGTTTGCATGT
>CBHWCZ010000043.1:0-12019 GCA_966112355.1 uncultured Polaromonas sp.
CCTCGATGAGCCTGCCGTACCACATCGGCAACGGCTGGTTCGGCGGCCTGCTGCCAACCACCGCCTTCGCCATCGTGGCGCAGACCGGCAACATGTACAACGGCCTCTGGTACCCGATCATCATCGCCGGTGTCACGCTGGTGGTGGGCACCTTGTTCATCAAGGAAACCAAGGACGTGGACATCTACGCCAACGACTGATTGGCCCAGCGGTAGCGCAGGCCTGCGGGCGGCGCTGCCTCAACCAACCCTCGTCATGCCTGCCGAGGGTTTTTTTTTGGAGAAACAGCATGTGGAAAATTGTGGTGGGTTTTTTGGTGATCGCCGGTCTGGCCCTGTTCCTGTTGAACAAGGGCGGCGACGTGGACCTCGGTGGTGAAAAGCATGGCTCGAACCGGCACGGTACATCGCTGGTCGCATGAGCTGGAGTCGCAGCGGTGTGTACCACTTATGACTGACGTAACTACCCGCTTGCCGGGCTGACCCATTTATCGGATGATCGTTTCGCGGGGCAGGCAGCACGAAGACACTGCACTTCGACAAGCCTCTCCATCCATCAGTTCAGAGCTATGGGCGTTCCCTGAACAGCCTCGGCTCTTCCCAGCCTATCCTGGAGATCAGCAGATGATTTACGCGAAGACTGAGTTGGGACAATCAGCATTCCAAGACCGGTCCGTTGCCTTGAGTCCGCGCCAACGGTCGGCTTTCATCATGTTTGACGGCAAGCGCAGCGACACCGATGTCCTGAAGGCCACGGCCGGGCTGGGTGTGACGGCCGATGACGTGGTGCACATGGTGTCTCTGGGCCTGCTGGCGCCGTCTGGCGTGGCGCCGGCTACAGCGGCACCGGTGGCGGCTGCTGCGCCAGCAGAGCCTGCGCCCGCGGCGCCGTCCAATGTGACGGCGGCTGGACGGCCGACCTTGTCTGCACAGGAGCATTACTCGCGTGCCTACCCGATCGCCACGCGCCTGACGGCCGCACTGGGCCTGCGCGGCTTCCGGCTCAACCTGGCGGTCGAGGCGGCCGGCGATCTGGACAAGCTGCAGGAGCTGGCCCCCAAGATCAAGGAGGCCGTGGGCCCCGAGAAGTTCAGGGAACTCGAGGACGCGCTCTACCGCTGAGCAAACCTCTACGGCTCGGTGCCGAAGAGTTTCCGAATTCCCAAGCAGGGGGCGCTCCCTATCGCTCCCTATCTCTTGAATTTCCCGTCGGTGCCGATGATGGACAGGTCGGCGAAGTCCAGGCCGGTGTGGTCTTCGCTCGAGTAGCTCACCTCCAGGCCACCGATGTCGATCTTGCGCATGCCTTCCAGCGCTGTCTGGATCTTGTCGCGGCTGGGCTTGGGTCCGGCGCGGCGCAAGGCCTCCACCAACACCTTGGCCGCCGCAAAGCCCTCCAGCATCGCCGGGCTCACATCCGCCTGCCCCTTGGCCTTGGCCAGTTCCTGGGCTTCCTTCACCATCGGGTAGGCGATGGAACGCTCGTACGGGAACACCTGCGTGACGATCACGCCGCGGGCGTTGTCGCCCAGGCTTTTGACGAATCCGCCCGAGGCATTGTTGGACAGCGTCACGATCTGGGCCGTCGAGCCGGCAGCGCGGAAGGCCTTGATGCCGTCTGCCACGGCCTGGCCGGACGCGACCATGATCACTGCCTGCACATTGGCCTGGACCAGCCTGGGCGCGATCGGGCCGAAGTCCGGCTTGCTGCGGTCAAATTTCTCCAGCACGGCGGGCGTGAGCTTGGCGGTGGCCATACCCTTTTGCGCACCCGCTACCCCGTCGGCGCCAAAGCTGTCGTCGGCATACACGATGCCGATGCGGCTGATGCCCATGGAGTTCAGGTGGGTGACGGCTTTCTCGGCCTCGCGCTGGTAGGTGGCGCGCACATTGAACACATGCTTTTTGACCGGCTGGTGCAGCACCATCGCGCCGGTGGACGGGCCAACCAGTGCCACGCCGTTCTTGTCCAGCAGCGGGATGATGCCTTCGGTGTGCGGCGTGCCGCGCGTGAGGAACATCGCCAGCACGTTCTGCTCTTCAATCAGCTTGCGGGCATTTTCTGCAGCCAGCTTGGGGTCGAACTTGTCGTCGAGCGACACCAGCTCGATCTTCTGGCCGCCCACGCCGCCTTTGGCATTGACCGCATCGATGTACAGCTTGGCCCCGTCCGTGGTTTCTTTCACTCCCGCACCCACGGCACCGGTGAAGCCGGCGGTCTGGCCGATCAGAAGTTGTGCGTGACCGGCGTGTGACAGCGCCGCGAGTGCAATGGCGGCAAGCCATGCAGTTGTTTTTTTCATGTGGTCTCTCCTTGAGCATGCAGTCTAGGCTTCGGAGTACATCATGGAAATGTGGAAATTACGACCGGGGAAACCGCTATCGCCCATGGAAATACGGGGCAGTCACAGCTTCCGCGAAGGTCCCCGAAAGACGATGTAAAACTTTAACCCTACACCGTGCTCAACAGGGTGCACTGCCTAGAATGTTTGACCTTCTCAGGAAAGCATCCACTCCATGTCCCAGGGCATCATCCGCATCCGCGGCGCGCGTCAGCACAACCTCAAAAATCTGGACCTGGACATTCGCACCGGCGAGATGACGGTGGTGACCGGCCCCAGCGGTTCGGGCAAGTCCTCGCTGGTGTTCGACACGCTGTTTGCCGAGGGCCAGCGGCGCTACGTCGAAACCTTCTCGGCCTATGCGCGCCAGTTCCTGGACCGCATGGACAAGCCGGCGGTGGACAAGGTGGAAGGCGTGCCGCCGGCCATTGCCATCGACCAGACCAACCCGGTGCGCTCGTCACGCTCCACCGTGGGCACGATGACGGAACTGAACGACCACCTGAAGTTGCTCTACGCCCGCGCGGCACAGTTGTTTGACAAACAGACGGCACAGGGCGTGCGCCACGATAGCCCGGAGTCGATCTATGCGCAGCTGATGGCCCGTACGGCAGGCAGCGATCCACGCACCGTGGTGACTTTCCCGGTTGAGCTGCCCGGCAACACCAGCCCCGAGCAACTCGAGCAGTGGCTGGCCGCGAGCGGCTTCACTCGTGTGCACGCGCAGCGCGACATCGCCACGCCTGCCGGTCCCCACAAGCTGCTGGATGTGGTGGCAGACCGCTTTCGTTTGCACACCGCGGAAAAGGTTCGCGTCATGGAGGCGATTGAAACCGCTCTCAAGCGTGGCGGCGGACGACTAAATGTATACGTGCAGGTCGGTGACGACTCTAAAGAGGAGATGTGGAGGTTCTCTACAGGGCTGCATTGCCCCGACAGCGACCTGCGCTACACCGAGCCCACGCCGTCGCTGTTCTCCTTCAACTCCGCCATGGGCGCCTGCGAGACCTGCCGCGGATTCGGCCGCGTCATCGGGGTGGACTACGGCCTGGTGATTCCCAACGACAAGCTCACGCTGCGCGCCGGCGCCATCAAGCCGATGCAGACACCGGCCTGGAAGGAAGCCCAGGACGACCTGATGCGCCACGCCGAAGCCGCCGGCATTCCGCGCGACACGCCCTGGTACAAGCTCACCGCCGAGCAGCAGGCCTGGGTCATCAACGGCTCGCCGAACTGGAACGGCAAATGGAACCAGCACTGGTTCGGCATCAAGCGCTTCTTCGAGTACCTGGAGAGCAAGGCCTACAAGATGCACATCCGCGTGCTGCTGTCCAAGTACCGCAGCTACACGCCGTGCGAGACCTGCGGCGGCGCGCGCCTCAAGCTCGAGCCCCTGCTGTGGCGGCTGGGCAGCAAGGAGGCCGCCGACGCGGTGCTGCCACCCGGCGAGCGTTTCATGCCCGTGGGTGTGCAGTGGACGCGCGCGCAGCTGGAAGCACTGCCGGGCCTGTGCCTGCACGACCTGATGCGCTTGCCCATCGACCGCCTGCGCCGCTTCTTCGACAGCCTGTCGCTCGCCGCGCCAGGCAACGATGCCGAGCAGAAGGCACTCAAGTCGTTGTTCGAGGAGATCCAGACCCGCGTGAAGTACCTGTGCGATGTGGGCATCGGCTACCTCACGCTGGACCGGCAAAGCCGCACGCTCTCCGGCGGCGAAGTGCAGCGCATCAACCTCACCACCGCGCTGGGCACCTCGCTGGTCAACACGCTGTTTGTGCTGGACGAGCCGTCGATCGGCCTGCATCCGCGCGACATGAACCGCATCACCCAGGCCATGCACCGCCTGCGCGATGCCGGCAACACGCTGGTGGTGGTCGAGCACGATCCGGCCGTGATGCTGGCGGCCGACCGCATGATCGACATGGGCCCGGGCCCGGGCGAAAAAGGCGGACAAATTGTGTTTGACGGCACGCCGGAAGACCTCAAGCATGCCGACACCCTCACCGGCGCCTACCTCGGCTCGCGCAAGCAGGTCGGCATGGGCTTCAAGCGCGCGGTGACCGACAACACGCCGCGGCTGATCCTGGAAGGCGCACGCGACCACAACCTGAAAAACCTGACGGTGGAGTTCCCGCTGCAGCGGCTGGTGTGCGTGACGGGCGTGAGCGGCTCCGGCAAGTCCACGCTGATGCAGGACATCCTGGCGCCGGCCTTGCTGCGCCAGTTCGGCAAGGCCACCGAGACACCGGGCCTGCACGACCGGCTGATGGGCGCCGACCACCTGAACGACGTGGTGTTTGTCGACCAGTCGCCCATCGGCAAGACGGCGCGTTCCAACCCGGCCAGCTATGTGGGCGCGTGGGATGCGGTGCGCGAGCTGTTCGCGTTGGCCACGCTGGCCCGGCAGCGCAGCTACACGGCGTCGAAGTTCAGCTTCAACAACGGCGACGGGCGCTGCCCGACCTGCGGCGGCTCGGGCTTCGAGCATGTCGAGATGCAGTTCCTGAGCGACGTCTACCTGCGCTGCCCGGACTGCGACGGCAAGCGCTACCGCGCCGAGATTCTGGAGGTGACGATAGAGCGCCAGGCCATCGGTGACCTCAAGCCCCGGCTGCTGAATGTGTCGGACGTGCTGGAGCTGACCGTGAGCGAGGCAGTGCGCCTGTTCGCGCAGGACCGCGAGGTGGTGCGCGCGCTGCAGCCCATCGTGGATGTGGGCCTGGAGTACGTGAAGCTGGGTCAGCCCGTGCCCACGCTGTCGGGTGGTGAGGCCCAACGCCTGAAGCTTGCGGGTTTTCTGGCCGACGCCAGCAAGACCGGCAGCGCCAGCAAGCAGGCGCTGGCCTTGCGCCATCCGCAGCGCGGCACGCTGTTCCTGTTTGACGAGCCCACCACCGGCCTGCACTTTGACGACATCGCCAAGCTGATGCGCGCGCTGCGCAAGCTGCTCGATGCCGGCCATTCGTTGATCGTGATCGAGCACAACCTGGACGTGATCCGTTCGGCCGACTGGCTGATCGACCTGGGCCCGGAAGGCGGCGAGGGCGGCGGCCTGCTGGTGGCCCAGGGCACGCCCGAGGCGGTACGCCAGCACCCCACCTCGCACACCGCGCTGGCGCTGCGCGACTACGAGCAGGCCATGGGCAAGGTGCACGGCGTGGAGGAACACCGGCCCAAGGCCTGGGCCACGCGGCCTGCGTTCTCCAACCTGATCCAGATCGTCAACGCCAAGGAGCACAACCTCAAGAGCCTGTCGGTCAACATTCCACGCGGCAAGTTCAATGTGGTGACCGGCGTGTCGGGCTCGGGCAAGTCCACGCTGGCCTTTGACATCCTCTTCAACGAAGGGCAGCGCCGCTACCTTGAATCGCTCAATGCCTACGCCCGCAGCATCGTGCAGCCGGCGGGCCGGCCCGAGGTCGACGCGGTGTACGGCATTCCGCCCACGGTAGCGATCGAGCAGCGCCTGTCACGCGGCGGGCGCAAGTCCACGGTCGGCACCACCACCGAGGTCTGGCACTTCCTGCGCCTGCTGTATGTGAAGCTGGGCGTGCAGCACTGCACCAAGGACGGCGCGGCCGTGATGCCGCAGAGCGCCGAGAGCATTGCCGCGCAGTTGCTCAAGACCTACCGCGGCCAGCACATCGGCCTGTTGGCGCCGCTGGTGATGGCGCGCAAGGGCGTGTACACCGAGCTGGCCGACTGGGCGCGGCCGCGCGGCTACACCCATCTGCGCGTCGACGGCGAGTTTCTGCCGACCACCGGCTTCCCGCGCATCGACCGCTTCAAGGAGCACACCGTCGAGCTGCCGATTGCCGACCTCCGCGTGTCGCCGGACAACGAGGCGGCGCTGCGCGCAGCACTCGCCACCGCGCTGGAACACGGCAAGGGCGTGGTGCATGTGCTGGCGCCGCTCGATGGCCTCAAGGGCGCGATGATGGCCGGCACCAGCGCCAGGCACATCGGCAAGCTGATCGCCTTTTCGACCAAACGTGCCTGCCCGGTGTGCGCCACCTCGTATGCCGAACTGGACCCGCGCCTCTTCAGCTACAACAGCAAGCACGGCTGGTGTACCGACTGCGTCGGCACCGGCGTCAAGCTCAGCAAGGAGCAGCGCAAGGTCTTCGACGACTCGGTGATGGACGACGACAACAAGGGCCGCGAGCAGAGCTTCGCCGAGCCCGAGGTGGAGGACCTGGCCGGCACCGTGTGCCCGACCTGCGAAGGCACGCGGCTCAATGCCAAGGCCCGGGCCGTGAAGTTCGCAGAAGTGGGCATTGCCGACATCGCGGCGCTGTCGGTCACCGACGTGCGGCGCTGGGTCGACACCTTGATGGTGGCAGGCCGCATGACGGGCCGCGAGTCCGGCATCGGCCGCGACCTGATTCCCGAGATCAGGAGCCGGCTGGAGTTCCTCGAGGACGTGGGCCTGGGCTATCTCACGCTGGACCGCGGCGCGCCCACGCTGTCGGGCGGCGAGGCGCAGCGCATTCGCCTGGCAGCGCAGCTGGGTTCCAACCTGCAGGGTGTCTGCTATGTGCTGGACGAGCCCACCATCGGCCTGCATCCGCGCGACAACCAGATCCTGCTCAGCGCCCTGGGCAAGCTCAGCGAGCGCGGCAACACGCTGGTGGTGGTGGAGCATGACGAAGACACCATCCGCCGTGCCGACAACATCATCGACATCGGCCCCGGCGCCGGCAAGCGCGGCGGCACGCTGGTGGCGCAGGGCACGGTGGCGGAGCTGTCGGCCGTGCCGGCGTCGCTGACCGGCCGCTATCTGGCGCACCCGCTGGTGCATCCCTTGCAGATCCGCCGAGACACACGAGCGGGCGCAGCGCCGGTGCTTGCCACCGATCCCGCAGCGGCGCCGGCCAAACCACTCAGCAAGCAGAAGGCGGCCGCCTTCAAGGCGCAGGCACTGAAAGACGCTGCAGCCAGTGCCAGTGCGCTGCACAACGCAGCCCCGGCCGCGGCCAGCCCTTTCACCTCGTGGCTCACCGTCGTCAACGCCGACCTGCACAACCTGCAGCAGGTCACGGTGGACGTGCCGCTGTACCGGCTGGTGGCGGTCACAGGCGTGTCGGGTTCGGGCAAATCCACGCTGGCGCGCGATGTGCTGCTGGCCAATGTGCAGGCCGGCGTGATGCAGCGCTCGACCAAGGTCGGGCGTGAAGCCGATGACAAGGGCAAGACACCCGTATGGACCGGCTGCGAACGTGTGGAAGGCTACGCCGTGGTGGACCGCGTGCTGGAAGTGGACCAGACACCGATCGGCAAGACGCCGCGCTCCTGCCCGGCCACTTACATAGGCTTCTGGGACACCATCCGCAAACTGTTTGCCGACACGCTGGAAGCGCGGGCACGCGGCTACTCGGCCGGACGCTTTTCCTTCAACACCGGCGAGGGCCGCTGCCCGACTTGCGAAGGCGCCGGCGTGCGCACCATCGGCATGAGCTTCCTGCCCGATGTGAAGGTGCTGTGCGAGACCTGCCACGGCGCGCGCTTCAACCCCGAGACCCAGGCCGTGACCTGGCGCGGCAAGAACATCGGCGACGTGCTGAAGATGGAAGTCGATGAGGCGGTGGACTTCTTCGCCTCCATGCCCAACATCAGCCACCCGCTGCAGTTGCTGAAAGACGTGGGTTTGGGCTACCTCACGCTGGGCCAGCCTTCGCCGACGCTGTCGGGTGGTGAGGCCCAGCGCATCAAGCTGGTGACCGAGCTCTCCAAGGTGCGCGACGACATCACCCGCCGCGGCCAGAAGGCGCCGCACACCCTGTATGTGCTGGACGAACCTACCGTGGGCCTGCACATGGCGGACGTTGAAAAGCTGATCCATGTGCTGCACCGGCTGGTGGATGGCGGCCACAGCGTGGTGGTGATCGAGCACGACCTCGACGTGATTGCCGAAGCCGACTGGGTCATCGACCTGGGGCCGGACGGTGGCAATGCTGGGGGGCGCGTGGTGGCCTCGGCGCCGCCGGAAGCGGTGGTCAGGCTGGGCACCCACACCGGCAAGGCGCTGGCACCGGTCATGGCGCGATAAAAGTCACACGAGTCCCAAAAACATCAGCTCGCCGAGTCTTGCGAATCAAAAAATTACTAAGTGGTCTTACAATTACTGCTCGGTAAGTTTTTGTCTGTTGAGCTCCTCAACAGGGTTTCAAGAAGGTTTGACGTGATGGATGTTTGGCGTGTCGTGGGGCTCGGAATGCGGGCAGGTGGGTTGTGGCTGGCCCTGGGAATGGGAACAAATGCGGGGGCGCAAACCCCTGCTGCGCCGGTGGAGTTGGCCGATGCCGTGCAGCACCCGTGGCTGGCGGCAGCCCCTGGCCGGGAGCCGGAGACTTATTTCACCAACCTCAAGGACGGTGACCAGCGCGAAACCCCGTTCGTGGCCCGGTTCGGACTCTCCATGCGCGGACTGGTGCCCGCCGGCAAGTCGGCAGGCCGTGCCGGCCACCATCACCTGCTGATCAACCAGGGGCTGCCGATGGACTTCAAGAAGCCATTGCCCTTCACGGAGCAGTACGTCCACTTTGGCAAGGGCCAGATGGAGGCGGTGATCAATCTGCCGCCAGGGACCTACGACCTGCGCCTGCTGCTGGCGGACCAGGGGCATATTCCGTACTTTGTGTACAGCAAGCCGCTGAAGCTGGTGGTGACCAAACAGAACAAGGATGTGGCGCTCACCAGCGTGCAAGGCGCGCCGCGCGTGGAACTGCTCAATGTGGCCGACGGCAGCACCTTGCGTCCGCCGTTCCGGCTGCAGTTCCATGCCAGTGGTTACAACATTTCCAACACCGCCGCGCAGGCCCCTGAGACCGGCCATTTCCGCCTGACCATGGAGCGCAAGGGCCAAAAGGCCGAGGTGTTGAGCTTCAACACCGGCCAGACCGAGGCCTGGTTCAGCCCGCCGCCGGGAGACTACACCCTGAAGCTGGAACTGGTCAGCAACGCGCCCGGGGCGCGGGTGGACAACGCCGCCAAGCCCGTCGCGGTGACGGTGGCGGCGCGCTGACGGGTCGACAGGGGTGACGGGTCGACAGGGGTGACGGGGCGTTGACACCAGGGCGACACCGCTTCAGGTGTTGCCCTGATGCGGAACCGGCGCATGGCACCCATGATGGGGCTTTAGCGCCCACGACCGGAGACCCCATGCAACGCCGTCAACTTCTTCAATCTGCTGCCGTCATCGCCGCCTCGGCGGCCACGGGTGCCCGTGCCCAAACCCAGGGCTTCCCCTCCAAGCCCATCAAGCTGGTGATCGCCTTCCCGGCGGGCGGGCCGACCGACATCACCATGCGGGCGCTGGCCGACAACGCGTCGAAGATCCTCGGCCAGACGGTCATCATCGAGAACAAGCCCGGTGCGGGCGGTACCCTGCCGGCCCAGCAGCTGCAAAGCACGCCGGCCGACGGCTACACGCTGGCGCAGATTCCGCTGGGGGTGTTCCGTCTGCCCTACACCACCAAGATCAACTGGGACCCGATCAAGGACCTGGCCTATGTGCTCAACGTCACGGGCTACGCCTTTGGCCTGGTGGTGCCGGCCGATTCGCCGCTCAAGACCTGGACGCACTTTGTCGGGTGGGCCAAGGCCAACCCCGGCAAGCTGAGCTACGGCTCCACCGGCACGCTGACCAGTCCGCACCTGACGATGGAGCTGATCGCGCAGAAGCTGGGCCTCGAGCTGCTGCATGTGCCCTACAAGGGCAGTGCGGATCTGATGCAGTCCATCCTGGGCGGCAACATCATGGCCGCGGCCGATTCCACCGGCTTTGCGCCGCAGGTCGAGGCCGGCAAGCTGCGCGTGCTCAACACCTGGGGCGCCGAGCGCCTGGCCAGGTTCCCCGACGCACCGACGCTCAAGGAACTGGGCCTGGACATGGTGCAGAACTCGCCCTTTGGCATCGCCGCGCCGCGCGACACGCCGCCGGCCATCGTCAAGCGCCTGCACGACGCCTTCAAGCAGGCGATGGAGCAGCCCAGCTACAAGACGGCGCTGGGCAAGTACGACATGGTGCCCATGTACATGAGCTCTGCGGCCTACAGCAAGTTCGCGCAGGAAACCTTCGCCCGGGAAAAGGCGCTGGTGGAAAAGCTGGGCCTTCTGAAGGCGTCGTGATCGCGGCGCCGATGCGATGCATCAAGGATGACGCTCCCGCGGCTTCATGCGGGTGTCGCGCCTGTGCTACGCGGGCAACCGCGCAGCGCTGCCTGTGTGCTTCCACACCAGTGCGGCAAAGCACAGGATGGCCACACCAACCAGCACCGATGCCAGGCCCAGCGCGGGTTCGACGGCGGTGTAGCCACGGAACAGCAGCGCCAGCAGCACCATTTGCACAAAGTGGGCTGGTACATAGAGCCAAAAGTGAACTTTGGCGAGCGTCGTTTCTGCGGCGGTGGGCCAGGCCCGATAGAACAAGCCGAACAGGGTCAGGGTGACCCAGCCGAGCAGGTTGAGGTGGGCATGCAGCGGGAACATCGAGTGGTCATGACTGGCCGCCATGAAGATGCCCAGGGACACGCCGGCAATGAAGTAAAGAACGGCCAGCCGCAAGAACCAGTTGCTGATGGTTTTCATGGGATTCCCTCCGTGAGTGGTGTCGGGTAACTTTCGCGGTATAGCACCGACCGCTACCGGACGCAAGCTGGCCGGTCTTTTGGGGTCGGGGAACGCGGCTCAGCCGAATCCTGGTGGATGGTGTCGTTCACGGTGTCATGCCACGCGCGCCATCCTCAGCGCATGCGCCACTTCGCAAAAACCTGCGCCACGCTCGGCGATCGTGACGTAGCGCGGCAGGTGCTGCAGGGTGGCTTCGAAGCGGCGGATGTTGGCCACGCCGACGCTGTGGGGGAAGGCCCGGAACATCAGCTGGTCGTTGGTGGAGTCTCCGACGTAGGCCCAGTGCGCGATCTCGCCATCCAGGCTGCGCTGCCACAGCTGCTGGACAATCCAGCGCGCGCCTTCGAGCTTATTGTGGTTCCCGTACCAGCCGTTGATGTGGATGCTGCTCACCGTGGCATGCATGCCCTCGCTGTGCATCCGGGCCACTACCTGGGCGATCTGCGCATCCCCCAGGCGGGTGAATTCGCTGTGGTCAATCGCGATGTCGGTCTCGCGGCCCGGCGAGTCGGTGGCGCGCTGCGCACCGGGGATGTCGGCCTCGATGCGGCCCAGCACTGCCTGCATGCGTGCGTAGTTGGTCGCGCGCATGGCTTCGTCCTGCTGGTAGATTTTTCTCACGGTGATCTGGCCTTTGTTCAGTGCAGACGCCGGTGAACGGACCAGCGCCACCGCCCCGTTTTCTGCCACGATGGCATCCACCGGCCACTGCGCGGCAAAGGGCTCGCTCCAGCCGACCGGCCTGCCGGTGATGGCCACCACCGCCAGCCCGGCGGCCTTCAGATCGTGCAAGGCCTGCAGCGCATCGGGCGTGATGGCGCCTTCAGTGGTCAGCGTGTCGTCAATGTCGGTGAACACGCCCCGGATGGCGCGGCGCTCGGCCAGCGGCCAGCGGGTGAGTTCTTGCATGGTGAAATTTTCTCATGCTGGATGTGGCCCCCACAATCGTTCACTTCGTGTGTGTCCCTGTACATGCCCACGCCTGAGGCGTGGGCCCTTCCTCCCGTCCAAACCTGCGCAGGCAGGTTTGGAGCCGCGGTCGTCAGC
>CBHWCZ010000044.1:0-11114 GCA_966112355.1 uncultured Polaromonas sp.
CGAACCAGCCGTTGCCGATGTGGTACGGCAGGCTCATCGAGGTGTAGCGGATGCGGGTCGGGAACAGCTCTACCAGCATGGCTGCAATCGGGCCGTACACCATGGTCACGAGCACCACGAGGTAGAACAGGATGGCCGTGACCATGACCTTGTCGATTTTGGCGGGGTCCGCCTTGCTGGGGTAGCCAGCGGATTTCAGGTCGTCGGCCACGAGCTTCTTGAACTCGGTGTCTTTCTTCTTGGCTTCATCTGCAGGAATGCCCTTGGAGGAGTAGCTCGGAATGGCCGTCTCGCCGATCTTGATGCTGGCCACGGTGCCAGCAGGGGCTGCCACGTTCTCATAGCTCACCGAAGCACCGGCCAGCACCTGCTTGGCGATGTCGCACGAGCTGGTGAACTTGACGGTACCGGTCGGGTTGAACTGGAACGAGCACTCGGCTGGATCAGCCGTCACGACCACGCGGTTCTTGGCCTGGGCAGCGGCCAGGTCAGGATTGGCCGCCTTGGTCAGCGCCGTGAACACGGGGAAGTAGGTCACCACGGCCAGCAGGCAGCCGGCCATGATGATGGGCTTGCGGCCGATCTTGTCAGACAGCGTGCCGAAGATCACGAAGAAAGGCGTGCCGAGAATCAGCGAGTAAGCCACCAGGATGTTGGCGGTCGGGCCGTCCACCTTCAGGGCTTGCGTCAGGAAGAACAGCGCATAGAACTGGCCCGAATACCAGACCACGGCCTGGCCGGCGGTCAGGCCGATCAGCGCGAGGATCACGATCTTCAGGTTTTTCCACTGGCCGAAGGATTCGGACAGGGGGGCCTTGGAGGTCTTGCCTTCGGACTTCATTTTCTGGAAGGCCGGTGACTCGTTCATCGACAGGCGGATGTACACCGAGATGCCCAGCAGCAGGATGGACACGATGAACGGAATGCGCCAGCCCCAATCGGCAAATGCGGCTTCACCGATGGCGGTACGCACACCCAGGATCACCAGCAGGCTCAGGAACAGACCCAGCGTTGCCGTGGTCTGAATCCAGGAGGTGTAGGCACCACGCTTGCCGTGAGGTGCATGCTCGGCCACGTAGGTGGCTGCGCCGCCGTACTCACCGCCGAGCGCCAGGCCCTGCAGCATGCGCAGGGCGATCAGGATCACCGGTGCCGCCACGCCGATGGAGGCATAGCTGGGCAGCAGGCCCACGATAAAGGTGGACAGGCCCATGATCACGATGGTGACCAGGAAGGTGTACTTGCGGCCGATCATGTCGCCGAGACGGCCGAACACCAGTGCGCCGAAAGGACGCACGATGAAGCCGGCGGCAAAAGCCAGCAGCGCGAAGATGAACGCAGAGCCTGCGTCCAGTCCGCTGAAGAACTGCTTGGCGATGATGGCTGCGAGTGAGCCGTACAGATAAAAGTCGTACCACTCAAAAACGGTACCCAGCGATGAGGCGAAGATGACTTTCTTCTGCTCAGCTGTCATCGGTGAATCGACTGCTGTTGCCATGGTGTTGTGTCTCCAAAAAATGTGTGGCCTCCGGTGTGGAAGCTGCAGCCATTATTTTGGGGATGCCTGACCTAGCTCTGACGTGAAACTAACAGGAGCTTTCACGAAACTTATGCCCTACTGACAACTCAAGGGGAAACCCTTGAAGAACTTTTCAGAATGCGGATTAGTTCACGGAAGCCCTAGGGAAAACGCGAACACCCGCCTCAACGTGAACGAACGATTCCTGACAACACCGCGGAGGCACGATCCCAATCCGTGCCCTGGAACCAGTCATCGCCGAGCAGGTAGGCACGCAGCATCGGCAGCGCGTCCAGGCCCCAGAACAATTTGCCGTCCACTTCGAACGTCGGCACGCCAAACACGCCCCTGGCAATCGCGGCTTCCGTGTTGCCCTTGAGCTGCGCCTTGACCGCCTCGCCCTGCAGGTCATCCGCCGGTGCGAGTTGCAGGGCCAGTGCTTCCAGACGCGAGGCGTCTGCGGCCTCGGCACCGCCGCGCCACACATGGCGAAAGAGGGTCTCGCACACATAGCGGCTGGGCAGGCCGGGCAGACCCGCTGGACTGCAGGCCACCGCCAGCCGCAACAGCAGCAGCGGATTGAAGGGATGGCTGCGCGGCATGTCGAACGGAATACCCAGCTGGTGTGCCAGCCAGAGCACCTGGCGGTAGGTCCAGTCGCGCTTGGGGGCAATCTCGGCCGGGCCCAGTTGGCCATGGTGCTTGAGCATGCCGGCGAACAGCACCGGCCGGTAGCTCATGCTGTAGCTGATGCCGCGCAGGGCCTCGGGCAGATGCTCGAAGGCCAGGTAGGCATACGGCGAAATGAAATCGAGGTAGCAGGTGATCTGCGCCAGGCCGGCCGCCGCAGGTGCCTGCGCTGCCGTGGTGGCCGAAGCGCCTGACGCGTTGCTCATGCGGAAACCGCCAGCGTGGCCGGCAACTGCGCCGCACGGGCGCGCTCCACCAGCGTGCCCCAGATGGTGCGCTTGCCCGCATCGTCCATCTGGCTCCAGCTGGCGATCTCGTCGCGCAGGCGGAAGCAGCCCTCGCACAGGCCTGTCACCGCATTCATGCGGCAGACGGAGTTGCAGGGCGACGGCACTTCACCGGCCGCATCGAGCGTCGCAGCACGCGCCAGCACCTGGCCGGCCGAGCGCTTGAGCAGGCGATGCTCCTGCGCAGTGTCCACCGCCACATCGACCACCGGCGCCGCCGTGAGCTGTTGCAGTTGCTGTGGCGACAGCTTGAACACCGCATGCGGATGCCCGGCAGCGGCCCAGATCTCCTCGAATCGAAACAGGGACGCATCGACCAGCATCACCGGCGGCGTGGCATGACCGACCGGCGACACGCCGCCGATCGAAAAGCCGGTGCGCGACTTCACGAACTCGGCATCGGCGCGACCCAGGCGCTTGCCATCGGGGCACAGCAGTGCCTCCACTTTTCTCTCGTCGACGCGCTGGTCGCCCGAGGTCACCACCAGCACCGCCGCATCGTCGGAGCGGCGGCGGAACACAATGCTCTTGGCGATCTGGCCGACGGACACGCCCAGCGCATCGGCGGCTTGCTGCGCGGTGCGCGCCGCATCGTCCAGCATCATCGGCGCGTGCGGATGGCCCTGCGATTGCAGCAGGGCGGCCACACGCTGCACACCTTCAGGCAAGGCCATCAGCTCAGCACCACACATCACGCCGCCATCCTCTTGTTCAGCAAGGCGGTGGCCGCGCGCGAGTTGGGCTTGCGCTGCAGGAAGTCGCTGATGTAGCTGCCCGCGTCAATCAGTTTGTCGAGATCAATGCCGGTCTCTATGCCCATGCCGTGCAGCATGTACACCACGTCTTCGGTGGCCACGTTGCCGGTGGCGCCCTTGGCGAACGGGCAGCCGCCCAGCCCGGCCGATGAGGTGTCGTATTGCCACACGCCCAGCTCCAGGCTGGCCAGGGTGTTGCCCAGCGCCTGGCCATAGGTGTCGTGGAAGTGGCCGGAGATGTCGTTGATGTCGTAATGCCTGAGCGCCGCTTCCATGGCCGCCTGCACCTTGCGCGGTGTGCCCACCCCGATGGTGTCGGCCACGCCGATGTGCTGCACGCCGATGCCCTTCATCAGCCGGGCCACCATGGCCACACGCTCGGGTGCGATCTCGCCCTCATACGGGCAGCCCACTGCACACGAGATGGCGCCACGCGTATGGATGCCGTGGGCCTTGGCCGCTTCGACCACGGGCCGGAAGCGCTCGATGCTCTCGGCGATCGAGCAGTTGATGTTGCGCTGGCTGAAGGCCTCGCTGGCGGCCGCAAACACCACGATCTCGTCGGGCCGGGTCGGCAGGGCCGCCTCGAAACCCTTCAAGTTGGGCGTCAGCACCGAATAGCGCACACCCGGCTTGCGGTGGATGCCCGCCATCACCTCGATGTTGTCGGCCATCTGCGGCACCCACTTGGGCGACACGAAACTGGTGACCTCAATGTCGGTGAGACCGGCATCCTGCAGGCGATGCACCAGGCCGATCTTCACTTCGGCCGGCACCGGCGATTTTTCGTTCTGCAGCCCGTCGCGTGGGCCGACATCCACGAGTTTGACTTTCGATGGCAAGTTCATCACTCTAGTATCCCTTCTGCGGGTCAACCACACCGGCGAGAGCGGTAATCGGCGCCCCATTTTGCAGTGCGCGAATCTTGCCGGCAATCTGCGCAATGCTCTCGTCGCGCAGGGTGCGGGCCGAGGTGTGCGGCGTTACGGTTATTTTCGGATGCGCCCAGAACGGGTGCGCGGCCGGCAAGGGCTCGGTGCGGAACACATCCAGCGTGGCGCCGGCCAGGTGGCCGCTGTCGATCAGCGCCAGCAGGTCATCGTCCACCAGGTGGCCGCCCCGCGCCACATTGATCACATAGCCGCCGGGGCGCAGTTGCGTCAGCGTGTCGCGGCACAAAATGTTCTGCGTCTCGGGTGTGAGGGGCAGCAGGCACACCAGCACGCGGCTGGCTGCGAGGAAGGCATTGAAGCCGGCACTGCCGATGTCGCCGGAAAAGCATTCAACCCCGTCAAGTGCCCTGGGTGAACGGCTCCAGCCCTTCACCGGAAAGTCAAACTGCGCCAGCGACCGGCTCACGCGCTCGCCCAGCACCCCCAGGCCCATCACGCCCACCGGACATTCCTCCCGCAGCCTGGGCTTGCGGTACGACCAGCGGCCTTCGGCCACATCCGCCTCGTAGGCATCGAATTCGCGGAAGTGGCGGATCACCGCATGGCACACGTACTCGGCCATCTGCACCGACATGCCGGCGTCGTCCAGCCGCACGATGGGAACGCCTTCCGGCAGGCGCAGCTTCATCAGCGCATCGACGCCGGCGCCGATGTTGAAGGCCCCCTTGAGCGAGGTCTGTTCGTCAAAAAACTGCTGGGGCGGCGCCCACACCACGGCGTAGTCGGCTGGCGGCGCGCCGGGCGCCCACAGTTCGACCGAAGCCTCGGGAAAGGCCCGGGTCAGCCCCTCCAGCCAGGGCTGGGGTTTGGAATCGGTACAGCAAAAGGTAATGCGCATCGGGTCTCGCAAAAAAACGTCAGCTTCGGAACATCAAACCGTGAGCGTCAGCAGCTCTGCGCCTTCGGCCACCTGGTCACCGGGCGCGTACAGCAGCTCCTTCACCACCCCGTCCGTCGGCGCGGCAATCGTGTGCTCCATTTTCATCGCATCCATCACGGCCAGCGCCTGGCCCTTGCTCACCTTGTCACCCACCTTCACGGCAAACGACACGACCTTGCCCGGCATGGGCGCCGTCAGGTGGCCGCCTTCGGCATGGGCTTCACCCGCGTGGGCCAGCAGGTCCACCACCGTGATCTGGGTGGCGCCGCGCGCCGTGAACACATGCGCCAGCTCACCACTGCGGTACACGGCCGCCGTGGCACGCTCGCCCGCAAACTGCACATCCACTGACGTACCCGCCGGTGAAAAGACCAGCAGCCCGGAACGCTCGCCCACTTTCAGCTGCACCGCGCCGTCGTGCAGATAGGTCAGCTCGGCCACGGCCGCCTCACCATGAAACTCGAACTCGAAACGGCGATGCACCACGCCATGCGAACGCCAGCCGTCGCGCCGGCTGAACGGATCGTTGCCCGCCAGCGCTTTCTCGTCCAGCAGGTTCTGCGCAATCACGCAGGCCGCCGCCAGCGGAAGCCCGACCGGCTCCTGCTTGAAGAGCCGTGCTTCCTCGCGCTGGATCAGCGCGGTGTCGAGGTCGGCATTGGCAAACGACGGGCTGCGCACCACATGGCGCAGGAACTGCACATTGGTGCTGAGACCGACGATGCGGATCTGCGCCAGCGCGTCATCCAGCCGGGCCAGCGCCTCGGCACGGGTCTGGCCGTGCACGATGAGCTTGGCCACCATGGAGTCGTAGAACGGCGAGATCACGTCGCCCTGCCGCACGCCATCGTCCACCCGGACTGCGATGCCGTTGCCGCTCAGGCTCGCACGTTCAAACGCGGTGTGCACGGGCTTGTCGTACACATGCAGCGTGCCGGTGGCCGGCAGGAAGTTGTTGTCGGGCGTCTCAGCGCAGATGCGCGCCTCGATCGCGTGGCCGTGGATGCGCAGCTCGCCTTGCTGCAGCGGCAGCGGCTCGCCATACGCCACGCGCAGTTGCCATTCCACGAGGTCCAGCCCGGTGATGGCTTCCGTGACCGGATGCTCCACCTGCAACCGCGTGTTCATCTCCATAAAAAAGAAATTCATGGTGCCATCGGCGCGCTGCTCGACGATGAACTCCACCGTGCCGGCACCGACATAGTTCACCGCGCGGGCCGCCGCCACAGCCGCCTCGCCCATCTGCTGGCGCATGGCCGGCGTCATGCCGGGGGCGGGGGCTTCCTCAAGCACCTTCTGGTGGCGGCGCTGCACCGAGCAATCACGCTCGAACAGATAAACATAGTTGCCCTGCGTGTCGCCAAACACCTGGATCTCGATGTGGCGCGGGCGCTGGGCATATTTCTCCACCAGCACGGCGTCATCGCCAAAGCTGTTGATCGCCTCGCGCTGGCACGAGGCGAGCGCCGCCGCGAAATCTTCCGATTTCTCCACCGCCCGCATGCCCTTGCCGCCGCCGCCTGCGCTGGCCTTGATCAGCACCGGGTAACCGATGCGGTCGGCTTCGCGCTGCAGCAGCGCCGGGTCCTGGTCGCTGCCGTGGTAACCGGGCACCAGCGGCACGCCGGCCTTTTCCATCAGCTGCTTGGACTCGGCCTTCAGGCCCATGGCCTTGATGGCCGACGCCGGCGGGCCGATGAAGACCAGGCCTGCGTCGGCACAGGCCTGCGCAAACTCTTCGTTCTCGCTCAGAAAACCGTAGCCGGGGTGAATCGCCTCTGCGCCCGTGGCCTTGGCCGCGGCGATGATGCGCTCCCATCGCAGGTAGCTGTCCTTGGGTGCACTGCCGCCAATGTGCACGGACTCGTCACAAAAGGCCACGTGCTTGGCCGTGGCGTCGGCGTCGGAGTACACCGCCACGGTCTGGATGGCCATGCGGCGTGCCGTCGCGGCAACCCGGCAAGCTATCTCCCCACGGTTGGCGATCAGGATTTTCTTAAACATGGTCATTCCTTGAAAAAGGAGATTTCAACTGGAAAGCGGCAGTCGGTCCGGGATCAGCCTTGCCGCTGAAGATTCGGGCGACGCGGATGAACAGCAGGCGCAGGAAGCGCCAGCACAGGCGGATCAGCCACACGCTGAGCACCAGCACCATCGCCAGCCCCAGGGCAAACACAATCGGGTGGGCAATCGCCAGCCACAGGCCCAGCGGCACCAGGCCGTCTTCCAGCAGCGACGCGCCGATGTTGGTGAAGGGCTCGGGCGAGGTGTTGATGGCCGCGCGCGTTGTGGCCTTGGTGGCGAAACTGGTGGCCGCCAGCGTGCCGCCCAGCAGCGCAGCCACCAGGCCCATCACAGCGCTGTCGCCGCCGAACACGCCGGCAGCCAGTGCCGCACCGGCCGGAATACGGATCACGCCATGCACCGCATCCCACAGCGAATCGACACCGGGAATCTTGTCGGCAAAAAATTCAATGAACACCAGGAACCCGCTCACGCCCAGGACCACCGGATGGGCCAGCAACTGCAGCCCGGGCGGCAGGGCAATCCAGCCCATGAAGCCGGCGAGCCCGGTGAGGAACACCACCAGATACAGACGCACGCCACTGGCCCAGCCGATTGCGCCAGCCAGGGCAATGAGTTGGGTGGTGTCGAGTGTGTTCATGTCGGCAGAGACAACAGCCATGAGGGCTTACGCTTCTGAAGAAAGGACTGAACGCCCTCACGCCCCTCGGGGCTCACGCGCACATCGGCAATGCCGGCCACCGTCATCTGCACCAGTGCCGGCGTGATCTCGTGGCCCGCCACGTCCTGCACCAGCTTCTTGCACAGGCGCACGGCCTCCGGCCCGGCGCTGACCAGTGTCTGCGCCAGCTCGGCAACGCGGTTCGCCAGGGCATCGGGGTGCACCACCTCATGCACAAAGCCGATGCGCAGCGCCTCGGTGGCACTGAAGCGCTCGGCCGTCAGGAAGTAGCGGTGCGCGGCGCGCGCGCCCATCGCACGGATCACATAGGGGCTGATGGTGGCCGGGATCAACCCGAGCTTGACCTCGCTGAGGCAGTAGTGGGCGGTATCGACCGACACCGCAATGTCACAGGCGGCGACCAGGCCGGTGCCACCGGCATACACGTCGCCCTGGATCATCGCAATCGTCGGTTTCTGGCAGGCGTAAATCGTCTGCATCATGGTCGCCAGGCGCCCGGCGTCGGCCAGGTTTTGCGCATAGGTGTAGTCGGCCATGCTGCGCATCCAGTTCAGGTCAGCCCCGGCGCAAAACGCCGAGCCCTTGGCCGCCAGCACGATGCAGCGTACGTCGTCGCGCATCTGCAGTTCATGGAAAGCCTGCGTCAGCTCCAGGATGACTTCGTCGTTGAAGGCGTTGCGCACGTCGGGGCGGTTCAGCGTGACGGTGGCGATACCGTTCGCCGCGTGAATGAGCAGGTGGTTCATGGACTTTCCTTTCAGCGGTCACATCAACGGTAGCGCTTGGCCACTTCTTCCAGCATCACTTCGGTGGCGCCGCCGCCGATGCCGAGCACGCGGGCATCGCGCCACAGGCGTTCGATCGCGGTCTCGCGGATGAAGCCCATGCCGCCGTGGAACTGCTGGCAGGTCTGCAGCACCTCGTTGACAAGCTCGCCGGTCAGCGCCTTGAGCATGGAGACCTCCTGCACGATGTCGCGGTCCTGCGTCACGGCCCACGCACAGTGGTACATGAACTGGCGCGCCGCGCGGGTCTTGGCGTCCAGCATGGCGATGCGGTGGCGGATGGTCTGCTTGTCCCACAGGGTGGAGCCAAAGGCCTGGCGGTTACGCACATGGTCCAGCGTCATTTGCAGCGCCTGGGTGCAGTGGCCGACCGCCATGGCGCCCAGCGCAATGCGCTCGGTCTGGAAGTTCTTCATCACGGAATAAAAGCCCTTGCCCTCCTCGCCGAGCAGGTTGCCGGCCGGAATGCGCACGTTGTCCAGGATCAGCTCGGCGGTGTCGGACGACAGCCAGCCGGTTTTCTTCAAGGCACGGCCCACGCTGAAGCCGGGCGTGCCTTTTTCCACGATGAACATCGACATGTCGTGCCGTGCCGTGCCCGTCTTGGCCGCCACAAAATACAGATTGGCATGCACACCGTTGGTGATGAACATCTTGGTGCCGTTGAGCACCCAGTGGTCACCGTCCCGTTTGGCTGTGGCGCGCATGCCGGCCACGTCAGAGCCGGCGCCCGGCTCGGTGATGCCCACCGCGGTGATGGTCTCGCCGGCGATGATGCCCGGCATGTAGCGTGCCTTCTGCTCGGGCGTGCCGGCATGGAACAGGTGCGGGCTGGCCATGTCGGTGTGCACCAGTACCGTGATGATGAAGCCGCCAAAGGTGGACTGCGACAGCGCCTCGGCGAACACCAGGTTGGTCAGCGCATCGGCCTCGCCGCCGCCGTACTCCGACTCGTACATCAGCCCGAGCAGGCCGGCCTGGCCCATCTTGCGCAGCACCTCGCGCGGCACGCAACCGTCTTCTTCCCACTTGGCAGCGTGGGGCTCGACCTCGCGGGCAATGAAGCGGGCCACCTGTTCGCGCAGTTGCTCATGCTCGGGGGTGAGGTAAATGTTGTCCATGGTGTCTCTTCTTTCTTGTCTGTTTTTCGTCTATCGATCAGCAAACCACCGTTCGGGCTGAGGTATCGAAGCCTGCGTTGAATTTGGCCTTAAGGAAGATTGGCTTCGATACCTCAGCCCGAACGGATTGGTGACTTACTCCATCACATCCGGAACACACCAAACTTCGTCTCGGGAATCGGCTGGTTCAGCGTGGCCGACAGGCCCAGCGCCAGCACGCGGCGCGTGTCGGCAGGGTCGATCACGCCGTCGTCCCACAGGCGGGCGCTGGAGTAATAGGGGTGCGACTGGTGCGCGAACTGGTCCAGCACCGGCTGCTTGAAGGCGGCTTCTTCCTCGGCGCTCCAGGCGCCGCCGCGCGCTTCAATGGCGTCCCGCTTGACCGTGGCCAGCACGCCCGCTGCCTGCTCGCCGCCCATCACGCAGATGCGGGCGTTCGGCCACATCCACAAAAAGCGTGGCGAGAACGCGCGGCCGCACATGCCGTAGTTGCCGGCGCCGTAGCTGCCGCCGATGATGATGGTGAACTTGGGCACCTGCGCGGTGGCCACGGCCGTGACCATCTTGGCACCGTGCCGGGCAATGCCTTCGCTCTCGTACTTGCGGCCCACCATGAAGCCGGTGATGTTCTGCAGGAACACCAGCGGGATCTTGCGCTGGCAGCACAGCTCGATGAAGTGGGTGCCCTTCTGCGCCGACTCCGAGAACAGCACGCCGTTGTTGGCGATGATGCCCACCGGCATGCCCTCGATGTGCGCAAAGCCGCAGACCAGCGTGCTGCCGAAGCGCGCCTTGAACTCGGCAAACTCGCTGCCGTCCACGATACGGGCAATCACCTCGCGTACGTCATAGGGCTTGCGCGTGTCGGTGGGGATCACGCCGTACAACTCTTCAGTCTTGTAGCGCGGCGGAACCGGCGTGCGCAGCAGCTGTGCGGGTTCCTTCCTGCGGTTGAGGTTGGCCACGGCGCGGCGCGCCAGGGCGAGCGCGTGCGCGTCGTTCTGCGCCAGGTGGTCGGCCACGCCCGACAGGCGCGTGTGCACATCGCCGCCGCCCAGGTCCTCGGCGCTGACGATTTCGCCAATGGCCGCCTTCACCAGCGGCGGGCCGCCCAAAAAGATGGTGCCCTGGTTCTTGACGATGATGGTCTCATCGCTCATCGCCGGCACATAGGCACCGCCTGCGGTGCAACTGCCCATCACCACGGCGATCTGCGAAATGCCCTGCGCGCTCATGTTGGCCTGGTTGAAGAAGATGCGGCCAAAGTGTTCGCGGTCGGGGAACACGTCGTCCTGGTTCGGCAGGTTGGCGCCGCCCGAATCCACCAGGTAGAGACAGGGCAGGTTGTTCTGCATGGCGACTTCCTGCGCCCGCAGGTGCTTCTTCACCGTCATCGGGTAGTAGGTGCCGCCCTTCA
>CBHWCZ010000045.1:0-10717 GCA_966112355.1 uncultured Polaromonas sp.
GTGGGGGTGGGGGTGGCGGCGGCGGGGCTAGGCCAGCGCGCGGTGCGCATGTGCGAGCTGCGCGGCCACACGCGGCTCGAAGCTGTGCAGATGGGCCAGCAGCTTGCGAGCCTCGTCCAGTTGCCCCAGGGCCAGCCTTGCCTCGACCAACCGGTACCAGCCGTGCGGACTGAGCGCTTGCAGCGCGGTGTGCCGCTCCAGTGCAGCGATGGCGTCGCTGAAGCGGCCCAATTGCATCCGCGACACCGCCAGTCCGTACCAGGCCTGGTCCAGCGCACCGTTCAGGGCCAGTGCCGACTCGAACGCGGGCTCGGCCTCCGCATGCCTGGCCTGCTGCTGCAGCACAAAGCCCAGGTTGAACCACGTCGCGGCCCGCACGCCGTCGGCCGGGCCAGACGCCAGCAAGGTGCGCAGGCAGGCCGTCGCCTCGTCGAGCCGGCCCTCGCCGGCCATCAGATGGGCACAACTGGCGAGAACATGCGGATTCCCCGGGTGCAGGTGCCGCAGCGCCTCAAAGGCGGCCAGTGCAGGCTGTGGGCGCCCCAGGGCCAGCAGCAGGTGGGCGCGGACCCGCAGAACCGCAGCGCGCCAGGCACCCGCCGCCAGGCGTGGGCAGCTCATCGGCACAGCGCCACACCGATCTGCAGGCAAAGGCTGACCTTGGCGAAGGCGGCCAGCAGCCAGACCAGCGCCAGTGCCCCAAAGGCGAGCAGCGGCAGATGACGGTCCGGCACCCGCCGCGGCATCAGCCACCGCGCGCCGCGCACCCAGGGCCCGGCCACCAGGTCGAACACCCGGTACACCGGGTTGTGCTGTCGCCCCTCACCGGCCATGCAGCCCACCGCCCACCGCCCGATCAAGGCCAGCAGGGCGATTTCAGCAATCAGTTTGACAGTCGTCGCCGCAGCAAGCATGGGTTCTGTGAAGGCAGTGGCTGGAAGTCCCCCCGATTGTCGGCAGAGGGCTTGCCACTGGCTTACCAGAAGGTGGCCCCACACACGGGGTTTTCCCTCGGTCGCCTGGCCGATCGCCAGCAAGGCCCCGCGGTCAGTTCGCCAGCTGTTTCCAGGTATCGATCACCGTGTCAGGGTTCAGTGAAATCGAACCGATGCCCTGCTCTTTCAGCCACTGGGCAAAGTCCGGGTGGTCGCTGGGGCCCTGGCCGCAGATGCCCACGTACTTGCCCTGTCGCTTGCAGGCGCTGATGGCCATGCTCAGCAAGGCCTTCACCGCCGGGTCGCGCTCGTCGAAGTCTTTCGAAAGAATCTCCAGGCCCGAGTCGCGGTCCAGGCCCAGCGTGAGCTGGGTCAGGTCGTTGGAGCCAATCGAGAAGCCATCGAAGTACTCGAGGAACTGGTCGGCCAGCACCGCGTTGCTCGGAATTTCGCACATCATGATGATGCGCAGGCCGTCCTGGCCGCGCTTGAGGCCGTGCTGCGCGAGCAGCTCGGTCACCGCCTTGGCCTGGCCGAGCGTGCGCACAAACGGCACCATCACCTCGACATTGGTCAGGCCCATGTCGTTGCGCACGCGCTTGACCGCCTCGCACTCCATGGCGAAGGCCTCGGCAAATTCGGCACTGAGGTAGCGTGCCGCACCGCGAAAGCCCAGCATCGGGTTCTCTTCTTCCGGCTCATAGCGGGAGCCACCAATCAGCTTGCGGTACTCGTTCGACTTGAAATCCGACAGGCGGACGATCACCGACTTGGGCCAGAAGGCCGCGCCAATGGTCGCAATGCCCTCGGCCACCTTGTCGACGTAAAAAGCGCGCGGCGAGGCATGGCCACGGGCCACGCTCTCCACCGCTTTTTTCAGGTCGGCGTCCACATTCGGGTAGTCGAGGATGGCCTTGGGGTGCACACCGATGTTGTTGTTGATGATGAACTCCAGCCGCGCCAGGCCCACGCCCTGGTTGGGAATCTGGCAGAAGTCAAAAGCCAGTTGCGGGTTGCCGACGTTCATCATGATCTTGATGTCGATGGGCGGCATCTCGCCGCGCTGCACATCGGTGATTTCGGTTTCCAGCAGGCCGTCGTAAATGTTGCCGGTGTCGCCCTCGGCGCAGCTCACGGTGACCAGCATGCCGTCTTTCAGGTGCTCGGTGGCGTCGCCGCAGCCGACCACAGCCGGAATGCCCAGCTCGCGGGCGATGATGGCCGCGTGGCAGGTGCGGCCGCCGCGGTTGGTCACGATGGCGCTGGCGCGCTTCATCACCGGCTCCCAGTTCGGGTCGGTCATGTCGGTCACCAGCACATCGCCAGGCTGGACCTGGTCCATGTCCTTGATGTCATGCACGATGCGCACCGGGCCGGTCCCGATCTTCTGGCCGATGGCGCGGCCTTCGGCCAGCACGGTGCCGGTGCCCTTGAGCTTGTAGCGCTGCTCCGACTGGCCCTTGGACTGGCTCTTCACCGTCTCGGGGCGCGCCTGGAGGATGTAGAGCTGGCCGTCGGTGCCGTCCTTGCCCCACTCCACGTCCATCGGGCGGCCGTAGTGGCCTTCGATGATGAGGGCGTAGCGGGCCAGTTGCTCGACGTCCTCGTCACTCAGCGAAAAACGGTTGCGCAGTTCGGTCGGCACATCGGTGGTCTTCACCAGCTTGCCGGTGGCTTTTTTCTCTTCCGCGGTACTGAACTCCATCTGCAGCAGCTTGCTGCCCAGGTTGCGGCGGATCACCGCGCGCTTGCCGGCCTTCAGCATGGGCTTGTGCACGTAGAACTCGTCGGGGTTCACCGCGCCCTGCACCACGGTTTCGCCCAGGCCGTAGCTGGAGGTGATGAACACCACGTCCTCGAAGCCGCTTTCGGTGTCGATGGTGAACATCACGCCGGCGGCGCCCAGGTCGCTGCGCACCATGCGCTGGATGCCGGCCGAGAGCGCCACGTTGGCATGCGCAAAGCCCTTGTGCACCCGGTAGCTGATGGCGCGGTCGTTGTAGAGGGAGGCGAACACCTCTTTCATCTTGTGCAGCACGTCTTCGATGCCGACCACGTTCAGAAAGGTTTCCTGCTGTCCGGCAAACGACGCGTCGGGCAGGTCTTCGGCGGTGGCCGACGAGCGCACGGCGAAACTGGCCTGCGGATTGCCGGCGCTCAGCGTGGCAAAGCTCTCACGGACGGCCTGTTCGAGGTCGGCCGGAAAAGGCTGGGCCTCGACCATGGCCCGGATCTTCGCGCCGGCCTCGGCCAGTGCGCGCACGTCGTCGGTGTCCAGCGCATCGAGCAATGCGTTGATTTTGTCGTCCAGCCCGCCATGAGCCATGAAGACGCGAAAGGCGTGGGCAGTGGTGGCAAATCCGGTGGGGACCCGCACACCCTGGGGGCCGGTCGGCAATTGCGAGATCATCTCGCCGAGGCTGGCGTTCTTGCCGCCAACGGCCTCGACGTCTGTCATCCTCAGGTTTTCAAACGGTACGACCAGGGCGGTCGCCTCAAACAGCTTGGACATGAAAATACTCCGGGAGGTTTAAAAACCGGGGATTTCACGATGCGCGGCAAGCAACCTTGTTGTGGTTCTAGGGGGTTGTGGCGGGGCATGGTGTGACAGACTGGATAATTGCCTGCATTGTAGGCGCCCCGTCTTTTGCCGGGAACCACAAGCCGCCGCCCTACCTTTCACCAGCCTGACCACCCACCATGTCCAACCGCACCGTGTTCTACATCTCCGACGGCACCGGCATCACCGCGGAAACCTTCGGCAACGCCATCCTGGCGCAGTTCGAGTTCAAGCCTCGGCATGTGCGCCTGCCCTTCATCGACAGCGTGGACAAGGCGCACCAGGCGGTCCGGCAAATCAACCACACGGCCGAAACCGAAGGCAAGCGCCCCATTGTGTTCACCACGCTGGTCAACATGGAAATCCTGGCGGTCATCAAGGGGCAGTGCAACGGCATGCTGCTGGACATGTTCGGCATGTTCGTCGCGCCGCTGGAGGGCGAACTGGGCATCAAGTCCAACCACCGGGTCGGCCGGTTTTCGGACGCCTCCAAAAGCCAGGAATACGACAACCGCATCGAGGCCATCAATTTTTCGCTGGCCCACGACGACGGCCAGAGCAACCGCGACCTGCAGAGCTCGGAAGTCATCCTGGTCGGTGTGAGCCGCAGCGGCAAGACGCCGACATCGCTGTACCTGGCGATGCAGTACGGCATCAAGACCTCCAACTACCCGCTGATCCCGGAGGACTTTGACCGCCGGCAACTGCCGCCGGCGCTGGTGCCGCACCGCAAGAAAATCTTCGGCCTGACGATTGCACCGGAGCGGCTCAGCCAGATCCGCAATGAACGGCGCCCCAATTCGGTGTATGCGAGCCTGGCCAACTGCCGCCATGAAATCCACGAGGCCGAGGCGATGATGCGGCGCGAAGGCATTCGCTGGCTGTCGACCACCACCAAGTCGATCGAGGAAATCGCCACCACCATCCTGCAGGAAATCCGGCCGGAACGGCTGGAGTACTGACCCTTCGCACTGGACGTCTCTCGCGATTCACAGCCGGACAATAGCTAAAATCGATTGGCTGAATCTATTTAATTAATTGGATTCATAGACCACCCACCCTTATGCTTACCAGTTGAGTATTTTTTTCACGTTAACCGACACAAAGGAAACCAGCAGATGTCCCTGATCAACACCTCCATCCAGCCTTTCAAAACCCAGGCCTTCCTCAATGGCAAGTTCATTGAAGTGTCCAACGAATCGCTCAAAGGCAAGTGGTCTGTCCTGATCTTCATGCCGGCGGCCTTCACCTTCAACTGCCCGACCGAAGTCGAGGACGCGGCCGACAACTACGCCGAATTCCAGAAAGCAGGCGCCGAGGTCTACATCGTGACCACCGACACCCATTTCTCGCACAAGGTGTGGCACGAAACCTCCCCCGCCGTCGGTAAGGCCAAGTTCCCGCTGGTGGGCGATCCCACCCACGTGCTGACCAAGGCATTCGACGTGTTCATCCCTGAAGAAGGCCTGGCACTGCGCGGCACCTTCGTGATCAACCCGGAAGGCATCATCAAGACGGCCGAAGTGCACTCGAACGAAATCGCCCGCGACGTGAAGGAAACGCTGCGCAAGCTCAAAGCCGCCCAATACACCGCGGCGCACCCCGGCCAGGTCTGCCCTGCCAAGTGGAACGAAGGCGCCAAGACGATTGCACCTTCGATCGACCTCGTCGGCAAGATCTAAGCCCCTGCGATCCAAGGCCCGGGCGATGCACATCTCGGTGTGCCCCGGGCTTTTTTGTTCCCCTTTTTCCTCTCCTGACACGCTACAGCCATCGAAAGCGAGTTCGCCATGCTTGACGCAGACACCAAAGCCCAACTGAAATCCTATCTGGAGCGCGCCACACAGCCGATCGAGATCGTGGCCTCGCTGGACGGCAGTGAGGCCTCGGGCGAAGTGCTGTCGCTGCTGAAAGACGTGGCCGACTCATCCCCACTGGTCAAGCTGACCGAGAGCCGCGACGACCCGCACCGCAAACCCTCGTTCTCGATCAACCGCCCCGGTGAAAACCACGGCCCGCGATTTGCCGGCTTGCCGATGGGCCATGAATTCACCTCGCTGATCCTCGCGCTGCTGCAGATCGGCGGCTACCCGCCCAAGGTCGAGCAGGACGTGCTGGAGCAGATCAAGGCGCTGGACCGCGACCTCGACTTCGAGGTGTATGTCTCCCTGACCTGCCACAACTGCCCCGACGTGGTTCAGGCGCTGAACCTGATGGCCGTTCAGAACCCGCGCATCAAGACCACCATGATCGAAGGCGGCACCTTCCAGGATGAGGTGAAGGAGCGCGAGATCATGGGCGTGCCGACCGTGTTCCTCAACGGCACCATGTTCGGCAATGGCCGCATGAGCCTGGAAGAAATCCTGGCCAAGATCGATACCAGCGGCGTCGAGCGTGAAGCCAAAAAAATCGATGCCAAGGACCCCTTCGATGTGCTGATCGTCGGCGGTGGCCCGGCCGGTGCAGCCGCAGCCGTGTACGCCGCACGCAAGGGTATCCGCACCGGTGTGGCGTCGGAGCGTTTTGGCGGCCAGGTGCTGGACACCCTGGGCATCGAGAACTTCATCTCGATCAAGGAAACCGAAGGCCCCAAGTTTGCCCACGCACTGGAGGAGCACGTGCGCAACTACGAGGTGGACATCATGAACCTGCAACGCGCCAAGGCGCTGCGGCCGGGCAGCGGCGCGGGCAAGGACCTGATCGAAGTCCAGCTCGAGAGTGGCGCCTCGCTGAAAAGCAGGTCGGTCATCATCTCCACCGGCGCGCGCTGGCGCAACATCAACGTGCCCGGTGAGCACGAATTCAAGAACAAGGGCGTGGCCTACTGCCCACACTGCGACGGTCCGCTGTTCAAGGGCAAGCGCGTGGCGGTGATTGGTGGCGGCAACTCGGGCGTCGAAGCGGCGATTGATCTGGCTGGCATCGTCGGCCATGTGACGCTGATCGAATTCGACACGGCCCTGCGCGCCGATGCGGTGCTGCAACGCAAGCTGATGAGCCTCGCCAACGTCGAGGTGATCACCCATGCGCAGACCACCGAGATCACCGGCGACCAGAAGGTCACTGGCTTGATCTACAAGGACCGCGGAACCGGCGAGCTCCAAACCGTGCCGCTCGAAGGCGTGTTCATCCAGATCGGTCTGGTGCCCAACACCGATTGGCTCAAGGGCGTGGTGGAACTGTCCAGACACGGCGAGATCATCGTTGACGCACGCGGCCAGACCTCGGTGCCGGGTGTTTTCGCCGCGGGCGACGCCACCACCGTGCCGTTCAAGCAGATCATCATTGCCGCCGGTGATGGCGCCAAGGCAGCGCTGGGTGCATTTGATTACCTGATCCGCAGCCCCACGACCGCGCACTGAGCAAACACGCACCCTGCACGGCAAAGCCCGCTCCTGGCGGGCTTTGCCATCTGGCGCATGCGATCTTGCAAGTGCTCCTTTTTTTCAGGATTTATTTGCGAATGATTCTCATTTGATGTACACTGCAGCCTGATTCATTCACCCGCAGCCAGCCAACTTGCGCCAGTGACCCCGGTCACCGTCAGCGCGAAACAGCCAAGCCATTTTCCCAACAACCCGGGTTCTCGCCGACTGGCGACGTCCCGATTGGAGGCCGCGTAAGGCCCAGATGGTTCATATGGCTCGCATGGCTGCTCGTATTTCTGCACGTTCTTCAGACACCTCTGAAAAATATCCCCTCCCATATCCTCTTCCCCTCGGCGCGCTGATGCTCGCCATGTCGGTTTCCAGCTGGGCGCAAGGCACCCGCGCCCCCGAGACCGAGACCACCGCCGTGGAAGGCAAAACCCTGGCCCCGGTCACCATCACCGGCACACAGGAGCCCGCCGACCGCCGCAGCGCCACCTACCAGAGCGGTATTACCAGCGTGGGCAAGGTGCCCGTGCCGGCCAAGGACATTCCGCAATCCCTCACGGTGGTGAACGACAAGCTGATCCACGACCAGGGCAAGGACAGCATGAAAAGCGCGCTGGAAAACGTGGTGGGCATCACCTTCGAGGCGGGGGAAGGCGGCAGGGTCGGCGACAACATCCGGCTGCGCGGCTTCAGCGCAGCGGGTGACATCTACCTTGACGGCATGCGCGACATCGCCCAGTACAACCGCGACACCTTCAACGTCGACCGCATCGAGGTGCTGCGCGGCGCCGCCTCTATGCTGTTTGGCCGGGGTTCCACCGGCGGCATCATCAACCAGGTGAGCAAGCAGCCAGGCCTGGCCACCGGACATGAGCTCAATGCCACCGTGGGCACAGACGGCTACCAGCGCTACCAGGGCGACTTCAATTTCAAGCTGGACAACAACGCCGCCCTGCGCGTCAACGCGATGGCAACCGATGCCAATGGCCGCGGCGACAACACCGGCGCGGCCACCCACCGCCGCGGCCTGGCGCTGAACTACCGCATCGGCATCAACACCGCCGACGAATTCCAGATCGGCTACTACCACCTGCACTACAACGACAAGCCCGACTGGGGTTTTGCGTGGCTCAATGCCCGGCCGGCGCCGTCGCCCACCAACCGCTACTGGTACGGGCTGGATTCTGATTTCCAGAACGACAGCGCCGATGTGCTGACGCTCTCGCATACCCACCGCTGGGCGGACGGCAGCCTCAAGACCACGCTGCGCGATGGCTACTATGCGCGGGCGATGTGGGCCACGCAATCGAGCTTTGCGACCGGCACCACGGCCTCGAACCTGAGCGACAGCACCATCGTCAATCGCCGCACCAATGCCAAGGCGGGCCAGGAGCATCACACCTTTTTGCAGACCGACTACCTCACCAACACGCAGTGGTTCAACCGCCGCAACCAGATCCTGGTGGGGGCCGAGTACGCGGTCGAGAACTCCAGCCGCTCCACCTACCCCTTCCTGATCGCCAACAAGCCCTCCACCACGGCGGGCAACCCCAGCAGTGCGGGCATTGCCGGCAACCTCACCGAGCGCGTCGCCACCGATTTCCGCGCGACCACACTGGGCGTCTATGTGCAGGACACGATAGACCTCACGCCCACCTGGAAACTGGTGGGCGGCCTGCGGGTGGACCATTTCAGCGGCGACTTCAACCGCAGCGGCAACGCGGCGCCCAACAACACACCGCTGTCGCGCTCGGACACCCTGCTCAGCAAGCGCCTGGGCCTGATGTACCAGCCGGACCTGGAAACCAGTTACTACGTGGCCTGGGGAACCTCCTTCAACACCTCGGGCGACCTCTACCAGTTCGATCCGCAATCGGCCAACACCCCGCCAGAAAGCAGCCGCAACATGGAGATCGGCGCCAAGTGGGAGCTGTACGACGGCGACCTGTCGCTGCGCACGGCCCTCACCCGCACCGACAAATACAACGAGCGCAACACCGACATCGACACGGCCAACAACTCCTACCTGCTGTCCGGTCGCCGCCATACCGATGCGCTGGAGTTTGAAGTCGCCGGACGCCTCACACCGAACTGGGATGTGTTTGCCGGACTCGGTTTCCTGCGCGCGGTGATCGACCAGGCCGGCTCCAACGCCGCAGGCCAGGCCGAGGTCGGCCAGAACCCGGGCCTGAGCCCGAGCCGCCAGGCCACGCTGTTCACCACCTGGCGCGTGAACGAGCACTGGCGCATCGGCGGCGGCTTCACGGCCGTCAGCCAGAACAAGCCCGCCAACAGCGTGACCACCGCCAACCGTGCCCCCGGCTATGTGAAGGCCGACGCGCTGGTGGAATACCGCATCAACGCTGCCAACACCGTGAAGCTGAACATCGACAACCTGTTCAACAAGGTCTACTACAACACGCTGTACCGCGGCTTTGCCGCGCCGGGGCCGGAACGCAGCGTGCGCGTCACCCTCACCAGCCGCTTCTGAAACCACCACCATGCTGCTGCGAATCCACCAGGTCCTTTCACCCGACGAACTGATGCAGGTACGCCGGCTGGTGCTGGGTGCCGACTGGGCCGATGGCCGCGTGACGGCGGGCAGCCAGAGCGGCGCGGTGAAAAACAACCAGCAGTTGCCGGAAGACCTGCCGGCGGCGCAGCAGGCCAGGCACATGGTCTCGGTGGCACTGGCGCGGCATCCGATGTTCGTGACGGGTGCACTGCCCCGGTCGGTGTACCCGCCCCTCTTCAACCGCTACAGAGGCGCTACCAACCATTTCGGCGACCACATCGACAACGCGGTGCGCACCCATGCCGCCACGGCCAGGCATGTGCGGACCGATATCTCGTGCACGCTGTTCCTGAGCGACCCGGCGAGCTACGACGGCGGTGAGCTGGTGGTGCAGGACACCTACGGCGAGCAGCGCATCAAGTTCGACGCCGGCGACCTGGTGATGTATCCGGGCAGTTCGGTGCACCGGGTGGAGCCCGTGACGCGCGGCGAGCGCCTGGCCTGCTTCTTCTGGGTCGAAAGCATGGTGCGCCATGACGCGCAACGCCGCCTGCTCTATGACATGGACATGGCCATCACCGCGCTGCGCCGCCAGGAACTGGCGCGTGCCCATGCCACCGGGTCCACCGGCAGCACACCGGCAGAGAGCGCCGAAGTGGTCAGGCTCACGGGCTGCTATCACAACCTGTTGCGCATGTGGGCAGATGTATGACGTGCATCCTGACAGCCTCGTCAATACGCCTGGTTATTCATCCGGTTGTTCATCCCAAGGGGTTGATCAGGCGCAGACCTCCCGGCAATCTCTCTTTTCTCCACTCTTTGTCTTGTTACGCCCGTCGCCATGCTCTCCCCGATAATGATTCACGCCGCACCCCAACCGGCGCCGCACAACACCAACCGGCCCGGCCTGCAGTGCCCGGGAGCTGCTGATGGACGCCCTGGTGATCAGCCTGGTGCTGGTGGTCGGTGCCACGCTCTGGATCTTGCAGCGCTGATTGCCGTGCGACCCCCTTCAACCGATGGACCGATGGATCGATGAACTCCGCCTTGTCTCCACCCACTGGCCAGCTGCCAGCCAGGCCATGGCTCTTCAGCCGCAATACCTGGATTGCGCTGACGGTGGTCGGCCTGCATGTCGGCCTGATCTGGGCCCTGCAGAGCGGCCTGCTGATGCGCACGGCCGAGCTGGTGGTGCCGGCCGAGCTGATCGCGCAATGGGTCGCAGCGCCCACTGCGGCGCCCGCTCCGCTGCCGCCAGCGGCCGCCCAGGCGCCGGCCCCTTTGCCTGAGAAACGCAAGGCCATCACCCCCTCGGCACCCCAGCCCCAGC
>CBHWCZ010000046.1:0-8393 GCA_966112355.1 uncultured Polaromonas sp.
CCTCCGAAGCCAAGACCACCTACGGTGTGATCGGCGTCAAGGTCTGGGTCTACAAAGGCGACACGCTCGGCCGTGGCGACTCTCCTGGCGCCAAGCTGGATGCCGCTCCTTCCGAAGAAGAGCGCAAGCCACGCGGCCCGCGTCGTGACGCACGTCCTGGTACTGACCGTCCAGCTCCCCGTGGTGCCCGCGCACCCCGTGGCGCCGCCGGTGGCACCAGCACGGCGCCCGCCGATGGCAGCGACAAGCCGGCTGAAGCTACCCCTGGTAGCGAAGCCCCGAAAACCACCGTTAAGCGCGTCCGTAAAGCCGCGCCAGCTGCAGCAGCTGACGGTGCCAAGACCGAGTAATCGGTCTATTAACGGAGAATACAAATGCTGCAACCCGCTCGCAGAAAATACCGCAAAGAGCAAAAAGGCCGTAACACGGGTGTCGCCACCCGTGGAAGTTCGGTTGCTTTTGGTGACTTCGGTCTCAAATGCACCGACCGTGGTCGCCTGACTGCTCGTCAAATCGAAGCCGCACGCCGTGCGATTTCCCGTCATGTCAAACGTGGCGGCCGTATCTGGATCCGTGTCTTTCCGGACAAGCCAATCTCCCAAAAGCCTGCTGAAGTGCGTATGGGTAACGGCAAAGGCAATCCAGAGTACTACGTGGCTGAGATCCAGCCCGGCAAGATTGTGTTTGAAATCGTTGGTGTGCCTGAAGAGCTGGCCCGCGAAGCTTTCCGCTTGGCTTCTGCCAAGCTGCCGCTGCGCACCACGTTCGTCAGCCGCATGATTGGCCAGTGATCAGGAGAATGAAGCAATGAAAACCTCTGAACTGCGCCAAAAAGATGTTGCCGGCCTGAAAACCGAAGTCAAAGAGCTGCAAAAAGCCCACTTTGGCCTGCGGATGCAAAAAGCCACGCAACAACTCAACAACACCTCGACGTTGCGCTCTACGCGCCGCGCCATCGCTCGTGCCAAGACCATCCTGGCCGAAACCATCGTCAAGCAAGGAGCCAAAAAATGACGGAAGCTAAAAAATCCCTCAAGCGCACCTTGATCGGCAAGGTGGTGAGCGACAAGCGCGCCAAGACCGTGACCGTGCTGGTCGAGCGTCGTGTCAAGCACGAGCTCTACGGCAAGATTGTGTCGCTGTCCAGCAAGTACCACGCCCATGACGAAAAGGGCGAGTACAAGATGGGCGACATGATCGAGATCACCGAGAGCCGTCCGATCTCCAAGACCAAGAACTGGGTCGTGACCCGTCTGGTCGAGAAGGCCGCTGCCGTCTGATTCTGGTCCAGCCGCAAGGCCATCAGCAAAAAAGGCTCACTTCGGTGGGCCTTTTTCTTGCCCGTTTGCAGCTGGCCGCGCGTGTGGACGGGCTTGTCCCGGCCGGGCGTCCAGTATTCATGCAGTGAGCGCACGCTCGCGGCCTTCGCACTACACTGCGGTGTTGGATTTTCAACCCGTCATCATTCATACACGAGGAGCACACCATGATCAAAGTAGGCGACACCCTTCCGGCCACCACACTGATGGAATTTTCCGAAGTCGAAGGCAATGGCTGCAGCATCGGCCCCAACCCGGTGGATGTGAGCAAGGCCACTGCCGGCAAGACCATCGCCCTGTTTGCCCTGCCCGGCGCATTCACACCCACCTGCTCTGCCAAGCACGTGCCAGGCTATGTCGAGAAGGTTGCCGAGTTCAAGGCGGCCGGTGTCGACGAGATCTGGTGCCTGAGCGTCAACGACGCGTTCGTGATGGGCGCCTGGGCGCGTGACCAGAAGACCGACGGCAAGGTCCGCATGCTCGGCGACGGCAGCGCTGATTTCGCCAAGGCCACCGGCCTCACGCTGGACCTCACCGCGCGCGGCATGGGTCTGCGCAGCAACCGTTACTCCATGCTGGTCAAGGATGGCAAGGTGGCGGCCCTGAACGTCGAAGCCCCGGGCAAATTCGAAGTGAGCGACGCCGCCACGCTGCTGGCCCAGGCCAAAGGCTGAGCCGGCGATGCTGATGTGAGGCTTGACCTCACGGAATGAAGGCATGCAGCGATGCGAAACTGAAGGCCGTAGCACCCTGGCGCTGCGGCTTTTGTTTTGGCGGCGCGCATTACCTCTGATGGGGAGGACCCGCTCAAGCTGCGCCTGTCAGAGCTCCGCTTTCAGGTAGTGCGCACCCGCAATCGGGTTGTGATAGTAGGGCGGAATCGACTCAAAGCCGAGTTCGGTGTAGAGCGCCCGCGCCGCCTCCATGTCGTCCAGTGTGTCGAGCAACACGCAATGGTAACCGGCCATGCGCGCCCGGTCCAGCACCGCCTCGGCCAGTTGCCGGCCCAGGCCGATCCGGCGGAAGTCTTCGCGGACGTAGAGCCGCTTCATCTCTGCCGCATTGGGATAGTCCACAGACAGAAGAGGGCGAAGCGCGCAACAGCCTGCCACGCGTTCGCCCACCAGCGCCAGTAGCAGCGCGCCCTGCGGGCCTCCGTAGTCTCCGGGGAGGCCGGCCAGTTCGGCCCCGAAGTCCTGGAAGCACAGGTCGATACCCAGTTGTGCCGCATATTCCTCGAATATCAGGCGCGTGGCCTGTAGTTCCTGCGGCGTGTTGGGGGTGATGAACCGGATGTTGAGTTGATGCACTGCGATGATGAAGAGTTGCCCGTCAAGGCTGTCCACTATATAGATGCTGGCATGGGGGCACTTCAAGCGGCTTGTGCTGCATCAATTGGCGGGTACTTTCCCGCAGGGCGTGGTTTCTGCGGAACTTGTCAGGCTCGCTTCATTCCATACGGAGGGGGCGACGGGTCAATTCACGAACCCGCCTCCCGTTGAAGCCGGTGGGGTGAGTGAGTACCGGTCAGCAACTAAAAACAACAAGGAAACGGAATGAACGAATTGTGGAACAACCCTGCAGTGCAGGCCGCCCTGGCACCTTTTGTGGTGGCATTCATTGCCTCGGCCCTGCTCCACCGCAGTCGCCTGCTGGGCTTGGCCATAGGCGCGGGCTTCTTGACCGTGGTGTTTCTGGCCCTGGGTTTTTCCTTTGATTCGCTGACTTCCGTGCGCAAGACCATACTCGTCGGTACGGGGGCGATAGCACTGGTACTCGTGCTTGAACTCCTGAACGTACAGCAGACCCCGACGGTGCGTGCGGCCTTGGCCGCAGCTGCTAGCGGTGCCGCGATCTGGGTGATCGCTCGCGTACTCCAGCAGCGCGAGGCCGGCGGTGCGGTGCTGGCCGGGGTATCTGCTGTTCTGTATCTGGTGGCGCTGGTCGAGTCTGGCAACCGCACAGGAACTGATCCCGTGCGTGCCGCCTCGGCTGCCTTGATGCTGGGGCTGGGTAGCGGGGCGCTGGCCCTTCTGGGTGCGTCTGCCTCCATGGCCCAGACAGGTATTGCCGTCGGTGCCAGCGCTGGCGCGACGCTGATGATCCAGATGATCACCGGCAAGCGTGCTCCCGTGGGCTGGACACTGGCACTTCCGGCAAACGTCATCGCCGGCCTTGCGGGCCTGCTGGCCACCTTTACCGGCGTTTTGCCGTGGTATTGCCTGATTCCCACATTGGCCGTTTCGTGGGCCACGCGCCTTGTTTCGGCCAACCGATGGCCAGTCTGGCTCACCGCATTCCTGAGTGCCCTCGCGGCCCTCGTACCTATGTTGCTTGCAGTGGCCATTGCATGGTTTACTGCAGGTTCATCGTCCACTTGAGTGGATTGTCTGTTGTAACCCTGACCCATCAATAGGAGTCAATCCATGTCCCGTCTCTCACCCGCCCTGGTGGCTTGCCTGTTTCCGCTGTACGCCGTGGCTGCACCAACGACTTATGTCATCGACTCTCTGCATTCATTTCCGAACTTCACCGTCAATCATCTCGGCATGAGCACCATCCATGGGCGGTTTGACAAGATGACGGGCACGATCACGCTGGACCAGGCCGCCAAAACTGGCGCCCTTGAAGCAAAGATCGCAAGCGCATCGATCAACACCGGCGATTCAAAGCGTGCAGACGGCACCCGCGCGCGCGATGAACATCTGCGCTCTGCCGACTTCTTCAACAGCGCCGAGTTTCCGGACGTCGTCTTCAAGTCGATCAAGTTCAATTTCAAGGGCGAAGATCTGGAAAGCGTCGACGGCAACCTGACGATGTTGGGCGTGAGCAAGCCGGTCAAGCTCACCGTCACGGCATTCAAGTGCGCGCCGCATCCCTTCAACAAAAAACCCATGTGCGGCGCAGATGCGCAGACCTCGTTCAAACGGACCGATTGGGGCATGAAGTACGGCACGCCTGCCATCGCTGATGATGTCAAGTTGACCATCAACATCGAGGCCTATCCGCAGTAAGCTGCCCCAGGCAAGAGACCTGCGCCTGTGCTCAGGTCTCTGCCAGCAGCTTCTCGATCAACTGGTGCAGCGCCGCGAAGTCGGGCTCGCCGACATATTGCTTGACGATCTCGCCGCGCTTGTTCACCAGGTAGGTGGTCGGCGTGAGCTGCACGTCGCCCCAGGCTTTGGCGACGGCCCCCGTGTTGTCGATCGCCACCTTGAAGGGCAGTTGCCGCGTCTGGGTGTAATTCACCACGTAGCTGGGCGGGTCGTAGCGCATCGCCACGGCCAGGGTGTCGTAACCTTGGCCCTTGTACTTGTTGTAGGTGGAAATGACCTTGGGCATCTCCGCCACGCAGGTCACGCAGCTGGTGGCCCAGAAATTGACCAGTGTGACCTTGCCCTTGAGGTCGGCCGTGGTCTGCTTGCTGCCGTCAAGCAGCACAAAGGTCGACTCCGGGGCCGCCTGAGCGCCGGTGCAGCCGGGCAAACCCGACAGGCCGGCCAGCGCCAGCGCGGCCACCAGCACCATGCGGCATACTGCCGGGCGGGATGTCAATTTCATTCGAAGGACCTCATCATGCAACGTCGTCATTTTAACCGGGCAGGCGTCAGCGCGCTGGGTGCACTGATAGGGACTGCTTACTTACAGGCCTGGGCACTGTCGCTGGGCGACCTCACCAACCAGGAGGCCAGCAACGGCCTGAAGACGGCCCTGGAAAAGGGCGCACTGGCCGCCGTGGCCCTGCTGGGCAAGACAGATGGATTCCTCGGCAACCCGAAAGTTCGCATTCCGCTGCCCGGTTATCTGGAGGACGCCTCCAAACTGCTGAAAAACTTCGGCCAGGGCAAGCGCATCGACGAGCTGGTCACGGCCATCAACCGCGCCGCCGAAGCGGCGGTGCCCATGGGCAAGGACCTGCTGGTGGGCGCTGTGCGCGCCATGACGGTGACCGATGCCAAGAACATCCTGCAGGGCGGTGAAACCTCGGTCACCAACTTCTTTGCCGAAAAAACCCGCGCGCCGCTGGGCGTGAAGTTCCTGCCGGTGGTGACCCGGGCGACCGAAAAAGTGGGCCTGGCCAACAAGTACAACGAGTTTGCCGGCAAGGCAGCTGGCTTCGGACTGGTGAAGAAGGAAGACGCCAACATCCAGCAGTACGTCACCGGCAAATCACTCGACGGGCTTTACCTCATCATCGGCGAAGAGGAAAAAAAGATCCGCCAGGACCCGGTCGGCACCGGCAGCGCCATCCTGCAGAAGGTGTTTGGGGCCATGAAGTAGGCGTCGGCCCCAAACAAAAAGTCAGATCGACTTTCTCGGTGGCGGTGAGTGGTGTTGTCCATGTCAGGTCAACACTACCCATGGACTGGAGCGCGCTCTACGCTCTATTTGGCAGCGGTCTTTGCTGGGTTGGCGGACACCATGGCCGCAATAAATGCTGGATCTTCGAAAAGCGTCTTCATGGCGTTCTCAAGTGCACGGTTAAGCGCAAGTCTCGCATTTTCTCCAGACATCAGCTGAATTTTTGGCTCAATGCCTTGGGCAATGATCATTCGGGTGTACAAAATACTGCCGCTTTTCGATTTCAATGACACAAGCATATTCAGGTCCGCCACCGAGTCGCCAGAAAAGAAACCTGTTTTGTGGTCGTTGTAGAAGCGGCTCAAGTCGGCTGCAATCAGAACAAGTGCGGCGTCAGAGCCAAGCGTGAATCCCCTCGCCTGAAGCTCGCTCTCAATGGCTTTGCGAACGGTGGTGGCGACGTCCTCCGAGGCAAGAATCGGGGCCATCTCCATCCCATAACCATTTTTCTTGCTGCTGACCTTGGTCTTGTCTTGCCGCTGGTCTGTGACTGCAACCTTGACGGAGATGTCGCCTGCGCCGGAAACTTGAGCAGCCCCTTGGGGTTGTTTGTAGCGAAGGTCAATGGTTTCCGTGGTCAATGCACATCCGGTAAGTGTGAAAAATACAAATGCTCCGGCAATGACGAGAATGGTTCTTTTCATGATTTGGTTCTGGTAAGTTAGATGATGGATCCCGGTGCTTGGCGCCGACACTTCTGCGTACGTTGACGCCATCACGTGGCGTTGTCGTTTGCCTTGGTCTCTGCGAAAAGCCATGGGTTTATAACCCAATCTTCCGCGACTGCAATCCCACAATCAGATGAGTCGCTGTCCGGCCTGGCGGTTACGGCGCGCCAGTCCAATGACGTGCGGTGTCGCTGTCCGGCTCTGATCAACCGCAACGACGGCAGGCTCGAAGCGTGCCTTTTCTGGTCCTGAAGGCAAGCTCGGTCATCACGATACGAGCAGGCGTCTGCGCGCCGTGGCCAGACGCTCGTCCAGGTAGGCGCCGTAAAAATCCGGCACGGCCACGCCGATCAGGCGCTCGGCCAGGTCCTGCCCTTGCTGTCCGAGGAAGAGCACCGTGGGGGTGAACCCGGCTTTCCAGGCCTGCACCTGCGCCGCTGCGGTGGTGCGCTGCTGGTCAAACCCCGTGAGTGCCGTGCTGCGGTCCGTCACATCCAGTTGCCAGGCGTGCCAGCCGGCCTCGCGCCGTCCGGGCAGCAGGTAGTGGCGCCGGACCAACTCGCAATACGGGCAGCCCGGCAGGCTGACCAGCAGGATCATCGGTTCGCCCCTCGCCTCGGCAACGCGCGCCGCATCAGGCAGCGAGGCGGGCACCGGCAGTGCGGTGTCGCGCGCCTGCGCCATGCCGCGCCCGGCGATCAGCGGTAGCGCCAGCCCGGTGGCCAAAGCAGCGCACAGCCGGCGCCGGCCCGGTGAGCTCACCGCACGCTGTCCAGCAATATCTGCGAAAGCGCCGGTGCGGCACTGACCATCGGGTCGTGGCCGGTGGCGATTTCCACAAAGCGCGAACCGGGCAACCAGGCCCCGCCCCAGACGGTTGCATCCCGGGCGCGCAGGCGGCTCGGGTCGATGCTGGCCAGCGCGGGCTGCGTGCAGCTCACATAGGTACGCGCGATGGCGGCGACCCGATGGACATCAAACTGGATCGGGGCCTGGTAGGTGTTGCCGGGATGCGGCGTCTGGCGGCGCATCACCCAGTCGCGGTCGGCGCCTTGCAGACCGAACTTCGCGGGATCGGGCGGGGGCAGACTGAAGTTGGGCGAAGCCTGCGCCGCGACCATGCGTTCCTGCTGGGTCGCGGCCGATTGCGTGCTGCTCCAGCTTTCTCCCGGCTCGGGCAGGATGGCATCGACATAGACCAGGTGCCTGATCCGTTGCGGTACCCGATCAGCTACTGCCGTCCCCAGCAATCCGCCATACGAATGCAGGGCCAGCACCACGTCCTGCAGTTCTTCGGCTTCGATGAGATTGATGACGTCGCAGATGTGCGTGTCTACCGTGATGCTGGGAGAGAGCAGATGCGCCCGCTCGCCCACGCCAGTCAGCGTCACCGCATGCACGCGGTGGCCTGCCTGCTGCAGGGCGGTGGTGACGCGCTGCCAGCACCAGGCGCCATGCCAGGCGCCGTGCACCAGAACAAAATTGGCCATCAGATCACCGCCTTATGTTTCAGTGCCGCAAGCTGCGCGTCGGAGTAATTCAGCACGCTGCGCAGCACCTCGTCGGTGTGCTGGCCCAGCAGGGGCGGCGGCAGGTCGGTACGTACCGGTGTCGCACTGAGCTTGATCGGGCTGGACACCAGCCGCAAATCGGCTTTGACCGGATGCTGCCACTCGGTGACCATCTGCCGCGCCTGCACCTGCGGATCGATAAACACTTCGGCCAGGTTGTTGATCGCGCCGCAGGGCACCTTGGCGGCTTCCAGTGCGGCCAGCCAGTCGCTCTTGGTGCGCGTCTTCATCACGGCTTCAAGAATGGGCACCAGCTGCGCGCGGTTGAGCACGCGGTCGCGGTTTTTCGCGAACAGCGGGTTCACGCCCAGCTCGGGAATGTTCGCCACCTGGCAGAACTTGAGGTATTGCGAGTCATTGCCCACCGCCAGGATGAGGTGGTCCTTGCTGCCGTCCGGTGCGGCAGCCACCTCGAACACCTGGTAGGGCACGATGTTCTGGTGCGCGTTGCCGGCGCGCCCGGGGGCCTTGCC
>CBHWCZ010000047.1:0-7030 GCA_966112355.1 uncultured Polaromonas sp.
CGATGATGCGCTGGTCGAAGTCCTCGCCGCCGAGGAAGGTGTCGCCGTTGGTGGACAGCACTTCAAACTGTTTTTCGCCATCGACGTCGGCGATCTCGATGATGGAGATGTCGAAGGTACCGCCGCCCAGGTCATACACCGCAATCTTGCGGTCGCCCTTTTCCTGCTTGTCCAGGCCAAAGGCCAGGGCTGCTGCGGTGGGTTCGTTGATGATGCGCTTGACTTCCAGGCCAGCAATGCGGCCGGCGTCTTTGGTGGCCTGGCGCTGTGCGTCGTTGAAGTACGCAGGGACCGTGATCACGGCCTCGGTGACGGGCTCGCCGAGGTAGTCCTCAGCGGTCTTCTTCATCTTGCGCAGGATGTCGGCGCTGACCTGCTGGGCCGAGATCTGCTTGCCGCGCACTTCCACCCAGGCGTCGCCGTTGTCGGCGGCCGCGATCTTGTAGGGCATCAGGTTGATGTCCTTCTGCACTTCCTTTTCGGTGAACTTGCGGCCGATCAGCCGCTTGATGGCGTACAGGGTGTTCTTCGCATTGGTCACGGCCTGGCGCTTGGCCGAGGCGCCGACCAGCACTTCGCCGTCTTCCTGGTAGGCGACGATGGACGGCGTGGTGCGTGCACCTTCCGAGTTCTCGATGACGCGGGGCGTGTTGCCCTCCATGACGGCGACGCAGCTGTTGGTGGTGCCGAGGTCAATGCCGATGATTCTTCCCATGATGTGCTCCTGCTTTTTGATTCGTTGAAGGTTGAAAGTGGTGCGGGGCTGCTCTGCAGCGCCGGCTCAATAACTATGTTGATGACTTGTGGATAACTTGTGCAAGTTCAAGGGACAAGTGCGGTTTTTCTGCGTTTTTATTTCGGTGCAGCCACAGTGACCAGTGCCGGGCGCAGCACGCGGTCGGCGATCAGATAGCCTTTTTGCAGCACGCTGACCACGGTGTTGGCGTCCTGTTCGGCGGGCACCATGCTGATGGCCTGGTGCTGGTGCGGGTCGAACCTGCTGCCGGTGGCGGGGTTGATCTCCACCACCTTGTTGCGCTCCAGCGCGCTTTTGAGCTGCTTGAGCGTGGCTTCAGAGCCCTCGCGCAACTGCTGGGGCGTGACGTCCTGGATGGTCAGGCTGGCTTCCAGGCTGTCGGTGACGGGCAGCAGGCTCTCGGCAAAGCTCTCGACCGCGAACTTGCGGGCCTTGGCGATTTCGTCCTCGGCGCGGCGGCGGGCATTTTCGGCCTCGGCCTTGGCGCGCAGGAAGCTGTCGGCCAGTTCGGTGTTCTTGGCCTGCAGCGTGGCGACCTCGGCCTGGGCGATGGTCAGCGCATCGAATTCATTGGCGGCCTGCGCAGCCTCCAGCTCTTCGGGGGAGGGCGCTTCGCCGGCTGGTGGGTTTTGTTCAGGTTGTGTGTTCTCAGACATGCTCGAAGACAGGTGTTGAAGGTGGGAGGTTGAAAGTCGAAAGCGGGGGCCAGCGGAAGACTTGGGGCCTCAGAAGCCCTTTTCAAGGCAGGGAATTGAAAACGGCCGGAGAAAACTCCGCGCCGATCAGCCCCGCTGGTCGCTGGCAAACCCGACATTGTAGGCGGGCCGGGAATGGCAAAGCGGCGGCGCGCAGCCTTCAGCGCCAGCGAGCCGCTGCATCTGCGCGATCAGCTCGCGCTTGTTGTCGCGGCTGCGATGGGCGTGCTCGCGCATCAGCGCCTCGGCGCGGGCGCCTTCGCCGGCCAGCAGGGCGGCCAGCACGTCCTCGTGGTCACTCTGGGCGCGCTGGATATAACGGTATTCCAGCCGGGGCAACACACCGTTGAGGCTGAGCGCGCCTGCCCCGGCCATGGGTGTCTTGCTGACATGCGCCAGCGCCGACGCCAGGGTGCTGTTGCCGGCCGCCTGCACCAGCGCCGCATGGAAGCGGGCGTTCATGGGCACCCAGCGCGAAGCATCGATCACCATGTCGGCCCGGGTGGCGGCCTCCAGCAGGGCCTGCCCCTCGGCGATGCAGGCCTGCAGTTCGTCCCGTGTGGCCGCTGTCAGCCCGCGTTCGGCGGCCTGGCGTGCCGCCATGCCTTCCAACACGCCGCGCACATCCACCGCGTTGGCGACTTCGTCCACGCTGAACTGCCTCACCCGAAAGCCCCGGGTGGACAGGCGCTCGAGCAGGCCTTCCTTCTCGAGGTCGCCCAGGGCAATGCGAATCGGCGTGCGTGACACCTGCAGCCTGGCCGACAGTTCCAGCTCCACCATGCGCTCGCCCGGGGCCATCTCTCCGCTGAGGATGCGCTGCCTCAACTCGCGGGTGACATGGGCTATCTGGGAAGACATGGAGGCGGGCTGGTGAAGGAGGGTGAAAGAAGATGAACGGTGAATAAATACGAATTATTGCATGCAATAATCTATTTTATTAGGGTTAATATGGGTAAATATGGCCTTTACTTAAAAAATTGCATGCAATAAAATAAGATGACTAAGTATTTTTGAGATCCTGTACCGCAGGGGCCACAACAGCCCGGCCTGCGGACAGCCTTCATGTCACAGCATTCAACCGGAGACACCCTCATGCCCACTTCGCCTGTCCACAGGATTTTTTCGGTTCCGCGCCGCCTTGTCGTGGCACTGGGGCTCGCGCTGGCGCTGCCGGCTGCCTGGGCGCAAGCCAGTGGGGGCGCTTCTGGCACGCCGGCCTACCCGACCAAGCCCATCAAGCTGATCGTGCCCTTTCCGGCCGGCGGTGGCGGTGACACGCTGGCGCGTCTGGTGATGCTGCGTGCGGCCCGGGAACTGGGGCAGCCCATCGTGGTCGAGAACCTGGGCGGTGCCGGTGGCAACGTGGGCAGCGCCACGGCGGCCAAGGCAGCCGCCGACGGCTACACCCTGCTGTACGGCACCAACGGCACGCATGCCATCAACCACGCCATCTACAAGTCCACCGGCTTCAATCCGCAGCGCGACTTCGAGCCGGTGACCCAACTGACCCGCATTGCCGCCATGGTGGTGGTGCGGCCCACGCTGGCGGTGAACAGCATGGCCGAGCTCACCAAGCTGCTCAAGGCCAACCCCGGCAAGTACACCTTCGGCTCGGCCGGCAACGGCACCACCTCGCATCTGGCCGGTGAAATCTACAAATCGCGTGCGGGTCTCGCGGTGGTGCACATTCCCTACCGCGGCGGCGCGCAGGCCATGACCGACCTGATCGGCGGTCAGGTGGACATGATGATCGAGGTCATGCCCAACGCCGCACCGCAGGTGCGCGGCGGCCGCGTGAAGCCGCTGGCTGTGACCACTGCAACGCGTGTGGCGGGCTGGACCGAGATACCCACCATTGCCGAGTCCGGCCTGCCGGGCTTTGATGTGAGTGCCTGGGACGCGATCTTCGTGCCCGCCGGAACGCCGCGGCCCATCGTCAACCAGCTCAATGCCGCCATCCACAAGGCGCTGGCCGACCCGGAGCTGAAGGCGCAGTTGCAGTCGCGCGGTGCCGAGGTCGCCCCGGGCACGCCGGAGGAACTGGCCAGGCATATCGCCGCCAGCCTGACCTTGTGGGGCGATGCCGTCAAGCGTTCGGGCGCTTCGGTGGATTGAGCCGCCGGTCCTTCAACATCATTTTTGAACTGCCTGACCATGTCCATCCCAGAACTTGCCGCTGACGCCCTGGTGGGTTTGCCCCCCGCGCTCAACCCCGCGGTGAACCACACCAAAAACTACTTTGCCGCGCTGGAAAATTTCCAGCGCACCTTTGCTTTCGGGCCAGGCGACCAGGTGCTGCTGCTCACCGACCCGCTGCTGGACACGCGCGTGGCCGATGCGCTGATGGGGCTGGCGCGTGCGCGGGGTGCCACGGTGCGCCAGTACATGGAGACCACCAGCCAGATCACCGAAGTGCCCGAGGCCGCCAAGGCGCTGGTCGCCGATGCAGACTTCGTGGTGTCCACCTGGTTCTGCTCGATCTTCGATCCGTACTTCATCGCGCGCCGCGCGGCGGGGCAGCGCTGGGTCAAGATCACCTACTTCCGCGATCTGGATTTGCTGCACACGCCGCAGGCACGCTTTCCGGCCGAACTGGTGGGCGAGATCATCCGCGCCACGGCCATGCGCTACCCGGCGGGCCGTGATTTCACCGTGCGTTTTGCTGATGTGCGCGGCAGTGACTTTTCCGTCGACTACACGCCTTCCATGCGCGAGCTGCTGCTGGCGCACAACCGCTGGCGCGGCAAGATGTTTGCCGACGAGCCGGGCTGCTATGTGCATTACCTGCCCACGCACGGCCCCAACCTGTGGGACCGCACGGCGCACCGCAATGATTCGGCGGCGCCGGTCACCATGTCGGGCACGCTCTACCCGCAATGGGCGGTGGGTTTTGCCCGGCCGTTCACCGGGCGCATCGGCTGCCGCTTCGAGAGCGACACGATTGTGGAAGTGACCGGCGAGGGCAGTGACGCCGCCATCCTGCGCGAGATGCTGGTCGGTGGCCGCCTGATCGAGCTGGGCTGCGGCTTCAACCCCAAGGCGCCGCGCCACACGATTTACCCGGCCGGCTCCAACGCGCCCGGCGCGCTGCACTTCGGCATCGATCTGGCGCAGCCGAGCGAGTACATCCTGCGCACCATGCCGCAATGGGAGGAGCCGCCGGTGCACATGGACCTGGTCACGCTGGACAGCACCGTCACGGTCGATGGCCGGTCGCTCATCGAGGGCGGCTTTCTCAGCGCGCTGCGCGATCCGGCGGTGCGTGCGGCGGCGGCGAAGTTCGGCAACCCGATCGAGCTGCTGGAAACGGCGATCTGATCACCGGCGCCATGAACACTGGCGCCATGAAAAAAGACAGGCAGCTCGCGGAGCCTGCCTGTCCTTCGGCGTGAGGTCTGCGGTGCAGGCCCCAGCTGTGTCGCCAGTCACTTTTTCTTGACCGGTACCACCTTGGTCTGGTTCACCACCCACTTGCCGGCAAAGGCCTGCAGGTCATTGAGGCGCTTGAGCAGGTCGGCGCCCATCGGCGTGACGTTGTAGCCGTCGCTGCCATGGCCCATCAGGCCGGCGGCGCGCAGTTCCTTGATGCGGGTGTTGAGGGTGTTGGGCGTGATGCTGCCAATGCTGTCCTGCAGGAGCCGGAAGGTCTGGGGGTGGCCGTCTTTCAGGGCCCACAGCACGCGCAGTGCATAGCGCGCCTCCAGCAGTTCCAGCAATTGGCCGACTGCAGCATTTTCTTTGGCACTCATCAACTTATCTCCTCGGATCTCGGGCGGCGCAGCGGGGGCCTGCAACTCATCGGGTGCGGGTTTTGCGCAAATCTTTGATTCCAAATATAACGCAGTTTTCCCGGTGCTACGAGTTTTATAGCTGCGCGTGCCCGTATTCTCTGGACTCGCAGAGTGACGACCCTGGAGGGCGGGGTCGGACGGATTCTGTGCCGGCACGGGAGGTGTCGCGGTGGGTCAAGGGCTGTGGGCCCCGCTGCGGTGGGCTGGCGGGGCCAGGGCGCTCATTCGAGCTTGACGTTGGCAACCTTGATGACCTGCGCCCACTTCTCGACCTCGGCCTTCTGGAAGGCCGCGACCTGGTCGGTGCTCATGGTGGAGGGCTGCATGCCCAGCGACTTCAGGCGCTCCTGCATCTCGGGCTGCGCGAGGATGGCCAGGATGTCGTTGTGCAGTTTGTCGATGATGGGTTTGGGTGTGCCGGCAGGCACAAAAATGCCTTGCCACGACACGACCTCAAAACCGGGCACGCCGGATTCCGCCACTGTCGGCACATTGGGCAGGGACTCCAGCCGTTTGGACGAGGTGACGGCCAGCGCGCGCACCTTGCCGCTCTGGATGTGGGGGCCGGCCACGACGGTGGTGTCGAACATCATGTCGACCTGACCACCGATGAGGTCCTGGATCGCCGGGCCGCTGCCCTTGTAGGGCACGTGGATGAACTGCGTGCCGGACTTGAAGCCCAGGAGCTCCAGCGCAAGGTGCTGCGAGGTGCCATTGCCCGCCGAGGCCGATGAAATGGTTTTGGGTTTGGCCCGGGCCGCTGTCAGCACGTCCTGCAGGGTTTTGTAGGGGCTGTTCTGGCCCACCAGCAGGACCACCGGGTTCGAGCCGATCAGCACCACAGGCGAGAAGGACTTGATCGGGTCGTAGCCCAGCTTGGGGTAAAGGCTCACGTTGATGGCATGCGAGCTGATGGTGCCGCCCAGCAGGGTGTAGCCGTCAGCCGGCGCGCGCGAGGCAACCTCCGAGCCCACGCTGCCACCGGCGCCGCCCTTGTTATCCACCACGATGGTGGTGCCCAGCACGCCGCCAAGTTTCTGCCCGATCAGGCGGCCCAGGATGTCGGTGGTGCCGCCGGCAGGGAAGGGCACGATGTAGGTGATGGGCTTGCTGGGCCACTTGTCTTGCGCCCACGCTGGCAGGGTGAGCGCGGCGGTGGCGGCCAGCGCGGATTGGGCAAAGCTACGGCGTTTCATGTCTTGTCTCCTTGTTGTGATCGAAAAGAATGCAGCGGGCTATCGAGTTCAGCGGACCATCGAGGGCATCTTCGGATTGAACTTCCAGCCAGGGATCAGGAACTGCATGGCGATCGCGTCATCGCGTGCGCCTAGGCCGTGCTGAAGATAGAGCTGATGGGCTTTTTCCACTTCCACCATATCGAGCTCCACCCCGAGTCCGGGGCGCTTGGGTACCTCAACCTGACCACCCATGATCTGCAGCGGCGCCTGGGTCAGGCGCTGGCCGTCCTGCCAGATCCAGTGCGTGTCGATGGCGGTGACCTTGCCCGGTGCGGCGGCAGCCACATGGGTGAACATGGCCAGCGAAATGTCGAAGTGGTTGTTGGAGTGCGATCCCCAGGTCAGGCCCCAGGTCTGGCAGATCTGCGCGACGCGCACCGAGCCCTGCATCGTCCAGAAGTGCGGGTCGGCCAGTGGAATGTCGACCGACTGCAGGTGGATGGTGTGCGAGAGCTCGCGCCAGTCGGTCGCGATCATGTTGGTGGCCGTCGGCAGGCCGGTGGCGCGGCGGAACTCGGCCATCACCTCGCGGCCCGAGAACACGCC
>CBHWCZ010000048.1:0-5895 GCA_966112355.1 uncultured Polaromonas sp.
AACTCCCGACCTCTGCATTGCGAACGCAGCGCTCTCCCAGCTGAGCTATCGGCCCTTGTCGTTCCGCCAGGGCTGCGGGCAATCGTGAAGCAAACCCGGCCGTTGCGGAAGGCAGTCCCTTACATATTACTGCCATTGGGCCGGCTGATCCATCCCCGACGCAACCCGGAAAGCCCCTGCAACCTGGAGGACCGGGCTCAGGTCATGCGCCGGACGTGCTGCAACAAGCCTTCGCACGCGTCCTCGACCAGGTCCAGTACCTGGTCAAAACCCGTGGCGCCGCCGTAGTAGGGGTCGGGCACCACCGGGCTGTCGTGCTGCAGGCAGAACTCGGTCAGGCGCCGCACCTTGCGCTGGTGGGCTGCGGGGCACACGTCCTGGACCAGCGCCAGGTTGTCCCAGTCCATCACCAGGATCAGGTCGTGCCGGGCCATGTCCTCTTCGGTGATCTGCCGCGCGCGCAGGTCCGAGAGGTCGTAGCCGCGCCGGGCGGCGTGCCGTGCCGAGCGCTCGTCGGGCGGGCTGCCCGGGTGGTAGTTGTGGGTGCCGGCAGAGTCCACCTGGATGTGGTCGGCCAGGCCGGCAGCAGCCAGCTTGTGGCGGAACACGCCGTGCGCGGTGGGGCTGCGGCAGATGTTGCCCATGCAGACAAAAAGGACGGAATACCGGTGCATCAAACCACCTCGGGGATATGAAGGAAGGCGAATCGTTCACGCTGCGGAAACTTCGGGCGATGCGGGTTATCGTAAGCCATGAAGAAACCCCAGGAGTGCAGATCATGAAAGCAGGCAGATGGAGGGTGGCGACATCGATGGCGGCGATGATGCTGGCAGGGTGCTCGCTGAGCCCGGTGCTGCCGGGCATGTCCCGTGACGAGGTGATGGCCAGCTACGGAAAGCCGACCCGGGTGGTGCCCCTGCCGGCGGGCACGCGGCTGCAGTATTCGCGCCAGCCTGCCGGCCAGAGCGCCGTGATGGTGGATCTGGATGCGTCGGGCAAGGTGACGTCGGTGCGCCAGGTGCTGCAGCCTTCCGGCTTTGCCCGGGTGCTGGTGGGGCAATCCACCCGGGACGACGTGGAGCGCGAGTTGGGCCCGCCCGCCGAGATCAGCCATGTCAGGTCGTGGACGGGGGACATCATGACCTACCGCTGGCGCGACAGCATCCATGACATGTTCTTCTGGGTCTACCTTGACCCCAGCCAGGTAGCGCAACGGACGGGGCAGGGCATGGAGTTCCGGATGGAGCCTTCGGACGCCCGCTGAGGCGTGGGTTGCCGGCGGCCCTTGCGCCGTCACGCTGTCCGCTCGCGCCCGATCTCCGGCCAGCGGTGGTGCAGATAAAGCCAGGCCAGCAGGCCGATGCACATCATCCCCAGCGATGCGGCGGCCAGCGCGTGGGTGGAATGCATCACCAGCGGCGCCACCACGCCGGCCACCAGGCCGTTGGCGGTCGAGCCGATGAAGGCCTGGAGCGATGAGGCCATGCCGCGGCGTTCGGGGTGCAGGTCCAGCACCAACAGTGTCACCACCGGCACCATCAGCGCCCAGCCAAAGGAAAACACAGCGATCGGCACCATGGCCCACCACGCCTGCGGTGTCCAGACCGCATTGGCCGCCACGTTGACAAGCGATGTCACCAACATGATGACAAAGCCGTGCCGTATCTGCTGCTTGGGCGCGATCTTGCCGGCGAGCCGGCCGCTCAGCCAGGCACCCGACATGATGCCGGTGATGATCAGGATGAAGAGCCAGAAGTACTGCGTGGGCTGCAGCGACAGGTGCTCGCCCAGAAACACCGGCGCCGACAGCACATACAGAAACATGCCGTTGAAGGGCACGCCGCTGGCCAGCGCCAGCAGCAAAAAGCGCGGGCTGGCGCCCAGTTGCCAGTAGCCGCGCATCAGGTTGGGCACCTTGAAGGACTGGCGCTCCTCCAGCGGCAGCGTCTCGGGCAGGAAGCGGAAGTTGACCAGCCACAGCACACCGCCAATGCCGGTGAGGAACCAGAAAATGCTTTGCCAGCCCAGGTGCACAAACAGCCAGCCGCCCATCAGCGGTGCGATGGCGGGCGCCACGCCGAAGTAGATGGTGACCTGGCTCATCACCTGCTGGGCCTGCGCGGGCGGGTACATGTCGCGGATCACCGCGCGCGACACCACAATGCCGGCGCCGGTCGAGAGCCCCTGCAGCGCACGGAAGAACACCAGCTGGCCGATGCTTTGCGACAGCGCACAGCCGGCCGAGGCGAGGGTAAACATGGCGATGCCGCACAGCACCACCGGGCGGCGCCCGAAGCTGTCGGCCAGTGCGCCATGGAACAGGTTCATGAAGGCAAATCCAAACAGGTAGGCCGACAGCGTCTGCTGCATCTCGACGGGAGAGGCGCCGAGCGAGCTGGCGATCCCGGCAAACCCGGGAATGTAGGTATCGATGGAGAACGGCCCCAGCATGCCCAGCACCGCCAGCAGGGCGGCCAGCATCCAGCGCGGCGCGCGCCAGAGTTGGTCGGCGTTCGGGTTCATGCCTCTTTCAGTTTCAGCGCCGCTTCGTACAGGTCGTTGCGCGCGGCACCGGTGATCTCGGCGGCAATGCGCACGGCAGTTTTCAGCGGCAGTTCGGCCAGCAGCAGGCGCAGCACACGCAGGCCGTCGTCCAGCGGCGCCACCGCAGCAGTGCCGTGCACCACCAGCGCGAACTCGCCGCGCGTGCGCTGGGGGCTGGCGGCCAGCCAGGCGGCGAAGTCCTGCGCCGGCAGGGTGGCGATTTCCTCGAACTGCTTGGTCAGCTCGCGGCCCACGGTGAGCGGCCGCTCCTGCAGAACGGCCATCGCTTTGGCCAGCGCCTCGATGCGGTGCGGCGCCTCGAGGATCACCGTGGCGCGCGTGTCGCCTCGCAACTGCTCCAAGGCCTGGTCGCGCTCGCCGGCCTTGCTGGGCAGAAAACCGGCAAAGACAAATCCGCTGCTGCCGTCTGCGCTGCCTTCGGCGCGCGTCACGCCCGCTGCACTGAGCAGGGTGGTCACGCTGCTGGCGCCGGGCAGCGGCACCACCCGAAAGCCGGCGGCCCGCACCGCGGCCACCAGCCGCGCGCCCGGGTCGCTCACTGCGGGCGTGCCGGCGTCGCTGACATAGGCCACGCGTTCACCGCGCTGCAGGCGCTCGATCACCAGCCCGGCGGCTTCGGCCTCGTTGTGCTGGTGAATGGCCAGCAGGGCCTTGTCGGCGCCGGTCTCCACGCCGTACTGGCGCAGCAGCGGCTGGGAATGGCGCTTGTCCTCGCAGGCGATCGCGTTGACCATCTGCAGCACCTGCAGCGCACGCAGGCTGATGTCGGCCAGATTGCCGATGGGCGTGGCCACCACATACAGTGTGGCTTGCGGATAATGCTGCATGCCGGCGGCGGCACGCGCCGCCTCCAGAGCGAGGTCGAAAGAAGCGTTCAATGTGGTTTTCCAGAAAACAGAATGCCCGGTCATCCGCCGCTGCAGAGGTGGCGGCCGGGCAATCCGTGCCCGGGCAGGTTACCACCAAGTCCCGTGGTGATGCGGCAGAGTCCGCAGCCCTGGCTTATCTGCAGCGCGCTGGCCTGCGCTTGGTCGAGACCAATTATCGGACGCCCGGCCGGGGCGGTGGCGAGATTGACCTCATCCTGCGTGCACCCGATGGCACGCTGGTGTTTGTCGAGGTGCGGCAGCGCGCCAGCCAGTCCCATGGCGGTGCGGCGGCCAGCATCAGCCCGGTCAAGCAGCAGCGCATCATTCTGGCGGCACGCTATTACCTGATGCGCTTTGCCAGTCCGCCGCCGTGCCGTTTTGATGTGGTGCTGGTGCATGGCGCGCTGCAGGGCAGCACGCCTGCGCCGATGCCGACGCAGATCGAGTGGCTGCAGGCTGCGTTCGACGCGTCCTGAACCCAGGACACGGCGCTGCAGTTGCTACAGCTCCGTGACGGCGGCGAGCCGGCGCAGCACCTGCTGCACGATGTCCGATTGCATGTCGCGGTAGAGCAGGCCTTCTTCGGCCTCCTTGGCCAGCACTGCCGATTCATTGAAGCTGATGTCGCGCTGCTGCAGGATTTCTGCATCCGGGATCAGCATCTTGCCCGCCAGCGTGCGCAGCCGGAAGCGAAAGCGCAGCTTGAGCTGGTACTCCCGCACCTGGCCCGACGCATTGGTGCTGAGCACCACCTTCTCGCGCTGGTCCAGCAGCACATCGAGCACGACCTGTGCCTCGCCGATCTGCCGGGCATCGGTGATGACGCGCACCTTGCCTGTGGACTGCAGCGACCGCTTGAGTTCCACGCCCAGCGGGGAGCTTTCGGCCACGCCGCTGAAGAGCGTGGTGAAGGCGAAGTTGGGCGCCTTTCGCAGGGCAAAGCCGCAACCTGAAAGGCCGGCCGCAGCCAGGCCGGTGGTGGTGGCCATCAGGGTCAACAGGTTGCGACGTTGCATGGGTGCCTTGGGTAGTGTGGTGTGAGCGGTGAGCGGTCAGGGGCTGGTCAGACGACGATGTTGACCAGGCGGCCCGGCACGACAATGACTTTCTTCGCCGGTGCGCCGGCGGCCTGTTTGACGAAGGCTTCCGAAGCCAGCGCCGCCGCTTCGATGGTGGCCTTGTCGGCGCCTGCCGGTACCGTGACGGCGCCGCGCAGCTTGCCGTTGATCTGCAGCACCAGCTCGATCTCGTCCTGCTGCAAGGCGCTGGTATCCACCTCGGGCCAGGGGGCGTCGAGCAGATCACCGGCTTGCGCGGCATAGCCCAGGTCTTCCCACAGTGCATGAGCAATGTGGGGGGTGGCGGGGTAGAGGCAACGCAGCAGGATGCCGAAGCCTTCTTCCAGGGCTTTGTAGCTGCCTGCAGAACCGTCTGAGCTGAAGTTTTCCAGCGCGTTGAGCAGCTTCATGTTGCCGGAGACCACCGTGTTGTATTGCATGCGCTGGTAGTCGTAGTCGATCTGTTTGAGAACGGTGTGGACTTCAAGGCGCAGCGCTTTTGCAGCTTTACCGTACTCGGGGAAAAAGCCAGCGGAAGCCGCCGCCTTGGCAGCCTGTTTTTCAGCATTTAGTTTGACACCAAAATTCCAGACCCGGCGCAGAAAACGGTAGCTGCCCTCGACCGCTGCATCGTTCCATTCCAGCGTGGCTTCGGGCGGCGCGGTGAACATGGTGTACAGGCGTGCGGTGTCGGCGCCGTAGCGCTCGATCAGGTCCTGCGGGTCCACACCGTTGTTCTTGCTCTTGCTCATGGTGCCCACGCCTTCGTAGTTCACCAGCAGGCCGTCGCTCTTGCGTTTGGCGCCCGTCACCTTGCCCGCGGCATCGTGAATGTCTTCCACCTCGTGCGGCCAGAAGTATTCGATGCCGCCCTTGTCGCCTTTGCGCGAGTAGATGTGGTTGAGCACCATGCCCTGCGTCAGCAGCTTGGTGAAGGGCTCGTCCACTTTCACCAGACCCAGATCGCGCATCACCTTGGTCCAGAAGCGCGCGTACAGCAGGTGCAGGATGGCGTGCTCGATGCCGCCGATGTACTGGTCCATCGGCATCCAGTAGGCTGCGCCCTCCGCAACCATGGCCTGGTCGTTCTTGGGGTCGCAGTAGCGCATGTAGTACCAGGACGAATCCACAAAGGTGTCCATGGTGTCGGTCTCGCGGCGGGCGGGTTTGCCGCACACCGGGCACGCGACACGCTTGTCGCTTCCAGGACTCGCCGCATGAAAGCCCTCATGCTTCACCAGCGGATTGCCGGAGCCGTCGGGTACGCAGTCCTGCGGCAAGACCACAGGCAGGTCTTTCTCGGGCACCGGTACCGCACCGTGCTCGTCGCAATGGATGATGGGAATCGGCGTGCCCCAGTAGCGCTGGCGGCTCACGCCCCAGTCGCGCAGGCGCCAGGTGGT
>CBHWCZ010000049.1:0-2739 GCA_966112355.1 uncultured Polaromonas sp.
CATGCAGCTGTCGTCGGTGTAGTCCATGAAGTTGTAGATCGGGTCGGCGCCGGCGACGGTGGTGCAGCTGTCGCGACCGGCCGGGCAGCCGTAGGCCGCGCTCTTCTCGGACGGGGTGTCGCTGACATAGTCGCCGCTCTTGGCGCAGCCGCCCTGGAAGGTGTGGTACAGGCCCAGCCAGTGACCGATTTCGTGGGTGGCGGTGTCGCCCAGGTTATAGGGTGCCGCGGTGCCGCCCGGCACCGACGCCGAGAGGATGACCACGCCGTCATCGAGCGGGTTGGAAGCGTAGCTGGACGGGAAGGTAGCCCAGCCCAGCAGGCCGCCGCCCATATTGTTGAAGTAGATGTTCAGGTCATCGGCCGTGCCTTGGCGCAGCGCCGACTTCATCTGGGTCTCGGCGGTGGTGCTGGGGCCCGCGGTGTACCAGCTGGAGTTGTTGGTGCGATCGGTGGCCACCAGGGTGAAGTTGAAGCCGTCGGTGATATAGGCGTCATTGAGAACGGCGAGCTGGGCGTTGATCTTCTGGTCGCTGACGTCGCCCGCGCCGGAACCGTCGCGGATCACGTGCACGTAGACCTTGATGGTCTGCGGGAAGGTCGCGGTGCCACCGCCGCCGCCACCGCCGGGCTTGCCGCGGTTGAGGCTGGACTTGAGGTTGAGGAAGTGTTCTTCGCGCAGCAGCGATTCGAGTTCGCTGGGCTGGCGGGTGCCGCAACGCAGGATCTGCGAGTTGCCATTGGCGTGCTCGAGCGCGTTCTGCGAGGGCGCGGCGAAGGCGCCCATGGGCAGCAGGAGGGCGGCACCGAGGGCGAGGCTGAGAAGCTTGGTCTGCATTGGGATCCCCTGAAATTGGCACAAAGCGGTAGGTCCGGGCCGGAGGGCAACCGGAAGCCGTCGAGAGAAAATGACGACACGGTCACACTAACCCAGGCCGGGCTGGTGAGCCAGTGCCCCGGCCGGCCCACGCCCGGGCCCGAACCGCTTACACTAAGCCATTGATTCGAAGCCATATTCCCCGACGAGACCGCCCATGACCCAGTCCGCCCCGCCCCGCCTCGGCCCCCTGCCGACCCTGATTTTCAGCTCGCGCTGGTCCCAGCTGCCCCTGTACCTGGGCCTGATCGTGGCCCAGGCCGTGTACGTGGTGCTGTTCATCCGCGAGCTGGCGCACCTGGTGATGGGCGCCGGCAGCCTGAGCGAGCAGGACATCATGCTGCTGGTGCTGGGTTTGATTGACGTGGTGATGATTTCCAACCTGCTGATGATGGTGATCGTGGGCGGCTATGAAACCTTCGTCTCGCGCCTGAAGCTGGAAGGCCACCCGGACCAGCCCGAGTGGCTGAGCCATGTAAACGCCAGCGTGCTCAAGGTGAAGCTGGCGATGGCGATCATCGGCATCTCCTCGATCCACCTGCTCAAGACCTTCATCGAAGCCGGCACGCTCGGCGGCCTGCCGCTGTGCTCGACGCCCGAAGGCATGGCTGCGGCCCGGGCCGCGCTGGAGATCCAGTCCAGCCTGAAGGCCTGCAGCGCGGTGACCTCGGTGGGCGTGATGTGGCAGACCATCATCCACACCATCTTCATCCTGTCGGCCATCGGCATCGCCGCCACCGACCGCCTGATGGGCCACGCCACCAAGCCGGTGCGCACAGCGCACTAAGGCCCGTTTCGGCCCCTGCAGGCCGGTCGAAAGCGGCGTGCAGGCCCTGTGGAAACTGCGAAACCGCGTATTCCATCGCGCTCGCCGCCGCCGAATCCTGCTTTACTCCGGGTCGTAAGCAACCCGGGGGCGGGCGTGGGCGAGAGCGGCATCATCCTGTGCGTGGACGACGACATCACGGTGCTCAATGCGCTGCGCAGCGTGTTGTCGAGCCACTTCGGCGCCGAGATGGAGTTCGAGTTCGCCGAAAGCGGCGAGGAAGCGCTGGAGATTGATGCCGAGATCCGCGCCCAGGGACGCGAGCTGGGCCTGGTGATTTCCGACTTCATGATGCCCGGCCTGCGCGGCGACGAATTGCTGGTGCGCCTGCATTCCTGCACGCCCAACACGGTCAAGATCCTGCTGACCGGCCAGAGCGACATGACGGGCGTGAAGCGCGCCATCAACGACGCCAACCTGTACCGCTTCCTGGAAAAGCCCTTCCTCAACGAAGACATCGTGCTGACCGTGCGCGCGGCCATCCGCGCCTACCGCCAGGAGCGCGACCTGATCCGCCAGAACGAACAGCTGCGGCAGATGAATGCCGAGCTCGAAAGCCTGGTGCAGGCGCGCACGCTGGAGTTGATGGAGAAGAACCGCGAGCTGGAGATCCTGTCGGTGACCGACAAGCTCACGGGACTGGCCAATCGCCGCAAGCTCGACCAGGTGCTGGATGAGGAACTGATCCGCGCACGCCGCTATGGCGTGGAGTTTTCGGTGGCGATCATGGACATCGACCACTTCAAGCGCGTCAACGACACCCACGGGCACGCCGCCGGCGACCTGGTGCTGGAAGCGATGGCGCGCATCTTGCGCCAGTGCACCCGCGACGCCGACGTGGTCGCGCGCATGGGGGGCGAGGAATTCGTGGTGGTCTGCCGGCACGCCGGCCTGGAGCGCTGCCAGCTGGTCGCCGAAAAAATCCGCGCCGCCATCGAGGCGCATGATTTTTCCGGCATCGGCCGGATTACCGCCAGCTTCGGCGTGGCGGTGTTCCACAAGGACGACAGCATCGCCAGCCTGATGGCGCGCGCCGA
>CBHWCZ010000050.1:0-2594 GCA_966112355.1 uncultured Polaromonas sp.
GCAGTAAGACACAAACGCAAAGAACTCACCAAACCGCCGGGTCTCCCCGGCGGTTTTTTTTTGCCCCGCAGTTTTCCGTTTCGTTTCCCATCCCAGCAGGAGATCACGCCCATGAACGCCAAGTCCGCCAGCGCCACGGAGGGTTGGTATGCGCCCATCGACAAGACAGGCCAGACCGACGACGAAAGGATCCAGGACGTGACCCCGCTGCCCCCGCCAGAACACCTGGTTCGCTTTTTCCCGATCCGCGGCACGGCCGCCGAAACGCTGATCGCCGACACGCGCCAGCGCATCAAGAACATCGTCGCCGGCCGCGATGACCGCCTGCTCGTCGTGATGGGCCCCTGCTCGATCCACGACCCGGTCGCCGCCGTCGACTACGCCCGCAAGCTGCGCGAGCAGCGCCTGAAGTACGCCGACACGCTCGAGATCGTGATGCGCGTCTACTTCGAGAAGCCGCGCACGACGGTCGGCTGGAAGGGCCTGATCAACGACCCCTACCTCGACGAGAGCTACCGCATCGACGAAGGCCTGCGCATCGCGCGCCAGCTGCTGACCGAGATCAACCGCCTGGGCATGCCGGCAGGCAGCGAGTTCCTCGACGTGATCTCGCCGCAGTACATCGGCGACCTGATCTCGTGGGGCGCCATCGGCGCCCGCACCACCGAAAGCCAGGTGCACCGCGAACTGGCCTCGGGCCTGTCGGCACCGATCGGCTTCAAGAACGGCACCGACGGCAACATCCGCATTGCGACCGACGCCATCCAGGCCGCCGCGCGCGGCCACCACTTCCTGTCGGTGCACAAGAACGGCCAGGTCGCCATCGTGCAGACCAATGGCAACAAGGACTGCCACGTCATCCTGCGCGGCGGCAAGGCGCCGAACTACGACGCTGTCAGTGTGGCTGCGGCCTGCAAGGAGCTGGAAGCCGCCAAGCTGCCCGCCACGCTGATGGTGGACTGCAGCCATGCCAACAGCTCCAAGCAGCACGAGAAACAGCTCGATGTGGCCCGCGACATCGCCGGCCAGGTGGCCGGTGGTTCGAAGCAGGTGTTCGGCCTGATGGTGGAAAGCCACCTCAACCCGGGCGCGCAGAAATTTACCCCCGGCAAGGACGATGCCGGCGCGCTGGAGTATGGCAAGAGCATCACCGATGCCTGCCTGGGCTGGGAGCCGTCGCTGGAAGTGCTGGAAACCCTGTCGAAGGCCGTGCTGGCCCGGCGCGCGAAGAAGTCAGCCTGAGCAGGTCAGGCAGGGCGGTCGGGCGGCGCAGGTTGTTGCGGGTTTCCGCGAATTGCCGCCGCACACCCCTCGGCCCACCATGGGGCCAGAGCATTCAGGAGGCCCGCCATGCGCAGTGAAGTCAGTGTGACTTTCAAGGACAGCCCGCCCGTGCGGCTGGACCTGAACGAAGTGCAGCCCATGCCGCACGACGTGGCACGCTGGTGGCTGGACGACCAGTTCACCCAGATGGGATGTGAGCCACTGCGCCCCACCGGCAAGCTGCTGACCGCGGACAAGGTCGTGGTGGTGGCTCAGGCCGGCGGGCTCAGCAGGTTTTCCGACCCGAAGTGGGCGATGGAATTTGCCCGCGCCGCCAGTGCCGCACTGGGCAAGCCGGTGGTGCATGTGGATGTGCCGGCCTTGAGCATCAGCTACTGACCCCACCCGCCCCAGGCCGCTCGCCCGTCAGGGCTTCAGCGCCTGCAGCAGCCGGGTGTGGATGCCGCCAAACCCGCCGTTGCTCATGCACAGCAAGTGGTCGCCGGCCCGGGCCGCTGCCAAGACCTGCGCCACAAGTTCTTCAGTGGTGGGCGCGACCTGTGCCCGGGCGCCCATCGGCGCCAAAGCGGCGCGCGCATCCCAGTCCAGTCCGCCGCTGTGGCAGAAGGCGAGGTCGGCCTGCGCGAGGCTGCCCGGCAACTGCGCCGTCATCGTGCCCAGCTTCATGGTGTTGCTGCGCGGCTCGAAGATCGCCAGGATGCGCTCGTCCTGCCGGCCGCTGCTGTTGAGCTGGCGGCGCAGGCCGTCAACCGTGGTCTGGATGGCGGTGGGGTGGTGCGCAAAGTCGTCGTACACCGTGATGTCGCCCCCGCTTCGGTGCACCACACCGCGCACCTCCATGCGGCGCTTGACGTTCTGGAAGCTGGCGAGCGCCAGCGCAGCATCCGCGGGGCTCACGCCCACATGCTCGGCTGCAGCCATGGCGGCCAAAGCATTGAGTTGGTTGTGCAGGCCGCTGACGGCCCACTGCACCCGCGCCACCGGCTCGCCCGCCTGGAGCACCTGAAAATCGTGCGGTTCGCCCTGCGCGGTAAAGCCAGTCTGGTTGCGTGAATGGCTGCCGAAGAGTGTCTGCTCACTCCAGCAGCCTTTTTCAAGTACCCGCTGCAGGCTGTCCTCGGTGGCGTTCACCACCACCCGGCCCTGCGAGGGCACTGTCCGCACCAGATGATGGAACTGCCGCTCGATGGCGGCGAGATCATCAAAAATGTCGGCGTGGTCAAACTCCAGGTTGTTCAGCAGCGCCGTGCGCGGGCGGTAGTGCACGAACTTGCTGCGCTTGTCGAAGAAGGCCGTGTCGTATTCGTCGG
>CBHWCZ010000051.1:0-2362 GCA_966112355.1 uncultured Polaromonas sp.
CCTGGTAGGGCACGATGTTCTGGTGCGCGTTGCCGGCGCGCCCGGGGGCCTTGCCACTGACCAGGTAATTGGCGCCCAGATTGGCAAGCATCGCCACCTGGGTGTCGAGCAGCGCCATGTCGACCTGCTGGCCTTCGCCGGTTTTCTCGGCATGGCGCAGCGCGGCCAGAATGCCGACGGTGGCGTACATGCCAGTCATCAGGTCGGCCACCGCGACGCCAACCTTCTGTGGCCCGCCGCCCAGGTCGTCGCGCTCGCCGGTCACACTCATCAGCCCGCCCATGCCCTGGATCGCGTAGTCATAACCCGCCCGCTCGGCATACGGCCCGTTCTGGCCGAAGCCCGTTACCGAGCAGTACACCAGACGCGGGTTGATGGCCTTGAGCGATGCGTAGTCCAGCCCATAGCGCGCCATGTCGCCGACCTTGAAGTTCTCAACAAACACATCGCAGTGCTTCACCAGCTCGCGCATCAGCGCCTGGCCGGCGGGCTGGGCGATGTCGCAGGTGAGCGAGCGCTTGTTGCGATTGGTGCCGAGGTAGTAGGCCGCCTCGGTGTCGGCACCGGACGCGTCCTTCAGGAAGGGCGGGCCCCAGGTGCGGGTGTCATCACCGGTTCCGGGGCGCTCCACCTTGATCACATCGGCGCCCAGGTCCGCCAGGGTCTGGGTGCACCAGGGGCCCGCGAGGACGCGGGACAGATCGAGAACGCGAATGCCGGCTAGAGAGTTCATGCCACCATTTTGCACGTCTGGCGCCACCGCGCCCCTGGCAGGGCCGGCGGGATAAAGACACTCAGTAAGTCTTGTACGGCAGGAACTTGCCCGACAGCACCACGTTCACGCGGTCGCCCTTGGGGTCGGGCTGGCGCACGATGTCCATGCTGAAGTCGATCGCGCTCATGATGCCGTCGCCGAACTCTTCGTGGATCAGTTCCTTGATGGTGGTGCCATAGACGCTGACGATTTCGTACCAGCGGTAGATCAGCGGATCGGTTGGCACCGGCGTGGGCAGCGAGCCCTTGTACGGCACGACCTGCAGCCACTTCTGCTCTTCAACCGTGAGGCCAAAAATCTTGCCGATGATCTTGGCCTGCTTGTCGTCGAACGTCATCTGGCCGAGGCAGCCAGCGGTGACCCACTCCTTGCTCAGGCCCACTTTCTTGGCCACGGAGTCCCAGGTCAGACCTTTGGAAACTTTGACAGTGATGATTTTTTCGGTGACGTCGTTGCGGTTCATGGTGTGGGTGCTCCTGTGTAGGTATGAGAGAAAAGAAAATAGGAAGAAAAAAGGCGTGAGGTCAGTGCGCGCGGGCGCGCGTCACGAGGAAATCAACGATGTGGTTGCGCAGGTCGTAGTAGCCGGGCAGGTGGTGCAGCGCCGCGCGCGTGCGTTCGCGCGGCAGCGGATTGACCACTTCCTCGGCGATGCCGCCGGGCGCGTAGCGCGTGGCGTTCTTGGTGCCCACGCTGCCGTCAGGCAGCTCAGTGCCATTACTCATCAGCAGGATGCGGTCGGCCAGCAGGATGGCTTCGTCCACGTCGTGCGTGATCATGAAGACGGTCTGGTGCGTCTCGCGCACGATGCTCATCAGCTCGTCCTGGATGGTGCCGCGGGTGAGGGCGTCGAGTGCGCCGAAGGGCTCGTCGAGCAGCAGCATCTTGGGCTGGATGGCAAAGGCCCGGGCAATGCCCACGCGCTGCTTCATGCCGCCGGACAGCTGCGAAGGCTTCTTGTCGATGGCGGCGCTCAGTCCCACCAGCGCGACAAACTTCTCGACGTGGGCGTTGACCTCGGCCGACTTCCAGTCGGGCCAGCGCGAGTTCACGGCAAAGGCGATGTTCTTGCGCACGGTGAGCCAGGGCATCAGCGCATGGCTCTGGAACACCACGCCACGCTCCAGGCTGGGGCCGGCGATTTCGCGGTTGTCCATGAAGACGTGGCCGCTGCTCGCCGTGTCCAGACCCGCCAGCACGTTCAGGATGGTGGTCTTGCCGCAGCCCGAGTGGCCGATGATGCAGACGAACTCGCCCTTGTCGATGGTGAAGGAGACATTGGCAAACACCGGCTTGTCAGCGACAAAGGCCTTGCTCAGCGCTTCAATCTTGAGAAATCCCTGCATGCTTCGTTCTTTCTTGGGGGAAGGGGTTTCGACCAGTGGGCCCAACGGCAACACGGGCTGCTCGCTGCGGACAGAAGATTCACTCCACATAGGTCACCCATTTCTGGAATTGGGCAAATGCGAGATCCAGCAGCATGCCGACGATGCCGATGACCAGGATGGCGAAGATCACATTGGTGAGCGACAGGTTGTTCCACTCGTTCCAGACGAAGTAGCCGATGCCCGTGCCGCCCACCAGCAT
>CBHWCZ010000052.1:0-2312 GCA_966112355.1 uncultured Polaromonas sp.
CCAAGGGCCACGACGTGGACGCCTCCACGCTGGGCTACCGCGACGGCGACAAGCTGTTGCAGGCCGTGCGCGGCCGCAGCACCCAGCAAGTGGCCTTCCTGGACAGCACGGGCCGCGCCTATTCCACGCTGGCGCACACCCTGCCTTCGGCGCGCGGCAATGGCGAACCGCTGACCGGCCGCTTCACCCTGCCCACGGGCGCGCGCTTCGTCGGCGCTGCCAGCGGCGAGAACGAGCAACGCTTCCTGCTCGCCTCCAGCTACGGCTACGGCTTCTTCACGCGTTTCGAAAACTTCACCGGCCGCCAGAAAGCCGGCAAGCAGTTGATCAACGCCGACGACAAGGCCGACATCCTGCCGCCCGCGCTGGTCACCGACCCGGCGAAGGACTGGATCGTCGCCGTCACCTCGGCCGGCCACCTGCTGGCCTTCCCCATCACCGAGCTGCCGGAACTCGACAAGGGCAAGGGCAACAAGCTGATCCAGATTCCGCCGGCGAAGTTGAAGAGTGGCGAGGAGAAGCTGATTGCGGTTGCCAGTGTTCGCCAGGGGGGCGAGCTGACGGTGTTCTCTGGCAAGCAGAAGCTGGTGCTCAGCTGGCGCGACCTCCAGGCATATGAAGGAGTCCGCGCATCGCGCGGGCATGCCCTGCCCCGGGGATACACCCGAGTGGACGCGGTATCTGCAACATGAAGTCCAGGTTGATCAGCAGATGAAATGGCTTCTGGTCCTTCTCCTGCTTCCGGGCTGCTCGAGTGTCGACTACAAGCAATCCCGATCTCTGGAGGGCCAATCCATCATTCGTAGTGCCCTCGTCGATATATTTTCCGGGGGCTATGCCCTCGGCAAGACGGAGCGTCGACCCATAGCCATCTGCTTCCCCACAATGGTCGACCCACCGAAAGGATTTTTGGAATCGATCAACAGGACAAATGTACATCCATGCTCTGCCCTCGCAAGCAAAGCATCCAACGCTCCTCGTATTCTGCAAAAAACCGGGGAGTGGGCCGTTCAGTGTTCGATCTCGAAAGTACAGGTTGACGCCGACAATCAACACGCGCGTGTTGAAGGCAGCTGTGTAGATGAGCCGCTGTCGGGCGGAGGCTTCGAAGTGACGCTCGTGAATTTTGCCGACGGCTGGAAGGTCGTGGAAGGCCACACGACTTGGCTAGGCTGAATTGACGCTATCCTTACTGCCTGACCCTGGGGAGGGGAAAGCATGCTCGGATTCACACGCTACCAATGGCTGGTCCTGTTCGCTGCCTGGCTGGGCTGGGGCTTCGATGTATTCGACGGCCTGCTGTTCAACTACGTCGCGCCTAACTGTGTGCCAACGCTGCTGGGGCTAACCATTGGCTCGCCCGAGGCCAAGCAGGCCACGCTGATGTGGACGGGCATCCTGACTTCGGTGCTGTTGCTGGGCTGGGCGGCGGGTGGCGTGCTGTTCGGCAAGATCGGCGACCGCATTGGGCGCACGCGCACCTTGCTTATCACCATGCTGCTGTATGCCTTCGGCACCGCGGCCTGCGCCTTCGCGCCGAACATCTGGGTGCTGGGCGTGTGCCGGCTGATCGCGGCGCTGGGCATTGGCGGCGAATGGGCGGCGGGCGCGGCGATGGTGGCCGAGACGGTGCCCGAGGAAAAACGCGTCGAGGCTGGCGCCCTGCTCTACACCGCTGCGCCGATCGGCCTGTTCCTGGCGACCTTCGTCAACCTCACCGTGGCCGGCCACTGGTTCGTTGATCAACCCGAAGTGTCGTGGCGTTATGTGTTCCTGTTCGGCCTGCTGCCTGCGGCCGCGGCCTTCGCCGTGCGCCTGTTCGTGAAGGAGCCCGAGCGCTGGAAGAACGCTGCTGCGCAAGGCGCGCCGGTGCGCCTGGCCGAATTGTTCTCGCCTGCGCTGCGCAGCTTCACGCGCTCCGGTTTTTTGATGGCGGTGATCGCGCTGATGGTGTGGTGGAGCTGCAATGCCTTCATCCCGGTGGTCGCCAGCGGCCTGGCCAATACCGCCGCGCAAGCGCAGGGCCTGGACAAGCTGGGCACGCAGCAGCTCATCGAGCACTGGAAGATGATGGCCACGGTCTGCTTCAACCTGGGCGGACTGATCGGCACGCTGCTGACGATTCCGGCCTCGAAGTACCTGGGCCGCAAGCCGATGTTCGCGATCTACTGGGCGCTGTCCGCCGCCGCGGTGTTCGCCACCTTTGGCCTGGACCTGGCGCCGCAGACGCGCCTGTACATGTACTTCGCCATCGGCCTGTCGGTGTTCGGCGTGTTCGGCAGCTTCACCTACTACCTGCCCGAACTCTTCCC
>CBHWCZ010000053.1:0-2032 GCA_966112355.1 uncultured Polaromonas sp.
CCGATCCAGGGGAAGTGCGTGCTCAGGTTGAACCAGCCCCACTGGCGCGGCACCTGGCGCGTCAGGGCTTCCTCGTAGGGCAGCAACAAGGCTTCGTGCGAGGTGTAGAAATCGGCGCGATTCAAATTGTGCAGCGCCTCGCCGGAGATGGTCTCCATGAAACGCACCGCATCGCCCACGGCCGCCACCATACGGTGGTAGTCCTCGGACAGTGGCGAGTGCTTGACCCAATCCAGGTCCCAATACTCCGGGTGGTGCAGGTCGGCGAAGCCGCCATCAATCAGCGCGCGGACGAAGTTCATCGTCATGGCCGAACGGGCGTGGCCTTTCACCATGCGGCGCGGATCTGCGGTGCGTTCTTCCGGCGTAAAACCCGGCTGGTTGATGAAGTCACCGCGGTAGCTCGGCAGTGTCACGCCGTCGCGAGTCTCGGTGTCGGTGGAGCGCGGCTTGGCGTACTGGCCGGCGAAGCGGCCCACCCGCACCACTGGCAAGCGCAGGCCGTGGACCAGCACCAGGCTCATCTGCAGCAGCACTTTCAGGCGATTGGAAATCAGGCCCGACTCGCAATCGCTGAAGCTCTCGGCGCAGTCGCCGCCCTGCAGCAGGAAGCGGCGTCCTTCCTGGGCCTCGGCGATCTGCTTCTTCAGTGCCAGGATTTCCCAGGATGTGACCAGCGGCGGCAGCACGCCCAGTTCACGCTGGACACCGGCAAGTGCTTGCGCATCCGGATACTGCGGCTGCTGCGTGGCCGGTAGGGCACGCCAGCTGCTCGGACTCCAGCCTGCCGGATCGGGAATCGATTGCAAGGGACGATCACCGGCGCTCATCGCTTGCGCAACCCGGCCGACAGCGCGCCAATGGCGAGCAGGGTGAAGCACAGCAGCGTCCACTCGGGCATCGAGAAGCCCCACAGCGTCCAATCCACCTTGGCGCACTCGCCGGAACCCTTCAGCACCTTCGAAACGACATCGAGATAGCTCGGCATGGATTCGAGCATGTAGCTCAAGCCCGGCCCGCAGGCGGGTACCTGGTCGGGCGGCAGATGCTGGATCCAGACATGACGCGCCGCAATGGCAGCGCCCGTGCCGGCCGCCAGGAAAGCGAGCAGGCCATACACGCGACGTCCCCACACACCGCGCGGGGCGTGCAGCGCGCCAATCAGCGCAACCACCGCCACCGCCGCCATCGCCACGCGCTGGAAGATGCACAGCGGGCAAGGCTCGAACATCTGGCCGTATTGCGCGAACACGGCATAGGACAGCAACGCCGCGCAAACCGCGAAGCCGAAAAGGAATTGGACCCGGAACGACCAGGAGAATGGATTGGGATTCATGGGTTTCACAATGGGGGAGCCGCCAGTGTTGACCATATCGCAGCGGCTGGAGTTTCGGAAGTTTCGGGCAAAAAAAACCCCGGCGCAGGCCGGGGTCTTCTCTTTAGCCGAAGCGGCGCTTACTCGGCGCTGGCAACGACTGTCTGCGGGCGATCCACCAGCTCGACATAGGCCATCGGGGCGTTGTCGCCCGGACGGAAGCCGGCCTTGAGGATGCGCAGGTAGCCGCCGGGACGGGCCTGGTAACGCGGGCCAAGTTCGACGAACAGCTTGCCGACCGCTTCCTTGTCACGCAGGCGGGACATCGCCAGGCGGCGATTGGCCACGCCATCCACCTTGCCGATGGTGATCAGCGGTTCGGCGACGCGGCGCAGTTCCTTGGCCTTGGGCAGGGTCGTGCGGATCAGCTCGTGCTTGAACAGCGAGGCTGCCATGTTGACGAACATCACCTCGCGGTGGGCGCTGGTGCGGCTGAACTTACGGCCGGATTTCTTGTGGCGCATGGTCGTGCTTCCTAGTCTGTATCCGGGCCTCTCAGCCCATCATGCCCTGCTGCAGGCCGGCCGGCGGCCAGTTCTCCAGCTTCATGCCGAGTGACAGGCCACGCTGGGCCAGCACTTCCTTGATTTCCGTGAGCGACTTCTTGCCCAGGTTCGGGGTCTTGAGCAGCTCGACCTCGGTACGCTGGATCAGGTC